>JBHLMN010000007.1:0-269382 GCA_048938105.1 Promethearchaeota archaeon
TAGATCTCTCTGGGGATGCGACATACTATTGGTACTATATTGCAGGGGTCGACGTGGATAATCAGACTTGGACACCCGCTGCCCAACGAAGCTTAGACGATGGGTCTTATATCTTGCACGCTTATGGTAAAGATTCCGCTGGCAACGAAGGTCATACAAGCGTGACCTTTACGATAGACACCACCCCGCCTACCGTTACCATTGATTCGCCCACAAAGACAACCTATGCAACAGATACTATCACTGTAACTCTCTCTGGGGATGCAACACACTATTGGTACTATATTGCAGGGGTTGATATAGTTAATCAGACTTGGACAACTGCTTTCCAACGAAGCTTAGACGATAGGTCTTATACCTTACATGCCTATGGTAACGATTCCGTTGGCAACGAAGCTCATACTAGCGTGACCTTTACTATTGACACCACCCCTCCAACTATCGATCACCCTGATGACATAATTTATAATGAAGGGGTTTCACCAAACAATATTACATGGAATCCTGCTGATATCAATCCTACCAGCTACACTGTGACGAGGAATGGCACCGAAATCGATAGTGGTTCATGGGATGGTGGTAACATTACTATCAGTATTGAGGGGTTAACAGCTGGCAATTATACCTTTGTCTGCACTGTCTATGATCAAGCGGGGAACAGTATCAGTGATACAGTGGTGGTGAGCGTTCCCAGGAAACCAGCTGCCGAGTTTCCTTGGCCACTAATCCTTCTGTCCTTTGCCATAATTGGATCAGGATTAGTTGTGGTTGGCTATATACAGCGGGAAGCATTGAAAAAAGGATTATCAGTTATAGCTGACAAATTTCGTCCACCTAAAGAAGATCACTAACAAATAATCTTTAGGTTCAATTGTACAGAAAGAACATCACACCATCAGTAAATAGTAATAGCACCATCAATCTCTTTTCAAAAATTCTTCTTTTTTTATACCAGTTATTTGCCAAATAACATCTTCTGGCAATATAATATTTGTAGTTACTGTAGACAAGTATTCTTCAGGGACAGGACGCTCTCCAAAAAGTCGTTCAGGAACTACATAACCTTCCCAATTCTCTTTTGTAAGGCAATAGGAAGGCACTCCACCCAATTCATGTTCAACTTCTGGACGTGGTTCAAGCCGTAATTCCTCCATCCAACGACGAAAACCAATGGGGGATTCCGCAACAATGTAAACTTCTTCATTCCCCAAAAAGAAATGGTTCTCCATCTTAGCCACAAATAAATGAGCTCCAACCCGGAGACCCCTCTTAAAGGTCATAGTATGAAGACTCATCCCTATTTTTGGATTGACTGTCAGACGACTATTGACAAGACCCAATACTTCGCCTGTTTTTCCGTTTTGACCGAGAAATACATATTCATCGTGAACTCTGTAATTAATGTACGCTAATAATTCTGATAAGATTCGTGCTCCGACAAGATCATAATATTGGAAATCTGATAGTTTCACAATATCGTAAAATAACGGAATGACTTGTTTAACTTCATCTCGGGTGATCTGACGCACAACCATCTTAGTGCCATCAACCAGATTTATGTACTTGGGAGGATAAGGTGTGTTCTCGGGATTAATTTCATTTTGTGGAGGTCGTAGCATTTCTTCATCTATTGACATCGTTCTCATCTCTTTTGGAATTTTTAACCGTATTTCAAGAGAAAACTTTATCTAGCAATTATCTTTTTCTAGCAATTGTCTTGGAGTTGTTTTTATTAAATATTTTTACAAAGATAGATATAATCTTCAAGGATTTGAAGATATCTTATATTTTTCTTCTTAGAAGAGAAAATTACTCCTTTAAACTCCTGGATGTAAGAAAGAATGAATTTACTAATTAAAAATGCACTTACCAGAGAAGGAAAATTAGTTAATATCTTAATCGAATATGGAATGATTAGAGAGATTACAGATAAACAATTGAAAGAACAGGAACACACTATTGATGCTAAAGGTTCATTGGTAACTGAAAGTTTTATCAGTCCTCATAATCACTGGGATAAAGCTCTAATTGGTGATATCATTGAACCAAATGTTTCAGGAACTCTCTGGGAAGCTATTCAGAAAACGTGGGAGGTGAAAAAGAATTATTCAATCGCGGATATTCAAAAACGGGCTAGTCAGGTTATCGATGAACAGATTAAATATGGCACGACCCACATTCGAACTCATGTTGATATAGATTCCATGGGGAAATTAATCCCTTTGAAAGCTCTTCTTGCTGTTAAAGATTCTTATAAAGATATAATTGATCTTCAAATAGTGGCTTTTCCCCAAGAGGGAATTTTAAAAGATGAAGGGACTGAAGACTTATTGTATACCGCGATGGAGAATGGCGCGGATTTAATAGGAGGTATGCCTCATAATGAGTATACTCCTCAAGATTCCCAACATCACATTGATATTCTGTTTGATATTGCTAAACAATTCAATGTAGATATTGATTCTCATACAGATGAGACTGATGATCCGAACTCTCGAACACTACAGTATCTCGCGTCTAGTGTTATTAAGCGTGATTACTGTGATCGAGTAACTGTGGATCACATTTGTTCGCTTGCTGCTCAGAATGATTATTATGCAGCTAGAATCATCGACTTAGTTAAGACTGCTAGAATTAATGTTGTAACTAATCCTGGTACAAACATGGTTTTGCAGGGAAGATTAGACAGGTATCCTAAACGAGTTGGGATTACTCGTGTTAAAGAACTACTAACTGCTGGCGTAAATGTTACCTGTGGTCAAGATTGTATTAATGATCCCTATTATCCATTTGGAAAAGGGGATATGCTTGAAGTAGCGTTATTACTTGGACATGCAGCAAAAATGACAACTCAATCCGAGATAGAAACCCTTTATGATATGATCACCTATAATGCTGCAAAAACGATGGGAATTCCTGATCATAAGCTAACTGTTGATGCACCAGCTAATCTTGTTATTCTCCATGGTATAAAGGCTGTAAATGAAGCAATACGAAAAGCACCTCCAGCACGTACAACCATTAGAAAAGGAAAGGTTATATCTAAAACATCATTAATAGAAGATCAATATTATGAAATAGAAGAGCCTAAACCTAATAATTAACCATTGAAAATAATGTTAATCCAATCCAAATGACAATTAAGCTCAATTCTGGAAGAATTCCAACTCTTTTATGACTTAAATTTGGCATCCACAAAAGGAAACTCCGTCTTATCCTATTTACAATGGGATGTAAATAATATCTCCTTCCCCAATCGGGATTGTCTATACGTGAAGCAATATTACGTAATGTATGCCAATCCCATAAATCTGGAAGAATTGCAAACAACATCCCTAACCAATAATCCTGAAAGAAAAGTATAATGATAAGAAATCCAGTTAAATATACAAAGATATGCCATATAAGCCAAAAATTATCGTAAATTCTTTCTGGAGGATGATATGTACTTCTCGCCAGGGCATCCAAGATAAAGTGGGAGCAAAAAGCGCTTATAATAACTAGTATAACAACCAACCAAGTTGGCTCTGTAATCATAGTAATAATGATCCCCTGAATTAAAATGCCTGCAATTAAGTGTGTAGGGAGCTGCATTATGAGTTTACCTTGGTAGTTCCTTTTAAATAACCAGATTAACGTAAAAATTTTTGATATAAAAACCAAACAGTACTTACTATCCAAAAAACGATAACAATTATAATTAGTCCAAATTTTAGAGAAGCAAAAATTGATGCCAGAAGGGGAGAAAACAAAGGAAAATTTAAGGGTGATGAAAGCATTAAAATGAGGTTTAAATTCTCTATACTATCAAAGACAGCTGCTACAAAGGGAATCAAAGTCATATAGAGTCCAACGAGTTGTATTTGCCCAGATAGGAGTTTACGGGATATTAATAGAGTCACACATGCTAGAAATATTGAATAAGCCATTAGGAATCCATAATCCATGAGGGTTACATTCAACTCCTGAATTATTAATTCGTCCGACCAGGCACTGAAGATTTGATTGATTTTTTCAACTGTCCAAGCAAATTCTAATTCCATTACTCCATATGGACTTGCAGCCTTCAGTGCTGCTTCTGTTGGGCGCATTAGCATCCAGATAATAATTGAAGCGATTGCAGATAATATAGTCAAAACAATGATGACATAGTGGGAGGGAGTCTCTTTCAAGTTTTGTATGCATGAATGCTCCATATCTTTCAACTCTTTGATCAATAGCTTATTTTATGCTTCGGAACCTTTTTCTGTTTGAAATCAAGGTAAAGTGTTTTTAGATAATCTGTTAATTCGTTAACAGCCTTTTCAAGATCACTATCATTCTGAACTACTTTATCTGGAGGAAGTATGTTTATTTTATCATGCATTCGGGTTTGTCTTTCATTGAGAAGGTAGTCAGTTTCTCTTCCTCGAGTTTTAATACGTATTTTTGCGATGTTGATTGGGACATCAATTAACACTATTTTTGATTCTGGGTACTTATCACGAGCTTCATAGAGAATATTACGTGATACATTAACAAGAACCACTTCCCCTCGTTGAAGTGGAGCTTCAAGAAGTGTTCGCGGGCATCCATACCAATTATTATAAGCATACCAGTACAATGCATATTCTCCTCTTGATTTTTTCATCAGAAATTCCTCCTCAGATATATAAAGGGATTCTTCTGTTTTATCAGGGGATCTTGTTATCTCTCTTTGGAGTATATTAACAGGAATCTGTTCAATAAAGAGATTATGCGAAGTTTTGCGCATTATAGTATCTTTTCCACTGCCCGATATGCCCACAACAAAAATCAGCAAATCACTAGCTATTCGAGATTTTAAAGTCTTTGAATCCACTTTAATAAACCACAAAACACGATTAAAGGCAATTAACACACAATCTAGTTTTCTCATATCAAATTTAGTATCTCTTAAAAGTCAACTAAGTTCTTTCAGATCCAGATGGTTTTTACATATTTACAGAAAGAAAGCTGAATCTAAACGATAGTGTGTTTTATGACCAAGTTCATCTTTAAAATTGTACTTATTGGAGATGGTGCTGTTGGGAAAACGTCAATTCGTCGACGATATATGGGAGAGGGCTTTCAAACGGATTTTCTCGCAACGATGGGAGCAGATTTTACATATCTTGAGAATCAAATAGATGAACATGAGATTAAGTGGCAAATTTGGGATCTGGCGGGACAACCAGCATTTCGAAGCGTCATGAAAGCTTATTTTAAGGGAAGTATGGGAGCATTAGCTGTTTACGATGTTTCCCAACCTAAAACATTAGAAGGCATTGATTCATGGGTTCAAGAAGCTCAATTCCATGCAGGAACATTCCCAGAACTCCCCGTTGTCTTGGTAGGAAACAAAATTGATTTAAGAGAAGAAATTCCTAATTGTGTAAAAACATTAAATGGATTTGTCAAAGCAAAATCATTGAATGCAGAGTTCATTGAAACTTCAGCAAAAACAGGTGAGAACATCCCTGACGCTTTTACTAGGCTAGCGCACCAGATCATCTCAAAAACGAGTCTAGAAGGCGAATAAATAAATAATTCGCGTTCTAATCATATGTTTTATAAAAAAAGAGGAGGGAGGGATTGAAATATTTCTATTCAAATCTAGAGGGTTTGTTGAACTACAAGTTAGTGAGTGCCCATATACCAGCGGCATCGTTAAGGAGTAGTATTAGCAGCCCTTGAATAGTGAGAAGTCCACAAAAAATAATAACAACGGGAGCCCAACTGATCAATTGTAATATTCGATCTACAGTAAACTCTGTAAACCGAGTAATTATGAATAGAATTCCAACAATAATCACAATTAGTAGAATCACAAGCCAAAGGGGGATATTGACAACACCAAGAACCTCTGGATCAGAAAATCCCCCACTAAAATCAGCAAATAATAAGAATAATCCAGCTAGCGCTCCGAAGGCGAGTAAGGCAATAATTGCTGCTATTGGTGTATCTTTAAGCGGCTCTGCAAGCATGGAGGAGCCAGCTAAAAAGATCAACAATATTGTTAACCAATGAACCATCTCCACTTCAGGAGAATCTGGCAGAAATATATCGTCTAAAACCCATTCATAAATCGCCCAAAGGTTCACTAATCCTATTACTATGCTCGTAACCAAAGCCAAGTTCTTGAGGATATTGGATTCATCGTCCTTTGATTTTAGGAGCTTGTTTATACCATAAGCAAGGCCAATAATGCCTGCAATAATTACGATAAAAGGTAATAGCATGTCTAAGATACTTTCAAACATTTTAATCACTTCTCTAGAATATTGATAATATAGAGCTTGATTTTTCATTGCTTATAATTAAGATTTGTATTGAATTATCCAAAAATCATATTCGATAGAAGTTTCCATATTAGTTTCAATATCCGCTAAGACAAGAAAATTCAATGTTCCTACAGCTATTTTATCCTATATTCCCCCAGAAACGATTTTATGAACTACTCTTTCATGATATTCATGAACCAACGCCTGATCATAATTGAGTTCTATATGGAAAAGCTGAGCTAAGTTCACACACTTCACAATGTTATGTAAAAGTGAAAAGTATGAATCAGCGATCTCACCCAGACGTTTGATGCCAGCGTTGAAATGATTTGAAAGATTATTATCGTGTCCGTTTGGAGTCTTATTAATACATAATTGTACATAAGAATCATGTAGCTGTTCAACTAACTCGTTGAAATGAAGAACATCAAGAACCTCAAGAAGGGAAGAAATTGCAGTAATGAATAAGATATCTTCTGTTGCAAGACCTTCTCTAAGAAAGGCATGTGTTTTATCATAGAATCGTTGTTGAACTGCTTCTGACTTGAGTTCTAAAGCTTTTGCAGCTTTCTCCAAAACCAGATTATAAGGTGTAGGATCTATTCCTTGTAATTCATGACTAATTTTATCTAAGAAGTTAGAAAATTCTAAGAAAACTCGTTCTGATCCCCTTATTTCAATTTTCAGGCGGTAAGTTCGATCTGTTATGAGATTAGGCGGTATGAAAAACTGTTGGCTGACCAATTGTTTTATTACTTCATCCTTAAGAATTGGATCTGGTCTCATGATCAACCTTCTAGGAATATTATGTTATCATGTATTTTTTTGATTGTAATATTGAAAATATAACTAGAAAAATTATCCGCTTTGTTTTTTCCATCTTGTAAATTCTTTCAAACAATGAAATTTATTGATTCATGTTTTCTGTAAGCGATTATTGATTGATCGAAAAATAAAATCATATAACCGTCTAATTGAATTGTCTGATAAGTCGAAAAACTGTGCATAAAAACGATCGATGTCCGATCGAATCTGTGAATCTTCTAGCATTGAAAATCGATTTGTTTCTTGCATCAATCGCTCCATTAAGTTCATGATCCTATCACTTTCTGTTAACGCCTTAGTAGGAACCCTCAAAGATTTTAACCAGTATACATTTGTATCAAGTACCCCATAACCCATATTAGTATTTCCTTGAGCTTCCATCTGAGCCCAGACGAAACTACTATTAAGATAGGTAAAGATTAAAGGTATATACTGATTTTGTTCAATATTTATAGCATAAAAACGTTGATCTGGCATTACTCGAGCCTGATTGTAGAAACATCCTGGTTTATTATGATAACTTTTAGTCCACAATAGAGAAGGTCTCGGATATTCACCAATTGAATACCAATATTCCCTCTGTTCGACACTCCGAACTGAAGAATAACCCTGAATATTTATACCACTTCTTTTTCCTTGTTTTATCATAACAGGAGTAGTTTCAGCCCATTTAATATATTCCCAAGCCTCTGATCCTTGTAATTGAGCAGGTGAGTCAGAACAGTAAAAGAGCCATAAACTTGAAATATTAGGCGAAGGAATTACAAAACCTTTGATATGAGTAGGACTTTTTATCAAAGGAACTAAGTATTTCAGTTCGATTTGTCCTTTATAACCAACTCGATTTTCAACGAGAACTTTTCCATCAGGTCTTTGTTTCTCATCAGCTAGTTTTAGATGGAAGAAATCATTAGCACCAGTCTTAATTCCAAACCGAACATCAGCTAAGGAAGAAAGATGAATGCCTTTATTCCTAATTTTTTTTATTAATTTTCTTTCAGAACTAGAAGTCCGAAGAAACGTCCCAGCCCATTTATGTGTTTGTTTTAACAGGTTTTGTGGTATTACTTCTGTTCGATAATATTGATCCTCATGTTCTATCCGTCTGATAATTCCATTAGCTAACGAGGAGAGAGGAATTTTGGATAAATTGACCCTAACTTCTGTGAAAATGCCATTTGAGGATCTGGACTTTCCAGTTAAGGATTTCTCAGCAAGAAGGACAATAGAATTAATCCCAAGCTGATTCCACAATCGTTTCCCGCTTCTATGAATGATCTCGAAGTTATCAATCTTGTTATCAGGATCTAACAGAAATTTCTGCAGGGTTTGACCATATTTCACTTCAAGCCAAGCATTACTGGTTAAAAAAGCTAATATCCCTCCATTTTCAAGAAGAGACAAGCTCATTAACGAAAAGTAGATGTAAAGATCACTTTTTCGATCAAAAAACATGTTACTAGAAGATAAATCCTCTATTCGGGCTTGTAACGTTTTTTTATAGTCGAATAGATAATCAGAACCAATATCTTCATGCCTTACCCACGGAGGATTCCCTATAATCAGATCAAACTTCTCTTTATACATTTTTTTGTGAAAAAAAAAGTCTCCTTGAATAATATTTTCAATATCTAGTTGAATTGGATGTATTCTTCTTTCTGGAAATTTTAACGATGAATTATTTGATTGTACATTTATTTTGAATAAAAGCAGTCTGAGCTGAGTTACAAGAACAGCTATTTTATCAGGATCGATACCGAATATCTCTACTATGGGGAAAAAGCTATTTTCAAAAGATAGTTCTATGGCTGTCAGATTATGGAGTAACCGAACCACACTAATAAGAAATGTACCTGAACCACAGGCAGGATCTAAAATCTTTATTGAGAAGGAATTTGACAACAATGAACCAAAAGATGCTGTTATTGGTTCCATTTCAAACCCCCAATCCTTGTATACCCAATTAAAAAGATCATCAGAGCTGATTTCGGTTAATTTGTTTGATAATAAACGAAATATTGCTAGATAAACAATGAATTCGGAATTAAATAATGAAGTATAATATTTTCCTTTTTTCTTTTTCGTGGATAAAGATCCTAATAAATTCTCTGCAATAATCGATAGAACTAATGGTGTAATAGAAACTTCTTGAACGAAACTCGAAGGTTCATTAAAGGAAAAAGGGTATTTTTGTATAAGATCTATCAATAAAATTCGGTCTATAGGCAGAATATCTAAACCTGTCTCACGAAAGATTAAACTTATTTTCGATAAATAGTCATTTTCCAAGGTTTGATATGTCAGAAACTCCTGAAGCTTGATAATATAGTCATTAAAAGTGGAAACCGTGGAATTGGTTGATTTTTTTATTAACCAATCAAAAAAATCATCCCCATCTGTTAATCCAGATAAGAGGAAAAGGAGAATAAGATACACAATGAAGAATTTATATTGCTCAGTTTTAGATACTTGTATACTTTTCAATCCTTGGCTTAGGAAGTCAGTTTCTAGTGCAGAAATATCTGTTAAGCTGTGTATCAATTCTAAAGGCGTTATTTGATGATCTGAATCAAGTAATTCTTGAAAATAAGTAGGTATCTTTCCTTGAGGGAAGCGTATAATTTTTACTTCTTCAATTGATTCATTACTTCTAGGAGAAAAGAAAAAAAGGCTATGACCTATATTAGAAGTATTAATGACCAATATGTGAGAATTTTGATATGTAGATAATTCTAATCGATTCAGACTGCAAATAGTATCCCTCAAAATAGATTTAAAATTTAGTTTGCTTGTATTAAGAAAAATGACAACGTTATCCAACTTACTTAATAGAATAAGATCATTTGTTGCCTTGTTTGAGTATTCTGTATATTGTTTTAATGTTGGGGTGTTAAAAAAAAGAGAAAAAAAACGGAACCAAGAATTAGGCTCCATAAATGGGTTTGCAAGATAGCTTTCCCACAGATTTCGAGAAAATACCTCTAATTTGTGTTTCTTACCAAATCCCATTTCACTAGGTCATCTTTTACGTAGATTCACGATAATTAAAACTACTCCAATAACAAAGAACATACCAACAATGAGGACTTTGAGTATGTCCCACCAAACAACATCAGTGAAAATACTTTCAAAAAAATTCCCAATAGCATTACCAAAGGTATCACCCCAATTACCAAAAAATTCACCTATATCAGAACCTAAATTTCCCATAGTTTCGCCAAAACCACCAGCAAGGTTACCAATCGTTGTACCGAAGTCACTAAAAAGCACAGGCCAAAATATCGCAATAGCGATTATTAGACTAATGAATATGAATACAGCACCCACTGCAATCCCAGGTGCGGTTTCATGTTCTTCACCAAAACATAATAGATCTTGATCAGCTGCACGTCGTTTAGTAGGAACAAACTCCACCTGGTCTTTTGTAGCAGGAATGGTAATTTGAGAACCACATTGACGACAGAATTTTGCATCTGGTTCATTTTCATGTCCACATTTCATGCATTCCACTTCATTAACCTCCTTGATTTCCTTTTCTGATGGCTTGAATTATCATGATCAATCCAATGATGAAGAAGCCAAAAACTAGTAAGTATTCTATTTGGAAAAAAGGGATCAACTTATCAAGATCGAAGAATAGTACCGCTAAAAAGAGTCCTATGCAAATAAAGATGATACCACCAATCCAGGGGTTTTCTTCACGTTGTTCTCCAAAACACAGGAAATCTTCCTCTCTTTTACGAGCGTATTGGGGGGTTCTAGATGGGGGAGGAACATCAACAGGTACTTTTTGAGGCAATAATTGTTGTCCACATTTAGGACAGAACGCTGCATTATCTTCTACTTGATTACCACAATTATCACAATACATATGTCTTATTCTCCTAATTTCTTCTGACAATCAATGTGATTTTTAATAGTCTGTATATGGGGTTATATTCTTTCCCCCTGTATTAAAAGGTTTAAAACGCGGAGGATAGAATGGTTACACAGGTCTTTCTAGGAGATGTGTTGGAAGTTAATGCCTTTACCATACAAAATAATTGAAAAAAGTGGAACAAATGACCTAACCAAATATTTAACGGTAGTCCATCAGGCTCAAGGAGCTTTTGATAAGACAATTGTTCCGTTATTTGATGGGATTTTACAAGGTTACGAATCATATATGAAGGCTGTTTCAAATCGGGAATTGGATATCAATTATCACAATCCAATGATTCATACTCAAAAAAGCGAGTACGCGCTTTACATGCTTCTCATTGAATATTCTAACCAGATAATGAGATCAGCGTTTGAGGCAGCTCCTACGAAAGTGGTAGTTCTACCAAGATGTTTGACTGGCCCTAAATTCGATCTTCTCGAGGTGAAACGAACCAAAATTGGTTGGCATCGCATTACAGGGTGTAATAACAGTTCTAGTTGCCTTGGATGGGAACTTACCAAACTTGGAAGTCAACATAACTTTGAAGTTTATATCACCATGGGCAATCGCTTTAAAGAACCAAACTTCTTACGAGTTTTCCGAAACCTACGGAAAAAGTTTGGCCATTTTGGTCTTATTGCAGTAGCATGTCTACCTGAGCTCGCATTGGGGCGGACATATGTCATGGAAATGGGAATCCCAACACAAGCAGTACCATTATTTTATTCAGGTTGTGCAAAATGGCATGGAGTTACAGAAGCAGTATCAACAAGATTTCCATTAAACTATGTCCTTCAATTGCTACAACTTGATTTTAAAAAATAGCCTCTTAAAGGAAGATATCCAATTATATCTTGATTGTGAAGAAAATTGAACGACCATATCACCCAACTCTCTCTTAATCTACCTATTCTCCAAAACCAGTTAAATAAACAGCTTGAAAAAAATATGATTCTTCTCCTTGGGAATTGTACAGCATTCTTCGATGGAAGGATTAAATCACGATTCACAGAAGGTGATCGGGTTCTCATAATCAAAAAAGATCTTTCTATCTTATTACATGGTTCTTCTGGGGTTAAACCTATTCAATGGCAATTAGCAGGAGCAGGAAAGGTTTCATTCAATATTTTTGATGATCATCTCCGAATGGAAACATATCGCCCTAAGACAGATGAAAGTTTCTTTATTACTTTCAATGAAGTTTATCTAGCACTTTCTTATAAAACTCTTGAGGTGGCAGAAACTGCCTCAATAATGATTGGTCATGAAAAGGATTTTGTTGATTATCTTGTGAATAATCCAGATATTATCGAACAAGATTTGCAAATAATTAAATCAGAAAAAGAGATAGACGTTGGTATCATCGATATTTGGGCAATAGATGCATCGGATACCTTTGTAGTTATTGAAGTAAAGAAGTCATCAGCAACTCCAGCAGATGCTCATCAACTTAGAAGATATGTTGATTTTTTCCAAGAAAAAGGTCAAAAAGTAAGGGGCATCTTGGTAGCTACAAAATTACCAAGAAAAGTCAAGAAATACTTGAAAGATTTAAATTTAGAGTCATGCTTAGTACCTTGGCGGGAGGTTTTTCCAACAATTTCTAGACCATCGTCTATCTCACAATCAAAAAGATTGGATGAGTTTTTTGATCTGTAGTTATTGAAACATAAGTTAGGATTTTGGGGAGTAGAATGATTTTATTTGATCCAACTACCTTATGATCTTCCACAACATAACCTCAAATTCCACACAATAAATATTAAAGCTCAATGTTGAACTAGAGTAGGATCAAATTAGAAGATACACCTCTCGCTTTAATTTAATATTTTCTTGAACTTCACTATCTCGTTTGATATATCATTCGGATGAGGGTTTAAAATTCCCTTACGCTGTAAATCAGCAATTAATTGACTTTTATTCGTGGTAGAGGAGAAAATTTGCCTATTGTTTAAGGATTGAACAAGAAATGAAAATGAAATTTAAAAACCGCATAAATATTCTATTGGTTGTTATTGGTATTCTAGTAGTTTTCTTTTTACCAAATTGTATTAGATACAATATGAACGAAAAAGGAATCCAAAATTTTTCCAGTCCGACTTATAGAATTCAAGACATCCCTGTTGGATGGATTTATGAAAGTATATTGACAATTAATCCTGTTACTCCAGTAGCTGATTATCAAGTGAAGGTTATTCTCAATCCATATAACTTTAATTATGCAAAAGCAAATTCTGATGGAAGTGATCTTCGCTTTTATGATTCATTGGATAATAAATTGAGTTATTGGCTAGAAACCTGGAATGCTGGTGGAGAATCAATCCTATGGGCAAAAGTACCTGCTGCTGGGACATCTACCCTCCATTTGTACTATGGCAATCCTGCTGCTGTCTCTGAGAGTAATGGAGATGCTACATTCCTATTTTTTGATGATTTCTCTGGAAGTAGTATCAATACGAGTAAATGGAATAGTGAAGGTGATGCATATTCCACTGTTTCTGTTGCTGGGGGTATTGTAACATTAACATCCACTTCTGCCACCCAATATAACAGTCACGGTGTTTCTATTGGCTTTTCTGACTATGTTATTAATCATGGTGTCGTTTATGGAACAACATCAACTAAATCGCTTGTATTCAATAATGATTGTTGTGCTTCCTACAATAAAACTATTAGTACGCTTTATGGATATGATACAAGGACTGTAAATGCTGTTCCTTATGAAAGTTGGTTCCTTGGGGAAATCCGCTGGCTTGATAGTCATTTAGTTGAGTTTCACAATGGGACTACTTCCATGATAAAAGACCAAAGTATACCCAGCGGTCCTCTTACTGCGCAATTAACTGCTAGAATGGCTGATTTCCCAAACGGCTATCATTTTGGGGCAATGGCTACTTCAGTAGTACCGTGGGGACAAAGTGATAGGGCTTGTAGATTTTTCAGTTGGAATCGTTATCCATCTGATGATTATAATCAATTAAAATGTGATTGGTTTCTTATTCGTACTTGTAGTCCTGTTGAACCAGTAGTAACAGTTGACGATATTTTTAAGAGCATTATAATCCTAGATCGAGCTACACCTGAAGCAGATTACCAAGTTAAGGTTCAATTGGATCCTAGCACTTTTGATTATTCAAAGACCTATCCAGGGGGGCGTGATATTCGCTTTGTTGATGATAATTATAATTCCATGAACTATTGGATTCAATCTTGGAATTCTTCAGGAACTTCTACTATTTGGGTGAAGATTCCGACTACCGGAACATCCATTTTCAATATGTATTATGGTGATTCAAATGCGATTTCAGAGAGTAATGGTGAAACAACTTTTCTATTTTTTGACGACTTCTTGGGTATTAGCTTAAATCCTATAAAATGGTGGAACCGAACTGATACTTATAGCACATTAACAGTAGCAGGTAGTACAGTTACTGTATATACTGACACTCCTAATACTTTCAATGCTGGTTCCTCCTTAGGATTTAGTGATTTTGAGGTTGATTGGCCTCGCCAAACTTTTGGGGAAAATATGACAAATGGATTATCATTTGGTATACTGAGCCGTGGTGATAAAGTTTACACTAAAAGTACATCACTGGGTATTTTAGAGAACTATGTCGTCCCTCAACGGACTTGGTTTAATGGTGAGATTCGTTGGCTTTCTGATTCACTAGTTCAATATGACAATGAATCCACGGTTCTTACCCATACGAATAGCACAGCAATACCAGATGGATCATATGAAGTAAGAATTCTGACTCACGCTGGAAGAGCTGGTGATGGTGATGGCTGGGGAGCGGAAATGCGGTCAATTGGAACATTTGGACAGATAGGAAGAGCATTACACTCCCGTTCTTATCATGATTATCAATATGATGGTACAGATAAAACTTCGATAGCAGTTGATTGGGTTTTTGTCCGAAAATGCAATATTCAAGAACCAAAAGCCTTCATTGATCCTATCCCCACAATATCATCTCCTGAAAGCACTACATATTTTGCTTCAATGGACGGTTATTTTACTAGTCCATATGCAATGTCTAAGAACACAGAAAGTTGGCTTTTTAATATACCTGATGGTAGTGGGTTTATTAAACTGGAAGCAGAACTTGATGGCCATAAAAACGTTGTTCAAATGCGAAAAGCTGGGGGTGGTACACGAGCAGCTCTTTTTAAGTATTTCACTTCCAATGTCACCAAAGGTATTGTTGAATTCTGGTTCTATAAAGACACTGCTGCTAATCTAGATGCGACAAAATTTGCCCTAACAGGTTATAACCAAACAGGTCATATTGCTATTCTTGAATTTGGTGTTGAGGATGGGGATCTTTATGCCAATCGATGGGCTGATCGAGTAATTGTAGGTGATAACGTTGTTACACCAAACACCTGGCACCATGTGCAAATTGATTTTGACATTTCCCAAGGAGGCTATCAGGTTGTGTTTGATGGTGTCCTTTATGGGAGTGGTTACGCCTATACATTCTACAACACACCTACACATTTCTCCTATTTCTCAACAGGAACCCATTGGTCAGCTTGTCATCCGAATTATGGGTCATGGTTTGATGCATTTGGTTTCAACTTTGAGTGTGGATATGAGGTAGGAGCAAATCTTAATGAAGGTTTACTGCTTAAATACTCTTTCCCCACTATTCTTTATACAGTTTATAAATATCCAATCAACTGGATGGGATATGCTGTTAACAATGATCCTATTCTTACAGCTCATGGAAATGCTGTTATTCCTATGACTGACAATGGTAATCATGATATCCAAGTTTTCTGTTCTGACATTAAAGGTAATTGGTATTCCTCTAGTAGTGTACCGTTCCAATCTGTGATATCAGTTCCGACCATAACTGGTCCCAATGATTTCGCTATGAATTTTGGTGAAACTGGATATTCTATCTTGTGGTCTGTTTCAGATCCCTATCCAGCCAATTACACTGTTTATCAAAATGAAACTGCTATTAAAACAGGTAATTGGACTGATTCTGTTATCATCTCACTTGATGGACTTGAAGAGGGTATTTATAATTTTACTTTGATCTGTAGTAATTTAGGGGGAGCAATTGCTACTGACGAAGTATGGGTTACTGTTTTACCAGGTGCACCTGACATTACACCTCCGATTATTTCTTCTCCTGATGATATAACATTTGAAGAAGGGAGTATCGGCTATTCAATCACTTGGGAAGCATTTGATGATCGGGCTCCCTGGTGGGCGATTGTTACTCGAGATAGTACATTGATTTATAGTCAAATGTGGATAGGAAATGATATTCAAATATCTTTGGACGGACTTTCTGAGGGAACATACCTATTTAACTGCACAATTGAAGATGAAGCGGGTAATAAAGCATTTGATATCGTTTTTGTAACTATTTTACCTTTTGTTCCTGATATTGACGCTCCAAATGTCATTTCTCCTGGATCACTTATCTATGAAGTTGGATCAGAAGGTAATGCATTGAATTGGTCTTGCTTTGATGCCCATCCCTATGCTTATCAAATCTCGAAGGATGGTGACATCCAAAAATATGCTCCTTGGCATGGAGAAAACATATCCTTTAACGTCGATGGATTACCAATTGGTACATATCTATATAACCTGACTCTATGGGATCTCTCGGGCAATTCCGTTTTTGATACCGTTCTAGTTGTTGTCATTCCACCAGTGCCTGATACAACTCCCCCAACGATCAGCCAGCCCGCAGATCTAGTCTTTACTGAAAATATGCGTGGTACAATTACATGGGAAGTTTTTGATGAGCATCCTAGGGTGTGTGTCATTTATAGAAATGGTACAGTTGTCTATTCACAAGGTTATTGGTCATCTGGTATAATACAGTATTCCTTTGTTTCTCTCTCTCTCGGTACTTGGGAATTCACACTCACAGTTTGGGATGAAGCAGGTAACAGTGCCTCAAGTGATGCTCTTGTTAAAATCCTACCCGGAAGTATTTACGATTTCACACCACCTGAAATCTCGCATCATGCTGATCTTGATATTATTTATGGTAGTACGGGAAACACTCTTGTTTTCTATTTATTTGATCAGCATCCCGAAGGTTATCAAATATTTATTGGAACTGTACTTCTCTCTGAACATCTTTGGTCTACCCCCAATATTGGTGTCAATGTTTCAGTTGATGGATTAGCAATTGGCTCGTATACAATCAAAATTTTTGCTTGGGACATCTATGATAACAATGCAACTATGCTAGTCGGTGTAACAGTTAGTGGAGACCTTACCCCTCCAGAAATAACTCCTTTAGCAGATCTTAATGTACAAGAAGGGGCTGTTGAAGTGACATGGGTTGCGTCAGACGCTGCACCAGCTAGCTATCAGATAGTTGACCTTACGGACGGTAGTATCCTTGACGATGGATCTTGGGATGGTGATGATATCGTCTACGAATGGGATTCATTAGAAGTAGGTGAATACTACCTTCGCTGTATAGTCTATGATGTTTCTGGGAATTTTGCAATGGACGACGTTAAAATCACCGTAGTAAAAGCTCAAAGTGCACCTGGATTTGATTATATAACACTAGGAATGACTATACTTGTGCTAATTGTGTTTAGGGCCTTTTTTGCATCTAAAAGGAGGTTTAAGAGATGAATATTTCACTAAAAGAATATAGAATCAAAATAATTTCAATAATTTTGATCTTTCTTATTGGCTATTCTAGTGTTGCTATTATAAATGCTGATTCCCAATCACGGTTACTCCAAATCTCTAATCAAGAATTCACTAAAGAATCAGAAGAAATAATGCATCATATGCAAGAAAGTATCAAAAATGATCTAAACCAACAGATTTTTCCGTCAGAAGTGTCAATGCCACTATCACCCGAAGAATTTTCTGGTATAGCAAGGACACTGGAAAAAAATCTCTATGATAGCTGGATAGCTTCACCAGAGTATTCATCATTCTCTCAAGAAACTATTGAAGGCTGGGAAGTAACCAAGGAACAAACTCCTGATAAAGCTACATTAGTACTAAAAACAAATTACCATGATGGCGATTATATAGAAAAAACTGTTTTTTCTCAACGACCGGTTATAACAGTTTTACATTTTAATGATTCTTTATTCGAAAATATTTCTGTTCCAGTCTTACCCAAGACTGAAATACCAGAAGATTTTGTCCCTGAATACACAACAACTACCTACAGAGTTGATTTTGGAATTGATCTACCTGGTGTCAATATTGACAAAAGTGTTAAGTATACGCACAAGATTTTTGGTATAAACCAATGGAAAGTTAAGGCTTGGTTTAAATTTAATTTCAAAGTTACACTTACATTTCCTATAGACTTAGTAATTACACATCCTAAGAGGATTTTCGAAGGACATGAATATGAATTTTCATGTAAAGTAAATCCTGTAAATATAGAAGATTTTAATGAGTATGAATTAACTTGTCAAGCAGATTACGGGTATTCAAGACATCGTTGGAAACATTATAGTAGTTGTACAAAGAAATGTTGGATTTTCTGCTGTCCAGGAAAACGTAAAAGTTGGTGGGATTGGAGTTGTACAGATTATTATCGCAAGACCCCAGGTTTTTCAAAGACAAAATCATTTACAACTCCTCTTGGAGGCGACAAGATATCTTTTGAGTTACCAAAAGTGACACTAGCTAAGTTAGGCGGCATTTTCGGAGACCTTATCACATTTTCTGTAAGCCTCGGAAAAACTGAACTAACAGGTGAATCCGTAACAGGATTGATGATAATATCACCTGAGCTCTGGAATTCTCGTTTAATTAGTTGGAATGCAGCAGGGCAGACTGAGTCAACGTCTTTCACAGTTTTGAGTCATTTGATAACACCAAGTATCGATTTTGCAATAACTGGACTTACTTACTGGTTGAGTAAAATAACATTTAAGCCATATATAGAACTCAAGTTTGGTGGGCTTCTTTTCTTCCTAGGAACTATAACATGGTATCTAGGTGAAATTCCCATTGAGTGCCCATTCCCGATCTATACAACTAACTGGTTTAGCAGTAGTATCAGTGTTACAGAAGATTATTCAGCCATATATGACTTCGACATGTCAATTACAAAAGTTCAAGACCTTGCCCCTTCACCTTTTGGTCCATACCAAAAATTCGAGATTGATCTCACCAATTCCAATTTAAAACCTGATCAATCTGATACTATAGAACTAGAGGTCTTGGGATTACCCAAGGGGTTCCGTTATGAATTTGATTTGGATCCTGCACTTTATAAACTCTCAGGAGAAACTCAAGTTGACCCCAGTGAGTTCACTGTTGAATATGGTGGTGAACCAGGAGGTATTTCATCACTTTTTACTCCTAATCCTAATCCATTTGGAGTTGCCGGTCAAACTAAAGCAACATTAATTATCTATGGACCTGAATTAACTGATGCACCTCCAGGGGACTGGTCGTTTACTATAAATGCTACATCTCTGCAGAGTGTTCAGTATGAACTACCTGACCCCTTCATTACTCAAACAGCAGTATTAACCGTTCCAGAAACATATGGTGTTGATCTTGAGTTTGCTCCACAACTTTATGATGGAATGAGGGTTAATCAGGGTGACCATGTAGCCATTGGGTTTTCAGGTCAGAATTTAGGAAATGTTAATGACATTATTAATGTTACTGCACGATTAAACACAGGAATAGCCAACCATACGTGGTCAGAAGAGTTTATTGTAAATCCTTATGGTTCAGAACCTGACAACCACTTCTTAGGTGCATTTTCTTTTGTTTTTGATCGCTCTGATGTTTTCCCTGATCCAGGATTGTATGAATTTGAATTATCAGCTAATAGTTCACATACACCCTATTTTGATAAACAAAAAACCCTAATTCTTAATTTTTCAGAAGCTTACGGTGTTGAGGCATCCATAACTCCCGAAACTACCACAGTTTTCGCTAATTGGGAGACTAATTTCACTTTCAGCTTCAACAACACAGGAAATGTGAATGATAGTTTTATCATTGATACTGTAGGATGGGATGATTATCTAACCTATCCACAAATCATTGAAAATGTCAGTCCAATGGAACAGCAGGATGTCATTATTACACTTAGAATCTCTGATCCTGATATCGTTACCCCAGATACTTATAATTTTGGAATCATTGTAACCTCGGTAAAAAGTGGTGCTAATTTAGTATTCTCTGCCTGTGAGGTTAGTATTGCTATTCTCGAACCTGATAGGGTTGCCCCAGGTATTTATTTCCATGAACCCAAATATCTTCTAGACCAATATATTTATCCTGAACTCAACTATCGTAGAGACCAATATATTTATCCAGAGTCACCAATAACACATAATTTCGCTTGGCGAGCTGTAGATGAATATCCAAATAGTTATACTGTTTACATTAATGGTCTAGAATTTGACACTGGATCTTGGACAAACGAAACAGTGGTTAATGTTCCAGTTACAGGAACGAATCCCTTAGTAGTTGGTGTGTATAATATAACGATAGCTTTCACTGACATTAGTAATAATGTTGCAGAAGATCAAATTTTGCTTGAGATTGTACCCCAAGATACAGCTAATCCCATTATTACTTATCTACTAGGGAAAGAAGTTTTTCCCTTAAATTTCCAGAATAATATTGAAATATATTGGGAATGCTTTGAAGACTATTTATATACAATGACCCTTTACCGCAATGGCACACCTTTGACTCTGACCTATTTGGATAATTTTTGTTTAAAATATAATTTAGACGATCCACGTAATTGGACTATGAAACATATCATTGCTCCTGGTACGTTAACCGAGGGAACGTGGAATTTTACCATGGTTCTTCAAGATATGAGTAATAATATTGCCACCAGTACTGTTATTATAACTATAACTCCCACTGATAATTCCGATCCCAATATACAAGTCTCTCCAAGTTCATCCTTATTATTAGGTTACGGTAACACACTTTCAGCAACGGTTGATGATACAAATCCTGCTTATTTTGAATTGAAACTGGATAACACCACTCTTCTCTCTACTGGTGAGTGGCTAAGTAATGATCCTGTATTTATTGATATTGACACACTGACACACACAATTTCTGTTGGTCCTAATGAACTTTATTTCAACTTTTACGATCTTGCAGGAAACCTTCTTAGTCATCATTGGACTTTTACTCTTGTGGATGCGGATAAACCCGTCCTTTTAGTGGCACCAGAACCACAAATCACTATTTTTGAGCATAACTACACTAAATTAGAGTTACCATACTGGTCAATAGCGGATCTCGATCCACGACCGGGAACATACGAAATCTTAAGGAATGGAATATCAATTGCCACTGGAACTTGGGTTAAAGGTAATGCAACGTTTAGCCTTCCATTTGCAGGTCTTACTCCTGGTGATTATACTTATGACGCATACTTCCGTGATGTTACAGGAAACACACTGTATTCCTCTATTGAAGTTACGATGTTAGATATAATTAAACCACTGATAATGTCTGTCGGTAGAACTCAATACGAACCGCTTTATTCTCCAAACTGGTTCGAATTCTATGTAAGCGAGCTTCATCCCTCTCAATACAAATTATATAGTAATGGAACACTTATCGAGGATTTACCATTACTTTCAGGAAATCCATATGTATTCGTCAGCTTACTTGGATTATCAACAGGTGTTTACGAGTACAATTTGGTCGTTGAAGACGAATCTGGAAATGTTGGTGAACTATCAGTCATCGTTAAAGTCACCGATTTCACCCCACCTCTCATTATTCAGCCAGATGATCTAATCATTTCAGAGGGGACTACAGGTCATTTCTTGAGGTGGTTTATACTTGAAGCCAACCCGAATAATTACTCAATTTATCTGGATGGTTCAATTCATTCTTCAGGTACCTTAACTGCTACTAATCTCTCTGTTTCTTTAGATAGTCTAACATTAGGTGTTCATACCTTTGTCTTAATAGTCTATGATCAATTCGAGTTATCTCATACCTGTACTTCACAGGTATCGATAGTGGATATCACAGCACCGACATTAACACACATTTCGGATTGTAGATTTGTGGTTGGAGATCTACATGCTAAAGTAACTTGGTCAGCTTATGATTTGCACCCAGCTTCCTATGAATTCAAGCGAAATAATGAACCACTAGGAAAATTTGATTGGGATGGATCAGATATTGTATTACAACTTGTCGGTTGGGTCGCTGGAAACCATACGCTCTACTTAGAAGTCAAAGACACCTCTGGTAACATTGTAACTGATGAAGTTCTCATTGAATTAGTTTTAGAAGAAAAAATACAGTCCCTAGCTCCTGTTCAAACACCTGGTTTCAACTTGATCCTTGTTGGATTAGCTGTTTTTGCTATTATCAATCTTAGGAAGGTAAAAAGAAAGAAGCAAAGGAAATGATCACTTATTAATTCTGATAAACATCCAAAAGACATCGATTATCTTTTGGATGTTCCTTTATTATTTCAGATAATCTTTTCAATAGTGTTCGTTGTAACTCCTTGACTGAAATAGCTGGCAACAAATTTTCCGTTATTAAATTATACCTCTGTGTGGAAGCCAATTGGCAGTTCAGATATTGAGTGATTTACATTGGTAGTCATTGATTGTCATGCTGATACATTATTGAAAAAATATCTTGAGAAATTGATTCCATCTCAATTTTGTCGAGAAGTTACGGAGTTTCATGTATCCAAGGACTATCTTATTCAAGGAGGAGTTGATGTGCAAGTCTTTGCAATTTTTATTCCACAAGGACTTGAGAAACTTGGAGTCGATATTACATTTGAAATGATATCATTAGCAAGAGAAATGGAAAAAGATGGTTTTACCCTTATTAAATCAAAAACAACTTTAGAAAAGATAATAAATAAGAAAGAAAACAATATCGGAATGATATTAAGCCTAGAAGGAACAGTAGTTCTAGAAAGAAACCCTCAACTCCTTCCTATCTTCTATGAACTAGGTATACGTAATATTGGCTTAAGTTGGAGTCGTAAAAATCTGTTCTGTGAGGGAGTAATGTTTCCAGAAACCAATGTTGAAGGAGAGGGATTGTCAATTTATGGTAAAGAACTTGTTGAACACATGGAGACACTTGGTTTGGTGGTTGACGTCTCACATCTGAACCAAAAAGGGTTTTCTGATGTCACTAAACTGTCAAACAAACCATTTATTGCCTCGCATTCAAATGCACATAAACTCTGTCCAAATATTAGAAATTTGTCAGACGATCAATTAATGCAGATTGCTAGTGCTGATGGAGTAGTGGGGGTTAATTTTTGTACCGCTTTTTTAACCAATAAGAAACAAGCTTCCATCAACGATATTATTAAACATATAGGCTACATTGCTGAACTTATAGGCGTAGAATATGTGGGTTTGGGATCAGACTTTGATGGCATCGGAATTACACCTAAAGGGCTAGAAAATGCCAGTAAGATGAAGAATATCCCTCCATTGCTAGAAAAAGAAGGATTTAGCGAGCAAGACATTGCTAAAATTCTAGGTGGTAATTTTCAACGAGTATTTAACAAGGTCTGGAAATAAATTAGAAGAATTAGTCAAAGTCAAAAATACTGCGCCCTTTGTTAAACAATTCGATATGCCCACAATTGCGGCAGGTACACATGACAACCTTAAACGAAGTAAACCCCCACTTGCTATCTAAACGTCCAGTGTCCTTAGCAAAATCCTGTCCACCACATAAAGAACAGCGTATCACAAGGTGTTCACCTGTACCTCTATTTCCAAATCCAATTGAATCTGAGCGGTTTGGATGCGAAGGTTGATAACCCGCTACTTCTGATGTTCCCAAGGTAGCTCCACAGAAACGACAAAATTGTGATTTAGGATTATTTTCTTGTCCACAAGTTTCACAAAATACCATTATTTATTTCACTTTATTTGATCTGATTGTTCGATTTAAGTGAATTTTAAATTTAAATTAAAACTTTGGATATCGGAAAATCTGAAAGAATTTTAGGTATATCTTTTCTGTATTCACTTGGTATCCGATAGTATTCTAACGAAATCTATCTAAACAAATATTTGTTCATCTATTATAACATAATTATCCTTTATAATAGTGATTTTAACCCATATGCCAGCATACCAAGTATTTATGGGGTTTTATGAATGCCTTTCACTATAGAAGAGATTCTTTATGGACTTTATCATTTTTCCTTTGCTATTACATCCCCATTTGTTTCTTGGTATTTTTTCCGTCTTTCAGGAGGAGATTTTTTCGCATCGGGGTTAATTATTGCTATCCCCTATATTTTCTTGATTTTCTCAACAGGTATATATGGTCGTATAAGTGATATAATTGGTTCAAAAAATCTCATTCTCACTTCACTAGCCTTTTATTCAACATCCTTTGTGTTTTATTATATCATTCATGAAAATGTTATTTTCTTCTTTCTCGCTTATATATGTTTTAATTTTATATTTTCTGCTTTTATACCTGCATTTAACAGACTGATTTCTTTTTATAGCATCGATGAACGAGCTGAAAAATTTGGGCGATTGGGTATGATGGCTAGTACTGGATTTCTTATAGGAAGTATCATTGCCTCTGTGTTCATTAATTCGAGGGAAACTTATCGAAATATGTTCCTTATTGCAGCATTTATAGCTTTTATTGCTTTCTTGATTGCCTTTAAACTAAATGAGCTAAGGAAAGACTCTTCAATTAACTCCCACTCTCCATCTAAAATAGATACTATCTCAACACTAGAAATCCCGATTAACTCATCCATGAGGCCTATTTTTCTCCTCTTGACCCTTTTTATGTTTTCCCAGATTGCCAATAGTGTCGTTATAAGTTATTTTGCTATTTTTGTAGAGGATGAATTAAAAGCAAATGTAAGTCTAGTGGCTGTTGTTAATAGTATCGCAACTTTTCTAGGTGTTTTTGCGACTTATTATGTTGGTAAAATGGTTAAGATATTTAGAAAGAAACATCTTGTCCTCTTAGCATTGGGTCTTTACACTATTCTCCCTTTTATTTCATACATTATTAATAATTCACTTTTTATTCTCTGTATTTATTGTATTCCACTCTATGCCATATTTTTTGTCTTGATCCCTGTCTTCATCTCTGAGAATAGCCCCGAATCAAGACGAGGAGAATCAATGGGTTTCTATAGCTCTTTTCAATATATTGGATTAGCAATAGGAACGCTTGTAGGGGGCTTTTTTGCTTCAATAACTGGTTTAGTTAGGCAAAATTTTCTTTTTGGGGCATTTGTAGGCTTTTTTGCCATCTTAATTTGTCTTTTATTTTTTAAAGAACCTACGAATGAAATTTCCTCCTCCTCTTCTCCTCAATAACACAACTAAGACGTTCAGTTATTTTTTAGCTTTAAGAAGCCCCAGAAATGTGTAAGATATCTGTTTCAATCTTATCAAATTGTTCATCACCAGGGAACATCATTCGGGCTTCTTCAAGTAGTCTTCTAGCTTCTCGGATCAATTTGGCTTTGACACTCGCTTCAATCCATACTATCCAATCAATTTTTTCCATGTGTAAAGGATACAATACATTAAACTGCTTATAAAGGTTTTCCGCTTTTAAATAGTACTCAAATTCTTCTGCACCTAGCTCAAGATAGTTATTGGCTAATTTTCGTATCACTTCAATGTGTTTAGGGGGAGTACTTCTTGTTTCTGGTGTGTTCAACTTCTCTTCGAGTAATCGTACTTGACCTTTCAGACTGATTTTTTTTCGTCCTTTCACAACAGGCCGTCCTAGATCTGCTATATCTTCTCGTGCGTCTAACCCTTTCTGAAATGAAAGTTCTGATTCAGTCCGTACTTGTTTAGTTTTCGATTTCCCACGAATTTTCTTAAGAAAACCCATTTTTCACACCTTTTCAAAATTTACAGCATAATTTGTTTGCTGATTTCAGTCTATTTAGTCAATTATCGATTATTATTATATATACATAACCCGTTTTTTAAACTTATGTGGTTTTATAAGAGAAATTGCATTACATTTCTATAATGGAATACAGGTATTTTCCCCTTAAATCTCCTTATGGGTACATTTCGATGTTAAGTTCATTCAATAGGGTCAATGATGATGAACATTCCCCTCTATCAAAGCATGATAGTCTTTTGGCCTCATCAATCTACCGAATGCTCGTTCAACAACTTCACTAAGAGCTGGATGAATATGCATACCTCTACTAATTGGAAGACTACTGCGGTCTGACGTATACATTAGGTTTATAATCTCTTGGATTAAAATACTTGCTTGAGGTCCAATAATGTGTGCTCCTAGAATACGTCTATTGCTATCAAGTATAACTTTAACAAAATAATCGTACACATCCATTGCCATCCCTTTAGCAGTATCTTCATACTTCTGATAACCAATGATAATGTTGTCTTCTCCATATTCAGCAATTGCTTCCTTTTCCCGTAATCCTACCCTAGCTATTTCAGGATAAGAAAAAACAGCGCTTGGAATAGCGTGATAATCAACTTCTACTTTATTTTTTAGTATAGCATTATAATAAACTACCATTGACTCATAATTTCCCACATGCTTAAAGAGATGGTTACCATTCGCATCTCCAAAAGCCCAAACATTCGATTGAGAGGTTTCTAGATATTCATCTACCTTAATCCATCCATTTTCATCAGTATCTATCCCAGCCTTTTCTGGATGTAAGATGTCACTATTAGAGCCTCTTCCCGAAGCAATAAGTACTTCTTCCGTAGTAAATCTTCTCAACTCGCCATTGATCCGATTTTTAGCCGTAATTTCTTTTGAATTTCCATTTATTTTTGCTTTGATAGCTTCATGATCAGTATAAATCGTCATATGTTTCCCCAACTTTCTCTGAGCAACCAATGAAACTTCAGGTTCTTCCTGGGGGAGGAATTGGGGATTTCTTCCAATAATAATCACTTTTGATCCCATAGTCGAGAAAAAATGTCCATATTCAGCAGCAATATACCCTCCTCCAATGATTATCAGACTTTGGGGAAGCTTTTTTATATGTAAAATGCTATCACTTGTATGATAACCTATTTCCTCTAGTCCAGAAATAGCTGGGATAACAGGTTTAGATCCTGTACAAAGAAAAATCATTTTTGCAGTAATAATCTCATTTCCTACTTTAAGTTCATAAGGGGCTGTAAACTGCGCTATAGTGGGATAATAGTCAATATCTTCTGAGTGAGAAAGGCCACTCCTGATATTCTCAATATCCTCATCGATAATCGATCGCATTCGGGCCATAATCCCAGGAAAATCAATTTTGTTAATTTCAACATCGATTCCAAGTTGTTTAGCATGTTCAATTTCACGAACGAGTTCTGCTGGATATAATAGAATCTTTGTAGGAATACATCCACGAGTTAAACAAATTCCACCTGGTTCATCTTTATCAACAACAGCGATTTTCATGGACGGATTTTGTTGAAGAATAGGGCTTACGAGGTTCATTGCTGAACCTGTTCCAATAACAATTAAATCGTAACTCTTCATTAAATCACATCAGACTATTAAAACGATGACCAATGATTTGATCTTTAAAGAAAGAAAAAAAGATATGGTATTAAAATCACCTATTCTTTTTCCTACATAATTAGATACGATATAAATTATTGTTTACTAATCAATTCATTGAAGGAAGAAGAATCAACGATCCATGTTCTATCTTTGATTCTATAGGAACTTGATACCCATTAAATTGAACGATTTCACGTATTCAGTCTCTAGTTATCCCAAGGAATCCTATTGATTTAACATCATCTTAGATTAAAAACAGTAAGGTTTCTTAAATCTTATTCATGAAAGATTGTCTTTGGATCTTGATATTCTAGAAGAGCTGTTGATGTTCCTGTTTCTAAAATTTCCAAAACTACACTAAATACTTCTCTATGTAATTTAATGCGATTTCTTAGTTCATTCCTTTTCATCTTGGACATATCAAATGATAAAGATTCAATTACATTTGCTCCTTTTGTGAAAGGGGAAGAAAATTTCCATTGTTTCTCACTCACCCATTGATAATAGTAAGCAAGGTTATATAAGACTGTGCTGACTAGAAAGTTCTTCTTATGAACCCCAGGGGGAATATATCGGGGGATTCTGTCTGAAAGGTGATATTGTTTACATAATTCATGAACAATTTTGCAGGCATTCAGCATCTTCTTGGAATTTGGGCTCCCATATTTGTTATCTCTGTATAGATCTTGGTAAAGGGGCATTAGATCTGGAAAATGACGACGAACGACGCCCAAATACTCTTGTTTGTTTTTTCCTGGTTTTAATGTTAATCCACCAGGTATAATGAACTCTGCTCCCACCTCTTTAGCTCTTTTAACGATATTCTTCAAGTTTTCCTCAGTATCCCCAATCCCAGGTAGAATAGGCATTAGCATAATGCCACCAGGTATTTTATTCTGCCGTATAATATTAAGAGCTTCAAATCTTCTTAATGTTGAAGCGGATTTTGGTTCAAAAATTCTTTTCACTTCTTCATTGAATAATGTTATAGAAAAAGAGATGTTAGCATAATTCAAATCATTGATTTCCGAGAGTACATCTAAATCACGTAGAACTAGATTACTTTTTGTAAGAATCATAACAGGTACACCAAAATCACGGCTTTTCATCAGAATCTGCCTTGTAACATTAAATTTCTTTTCCGCTGGTTGATACACATCGCATACTCCTCCACCTACAGCAATAGGAAAATGTGGTTTAGATTCAGCTTTGATAGGTTTCTTATTTCGTATATCAGGAAGAAACGCTTCTAAAGTATTATCTTTAGGCCTATACTCTGGCCTATACCCCATTGCCAGGAGCTCTTTTTCATATCTTTGAGGAGCATCAATTTTAATCCTAATAAGATTACCAAATTTCTCAATTTTATACCATTCAGCTTTTCCATCGCAATATGTACAATTATGCTCACAACCTCTGAAGGGATTAATACTCCCTCTCACCCAAAACCATGATTCTGTAGTAGGATAGAGATTCAATACCTTGGAACGGTTTTTAATAGCCTGATATTTAATTTCCAAAAGCAACACTTCTAACTAAGAATTTTATGGATTATTAAAGAAGAATAGAGGGTTGCAGCAGACATATTTCTGGCTTTTAGCCATTATTACTAATTCCCATTTCATAAAAAAGAATTGTATGATTTTAAAAGATTAATTGTCATTTATCACCGATAATTAGTAGATAAATCTCGAAATCGTAAGTATGGGGCCAATAAATAAAGACTTTCTCTCAAATCTCTTAAATTTGCCTTCTTTTCAACCAATTTGTGTTTTTGTAACTGCCTCAGGCCATATTGAATCGTACGTTCCGAATATGGCAGCTCTTTCACTATATCTCTTACTGCTATGGGCGCCCTCTTTGCTTCTAGTAAATTAAAGATCGCTTTCGCACTAGGAGAAATTCGAATCTTAGCACTAGTTCCAATGAGCAGATACGACATTTTTAAGGCCTATTTCAGAGTATTTTCCGCGCGCATGGCGCGCATTCTTCCTTTTTAAATCTCTAGATACATGCAAAATCTTTCTACTTACCTCATTGGAATAATCTTATTAAAATTTTTTAGTCCTTAGAACTTCTGTGAAATGTCTCTAGAATTGCTGAGGCTTCCTTAAGGTAATTTATATTTTTCCACAGAAGCTCAGAACGACCTTCCAACTCTGCGTGTAAAACCTTTAACTGTAATAAGTCTTTACTTGAGTTGACTCCTGTAGCTCGAATCCACCGTTTCAATGTTTTTGACTCAAAAGATTGGGGAAAATTTAACCAAGCATTTAGTAGATGATTGAGTTTTTTCTGCTCTTTAGGTGTTATCTTCAAATTCTGACCTACCTCATGCCATGATTCTACGGTGTAATCCGACTCTTCTGATAAAAATAATAGTAATCCAAAAAATCGGATCCATATATTATTAGAAGAAATCTCTTTAAATCCATTTAATATCTTCTCAAGATCATTAGCTCCTGATTTTTTGAAAGGAAAATTAGGAAACATTACATTTAATATTTCAGATAACCAAATCAATCGTAATCCATTTGTAGGATCAGGAAGCATTATAAGTTTAAAGAATTCCTTCTTTAGGGTCGAATAACTACAGAATTTGACATTTTTACCAATTTCTAGGGCTTCAGCTAGCAGATCAGGGTGAGCTTCGAGATTAAATTGTGAAAGAAAGCGTGCAAAACGAATGATACGTGTTCCATCCTCCAATAACCGTGTGTGAGCATCTCCTATTATTTGTATCCTCCCTTGCTTGATATCTTGGATTCCATTATACTTATCTATAAAAATTTGCTTTTTAGGATCAAAAGCTATAGCATTAAAAGTAAAATCTCTCCGAGCTAAGTCCTCCTCTAAAGAATCAACGAAAATGACTTCTGGAGAACCTTTAGAAGAATAGATTTCCTTTCGAAAGGTACTCACTTCAAACACCGTTTTTTTTCCGACAATCGCCAATATTGTACCATATTTGCTTCCAATTGGCTTGGTTCTTATCCCCGCATCGCTGAGTAGTTTTTCTACATCTTTAGGATGAGCATTGGTTACAACGTCGAAATCTTTGGGAGGAAATCCTAGTAAACAATCACGAACTACTCCCCCCACAATGTACGCTTTATGATTTTTCCATAAAATATCCAAAATAGATTGAAGTTCTGAAGGAATAGATTTACTAAGGACAGAAGCATATTCGTTTAAACGTACCTCTTCCTTATAATCATTTGACATATTAGAACTGTTAAGAATAATCATATTAGAAGGTTGTATACAACAGAAGTTAAATTCAAATGCCTTTAAGTGATATATTTGTCAAAATTATTGTGAGTAATATGTCGTCCCCTGCTAGCCAAGACATCAAGAAGTATGGCCTCGAATTTATTAATGACCTTGCTAAGGATCGAGAGGTAGCTGTTCAATCTATTGGAGTCGCTTTCAGTGCTATGAAAACAGAACTCAAACAGTCGAAGATTATTACACGAAGTACTGAATTTAAATACATCGATGACTTAATGAAGCATTTTAGAGAAGAAGTAAATCGGAATTTTGAGAGCCAGCTCACTCGAATTACAATCAAATCCTTTGGTTGGATTAAACGCGTATTAATGCAGGGAGAAAAGATTATAGTAACAGATGAATCACGAGAAGAGGAATTACGGAAAATCATTAACGATTTAACCAGACAACTAAAATCTAAATCAGAAGAACTCTCTAGAGTACAACCTAAGATTCAAACACTGGAAGAACAGCTAGAGAATAAACAGCAAGAGCTTCAGGAAGCAAAAACTACCCAGCTGAAACAGATTCATGAGCTCCAACAAGAGGTTCTATCTGAGAAAAATCGAGTAGATACTGCGTCTATGCAAATTAAAACTATTCAGGAGGAATTATTTGACTACCAACTAGAATTAGAAGAACGCCTCAAACAAACATCTTCCTTGGAAGCTCAAAATACGCAATTAAACAGTGACTTGATCACTGCTAGGGGGGAGATTGCAAGATTAACAGCTTCTCTTGAACAGGCTCGAAGCACAATTACTGCAACTGATGATGATGTAACTGCTGCGATGGAACAGTGGGCTGTTTCTTATCAGCAACAAGAAGAATATTTCCAACAGACTCTTGAGGACACAAAAAAACAATATGAAGAAATGATAAACACTAAATTAGTTGAAAGTGCTGCTCAACATCAAAAGGAACTGGATAACCTTAACGATAAACTCTTAGAACGAGAATCGCAAGTAAAAGAATATCAAAATCAGATTTCTGAACTTAAAATAGATATACAAACACTATCAGAGAAAAGAGATCAATTAGAATTACTTGTGGATGAACTATCTCAAAAACATGATGACACAGAAAGAGTGGTTAAGGAGCAGAAGCAGCAAATTAAACAAATACAAATAGAACTAGAAGAAAAAGCGAAAGAGTCTGAAGATCATATAATACATCTTCGTGATATTCAACTCGCACAAGCCGAGTCTAGAGCAGATTGGTTAGAACAGTGTTTATCATACTCAAATTTTGCTCCTCTCACTATTCTGTTACGGATGGGTAATGAGATGCCCCTTGATTCTCTAGCAAAAAGTGTGGGAATGGATCCCATTGTTCTGGATAATCAACTTCAAGTACTCCATAAACGAGATTTAATTGATATTAGAAGGGATGGAATAATTGTAGTAAATATGCCTACACCTGAATAAAGAAAAGAATTAAAAGAGGGAGGATGTTACTGGAATCTGCATATCTTTTTCTTTGAGATGCAGATTTGATAGATTTTCCTTATTTTCCTAAAATAACCTAAATTTCATGATATTTTGGTGAAGAAATGTATATATGTTTATAAAAAGCTGATAATAATTTCTTCAAGCACATTCTATGTTGTTCAGCCTTATCAATTGAATTAAAAACTCCTAACAGTAAAAGCTTCCGTCCTTCTAAAAATAAGCGATAGTGTTGAGAGCGTGAATCCTTCACAACAATGAGCTGGAGATCATTTTTGAGCATAATACCTCTATCAGTTATAATCGCAGGTCGGAATATAATTTTTCGACCAAGATAGATATTACTCGAGGTCAGTATCAATATTGGTTGTTGATATAACGCATTCAACAACCCAAGTCCTCCAAGAATTATTCCGAAGAAGGAAACAATCAGTAAACTTATTGAAGTTATTTCTTCATACAATACTTCCATCCCAAAGGAACTGAGAATAAGGAATAATATAAGACTAAATAAACTTAATATTCCTCCATAAATGACTACTCGTTTCCAGTTGGGAGTTTCCTTAGGCAGATCAATAATGGTTTTTTTCTCAATGATATCAGTTACTCGAAAAGCTATTATATTCACCCATCCTTCTCAAAGCAATTACAATACAATATATATAATGCTATTAATGTTTTTCCATCTTTAATTACTCCAGTATTTATATAGTGACGCATGTCATTAAATGAAAGGATTTCTACCTCTGAAATCTCATCTGATGAGAAAGGTGCCCCTTTTAGAGAGATTCCTGTACCTTTATAGATATATAGCACCTCAGATGAATAACCGATGGCAGGAACATATTTTAGAAGGAGTTCGAGATTCTTAACAGTATGTCCTGTCTCTTCTTCAAATTCTCGTCGAATACACGCTTCTGGATCTTCACCAGGATCAATCTTTCCAGCAGGAATTTCAAGAGTTTCTTCTTGGATTGAATAGCGATATTGTTTGACAAATAGTACCTGCCCATCTTCCAGAATAGGCACTAAAGCTGCTGCATCAGGATGTTCAACACGAATACGCTCTGTCACTCTTCCTGAGGGAAGTTCAACCTCATCAAGATTCACAGAGAACGAACGAGCTCGGATTGTCTCAACTGTTCTCAATTTTTGTTCTTTTCCCATAGTTTATCACTAAAATGATTTTATCAAACATTTCCTACTAATTTTTTCCTTCCAGCAGGAGTATTAAATCTTAGTTCAGAGAACGAATAAACAATATCTTTGTTATTCTCATTTAGGCAAAAGTAAAGAGTTGTTTAAGTAAGAATTCTCTCTTTATTTCAGTATTGTTTTCCTACATAGACATAGATTGACGCTTTTTTTCCACAGATGAAGCATTTTTCCCCTTTCCTAGGAGTTATGTTTTTATCAATCTCACGCATGTCTCTTCCTCTGACTGTAGCTGCTAATTGATCTTTAATTTCCATGGCACACTCTTCCCCATCAAGGTCAAGTGAACACCATGGGATTTTACACATTTTTTTGTTGTTGACTTTTTCTTTTAATTCATCCATTGTATTTGCTTCTGTAATACTTTCATTAAAATGTTTTTGGGCATTAATGCGAATATTCTCTGTTAAAGCAGCTCCAAATTCTGGGATTTTATTCACAAGATCATCAAACGGAATTGTTACTTTTTCTCTAGTATCACGTCTGAAAATAGTGATTTTCTTTTCTTTCACTTCCTTATTACCGATTTCAAGTCGCAATGGTACTCCTTTCATTTCCCAAAAATAATATTTATCTCCAGGTCTACTGTCGCTTAAATCTATCTTTACACGATAACCTTTATCAATAAGGATATTCTCAATTTCAATACAATATTCTTCTATATGTTTGATATCCTTTTTCTTAGGAATGGGGATGATCACCACTTGTTTTGGAGCTACATCAAAGGGGAAAATCAACCCATTGTTATCTCCATGAACAGCTATCATTCCTCCAAATATTCGTGATATTGCTGGGCCATAACAGGTTTGATATGCTATTTTTTCATCACCATTCTGATCTGTATAAGTAATGCCGAATGCTTCCGCAAAATTGGAACCTAAAAGGTGGGTGGATGGTAGTTGCAAAAACCTTCCATCAGGCATCAAGGTATCAGCAGCAAACGTGTGAACAGCGCCAGCAAATTTATCCCATTCTGGACGTTGGAAATAAATAATTGGAATTCCAAAAATATCAGTCATTACATTATACGCAATTTGCATATCTTCTCTGGTCTGAGCTATAGCCTCCTCCATTGTCTGAAAAACGTTATGAGATTCAATCCAGATGAATTCACGACCTCTTAAGAATGGACGTGTCGATTTTCCTTCGTATCTAAAGACACTCCCACTTTGATAAAGTTTTAATGGTAGATCTCGCCAACTTCTAACCCATAAGGAGTATAATGGATACATTGCAGTTTCAGAGGTTGGTCGAAGAGCTAACCTTTCTTCTAGAACTTCATTGCCCGCTCTTTCGATCCAGAATACTTCAGGGGTGAATCCTTCCACATGATCCTTTTCTACTTGAAAATTTGATTCTGGAATTACCATTGGGAATATTACTGGTTCATGACCAAATTTATCCAATTCATTTTCATAATAATCAAACATCTTTTTCATTGCTATTGTTGCATATGCCCTATAAACAACAAAGCCTTTCACATTATAACGCATATCTGCGAGCTCAGCTCGCTTTACAATTTCAGTAAACCACTCAGAAAAGTTTTTCTCTTTGTCAATATTGAAAGTTTCTATTTCGGAAATAGATAACGCGTTTTCATTCATTGATTCATTATCGGACATGATTCATCGACCTGTGTGTCTATTATAAGTTTTTGGGAATATATCTCCCCTACTAAGAAATCTAAAGTTGATTAAAAAGCTTTTTGGAAGAGTTTGGGATGTACTTTGACAAAAATAAGGAGTTAAACGAGCATTTATACTGTTAAATGTAAGGAAAGCGATCCATCCTATAATTACTCTCCAATCTACCCCTTTTCAATTCATCTTTTAAGCTTCTCAGTATATCTCAATATATCGATTTACAATGCCCCTTCGTCAATCTCTTTCAGGTATTCGTATTCTGGACTTAACCAGTAATCTTCCAGGGCCTTTAGCAAGTCAAATATTGGGTGATTTCGGAGCTGATGTTATTAAAGTAGAATCACTCAAAGGAGACAATGTAAGGCATGTTCCACCTTTTATTGAAACAGAATCTGTTTTATTTCTTTTACTTAATAGGAATAAGCGATCTATTGCCATAGATCTTAAAACTGGTGAAGGAATAAAACTTTTTTATGAATTAGTTAAGACCTGCGATGTTGTACTAGAAGGATTTCGTCCTGGAACAACTAAACGAATGAAGATTGATTTTAATACACTTAAAAAACACAAACAAGATATAATTTATTGTTCATTGATTGGTTATGACTTAGAAGATATGAGGTCTGGACATGATTTGAATTATGTGGGGGAAACTGGTATCCTCGATCTAACTGGGCCTAAAGATATTCCAACTCCAATAGGAGTTCCAATAGCTGATATCGGAGGGGGTAGTCTACCAGCTGTAATTTCCATCCTTGCGGCCTTATTAAACCGAAAAGAAGTACCTCAATTTCTTTGTGTTAAGATGACGGAGCAGTTAATCCCATGGTTGAGTGTTGCTGCATCTACTTACTTAGCAGGATTAGGTGAACCGCAACGAGAAGAACATGTATTATCAGGGTACAATCCATTCTATCGACTTTATCGAACAAAAGATAATCGATATGTGTCATTCGCACCAATAGAGTCTAAATTTTGGCATAATTTTTGTAAAGCCATTGACCGAGAGGATCTTATCGGAAAGCAATTTGATTTCGACACTTGTAATATTGAACTACCTGAAATTTTTATTCAGAAAACTCAATTGGAATGGACACACTGGTTCACAAATAATGATGTCCCAGGGGCTCCTGTTTTGTCAGTGGGAGAGGCATTAAGCGTAAAATCACGACTTCAAGAACTCTATCACTCTATAGCAGGTAAAGTGTCTCTATTTGCTTCACCATTCTTAGATTATAATAATAAGGTGGATTTTCGTCCCCCACCTCTTCTAGGACAACATACGAGAAAAATTCTAGAAGAACTTGGATTTTCAGATGAAATCAACCAATTAAAACAGAAAGGAATAATTCTCACTTCAGGATGATTATACAAGACTTAGTATTCTTGTAGATCATTTATGATCAATCCCAGAATCTAAATACCCATCTTTTGAAATCAAAGCGTAAGCCATTCGTATTGTGTTAAAGTGATACCCTATCCTACCTTTTTTATCGATCAAGATGATACCACCAAAACCTCCAATTCCAGCGATTTTGTCAATAACGATTTTAGCAGCCATTTGTGGAGTATACCCTTTTTCAATAAGATCTGTGGCTAGTTTTGCTGCATTTAGCTTCATAAACGATTCACCATGACCTGTAGATGAAGCTGCTGCAACTTTGTTAGCATAACCACCACTACCAATGATTGAACTATCTCCTAATCGTCCTATCATTTTAAATGGAGACCCTCCTGTTGATGTTGCTGAAGCTAGACTTCCGTTCATGTCTACTGCAACTGCCCCCACTGTACCTTTTGCATTTGGAGAAAAAATATCATCTCCGATATTCCCTTTTTCCCATCGTTTCTGCTCACGGGGAATAATCAACTCCTCTGGATCACAACTCAATCCAACTTTTTCCGCAAATTTATCAGCGCCTCGACCAACTAACATCATTGGTGAATTCACTTGATCCAATAACTTTCGTGCAAGAATAATAGGATTACAACAGTTAGAGACCGCACCGATTGCTCCAGCATTAAGTGTACTGCCGTCCATTATTAAAGCATCCAGTTCTACATATCCTTCCTCATTTAAAAACGAACCTATCCCTGCATCAAAGGTAGGATCTTCTTCCATACAAATTACTGCCTTCTCAACGGCCTCAAGAGCACTTCCATGTTCAACCAGAACTTTATACCCAGTTTTAACTGCATTAATAACGCCATCCAGATGTTCTGCCTTTAAATCTTCTGGAATACTCCAAGCACCTCCATGAACTATGATTGATGGTCTATTTACTCCTTGTAAAGTATTTCTAGGGTTCATTTGACTTCTATCAGCAATTATCTTTCGTTTTTTTGTAGATGTTGCTATATAAAAACAAACAGTAGAAACTAAATTTATTACTAAAACCCTAGGTTCATCTTCTACAAGACTTGTTCTATTATCAGTACTTTATTTTTTGTCATTCGAGGTCTTGATGAGGGGATTACTTTCTTTCACAGTGATTTCATCTTTATCGGTTGATGTACCACTCGATCGTGAAGATTCACTCACTGGGAGTGGTTTCAGCTTAAGTGGAGTTTTATCTTCTTTTATACTTTCATCTTTGATCAAGGAGGTTTTACCTGAAAATAAGTGACTTTGGTTACTAAATTTACCAAGCTGATATATTATGAATAATAGGAAAAATCCTACTTCAAAACCTGTAACAATTAAAAATGCCACTGGATCAAGAGAAAAGCTTTGTGAAGAAGGGAAAAATGGTAATGGCTCTTCTGGTGGTTGAGTTGGTTGTGGTTGAGTTGCCATAAATAGTATCGCTTGTATTAAGATATGAGTCAAAAGTAAGAGAATAAATCCAAACTGCCCTTTCGAAGCTGCTCTTTTTGTCCAAACCAGCTTGTCTTTGATAGAAAGGTCTGGGTTTGATCCTTGAAGAATTAAAAATGCCCAGATTCTCTGAAAAATTAGTAAATGGAGTAACATTATTAGTACTAAGGATGCTATAAGGAAAATATCAGTAGCTGTTACAGTATAGAAAAAACTTTCAAATAATAACGATTGTACGATAATATTAAACAATATCATAACAATAATATTTAGAATATAACAGACTAGAATGCTAATTACTCCTATTATAAAACCTATTATTATATTTTTGATTAAATTATCAGGTAGAACATTATGTGAGAAGTAATACGAGATAGGCCCAATAGAAGCAAGACCTACAAATAACAACAAGGGATTTATAAAGAAGAACATAATCTGGTAATCTTCATAATAATCAAGAAAATTATCATCACTTGGAACTAATAAAATGAGCCGCCAGATGATATCAGAAGGCATTAAACCCCGAACAATAACCTGAGCATCTAGAATGTAATTCAGAGTCACAATAGCAAGCAGAATTAGGAATACTGTTTGGATTTGGAGCTTTTTATCTTTCAGAAAAGACCACATAGAGGTTGAATCTGAAAATGCTGAGAGATCGATTCCTAATTGAGAAGAATAGAATTGTATTTCTTGAATATCTTTTTTTGAAGGGAAAACAGAAGGACGGTAGAAAACTGGCTTCACTGGTTTTTCAACATAAGAACGAACCATTGGTCTTCCTGAAATCGTTGAAATGATATTTTTCTGACTTGATCTGTAAGAAGGGAGTATTGTGCTTGCCAAGGTGATCATAAAAGAAATAATGACCCACAGCAAAACACGATCCAGTTGAAACTGGATTTCAATGGGTATACTGAGAGAGATATACCAAGCAAGAAGAATATATCCCAGTAATCCATCAATCAAGCCGATAAAAAGTGCTGAGAAACCTAAAGCAGTAGATTCAGACATGAATATACCAAAAATATTTAGTTTATGTAAGCCTAAACTACGCATAATCCCCATTTCTCTCTCCATTCGTAATGTGGAAATGAGAATGCAAATAAATTGAGCCATCGCAGCTAGAATAAATGATTCAACAAAAAGAACTTGAAAGATTGCAGTTTGAAAAACAAGACTTTCTTCTATCAATTCCCTAAAGAATGTAACTCCTATTACTTCCTTAAACTGAACGTAACTAGCTTCTAAGTTTAGTTGAACGGATGCAACATCACCATTAACATCACAGACAAACCATTTTGCGAGGTTCGATTTAAAAAACTCTTGAAAACGTTCAGACGTGATGTACAGGTATTCTCCATCGTTTAAAAAGACATTTCCTTGTATTATTGCACTAAGAGTTACATTAACTGTAGTAGTGCTATTAATAGCAATTGGGACATTTGAACCCAGCGGAATCTTAGGACGGATACGTTGGTAGAGACGATGTGAAATCAACCCATTTGTTACATTTATAGTTGTTAGGGCTCCAGATGTTATATTTAAAGTTGTTTGTGTCGTCTCATTCAAAAAAACATATGATGATTCTTCATCAATTGCATCCAAAACAGGTTCAGCAAAATGGGAATATCTGATAGGGTCAACACCGAATACATATCCATTCTCGCCTCCAATTTCTGTTCTCGCTTCTTGAATAAACGAGGATAGTCTAATATCGCGTCGGCGATCGAGTTGTTGAGTAAAGCTTGTTGAAAGGAGACTATTATCTCTAGTTTCAGCAACTAGGTCTATACTACCCCATTGACTCTCAAAATAAGCGGGAACGCTGGCTATCACAGCTGCTGATGTCAAACCTGTCACAATTATGAATGCAAGAGCTAAAGCTGAAGTTAAAATTGTAAAAAGAGATTTTTGGAATTCTCGCTCAATATTACGCATAGAAATAGTTCGAGTAATAATACCGAAGTAGACTAGCATTCTCATACCGATTTTAGGTAGAAACACAAGAATTCCAATTTCTAGAAATAAAGTCCCAATGAAAATCAAAATGACAACAAAAAAGTGAACTGAAAGCACTGAAAAATCTAAAAAGCGAGATGGACCGACAAAGAATTGTAATGTAAATCCCGTAATGGAAAGAAGAAAACCCAAAGCAATACTATATTTCCAATTGCCAGTGATTTTTGTTGATTTAGCTGTTCGCATTCGAGAATGAATATTTTGTACAACAGGAACGTTCAGCGCTAAGAAAAGGGGATAAAGGCCAGAGATGAGTGAAACAACAATACCAGAGAGAAACGTGGCAATAATTGAAGAAGATTGAATAGAAATTTTCTGGATCTCCAGACCAATGTAAAAAGAGTCGATCAGAGAAACAAGTAAGGTAGAAAAACTAATACCTGCAAAAACTCCTAAAATACTCCCTATTATGGAATAGATTAGGATTTCTAAAGCAATGACTACTATAAGTTGACCTGTATTTATTCCTACGGCACGTAGAGTTCCAAGTTCTTTAGATCGATCATTAATTGCTATTGCTAAGACATTTGTAATAAAAAGGAATTCCACTACAAAAGAGGCTAAAATGACGAGATTCATTGCTGTTTGATAGGCGCGTATCCCGATAGACTCAATTTCGGAAATGTCTTTCTCTAGTAACACATAATTATCAAGACCTACAGCATCTTTAATACGTTCACCTATTTTCTTAATTCCAACAAGATTGTCAACAGATGCATCAATCTCTCCTGTTAAGGAAGTCATACTAAGTCTTTGATCTTTTAAAATAAGATCATATAAGACTTCAATATCAACCAGAACCATATAATGTAACAATTTATTTCCGAAATAGGGTTCATCACTCATGACCCCTCCTACAGTGACTTCAGTAACATTGATTTCGATTTCATCTGAAACAACAGGAATTGGAGTTCCGATCTCAACCCCAAGAGTCTGTTGAATACTCTCGGAAATCATTATTGTAAAACCAGAAACTTTACGTTCTCCAGTAACTACGTTTAGATGGGAAAAATCGGGGTGAGTTTTTGAATCAATTCCATAAACCAAGACATTATCACTAATTTCGACATCTAAAAAGCGATTTGCAGACATATAGTAGACAGGACTGGCTGTTGTTACTCCTGAAACCTTATGAACATCTTTTGCTAAGGTTTGAAGACTTGTGAGATTAATCCAGTCCTTGGGATGGACTGTGATGTCCGTATAGTTTTGTTGTCTATGATCTAAGATAAAATCATCATAAAGTGTGTCAACGCTTATCACAATTCCTGTTTCAAGTGCAACTGTGAGTAAGATACCCAATATCAGAAGAAAAGATCGATATTTGGATCGAGTAGCATTTCGAAATGCTAAACCAAACGTTAACCTCATTTGAGTTCTACTATTATGGAATGTTTTCACAACAGCTTTTTTCAAGGACGATTGCCTAATGATAATGCTTTTTATTTGAATTGTTTTCCTGGTACTTTCTTTTAGGGCCGATAATGTTGTCATTACTCTTCTAGAGAGGAGAATTTCTCGGATCCCCCCCAAAAGGGTCAAAAGTGTGGCCTTTACTCCTCTAGTATGTATGACTTTTTTGAGAGACTCCTGCATGGATGGATACTCACGCCCATGAAAGGTTTTTCTTTCAACATAACCCTTTTGTTTTAAAAATGTACTATTGATGCATTGAAGAAAACTTGAAACTAGAAGTCTTCAATGAAATCAGTATTACATCTTATATTAAGTTACCTCAGACATATAAAAATTATTATTAGCATTAATCACTGAAGTAGTCAGTAGATTTCACCAATTCAAATCGATATTACTTATACATCAGCCTCCAATGAACTTATTTATTCTTGTTATCTAATTACTGATTGAGGAGATCAAGTGACACAGACAAATTCTAATCATCCAATAAGAATGGAAAAAATTATGATCAGTCCAAAGAGAATGATTTATATCAAGCTTTGGGGACCCTCATATCATCCTAAATGGGGAATGACACGATCAACTATCGAATTACAGGAAGCCAGAGTATCTGACGGTAAACAAATATCCTATGGAAGCCCTGTTCGACTTCCTTGTGATGGATCGTCAGCTATCATTGCAGATTTGATTCCTCATTTCATTATCGAGGGAAGACAATTAAATAGCGAATTTAAGAACCAAAAGAAAGAATTGACACAGGTTTTCACTGAGACGCTTAGACTGGAAGATAACAATCAATATTCTAGCATAAATTTAGAATCAGTTCTATTGGCCGAGTTTTCAAATCAAAAATTATCTAAAACCAGAATTCATTCAAAACTAACTGAAAAAGGATACGAAATTGATAAAGAAGCACTAGAGCAATCTCTCGAATTATTAGCAGATCGAGAGAAAATAACAAAGGAGGTTGCTGTTCATGCTTCCTCTGGTACAAATTATTTTTTGTGGGGATTTTCATAAATCTTTTTCGGAGATAATCTTTATGCAGCGCTCAGGTTTTGCAGAAATGCCTCTGCATCCTGGTAAAGCACCTCGATGGTTATTTCATCGAATGGAAAAACTAACCAAAGAAATTTGTCTAATTATTATGGATGAATTTGGTTCTCATGAATTATTAAATCGTTTAAGTGATCCATTCTTTTTTCAAGCATTATCTTGTGTTACAGGCTTTGACTGGCATTCTTCAGGGACTACTACTACAACATGTGGAGCCCTTAAAATAGCATTAAATGCCATTAAAGATTCCTCATGTCAAATATATGTGGCTGGTGGCAAAGGACATGTCTCAAAAAAAACTCCTGCAGAATTACGACTTGTTAATGATCATCTAAAGACAGATTTTTCAGATCAAGAAATTACTGATTTCATAAGAGCTAGTAAATTATCTGCGAAAGTTGACAATGCAGTTGTCCAAGACTCTTTTCAGCTCTATCACCATTGCTTTTTAATTGATTCAGACGGTAATTACACAGTTATCCAGCAAGGAATGAATAGAAAATGGGCTAGACGATATCATTGGACATCTGATAGGCATAGGATAGGAGGAGGATCATTTAGTGAACAACCTCGTGACTTAATAGCTTGTAATCAAATTATTGATAATACTCTTGATCTTACTGCAGATATTAGTCAACAAACTCGGAACTGTATTATAGACTTAATCAATGATAATCCCACGCATTTGAGACAGTTCTTCCCTTGGAAGAAAAACCAGACAATCTTACCTTTAGATCACTTTTTCCAATCAAAACCAACAGGCATTGTCTCACGAAACATCTCCCCATTGTTATCAATGCCTGAGCGACATCAGATACTTCCAATAGACTTAGGGGAGTCAGAATTTCAAACATTAGTCTCAGCATATGAACAACAACCAAATCAGTTCGATGATTTAGTTGAAATCCAAGGAATAGGGCCAAAAAAACTCCGAGCTCTCACATTAGTCTCCGAGCTGATTTTTGGAACCCAAGTAAGCTGGAAGGATCCTGTTAAATATTCATTCGCTCATGGGGGGAAAGATGGAATTCCTTTTCCTGTTGATCGTAATGTATATGATTCAACTATTCAAACATTACGGTCAGCTATCGATAATGCCCATTTATCCAATAAGACTCAGCTTAAAGCAATAAAAAACCTCTCTCTTTTTACTACCCGAGTTCGGTCAAGAAATTAGCGTGATACAAGAATTTTTATTATGAACATATCCTAGACCTATATAAGTATGAAGCCTTTATTAGTACCTGAACTCGCCCATGGCTTGGCAAATGAGGTGTGCTGAGATGGACGAACAAATAAAGAATGAATTGCGCACTATTTTAGAAGAGGTGTTCCAAAAGAACTCACAGGTTCAGATGATCTCCTTAATTACTCCTGAAGGGCTTCCAATTCTGACTTTTAACCGTGAATCGGAAAATGGACTTTCTGAAATCACAGATTCAGGTATCCTGAATAGATATGCAGCTCTTGCAGGAGCGAGTACAACATTAGGAGAACGTACACTTTCAACCCTCTCACAGGAGAAAGTTCGTCTAATACATGTTCAAGGTAAAACTAAAGATATTGCCATTGCTGTTTCACCCCATTTAATATCTTTAGTGGTAACTGAACCCTCTGGAAGTCCTAACCTCATTGCTGAGAAGTTGAATACCAAACTTAAAGCAAAATTATGATTAAGGCATTTGATTTCATAATGGATCCTCTTCAATGGTTTAATATAACAAAAGAAGCTCTCCCTCTTGTAGAATCTGAACTTGATATCTCTCAATTTGAACTGTTGAGCTTAATTCGACTTGATACAGAAGTTCAGACCTTTTCAACCTCTCAAAGCCAAGTAGATGTAAAAAACGCGGCCTTACTTGGGCAAGCATGGTTTATTCTTATGAATATTTTAACTAATGAACTTCAGTTGGAAGCTTGGAATTCTCTTACTATTAAGAGTCACAACAAATTTGTTACAATTTATTCTCTAGGTTTCGATGTATTTCTTATAATCTTGGCTGAAGCTACAGTTGATTCTATGGATGTCCTGAAAATAATTCTAAAATTTATTTTTCAGATCGGTTACCAAAAGAAATATGAAATAGCTGGATTGGTTTCCTCGGAAGGTTATCCAGTCTGGCTGAATTCTGTAGAAGAGATGGATGATTTTCTCTTTGCAATTTCAATTACGTCTCTTCTCTCTCTAGTTGAACGAATAGATTATGAGGTATCAGCAGGCGGAATAGGCGCTTGTATCCTTCAAGGAACTGAAAATTTACTTTTAAATGTTGCTTTTAACCCATCTCAGGATTTAGCTCTGGCTGTAACACAAAAAGGCGAAGATCTAGATGTAGTAACTCTTGATCCTGACATAAATACACTTTATCAGAAAATTGTAGATCCTGTGGTATTTAGTGCAATCGTACCAGAAATTATTGATGAAGACCGAGAGCGAATGTTGGAAGAGATTCGTCAGGCATTTGATGGTGAAACAACTGAAGAAGAAATCCAAACATTAAATATATTTGACACAGAAATGCTTAAATCTCTTGAAAATGAGATTAAAACAGTAGCTAAGAAATATAGAGCGAATGAGATTTCGATTGGGTATTTACGTAAAAGAATGAGACTACCAGCTGAAGTCCTTTCGATGGCTTTAGAATATCTTATTGGAGAGGGATCTATCAGTGGTAAAGTTGGTAAGGCTCGTGTATCGGGACAGGAAATACTAGTTCTTGATTCAATGGCCGATATTGATAAGGAAGATAAAGAGCAATTAGAAATCGTAACAACTCAAATTGAAGATCTTTTCACTCCTATAGAACCCCTCATTATGCAACTACCCTCTGTTCAACCATCAGAAGCAGATGTCCAAGAAGTTATCTCAGAAGCTCTTGGAGAATTCCAAATTATGTTAACACTAGCGGATACGGATCCTCTATATTTGTTAATCAATGATCTAAGGAGTGTGAGAGCACAATTAGAAAACTCTGCCAAAACATTCGCACTCGTGAAACAACAGTTATCAGAAACAGATCAAGAAGATGTTCTTCGTACTGAACTGGAGAGACGCCAGGCTAAATTAGATGATAAAATCCATGAACAGCAATTAACAATCACTGGAAAAATCAACCGATTTTATGGAGATCTTCTAAATTCATATCGCTTATTTTTCCGATTACTTCCTATTCCAGTTAAATTTAATAGGTCGAAGAGAAAGAAAAATATCATTGTTGTTTTCGGGTGTCCTGCTCATAATTGTGGAACAACAGTTAAAATTCGGGATAAACCAACTACATGGGTTAAATTAAGTGTTTTCGCTACTCTTCTCGGTATTCAGGATGATTTCCCTGAAAAAAATCCCCTTATTGTTATTAAATTAAAAACAATTCTTGAAGATCGCTTTAATAAGATCATTGCTTTGAAGAAAGAAGAAGAAACAAAAATAGACCTTGTTTTAGAAAATTACCTTGCCATTGAAAATCTAGATGAACTTTTAATTTCTAATACTCAAAGGGATGATGGAGTTAAAAAGCTTAGAAAAGCCAGAGTTGGACGAGGCACTGATAAAGAAGATTTTTATTCCCTTTTTTCACAGTGTAACTCATGTAACAGATGGTATTGCAACAATCATATGGCAACTACCACTAAATGTAAATACTGTTGATTTTTTTTTCCTATTTGAGGACTAAATACATGGTTCTGGTTGCAGGCGTTGATATCGGCTCGTTGACAGCAAAAATTGTAGTATTATCGTTTTCTAATAAAATTAATGCTCCCCCCCATCAAAAATATGCATTTATAAAACGTGTTGGTTATAATCCTGCAGGTGTTGCAGAGTCTTTAGTAAAAAATGCCAAAGAGACACTAAAAATAAAAGACTTTGCATATATAGTCTCTACTGGGTATGGAAGAAAATTAGCTCCATCAAATGAGAATATAACAGAGATCACTTGCCATGCAACTGGTGCTTTCTTTGTTAATAATACTATTCGAACAATTATTGACATAGGTGGACAAGATTCTAAGGTTATTCAAATCAATGCTCAAGGACAGATCCAAGACTTTGAAATGAATGATAAATGTAGTGCTGGGACAGGGCGCTTCTTAGAAGTGATGGCCAATGCATTGGAAGTAGAATTATCAGAATTTGGTAATCAGGCACTTATTTCGACAAATCCCGCTTCTATTTCGAGTACTTGTACTGTATTTGCTGAGTCAGAAGTAATATCACGTTTAAACCAAGGAGCAAATAGATTAGATATTATTGCTGGTATTCATCAGACAATTGCTAATAAAATTACTGCTTTAACTGCTCGTGTTGGTGTCATCCCTGTAGTAGCTCTAACAGGGGGGGTTGCTTTAAATCCTGGTGTGAAAAAAATGCTTGAACATCAAATGAACACGTCTATAGAAGTTCCACCAAACCCCCAAATGATCGGAGCATTAGGAGCTGCTCTGTTAGCTTCTAAACATCTGAACTAATTCAAATTAAGAGAAGAGATGTTGGATTTGTCCAATATTTTTAAAAATTTGACCTTATTTGAAATTAAAGAAACTCTTTCCAAAATCCGACCCTATGTAATTAAAACACCAGTCATAAGATCTTATTATCTTGAAAAACTAATTGGAAAAGAAGTTTATTTGAAATTGGAATACTTGCAACCAACACGGTCTTTTAAAGTACGAGGAGCATGCTCAAAAGCTCTGTCATTAAATAAAAAAGACTTGTCCCGTGGTTTAGTGACTGCGTCCGGTGGAAACCATGGTTTGGGGGTTTGTTATGCTGGAAAGGAACTTAATTCTCCAGTGGTGGTTTTTCTCCCTTCAAAGACTGCAAAAGAGAAAATTGAAAAAATCAAACAATGGGGAGGAAAAACGATCTTATACGGGGAAGCTTGGGATGAGGCTAATCAAAAAGCTCAAAAATATGCTCAAGATGAAGGATTAACTTATGTTCATCCATTTGATGATCTTGAAGTAGTTAGGGGGCAAGGAACTATTGCATTAGAACTCCTTGACCAAAATCCTTATCTCGATGCTATTATAGCATCAGTAGGAGGAGGTGGTCTGATTAGTGGGCTGGGAATTGTGGCGAGACAAATGAAACCTGAAATTAAAATTTGGGGGGTAGAAACTATAGGTTGTGATGCTGTAACACAAAGCTTTCGGAAGGGATACCCAGTAAGACTTCCAGCAATAACAAGTATTGCTGATACTCTTGGAGCAAAACAAACTACTGAAGATACATTAACAAGAATTAAGGCTGTAGTAAATGACATGCAAACTGTAACAGATGAAGAAGCTCTAGATGCCTTACTCTTAATGTTAGAAAGCGAAAAAATCCTAGTAGAACCTGCAACTTCTTGCTCTATTGCAGCGCTACTACAAAATAAATTTGATGTGACAAATGTTGAAAAAATTTGTATTATTCTATGTGGATCAAATGTTTCTCTTAGACAATTAAAAGAATGGAAAGTTCTTTGATTCTTTAAAATAAACAAATAGAAAAAGCTAATTCATGAGGCATTTATATAAAAAATTTTAACCCTAGAAGCAAACAACTCAAAGGAAGATAGTATTTTGGACGCATTAGAACTTCTAAAAGGGCGGAGAAGTATTCGAAAATATAAATCAACACCTGTAGAACCCGAAAAGCTTGAAAAATGTCTTCAAGCAGCACAGTGGGCACCATCGGCTTCAAATAAACAGCCTTGGGAGTTCTTGATTGTAACAGAAGAAGAAAAGAGAAACAAGTTAGCAGAGTTACACCCCTATGCAAAATTCGTCACACAAAGCCCAGTTGTATTTATTCCACTAACTAATCCGACTATTCATCCAAAGTATCATCATAGTGACACAGCTTTAGCAACACTACAATTTATAATTCAAGCTCATTCTATAAACTTAGGTACTTGTTGGGCTGGAGTAATAGGTACAGATTTTGAACCCAAAATAAAAGATCTACTAAAAATTCCTAAACATTTACATGTATTAGCGCTGGTTGCTGTGGGTTATGCAGATGAAACTCCTTCCTCTAATCGTAAACCCCTTGAGAGCCTAATCCATAAAGAATCATATAATTTAAAATAGGAATGAAAAAATGTCTTTAATGAGCCCCTAATGTTCGAAAGGCATATGTCTGACTTGTGATGACTAATCGATCCGAACGCTGGGGTTCACTAAATTCTCTCTAAAAAATCCCATCTCGAATTATCGAAGAGCTAATCGAAGGGTTAAGTTTTCTTCAATAAAACGACCGAATCCAATTAAATCAGCTTGACCATGCTTTATTGCTAGCTCTGCAGTTTCAACATCGAAATCACCACTACAAACAATCGGGATATGAGGAAGATCAGCTTTCATTTTTTGAATAAACCGTTCAATATCTGATTCCTGCTCTTCTGATTCAGTGAATAAATAATCAATGCAAAGTAATTCGATGCCTGCTCTTCCGATATAGTTAACAACAGTAGATAATTCATCATCAGATAAACCACGAAAAGGAGCCGATAAATAATATGCGAGCATAACCTCTGGAGGGAGACTGGCTCGAATGGCTTTTGCAACTTCTAGAGGAAACTGCATTCGGTTGTTAAGTGATCCTCCATATTCATCACTTCGCTGGTTGTATATTGGTGAGAGGAATTGACCAAGTAGACCTGGCTTTCCGTGTGCTACGCTTGAGGATATTTCAATAATATCAAAACCAGCACGTGCAGCACGAACTGCAGCCTCCACATAGGTGTCTCGAAGTTCAGAGATTTCTTTCATCGATAAGGGTCGAGGAGGATCAAGATTGGGAAGGGCCACCGCTGAAGGTGCTAGAGGTTGAACTCCGCAAATAGACTTCTTTGTTGCTCCACCCGCATGAGTCAAACGAATACCAATTAGAGATCCATTCTCATGAACCTGTTTAACTACCTCTACTAACCGAGGAATGACATAATCGTCATGAATTCCGATTTGAGAAGAATTACTCTTTCCAGAAACAGAAATGTATGCTGGTTCTAGATACACAAGTCCTGCCCCATCTCGCGCTATCTTGGAATAATATGATATTGCCTCACGAGTAATCTGACCATCAACTATTTCCCCTGCTGGAATTTTTCCAATCGGAGAAGAAGGCATCACAACACGATTACGAGCTTGAAGTTTTCCTAATTGGTAACTTCTAGTCAGAATGGATTCTTTAGGAATACGATTTTTGATGAATAAAATCATCAAAGTAGCTATTGTATAAAGAGTAGCAGTGAATAAGAATACGTATAAGAATCCAAAGTTGTCTACGATGTATCCCCCTATTGAAGCAGAAATAGACCAAAACATACCCCACGCCAAGGTCTCTAATGAATTCCATTTTGCTCTTGAAGTTGAAGGAACAACATCCATTAGTATGGATCGACTCACAGGCCCACTCGCATTCATCAAAGCATTGCGGCTTATGTAGAATATTGCTAAAAGCATGACTGAAGTGGAAAAGGATATATATCGGATCTGGTATAGTGGATGGTATAGTACAAGATTAATTACTAGTCCTAATAGACAAATAATCGCAAGTCCTTGAGTAAGGAACATTGTGCCGATGCGGCCAAAAATTCGTATTATTCGCTGAGCTATTATTGCCATTAATCCTGTAATAACATTAGTAATACCAACCACGACATAAGTGAATAAAGGTTGTAGCCCATAACCAATAGTTGAACTAGCAAATAATATAGGGAAGAACGCAACTGTTGCCCCAGCGCCAAAACCAATGATTACACCGCTAATAACAAGTATAATTGGTGTAATTACATCATATGAAAATGGATGTCCAAAAATTGTGACAACAGGAAAATCCTCCATACTTCCTTTTGGTGGAGAAATTCCTATAGGAGGAGAAACAGGCTTTTTTATTTTAACTAATATTGCTTTACTATCAGAAACAAAAACTATCGCAATATATGCAAATATTCCACTTATTCCTCCCACAAATATGAGATTTTGAAGAAGCATGAGATCCCAGATGTCACCAAAAATCAATGTTAACCAAGCTGCTAAAAAAGGGCCTGCAGCTGAAGCTAAAAGGTTAGCAAAAAACATCTTAGCAAATACTCGACTTCGATCTCCTGATTCAATTGAATCTGCTATTAAAGCTTGACCTGCAGGGCCAGATAACCCCCATCCTATTCCTCCAAGAATTTCACTAATAAAAAGTACGGATAAAGCGGCTGAAGGAGTTCCAGTTAAGAATGTTGAATAAATAAGTGTCAATTGGGCAAAAACACCGAAGATCACAGAGATTCGGACAAGGAGATCCCGTCGATATTTATCCGCGAAATAACCTGATGGGAAAACAAAAATAGTCGAAGCAATACCTTGGATTGTAAAAAGATTCCCTAGGACGAAATTAGATTGACCTAGTCCTTGAGGGGGATTATTTATAACATAAATTGAGAATGCGGTCTGAATTATCCCCATTCCAATAGCAGAACCGATCGTTTGGAGATACGCCAACCTAATATTCCAATTCATTTTTTCAGCACTTCTTTTATCAACTAACTTAATTTGTGAATAAGTAGATTTCCCTAATACCTTTACTTCATGAATTTTTGGTCTTAAACATAAAACACTTATTACTTTCATCTATTAAAATTAGTTCGGTATATACTATTATCAATAAACCATCATGAAAATCGAATACTGTAAAGATTATGTGACAAAAAATAAATATTCTCTTTAAGATTCAGTCAAAACATCTAATAAATAATGGAGAAATAAATCTTGACTAAAGCAATTATCGAAACTAAATATGGTAATATTACAATAGAATTCTTTGATGAAATTACGAACACCGTTAAGAATTTTGTATCATTAGCAGAATCAGGATTTTATGATGGTTTGACATTTCATCGGTGTATCCCAGATTTCGTTGCGCAAGGAGGATGCCCCCAAGGGACTGGTACAGGTGATCCAGGATACTCCATTCCTTGTGAGACAGAAAAAAATACAGGAAAACACAAACATGTCCGAGGAGCTCTCTCAATGGCACATGCAGGCAAAGATACTGGTGGATCACAATTTTTCTTAGTAAGAGCTCCCCAACCTCATCTGGATGGGAAACACACGGTTTTTGGCCGAATTACTGAAGGCCTTGACATAATTGATAGATTAAGTAATGGAGATAAGATGAATAGGGTAAGAATAGAAGATAAAAGTTCATTAGTTCAAAATCACCAGTTAATTAAGATTTAAATATAGGTAAAAATAATGTGTTTCTAGGATCAAATGGGGGTTTCTAATAATTCCTGTTTGTAAGAAATGCCATAATTATGTCATGAAATTAGATGAGGATAATCCCTGCCCGCATTGTGGTAACACAGAAACATTGACAGACAGATCGGATAAAGATTTTAGGCCAGTTATTCCGAGGGACTTACAATTTGACTTTCAAAAAGAAATCGGAGATGAGGAGAATGTTTTCGTAGCCCCTACTCCTCAAGAGACATATGGCACCGAAAGAAGATTACCAAAACCTCCTGTAATGCAAGAAACACCAGATCTTGCACCAAAACGAGTTTCTCAAGACATCCCTCTTGAGGAGATTTTTCCGACTATTGAAAACGCTACACTCGATCCTGCTTCCCAAAAAGTCTACTTTCAACTCTCTATTGAATTTCAAATCATATTAAATAAAGCTTCCAACTATCGACAAGGCCTCTTCCGTTGGAATTTACTATTACCCGACAGGTTACAAGAATATGGATTGACAGAGGAAGCATGGCACAAAATCGCGGCAAAAGGGGATGGGGATGAGAAAATTCAGGAGCAATTAAATCGATTACTTCGATCAATTTTCGGATAAAGAAAAAGGGATTTTCTAAAAATCTTCAAGAAAGTTCTACACTATTCTTGAATTAATGAGATATCAATCCCTTTAGTCTCAGGAATCAACCTAGGAACAACCAACATAGCGAGATAAGCAAATGTACACGCAAGCATTGCGACAGCTAATGCTTGAGCATGTCCTAATGGATTTTCGATAACTGGGCCTGAAGGCTGAAGAGTTTCTGCAATTATCCCAACGAAGAAGGCTCCCCACGCTAATCCACGAGCTACTGAAAAAATAATAGAAGTAGCTGTCGCTCTGAATCTTGTAGGAAAAACCTCACTTGACCATACCCCAAAAACTCCATGCATTCCAAATGAAATTGTTAAGACAAGACAGCCAATTATAATTAAAGGAGTTAGAACCATTATAAAATTTGCAACAAAGAAAATAGAGGCTCCAACAAGACCTATAATTGAACAGCCGAAAAAAGCATTTCTCCTACCCACACGATCACTTAACCAACCAGTAGTGAATAAAGCAAAAGCAGCAATAACCATTACAGCTAGCATAACTACCATTGAAAGCGTACCTGCAGAATCAACGTCTCCCCCCGCTCTTTGTAGCTCATAAGTGAATAAATATTCGAAGTAGGTAGGTGCCCAATCAGCGAGGGTGTGGTAGGCGAATTCAGAAAGCCAAAATAACAGTGTCAGTAAGAGAGTTAATTTCAACCATTTTCCTTGTAATATGTCAAAAATCCTTACTTTTTCTGGTTTTACTTCATCTTCAAGTTGTACCGTTTTTTTATAATCAGTCCAAACTTGAGATTCATCTAAGGAAAATTCTAAGTATATTAAAAATGGAATAGGGAAAAGAGCAGAGAGAAAACACATTCTCCATCCTTCAAGAACAAGAGGCCCAAACGTAATAGGATCGATATTCCCAAAAATCAGAGTGACTATAACAGCTCCAATATACCCAACCACAAAGGTCGCATGAACCAATCCACCGGCAGCCCCTCGTTTTTCTGACGAAAATGTTTCAGAAAGCAAAGAAAATGAAATACCCCATGAAACTCCAAGCCCAGAAAGTAATCTTAGCAAAGCAAATATTTCAAAAGTTGGTGCAATTGCTGAAAGCGAGGTAAAAATAGAATCCCAAAGTACAGAGAGTAGGAGGATGTTTTTTCTGCCAAAGCGATCAGCTAATTCACCAAAGAGTGCAGCTCCTGGTACAGTCATGACATACTGAGCGGAAAAAACGAATCCAATCGCAATTTTATCTACACCATACGCAGCACTGATTGTTGTAGCAAGTAGGCTTACCAATACCAAAGCAAACCCATCATGGGCCCAACCAATTATCCCAGCTATTAAAACCGGAATTTTACTAGTATTTTGCAATTCGGTCATGAATAATCACTCTGAACCAATGATAACGACGCTAAAGAAGAGTAGTGATTTGATCAATATATTAAGTTAAAAAATCTTTTGTATAATTTATTTTATAGCTAAGTAAGATCTAAATTAAACCATTGGAAAAAATTAATCAAATTAAAGTCTCCACTATCCATCCCTTTATTGGAATTTCCTAGATAATAACTGCTGCATGAGTCCTTTTTTTAAACGGATAATTTTATCCATATACTCTTGAGTTGCTGCTATTCTTGCATCTATAGCTGAGAGAATTTCAACGATTTCTTTTTGTTCTGCAATAGATGGAAGAGGAATTTGAATGGTATTAAAATCAGTTCTATTAATTCCTCCCACGACCCCATGAAATCTCTTCTTGATTTGATTCTGACAAAGCGAAGAGAACAGGAGATAGAAGAGAAAATGACTATCAAGTCTCTCAGGGTTTTTACTTCTAACAATAAACACATGTTCATTAACTGCTACTTTTTTAAATGGTAATTCTTTTACAAATGCAACTTTACCAGTTGTTGCTCCGTCCTTGACTATCAAAATGTCATCCTTTCTGACTTTCCCTTGTGTTAGATATTTGTCATATAATTCTTCTGGTATGAACTTGATATTATCCCAAATCACATTACCAGATTCATTTATGTGTTCTCCGCCTACACTGGCAACTGTCCCCTCTTTCAGTGCTCCACCTTTTGCTCTTTTTCCTGTTTCCAAGTCTACCAACTCCCCAAGGTGAACAATATCCCATGAATAAGATTGTATCTTGTTATACTGATTTAACTCTGTTTGAACCGTTTTATTAAAATCTCGATATTCCTTCTCGTATGTTCTTAATTTAGAAATCTCTGAAAGAACTTGAACCACATTAATCGATTCCTCCTCAACTATGGTTTCGACATATAATGGAATGTTTAGATTATAGTCAAGATCTTGGATTTCATCTAGCGAGACAACTCGAGAAAATTTGTCAATAGATTCATATTTTTTGAATGCTTTTACAATTCTTTCTATATCATTCACTCGAAGGAAATTTTGTGATCTTCCCTCCTTATAATAGTTAAAGGCATCAATGAACAAAATTCTTCGTTTTTGGTGAGGATGTTTTCTTTTATTAATCAATATAATAGCTGCTGGTATTGATGTCCCATAAAAAAGATTGGGGGGTAAACCAACAATTGCTTCTATTAAATCATTCTGAATTAATGCCTTTCGGATCTTTTTTTCAGCTCCTCCTCTAAACAAAACTCCATGAGGCAATATTATTCCCATTCGACCATCATCACGAAGTGTTGCGAACATATGTTGTAAGAAAGCAAAATCTCCGTAATTTTTTGACGGAATACCGAAAGTAAAACGATTATATGGATCATTTTGAGCTACTTCCATCCCCCAATTAGATAAAGAAAATGGTGGATTGGCAATAACAATATCAAAAAGAAGAAGTTTATTCTCTCTTAGCAATTTTGGATTTCGTATTGTATCTCCTTTTTCAATTTGCGAATTTACAATCCCATGAAGGAGTATATTTATTTTGCAAATTACCCAAGTATATTTATTCTTCTCTTGACCAAATAAAAATAAACTCCGCCAATTTTCACCTTTCTCCTTCATGTATTCAACACACTGAATCAACATTCCTCCAGACCCTACTGTTGGATCAGCTACCCGCATACCTTCTTTTGGTTGAAGTAATTCTACCAAGAGTCGAGCAACCATCTTCGGAGTATAAAACTCTCCTCCTTTCTTCCCAGCTGATTCTGCAAATTGGGCAACTAAATATTCATAAGCTCTCCCCAATATATCGGGATCTACTAAATCACAGTTTCGGAGTCTATATAAGCTGAAATGCTTAATTAAATGATCCAATGTTTCACCAGACAGACGTTCGTTTATACTGAAATCAATTCCACTCAAAATTCCTTCTAAAGACGGATTATGCTCTTCGATTGCTTTACAGGCTTCGCCCAAAGAAGTTAAATTGAGTGAACTCCATCGAGCTGTGTGGGGGATAAAAAAGCTATAGTATCCTCGATCTTCAGTAAAACTCACCCTCCTCTCTCTTTCTTCCTCAAAAACGTCATTTAATCTTTTTAAAAACAGTAAACAAAAAATATAATGTTTATATTCTGACGCATCAACGCTTCCCCGTAAAATGTTTCCAGCCTCCCAGAGATGCCCCTCTAGCTCTTTCTGAGTTAATTTAATACCCAGATAGCGGTGTAGTTTATCTTGGTACTGTTTTTCTGGCATATAAATTGCCTTTAGTTCTAGTCTGAATTTATATTTTTCTAAAAAAGAGTGTTTTTTAAAATATATTATAAAAAAAAGATGTTAATAATTAATCTCTTGCTTTTAATATGTGAGAAGACTGAAATTGAATACAAGCCAGAAGGTTAAACAGGAACAGTTCTATCTAGCTTCAGTTGATATACTCCAAGGAATTTCGGTATTATACTTTATTATCTGGCATACAATGCTCTGGTGGGATCATTACATTGATTCAAAATGGCCAAATGTCTTGTTGACTACAAATATCTTTATGACGACGGCAATGGTCATTCCTCCTCTGTTTTTTTTCCTTTATGGGTTTAATGTTGTAAATTCTCTACTACAAAGAACAACAGAATCTGATCGTAATAATAGTAGAACCCGATTAATAAAACGTACACTGATTTTCTTTATAATTGCAGAATTTGCTGAAGGTGCAACAGCATTGGTGACTAACCCGAAGTATTTAATTAACTATCTTCTTACATGGGAATTATTTCATTTATTCTCTCTCACTACAATCTTCCTTTTATTGATATTTGAGTTGGCATGGAAACTTGAGTATAAAAAAGCTTATGATTACCGGAAAGTGAGTTCAGGTGTCTTAATTTTTTTTCTAGGTAGCATACTAGCGATATTCCTACTCATTCATGATTATTCAAGTGGTTTGGCAATTGAAAAATTATATGTAGATTTAACCCTCGATTCTATTCTTAAGCGAGCTATGTTCGAATATGGTCAAAATCCAGTGATTCCTTGGCTCTCTTTCCCAATTATCGGTGGAATTACTGCTAACTTTCTTGATTTACCTCATGAACAAAAAAAAGCAGTAGGAAAGAAACTGAGATTAGCATTATTAAGTGGGGTAGTATCTCTGGTTATAGGAACGTTATATCTAGGATTTGAAAGATATATTTCAACTGCAGTCTATTACCCAGCTTCTTCATCGTTTGTATTCATATCTATAGGTACCATTATCCTTTCAACAACTATATTGATTCTTTTTATCGATTTAAATTCTTCTAGTTCTCATCAAACTGTTCTCAAAATATTCTCTCCTCTTATTCTTATTAGTAAGATCTCGTTGACCGTTTTTATTATACATAATGTAGTTTATATTATCCCACCCCAAACACCACTCTTACAAGTATTGATCTTTTCTGAAACAGCTGCCATGACTACAGGCTTCATTTATTCAATCTTTTTCATAGTAATTGCTTTTTTTTGGCAAAAAAGGAGCTTCAAGTTTAGTTTAGAATGGACTATCTCGAAACTGCAAAAAGCACAATGGCGATGGTGGATAAATAATCAGAGAGAATTCAAATAATCTTCAAATGGTTCCTTTGATTCTTTTTTTCTGTTTTAATTTTTGAAATAGTTTATTTTTATATTTCCAAGATTAATACTGAGAAAAAAATAAAATTTTCACTTTATATTCAGTTGAGACTCCATTGTGATTATCCTTAAATTTTATTCTGGGTTAGCCATTATCAATCCCTTTTTGATAAATTAACAACCACATTCAACAGTTTTTAGTGAATTTCTCAAACAAATCAAATATTGAATGATTTTATATAGTAGTACTGCCCAATTTTATAATGAAGTTATGCAATCAGATATACTGAATAATTCTCACTCTGTTCTTGAACAACCTGTCATAAATGGTCATGAAATGTTGTTATTCGAAGCAAACATTGCTTGGAATGCAATCAAAGGATGGAGTTTAGATCAATATCTCAATCAGAAGGAACTTTTAGTCTACGATGATAGAACTATCAATCTATCATTCATCAAATCCATAGACCAAAAAGAGAGTGGGAATCAATTATTTCATAAAATATTGAGCCACCACCCAATAAGTAAGCTTCTTCGATTAATGGATCAAAATCAACTTGAAAAAATCAGAGAAATTCTTCGAAATCATATCTGGAAGGCAATAAAGGGAGATAACATACTCGGTGTGTCTTTTCTATTTAATTTTGAAGATCATATTGTCTCTAACATGTCTAGAGTCATTAATTTTGAAAAAATCTTGAAAGAGCTATTTCAGAATCAATATGGTTTTCCAATAGATTGCTGCTGTCTATATCCTTCTTCAATTGATGTTTTGGACTTTGCAGAGCTAGTAGATCTTCATAATGGATATCAAATCTTTGATAAATTTCAACACGCAAGAGTTAAACATCATTCATCTCTCAGTCAATCAATGATTTGGGATAATAATGAAACTTATGAGCTTAAGGATTCACTTCCTTTTATTGCTAAAAGAGCTCTATCAAAAAACAACGCCCCATTCTATTTTTTCAGAGGAAATGAAATTATTGGGATTGCTCATAACCTCGAGAGTTTCTATGAACAATTAGCAGAAGTTCCATTAGATGTGTTTTGTTTTCACTGCTATAGAATGAGTCAATCTAGTCTCGCAGGGGAGAGGACTTCTCCTAGCCCTAGAAGTGATATTGCCCTATGGATTGAGTATTCACTGGGAGACATGAAACTTGCTCATCAAATCTTTGATACAGTAAGTCATTCGATGGGGGATGGATTAAAAACCTTAGAATCTGCGTCTAAATTTACAAAATCTACAATAAAATCTACAATATTAGAACTAATTAAATCAAGGATCGATTTTCTTTCTTTCGGAGATTTCATTTAGATAATTCAACCAGACACATCTTCAAGATGTATAGGGGACACCACTAGGAGCCATCTTAAAATTAAGTGTTTTCTTGACAATACAATAGGATCGCTTGAAGAAACTTAACCACTTGTCCATATGATTCTCCCTGTATTGTTTATATCCTAGAAACAAGTAAAAATTCTTTCTCTCATCTTTCGGGGCTATAACCTCAATTCTATTGACGTTAAAAATTACAATTTCTTCAACAACACGCATTAAGGAGCTTCCAATTCTGTTTCTTTGATACTGCTTATTAACTGCTACACTGATAACGAACGCATGATGTTCTCTAATTTGAAAAACAACCCCCCCGAGGATCTCACCATAATCAGCTTTAGCAACTAAACAGAGATGATCCTTTTTCAGGCCGTGATAGAAATTTGGAATATCAAACTGTGAAAAAATCCTCGTCAATTCATGAAAATCACGTTCAGAACCCAAATTTCGGATTTGATACTTTGGTGGGTTTTTGATCTTTGAAATCTCCCTGTGAATCGTTTTATACATGTTTAAAGAATCAGTTTATTAAAAAATTTCCTATTTGCTTGTTTGAGTAATATTTTATAAAAATCTTAACACTCGAAGCTATATTGAAATCTCATTATAAATTCAAGATCTATAGGAAGATTATTTTATGGAATCACATTATTTTGAAAAACCTGGACGTGAGAATACATTAGACACCTTGAAACTCGCATATAAGGCTGCAAACGAGTTGAATATAAACACCATTGTTGTTGCGAGTACTACTGGTAAATCAGCTCTCGAAGCTATCAATGTTTTCGGTGAATCAATTCAATTAATAATTGTTACCCATCAAGATGGTTTTAAAGATGTTGGTAATGAATTTTCTGCAGAAATCAAAGAAGAAATCCTTCAAAAACGGCCTTCTACCATTTTTCACACAGGAACTCATGCGTTTGCAGGTCTAGAGCGAAGCTTTCGCTTAAAACAGGAGACAATGTTACCTATTGAAATGATTGCTATTACTCTTCGTCGATGCTTTGGGGAAGGAACAAAAGTAACCATGGAGATGGCTTTAATGGTTTCGGACGCTGGTCTTATTGATTTAACTAGAGAGATAATCAGCATTGCAGGAACAGGTAGAGGACTTGATACTGCATGGATTATCAAACCCTCATATTCTCATAAGCTTTTCAACTTAAAAATGAAGATACCAATCTGTAAACCAAGGAATTTTTAATGAATACCTTTATCTCTAATAACTCATATTATTTAAAGAAATTTGGTTAAGAATCTTGAAACACTCTCAATTTGCACTCTCATATGTAGATTCTCTTGATTTCCTACATAAAATAAAAAAAATCAATCATCAATTTATTTATAACAAGATTGAAAAGATTTTTCAATATATCAATGTTCGTGGGGACTTTCAATGCAAAATACAATTTGCTCCTCTTTTATTTGCGAAAAAACTTGACTTATTAAACTTAAATAGATTTATAGACATCCTACCGGCAGAACCTCTTTATTTAATCCTTCTCATCAGAGCAGGTTATGCAGCGTTAGGTTTTAGTCAAAATGGTATTCTAACTCATCATAAGGTTATAAAGAAATATATGGTAAGAAAAAAACAAGGGAAAGCTCAATTAACTTACCAAGCTCAACGTGGTAAAGCACGAGGTGGTGCTAAACTTCGCTTAGCTAGAACAAATGAGTTTTTAATAGAAATAAATACTAAACTTAATGATTGGCAAGACAGCATTAAAGAAGCTCAGTGGATCATGTTTCAATGCTCTCCTCGGCTATGGAATGGAATTTTCAAGACAAAAATACTCACTCCATTTGATAAAAACGATGAAAGATTGCATAAGATAGGTTTAAACACATATAAACCATCATATGGAGAATTACAGAGGATAAATGGTCTTTTATTACAGACCACAATAAATCTATATGCCAAGGAGCGTGTTGGATCCATCGAAGATCTATTATTTCAATTAACAACAGAGGCTTCTGACTAAATGCTTCTTAATCGTACTGTTGCATCATCATTAGGAGCTGAAAAGTGGCAGCTTCTTTTTGTTTCATAGATTCTTGTACATCTTGTTGTGAATAATCATGAAACCCTTTTCCACTTTTTGTACCAAGCTCCCCAGTTTTAACCATTTTCTCTAAAAATACAGGTGGTTTGGTTGAACGATCTAAAGTTGGATAAAGGTAAGTAAGAACATTTTGAATAGTATCCAGTCCCATCAAGTCTACCATCTCAAATACCTTCATAATAGGGAGCCTTAATCCCAAACCATATCTTACAGTAGTTTCTAAATCCACAACATCCATTACATCCTCATCTACTAAGTGCATTACTTCCCTAAATAATGCTGCTTGTAATCTATTATGAACATAACCAGGAATGTCCTTTTTAACTAAGACTGGACGCTTATTAACGTTGATTAAAAGCTTCATTATTACCTGTACAGTCTGATCCAATGTCTGTTGTCCTTTGACTACTTCTACGAGAGGCATGAAGAGTGGGGGATTCATAAAATGAGTCCCAATACACAGTTCAGGCCGAGTCGTTTCATTAGCGATTTCTGTTATACTCAAACCAGAGGAGTTGGTTGCTAATATGGTTGAAGAAGGTGTAATTTCATCTAATTCTTTGAAAATTTTACGTTTTAACTCCAGTTTTTCTGGAACAGCCTCAATAATAAGATGAGAATCCCTTATAGAGCCAATGTCGTCCTCTAGATAAATCCTATTACGAGCTTTCTTTAGATCAGCTGCATTAAATAAACCAGTACTCTCAACTTTAGTGAAATCATTCTGCAAACGGAACTCAGCCTTCTTTAATTGCTCCTCAGAAATGTCGTACAATATTATCTCAAAATCATATGAGGCTCCAAAAATAGCGAACAGCTCTGCAATGCTAGGCCCCATAACTCCCGCACCAAGTATTCCTATTTTTTGTATTTTTGATAAATCCATAACTTTCACCAGCACTTTCTTAAACTTTATATTGAGGATTCTCTTGAACCTCTGAAATAAAATCTTTAACCAACTTTTCAGGGGAATAAACTGGTTTAAAATTCAGATCCTTACGAGTCAAGGTATCATCGCCTTCCATCATTGATAAGAATTTCAGTAATATTGATAACTCATCATCAGGTTCATATTCAATCACAGCCTCAGGGATTTCTTGTTGTACTAGATTAGCTAATTCTTTGGCCGAAATCCAAAAGCCATCAAGATTGTATGCCTGTTCGCTAATACTTTTCCGCTCTAAGAGGCTTCCCAAAAGTTGTGTTACATCTTTTATATATAAAATGGGAATGGTTATTTCAGGTTCTACATTACAAACTCCTTTCAGGCCCTGAGCAGGATACTGTATAATATTATTAGCATATATTGTCATACCAGCACCTGTCCTTCCTGGCCCAATAAGGGCGGGAAGGCGAAGTGTAACAAAATTAACATTTTTACGACGATGGTAGAACGTTCCTAGAACTTCTGAACATACTTTACCAACGCCATACATTGTTAAGGGCTCACGATATGTCTTCTCGGTTATAGGAAGATCAACACCTGGGCTGTAAATAGCTGCACTACTAGAATAGTAAACATTAGAAGTGCTAAAAAGGCTTGCACACTCAAGTATGTTGAAAGTGCCTTGAATATTGACTCTAAAAGCATCTTCGGTCTTTGTCTCTGTATGTGGAGGCATCAGGCTCCCAAAATGAAAGATATTTTCTATCGGTTGATGAGAATCAAAACACGATTTTAATTCTGACCAGTTAGATAAATCTCCCTGAATAATTAGTACCCTAGAATTATCTTTCAGGTCTTTTATTCTCTTTTCATTTATGATATAATCATATAGGATAAGCTCTTCATTTGTGGTTTCTGTTAAATGACGAGCCAAAAACGACCCAATGAATCCTGTTCCCCCAGTGATAAGTGTTGTCATGATATAATCCACTCATTCATTTCCAATAGCTTGGGTCAGCTGCCGCAGCTGCTCGCTGGTTTAAGATATTCGTTTCTTTATCATCAATTCTAACATCTATCAGTGATACACGGCCACTATCACGAGCACGTTTTATCGCTCCAGAAATATCTTCAGGTCGAGTTACCAGCTCACCCAGAGCACCAAGGCTTTCAGCAAATTTAACATAATCAATTTGTTTATTCAGCTCTGAACCAATCCGATAACCCCAAGATAGGTCTTGGTTGTGGGCTATCATCCCCCAAGCAGAATCATTTTCAATAATAATAACGAGAGGAAGATCATGTCGAACAGCAGTATCTATTTCAGCACCATTAAAGAGGAAGCTTCCATCTCCAGTCAGAATCATTATATTTCGATCAGGATCCGCGAGTTTAGATCCAATTGCATGGGGTAATCCAGCTCCTAGATGCCCAATTGGGCCATGAGCCATGTATATTTGACCAGGATAACTTGATTTCAGAATCAATAACGCCCAAACGGTAGTGTCCCCCCCATCTAATATTAACCTAGTATTCTTATCTAAAAACGGTTGAATCTCTTTTGTAAGCCGCTGCGGTTTTATGGGAATATCATTAGAATCAGCTGGACCCATAAGCATTGATTCTAATTCTAAACGGTTCTGTTTCACCAGTTTGCTCCACTCTCCATGTAAATTGCTCTTGTTTGCCTCTTTCTGAATAGCTGAGAACAATTCTGTAAGAAAAGGTGCTATTGAGGATGTAACTCCAAGTTCGAATGGGCGGTTCTTACCAATAACTTGAGAATCAGGATCGACCCAAATTACTTGAACATCCTTATCATAAATACTAGGATTGGTTCCAAAACCTTGTAACTCTCCAAAGGTTACTCCTAAGACAAGTATAACATCAGCGTCTTTAAGAAGTATATTTTGGATCGCACTTCCAATTGAGAGAGGGTGTAAACCTGGTACACAACCCATACCTAATTCATCATGTGCGATGGGAATTGATAGGAATTCTGCTACTCGTAGTAGACTCTTAGAAGCATTTCCCCAATAAACGCCACTTCCAGCAATAATCACTGGCTTCTCAGCCGCTAAAAGAAGCTGGGAAGCTTTTTTAACTAACAAAGGGTCTGGATATGTCTTTCCCTGTACCCGATATGTCTTTGGTTTTCGCTTAAAGAAAAAATCTTCATCATGGGGCTCCCAATGAAGTGTTTGAATATCTTGAGGGATATCTAATAATACAGGTCCCATATTTTCTGATGTAGCAATTCGAAATGCTTCTTGAATATATTCTGGTATCCTAGCGGTCTTATGTATCATTTTAGCATATTTTGTAACATGTTTTGCTAGAGGAATCTGATCAATTTCTTGGTTAGCGTGTTTATCAATATGGCACAAAGCACTATGCCCTGTTAAAGCAATAACAGGGCTTCGGGCATAATACGCTGAAACAAGAGCGGGTAGAAGATTCGCAAAACCTGGGCCCGCAGTTACTAAACAAACACCTGGTGTACGGGTGGTTATAGCCCAGCCTTCAGCTGCATTTCCTGCAGCTTGTTCATGTCGTGTAGTGATGATCTGAATACCTTCTTCGTCAAGAGCTTTGTAAATGGGATTGATATGTCCTCCAGAAATCGAGAACACATATTGTACCCCTTCTTGAGCGAGACTTTTTGCAACCAACGATCCGCCAGATAAAGACAAATTCTTGGACATTGTAAGACACCTGAGAATTTTTCGGTGTGAATCTCTTATTAATTTGGAGTTTTCCTTTATGCACTAAAACTTTTAGACATCTTCACATTCATTCATCTTTCTGATATATAATGGCTAATGGTTACAATAATCGCCTAGTTCGTGTCAATTTAAGCACAAATCAAATAACTATTGAAGACCTTCCTAATATTATTGAAACCTTTCTAGGAGGTAAGGGATTAGGCGCATATATTCTCACCAGGGAATTATCACCTAAAATTGATCCCCTAGGCCCAGAAAATAAACTTATAATTGCAACAGGGCCTCTTCAAGGTTCTATTGTTCCGATTTGTGGACGTTATTCAATAGTAACGAAGTCACCATTAACAGGCCTCTTTCTTGATTCACATGTAGGTGGAACTATTGGACCAGAGCTAAAATTTGCTGGTTATGATTGCCTAATTATTGAAGGAGCTGCTCCAAAACCCCGTTATCTACTAATTGTTGATGATAATGTTGAAATTAAGGACGGAGAACATTTAAAAGGGCAATCTGCATTAGAAAAGGAAATCCAGATTCAGAAAGACTTAGAAACTGATGAAATCAAGATAATGAGCGTAGGATTAGCAGGAGAAAATATGGTTAAATTTGCGTGCGTAACAAGTGAAAGTTTTCGTAATGCGGGCCGTGGTGGAGTAGGAGCAGTTTTTGGTAGTAAAAACCTTCTAGCTATCGCTATTAAAGGTTCATCAAGAGAGATTCCAGCAGCAGATCTCGAGTCTTTGAATGATGTAGCTATGCAACTCCGTAACAGAGTTACCCAAGGTCGAACATCTGGGCTGAGGATATACCGTATTGGAACACCAAACCTAGTGACGGTCGCTTCAAACCGCGATCAGATTCCAGTTCGAAACTTCCAAGAAGGAACATTAGAAAATCCAGCATTACTCGAAGAGGAAGCAATCAATCAATATACAACGAAAAAGAAACCCTGTTATAAATGTCCAATTTCTTGCGCTCATATTTTTAATCAGGAATTCTCATATGCAGAGGAGGGACACGTTGTAGCGGTTCCCGAATACGAAACACTTGCGTTATTTGGCGCCAATTGCGGAGTAGATTTTGAAACAGTTATCGAAGCAAACTATTTAGCTAATATGTTTTCACTTGATACCATTTCTACTGGGAATGTTATTGCATGGTTTATGGAATGTTCTGAGAAAGATTTAGTTCCTAAAAAATACAAATCTGATAAAATTTACTTTGGTGATAGAGAGGGGTTGCTAAATCTAATTGGTAAAATTGCTTATAGGCAAGGTGTTGGAGAAATATTAGCAGAAGGGACAAAATTTGCAAGTGACATTTTCGGGCAAGAGACTGAAAAGTTTGCGATTAATGTCAAAGGTTTAGAAATGGCTGCATGGGATCCCCGTGGAAGGTTAGCGTTAGGGTTAAGTTATGCTTCAGCTGCAGTTGGAGCGTCCCATTTACGAGGATGGCCTTCTTCAACAAAGACGCCTTTAGAAGAACCTGTCACTCCTGAAATCGTGGAAAGTCTTGTTAGAGAACAAGATCTGAAAATTATCAAAGATTCGTTGATTATCTGTCATTTTACCCATTCTATAATTCCTGCACTGAACTTAGAAGATGGTCAAGCTCTTTATTCTGCAGTTACAGGATCTCAAATTGATGTGCGAAAAATTGCTCAGAATATCTGGAGCTTAACACGATATTTTAACATGAGAGAGTTTGAAAAACCTGCAGGGGCCTATGATCAATTACCTTCTCGTTTACTATACGAAGCCCTTCCATCAGGATCCGCGGAAGGTTCCAAAGCTTTTCAATCAGAAGAAGATTTCAAGAATGGATTAAGAATGCTTTATCAAATGAGACGATGCCAAAATGATGGTGATCTTACTTTAGCTGAAAAACAAAGAATTGAAGAGCTCCTCAAGTGATTTATCAGATACCAATTTTACACTACTCAAGTAATAATTGAAAAGAAATTAATAATCCAAGGGCGGATTTCCTCAATAAATTTCTCTGTTTCTGGCTCATTTTTTGATTTAAATTTGGCACTAATTGAACAAAGGAACAACTTGATTGAATCAAATTCCATTCGATCAATGGTTATAAATATTCCTCCCATATTGCTCATAATTACAAGTTTATCATGTTTTTTCTCGCTTTCATAAACCTCTTGGCGAATTGCTTCCATTATTTCTAAAAATAATTTGTCTCTTTGCTCTGTTGTTAATTGAGTAGTCCACTCTGCAGCTATAAAACAATTCTCTGTTAAGAGAAAACTTGCTGTAAAGCCATGAGTCTCAGAATAAAATGCAAGAGAATCGGAAAGAATTTTGCTTAAAGGGGAAACGTCTGAAAAAACTCGAGAAAATAATTTAACCAATTCTTCAACGTCAAAAATGCTTGTTCTTAATATTCTAAAGTCATACTCATGTTTAGTCAATATGGGCCTTATATTATTGAGAATAACATCGATTGAATTATCAAGCTCAGCTTTATCTAGGATTGGGTCATATTTATGTAGAACTAAATATACTTTAGGTTTCTCTTTCAAATACTTGAATTTTACTAATAGATTATTGAGGTATTGCGCTGCCTCACCTGAATATTCTTCTCTCTGTGTATCTAATACGAAGATTAGTAGCATTGTTCGTGATAGGAATTGCTTAGGATCATCTAGATAGAGTCTGTGAAAACTTGGCTGCCCTCCAAGATCCCACAATGCGATTTTTAATCCAAGAAAATCAAGATGCTCTATTGAAGCTCCTAGAGTGGGAAAATGGATTGGGGTTGTTTTTTGCGTTTGCAAGGTTTTTATTAGGGAGCTTTTTCCTGCAGCACCCAATCCAGCTATGCAGACACGATGTGAAGATATAGGTATTTCAGTACTAGAAGCAAACCTATGGATAATAGACGCAGAAAGTGTCCATTTTTCTAGCAGCTTTTGACTTATTCCGATTTCATCAGCCATTTTAAGATCTAAATTTGCTAAATCAGCAATTGTTTCAATTTTAGCTTTTTGCTTAAGCTTTGTAGCATAATATTTTCCAATACCTATTATCACTCTTGATGTAAATCCTGAAATCTCTTCACGCCTGTATTCATAAATAGGTTTTTCAAGGTGACTGTCCATTATTAAACTCCTTATTCGATCTGGAATGGCATTCTTGGCATTGCTGGACATATGAAGCCACCTCGTTCTTCTATGATCTTTTCTGGAGTAGTTCCTCTCATAAAGGCAGTAATTCCAATATAACTCAAAAAATGCTTGGTATAAACATAAATAAAGTTTAGTAGCTTATATATTTGTCGTTTGGAACTAAACTATACTTAAAGATGAAAAATATATAGTTAATAAACAAGAAATCTTCACTAAATAAACTGGAATTTAAGATATTGTGTCCCTAATTTTCTGAGCTCGAAGGAATTTGTATCCTAGCCTAATATAAATCCATTATTCTTGAAGTGTAAAGGTTTCCTGTCGCATGAATTAAGCGAGCTTAATTCTTCTTAGGGCCTTATTCAATTGTACATCATTTTAGTTAATCAATTCTTTTCTGACTTATGAATCCTGTGTACAACATCTAAAAAATTGTTTTCACTCCATCTTGAATTGATCTGAATACAATGGTATTAAAATAAGTAGAAGAAGTTATCCAATGAATGGGTTCAGTGTTGCTTTCAATTGAATTTAATCATTTCTGAAGCCCGAAAAGATTGATTCACGATTTTAAAAGCCGTTAAGGAAATAAAAGTGGATTTCAGGCGGAGATGAATAATAGAATGACCGAGAACATATTAAAAAACGACCATAAAGTTAAAATATGCGTTCTTAGCCATTCTAAGGAACTTATAAACCATTTCATCCGAAAATTATTATCCATACACAAGGAAGAGGCCACATTCCGCAACTTTGCTGCTTTAGGGATAAGTATTGCGACAATAAACCTTTCTACAAATAATAATCGTTTTAAACTTATACTCCTTATAACTACTGGTCAAGAATTCTTAGATAAACTACGTCTTTATTACCAAGGGGCATCAGGAGCAATTATCCTTTTTAATAGTACTAATTCTGATTCATTCGAAGCTGCCAAACGTCATTTCCAATATTTCAGGAAAATTACTCTGAACCCGCTTGTTCCTATAATTTTCATTGATATTCTAGAAAAATATAAAGAAATCATTATTGAGGAACCTGAACGATTAGAAGAGGAGTCTAATATCCTTTATTATGAGATAAATGAAGATAATTTCCCTGCTTTTAATAATATTCTTGAATCTATCATCAGGAATCATTGGGCGACTCTAGTACCGTCTTAGAGTTCACCTTTTTGTGTTTAATTACGCATACAATACACAAGTCTATGAAAAAACCAAGAATTAACGAAAAAATCCTTGGTAAATTATATATTTTCTGAAAATTTAATTAAATTAAGATTTTGAATGATCAGTGATTTGAATGACAAAGCAAATAGGCCCAATACTAATCACCGGAGCTGGTTCGGGAATCGGAAAAACCACAACTCATTATCTTAGTCAACGTGGTTTTCAAGTATACGCAACTGATTCGAATGAAGAAGCACTCAATGACTTTTCATCTAATGAGAAGGTACACTCAATTCGAATGGATGTAACTAAGAAAGACGATATTAAAAATACTTTAGCGACAGTAATGGAGGATAATTTAGGATTATATGGATTGATTAACAGTGCTGGGATTATTCGACTTGGACCAGTCATGGAAGCACCAGATGAAGAACTTGAGCTTCAGTTCAATGTGAATGTGTTTGGGATGTATCAGGTGACAAAAGCATTCTATCCATTATTAAGTAAATCAAAGGGACGTATAATAAATATCAGTTCTGCCGCAGGACGATTTGTGAGTCCTTTTTATGGATTTTATTCCATGAGTAAAATGGCTGTAGAAGCTTTTTCAGACGCTTTGAGAAGAGAACTAATGCCAATGGGTATAAAAGTGTCAATTATCCAACCAGGGTTAATTAATACAGCATTTTGGGATAAGGCTTATTTAGATTCATCTCGATATAAGGATTCGATCTTTAAAGAACGTCTAGATAAATTTGTTGAATTTTCAGTATATAATGAAATCCCTAAAGCATTACAACCAGAAAGAATAGCTAAGGCAATTCACCATGCATTAACCAGTTCTAGACCAAAAAGTCGCTACTTCGTGACGAAGGGGAAATACAAACAAATATTCGCTGAAAAACTTCCCACAGGCTGGATAGATTATATTATATCTCGAATCTGACTGATTTCCCGATTTTGTTTTAATAAAACTATTTAGAATGTAGGGAACACCTTAAGAATGATTCTATATTAATAACTTTGATTCAATTTATTAGCTATGTAAGGATTTTTTTTTAAGAGGGAAGTTTCTACAGAATAGAAACAAACCTACAATTATCATATCTAATATAAATAATAAGGCAAAAATCAGGGTTTGTAAGATCTTCAATTGCTTAAAACTTCTCCGAAAGATCATGTTTTGCCTTATATTTTCCAGTTTTAATTCTTCTTACTCTGCGTTTTCACCAGATTGCCAAAATCAGTTGCCCAATTACGAATTAACTGCCAATTACGAAAATCATTCACTTTTCCATCTTGCATTATAATCCCTCCTTCAACAGTCTTTGCAAGTCGTTGGATGATCTTTTTTTCTAAAAATGAATAGTTTGAACTGGATGAAAGATCAAAAACACCTCCAAAAGCTTCAACCATGTCCGCTTTCACACCAGTTTTCTCCATAATCTTTTCTAGGTATTTTTCGCGTGCACCATCACGAGTCTTAGGATTAGCAGCTTCACCAGAACTGACAAAAAGGCCTAAAATCTTGGTATTAAGGGGTTCTTGATTCTGTTTTAAAAATTTAAAAGCTTCTTTTGTCCAGCGACCCATTTTAACTCCAGAACCAACGAGAATACCATCAAACTCATCTAGAGAGGGAATATTTTCCCCATCCTTCAAGTTGAGAACTAAAGTGGTAATTTCGTTTTTTTCAAGTTCTTCTGCAATTTCATGAGCAATTTCATCGGTACTTCCAAAGCGGCTTGCGAATACAATTAACACTGACTTCAATTCTTTCACCAAAACTTTACAGAACCTTGTGAATGACATTTATGAATTGAAGTCAATGAATTTTGTTCTACGAATTTCAGTGGTTCTGTGTAAGAGTCCAATTTTCCCTTAATATTTCTTAAAGATCTTATTTATGATTTTTTAACACAAGAATCCGATCAAACTTCTTCCTTCTTGACCTACTTACAACTTTGTTTAGGGGTATCTCGTCGTTTACAATCGCTAATTCTTTAAGTCCTAATTTTTCTTGATAAACGTTAGAAACTTCTTTTGCTGTGTTTATAGAATATTTAGCCCTATGAACATCACCAAGAACAAATACGACTAATGAATTATTTTTTAAAACTCGTTTAAGCTCCTTTCCCACATCGATCATATTAGCAAGATAATTTTTGCTGTCTTGGATCAATTCTTGTCGTAATAGGTCTTGTTTGGACTTATTTAAACCGAGAAAATATAGACGAACTCTATTCTGCCCAACATAATCAAGTGTATTGTAATAAGGGGGACTACAAATAATCACATCTACAGAATCGTCATTTAATTTCAAAAAACGAGCATCACCGTGAAAAATTTTCGCGTTCGTCTTTAATGGGAATCCTGTAGAATACATCCGCATGATTTTTGCAGCTATTCGTGGGATTACGGCTCTATATTCAGGTTTATCTTTATTTGGTCGGTACTGAGGATGATCGACTGGTCGAGGGGTCATGGGAATAATACAACCAGTCCAAACGGAAAGATACCCTGGGCGGTTCCCATGTAATATACCCATTAAACATCCGAGAAGAAAATATTCTTTTTCATCTGTCAGCTTTTCATTCAAAAAAACAATTTCTTTGAGGGTTTCAGGATGAAAATAAGCTTGAATCCAATCGGGAACTCCAGTTATATCGATTTTTGAAGCGTCAATATCTCTAATTTCTTTTAAATATTTCAAATAATAATCGAGTGGCTTTCGTTCAAATTTTCCTTTGGCTATCACATATCCGTAAATATTCAGATCAATACCAATGGCATATCTCTGTAAAAAGTCGGCTTCTAGGGGAACAGTCCCAACACCCATAAACGGATCTAAAAGAATATCTCCTTTTTTGGAAAAAATCTTTATGAGCCAATGTGCAAGTGATGGGGTCATCCTACCCTGATAGGGGGACAATGAATGAAGCCAATTCCCCCAATGTTGTTTGTCATAAGGATCATCACGCCACCCAACAGTTTTTAAAAGTTCAATTGCATTTCCCAAAGTCCTAGAATAATTGTCTGAATAGAATTCATCGTTATAGAGTTTTGAATCAAAATTTTTTTTAAACTCCAATTTAAATGACTTTTTCAACTTCCCCCTTAAGAGATCCCTCCATCTGTTTCGATATACTGGATAATGTTCTTTGGCAATGAAGGGAAAGGGATCCTTTACTCCTAGGTGATCAAATAAGGTCATTAATTTCTCCTTTCTATTTTGATTCTCCTGTTTTCTATATAATATCAGTAAGAAAAAAGTCTATCTATTGTTTTTCCTAAGTTGTTGAATAGGGTGGATAACAGATTCAAGTAATTGCTGTACATTTTTTTCATCTATCCCACCAATCTTTGCCAAAGTGGAGGCAGAGGGAATTATCCAGTTGGATTCTGCCTTCGCGAGTAATAAACCATTGTTAGAAGTGATTCTTGAAAGAACTACCACGTTTTTCTTATCATGAGTGATTATTTCCCCTTCAACACGAATTTTAGTGTTAGCTCGGACTGGGTTCAGGAATTTGGTTGTAATTTCACGTGTAATCCCGACCTCATAGAGTTGGCTAATGATAGTCCACGCGGCCACTTCATCGAGAAGAGCTGCGATGATTCCCCCATGAACTAACCCATTAAATCCACAAAAATTATCAGAAATAATACATTCTGAAAAGCAACTATTATCTTTATCGGAAAGATAAAATTTAAGTTGTAAACCGTGATCATTTGTCGGAGAACACCCGAAACAATTGAATTCCCATAAATTTGGGATCTCAAGTCTAGTCATATCAAATTTACTCCTACTCTGTCAAAATCATATGCTTTTTAATTCTATGTAAAAATTTGAAAACGATTGTTAATCCCAGAAGAAAAATGAGAAGAATATCAAGAGTGTTTAGGAGAGTACCTTCGTGATCATATGTTAAATCATAATTAAATGGATAGATGAGAAATCCACATGATAGATCGGAAATTCTAGGAGGTATTGTTTGAATGATTATTATCTGGAAATTTAACTGATAACCACGAAGATCAATAGGATAAAAAAGGGGTACAATCCCTTCTAAATCTAATATGGGATGAGTCAAAAAAGCAATTGATCCCAGTAACAAATATCTCGAGATCATAGGATATTTAGATGAAAAGTCTGGATGCGAGTTCATATAGAACCGTACAATCAAATTAAGTAATAATAAAAACATCCCAGAGACTAATAATGAATGAAATGGATAGCGAGTCCCAGTTAGGGTTTTATCAATTATGTCAGGTAAAGTTGCAGCTAGAGATAATAGCATGAGGTGCTCTAAAGGAATGTCTGAATTAAATAATCGATTTAATATAACTAGACATGTGAAAGCACCTACCACATGGAGGAGAAGGGTTGTCATTTTCAATAACGATTTTAAAAGCCCCTATTTAAATGATTTATTTCATCAGCAAACCATGTTATATCACAATATCACATTTTTTTCCTTCAGTACATATCAGAATCATTAAATGCAATAAGTTCAAATAAAATCAAGTAAGAGAAAGTTAAACCTTGGAAAGGACAACACTAGTGATCGTCTTTTCAATTCCTTCAATGTCCCTCAATTTAATAACTACAAAATCATTTAAAGCATCAACATCTTCTACTCCAACTCGAACAATGATGTCAATTTCTCCTGTCACAATTGATACTTCTTCAACTTCGGGTAATGCTTTCACGCTTTTAGCAACATCAATTTGGCTTAATTTTTCTCCTTTAGAAGTCCTATATGATACTGTACAGAGGATATATGCTGTTAATCCTTTTTTAATAGCCTTATTGTTCAGTTTAATTGTGAACCTTTCTATGATCCCCTTTTCTTTCAATTTCTTTATTCGATTATATACTGTAGTTTGAGCAATACCTGTTTTCTTGGAAATTTCATTTGTGGTCATTCGGGAATCTTTTTGAAGCAATTTAATAATCTGAATATTTTCTTTGTATAGTTCGAAAATTTTTTCTTGCATAGGAAAAATTTTCCATTTATCTTATAAAAAGTTTGTTAATTCTTTACATTTTTTCCATTTTCAATAAGTAATATTCTTATAACTTGTAGAATTTCAGAAAATATATTATTCATTTATTTATGATGTGAAACTATTGAATACAAAATCAATCTATAAACAAGAGATCACAGTCTTTCAACCAGAAGCACAAATGAGAACAATTCTCAGAGTTCAAACGGAAGCTTTAATGGCTATACACGAGTTTTTGCATCAAAAAGGATTCCTACAACTTATGCCTGTAATTCTCTCTCCCATTACAGACCCCCTAAGCCATCCTGTTTATGAAGCTTACATTGATTATTTAGGACAGCGATTCCAATTGACTAAAAGTATGATATTCCACAAACAAATCGCAATCGCATCTTTAAATGTTGATGGTCTTTACATCATGTCACTAAACGTACGGTTGGAAATAAGTGATCTTCAAAACAGTGAGAAACACTTAGTGGAGTTTACACAATTAGATATCGAACTAAAAGAGGCAACAGCTAATGAGTTCATGTCTTTAATTGAGGATTTAATTATCTACATTATTTTTAAGGTAAAAAATTCTTGTAGAGCAGAATTAGAAAAAATGGGCATTAACCTTCATATTCCTCGAAAACCATTTAATGTATACTGTAGTTGGGACTTACAGGAGAAATATGGAAGCGATTTTGGATCCCAGATATCTTTTCTAGAAAAAGATCCATTTTGGATCACTGATTTTGAAAGAGAATTCTATGATAGAGAGAATCCTAGAAGAAAAGGCCATTACATCAATTATGATTTGTATTACCCCGAAGGTTTTGGTGAAGCTCTCTCTGGAGGAGAACGTGATTATGAATATGAAACACTCATGAGAAAAATAAAAGAGCGAAAACAAGACTACAAACAATTCGAATCCTACCTAAGATTGTCAAAACAGAGGAAACTGGTTCCTAGTGCTGGTGGAGGTCTAGGAATTGAAAGATTAATTCGATTTCTTACCAAAAGGAAGCATATTAGAGATGTAACCCTTTTTCCTAAAGTTCCAGGTAAAAAAGTCGACTTTTAAAAGAATAATCAAGAAGTTTGAATAAGAAAATCATCAATTCTTAATGTCGAAAGGCGGCCCTTTTGTCAGATGGTTTTAGGAGTCAGGAGCTTCGGTTTCAAAGTATTCAGTCTGACATGAATTGTAATGAGGAAGATCTCAAGTTTATTAATCGGTAAGTTGCTCTTTCGATAATTTTTTATCATCATTGTCACATCTTACATGAACAGAACTTTTAACTATAATTACAAAACTTATTAAAACCTAGTCCTTTTGTTAGATTATAGTAAAGGTGATCTGGATGAATCTTAGGACATTATTCTTTTTATCCATACTTGTAACCTCAATTACGGGAATTTTGGTCACAAATGTTGCTACTATTCAATCTGAGTATACTGAACCGATCTACCAAGATACCAGTGGCGAGGCTATGAGTGTCTATGTACAGGATAACTATGCGTTCGTAGCAGATAAAGATAGTGGCCTTGCGATCATTGATATCGCTGATCCGCTGAATCTTAGTGATCCAATCTATGTACAGACAAATGGAGACGCGTGTAATGTTTATGTCTATAACGATTATGCTTATGTTGCTAACGGCTACGAAGGTTTGGCAATAATAAGTATTAGTGATCCCCTCAACCCTGGTGATCCAATCTATAAAAAACTAGATGATTATATAACCGGAGTTTTTGTGGAAAATAGCTATGCTTATCTAACTTTTGTAGGTACCAGTCAAAATGGTCTTGCAATTATTGATGTTAGTGATCCATTGAATCCTGGTGACCCAGTTTATAGAAAAACCAGAGGGGAACCTATGGATCTCTTTATTAGAGACGATTATGCCTACATAGCTGATTCCTACGGAGGTTTAGCAATAATTAATATAAGCGATCCACTCAACCCTGGGAATCCAGTCACAAAAGACATTACTGGGGATACACAAGATATTTTTGTGAGTGGAGATTATGCTTTTTTAGCAGAACACAGTAATGGATTAGCAATTGTAGATATTAGTAATCCTACAAACCCTGGTAACCCAATTTATTGTACAACAATTTCTTTGGCAGAAGGAGTTTATGTTCACCAAGGAACTGTTTTTGTTCCCCTTCAATCTGGAGGTTTAGCCATAATTGATGTCACAACTCCTGGAAAGCCTGGGAAGCCACAATATCTCCCATTGAAAAGCAGTGGCCTTGATGTTTATGTTAGCGGCAACTATGCTTATGTAGCTGCTGCTGTTTCTGGATTAGCAATTATTGACATTACTGATTTAACGATTTTAGGAACCCAACTCATTTATCAAAGTATCAGCGGAACAGCACAAGGAGTCTATATTAAAGACAATTATGCTTTCATAGCTGCTGGGGAGGCAGGATTAGCTATTATTGAAATATCTGATCCCCTGAATCCAAGTCACCCGATATATTGTGATACCAGCGGTTGGGCAATGGAAGTTTTTGTCAAAGATGACTTTGCTTACATTGCTGATGGGTCTAAAGGATTAGCAATTGTAGATATCAGCGATCCCACAAATCCTAGCACACCAATTTACAAGGAAACGACAAGTGAGGTACGAGATGTTCATGTATATGGCTCCCACGCGTTTATTGTAGATCGGGATAGCGGATTAGGAGTTATTGATGTTAGCGATCCGTTACATCCAGGTGATCCAAAATACAGAAGTGTAAATACTCAAAATCCCCGCATTTTTGTGAGTAATAATATTGCTTATATCCCCTGTGATGAGAGTGGATTGGCAATTATTAATGTCAGCAATCCTTCATACCCTGAAGATCCAATATATATTGACACATTTGGACAAGCTACAGATGTTTTTGTAGAAAATGATATTGCTTACGTTGCAGACGGAAGTAATGGATTAGTAGTTATTGAGGTAAGTGATCCGCACAACCCAGGATATCTTGTTTACCAAACCACTAATGGCTTTGCGATGAGTGTTAATGTTAATGACCGTCATGCTGCTGTTGCAATCGATGTAGATGGAGTAGCAATTATTGATGTTACTGTTCCCCAGAATCCTTGTGATTTAGTGGTTCAAGATACAATTGGTTATGCTGCAGATATATTCATTGCTAATGGATATGTGTTCGTTGCTGATTCTCATGCAGGACTGGCTATTTTCAAGATAACAACAATTTCCACAACTACTGAGCCTCTAACAACCACAATAACGACTACAAACCCCCTAACGACCACAACCACTACGACTACTGAATCCCCTACGATAATACCTGGTATAACTTCTGGGTATGGGCTATTATCTATTTTTATTGTTCTATTTACTTTGGTATATATGAGAAGAAGAAAAAGCTGACTAATCCTCTCAATTGTCTCCAAAAGTGGATTATCTTCCAATTGGGAACATCTAGTGTTACCTCGTAATTTTGTCCATTTCTAAGTACACTTCATAAACTTCAATGACCTCGCCTGAACTAAAGTCCGCTTTTACCTGATCCTACAACCAGTGTATCAGGTAAATTTTCCCTCTCCATTATATAGTTGTATCTATTAGCCCAATTCACCCTTGTGTAGGCATTTACACTACCAGTTTGAAAACCATCTCTAACACTAAAAACTAGATATCGCTTACTACTAACTATAGAAAGAGTATGAATCGGACTCCCTAGATAATCAGGGTTGTCGTACATTGCTAAATTTCCTGTATAGGACGTTTCTTGCCGAATAGCTATTACACTATAATTGTTGTCTTAGACAGTCAGAGTATAATCTTCTTGACCATCAGAAATGATAAATGCCACATCTGCTTGGATAACATTCACTGTTAACAAAGTCAGTGTGAAGGATTTTACAAAGATTATGTTCTTATTTCTCTGTTTTTTATTGGGAAATGAATATTCTAAAGTTAGAGCCAAAAACACTAAATAAAACTGCGAAAACCCCTGAGAGAATAATTATTGGAAAAACAAAGAAAAATCCGAAAATAAATAGCAGAACTATGAGCATATTCCAAGTGGAAGCTGATATAGGTTCTCTGAAGAGAGTCACCCCAGCTATGACAGAGAGGCAGAAAACAGTAATTATTCCAGAAATAAAGACTGAAACAATTCCCGTCATGTGTTTCTTACTAGAAAAACTAACAATGAAGGAACTTATGGCAGCAGGAAATGATAATGGAATCACTTGATCCAAAATTTGATGCATAAAACTCACATCGCTATAATCCCTGTTTCCCCAAAATACCCAGAAGAATGCCATTAATAGGAAAAGAAAGTAAATAATCACCCCCATTAAGATGTATTTTTTATCCTGTGTGATTAAGAGAAACCTCGACCTATTTTCGTTCACTGGTAGGCATCCTGATGGGATTTTGCTCTTTTTCGCCTCACCTTGGGGTACTTGTCACTGTATGGTTTTTTTCCTCAAAAGATTTTCTGTTGATGCTCTTTTCGAGGATTCATGTTTTCTCCGACCCTGAGTCATTCTGGATTTTTTACTTTGATCCCCTCTTTTTTTTCTCTAGAACTCCTGGAAACTTCCAGAGATAGTATTTCCGCCCAATTTTACTGGTGCGTTCTTTCATGTGAATCAAGTTTTCCTCTGCTAGTTGTTTTAGCAGCATATCACATCATTTATAGTCGAATGAGAGGTTGTGTTGGAGTAGTGTCTTCTCCACATCCATTGTGATTCCGCTGTTGGTAGTTCACACAGTGTTATTGGCCAGGCAGGTTACTATCTTACGGAAAAAATGGGATATTCAATGTCGAAAGCATCGGATCCCTATCCAGACCATAACTATTTCAAATTCATCAATAGTTGCAATTGATTCGTTACCACGCCTCAATCACCTTTGACTAACCTTTTTATTTCAAAACATCACCTGATTATAGAATATGAAAAAGATATTTAAGAAAAAGAATTGAATTTATGAGACATATCTCTTCAATTAGGGTTGTTTCAATTTACCAAAACAAGAAGAGAGAAGGCCTTCAAAATGAAATAACGAGGAGTGAACTGAAAAATGCCAAATCTGAAAAAAGCAGGTATATTAATTTTAATTTCTTTTCTTATAATTTTCATGTTAACAAAAACCTCAATGGTTACCTCAGAGACCAAGCCACTTGACACTAAATGGACATCGGATGGTAGTTCATTGATAGGGTGGAGTCAATGTCATGGTGATCCAACGTATGAATCAGAAAGTGAATATATCTGGGATGTAGAATCATATGAAGATGATTTTACTCCTGAAAACAAATCTTTGAGTACACAGTTTTGGGATCCTAATTATGATACGGATGAAGTTTATAGATGTGCAGGAATTTTTCGTCTTGAACTAGGTTTAAACGAGTCAACTTGGATCCTTGAGTTAACGGTCAGTTTTGACGTTACCAACACAAATACCTTTTCTTTCCTAGGTGATATAGGGATTATCATTGACAACGCGAATAAAGAACCCATGCTTTTAGCAAAAATTCGTGACCATTCCGCTGTTGGTAGTTCACACAGTGTTATTGGTGAGACAGGCTACTATCTTACCGATAGTTCATATAGTCAAGTGATTTATACAACTGCTAACTCTACTGATCGAGATATAGACAGTGGCACGTTTGCAATGAAAAAGAACTCTAGTGGCATCTTTATTTACTTCCCTGAAGAAATTCCTGATGGTTCTGGTTGGAGATTACTAGCAGATAACACAGCAGCTCTACAGAGAGGAACCCCAACATATATTCGGCTCTATTTTTCTCGGAGACGCTTAGGTCCCGCTGACGCTCGGATCGAGAATGTAACATTTAAACAGGGTGCTAGCTGGGTTTCTGATGGTAGTAGTTTAACTACCTGGAGTCAGTGCCATGGAGACACTGCATATGAAACAGAAAATAGCTACATTTGGGACGTGGAATCTTATAATAATGATTTTACTCCAGAAAACAAAACTTTGAGTACACAGTTTTGGGATCCTAATTATGATACGGATGAAATTTACCGATACGCAGGCATTTTTCGAGAGGAGCCTGGATTAATTGAATCCAATTGGATTCTTGAGTTAACGGTCAGTTTTGACGTTACCAACACAAATACCTTTTCTTTCCTAGGTGACATAGGGATTATCATTGACAACGCGAATAAAGAACCCATGCTTTTAGCAAAAATTCGTGACCATTCCGCTGTTGGTAGTTCACACAGTGTTATTGGTGAGACAGGCTACTATCTTACCGATAGTTCATATAGTCAAGTGATTTATACAACTGCTAACTCTACTGATCGAGATATAGACAGTGGCACGTTTGCAATGAAAAAGAACTCTAGTGGCATCTTTATTTACTTCCCTGAAGAAATTCCTGATGGTTCTGGTTGGAGATTACTAGCAGATAACACAGCAGCTCTACAGAGAGGAACCCCAACATATATTCGGCTCTATTTTTCTCGGAGACGCTTGGGTCCTGCTGATGCTCGGATTGAGGATGTGAGATTCAAGTATGGAATTCCGTTACAACTGAGTACAACTATACCGATTACATCCTCATCAACGACCGAAGCTACCAGCTCAACAGAAACTACCACATCCTCATCAACAACCAAAACTACTAGCTCCACAGAAACTACCACATCCTCATCAACAACCAAAACTACTAGCTCCACAGAAACTACCACATCCTCATCAACAACCAAAACTACTAGCTCCACAGAAACTACCACTTCAACATCAACAATGGAACCAACAGTTCAAATATCTCCTAGTTGGACATATTTCATTCTATGTCTATCGATCCTTGTTATCCTATTAACTCGAAGAAGGAGATAGGTAAAAATGGGATATTCAATGTCGAAAGCATCGGATCCCTGTCCAGACCATGACTATTTTAAATTCATCAGCTGCTTCAATTGATTCACTATCACGTATTGATCCCCCAGAAGCGATTATTCCCCTGATACCTTTTTCTCCAGCAGCATCGATTGAGTCTCTAAATGGGAAGAACGAATCTGAAGCCAAGACAGCACCTTGTGATCTGTCATTAGCGCGGTTCAAAGCAAGTTTAACTGCTTCCACCCTCGATGGTTGTCCCATTCCTATTCCAAGAGTTTTCCTATTAATGCAAACAACGGCCGCGTTTGATTTTACATATTTTACAACCTTCCATGCAAATATAAGATCTTTCACTTCTTGAGGAGTTGGACTTCTTTTTGTTACAACCCTAAGATCCTCTTCACCAATAACATGCTTATCAATGGATTGTGCTAATAAACCATTAGGTATCAGTCTAACCGAGTATTGAGGCATTTCATACTTTTCGAATTTACAGAGAACAATTTTTTCTTTTCTTGTAAGAATTTCATACGCTTCTTTTTCATACTGTGGCGCAATGATTGCATCTACAAACATTGCATTAAGTTTTATGGCTAGATTCTCGGTAATCGGCCGATTAAATCCCATTGCTGAACCGAATGCTGAAAGCTCGTCAGTTGCAAACGCATGATCAAAAGCTGTTTCAATATCCTCTGCACAAGCGAATCCACAAGGACTTGTGTGTTTAATAATAGCACAAGCGGGCTCTGTGTGTTCTGAAAAAAGTCCCATTGCCGTATGAAAATCCATTAAATTATTTAAAGAGACCTTTTTGCCATGCAATTGTTTGTAAAAAGGATTCTTATTCGATTGCAAATAGTATCTTGCATCTTGATGCCAATTTTCCCCATAACGTAAATCTTGAGGGTTCTCAAAGTTTAAGATGAAAGTAGAAGGAAACAAATCATTTGTTTTTTCAACAAAATATTTACTGATTATGGCATCATATTTAGCAGTATAGAGAAAGGCTTTCTTTGCTAATTCCTTACGTAAATCGAGAGAAACTGTATCCCCTACAATTGCATCACCAACGGAATTATAATCATTAAGACTACAAATGACAATAACTTCACGAAAGTTCTTAGCAGCAGCTCGAAGAAGAGTTACACCACCAATATCAATATTTTCTGTAGTGTCTACCAAGTTATGTGGTTGTGAGATAACTTGTTGAAACGGATACAGATTTACAACTACTAGACCAAAAGGTTGAATCCCCATTTCCTTCATTTCTGATGAGTTATCAATCGTTCCAAGAATCCCTCCAAGAATTTTCGGATGTAGGGTTTTAACACGGCCACCTAGAATTTCTGGATATCCTGTATGATTAGCAACAGTTTTAACTGGAATTTTCGCAGCATTAAGGATTTCAGCAGTTTTGCCTGTACTAATAAATGAATATCTTGATGAAACTTTCTTACAGAACTCTACTATTCCAGTTTTATCAAATACGCTAATTAATCCTTGATTTCTCTTCATTAAGGTACACCATTAAACGGAATGAAAAGTTACAATCCTTTTTTTGTAAATTGAGGCACAATCCCTTTCTTCATCCTTAGTCAAAGTATCTAAATAAATAGATTGGCTGGAATCCAAACTAGTTTTATAACAAACAAAACTAGTTTATCAAAAGAAAAGGATAAAAGAACCAACAAAAGAATTTTCTCTGCAAGTTTTTGACATCTTGAAAAGATAAGTTGGTTGGTATGTTCTTGGACTGGCAATAACGGAGAAGAATGTGTATTCACATCTCCTAGCACTTAATCTAATCCAACTCCTTGAAATTACTATTCTTTTTTTGAAAATTACGAATCAGAAAAGCCATTCTAACATATTCAACTTTTTTAATAACATATTTTCAGCGCCTCTTATCTTCTGTCTTATAACATGTTGGCGCTGGTGGCACTGGTTTTAGGGCTCTATTAAGGTATATTGGCTACTCTTACACACCTGAGGACTTTAAGAGCTTCTATATGCTCAATAAATTGAATCCCACTCATTTTTTCGGATGTCAATAACTTGTCAATAAAGAACGTAAAAACGAGTGAAAAAAATGAGAAAACGAAAAAGATTCGAGTTAGACGAGAATGAATTACCCAAAAAATGGTGTAATATCCTTCCTGATTTACCCAGACCATTCCCTCCACCTCTTTCACCAGCGACCAACGAACCATTGGATCCCAAAGATTTAGAAGTCTTATTCGCTAAGGAACTGATTAAACAAGAGATTGCTAAGGAATCTAACATATCGATTCCAGAGGAAATTAGGGAAATGTTAAAAAATATTCGACCCTCACCTCTAATCAGGGCTAACAGTCTGGAAGAATTTCTAAAGACTAAAGTGAAAATTTATTACAAATATGAAGGAGAAAGATCCCCTACTGGCTCACACAAAGTGAATACTGCTATTGCACAGGCATACTATAATGCAAAGGAAGGAACGGAGACTTTAACAACAGAAACTGGTGCTGGGCAATGGGGAAGCGCTTTAGCTTACTCCAGTCAACTTTTCGACGTGAATTGTCAAGTTATGATGGTCAGAGCGAGTTATGATCAAAAACCCCACAGAAGAACCATAATGGAGTTATATGGAGCAGAAGTCCATCCCTCACCTTCAACGATAACAGACTTCGGTAAAAAACTTTTAAACTCAGATCCACGACATCCTGGTAGCTTAGGTATCGCAATCAGTGAAGCTATTACATTAGCTCTTCAAGACGAGAAAACAAAGTATTCTTTAGGTTCAGTGCTAAACCATGTTCTGCTGCATCAGACAGTTATCGGCCTTGAGGCTATTAATCAATTTCACATGGCAGAAAATGATTCTTCAGGGCCAGATTTCGTAGTGGGCTGTGTTGGAGGAGGTTCAAACTTTTCAGGTTTAGCTTATCCATTTATCCGTGAAAAACTGAGAAATGGTTATGAAATGCAAGCAGTAGCAGCAGAATCCACGGCTGCGTCAAAAATGTCTGATGGAGATTATCGATATGATTTCGGTGATACCGCGAATATGACCCCTTTATTGAAAATGCACACATTGGGTTCTGATTATATACCACCACCCATTCATGCGGGAGGTTTAAGATATCATGGTGTTGCTCCTAGCTTGTCTGTGTTAATCAATACAGGCCACGTAACCCCATGTAAATATACTCAACAGACCGCATTTAAAGCTGCAGAAATTTTTGCTAAAAATGAAGGAATTATTTCGGCTCCAGAATCCGCTCACGCCATTGCAGCAGTGATCGATATCGCAAGAGAACACAAAGATGAAGAACTAACTATTATCTTTAATCTTTCTGGCCATGGCTTACTCGATTTATTAGGATACCAGAGATATATCGCTAATGAACTTGAATAACCATCTTTTCCTCTTTTTTCTATTTTTTATCAGGTGAGAATCACAGTTAATTCTAGTAGGAGAGATAATTGGAAATCAAATAGTTGATTATTCGGGAACGCATAGGAATGTCTAATATGAATCAACTAAAGAAAGACCATTTAAGATAACTATATTCGAAGAGAAAAAAAGAGAAAGAGGGAATGAGGAATTATCCTTAGAGCTTCTTTGTTGTATTCAGTGCTGTTTCTATGAGAACTGGTGTATCAGCCCCTATTATCAATAATGAGTCATCATGATTTTGGATAGCCATTACCCATAATAAGGCAAGGAGTTCAGTTGAGGTTAGGTTCAATTGCTGCCCCATAGCATAATAAGCCATTCTTTCAGCAGTTAAAGTTATGTTTAACGCTTGGGCTTGAGCTTCCATGGTAATGAGGTAAGCTTCAGCTTCAGCTACAGCTGTTACAATCGTTATATTCGCATTGGCTTGAGCTTCAATAATTTGAGTCTGTGCACGGATAATTGCGGCCTCCTGCTCGTACAGAGCAATCTGGTACTGCTGCTGCGCAATCTGTACTAGTTTCAGCGCCTCCTCGAATTCATCTGGGAGGTCTATTTCTCGAAGTTGAAAATAGACTACATCCGCGTACATCTTGTCAATATCTCGTACTAGATAAACAAACATCTGATCTCCGATGAAAGTTCGATTATTAAAGAATTCAATAGCATTGTAAAAGCTCGTGACATCTCTTAAGGTTGTTCTAGATTGTCCGATGAAACGCTCTTCATACTCATCAGCAAAGGTTCCGTATAATTCAAGGAGTTGAGACTTTTGAAGACGATACTGAAATGACAATTGAATATGAATCAAAAGACCATCTTTTGTCCGAGAATCTAGGGGATATGAATCATAAAACTCTATTGTTTCTACAGTTCTGGGGAATTTGATGAAGTGATTAAATAAACCTATGTGATAAAACCCTTTTTCATAAACCTTATCTTCGATTTCTTGTGTAATATCATTTTGATTTAACCCAAATTGGTTGTAACCGACACTATCAAAAGCTAGTAAAAAATATATAATGATTACACTTGAAAAAATAATAACTCCAATCACTGTCCCTTTCAAGATATTTATTCTATTAATAAAAATCTTTTCTTTTTCATTCATTGTACTCTCTGTTTGCTAGGGAACTTAGTAATGGATATTAACTTATGGATTCCAGAATCCGAATGTTTATAAGATTGGTAGACGAATATAGCTGCATAGAATTGAGAAATCCCGCTTTAACTTAGATTAATTCACTAATATATTCTTTCTTTTGAGTTCACTTAATTTAGGAGGGGAAGAATTAAACTAATGATATGGCCTTCAAGTTTACTTTAAGCTCATGTGTGAGTATTCCTTTGAAAAATACAGAGTAGTAGACAAATAGTAGATCAAAACACTCATTAATTCAACTAGAGGAGAAAAAAAGTTCTAGATACCCCCCATGTCCGACAAAAAGAATATAAGAACTCACCAATTAGCAAATCGGGTGGATTTTTTCTTTAAAAGCGGAGAAATTCTCGAGCTAATCTTTTATTGATTGATTCTCCATAATTTCTAAAAAGAAATCAAATAAGCCAAACAGATTGTGAAAAGAGCGATTCTATCTAAATGAATTCCAAAACTTTCTGAAATGTCTATAAGAAGACTAATTAGGGAGTTAAATGTCACCAAATGAATATCTTCTTAAAATTGTTTGTTTGGGAAGCCCATCCTCCAATAAAACAAAAATTCTTAGAGGTTACTCTGAAGGAAAATTCACTACTGATTATTTACCAACATTAGGAGTTGACATTACAACTAAACAAATCAAAATAGATGATAATCAAATTAAATTAATAATTGTGGATACAGCGGGAGAGAAATTCTTTGGAAAATTACGACCCAGTTATTATCGGGGTGCCTCTGGTGCACTAATCTTCTTTGATCATAAAAAACGAAAATCATTTTATTCACATCCAACCTCGCAACTATTTACTAAGAAAGTGGAAAAGCTCCCTAATATCTGGCAAAAAACGAAGCTTGGATTAAAACATTTTTTTTATAGGTTTTTTCCCAAAAAAAGAATTAAACTGGATGAAAAGAAAAATAAGACTTTCAATAAACAAGAAGTTCGGAATAATTATACTCAGTCAGTTATAATCCAATTTTACAACGAATTCAGGAAGTATCAACCTAATTCAAATATTCCAATCGGATTAATTGGGATTCAGAATGGACCCGAATCCTTTCAAATTACTATAAATGAAGCTCAAGATTTAGCTAATCAATTATGTATAGATTATTTTGCCATTAAACCTAGAGATTCTAGCGATTTAGAGAAAATAATGATGCATTTGACTCGTCAGGTACTTGAAAATAAAGGAGTGAGCTGCACATGAATCCATATTGGATTTCCTTCAAACAACCTAGGATTCGCTTCCTCCTTGATTCGATACAAAGCCTTTTTGAGAGATACATGGAGAAAGAAATCTTGTGATGAAACCTTATATTAAATTTACTGTAGAATTAAATTCTAGAGTACCTAAATCTACAATTCGACAATTATTGCTTACAATATGTCCATTTGACCACCTTTATAATGAAGTAAGAAGAAAGAATCATTCTTCGTATGATATTCAAGTCTTCTTTCAAGAATCTGAATATCTAGAAACCTCTCATCAGATGCTAGAAAAAAAGGCTAAAAAAATGGCTGAAAAGCTAGATTCGCAACTTCCCCAAGTGGGAAAAGGAAAAGTCATAAAAATTAAAATCGGAGTTATCTCCTAATGAAAATACCTAAATGGGCTTAATTAACACCAAAATCCTAACATAAGAGAAAATTTTGTTCGTTCTGTAATTATCTAAACAAATTTCCTATATTTTATCATTATAAATCCTCAGAAGTGAAAGGTGAAATTGACATCCGAAAAAAATATTAGTTTCATAAACAAAAGCTTTGACTATAAAGGATATGTATCCTTCTTTTGGTTTAACTTAATACAGATAGGTTAGGATTCTAATAATTATGTACAACTCATCCTTACTTTAAGTTTGAATTGTAAACTCATGTGCTCGTCCCCTAGTTCCCACACGACTTAAAATCCCTAATTTACAAAGACTATAAGTAATACATCCAGGAATTCTTCGAACTCGTCTCTTTCCCCCCTGAATCTTTATTCGTTCAGCTAAATCGTTGTTAGTAAAGATATCTGGTAAGTCATATGGTAAAACATTGATGAAATCGTTCCTTGTACTAAATTGTTTTATTTCTTGAACGTGTAATAGATCTCTCTGCACAACCTTGTATTTATATCTCTTACTTCTCCTCCAAAAACCCATAGATTCTTTTAGAACATGTTCTTCAATGAATAAGATATCAAATCTCATTCTGTTTGGGATAAATTTCACTTTGAAAAACACTAATTTTTCAAATAATGTATAAATATCTCCCCGTTTGTTATAATAACTGACTCTGACAGTGTCGGAGTCACGAATGAAGCGAGTTACTTTTTGTTTAAGTACGATGGGATGTACAATGATTATTTTCAATTGAGAATACTCTAGTAGGTCTTTTATTTTTTCAGAGAATTTCCCCCCAAAGTTGGAACGATGAATCTCATATACTGCCATTCTTTCTTTGTCGAGAACATCAATTCGGTATTTTCTCCCATTCAGCTGCACAATAGCTTCTTCTGTACCCCGTACTTTATCTAAGTAATAATTTTTTAGCTTCTGATGAAGCCATGTCTGATTTCTTGGTGGTTGAGGTGCTAGAGTGTCCACTTTTTTCAGCTTTTTCGTTGCTTTTTATGAAGGGTTTACTTCTGTATATGTAAAAAGATCTATATTATGACCGTCATGTCAACAGTATTTGATTGAAATCTGTTATAAATCGTTGGGAAGATGTATAGCAAATTGACATTCGTCGTTACCCTTGAGAACCGATTTCACGATTTCAATCTTAACCGATTTTCCCAGAGTACCCTCCCATTGTTGCCGAAACCAACCTGCACCACAGTAGCAAAATGTGATCGGCATTTCTTCATCATCTAAACGATTCCGTATAATGGGACAAAAACAATAGGCTTTTCTTTTCTCTGCTTTATCTGTCGCTTTCTCATATCCTTGAGGATCACGTGGTATTTTAGTCGAATAGATGATATTCCCATTTCTTATAGGCCGCTTAGCCCAAGCTGGATCCTTCTCCATAAAATCTAATACGGCATCAACAGCCTTCAATGGATCATTGGTTTGTTTCTTGGTTTTTTCATAAAGAGTTCTGATCTTTTCAATAGGTTCCTTGGCAAAGACATGAGCACAACTTGAGATGATCTTATACTTTTGTTCTTCTTCAGCTAGATTATCTAATCTTTTCAAAGCTCCTTTGATCCATTGATGGCGTTCATCAAGCGAGGAATCAATAGTGAGATCTTCATTACCTTTCATGACTTCTTGTTTTGTTTCTTCTCCTAAAATTTGTTCTAGACTCTTACTAAATAACCTATTCCAATCATGGATCACAAACTGTAACTCAATCTCATTCCCTTCAGGATTATTAGAATCCAAATAGACTTCTCGTGAAAATTCATCAGAAATAAGCCCATGTTCGTATGCATAACTATAGAGTTTTCTTAATGTCTCCCTTATTTTCCCTACTGAACCTTTATGGACAAGTGATAAAACTTCCATCTCTGGAAGCATCCTAGTTTTGATACCACTAGTTTGAACATCCTGGGATACTGGGAAACCCGCTTCAATGTCAAATCCTTCTTTAACACTTGTAATAAAATGATAAATACAAAATCCTGGACCCGATATAACCTCCTTGGGAATATTTTGATTTAATTTGTGAAATAATGCTTGTATTTCTTTTCTTTCTTTAAGATTGAAGCGAATACTGGCGATTAATGTGGTTTCAAGCTTTTTGTGTTTAATTGCTAATTCTGATTGTGAATTCATCTTCCTATCTCAACCAAATTTAGGATGAACATTATTCTAGACAAAAAAATATTGTAAAATAAAATCCTATTAATTTCGCAGTTGTAAAGCCTTTTTTATTGGATTACAAAAACAGGGTCTTCATAAATAATTTTTGACCTGTGCAATTTCCATTAGACATTATTAAATCATAGGAAGGTAAAAAATCTTTAGCTTACCAGAACCTTGTTTTACTCTATTATTTGACCATCTTTCATTCTCACAACTCTGTCTGCAAATGCTGCCATTTCTTGATCGTGAGTAACAACAATGAAAGCGATTCCTTTTTCATTACAGAGACGTCTAAAGTTAGTAAGCACTTGTCTTCCAGTTTCACTGTCTAGATCTCCAGTCGGTTCATCTGCGAATACAACTAGAGGATCGTTAACACATGCTCGTGCAATTATAACACGTTGTAATTGCCCTCCCGAAAGTTTCATAGGATCCTGGTTTGTATACTCTGTTAATCCAAGGTTTTCTAATAGTTCATGAACTCGCTGTTTGATATTCTTGGTATTACCAGCCATCTGTGCTGGGAGCGCTACATTTTCATACACAGTTAGACGTGGGTCTAGAACATATTGTTGAAACACAAAACCAATTTTGTTTCGGCGAAATTCCGAGAGCTCATTATCACTCACCTGTGAAATATCTCTTCCCTCAAAATACACTTTCCCATAATCCGGAACATCTAAACCAGCCATGATATTAATTAAAGTCGTTTTTCCCGATCCAGAGGGCCCTAAGACTGCAACAAATTCTCCTTGTTGGATTTTAAGATTAGCTCCCCGAAGGGCATAAACTGTGCTATTCGTGGGTTTATAGGTTTTATGAAGGCCAATTGCTTCTATAATTATCCCTGTTTCATGTTCATAAGTAACTGAATCCTTCACTGATTCCAAAGCAACTCCTCCTGACTCTGGAGACAGAAAAGCGATATCCATAAAACGATCAGCCCAAATTTTTGCTTCTCTTAATTGAATTGGCAGTTTTATTATGGCTGAATGAAACTGTTCTAGATTCACTCGGATTTTTCCTTGTTGCGCTTCTTTTTGGAGCTTCCTTAATGATTTTTGAAGAATCCGTAAGGTCTCAATATTGTTTTCATATTTTAATTTCAAATCAGCTAGATTTTTACCATTACTTATACGATGTTTGATTTCCTTCCCGAATCCATTTAATAATTCAATCTCTTCATGTGCAATTGAGTGAATCTCCTTAATTCGTGTAATTTGACGAACAATTGTTCTGAGGGCATCAATTCCTCCAACTATGTCACCCAGAAGAATCCCGAAAGCTTCCGATGCTAGATCAGGATTAGAGATTGTTATAATATTTGATCCTTCAAAAGCACTCTTTACATCATTCGTTCGGGCTGAAATGTCATCTAGTAGTTGATTCAGTGATTTCAAGAAAGATTGTGCGAAGTTAAGGATTAATAGCTCATCAAAAGCATGGAGTGCTGAAGAAGACTCCCCATATTTACGATGAAACGTACCATCATGTACAACAATTTGATCCTCACGAGCCTCATCGAATGACCAGAATATAATCCATGAACGTTCCACAATAAAATCAATGGCGTGTTCGATAAAATCAACCATTTTGTGATTTTCTTGAGTAATTAAATCTTCAGGATTAGGAGGACAGTTAGTCATAGTTTCTAAAAATCTCGCTAAAATTCTATGAGATTCTATTTCTGAACGATTACGTTTAGTTCGCGAGCGTAAGAGCTTTGATGTTCTCTTAATGTACTTACGATACAAGGAATGAATGGGTTTTTCCGTTTCGAGTCTGTTCTGTGATTTAATGCCATCTATATTCTTATAATGACTATTTGCTAGCATAAAAGTATTTAATTCTCCAACTGTGGATGTTTTCAAAGTTTTTTGAAGATCTTTCTGTAGTTTCTTGTTTCCAAATCGATCTAACTTATCGATTAAGAATCCAACCATTAATTGTCCATTCCACGTATTATCAGTCTTCATTGGTATCCATCCTCCACAACTTTTCCATCTCGAAGTCGGATAATCCGATTACATTGCTTCCCAATCCATTCGGAGTGTGTTACCAAGATAAGCGTTTGTTGATTATCAACATTAATCCGTCGAAACATTTCCATTAGGTCTTTTGATGTCACTGAATCTAAATCTCCTGTTGGTTCATCTCCCAAAATAATCACTGGGGAAGTGACCAACGATCGTGCAATTGCTACACGCTGTTGTTGTCCTCCTGAAAGCTCTGGAGGAGAATGATAAATTTTATCTCCCAACCCAACCTCACGTAAAATCATTGTAGATTTTCGAGTGGCTTCAGGATAACTCATGCCTTGAGCTAATAAAGGAACCATAACATTCTCTAAAGCATTCATATAATCGAATAAATTGAAGAGTTGAAATACATATCCAATATTATCCCTACGAAATGAAGTCATCTTTTCGTCCGAGAAAGTGGAGATATCGACTCCATTAATTTTAACGGTACCTGAAGTTGGTGAATCGAGTCCCCCGCAAATATTAAGCATCGTAGTTTTTCCACAACCAGATGGCCCCATAATAGCTACCATTTCGCCATACTTGATCTTAAGATTGACACCCCTTAATGCATGAATCTCGTGGGGTGTTCCTTCTCCATAGATCTTATGCAGATCTTCCAACACTAAAATTTCATTAGCCATTTTCTTCACCTAACCATGATACCTAAGTGCCTCACTCGGTGGAATTCGTGCAGCTAACCAGCCTGGGATTAATGCTGCCAAGAAAACAGAACCCATGATAAGAGCTCCAAAAAATCCAACCTGAGACCATGGAATAATTAATTTCCAGTTTAAAAGACCCGCAAAAACCCAAGCAAGGTAATTTCCTGTTAAAAACCCTACAATAAAACCTAATATGCCTAGGAATAGTAACTCAAGGAGGATTGCTAAAGAAACAGCCTTTTTAGAGAAACCAACCGATCTCAGCATACCAATCTCTCTCTTTCGTTCCTTCACAGAACGGTGAGAAACAACTAAAAGCCCAATAACGCCAATGATAAGGCCAGTAGAAATGAATATCTGAAGGAAATTAAGAGCATTAGCATTCGTAGAATTCATATGGTAAAATACATCCCAAAGATGATGAGCTGTTATTCCATAAAATGTCCCACCACTGAGGATTAAAAGAGAATTAGTACTATTTTTATTTGAAAATTCTTCAATCTGACTGGTAAGATCTTCGTTTTTGTCATAATCATAACCGTGTACAGTTTCAATAAGAAATTCTTTGGTTCCATAACCTAAGAGACTCAATTGGGAAGCATATCTATCGCTAACGATAATTCCACGCGAAAACTGATTGATGCTGGATTCGCAAGAAGGAAAATAAGTTAAAGCCCCAGCATAAATCATTTCGATCAAGCTACCATTTATAGCAGGAAAACTCACGATTTCACCAATGTCAAGAAAATAAAGTAGATCACCAATGAACATTGGTAAACCATCGGGATCTTCAGGTTCAACTGGTTGTTTTGTCAAACGGTGGATCTTTTGATTTCCTAAGAAAGCCTCCCAAAAAGTCTTTGACTCTTCCCGGGCTTGATCTCGATGTTCCATCCGGTTTATCATTGATAATTGAGTGTAGTAAGGAAGAAGTTCATTAAATACAAACGGATACAGAACTTCTCCGTTACTATCAACAAATGTGGAAAAATCAATTGTGATAAGTTTTGAGTAGAATATATCTTCCTCGGGAGTGATTTCATCTCTAGAACCTCTGAAAGGGAGTATACCACCTACTCCTAAAGGATATACCTGTTTGATTTCATCAAACTCATCTTGAAGAATCTCTGGATAGTTTAAAGATGTCAAATCGATTGGTATTTGAGACTCTACCAAGATAGAAACCCCTGACATCTGATATTCCCATGTATGACTTGAACCAGAGACTTGTGTGACAGCGTAAGAACCAATAAAAAAATTCAGAGATAGGATAACAGCAAATGTGGCAAAAGTTAGCACAGCACGAGCCTTCCTGGAGTTAATATAACGAGTGGCGACCAAACCTGTTGCTCTCGTTTTTTCAAAATAAGAAAAGGCTTTTCTTAATCCTGCTGTAAGTGCTTCTAGATTGGCTCCGACTACAGTAGTAGCACCAATTACTGCAGATAAAAGTCCAGTCATTGCGATACTATTTGCATTTCCCCCCTCTTCAGCCCAATCTACGGCAATTTGAAAACCCCAAATAGTGAGAATAATTAACATGAGTCCACTGATAGTTAAACTAAGTCGTCTGTAACGTCTAAATCGAAAACTAGCAAAAATTAAACCCAAACCTACATAGAATAAGGCCTGAAAGTTTGCAGCTGCTTCTTCTTCAATATTACGAAATCCTTCTGGGGTATAGAATGGTTGTCCTTGTTGAATCAGCTCAACTAGAGTCATAAGACCTAGAATTATAATAATTCCACCAATTACGATAGGCCATAATGGTTTCTTCCCATCAAGAGAGGAAAGCTTATCTTTTGATTTAGTCCCACGAACGATTTCAATTATTGAGATGCCACGTGCTCGAAGTGCTGGAACCATTCCAGTGATGAAAGAAAGACCAATTGCACATATTAGGGACAACAAAAATGCATCTGGCTCAACAACGATGTTGAAAATTGATGTTGTAACTTCAGGATTTCCCATCGCTGATAACATATCTCTACTCAGATCATTTAACCAGATACTAATCCCTATTCCTATGATAAGACCGAATATTCCTCCTAATATCCCAGTAAGTACTGTTTCGATAGTATAAGAAATGAAAATTTCTCGTTTTTTTGCTCCAATTGCCCGAAGCATTCCAATTTGTTGTTCACGTTCTTCCATATTCATTAATTGAATATTGGTGATCAATAATAACCCCGCTATAACCACAACAACACCAAACATCTGAAATGTACTAGCAAAACCCGAAATCCCCTCTTCAATCCCTTCTCTATTATCCTCTCGGACTGTACTGACTTGAAGCATCAAATTCGGAAAATATTGATTTAATACTGTTTCAATTTGCTCCTTGGATTCATCACTTCGCTCTCGTCCTAAGAATGGGTTTTCCTTATGGTCTTCTATTCCAAAAATGATCTGTGTGATCGGACGATCTATACTGCTTGGAATTAATGAATGAGCTGCGTGTTCACTCATAAGAATTCTTCGTAAATCACTAGGATTACCTGTTCTTCCATACTCTCTATAAGTATAGATATCCTTTATTGTGACATTAGTGAAAATTGGATTTCCACGTTCATCACGTAAAGACATCGCAATTTGAGCACCAATGCTTGTTCCTAATGAATCAGCTAAATCTGGAGAAATAACGATCTCATCATCGTGTAATGCAGCGATATCTAATTTATCCCCAGTTGAATTCGAATAGATATAACCCCAAAATCCTCCATCAAAATCCGATCCTATAGTTTCTACTGTCACTCCCTGTTCAAACTGCCCTTTTTCTGAATAATAAGCCGTAGTTGAATAAGAAATCTGTGGAGAAATACCCTCGAAATTTGCAGCTAATTCTTCTATTAAAGTATCAGAGACATTTTGAGGGAGATAAATCTCGTTGACCGAATAAACAATAATATCCACATTTCCATAAGCTTCGACCAGAATTTCTTTGTAATTTCTTTGAATTGTACTCCCCAAGATTTCTGTTTGGACGACTAATGATATCCCCAAGGCTATAACAAAAGATGTTAGAATAAAATTTCTCTTTCGACGACTAATACCTTTTATGGTATGTTTAAAAGTATATTTCAAACTTAATTCTTCCAATCATTGATTATCTCAATTTTTTCATGTAAAAATCCTAAATTAAGGACTAAATCTGATTTTCCTCATGAAAATCAGAAGATCCACAAGCAATTAGTGTTAATATGAGTATATTTTAAGGAGTTTAAGATATCGGATATTATATTCTTGATTATCACCTACAACTTTGATGTATTCCAACAATCATGTTCTAATAGATGAAAGATGTATTATAAATCTTATTTATACTAAAAAAAGCAGAAAGATAACGTTATAATAGAAATAAACAATATGTTCACATAATACATCTTTTCGAAAACTTTATCTACTAAATTTACTCTGATCATATTTAAATGAGAAAAAGAATTTAGTTATAATAATCTATAATTTCCTAGAGTTTATTGACTTTAATACTAAAATAGTGATCAATTAAACAAAGAAGGATATAAAAATGGACTCCTCTATTGAACTTATGAACCTAACTAAATTTTATGGGAAGTATAGGGGAATTGAAAATCTTAATATTAATATAAAACCAGGGATCATTTTTGGCTTCTTAGGGCCAAATGGCGCTGGAAAAACCACGACCATTCGCTGTTTACTCGGAATTTTGAAACCATCGGGTGGTAGTATTAAGATTTTTGGGCGAGAGATTTCTAATTGGAGTTCTGAAGTTACATTAAAAGAAAATATCGGTTATTTACCAGGTGAATTTGATTTATACAAACATTTTATTGTTAATGGCATACTGGATTATTTTGCCGCATTAAGAAAAAAACCAGCCATACTTAGGGATAAATTGGTTGACATATTTGAACTCGATGAATCAAGAAGTGTTAGTCAGCTTAGTAAAGGAAATAAGCAGAAAGTTGGGTTAATTCAGGCCCTAATGCATGATCCTGACCTCCTCATTCTCGATGAACCGTCTGTTGGATTAGATCCATTAATGCAACAACGTCTCTATCAGGTGTTGAAAGAATTTAGAGAGCGTGGAAAGACCATTTTTTTTTCATCTCATAATCTTGCTGAAGTTCAAAAGATCTGTGATGAAGTAGCCATAATCAAGGAGGGATTCTTAGTAAGCCATGACCATATCGATCAACTCAGTCAGCGTGTCCAACAGAGAGTAATCCTCACCATGGAAGAGCCTATTGATTCCTTACTACCTCAAATTTCGCTTATAAGCCACTTCGAAAAACTTCAGACTAATGGAAATGGGTATCGATACTCTATCTACCTGAAATCGGCCCAACCCAATTATTCTGATCTATTTCAATCGCTAAGGGGACAAAATATCCTGAATGTTGTTATTCCTGAACCGAGTTTAGAGGATTATTTCCTACAGTATTATAAGGAGGATTAACCTCATGCTTCAGATGTGGGGTCGCAGTTTCAAACTGATACTTAGACAACAGTGGCTCACATATACCCTATTATTCGTTATAGGATTTGTTGGAGCTTTGATTGCATATTGGACATTTCCAGGTGAAGAAGGTATCCAGGCTCTATTAGGATTAGCAGAAACACCATTTGCTAAGTCCATATGGGGAGAGTTGATTGCTAATCTCGATTCGGAGAATTCTGATTTCTTTCTTTACTTTATTTTTCTATACTTTATAGCTTATATGGCTAACGTCTATCCTGTGGCAGGAATATGGTTAGGAGGAGCAGGAACACCAGAGGAAGTTAAATCTGGAATGGCGGACATTTTTATAGCTAGTCCTCACAGAAAAGAGAGGTTGATATTACGTCACTTAATTTCTCACATTTTTCTTCTTACTTTTTTTACAGTACTGATTTATATTCTTATTCCCCTTAGTTATGAATTTTTAGGTACAAGTGTTAATTATAAAAGGGTTTTTTCAGGTTTCATTTTACTCTGGATTTCTGGAATATTCTTTTTTTCTATAGCGTTCTTTGTAACCTCAACCACCTTGAGAAACGATATCGGACGTGGAATAGCTGGAATAATTTTCTTACTGTCTTTTCTCCTTACATCAATAGTAAACATGAATCCAAACTATAAAGATCTAAAATATCTAAACATACTCCATTATACCAATCCTAATCCAATTCTTACTAAGGGAGAGGTACTTAAACTTGATAATTTCACGCCTCTAATAATATCCATATTTTTATTAACGCTAGGAGTGTTAATTTTCATTTCAAAAGATCTTTTACCTTTGCTAATTATCCAAAATCGGAGGATTATTAAAGAAATTGAGTCTAAAGGTGGATTTAAGCATAAATTCTCGAGTTTTCGTGAAAAAATCACCGTAAAGGACTATTTTCGACAAATAATGAATAAAATATCTCCAATATCAGCTGAACAGTGGCTTGCAGATAGAACAATTTTCATAGTTTTCTTTATCATTTGTTTTTTTGCAGCAGTCTCTATTATTATTGGGTTCCCAACAGGAGAAGGTGGATTTACAGAAATGGCTCAGATTTACCAAAATAATCCATTTGCTAAAGCTATTGTACGTAATTCAATGGAACAAATTCTTGAAGATCCTCTTGGACCAATTTATCCTCAATTCTATGGATATACATGGCTATATTTTTTCCCATTCATTATTATTGAAGCTGCAAGAGTTGTAGATAGAGATAATAGTGATAAAACTATTGATTTACTCCTTGGAACACCAACTAGACCAAGAAGCATTATCTTCTATCGCATATTGACAATCGTGATCGAATTGATTATTTTGAGTTCAATAACACTGTTATTTATCATTTTTGGAGAGTTCTTTCTTGAGATTAATTCAAAGATTGTTGAACAATTGCTTGCTTTAATCATCATCCCATTCACTTATGGAACCATTCTATGCTTTCTTATTGCAGTTGGTCTACTTCTCCCATCACCAGATAATCGGAAGAAATTGGTTTATGCTCTTGGTGTCTTGGCAATTATTTTAGTTACAATACCATATTTCAGTGAACCTCTCATGCCTCTAAGATTCCTTTCGCCTCTCTATTACATGGACCTAGTTGGACTAATTTCTCAGGGTTACCAATTTGAACATGTAAGTTTATTAATCGTTCTTCTCGGGATTTTAATATTTTCTTTGCTTGTTATTTTCCGATCAAGTAATAAAACAGTATATGTATAGCAGGTATTTTGACCATACCCGTGGAATCAATGAATTCTTAGAATTTAATGACATGTCCTCTATTTTGATTTGCAACGAACAGGTAGCAAGGAACATACTAAATGGGGAGACCGATTAAAGGTCATTACAGATGGTGATGCCTTTGAATAGATTATTGAAAATCCCAAAGATTGCGGGTACGAATATTACTAGGATAGTAAATGTATCAGATCTGGTGACTAAAGGAATGGTCTCATCAAAAAAGAGTATAAATAAGACCACTATCCAGATGAAAATAATCTAGAAGTACGAAAAGCTTAAAATCAAGAATGCAGTGACAACGATTATTACACTTCTAGTCATGTGGGATAAACGTTGAAGAACAAAAATTTCGTACTAACCTTCTTACTTCTTATCAGCTTTTATACTGGAGAATTTACACTAACTATACACTCAAATGTATCCTCTGTTGAGATAACCCAAAGGATTGCTAGTATTCATTACACCCCGCTATCTCCTATTTGGATTACTAATGACAATGATTTAAATGATTCTTTTCCTGGTATGGGTACCATAGTTGATCCCATTCGCATTGAGGGATACAATATTACTGCTGCAAGTGGAGCGTTGATTTATATTAGCGATACAACATTTTATTTTCGCATAACTGATTGTCTTCTTAACGGATTGTCAGCTGCTTCTCAGGGAATTCATTTTCAGAATGTTGGTAATAGTACCATCAGGAACAACACCATTTCCTACTGTGGAAAAGGAATTGAGTTGAATTCTTCCTCCAATATCAGCATTACCAATAATACACTCTTCAGTAACGTTTTCTATAATACTTATGGTATTGACATGAACTATACTTCCAACATTTCTGTTACCAACAATTCAATCTATGATACTGGACATGATGCTATTCGGTTGTGGAACTCCGACTTTAACACCTTTACTAGCAATACGATCTATAATAACAATGCCAGTGGGTTTTCTATTAATACTGCCACTAATATTAAAGTGTTGAGCAATACAATCTATGATAACGAATTTGGGATGCACACATGTCTCTTTGATGATTCTCTCATTGCAGGGAATCTAGTTTATGGTCATTTAGAACAAGGAATGAGGTTTTGGTCTTGTGAGAATAATACTCTTTCCGATAATACATTTTTTAATCAAGATTTTGAGGGGGTTGGCCTGTATTATTCCGAAGAGTTTATGATTTCTAATAACACTCTTTTTAACAACTCCCGAGGGAAGATAAATCCTTGGGAAGGATCTGCAATCAGTCTCGACGACTCCAGTAATAATACCCTTATTAACAACAGAGTCTACGACAATAACAGGTCTGGAATCGCGGTTAGCCATACTGGTGAGGGTGGGAACACTCTCGTTAATAATACTGTCTACAACAATGATGGTAGTGGAATTAGGTTTATTGATGCAGATAATAATACTCTTATCAATAATAGCGTCTATTATAATAGCGGTACTGGAATAGAAGCTGTGTATAATTCTGATAATAACACCTTGATTAATAACACCGTCTACAACAATGGAGATGACGGAATTGCGGTTGGTTTAGAGTCTAGCTTTGCTTCTATTATCAATAACACTATCTACAACAATGTTGGTAATGGGATTTTTATCTGGGACGAATTATCTAGAATGTCTGATAACAACTCTATTAAAGATAATACGATTTATGGTAACAATTGGGATGGTATTTCGATCTGGTGCTCCTCTAATAATACCATTGTGAATAATACCATCTCCAATAATCAAGAATATTCCATTCGTTTAACAGAATCAGGAAATAATATTGTTATTGATAATAACTTCATTAATAACGGTTTCTGGATCCTTGGATACCAAATTAAAGACTATATACAAACAAAAATCACTAATAATAACGTTAATGGTAGACCCGTCATCTATTGGCAAGATGTTCATGGTGCAACTGTCCCTTCTGATGTTGGACAAATCATCCTTGTCAATTGTCATTCCATTGACATAATTGACCATAATTTACCTTACGCCTCAAATGGAATCATTACAGCTTATTGCACAGATTTATTCATCTCTAACAATACCCTTTCCGAGGGAGTTATTGGGATATTTCTTCATAATTCCAGTGCTACCATCATTAACAATACTATCTATAACTGCTTTTTTCTTGGTATTGATCTGCATTACTACTGTTATAATTCTCTAATCATGAATAATACTGTTTATAACTGCGATGGTCCAATTTGTCTGTATATGTATTCAGAAAACAATTACATCTCTCATAATACCATATATGATGGTAGTATTTATGGTGTTGGCCTCTGGGGTTATTGTAAAAATAATGTTATTCATTCTAATCATCTTAGCAATAATGACCATGGAATTACTATAAATGACGCTTCAGATAGTAACCAAATCATGAATAATACCATTCAAAACAGCCATAATTATGGTATTAGCCTTGATTTTTGGGGTACTATCGCCTCTAACAATAACATCATTTCTTCTAACACTATTCTCAATAATGCGGGCTATGGCATTTCTATTATGAACGAATCATCTCAAGCTAATAGAGTGGAATTGAATGTCATTTCAGGAAATAACCCAGGTGGTTCTCAAGCTGCAGATGATGGATCAACTAATGTCTTCGCGTATAACTATTGGAGTGATTGGACAAGTCCGGATACAAATAAAGATGGAATAGTAGATCATCCCTATAGTATTGATGGTATGGCCAACAACCAAGATAATTATCCCCTGGTGGTTTCACCGACCAATCATTACGTTTTACTACCAATAATTACCTCTCCACTTGGAGGTGAAATTCTCTCAGGAAAGATCACTATATCCTGGGCTACCTCAGTGGATACTTGGGGTTATGATGTGAAGTATGATGTCTCTTATTCAACAGATGGGGGTACGACTTGGACGTTGTTAGGAACAGACTTAACAGGTACGAGTTTTGTCTGGGATACAAAGACTGTCCCCGATGGGTCAAATTACATCCTTAAGATAGAAGCTAGTAGTTCTGGTGAAATGAATGCCGTTTTCGTCTCTTCTAGTCCATTCACTATTTCCAATTATCCAACCATACCTCCTACGACGACCATAACGTCTACTACATCCACGATTGAAACAACCACGTCTGAAACAAACCCTACGGAAACACCTGTTGCGACATCCAGCTGGCATGTCCTGCTGATGCTTCTCTCCCTGTTTGCGATGCTTTCCTTGAAAAAGCGTAAATAGGGCTTTTAGAGGCTCTCATTCATTTTTTGCCATTTGGTATTAATAACCTCCACCGAGATCGACGACAAAAGCTATATCATCTTCTGTTGTCACTCCCCATGGTGATGTGACATTATCAGTCGTTCCAGCTAGCGTATAGTCTTTTGGATTTGCTACGTCAATCAGGTGGACATACCCTAGGTCACTAGCGACATAAGCTATCTCGTTTGTTGCTATATGGGCATAATTATAGCTTCTACCCGTATAATTCCCAATTTTCGTCGGAGATGTGAGATTCTTAGTATCTATGAAGTGTAATCCTGTGCTATGATCTGCAATATATATAAGATCACCTACTATATCTACTCCCCAGACAAAACCGCCAGTATTGATTTTTGAGATTAAGGTTGGTTTTATGGGATTGTTAATGTTAATTATTTCTAACCTGTCGTTCCTGTCTGCTAGAAACACCATATCATTTTTGATTTGGATATCAAGAAAACCAGCGGGGCCATCAACATATGAATTAGATTTACTCTATTTAAACCCTTTACCTAAATAGAGTCTTTTTTAAAATTGCATATTTGGGACATTCTTCAACTTATAAACGATTTTTGAGGATCAAAGTTGAATGAACTTATCAACAATGAAAAGAAATCTGATACTAACCTTAGGGGTTACTTAGTTTTCCTTATTGGACAATGGGTCTCGATTTTGGGATCAAATATTGTTGGATTTGGTATTATTTGGTTCTTAACTATCACAACAGAGAGTGCGTTTGTACTTGGATTAGCTACTTTCTTGAATTTTGCTCCTTTTCTGATAGCAACACCTATTGCTGGAGTTTTTATAGATCGTTGGAGTCGGAAAAGAGTAATTGCTTTTGTTGATTTTATGCAAGCAGTTTTTACAGTTATTTTGATTGGTTTCTTTGTAGTAGATGTTTTCAGCCCTTTAGAGCTCGTTGCGATAATTCTAGCTTTAAATACTATTCGTGCTACGTTTGGAGCCTTCCATACATCAGCTGTGGACACGCTTCTCCCAATAATGGTACCGAAAGAGCAATACAGTAGGATTAATGGAGTAAATTATCTTGTAAATGGTGCAATTAACATTGTTGGTCCTCTTTTGGGAGCAGTGGTTCTTGGTTTGGTTTCATTACAAAATTTACTGTGGTTGGATGTAATAACTTTCCTAATTGCTATTGTTCCAACCTTAATTATATTCATCCCTGAAGTTAAAAAGGTGATTTTAGATGAAGGGGAAAAGCTGTCAATTAGATCGGAGTTAAGAGAAGGATTGAAATTTATTAGAGAAACACCTGGATTAATTGCACTTCTCTTTGTATTCGCTGGATCTAACTTTTTTATACCTCCCTTTTTTATTCAATTACCACTTTTTGTGACATCTATTCACTTCGGTAATGAATCTGATTTAGCTTTTCTAATGGCCTCTCAGCAAGCAGGTATGCTTATTGGATCAACTATTATGTCTACATGGAAAGGATTTGAGAACCATGCTAGAGGAGTCGCTTTAGGTATTTTTTTGGGCTACTTGGGATTTATGGTTATGTTACTTGCACCAGTGGGATCATTTTTGGTTATAAGTATTGGTTTGTTTATAACTGGATTTGTTTTGCCAGTAGCAAACGTTTCAAGTGAAGCCATTTGGGCTGCTACTGTACCTCGCGAGTTATTAGGAAGAGTTTATGCAGTTCGACGAACATTAGCACAAATGACCGCACCAGTAGCAATGCTATTATCAGGAATAATAGCAGAAATCATTGGTTTGTATTCACTTTTAATGCTTTTTGTTATACTAGGAACACTAATTCTGGGATATTCATGGTTTTTCACAGAGTTATCTAATGTTGAAAAGATCATTCAAGAAACTAAAGAGCAAGAAAGTATTGAAAAAGTGCAAAGTACACCTCAATAACTTATTACCCAAAACATCTCCCAGCTTCTAATTGGCTTTACTCTCTTGTACTATTTATCAAGCTACTTCCATAGTAAAGTTTTTAAAGATATTTCGTTTCATAATATTTATCATTGTAAAATAATGTCAAACGTTATACGTTATACGATATCTCTAGTATAATTTTTTGAGCGATTTAAATAAGGAGAATGAGAAATTTGAGAATTAAAAAGAAATTAGCAATTATGTGTATGCTGATAGGGTTGATCCTTGCATCTTCCATAAACCGAAGCTCTGCTACCCTCGTCTGGGAAGAGGATTTTGAGAATCCCCCATATAATGATTGGTTTCTCCATAGTTATTACATTTACCCATATAGTGCGGTAAATTATAATAACCTAGTTATTACTAATGGATCTTTACACCAACCAACTCCTGATGGGATGCAAATTTTTGCTACTCATGATAGCTCAGTAGCATATGGAACTTGGAGTTTTGACGTTCAAATAGTTCCTATCGAATTATATAAAGAATTTGAAATTTATGGAGCAATGACTGAAATAATGTTCATAGGGAACTTCAAAGGTTATAGTGAACCCAAAAGCTTTAACCTGTCCGGATATGATTTCTCTCAAGTTTCTGATAGAATGAAATCATATGCCCTTTATATCATATCTGGAATATCAAGGTGGGGCTTACCTTTAAATTCAATATCATTATACCTCTGGATTGGAAGGTATTACCAATCGGATCAACAAACCCAAAATATCTGGCAAAGTATCGGTTTTAGCGAATTTTCTTCCCCTATCAATGGTTCTCATCATATAGACATTACCCGTGGATCGGCAGGAGAATTTAAGGTCTATTTTGACTCAGAACTTCTATTTCAAGTTACTAATAATGAAATCACCACTTCAACCTTTTTTGACATTTCTACTTTTGTCGGGAACTTAACATTCGATAATCTTACATTTTGTGATAGCGTTGGTAGTTGTCCCCCGACTACGACGACAACGACTACCATGACAACGAATACTACGACTCTGGATACAACTCCTACCACCACAACTACTGATAGTGGAACTTTCGGGTTTGAATTTGGAGTGCTGATACTAGTTCTCATCTGTAGTGTGTTCGTTGGTCACAAACAGAAAAGATGAACCTGGTGGTACTTCTTAAGAAAACTAAGGATAAGTTCGTATATTATTCTTGATGGAATGTCATCATCTTTTAAACTTCCTTGAGATAATTCTCTATTTCAGCAATTTTTATTCTACCTCTTACGGAATATGCTCTATCCTTTTTTATAAATTCCTTATTGATCCGATGAATCTCCAAACTTATTTTGGAAGAGTTTATGTAGTTCGATGAACATTAGCGCAAATGACTTCACCAGTAGCAATGTTATTATCGGGAATTATAGCAGAAATTGTCGCTTTGTATACTGTCTTAATGCTATGTTTAATATTAGGAACACTAATTCTTGGATATTCATGGTTTTTCATTACCTTATCTAAGGTTGAGAAGATTATTCAAGAAACTAAAGAACAAGAAAAAAGTATTGAACAAGTGCAAAGTACACCGCAATAATTTTGTACAAAAAACGTTATTTACCTATCTTAATCCTAAAAAGCTACGAAGTGAAGGATTCATTTCCGCAACTTTTTCTTTACTCATCAATTCAAAGTATTGTCTCATAATACTAACAGAGAGAAGGATACCCATCCCAGAACCGATTGCCCCAAGAAAATCCGCAAAAGCTGCAAGACAACCCATGAATAACCCACTGATTACAGCTATTGTAGGAATATACATCTCTAATCGGCGTTCAACAATCTTTTTGTTTTGACGCCAGCCTGGCATCTGCATTCCTGATTGTAAGAACTGGCTTGCTACATCACGCGGCCCCATTCCAGCTGTTTCTAACCACATAACTGAAAAAATGACTGCAAGAATAATGAGAATGCTTGCATAAATAAAAGCACGAGCTAGGGACTCCATTGGTTTAGCAGGATTAATAACCCCAAAATCACCAATAAGTGAACGAGGTGGGGTTAAGAAATAGACAAGACCCCCTGTAGGGACATACTGATTAGAAACTTCATCAATCATGAACGTTCCTAAAAATAGGGTTAATGGATTTATAGTATTTTGTCCATTGGGGGTAGTAATATTCCAGATTATTTGAGAGATAAAGTAGATATCAGCGAATACGGCTGAAGATAAGATGACTGGGATATTTGATACATAAAGTAGCTTAATAGGATAGGTTGAACGGATCCCCTTATATTGGGTATAAGAGATTGGAATTTCAATCCGCATTGATTCAAAATAGATCACAATGATAAACACAACAATAGTCGCAATGACAGAGAGGAGAGATAAGGAAGGGAGATTTACATTCTCAGATGGACTATAGCGGAAAAATAAGGCTCCTATTGCTTCAATTGGCCCTCGTTGTGTTGCCCAAGCCAAAAATGCAAAAGCAATCCCTCTCATCGAATTTACAGCAGGATCACCTAATCCTTCCTCAACGAGTTGTGCTGCAAATAATCCTTGGAAAATTTGTAAGCCAACGCCTCCTGCAATAAAAAGGGAAATTCCTGATCCTAAACCCCACCCTTTCTGAACTATTTCATCAAGTAGAATGATGATGATGCCTGCTGCTAATAATTGGGTAATTATTGCTAATTGATCCTCAGGTTTCAGATCAGTTCCATATGTTCCCCCAATTAAGAAAGCAGATGCTTCTATTATTGTCATTACTACTGACATGACCTTTTGGGCACCAGTATAGAGAGATCTCTCTTCTGGATCCCCCATATTTACACTGATAATTTTTGATCCAACTAAAATTTGCATTATAAGCCCTGCTGTGACAATCGGGCCAATCCCGAGCTCGGCCAATGATCCTTGAGTTGAAGCTGTAATTGTGCGTAGATATGCAAAAGAGTCTGCTCCTTCATATTTAGCACCGATAATTGGTGTTGATGCCATTACAAAATAAATAACAAGAGCAGCAAATGTCCAGACCATTTTTTCATTAAAATGCACCTCCCGAGTAGGTTTAGCGACTTCTGGGGTTATTGACATGAATGGCCGAACAGCTTGAAGAAACTTAGAAGTCATGAAGTAAACTCCAAATAATCACTATAATGAACTTATAACATCTAAATTTTAGATAATAGCCGAATTATGAGTTACAACTTGTCATACCCTCCTTAATTTTCATTTTATAATTTTTTGGTACAATTTCCATACTTCATTTTAGTGTTAAAGGTTGTAGTACAATTTTCTAACTAACAGAAAGTATAAAAGATAGTAATTCCTTTTCAGATATGATGGTGGAGTCAATTTTCAGTAATAGGAGAAGAAAGAAATTCAGAGGTCTATTAATTGTTATTATCTTATTCCTGTCCATTTTTCATTTTTTATCTTTTTCTCATATCTTCACTTCAACTGAAAGTAGTGAGGTTATAATTGCTTCTGTAAAACCCTCCAATTATATAAAATCAATGAAAGAATATTTTTCTCAAGACATTGATGGACTTAATCAAATACAAAATATATTGAAACTAGAAACTCTATCAAGTTTACAACTGATCTTTCTTGGAAAAGCTAGAATAGAGAATGATGTAAATAAGAGTCAAAATAAAGAAACTCCAACAAATCGATCAATCATCAAGCGAATCATTGAAGAAAGTCCAGGTATAACGCTTCGAAAAATTCAACGTGTAACTGGCCTCGCTATCGGAGTTCTTCAGTATCATTTAAATCATTTAGAAACTACTGGAATAGAAACATTAAGGTTGGGCCGATGCAAACACTTCTTTTTAAGTCGATATAATTTTTCACTGAAGGAAAAAATGTGGTTAGCAGTTATACAGAATAAGAACGTTAAAATAATATTACAGTTTTTGAAATCAAGAGGAAATATCGGTCTTCAAAAAGACATCGTAAATTTTGCAGGAATCAGCAAGGTTATGGTTTCTTACTATGTTAAACAACTTGAAAAGCTCGGAATAATCAATCGTAATCATCATCGATTAAAAATCTCTGAAGATTACCTTTACATAATGGATAGGTTTACAGATTTCAAGAATTGATTATTTTTTTACAGATAGTTCTCAGAAGCTGTCAAAACAAAGACCATAAATATTAGGGATAGATTCACTATCTTTATCTAAGATAGGATAGATTGAAAGACACGTTCTTGAATATCCTGAATTGCTTGGGGATACAAATGACTTGCCCAGACTCCATAAAAGAATTAAAATTACTAGTCGCGGACTTTATTAACCGTAGAAACTGGAATAAATATCATACAGTAAAAAATTTAGCAATGTCCATTTCTATCGAAGCTGCTGAGATAATGGAATTATTTCAATGGCTCACAACTGAAGAAGCAGCAGAGCAAATCAAAACAGATCTTAATCTCAAAACAAAGCTTGAAGATGAACTTGCAGATGTCCTGATTTATTGCTTAAGCTTAGGTTATCATGCGAAAATTGATCTCAATAAAGTAATACGAGAAAAATTAATTCGGAACGAAGACCGATTTCCAGTAGAAGTAGTTTCTGGCCAATTAGGTCCATACAGTCCTCATTCATCCAAAAAATGAAGAAGAAGAATTAGCTTCAGCAAGTTCGAGGTTTTCGGAGATCATATTGTCTATAGGAGAAATCACGACTCTGAATCCATTCAACGATCCCTTTTAATGTTGATTGGAGGGATTTTCCTCGCCCACCTGCAGCTCTAGGATGACCTCCACCAGAATATTTACTTGCTATATAATCCACTCGATAACGCTCTAGTTCTGACTCGGGTAGTTGGGAATTAACCCTTAACGAAATTCCGGTAAATTGCTTACCTGGAAATAGTATACAGGAAATCTTTACCCCTTTTTCAAACAAGGTGTTTACTAAAGCGGATGTCATAATCCTCTCTTTCCCTTGGATAGTGATAATTACATCTGCAAACTCAAATTGATCTCCCAACTTAATACTCCTCTTCCTCAGTGTTCTCAAGCTCAATATCCTCTGCTGATACAGTTTATTAGTGAAAATTTCTAATTTTTGGTTTGATAAATCATGAAGAAGAGCAAGAACTTCTTCTACAGATTCAGGAGTATGACAAATGTCGTCTAAAAGCCACGCTTGCTCTTGATGAGTTGCTTCAAGAAAGTTTAGAGGAAAATCTTCTGGTGGAGGTAAAGTAAAACTAGCTGTATCAGTAATAGATGTCAAATCAGCTAATAACTTTAGATTTGCAGGTAAACAATCATTAAAATGCTTTGATAACAGTGAAGCCGTGCTGGGGGCATTCTCATCAAAAAGAACAATATTTGCTCTTTTCGTTATAGATTTATTTGATGAATGGTGATCACAATAAAGAACAACTTCTGATTCATTGAAAGGAGGAAGATCAACGATAGCAAGCCAATTTAAGGCTTTAAGTAAAACACCAAATTCTGGATGACGAAGTTCCTGAAATCCTAGCGGAATGAATACTGCATCTTGAAATTCTTTCAAAGATTTTAAAATAACAGCTGAGATAATACCATCCGCATCCACAGCATGAAATGCAACCTTGGGTTTAGGTAAGAGAGATAAGGAATGTATAAAACGGAAATCTCTCTTCATCTCATTTGAAAAATCGGCAATGAAACTTTCCATATCAAATAATAGCGCCATTGATTTCACTTACTTAGGTCTATCCTGTTTAAGTTCTCTAGAAACACATGATCACAAAGCGATTATTCTCTTGAAAGAGATATTTCTTTTCTCAAGGAAATCAAGAGCTAGAGCTGTGTTTCCTAAACTATCTCTATGATGAGCATCAGAACCTATAGAGAACCAGTATTCATCATCGAGATAATCAAACCATCTATCCATGTAATTTCCATAACCTGTGTTTAATTCGACTATGATTTCAAATTCACGTATTTTATCTAGCACATAATTCACTTTTGATTCTGGTACACGAGTAAAGCGTGTGTGAGCTAACCCCACATTATATTCTGGATTCTTTCTTTTGAAATTCAGAACCTGTCGGAATTTTTTCTCCCAAGATGACTGCGCTAGAACGTATTCAAATAGAATCAAATCCCATTCAAAGGCTTCGAGGGAATTTAAGGATATAATTGAAGAGGTATCTACCTCTATGCCAATAAAAACCTTTGTCGCCGAAGGATGACTCCGTATTTCATCAAGTGTAGTGAAATATTCATCTAAATCCAAATCTGAAAGGGCTGGTTTCCAGGTAGAGTAATGATCAGTGATACATATTTCTTGAATTCCTCTTTCTGTGCTAGCTGAAATCATCTCTCGAGGACTGAAAAAACCATCAGAGAACGATGTATGGATGTGATAATCGATGATTCTAGCCATTTGTTTTCTAGCATTTTCTTGTGTAAAAGTATTTTATCTTTTTGGGGTAGACGCTATTTTCAGATACTCAGATCCTAATGGTTATTTCATAAACACAATATGTAAATAGAGATCCATACATTAGTTTTTGATGCCATGATCCGATTTTTGGAGGATTAAAACGATTTCTAAACTAGCAGTCCTGATAGATCCCAACAAAGGTGAAGCAACGGAACGGATGTTTCAGGCATTAAAAGGAATTTTAACAGAATGCGAGGATTCGACAAAACTTCCTCTAGAGATCTGGGTTGGGGACAGTTCTGAGATTTACAGAGGAGTTCATCGTTATTTAAAGAGACTTCACCAATTAGAAATCCAACTTCCCCCTGTAGTTATATTTCCTGGTCACCCTTTACAGATTTCGTCTTTAGCTGACTATATCCAAATGCCTACCCTTCTTAATACTTATAGGTTCAGGATCAAGGTAGTACTCAAGTTAGGGAAAAAATATCATTGGTTGATGAAATGGTGTAGAAGACCTCTTGGTAAACATTGGCCTATTGATCGTAAATATGGATACATGGTTCTTAGTCCTCAATCATCCGTGGGTAAAAAGCTCCATGCTAAAGAATTATCTGATGAACAGGCATATGAAGAAATAACTGATAAATGGAGGGATTATTGGTCAATGATCTATCTTGAAGCAGGCTCAGGGCGGTTTGGTGCTTCAATAGCAGAGCGATTGGATTTAGTAAGAAAAGTAAAAGAATTTGCTTATGAAAAAAAAGCAACTTTAATTACTGGAGGAGGTATCCGTACAAAAGCTCAAGTTGAGGACTTGGTTGATGCAGGATCCGATTTAATTGTAGTATCAACTGTACTAGAGCAATCAAAAGATCCTAAAGAATTAATGGAACAGTTTCTTGATGCAGTTGGCAAAACCAAATAAGGATCTCTTTGATTACACTCGATAAAGGCTAATATCTTAGATTCTTCAATTTTTTTCGAGTTTTTGAATCAAAAGGAGGTTTTATCTCCTTCATAATTCTGAGGTCAAATTTAGAATGGACTCCTAAGATGGGAAGAAGTCCAGGTTTTTTCCGTTTGAGTTTCTTCTTTCTTTTTGATGGGAGTAAATATTTCTTTCCTTGCCTCAAATAGAGACCTCACTCTTGTATTTCTATATTCTAGCTATCTAACAATGAGTGATATATTTTCGATTTATAAAATCCTAACTAAATATATAATATTTTATATTTCGGAAGTATATAACTCCTAATTGCTATTCCAGCTTTTTTCCATATTCAAATAGATTTCCCACGTCATAAATATCTAATTGAACCTTTGATAGGGGAGTGGCTACTTTTAAGGGTTGATTCTTGGAAATATTAACGATTTCTCCTGTTTTTAAATTAACTTTAATCTTGTCACCTGTTTCAATGTTATCAGACATAATTTCTGAAGCCACCATAAGAGGTAAGCCTGAATTAATGGTGTTCCGTTTATAGATCGCTCCAAAAGACTCCCCAATGATCATTTGGACACCAAGGGCTCGAAAACAATCAACAGCTTGCTGTCTGCTACTTCCAGCACCAAAATTCATACCAACAATTAGAATATCCCCAGATTTTGCCTTATCAGAAAAGTCTTGCCATCCTTGGAGATTACCAAAGGTATATTGGCCCATTTCATTGATGTCAGTAATATGTAAATGCTTATTGTGAAAAATCATGTCTGTATCTATATCGTCAATGGATTTTCCCTTGCTGTCCTTTATTACCATTGCTCTTCCTTCAAGAATAATAGGTTTTTTCATTTTTTCACCTCTAAACTCATCATTATAATTCTGGAACTGATATCTCACCAGCTAAAGCAGATGCAGCAGCAGTAGCTGGAGATGCCAAATATGTATCTCCTGAACCTTGTTTACCAGCAAAATTACGATTTCCAGTAGATATTTGCACCTCACCTTTTCCAGTCATCCCAACTTGACCTGCAGCACAGCCACCACACCCTGGGTTGGTAATGATAGCACCAGCTTCATATAGAATAGTGATAAGACCATCATTCAATAATTGTCCATAAACTTCTTTTGTAGCAGGGACAATCTTCATCATGACGTTTGGATGAATCTTTTTATTCTTGAGTATTCTTGCTACAATAGAGATATCTTCATATCGACCATTAGTACAACTAGCGACAACTACAGAGTCAACTGGCGTTCCAGTAACTTCAGCAACAGGTTTAACATTAGCTGGGGAAGGTGGTAAAGCAATTAATGGTTCAAGACCTGAAAAATCGAATTTTAATTTTTCAATGTACTCCACATCTGTGTCTGATTCATATACAGGGAATTCACGACCACTTCGTTCTTTACAGTATTGAATGACCTTTTCATCAGGGTGAATCAGTCCAATAATACCCCCCATTTCGGTAACCATTGATGCAAGGGTTATTCTTCCAGCTAAATCAAGGGATTCGACAGTATTTCCATAAAATTCGATCGATTTTCCTAGGGCTCCCTTGGAACCAATCTGTTGAAGAACCCCAAGAGTCACATCCTTAGCAGAGGCGTTTCTTGCAGGTTTGCCTTCAATAGTGATAGTCATTGATTCGGGTACTTCAAACCAAGTTTTACCAGTCTTAAATGCGAAAGCAATATCCTGATCACCCATGCCTTGACCAAAAGAGCCAATAGCCCCAAGTATGTTCAAATGTGAATCCGTTCCAACAACAGTGCTGCCAGGAATAGCTATACCTTTTTCAATCATAACATGGGATCCAATACCTGCGTCAACATCATAAAGATTTTCACGGGCCAATTGATTCCGAGCAAAAACGCGTGAAATATGTTGGTTTTCCGCATAACCAATGGTTTTTGCTGGAACAACGCAATCAAAAGTAAAGAAAGTTTTCTTCGGATCAGCTACTTGAGGTTCATTTGGGTAATATTTTTCTAAATTCTTGACAACATTAGCGCCACCAAAATCTCTTGCAGATCTAACATCAATTTCCAACCAAACGATACTTCCTGGAGTAACATCCTCTGCTGTGTGGTTTGCAATGATTTTCTCGATGATAGTTTTTCCCATCAGTTTGTACACCTTTTTATTATTGGTAATAAGCAACGATAAAAGGAATAATCGTGAAATCGCCTATAAATCATCAACATATCATTTTGTAGTTTCGATTATAAATTTCATTGAATCAGCAAATCAAGGATAAGAATCTCTATTCATCTAAAAAACACAAGTAACACTATTACGAAACTCAAAAGGGGGAAAACATAAGGAGTTGATTTTAGTTTTCTATTGAAATTACATTCCCGAATACATATAATTATATATTAAAAGATATATCAATAATCGAAAACTTGCTAAGTTGAAATTGGAAGCTATCAAAGTGACGCTTGAAATCAAAGAGGACACTAATCTTCATCGTAAGGCCGAAATGGAGTTAGTCTGTCCCTGGTGTCATACTCATAGCATTACTACCATTATTAACCATGGTACACTTCGTTTGAGATGCACTGATTGTGGGATGGATGCATTTATAACTAGAATCCCACGAAATAAGAAATTATCTGATTACATTTCCCGTCGTTTAATTTCGTGATGACTTATCCTAATAATAAGGTTTCTTATTTAGTCATTGAGAGTACACTCTCTTCAATAAAGAATTTAACTCATTCAACTATTCTGTAACTGAAGAGGAATTTAGCAATGACTGGACAGACACTCATTCAGAAAATTCTTGCAAGAGCTGCAGGGAAAGAAACAGAAGGGGTATCCGAAAATGAGATAGTATTTGTTTCTCCCCATATGATTCTTAGTCATGATAATTCTGCTGCTATTTCAAAAACTTTCTATCAAATTACAGGATCTGATGGTAAAGTTTGGGATCCAAATAAGATTTTCATTGACCTAGACCACGCGGTTCCTCCACCTGATTATAAGAAGGCAGAGAATCATAAAATAATCAGAGAATTTGTAAAAAAGCAAGGAATAAAACATTTTTATGATTGTGGGACAGGGATTTGTCATCAAGTTCTTCCCGAAGAAGGTTTAGTTCCTCCAAACGTTGTGATTCTAGGTTCTGATTCTCATACAACGACTCATGGAGCATTTGGGGCTGCTGGCATACCAATAGGTCGTACTGAAACAGCATCGGTATGGGCAATTGGAGAAACATGGCTTAAAGTCCCTGAAACGCTTAAAATTAACTTGAATAACTATTTACCTAAAGAAGTATTTGCAAAAGATGTCATTTTAGATATTATTGGACAAATTTCGGCTGATGGAGCTACATACAAATCAATAGAGTTTTATGGAAAAGCTGTAGAGAAATTGTCTATCAGTGATCGAATGACGATCAGTAATATGTCAGCAGAGGCAGGGGCAAAAGCCGGGATCTTTCCAATTGACAAAGTTACTGATACTTGGAACAAACAGTTTGATTTTACTTATGAAAAACTTGAAGCTGACGATGATGCGAGCTATGAACAAGAGCTCTCTTTTGATCTTGCTAACCTGACACCAAGGGTAGCAAAACCTCACAAAGTTGACAATGTTGTTCCTATCGAAGATCTACCAAAAACCAAAATAGATGTCGCACTTCTTGGTACGTGCACAAATGGTAGAATCGAAGACCTCCGAATTGCAGCAAAAATTCTAAAAGATAAAAAAGTTCATTCTAATATCAGACTACTTATTTATCCAGCTTCAAGAAGGATTCTTAATCAAACAATTAAAGAAGGGATTATGGAAATTTTTGTAGAAGCTGAAGGCCAAATAGGAGTACCAGCCTGTGGGCCCTGTTTAGGGGAGTATGGTGGAACCCTAGCTCCAGGAGAAACAGCCATTTCAACGGCAAATAGGAACTTCAGAGGGAGAATGGGAACTAGAGATGCTGAAATTTATCTAGCCAATCCTGCAGTGGTTGCTAAATCAGCAATAGCAGGGTATATTACTAATGAGGAGGTCTAAAAACTATGAAATTTGAAGGAAAAATGTGGATCTTCCCTGATGATGACATTAATACAGATGTTATTTTCCCTGGGAAATATACGTACGAGCCCCTAACTCCTGAACAAATGGCAAAATATGCCATGGAGGATTACGATCCCAACTTTGCAAAACAGGTTTCTAGGGGTGATATTATTGTTTCGGGGAAGAATTTTGGATGTGGTAGTAGCCGTGAACAAGCTGTAATCTGCTTGGTAACAGCTGGGGTAGGTTGTGTTATTGCTAAATCTTTTGCACGAATATATTACAGAAATGCAATAAATCAAGCTCTACCACTTGTTATTTCACCAGAATGTTCTGATTTCGTTATAGAGAATAAAAATACGCTTGATAACGAAAAAATTTTAGTAGATTTTGATGTGGGTATCATTAAACTCCAAGCGAAGGAATTTCACTTCCCTAAACTTGATAGTCAAGCCTTGGAAATCTTTAAAGCTGGAGGGTTAGTAGAGTATACACGTAATCGTTTAAAGAAATAATCTTTTTCATTAAAGAAAGAAATAGGATGATGAAATGAGAGTTGATAATAAAGCTCTATCAATCATCCTTTTTTAGGCGTAATATCGACTAATTCATAGTCTCGAGATCCAATGCCTTGCGCAAAAGCTGCTGCAAGTTGCGTTTCTGCAATAATTGGTCGAGATTTAGGATCTACGAAACAACTTAATAGACCAAATTTTTGAGTACCAGATTCCATCACTTCAGGAATAGGATCAATTCTTCCATGTGGAGAATCCAGTCCAGTTTCAGCTGGAGATTCAGGTACCCCTGGTGCTTTTGTAACAAGATCAACACATGCTTGATCAATCGCGATTGGATCGTTTGAATATAGGATCCCCTGATCAGGTACTAAAAGACTACCACCTGCACTCGCACAATCGCAATGACTCGTAATATCTATTGCGATGTTAATATAACGGAGCCTTTCTTCACCATCGCTGTTTATTCCTTTCACTACTCCAGCTGCGTTGTCCATCATTCGTTCTACCTGCTCAACACTAGGAATTTGGCGCTTTACTGCAAAAATACGCTTCGCTTCTAACTCCTTTGGTAGAATTCCATAATGACACTTTGCAAAACACATTGTACAGGCTATACATTTATCAGGGTCATGTACTATCTTCTTATTCTCATCTAATGAAAGAGCTTGTGTTGGACAAATCCTGATACATTTCCCACAGCCAGTACAATTCTCTGGTCTTTTGACATAGATATTCTGTCCTCCACCCCAATGAGCTCCACCCTTTCCCTCATTACCAACGCAACCAATTCCCAATTGCTTGAGAGCACCCCCAAATCCAGCACCATCATGTCCCTTGAAGCGTGCTACAATGAGAGTTTTATCTGCCATTCTCAATCCCATCGCTAACGCAACATCTTTGATGTACTTCCCTTTTTCGTTATGTACTCTGAAAACCTCTGTTCCTATGATACCATCGTCCATAACAACAGGAGCATTCAGAGATCCAATGTTGAACCCATTTCTATTTGCTAAGTATACAAATCCAGGGCCATTCGACATAGTTGCTTCTTTGTGACGTTCATCCCAGAATAACCCAACTCCTTCACAAACCCAGGGTATTCCTCCAGCTTCACGAACTAAATCTACAACTTTTCTAATGTACATTGGACGAAGATGTCGAGTTTGATTTCTACTTCCGAAGTGAGTCTTGATAGCGACTATTTCTTCTTCTTTTATCCAATCTTTCAATCCTACATCGACATGGTTCCACAAGTGTTCTAAACGATCTATAAGCGAGTCTCCCATTCCTATCCCTTTTGTATTGACCATAAACACTTTTGTTTTACTCACAATTCTCACAACATATTTCAATTTGAACTTTAAGCATAAATAGCTGTGTATTAACGTTATCTAATTGGAGTTAAATAATCATAGTATAAGCGATCCGAGCGAAAGACAATAAATCCAAAATAACAATAATTAATTCCAAATAATTTCACTTGAAAGGTTGAAAACTGATTTTCAATAAAATATAATTTAGAGTGAATAATGATGCCAAACCTTAAGATTGAAGTAATTAAGATATTAGAGGCTATATATGGGCTTATATATATGATGGACGACTAAGACTTTATACTACTACATCAGGTGCTCTTGCTCCACCACTACGATATATGTGTGTCAATTATCAAGATCCGAATTTCTGGAAAATGTACCTTCCAACAGTTTATGATAATAGTTTAATGCAAATTGGTTGTAGTGGTTATCCCGATACAGATTCTGACTGGTTTGATGAGGATTTAGATGGCCAAATAAACATGAAACTGGCATACGGATGGATATGGGATAATTGTCCACCAATGTATCCTTTTATTGATACTGGTTTTGGAGAAATAACATACGAAGCGGTCAATGACTATTGGTATTAGCAATTCATTCGCAAGTGAGAAGAGACTAAACGATTAACTACCGTGAACATGTAATCTCTTCACTTTTTTTTATATCAGATGACATCACACAGGGCGTATGAAGAGTATTTCCTTGTTAAAAGGCACACCACTGGGTTAACATTTTTAATTCTGGCATTTATGTTCTAAAGAAAATGGTATATATTTGTGAAAATATTATTTAATTTGATAGCTAATAACTTGTGAGATGAAAATTTAATAATTGTGGATCTAAAAAATTATGAATGAGAGAGGAGTCAAATGAGTATTAGTACATTACCAATTTTCGTTAAAGGGTTAACAAAACAATTTACTAGAGATAAACTAGCGTTAGATAACATTAATCTATCAGTTGTTGATGGTGAAACCGTAGGTATTCTTGGTAACAATGGGGCTGGAAAAACAACGCTTCTTCGAATTTTAGCTACTTTATCATATCCTTCCACTGGAATTGTCGAAATCTTTGGTCTGGATCCCAGACAAGAGGCGCATACGATTAAGGAAATGATTGGTTATCTTCCAGAGAATTTTTCATTCTATCCATATTTTACAGTTATAGAGATAATCAAGTTTTTCGAACACCTCAACCCTATAGCTAGACCAGATCAGGTTGAATACCGTGAAAAGATCATTAAAATTTTGTTACTTGAACCATATTTAAATCAAAAAATTAGTACCTTATCAAAAGGAACCTTACATAAAGTTGGTTTATCAATTATTTTGATACATGATCCCCAACTTCTTCTACTGGATGAACCAACAACTGGTCTAGATCCATTAGTAAGATCAGAAGTTCGAAAGATATTGATTGATCTCACCGATGATTTAGACAAAACAATACTAATTTCATCCCATATTCTCGAAGATATTGAGGCTGTTTGTGATCGCGTATTCTTTTTAGAAGCAGGAAAAATGATTTCTGAACCTTGCTGGATTTCTGAACTCCAGGAAGACTTTTCTAAGCTTCAACGTCTAGAGTTCAGATGTAGTGATATTACGACAGTGATTAATAAGCTCCATAATAACGCTGATGTCCTCTTCTTTGATTCAAAAGCCAGATTTGTTGATATTTACTGTAAAAAGGATAAGACTGAAAAAATTACAAAAGAAATTCTAATTGATTGTAAGAATTCTGTTAAAGTAAATAATTATCCTATTAGTTTAGAGGATATTTATATTCTTAATCATGCTAAGAAAGACTGGGTAGAATTCCTATAAAGGAAAGGGAAACCAATATTGCAAATAAAGTACCAATATTTCCTTTCAGTTGAAATTAAACATCGTTTAAGAACAACAGTAATGTCTTGGATTTATACTATCGTTTTATTAATTTCAGGGATATATTTATTTTTTATGACAGTTTTTTTTAATGAAATAGATCTAAACAAATACTTGTTTCTCCTTTTATTCTTCCTAATACTATTTTTTCCTCAAAATAATGACATATTTTCACGGGAAATAACGTCAAATATGGTTGATTATGTAATTATGACTTCACCCATTTTTAAAACAATTTTTCTTTCAAGAATATATGCTAATGCATTTTTTATGATTGTTCCAGGATTGCTAATACATTTTGGAGCGTTTTTAGTTCCAAGATTATTTATTCAGCTTGATATTGTAAATTATGCCATCTTATTGTGTTTAATATTCTTCTTACTGCTTTTTTGGTTTTTACTTTCAACACAGATTCTTTTAATCCTGCAGTTTAAGATTTCTGATTCATTAATCTGTACTTTACTATATTTTGGAATAATTCTCAGTTTAATTTTTATTACATCTTTCTTTAGTACTTTAATGGGTTCATTAAAGTTTGGTTCTGTATTTATTGGTTTTATTTCAGAAGATAATATGATCATTTCACTTTTTTCCCTTTTTGTGGGTTGTTCAGTTCTATCAGTCACATTATCGTATTCAATAGAGCATTGGATTGTAAATATCTCTAAAAAGATGGAAAGAAGAGAAGAGGATATTAAACATCCTTATTCTCTTTATAATTTAATTGGATGTTCAAACAATCTTAATAAAAAGGATTTTATTTTTTATTTTGTTGATATTTTATGTGTTTCCATATTTCCCTTCTTTTTGGATTCTACTTTCTATAATAATATCATCTTAAGAACAGAGTCTTTTTTCATAATAATTTTTCAGAATTTCATAACACTAATCACCATTAATTTCATCATCGCCATCTTATATACAGTAATTAGAGTGCTTCCACAAGTCACTGCAGAGAAACAATTTAACATGGAGGAACTTTTATTATCAAAAATTTCAGCTTTTAAATATTTGAAAGAAAAATGTAAATTATTGTATCGTCCATTTTCAGTTTTCTTATTAATACCAGTCTGTCTTTTCACAATATTTTCAATGTTCATTTCATTTATTCTGAATAGACCATTTCCACTTGTAGATTATTTTGAAATTCTTCTCCTATTAATGATGATTCTGATCATCCTAGTGGCATATTTTACATCACTTTTGATTTTTCTCTGGCGTTTTTTACCGGCAAGAGACCTATTAAGATCATCTATTATTACTATTTTTGGAATAGAAATCCTTGCAACCGTCATTTCTATATTCTTTTTTCCCCCAGCTATTATTTTTGCAATAATCTTGTCTAGTCTTGGACTTCAAGTAATTATATTTGATTCAGCGGTTAATAACAGTTTTTTGTTTATATATGGAAACTTGGCAAATCTTTCTCTAATTCTATTATTTGCATCATACATTCTTCTAAAAGCCGATATAAAATTCCATTCATGACTTTATATAAAGGATTTACATTGATCGATACTGATTCTCGTTTCAATAAGCCAAAGATAACAATAATTTCGGTCTTTTTTGTATGGAATGTGACAAATGATCCAAGAACTAGTCTCAACAATATATACATGTCCTTGGTAATCCTTTAACGCTCCTAAACCAACTATTGGGAAGCATCAAATATCTCTCTACATTTCGGACACTGCTAATAGACATTTTCACCGTATTCCCTCCCATTTATTCGTGAGATTATGATCTGCTTTTGATCTGGTACAATCTGCACATCTCTCTCGTCTTAAAATATGGCTAAAGAACTTATCATTCCTAAATAAAAGACCTAAATCCATGATCCAGAAAAGAAATGTATAAAAAAAATAGTATTATCGTTCCTTTCATAGTAGAGGATTCAAAGAGTTTAAGGAAGCTGAAGGGAAGAAAACTTCCTTTAACCCATATCTCCACCTGCCAGAATAGCAGATTCCTGACTGATAGATAGATCATGAAACCCAATAATCATAACAGTACGCCCGCTAGGAGGGTTGGGTGGGGTTCCCGAACTCTTATAGAGAACAGGGGGATAGCATAGAGACTACTTTTTTGCGGATCACAATCATAAAAATGGTTATAGCTTCCTAAATTTCTTGGATTAATGGCAACAGTTTCCAACCCTCTCTTGCCCTGATTATAAGAATCCTGTAGTTTTTAAGATCATACGAGTTGAAAAAGAATCCTAAAATGATCATCAAAAATCCGAAATGCTTTTTATGAATTTGAACACTTACATCTAGATATAGTCATTAGGAAAGTTAAATCTAGTGCCTCTTGACAAAAAGAAATTAGATGCATTGTTAGAGGAAATAAAACGGTTAGAAGAAAAACCAGTTCCAAAACAAAGAATATCTAAACTTCGGACTATTGTTTCAAACGATACTTCAATATCCCCCGTAAAAAAAGACTTTCTTTTGACTACAGAGAAAAAAGCCTATTTTAAAATCAATCATTATTACAAATTGGTCATGCTATCGATTGAGGACACAGCTACTGGTTTTGAGATCTGGATTAAGGGAGTTCTACCACTACTTCTTCGACAACATAGCCTCGAACGTGAGGAGTGGGAACGAATTTGTGATCTAGGGGATAGTGATAAACAACTCGAGAAAGAAATGACTCAGGATTGGAGAACATTTTACCAAGAGACCATTCAAAAAGGCCTTATTGATACTGAGATCTTGACTTTAATCAATGAAGGCAAATTACGAGTTAAAAAAATGAGGTTAGAGTAAGAAGCATGTGCATAGAAAGAAAGAGCAAATTTGGGTTCAACTACCTATTATCACAATGAGGAGGTATAAAAAATAAGCATAAAATCTTTCCTTAACAGTTCTAGTAGTAGAGTGACAGTATTAGAGTTACTAATCTTAATCCTCTCAATATATCAATTAATAACTCCCTTTCCCCCTCTGAAAATAATCGCAGCACCTGAAACGCATGATGATAGTATGAACTCCGAAATAACAGCTGATTGGGGAGATGTTGTGAATGTAGTATATTCTCTGTGGTTAGACGAGGCACATACTATCGAAAAAGCAGGCAATATTAATGTGGTCTTGGAATATATCTATCTCAGAAGGACTAAAGATGAAATGATTCCTGAAGAAGTAGTAAACCTTTTTCCTGAATCAGCGAAAGGAAAACTAAAGCAAATCTATGTGCAACCTTTTATAAATGCCATCATTGGAATGCGAGTCAATCAGGAAAAGAATTTTACAATAAAAGCAGAAGAGCATGGGCTAAGTGATGAGAATTTTTATTATCACATCAAAATACTCGCAATTCTGTTTGATGTTTCAACACTGACAACTAATATCGAAACATCTACTTCCATGAGTTCTCTTACTCCCTTAACCAGTAGTAGTAGTAGTAAAATCGAATCCAGTGTTTCTACTCCTGAAATTTCGTCATTTCCGAGTTATTTTCTCACCATTCTTTTTCTTTCAGTTAGTGCTTTTATCATAAACAAGAAAAAGAAAAAAAAAGAAGGAAAATAGTTATTGATAGGGGGTAACTATTTCAATGACATCGTTGTAATCTATTCCAAGTTCTTCTATTTTCGCAATGGAGGGACAGCCTTGTTTACTCCATCCTCGACGCTCGTAGGCAGCATCTTGAAGTCTAGCATAATTATCTTCGCGATAATTTCGTAGGATTTTCATTTTTTCTTCTATGGATTTTCCTAAGGGATCTTCTTTAATCTCTTCTTTGATCTGTTTATCATACCGTTCTGCACGGCTTTCATATTCTTCCTTTGTAACAGGACCCATTGCACGATATGGGAGATTTGAGTCACTTGCTCTAAGCCCTTTTCCCTGACGAACATTGAGAATACGCTGGAAATTATATACTCTCTCTGACATCCTAATAAGATCATCAGGAGTTGATTTTCTCCCAGTTACACCACTGAAGTATTCAGCATACCAATTTACATGCTTAGGGATTTTTGCACGCGCATCAGGTAATGTTAAAGGCTTTTGGGGATTCTCATTGTTGTCAGATGGAACCACATCATTCCACGGTAATTTACAAAGACCATTAAGTCCAAACCATGTTCGCCAAAATGGAAACCAGGCTAATGCCTCAGCTTTATCTTCAAATGTGGGAAGATTACCCCGAACAGAATCTTCGAAAATAAGCCACGCTTCATCATGTTGCGGACCTTTCAATGTTAAACCATATCCACCCTGTTGAGCTAACGATTCTTTAGTAACATATTCTGAGAATTCAAGTCCTTTATGCTCCATTCCGATATCCTGAACGAATTGGGGATCTGCTCCATATTTCTCAGCAAAGATTTTCTTCATTTCGACAATTCCTTGCCCAACAATGACTCCAAAGCCCTTTCCCCGTGCTATTTGATGAATTAATTCCAATGCTACTTCCGCATTTCCAAAGGTAAGTTCAAGACCACCAGTAATCTCCTTGGTTAAGATTCCAGCTTCATAACACTCCATCACGAATGCTATACCCGTACCTACTGATATAGTATCTAATCCATACGTGTCACAGTAGAAATTGGCTTCTAAAACCCATTTTGGATCCCATACACCCCAATTACTCCCACATCCAGCGATTGTTTCATATTCAGGGCCATCCACATGAACTTCCTGACCTTTGAAGGGGCCAGAAAGGACTTTATGGTTCTTAGAGATGTGGCTACATGCAATAGTGCAGCCAATCCAACAACCATCAGTACCTTTTCCAGTATCAGTATATACAGATCGCATAACATCACGTGTATAGGGAAACTGTTCACCTTTCAACTCCTTATGAGCACCAAATCGGAAGTTCTCAGTTGGGAGAAGGTCAAAATCATTCATAATTTCAGGGAGATGACCAGTTCCAACTACACGCATTTCGTTTTGTTTAGGATCATTTTTGATGATTTCAAGATTATGCTTTTGTCCAACAGCTTTTGCCACATCAAGATTGGAGGGGTTATTTATCTTTGAATCCACTTTTGGAGAGCGACATATAAGAGCTTTAAGGTGCTTATTTCTAAAAACGGTGCCTATTCCCCCTCTTCCAGCTTGTTTACAACTTGCCCACTGACGTTTCTTATTATACCACGAAAAATTAAGACAACCCCATTTAGAATGTTCAGCTCCTCTACCTGATGAGACCACACTAACCCGATGCTTTTCTTTATCGGATGAATTTACAGCATATTTCTCGGTTAGTTGTTGGGTTAACACATGTGCTTCATTAGGAATGTTTTCTGCTTCCTCAATGCGTACGATTCCTTCATCGCCGTTAATAAAGATAATGACGTCCTTCTTAGCTTTTCCTTGTATTTCAATTGCATCAAAGCCTGAAAATTTGACATAAGGCCCGAAATACCCGCCAACATTGCTATCAATAACAATTCCTGTTAATGGGGAGATTGTAGTAACAATAGATTTCCCTGATCCAGGATAAAAAGTACTTCCTCCGAGAGGGCCTGAAGCAATGCATATCTCATTCTCTGGATCATCCCATTTGACAGGGTGTTTAGGTAATCCATGCCACATTAGGAATAAATCGAATCCTTTTCCTCCGATGAATTTCTCTTTCATTTCATCGGTAACGGGTTTTATCTTTATTTCATTGGTTGTTAAGTTGATGTACAGTGTTTTATTTGCATAACCTTTTTCAATTGCTTTCAATTCATAAGAAAATTCTGTTAGAATGACCATTAACGATTTCCTCCATTAATTTCAGAACAATGATTAATATGGGGTACAGAGGGTCTACAAACAACCGTTTTAAATAAAACTATATTAATTTGATTCTTAGTGAGTGAATCTCAAAATGAGTAAGACTCAAAGACATCAACACGAACTACACCTTCTTTTTTCCGAATTTCTTCAAACGGGTGACAAGAAAAAAGTAACCAAATATTTATTGGATAATAGTAACCTACCAGGTCGTAGAGCAAATCTTGAGCTAGCTAAAGCCTTCACAAAGGTAATAGAAGAAAACTGGGATAAGAATGAGGAAATTTTATGGAGTTTGATCACTTCTTTAATTAAGATTACTTCAAATCAAGCCCCTGTAAACGATCCCCAAGAGTTTCTTCCCTTCTGTGCAACGTGGGCTCTTGGTTCAATAGGAGCTATTTCAAAGGTTCATTACACGGAATCTCTCCAATTTTTGAGAGAGTTATCTAAAGACTCCCGCTGGCGTATACGAGAGGCCGTTGCTAAAGGAATTCATAGGTTAATTAAAGAGAGAGGCCTTAATCTACTAGAAGAATTACAAACTTGGATTGTTACTGATCAATGGCTTCCAATGAGAGCAGTAGTAACAGGCGTAGCTGAACCGAGTGTCCTTAAAGATAATCATATTATAAACCAAGCATTAGAACTTCACAAAGAAGTCCTTAACCAAGTAAGGAGCAGTAAAAATCGAAAAACCGATGATTTCAAAGCCCTACGCAAAGGATTAGCATATTCATTAAGTGTAGTGGTTCAATCAACTCCAGAGGACGGTTTTAAATATCTTGAAAAATTGATAGGATATGAGGATGAGGATATTCTGTGGATTCTTAAACAGAATCTAGGTAAGAATAGATTAATTAAAAATTACCCTGTAAAAGTAAATGCACTAAATAAAAAGCTGAGACATTCAAACTTGAATCATCAAGAATAATTTTGAACCTCCTCCTACAGGTGGGACACAAGTGACATTATCTCCCTCCTCAACTTTCTCATCAATACCGTTTAGTGATTCTATATCTCTTCCATTAAGAAGGACGTGATAATGACTCTTGATCTTTCCAGTATCTTTATTAACGATATGTGTCAGTACGGACTTTCCAATTTGGCTCTCTAATGCGATTAACGTTTCCCTAACGGAAGCTCCCTCTACAAAGAAGGTTTTCCCTCCAACCCAGCGTTCTAGGGGGCCATAAAAAGTGACTGTTACAGTCATGGCTGGATCCTCTGACTCTGAACTTAGGAAAAAAGGTGGAGAGTTAAATCATTTTCTTTACTACTTCTTCAGCTACTTCTAATGTGGTATTAGAACCACCCATGTCATAAGTTTTTACTTTTCCCTCCTTAATAACCGCAGATATCCCCTTTTCAATATTTTTCGCAATTTCTAACAAGGACTGATCTCCTTTGGCACCAAGCCACTCTAATAATAATTTCCCTGATAAAATGGCTGCTGTAGGATTTACCTTATATTGCCCCGCATACTTTGGAGCTGACCCATGGGTAGGTTCAAAGAGACCGTAAATATTCCCATTAGTTGAGGCGCTAGAAGCAAAACCTAATCCACCTACTAATTGGGCTGCAAGATCGCTGATGATATCACCGAACATATTCGTGGTTACCATGACTCCATAATCTTGAGGGTTTTTGATCAACCACATACACATAGCATCGATATTTGTTTCCCACATTTCGACCTCAGGATAATCTTTAGCTACTTCAAAAGCGATTCGTCGAAACATGCCACATGTTTGACGAATTACATTCGCTTTGTGTATCACAGTAACAGTGGGGTATCCAAATTTCTTCGCATATTCAAAGGCAGTGACTAAAATTCTACGACAACCTTTCTCAGTAAATACACGACATGAAACTGTAGTTTTTTCTGGATCAAATTTCTGAAATTTATCTAATGAAACAAGCTGTCTAAATTCTTCCCCGCTATCATACTCAATTCCAGTATAAAGACCCTCTGTGTTCTCTCTAAATGTGATAAGATCAATATCATCCCGATAGTTGAGAGGATTACCGGGATAGGCTTTAGTTGGCCGCATATTAGAGTATAAATCGAAGATTTGGCGTAAGCGTACAATAGGTGACCGATAAGAAATGCCAAATTTCTGGACTGTCTTAACCACTTCAGGATCTGTTGTTGGACGAGAAGTAATTGCACCAAATAATGCAGCATCTGTTTCTTTCATTCCCTCAACTGTACGCTCAGGAAGAGGATCTCCTTCAGCTTTGAAAATATCAAACCCAATATCGAGTGGAATGTATTCTGAATCAAAGTTTGTCGCATCTAGCACAATTCTGGCTGCTTCTAAGACGTCTTTACCGATCCCGTCCCCAGGCATATAAGCAATTTTATATTTAGTCATTTTTTTCCTTCCTATATTATTTGGTCTCCATAAAGATTTTCAGGGGGCCAAAATGTAAGAAATCACAACGATGGATAATTTCACCTTCGATTGTCCGTCCTGGTCCTTTATCTCCTTCCCAAGAGTGTTGATAAATATTCTGCATGACTTCATATGGAAGTTCGTGTTTCATTGCTAGACCAGCTCCTGTTACTGGGTGTCTAAGCCTGTTACCTGTTTTAGATTTCACTACTTTTCCATCTGATGTCTGAGCAAATTCGATTGGTTTGCCTATATCGTGTAGAATGGCACTAGCGATAAGAATATCATGATTAATGGGAATGCCCTGCTTTTCCAGCAAATTGGCTGATTGATGAGCCAGATTTGTTACAATTTTTACATGATCAACAAAACTCACCTTTACTTCAGGAATAACAAGTGTAAAAGGAAATTCCATATTTTTCCATCCACGTCCATCGTTACCCATTTTAAGGGCTTCCACACATACATCTATGACCTTCTGCTGTAAATTTTGGTCTGAAATCAGATCTAACTGATTCGAAAATACTTCTCGTACGTATTCTTCCAATATTTTCACCTGGATGTATTATAATCTCTTGATTACTCCATTAATCTACAATTTAAAACTAAAAAGGATGAAATCGTCAATCGAATAAACATTATTATAATTCATCACCAGTTCTGATATAATACCAACAGGCAATTTCTAATTTATCCACAGATTTATAGGATTATATCACTTAATTTGGCGAAAATTTTGTTTAATTAACAGATCAGATTTAAAATCCCATCAAATAACTGAGTTTGATTAGTCTTCGTCTTCGATGTCTTCGACCCCATCTCCGCCGCCGTCTTCGTCGTTGCCTTTCTTTGTCTTCTTCCTTCCTCTTTTTTCTTCGTCTTCGACGTCGTTTTCGTCGTATATCTTCTTCTTTTTCTTCTTCTTCATTCCTCTTCTTTTCTTTCTCTTGTCGGTACACCAAAAATCCTTCAACTAAGAAAAAAGAGGCAGCCAAAAAAAGGAGAATAAGACCTAAAGGGATAGAAACAAACCAATTCATTTCAAAATCCATTTGCATAAATTGAGAAAACGTTAGATCGGTGTTTGGAAGTACAGGTTCCGCTTCCACAGGAATTGAGCCCAATCCAAGTGTAAATAAATACCAAAGCATTTCTATTGCAATTAAAGCAATTACTAAAACACCTGCAACTGTTTCATGGTTTTTGCGATATTCACGAATTACCAAATATGACAAGATAAGCAATAAAAACCAAGTTCCAACAGTTATAAGCCCATGGAGCCAATCAGCAGGATGAGACATGAAAGTATCAGGAAGAAAATACCAATGACCATTTGTATGCTTGAAAAAATAGAACATTTCATCGATTGTATGATGAATAGGAAGCATAAAAAAATAAGGACTTCGCGAACTCACCTCTGCTCTTGAGTATGAAAGAAAAGGGTTCTGACCAGAGGTCATTTTTATATCAACTTCAATAATTCTCCCTAATAGTGGTACGCTTGTAAATACTGTGGCACTCATATCAATAAGAATCATAGGGCTAATAAGTCCCAGAATAAATAGTATAAATCCAAAATAATGCTTAATAAACTGAGGGCTTTCTTTGATGACAATACGATAATTTTTCTTGATTCTGTAAAAATAGTCGTTAAATATCAGTTTTATAGAAATATAAGGTTCAGGATAAGCTTCAAATAATGAATGATCTGAAAAAAACTGCTTTCCAGAAACAAAAATCATGATTCCTAAAAGAACACTCTTGATACCTATTTTTACTAGGGATCCCCAGAAATCACTGTAAAGAATTGTATGATCGATGAAAAGAATAAACCCAGAGGGAATTAGTGGAAGAAGAAAAAAAAGATTATAAATTATTTTTCTACTTTGTCCATCTTTATACAACTGAAAATCAAGGAGTGTATTTAACCAGGTGGGTACTGATGAGGTTGTCCAGAAAGTCGCTATCCCATCAAAAATAATATAGAAAAGGAGAATTATTCCAATAGAAGTAATAATAAAGATTGAAATATTAAAGTATTCTTTAAATTGAGAAATAATAGGATTAAATTTTATCAGATAACGAAAATAAATTATTAAATTAACTAAACCCTTTAGAAGGACTGGATATCGTACCTTTTGGGTCTTTAAATATACAATCGCTAGAATTAATCCACTAACTATTCGAATGGAGAAATCCCAGATGGCTTGCTCTTCTGAATATTCGACAAGATTTAAGAGAAAGGGGGGTATACTATAGATTATGGAAGATATTATTAATATCCAGCCTAGTCTGAACCGTTTCTTTATTAAAGCTTGAATTGTTGCTTTTCTGTATAATAACTCTTCATAAACAGGTATAATTATTATTAATAATAGAATCAATGACAATTGATATTCTATATATCCAATTGCTATTCTTGACATCACAATCTCTGGCCAGACTTTAATAATATCTGCTGTATCTGATATTATGAGTAAAGAGCTACTTAAATTCTCCAATAGGAAACTAATACATCCCACATAAAGTAAAATTACTATAAAAAGAAAACTTCGTGAGCTTATGTCAGATTGGAGTTCGATCTCATATGTTCTAAGTTTTTTGTTAAATAATAAGACTAAAACGAGAATACTAATTCCTTTTGCTATAATCATTTTTACAATATGTAAGAATTCATTAGAGTAGGAGAATAAATCACTATTAATCTGCCTGAAGCTTATTATGAAAAATTCTATTATTATGCTAAGAATAGATTCGATTGAAAGAATTAATAAGACTAATAGAACGGGTAAAAATAAAATTTTATTAATCTTCTTAGCAAATAACATGGGAATAACCATATTAACAGTAATACTTGAAGTATGTAAGATTATTTATCAGATAAGTTCAGTCTATTTTTTCACCATTCTTCTAAAAGATAATTGATGAAATTTGTCAGAAAAATAGTTAATTTAACAGAATTTTAATATTTCCCTTTTTGATTAATGAATTGAATTTTCACTCCTGATTGACAAAGTAACTTGTCTCTTTAAATCAATACATAAAAAAAGAAAGAGAAATAAAAAAAAGAGTGAAATGGGAGACTAAAACTACTTTTCTCGGCGTTTAATTATTACTGCAATTGCAGCAAATATTAAAAGCGCTGGTACAATGGAGAAACCTGGGGTGATGCCAGCTCCACCATCCTCTTCTCCTTCTCCTTCTGTGTCTTCAGGTAGACTTGATGGATCAGGGAGTTCCTCAAAATCTTGGTTTCTAAGATATGCAGCCAAGTCGAGACTAAGAGAACCATCGCCAAAATAAGTATAGCCATAATCGTCTGTATAATAAGGGAATTCAACGAGAACTAAATCAGCCTCAATATCTAAACCCAAGCCTACTATTAAACCTTCATCAGTATACATCAACCATGCATTAATGTCTACCATTACATCAGCATAGGGTCTTTGTGAGATTGGAAATGGAAAGTCTTCCCAGTCAGTAGTATTCCATTCAACATTAGCAACGCCTGAAAGGTAAAAAACTTTGTAATCTTTGTTTGCTCGCATTTCATAAACAAAATCGAATTCATTGATGGTCATACCAATGGCAGCAAGTTCTTCTTCTGCTGAAGAAACAGTAACTGAGGATTCAATTATGTCTAAGATTTCCGAAATACTAAGTATGGATGATTGCCACATATCCCAATCAGGGGTTATACCAGGAGCAAATGGTATTATTCCACCTGGTCCTCCATCTTCAGGTACATAAAATAGCCAGTCTTTCCAGGGACCTGAACCTCTGTATTTAGATACGGGATTACCTGTGAAACCATTCCACCACATTCCTTCTACATCGTTTCCATCATAGACATCAACAGCGGTCTCATAATAACAACCATCGACATCTGTGATTTCAAATTCAAAGATTTCTTCACCGATCATATCGTCAGCTTCGTCTTCATAATAATCTAGTGGGTCCGTAACATCGCTATTGTTCATGAATCCTGAAACATCGTATGAAAAAGACATATCGTCCATTTCAAGGGTAATTTTTTCATCCTCATCGATTTCTTCTGGGAGTGGGTTGGCTCTTTTCTCCTTAAAAGTGATATCAACATCCATGGTAAGTTCTTTGCCATTCTTCACTAGACTTCCTTTAACTTGACCACTTACTCTCTTTAAAATACCTGCATAATCCCCTTTTTCATGCCAAGCTATTTCGAGATCTAGGTCAAGATCTGGTTCAAATCCAATAGCTGGAGGAGCGGTTACTTCAGTAGTAGTAGAAGTTTCAGTATGAGTGGTAGAAGTATCAGTAGGAGCAGTAGAACTATCAGTAGGAGTAGTAGTAGTTTCAGCAGCAGCTAAGTAAGCACCCGAACCAACATGACCCGTGACTTCTACTATGAATTCACCGTCTTCTATATTGACATCGAGGTCAACATTGAGATTCATTTTAGCTAATACATCATTGAGATCCTCAAACATCTTCTCATATTCATCCCACTCGTCAGGATCAAGATAGAATGGAAGTCCTGGCTCATAATTAACCTCAAAATCCTCTTCGTAAAAATCCAGATAATCACTTCCAAAAATTGTCGCATTGGGGAGACTTAGGCCAACTCCTTCAGGAATTATGAGCTTGTTACCGAAGACCTCAGTGATTTCCGGTGGGGCATTTTCGGGGAATGGAATTTCGATGTCTTCTCCTAGAATAACATAAGAATTAAGGACATAGAACCCTCCGTTATCATCTAGAGCCATTACTTTCATGGCTAAAGTGCTGCCTGTTAGATCAACAACGAGGTCTCCTAATGAATATCCCATGGGAAGTTCTATCAGTTCTCCCAGTATATCTTCGACAGGAACCTCAAATTTGTTAACATCATAAATGAATGTGTCACCTGCTGTCATAACATCTTCATCTATATCTGCTAACCCTATTGATGGAACCAATAATAACAAAAGAATACTTGTCGCTACTAAAAATGGATTTTTTCTTTTCATTCTAATTTCCTCATTTTTTCAAGAAGTCTTTATATCATAAAGATTCATGTAAGATTCCATCTTATGAAAAGATATAAGATTTTCTAAATTATTTATAAAAAAATATTGAATGAAGAATTAAAGTTGTATTAAAGATATTAGTTTCAAATTCATATCACATTACTGAGATTCTTTATGATTCAATTCAGCCAATTTGACACGAGTCACGAGAAATAGTAACCAGCTAGGTAGCAGTATAATCATGGAGAAAGCCGAATTAAATCCTAAATCACAAGCAATCAAAATTAAAGCTAATCCTACAAATAAGCTAATGTGTTGGATTAACCTAACATTAGGTTTGAGGTTAATTAAATATCTGCTATAGGACATAATTATCAATATTAATCCCATTAATAAGAATATCTTTGTTAAATCTGCATTAAAAAGATTCGGACTTAAAAAATATACTAAGAGGATGAATTCTGCAATAAGAATGCTTAAAACACTTCCAAAGCACCCAGAACATATAGAGTAAGACCCAATTTTGAATTCGTGATTAGTTTGAAGAAAAGGAGCGTGATGACAAAGGTTCACTGTGTAGGAAGGAATCACTCCTGAGAAGTATAGATGCAATTGAAGGAGTCTGGGAATGATTGCCAATCCAGCAAACATGAACATTCCGATTAGAAATTGTCGAGTAATCCATTCTTCATCTAAAGGACTTGAATAACTATTGTTTAAAACTGTAATTATAATAAAACTAATTATCAAAATAATAAAAGGAGTACCAATAGTTAGAGCTTTCTTTATTAAAATACTCAAAGTGAGGCATCCTAAATTTGGCAATTAACCTTAGTGATAATGAAATTTAAAACTACTTAGAAATTTATGTTATTGAAGTTGATTAAGAATTAACACCTTGGGGAACCTTATGAAAATTATGGTAACTGGTGGAACAGGGTTTATAGGAAGTCACATTGTGGACGCTCTGGAAAGAAGTTTTCCTCCTTCGAACATTTCATTGATAGTACGGGATTTAACGAAAGCAAACATGAGATCAAAAGCTGGATTGTCTATTTTTCAAGGAGATATTACTAATCCTAATTCATTAAATTATGCAATGAATGATTTTCATCCTAATGTGATTATTCATGTGGCCGCCCTTGCAGATGATTGGGCTCCCCTTTCGCGATTAATGGAGGTCAACGCCCAAGGTACTCAAAATGTTATTGATGCAATGGTTCAATCGAATTCAGCGCACTTTATAATACACATTTCCTCCTCAGGGGTTTATCCACGAAAAACATCAATTCACTTAACAGAAGATACTCCGTATGGCCCCTATGGTAACTATCACAAATCTAAAGTTGTTGCTGAAAAGATAGTCAAGGATGCTATCGAAAAGAAACTCATAGATGCGACCATTATACGACCTCCTAATGTAATGGGAATTAGAGATTTTACACATATGGCAAAAATGTGTCAAGTGATCAAAAAGGGAAAATTTCCAATGATACGTAATGGACAAGCCCTGCAAACATGGGTTGCCGCCACAGATTTAGCTCGAGCTGTAATTCTTGTTATAAATCAACAAGATAAAGCGATTGGTCAGATATATAACATAAAATCTTTTGAAATTACGGTAAAAGAATTATATGACCAAATTGCTACTAAATTAAATGTTTTAGAACCTCCGAAGAATTATCCTTATTTTCTGGCATATATTGTAGGCTTTATCTCTGAGATTATTGGAAAAATTAAACATAAGCCATCAACTCTCAATCGTTACCGTATTATTAAATTCGGCAAAAACCGTCTTTTTGACGATTCAAAAATCCATTCTGAACTAGGTTACCACCCTGAAACATCAGCAGAAGAAACAATCACTGCTACAGTTGAATGGTTACTAAAAGAAGGGATCGTATAAGAATAAATGCAGGTTGTGAACGTATGGAAGCATTATATATCGTTAAAACACTCTGTTATGCCCTAGAGAATCAAATGCATTTTGTGACCCGTGATTTAGACATAAAAGATTTACGCTGGAGACCAGAAATTGGTTCACCAGCAATAGGGTGGACGGTAGGGCATGTGCTCGTTAATCATGATTTTATTGCAAACCACAGATTTTGTGGTAATCTCATAACTCTCTCTGATGAGTATATTACAACTTTTGGAATGGGCTCAAAAGGCGACTTCCCTAAGACATTTACTTTAGAAGATCTATTTGATAAATTTAAGCTTGTGAATGGAAAAATAACAAGAAAACTAGATTCTGAAACTAATGATTGGCTTGAGGAATCTTTTGATGACTCTGGTTTTCCCCCAAATTGGCAAAATAAAAATATTGGAAAAGCATTCATTTTACATTTCAACCATGAATTCACTCATGCGGGGCAGATCTTAGAAGTTCGACGCATGCGGGGTTGTGAAGCATGGGGATTCTAAAAACTCTGTGAATTACGAAGAGGAAATATTTTGCTTCAAAATATTGAAAGAATTGTAAGAGTAGAATGGATTGCTCAAGAACTTCTACAACGATTTGAAACATCTGGCCCATTAATTGAAACAATCATTGATATCTTTCCAGATAATGTCCAGATAAAAGAGGAAACCTACAAACCATCTCATTATCTCATTATCCAAGGATCTTTTGATCCTCCAACTTTATCGCATATAGATCTTATTTCTAAAGCAATTGACCACCGTTTTAAACTCGATCCGTCAGATAAATTTAAAGTTATACTCTTACTTTCTCTTTCTCATGTAGATAAAAAAATAAATGTCATAAATCGCTCATTGCTAGGTTATCGAGTTGAGATGTTGGAGACATCATTTTCTTATCTTAAACCAAAGATACCTATTTCAATTGGTTTGTCAAATGTGGCACGATACATTGATTTGATAGATGCAACTCAGCAATTTTCTATTAATGTGAAAAAAATTTCTTTTATCATGGGAATGGATGTCTTTAAAAAACTTCTGGATCCTTATTATTACTCAAAGTCTTTAGATCAAGTATTACCCTTGATTTTTAGAGCTGATTATCTAATTGCAGGTAGAGAAGACGTTTTCTCAAGAGAAGAATTTAATATATTCCTCAATGAACATTTACATCACCAATTTCATAAAAACATTCATTTCTTATCAATGCCAAAATCCTATAGATTTCTTAATGCAACCGCTATTCGAGAAAAATATTCTAAAAAGCAATCTATTCAGGAGACTTATCTTCATTCCACAGTAAAAAAATATCTAGAAAAGAATAATATATACTATTTAACTTCTAAACGGATAGCAACAAAAATAGCAATCCAATTAGTTGTACATTTGACATTAACAGCTGGTAAAGATCAATTAACAGCTATAAAAATCTTGGAACAGTTGTTACCGGAAATTGAGAGTGATACTTCGCTCCAACAGAAATTAATTTCTGAGTACAAAATAGGAAAAAAGGGGGAAATTAGAAAAAAATGGATTCAAATAAGCAACCTAATTTCATAAGAGAACTCCAAACAATTATTAGCAAACCTAAACAAATAGAAAATACGTACCCAATGTCTTATGGATTACTTCATCGATATACTAAAGAAATTATTATTCCTATGATGCATCAAAAGGATTTAACAATTGCCACAGTTGAATTAACAACCTGTGGTCTCATTAGTGATCTCCTAACAGGATCTAGTGGGGCTTCACAGATTTTTATTCTTGGAATGACCCCCTACTCAAATGAGATGAAGATTAAATTAGGAATACCCCGCGAGGATTTATCATTCAAGGGTTATGGGGTTGCGTCTCCTGAGATCGCTAAACAACTGTCACAGCGAATAAGGGATTATTCAGGAGCAAAAATTGGCTTGGCAGAGACTGGATTAATAACATCAGCAGAATTAAGGAAAAGAAGAACAAAGAAGGAAGCTGGTGAGGTATATGCAGCTATAACTTTCAACGAGGAAGTGTCAGTTACAAAATTACAGATCCAAAAAGGTCTGAAACGAAGAGAAATGCGCCAAGAAATAGCTTTCCGTGTTTTACGATTTCTAGAATCTTTTTTGACTCCTTTAGGAACCGATTAATTATTAACTTTATAGATGACATCAAGGAGAGTTCCATCCCGAAATTCAACTGCCGTGCAAATCTCATCTGTGAAATCAGGCTGTAAAGGAGCCGCCTGACTATAAGCCATATCTCGTAGTTCAGTAATATCTGTTATATCTATCTCTGCTTTTGTCAATTTATCTTTGAGTTTAGTTCTCCTTGGATTAACAGCTATACCTGCATCGGTTATCACAACATCTATCATTTCTCCAGGTGTTGAGACAGTAGTTACTCGATCTCGGACAATTGGTACCTTTCTAGCAATAGGACATGTAATAATTGTTAACTGAGCAGCAGCTGCATCAGTATGTCCTCCAATACCATGAAGTAGTAATCCATCTGAATGTGTATTGACATTTACGTTGAAATCAATATCAATCTCAGTTGCTCCAAGAGCTACTACATCAACAAAGTGTGCAAGTGGACCTCCTGGAGCCCAAATATTGTAAGAATTCTGAGCTGACCACTCATAATGACAGGGATTTTCTCGTAAAGATCTAGCAGCAGCAAGATCAAATGACTGTCCATCAAATATCTTCCTCACCAAACCTTCTTCCAGCAGTTTAACTGCTGCCTCTGTGGTCCCACCGTGAATAAATGATCCTTGGATTTCTCTTTCAATCATCAATTCGTGTAAGAATCGTGTTGTTCCAAGGGATACTCCTCCCGCCCCTGCTTGAAAAGATAATCCTTCCTTTATATATCCAGCGGCTTCTGCTACTTTGACTACCCGTTCCGCAATTTCTAGATGACCTTTTGTTACATTTCTTCCAAGGGAGCCTGCTACAATCTTATTGGGATCTCCAATACGATCTACTGTTACTATATAATCTACTTTATCTCCCTTTATACTCACAGGATAAACAGGTTCATCGGTTAAGAGATTATCTGTTACAAGAACCACTTTATCTGCGTAAACTGAATCAGTTTCGTTAGCGAACCCGCAAGCACCGTAAGCAGAAGGTCCTTGACATCCGTTCATGTTACCCATTTCATCCACAGCGGGAGCAGCAATAAAAGAAACGTTAAGATGGAGTTCTCCGCACTCTACAGCGCGTGCTCGTCCTCCATGCGAACGTAAACTGGTAGGAATGTCTATTTCTCCTATAGAAACAGCTTTACCAATGGGACCATTCATCGATCCAGAAATACAGCCAATTACACCAGAATGAATGTGTTCAATAAGAGGTTCATGATTAGGAAATAAAGCAGTAGATGCTATAGTTAAATTTTTGTAACCCATTGAAGCGATAGTATCCATAACCTCACAAATGACAAAATCGCCGTATCTGAGATTGTGAATAAAGCCAATGGTCATACCATCACTAAGATTTACCTTTGAAATGACCTGTTCTAAATCATCGAATATTCGTTTAGTTTTACTCGTAGTAATGTGTGAAGGGTACTTACGTCCAACTTTAGATCCTTTAGGTACAGTTGAATATGCTCCTCTGTAAGGTTCATATGTTCTATCAAATATCTTTTCTGGTACTTCTCTTCTAACCGCATTTATTACCATTAGAATCAGCTTTTACCAACTAATTTCCCCTAAAAATCATTTTTAGGGTGGTTGAAAAATTGAGAAATATCTTTTGTAGGAAGGAAAATACCAATTTAGAAGATTGAGATTTAATAAAAAAGCTTTAAATCATCTTAACTGGAATATACTAGATTTTTGAGGCATTAGTTATTGAAAAAAAAGCTGATTAATGATGGTTTGAAGTTTAGGATCTGAAGGTTCCCCTTCCCAAATGATACTTTTATCTAGACAAACAACTCTTGTAGTGAAATCACGTAGAAAACTCATTCTGTGAGTCACTAAAATTATTGTCAGATTTTGCTTCTGATGAAGCTGCTGAATCAAATCCATGATAGCTCGTTCTATTCGGAAATCTAAAGCGGCAGTGGGCTCATCTAATAACATTATTTTAGGATTACTAGCTAATGATCGTGCAATCATTACTTTTTGTTGTTGACCTCCGCTCAGGTGCCCAATAGGCCGTTTACGGAACTTCCACATATCAACTGAACGAAGGGCATTCTCAATATATGGATCAGTCCTTTTCACACGCTTCAAAAATCCAACTTGAGCATATCGTCCCATAGCAACAACATCTTCAACAAGAGCTGGAAAATTACGATCAATGTTGTGAATTTGAGGGACATATCCAATATTAATGCCTTGATGATATTCTTCACATGGCTGCATTAGTGGATCTTTACTATAAAATCGAATAGTTCCATAACTTAGTGGAACGAGATTTAATATTGCTTTGAGGAGAGTTGACTTTCCTGATCCATTTGGCCCACAAATTCCAAGTATTTCTCCTTCGTAGACATCGAGATTTATATTAGCCAATGCAACAACGTTTTGATAAGCAACAACAGCATTGTTTATACATATTAAAGGAGTCAAACTCCTCTTTACACCAGACATATCAATTTCAGTTTCAGTTGTGGTAGTCATACTCGATCACTTCGAAAGTCATCCATGTTCATGAGTGCGTGGAGTCTTTCTAGAGAGCTTCCGTTTATCTATTACCACGTCACCTCTTCGATGGTCGTCATGAGCAACATGTGAATGAGGGGTATCTGATTGTAGGCATTCAGGATCTTCACAAGACCCCTCATCAATAATTTCTCCACAATATGGGCATTCTGTTGGCAAGTGAGCCAAATGAGAGAAACGTCGTTTGGGAGAGATAAAAAATGAAATAAGGAATATTAGTGTAATTAATGTAACAATTGTAGATCCAGAAGGCAGATCAAACACTACTGAAAGGTATAATCCTCCAACAGTTGAAAAAACTCCAAAAATCCCAGCTAAAAATAGTAAGCGATTAAATTTGAAAGTAAGTTGGTAAGCAGCTGCCGCAGGAGTTACAATCATCGCAAAGACTAATATGGCACCAATTGCTTTTAATGAGACTGAAATTGTCATTGAAACTAAAACCAAGAAGATGTATGTTAATAATCGAACAGGAATACCAGAGACTCGCGCCGATTCTTCATCAAAAGTCATGAAATATAGCTCCTTTTTAATCACAAAAATCACAATGATGATTAAAAAGCTAAAAAAGATTAATAGATTGAATGTATTTGGACTAATTATCAGAATGTTACCGAAGAGTATTGAGGGGACATCAGTGCTGTACACTGGCATAAGACTAATGAACAGAATAGCTAATGCCATGAAAAAAGAAAATATGACACCAATTATGATTTCATCTTTCATCATTTTCTTTTCATTTACATAACCAATACTAATCGAGGATATTATTGAAAAAAGCATGATCACTAATAACGGATCCCAACCTAGTAGAATTGCTAAAGCTGCACCAGCAAACGCAGAATGGGCAATTGCCTCCCCCAAAAAAACCATTCCTCTTAATAGCACAAATGATCCAATCAATGCACAAATAATTCCAATCAAAATAGCAGCGATGAGTGCTTTTTGCATAAATGGATATTGGAGATATTCCCAGAAGGCATTGGGATTAAAGATGATTTCCATGACGAAAGAGTTCACTCTGAATATCCCCCTTCTTCTATTTTGCTTTCTGCCGTGCAAAGGTTTCCTGCTTTGATGGCCTCTTTTAATTCACAATCATCTTGATGAAATTTAGTAATAGCCTCAATAAATTCACAAGAAACAATTGGTGTTAATCTTAATGCAACTTTTCTTCTTACTGATGCGGTTAGATCTAATGTCTCTTGAAAATAATTTTCAAGCAAATGCATATGCCAAGTTATATGTAAAGCATGTTCCTTTCCTATCTCAGTTAATCCTACTAATTTATGGGGTTCCCATGAGATTAGCTTATTTTTTTGTAGTTTTTTGATTAAAGAATGGAGAGTTTGACGACTACGATCGAAATGATATTCTTCATTTAATATTTGAAACAAATCTCCAGCACGAATGGGTCTTTCCCAATCATAAAGAAATAAAAGAATAAGTTTTTCCGAATCAGAGAGGCCAACCATGATTCATCAACAAAATAGACTGGTTTTCACTTTGACTTTTAAATATGAAAGTCGTTTGAAGATTTTTTCCATAGGTTGATAAATTTTTCCATTACAAAATATTTTTTAAAGAAACTTTAATTTAGTGAAACGATTTATCTTAAATTATTTTCTTACAAATTATAGCATAATTAAGTGGTTTAAATGCTGAATAAAAGGAACCAGATATTTTTAACAGTTATAACCTTTATATTCCTATTTATTAATGGATTACTAGTAACAAAAGCAGCTAATCCTGATTTTCAGCAAGATTCTAATTTAAAAGTTGTTGTATCATTATCAATGATTGGTGATTGGGCTCAAAATGTAGCTGGGGATGTATTCACTGTTACCAATATTGTTAGTGGTCTCGAGAATCCCCACACATATGACCCTAAAGCTTCAGAGGTAGCTACTGTTGCTAGTGCTGATCTTTTTATCAGATTTGGCCTTTCAGGTTTAGAACCTTGGGTAGATTCTGTTCTTCAATCAAGTTCTCCAACAAGAATTTTGACTTTAATTAATGTCTCGATTGAAGAATATATGGAATATGACCCTGTAATTGGTAAAAAGAACCCACACGTTTGGATGAGTCCCATAAACGCAAAAGATATGACATTTAAAATCTATCAGGCATTTGCACAACTTCTACCAGAAAATGATGCCACTCTTTACAATAATTTTCTTTCCTATCAAAAAGATCTCGATGATTTACTAAACCGAATTGACCAAGCTAAAGAGTCTTTTAATGGTACCAAAGTAGTAGTTCATCACCCTGCGTTTATTTATTTTTTAGATCTACTTGGTTTGGAACGAATCGGTGCGATTGAAGAGGTTGAAGGTGCTGAGCCTTCAGCAGCTCACGTTGCTGATTTGTCAGATAAAATGCTACAAGAAGAATGTAAACTTATTATCAATCAACCTCAATTAGATAAGGAAGATGTTGAAGCGTTAGCACTTGACACTGATTCACAAGTTGCTGTATTAACTCCATTACTGGGAGTAGAGGTTGAAGATTCTCTTAAAGCTGAATATGGAGATACAATAGATAATTACATTGAAATGTTTGACTATAACCTCTATAAATTAGCACATCCTTATACTCCTTCAATTAAAAACACCCCAGGTTTCGAATCAATCTCATTCTCAAGTTTCCTCTCAATTTTTATTGTATTGGTGATTTCTCGAAAGAGAAGAAAAAATTCATAATCAGAATATTGTAAAAAGCATATTAATGGTAGATCATTTACGAAGAATTACAAAGGATATACATCTAGTTAAGGGGAAAAATAATGGAAAATTTCCATTTTCTCATTCTATTATCTTCAATAATTCAAAAGAAACAATCTTAATTGATACGGGATGTGGCATTGAAAATCTCCAAACACTAAAAGAAAAATATAATATTTATCGTATCATCAATTCACATACTCATCCAGATCATTCTGCAGGTAATTGGATATTTAAAAACAATGTTGAGTCTATTGAGGTTCCTATACAAGGATTTAATACAAGTGGAGATATTCTAGCATTATCTAACCGATTTACTGAACCTGGAGACATTGCAAAATACTGGAGAGATAATATTCCAAAAATTATGGGAATGAAAGATTGTAAACCGACTCTTAGCTTTGATAGCAAATCAGAATTTGATTTTGGAGACGTTAAGCTCCTCCCCATTTATACACCAGGACATACCATTGACCATTATTGTTTTTATGAGCCAAATGATCAAATTTTGTTCTCCTTCGATATAGACTTAACTTCTTTTGGTCCTTGGTACGGCCACATCGAGTCAGATATCTCACAATTTAAAGAGTCAATTACTCGAATTAAAGAGCTAGAAATTAAAATTCTTATTTCATCTCATAAAGGTATCATTACAAAGAATATTTATAAGCAATTGGATGAATTTTATAGAAAGATTGAGGAAAGGACTGTAAAAATACGTGGTTTATTAAAAAGAGGAGTACTTACAATTGATCAACTTGTAGAAGAAAAGCCAATTTATGGAGAATTTCCCTATGTTGAACCTTTGCTTCGTTATTGGGAAACACAAATGATTAAAAAACATTTAGTAGAAATAGAACAGAATATTCGGGGATGAATAAGTAATGGCTAAACGTTTACGCGTTGCATACCTTGAACGATGTGTGGGATGTTACCAATGTGTTTTGGCTTGTGCTAGAGTCAATGAAAAAGTATTAAGCGTGGATCGCACCTCAATAACGGTGAGAACTGTAGGAGGGTATGAAGGAGCATTTGCCGTAGTTGTTTGTAGAGGCTGCCTTGACCCACCATGCGTTCCTGTTTGTCCTATAGTAGGGGCAATTCGACCTAGAGAACACGGAGGAGGAGTTATTATCGATCGAGAAATTTGTGATTCTACAAAGTGTAATCATGAATGTGTGAAAGCATGTCCGATACCAGGAGCGATCCATATTGATCAAGATCTTCACAATGCGATTGCATGTAGACAATGTAGTATTTGTACAAAATTCTGTCCAACAGGTGTTTTAATAATGGAGGAACCAAAACCTGGATTTTAAGAGGGAAAATAAATGGATGAGATTCCACAGGACATTCTTGAAATTGATCTTAGCTCACAGAAAGCAAACCGTTACGCAAAACCAGATTTATTCTCCAAATGGATGGGAGGTATCGGACTTGCAGTAAATTTACTAGAAAAGCACGTACCATCAAATGCAGATCCTTTAGGAAAAGATAATGCAATTATATTCGCCATTGGCCCTTTATCCACATTTTATCCCATTGCTTCTAAAACAGTTGCCGTTTTCAAAAGCCCACTCACGGGCGATCTAGGTGAATCATACGCAGGTGGCCGTTTATCTCTTGCAATGCGCTTTGCAGGGTTAGGAGCCATTATTATTAAAGGGCAAGCGGAAAAATCATGTTTTATTACCATTATTGATGAAGAAGTCGAAATTAAACGCGCTGGACCTCTTGCATACATGTATACTTCGACTCTCGGTAGAGTTTTACGTGAACTGGTTCCAGTAGGTCCAGGAAGACGGTCATCGATTCGAATAGGCCAAGCAAGTGAAAACCTTGTCAAATATGGGAATGTAATCGTTGATAGTTTTCGTCATTTTGGTAGACTTGGAGTGGGAGCCGTACTTGGCGCCAAGCGATTAAAAGCTATCATCATTAGCGGAACCAAAGACATTCCTCTCTCAAACATTGATCGTCGAAGTTATCAAAAAACCTACAAGAATATCTGGAATCAATGTGTTAATACAGACAGTATGAGAAAATATCATGTTTTGGGTACTCCTCAAAGTGTTTTACCATTAAATGAACTCAATTCTTTACCAACAAAGAATTTCAAGTTTGGACGGTTTGAAGGAGTAATGGGTATTTCAGGTGAAAAATTTGTAGAAACATATCTTGGTAGACGAGTATCCTGTAATACATGCCCAGTAGGGTGTATTCACATTGCAATTCTTCGAGAACATTACGGTGTAGATTCTCCAGCTGATTTACACTCACTTGCTGTTCCTTATGATTATGAACCCATGTATGCTCTTGGTTCTAATCTTCAGATTAGTGATGGAACAGAATTATTGAAATTGATAGAACAAACTGAACGATTAGGAATAGATGCCATTACGGTTGGAGTGATTTTGGGATGGCTAGCAGAGGCATTTGAGAAAGGATTATTAACTGAAAAAGAAACCAAGGGATTGTCCATTAGATTTGGACATGTAAATGACTTTATAGAAGTTATTAAAAGAATAACATATCGAAATTCTGAAGATAAAGATCTCTATTGGTATGCTGGAGAGGGATTAAATCAGCTAGTAGAGAAATATGGTGGAAGTGAATTTGCAGTTCGTTTTAACAATAACCCACCCGCTGGGTACTCAACTGGTCCTTACAGCATAATTGGCCATGCTATTGGAGCAAGACATTCGCATTTAGATAATGCAGGATATTCGTTCGACCAAAAATTTCTTGGGAAGAAGATTTCTCCTACGGACGCAGTTTTAAATCTAGCTAAAGAGGAGGAATGGAGAAATATACTAAATTCATTAATAATTTGTTTGTTTGCAAGGAATATCTACACTCCCCAACTAGTAAAGGAATGTTTACGGAATCTTGGTACTGATAAAACAGAGAATGAGCTATTAGAATTAGGATTAGAAATTCAAAAATTAAGGATTAAAACGAAAAAACGATTTGGATTCAGTTATGATACTTTAATCAAAGAAATACCAGACCGTATTTATGAGATGCCAACAGCTCATGGAAACCTCTCTAAGATCCAGTTAATGGACCTTTTCAACGCTTATGAAGTTCTTCTAACGGAGAGATATTAACATATTCTAAGTGACACTAGTTGAGAGGATTGAAATAGGAAAAAAGGGGGAGGTGACTTAACTAGTTTGCGCAACCTGTTTAGCTTTTCGATTAATCATCATATTACCAAGCCAGATGAATACAATAGAGAAAATAAAAGCAATTATTGGTACTCGAAATAGAATATTATTCGTTGGTTGCAACCAAAGCACGAGTAACATTGCTACAAGACTAGGTAGGAATAAGTATGCTCCAGTTCTTAATACCCAAAAACCGTTAGTACCATATTTTGGGCGATAGCGTCGGGGTAAACCTCCAAAGGATGCAACATCACCAATAATTTGATCAATTTGCATATTAGAAGGTATAGAAGGAAAATAAACGATCAATCTCTTGAATTTCCTTCGAAATATACCGAATGTAATGAGATCAAATACTCCAAGTAGCAGTGCTAATCCTAGTTCTATTCCTAAAGCTATCATTGGTCCTATGATTGGTGCCAAATATATCAATAATAATACTACAGCAATGATTAGGAAGAAGATGACTATTGCTCCTAACGAATCACTACTCGCATCACAATCACCACTTCCAGAACAGTCTACATATCTACAATCACCAGTTTTAGAGGTTTCTTTACGTGATCTTCCTTGCATTGATGTACGTTTACGATCAGAAGGATACTTTGATGACCGACCACATTGGTAACCACCACACCAATAGTACCCATGCCAACAGGATTCTTCTATTAAATAATAAGTTTCACCCTCTCCAAATATCCGCCCTTTCTCACGAGAACAGATCGTGTCACGACTAGCTAATGGGAAAATTTCAGCTTTTACTCCTTGATTAGTACAGATCTCTCGCAAGGTGTTTTCATCAATACCATTAAATTCAATTTCCATAATTAATACCCCAATAATGATTCACAAACAGAATCTGTTTTTAATTATACGAAGTGCTTTGATATCACCAAATAATAATAATTTAGATCCAGGTTCAATTTTATCTTCGCAATCAGGATTAGCGGTTTTATCGATAGCTAAAATTGAGACGTTGTATAACTCCTCAAGAGTACCAACTTTCACAGGATCAAATTGGGAATTTAAAAGTAATTCCATTAGATGATATTCAATCTCACCCTTTTTAGATTTCAGAGTCTGAATGATCCCATCATCAAAACTTGTAGCGATAAAGGCTGGAGCAGCAATCGCAGAAGTACTGATTGCTGCATCTATATCAAATAAACCAGTGACTTTTGATGCAAAATCTTGATCAAAAGCACGAATCACAGTTCGTAACCGTGGGTTTAATTCCTTCGCTTTTGTAGCAATCTTAAAATTTATCATATCATCATTAGTAACAGCTAACAGAGCTCGAGCTTCAGTGACATTGGCCTGTTTTAAAACTTGATTTTCAGTAGCATTTCCGAATATAACTGCTACATTGGAACTTTCCTGCATCTGTTCGACGAATTCAGTTCTTTTTCCATTCTCTTGAATAATGACTGCCGTAGGAATTCCATCTTCAATTAATTCAGTCAGGATACGAGTTCCAACGTTTCCTAATCCCACCAATATAGTATGTTCCTTCATTGTCTTAGCCATCCATATATTCCAAGCATTCAACCGGTATCTGGCAGTAAAAGCAACCATACCAACCTCTATAATTCCAATTCCAATGATTATTAATCCTAAGAAGGGATAGACAACGTAAACTAGTTTTAGTATTAGTTCTCCATCGTGGGGAAAGCTAAAAACTTCCATTGATAATAATAGTGAAATAGAAGCAAGAATTGAATCAATGACATCCCCTGTGAATTTTGGATCAAAAGCTGAACTGTAAAAAAGTTGGAATATCACAGTACCACAAATAATCGTGGTTAATAGAAGCACTAGAACCCCCTTCAGCTTACTAAAAGCCAAAATAAAGCTGCGTAAAAAGATTTTAACCATTTTTATGGTTCCTTTACCGAATCATCTGAACAACAATTTAAAGCAAAAGTGATTTTATTAGATTTGCTGTAATTGAAAGGAATTTGTACACTCTGATTTAGTATGTTATAAGGGATGAGTCATGCGACGTCTAATTGTTGGTGGCAACTGGAAAATGTCAATTACACATGTAGGAGAAGCGGAACGAATTGCAAAAAACATCGCGAATGCTCTAGTTAGCATTACTTCTGTGGAAGTATTCATTGCGCCTTCTTTTAATGCATTATACACCATTGGACTGGCACTCGCGAAAACAAAAATAAAACTCGCAGGCCAAAATATCCATTTTCAAGACAAAGGGGCTTTTACGGGGGAAACATCGATTCTATCTCTTATAGATGCTGGGTGTGAATATGTTATTTTGGGGCATAGCGAACGACGACGGATATTTGGGGAAACAAATGAGATAATTAACCTGAAAGTTCTAAAAACGATTGAGAAGGGTCTTAAACCAGTCTTATGCATCGGAGAAACAGCAAAAGAACGCGCTGAAGACCGTGTAATGGAGGTTAATCAAAGCCAATTAACTGGTAGTCTTAAGAATATTTCAGAACAACAACTAAAGAATGTGATCATTGCTTATGAGCCAGTATGGGCAATCAACAATAAATTCTTGAATCCAGATGTTGAAATTAAACCTGCAACTCCCCAACAGGCAAGTGAAGCCCATACAATTGTTCGTGATTGGATTAGAAATCATTATAGTAATGCTGCAGCAGAAAATACACCCATAATTTATGGAGGATCAATGAAAGAATCAAATGCTGCAGAATTATTAGCTATTGAGGATATTGATGGTGGTTTAGTAGGTGGAGCATCTTTATCTGCAGAATCTTTTGTACCTATTATTAGAATCGCAGAAGATCTCTCTGATACTGAATATGTGTGGGAAGGTTCAACTTTGAAGTTTAAAGATTAATACATTCCGAATTTTCTTATACTATAAACATTCATGTTAAAGTTAATAGTAATGCAATTCTGACAATCAAAACAATAAGTATTTTACTTCTAAATATGACACTTGTCTTATGTAAATTTTTTATAGTCATGTATATACTTGCTATTAGCGCGGTTATTTGATATAATTAACCTTCAAGGAGTGTTTATTATGAGTGAAGCAACATATAAGGTCATCCAATTAGTGGGTAGCAGCCCAAATAGCTGGGAAGAGGCTGTTAAAACCGCTGTTGAAAAAGCTTCTAAAACTCTTCGGGATCTACGGATTGTAACGGTCGATGAACTAGATTGTAGAGTTGAGGAGGGTAAGATAACAGCATATCGTGCCAGAGTACGTCTTAGTTTCAAAATGGAAGAATAAAGTCAATATTAACGGTTTTAACACCATTCTCTTCTTTTTTTCTTTTTAGATTTATTATCCTATTACTTATCAGTAAGTTGCTTACTAAGTATCAAATCATGGAGATTTCTTATGAGTAATAGAAAATACCCAAAAAGACCTTGGGTTAGTGCTCATGCCATCATTTTCGATCCTAAGAAAAGGATCCTATTAACTAAAAGGGCTGCACCCCCAAAACAGAATTATTGGTTCCCTCCAGGTGGAGCTATTGATGTGGGAGAAACAGTAGAAGAAGGAGTAAAAAGAGAGATTCTAGAGGAAACTGATATCATTGTTAATAATTTACGATTTATTGATTTTATTGATGGTATTACACGCAATACAGAAGGCAAAGTTATTTATCATTTTGTAGTCTTTATGTTCTCCGCTGATTATCTGGAAGGCACAATTAAAGCCAAAGATGATGCTTTAGAGGTCAAGTGGGTATCAATTCAAGATATTCTATCGGAGAGAGTTTTAGTTCCGAAAGAATTACTATTAATTCTACAAAAAATCAATGATCAATAAGTGGCAGTGATTATTTTCTTAATTGCAGCCATATAATCCTCTGGTCCATATAATAGTAGATCATTGTGTCCCGCTCCAGGAATAATTAATATCTCTTTATTCTCACTTGCAATGTTCTTATGAAGAGCCACTCCTTCTTCTAAAGGAATGATCATGTCATTTTCTCCATGAATAAATAGTGCAGGGATCTTTACTTTTCTAATGATAACCAAAGCAGAAGCTTCTTCCTCCTTATCGGGAGGTAATAACGAAGAAGGAACACTTAAGCGCTTTAGTAAGTTATAAGTATTGGCAAAACCACTTTCAATTATCAAACAAGCGATTTGTTCTTGGTAATAGCTAGCTATCTCGATAGCTGAAGCACTTCCAAGAGATCTCCCCATCACTGAAACTGGTCCAACATAGTCCTTTTCAAAGAGATACTTACGAAAACTCTGGTAAATGATATGAGCGTCTTGAATCATACTAGAAAAAGATGGATTGCCATCACTCTGCCCATAACCACGATAGTCGACCACGAAAAAGTTTATTCCCATTTGTTGATATGTTGGTCCAATAAAATCATAATCAGTGGCAATCTCACCGTTTCCGTGAAAGAATAAAATCGTTGGCGAACGTTTGTACTCATTAGTGCGATAAAAACGTCCCACAATATTGATGTCTTGATCAACTGCGAATGAAAGGGAGAAAGTGTCTTTAGTTTCTCTAGCATTACCCCGATGCTTTCTAGGATAAAAGATTAACCGAATCACATCGGGATGATCCAGAAATGTCAAATCTCTAGTCTTTTGTTTCATAATTTATACACCTTTGCAACAAGTTTCAACTAGGTCATTGGTACAAGGATATCGAGAATAATTTTAATAACAACCATTATAGGGACGTAAACGAAAATAGAAGCAATAAGATCCCAAATATAATGCTCTCCAAGATAAATTACTGAAAAACAGAAAATAGTTGCAAGGGTTAAAAAGAAAAGAATACCTATATACCAACCAAGCCAAGGATCGTTTAAAGAGAAAAAGAAACATAAGAGAGCGCCTGCTAACATCATTCCAAAGTGGTTACTCGGTAATCCATTATATAATAAACCATTCACATTATCACTTTGCTTAAATTTGAGAAGACGTATTGGCACAACAGGGAGTTCACGGTCAAATTCATTCCACCGAATAGGCACAACTACTGGATACAAAAATTGGATAGTCATAGATGTACCCCAAGCTGATAATACCATCACCCCATAACGCCAAGCTTCCTTTCCTTGTAACCCACAAATGAAGATTTCTATTGCTACTGTAACAGCGAAAACCCAAAACCAAACTTGGATAGCTACGAAATCCAAAACCTTGGTAAGATTCTTATTTGATCTAAGGCGTTTTTGTAGAAATTGGGTGGGTTTAGGACTCATAAAGACGGCACGACTACGCACTCTATCAGGTGTTTGCCATTTATTAGCACTCAACCAAAAAATTAGCATTACTATCATTAAAAGAAGTAAGAATACATTGAAAGGTACTGAAAATGCCTCCTGATAAGCTACGACCACTTCATTCCATATAGCCAAGATTTCACCCACTGAAAATGTCTAATCTTTGATGTATGGCAAGTGAGAGAAAAATCTATCCAAGTTCTTGTATTTTATGGAAAAAAATCTTTGTTTTTTCCCTGTACATTCTTCCTGTTTTGATTCGATAGCTAAATTAACCTGATTCTAAGCATCAAAAACGAGTATTATTTTTAGCAATTAATCAAGATTTTCATCTCGAATATTTTTTAAGGAATCAATGAGAAATATAGATGTATGATCGGATTTCCTAAGAAAATGTATGCTAGCTTATATGTAATATTACTGATTTTCATATCTAACAGTTTTTTAGTTGAATCAAGAGCTCAATTTCATATAGAATCTACAGACATCATGACTAAACCACTCATTATACGAATTACGGGCATAAATTGGACTTTAACTTCTCATTCTTCTAATAAATACACTTCTGTCGAATTTGTATTGGTATATGAATACGAAAATTATTCTAATGAGAATGTGACCCTAGGTTTTGCAATGATGGGCCCTTATCCTCTTGAGTCTAAAATTAAACTACAAAACAAATCATTATTCTTTTCAAAACCAAGTGCGATCTGCAGATGCGTTGTAGGTTCAAGAACCTATACTCCTGGTATTCAAACAAGCAAGGAAAGCTATTCTTCTAACATTAATACTACAGGAATCAATCAACTTCCTATGGGAATATATCGTTTATGGCCCTCTAATCGATCTAATGAAGTAAATACCTTTGGGGTAGTAATTACTCTCTTAGATGATGGTTCCTTAACTATTGTTTATGAGTATAAAGACAGAGTATTCATAGCCATTGGTTATGCTTGGATTAATTGTGGACTAGTATGTATTGCTTTTGTTTTAATAAAAAGAAAGTATGATAAAAAATAAAATTAACTTAAATTTAACTTTATTTGAAGAATCTAGTTTAATTTTTTTATAGAAGCTTTTATAGTCTTTTATATTACGTTTCATGGGATGAGGTCTGTGATAATCCAAAATGAACACTCACTATTTCTTAAACGATGATCTGGTATGAATTTCGTGCTCGAATACCATATGAAAATAGCGTTATTATGTAAATGACGTGACTTTCCTCCCTTTAAAATGCAATATAAAGATAGAGACCACTATTTCTTCTTCTTATGATTCTTTAATGTTTTCAAAAACCCAGATGCATCTAGGAATGATTGTGCTTTCTCAAAATCAGCCTCATCAACAGCGAAGGCAATATCAGCGACTTTTCCTGCAAATCGTAAAATATAAAAGGAAAGTAGACGGATATTTTGATCTTCAAACAGCTGAGCAAAGTGTCCAAAAGAACCAGGTTCATCTAGGATGGATACAACTAAAATATCTTGTGTAGAAAACGGAATTTCAAGTTCTCTTAACGCTTTTATCGTCTTATCTTCGTGGTCAGTAAATAAAACCGCAGTACAGACTCCAAAGGCAGTCGTCCCAGCCATTGAAACAATATCGATGTTATATCTGCCAAAAGCTTTGCCAATCTGCGCGAGAACATGACTATTTTCTAGATGAATTACAAACTGTTTCAATCTCAAAACCCCTAGTAGAGTAATCTACCCTAAGCTTATTTATAAACTTTCACTTCAATTAAAAGAAATTATAACTCAATTTTCTGGGAAGATCACATTTATCCTGCTAACAGTGCTTATCTATAAAACCTGAGTCAGTTCTGTAATATTAGAAATAATTTTGTGGAAATTGAACTTTGCACCCATATCTTTTTTCGATTTATCTCTAGGAGAGCAAACCCAAAGGGCCTTAATCCCGAATTGTATCGCTCCCTTGATATCTGCGTCAATCTCATCGCCTACATGGATAATGTGCTCCTTACTACGATAAGATAAACCTGATATCGCGGCTGCAAATACTTTAGGACTGGGTTTTCTCCAACCCAAATCTCCTGAGAATATTATCTGATCAAAATAACTAACAATATCAAATTTTCGAAGGACGTCCCAGCCATTCTTCGCCCATGAATGGTTGGATGCTAATACTAATGTATAATCATTCTCTTTCAAATAATCTAGAGTCTTTAACATTCCTGGAAATGAATGAATTAAGGGTAAAGCTGAATCAAAGTAATATTCAATGATCTTTGTAGCTAATGCCGATAACTCTGAAGATAACTCCATGTATTGGCTTAAGACATCAAATAGGATATCATCGTTACGAAACTCCATCTCAGTCTCCTTATTATGAACTTTTTGTCGAACAGCACTATAATAATCTGTAATTATGTTATCTAATGTAATTTTAGGTATTTTTTGTTGAAGTTCTGGGAATTCAAGTAGAGCTTTTTCCATATGAGACCAAACATCAAAGGAACTGCGATCAACATACACGAGAGTGTTAAATAGATCCAATGAAACAATATCAAAATCTTTTTGTGACATCTGTTCTAGCTTCCAAATTATGCACGAAAATGACGATATTTCATGTATGTTAAAATCTCATAAAAGTATTTTCCACCAAAAACACCTGATGCTTTCAATCCACCTAAATGGGGGGTATAATCAGTCATGTGAAGGTGATCGGTGTTGATACATACCCCTGGGGCTTGGATTTCGTCGAAGAAAGGCCCCCATATCTCAGGAAGATCAGTATACACTGATGTCCGCAATCCATAAGATGTATTGTTAGCTTGATTAATGGCTTCTTTAAAATTGCGAATTTTCATGATTGGTAACACAGGACCAAAAGTTTCATGGTACCACATCTTACAGGTAAAGTCTACATTTGTTAAGATAGTTGGCTTATAGAACAACCCAGCCTCATCGTGTTCTCCAGCAAAATTCATTCGATATCCTCCTGTTTCGACATTAGCACCCTTTTGAAGAGCCTCATCAATCATATCGATGATTTGGTACAATGCTCTCGTTCCAATGACAGGAAGATCAGTTTTACTGTCTGAAGGTAAGCCTACACGGAGTTTGTCAGCTTTTTCACAAAGAAGTGCTATAAAATCTTCAAAAATGGCTTCATGAAGAAAGAGACGTTTAACAGCTAAGCAAGTTTGACCAGATCCAAAAAATCGACCATGAATAATATGATCAGCAACCTTGTCAAGGTCAACATCCTTCCAGACCAAACTGGCACCACTCCCCGCTAGTTCGGGAACAAAATGCATCCCTCGTCTAACAGCTTTGCTCATTAATTCTAACCCAACATCTGAGTCACCATAGTAAACCATAGCATCGAGAGGAGACTCACTAACCATATAATTAGCAATTGGTTTACCAGGCCCAATAATGGCTTGGAATGCACTCAAAGGAAAATCCATTTCTTCCATCGTATCGCGTAACACATAAGCAACAGCCATATTTGTTAAAGGTACCCTAGTAGGTGAACGAATTACAGTTGCATTTCCTGCAAAATACGAAGAATAGATGGCTAAAAGACCAAGGCCAATAGCTGCATTATAAGGTGGAAATATCCCGACCGCACCAAAAGGATATCGGTGAAGAATGGTCCTCTCTCCTTTCACTGTACATGGGATCTCTTTAGAACTAATTCGGGATGTACAGAATTCTACTTCGGCTTTACTTTTTAATGCTTTGAAAACTGTGCTTTGGTATTCAAATAGAGGAAGGGGAGTTCCCTCTGCTATTGCGATAGATTTGAAATCGTCATAATTTTTCCACATATGTTTAGCCATAACTGCAATACTCTCACCACGTTCTTCCAATGTCAATCCTGCTCCAGATTTAGCTAAATCCCTGTGCATCAAACCTTTTATTCGAGAGGCTTCCTCTGATGCAATTACTGTTTCTTTTACATTACCTATTGTGAATTCAGCAAATTGAATGTCTGCTATTTCTGAAGCAGTAGCTTCAGGCCAACCATGTACTTTAATATGGTCTTTAAGTAACCGCATTTCAGGGCTTTTCTCTGGAAGGATTCCCGTGAATCGTCGTGCCATTAAGCGTTGGAATGATCCTTGAGATTTTAACACAGAAGCAAAAAGGATATGAGGAGCTTGAATTACTTTCTCCATATTAGGAAAAGTTCCTGTTGGAAGCCCTTCTGTTACAATTTCACCTTTGAGTAAATTACCAAATGTTCTCATGAATCATCTATCCAACATTGAATTATAAAGAAAATCCCAATACACTATCTAGAAAATGTTTCTGGTGAAAATTTAAACATTCGTGCGAATTTCATGAGGAGATCCATATCATCAGTGGTGATATTGACTTTACCAGCCATCATAGCTTGCATTGCGTCCTGTTTTCCTAACATAATATTCTTCCAAGTCTTAGAGTCTGTTTCAACAGTCATTAGTGCCTGGTCTGTTGTACCCTCTTCCACACGACATTGTTGATTCTGAATATATAGTAACCAAGTATCAGCATCAGAAAAGTCGAATTGAATTAAAGCAGTGACACCTTCAGCTCTTTCAGGACGAAAACCTTTTGGAATTTTCGCCATCATTGTTGAAAAATCAATCTGAACTTCTGGAATTTCCCTTACTTTTCCTCTTTTCTGTTCAACATACACTTCTCGCTGAATCAGGAACCGCATGATTTCGGAGGTTCCACCACCAATGGTTCCTAAGCGGGCATCGCGATAAAACTTTTCAATACCAGAGTAATCCTTAACATATCCCTCTCCTCCCAAGATTTGGATTGCCATATCTGTGACTTTAAGGGCTGCTTCAGTCGCAAACAGTTTAGCCATTGTAGCTTCTTTCGTTGCTGGTTTTCTTCGTTCTATAATTCTTGCAGCGGTTACAGTCATCAATCTAGCAGCTCGCATAAGCGTCGCCATGTCAGCAATTTTGAATGATATGGCTTCAAAGCGGGAAATGGGGCGTTCAAATTGAACTCTACTCATAGAGTGCTCAACCGCTATTTCGAAAGGTTTTCTCATACATCCGAGGGACTCCGCTGCAATACCAACCCGCTCAGTGTCTAATTCATCCATTAGTATTAAGAATCCTTGGTTCTGCTTTCCTAGTAGGTTTTCAGGAGGGATTTTCATATCTTCAATCTTAAAATGCGTGTTATGTACTCCACGACGTCCCATTAAATCAAAATCTTTTATGACAGAGAAACCCTCCCATTTTGTTTCAATTATGAATGCAGACATCCCTGACCTACTATCTACAGATGGATCTGTAATAGCGAAGGTAACTATTTGATCTGCGATGGATCCATTTGTAATAAACCTTTTTTCACCATTCAATATCCAAACTTGTTCCTGTTCGTCCCAAATGGCTTTGGTTTCCATACCTGCAGTATCACTACCAACATTAGGTTCAGTAATAGCTAGAGATCCTATTGTCTCTCCTTTTGCCAGAGGTAATAGGTATTTTTTCTTTTGGTCTTCTGTTCCAAATCGTAAGACAGGAATTGCAGAAAGAGTACAACTTGCACCAAATCCCATAGTAAGAGCTGGGCTTACAGTCGAGATTTCTTCTCCTGCAATGAGCTGATACATCAAGGATTTCTCCAATCCCCCGTATTTTTGAGGTATCATTATTCCTGTGAAGCCATTCCTTCCCATTTTACGCATAAGATCGCGCCACATACCTTCTGACATTGGAGCTTCTTTCTCGACCCTCTTAGCAATAGGTACAATTTCTTTCTCTACAAATTCTCTAGCAACCTCTCGAAATGTAAGTTCATCTTCAGTGTAAAGTAAATCTTCATCATTAATCAAAGTCATTGGAGATCAACTTATAAAAACAAACTAAGGACCTATCTTTTTTCTGATAATTTTTCTTTTTGGGTTTGAATAACAACTTTTGAGGTTAATTCTACTTACTTATTATTATAAATTCACTTCTTGTCTTATGTTTGTGGTTTCTGTATTTTCTTTTTATTCCTTTCCGCTATTTTCCTTTAATTATATCTATTTTTTCGAAAATCTTTCCAACAGACTAATTTATATACAAAAAATAATTAATTAATATCTTGCTTTAAGTCTCAAATTTTCACGTTTAAGGTGAATATACTTATGGATCAAGAACCTTTTTTTTGGAAAAAAAACTGGGATGAAGGTGTAAAAGACCTAGATCCACAACTTTGGGAAACAACTTATCCCCAAGCAATTAGAGACACTTTTGAAACATTACCTAATAATTTAGCCCTTGAATATCTCGGTGTGGAAATCACCTTTGGAGAATTAGATCGTTATTCAAATCAATTTGCTCACATGTTAATCGAAGAGGGTTTCCAATTAGGAGATAGGATTGGAATCAACTTACCTAACATTCCACAATTCGTTATTGCACTCCTAGGAGCATTAAAGGCAGGGTGTGTTGTCACCGGTGTGTCTTTCCTCCTCTCTGAGGATCAATTATTATATCAATTGAAAGATTCGGAAACTAAAGGGATAGTCACTTTGGACGCAATTTTTGAAAAAAGATTACTAAGTATTGCTCCGCAGCTGCCAAATTTACAATTATATGTTTGTACAAGTATAGGGGGATTTTTACCTAAAATAAAACAGGTTTTAGGTAAACTACTTGGAAAGATACCTAAAGGCAAGGTCATCCCTCTCAGTGGAAAAACTGTTTTAAATTTCATGGACATTTTTAAAACAGAACGTTATTCAACATCTCTACCAGAAAATAAATTATCTCCTGATGACCTCGCATATGTTCTCTATACAGGAGGAACCACTGGTCCTCCTAAGGGGGCTATGCTCACACATCGTAATATCATGTCAAATATCTTCATGGTAATGAAGTGGTTGAACTGGGAGAAAGGCAGTGGGAGTGCACTTTCTGGCTTTCCTTTTTTTCATATAGCAGGTTTGTTTTTCTGTGAGAATTGTATATTCCTTGGTTGGCCTCAACTACTTGTCCCAAATCCTCGTGATACTGACCATATATGTAAATTAATGAAAAAATATCAACCAACGTGTCTAGTTAATGTGCCCTCTCTTTTCCAGATGTTGTTAAAAAATCCAAAATTTAAAGAACTAAATCATTCCAAATTAGACACCTGTATTTCAGCTGCCTCACCCTTTCCTGTCGAATCCCAAAAAGAATTGGAGAGTATTGTAGGAGATGGTAAATTGCTCGAAGTATACGGCATGACCGAGACTTCCCCCTTAACGACAATGAATCCTTACAGAGGTACTAAAAAATTAGGGTCTATCGGGTTGCCCTTACAGAATACTCATATTATGTTAGTAGATCCATCAACTGGAGAAGAGGTTAAGCTTGGTGAGACAGGAGAAATTTGTGTGAAAGGCCCCCAAGTGATGAAATGTTACTGGAATAAGCCTGAAGCTACGCAAGAAACCATTGATGAGGATGGCTACATCCATACTGGGGATGTGGCGATCATGGATGAGGATGGATACCTACGAATTGTTGATCGTACAAAAGATATGATTATTGTTAGTGGTTTTAAGGTCTTTTCCAGCAAATTAGAAGATACTCTGACTGAACATCCAGCTATAAATATGATTGCTACTATTGGAGTTCCCAATCCAGACCGCCCAGGTTCTGAACTTGTTAAAGCATATATCACGATCTCTCCAAGCTATACATATGATGGAGACAATGATCGTCTAAAAGAGGAGATAATTAAGTGGGTAAAAGGAAAAGTCTCACCTTATGAGGTTCCAAAAATCATAGAGATTCGTGAAGAATTACCATTAACTACTATTGGTAAAGTGGATAAAAAGCTATTACGCCAAGAAAGATAATAACATTCCTTAACTCAATCGAGAATTCCATCATGCATATTTTGTATTTATACGGTTTTGCTTCTGGGCCTCAATCAAATAAAGCTCAATTCTTTAAAGAGAAGTTTAATTCACTGGATGTACCCTTTGATATTTTTGATTATATCCCTAATAGAGAGAGCTTCAGTAACTTAAAGACTTCCAAGTTATTAGAAAATCTCCACTCCTACATCGAGTTAAATTATACTAAAGAAACTGATATTGTTTTATTTGGATCAAGCTTTGGTGCTTTTTTATCAGTTTGGTATACAAGTAAGCATCCTGAAAGAGTCCAAAATCTTATTTTAATAGCTCCAGCGTTACGATTTTCTGCACATTTAATCTGTGAAACACATGGAATCAATCCTTCACTCTGGGAAAAACAAGGATTGATAAACGTCTTTCATTATCGATATAATGGAGAAATTCCGTTGAAATATACTTTTTATGAAGATCTTGTTGAAAATCCCCTCCCAGATTTTGATAAAGTAGGGATTTCAATTCCTATTCTAATCCTTCATGGCAAATCAGACAATGTTGTGCCAATAATAGGGAGTAAACAATTTGCAGATAGTAATCGACAAGTCACGCTTCATGAATTAAATGGAGACCACCAGTTACTAGATCAAAAGGATGCAATGTGGGATTTAGTGAAGGATTTTTTAGGAATATAGTTTTTTCCAAGTCTACACAAGGTTATAGATAATCTCTTCCAATTCTTCTCTTACAGCAGTACTGAGTTTTTGTAGTTCCTTCCCTTGAATTGTTGTCGCGTCATATTTGGGATTAGCCCATCCAACTAGCATGGGCCACACATTCACACCAGTGTTATGTTCATCTTGCACTTTGAGAAGTGGGGCGAGTAAGAGTTCTATCTCACGGTATGTCTTTTTTGACAATTTAAAATTCAACAATGGGCAAAAATAACGGTCATTTTGTTTTATCAAAGGGCGTACATCTTGGGAATAGCATAAAACATCCTTTCCGAGTTGAAGAACACAACCCGCCTGAAAATCATATCTTTCTATACGAAAAGGGCACCAACCCGTGCTATATGCCTGCATTAAAGACCTCTGGGGGCAGTAAAACCAAGAAATCTGTGATCAGATCTATTTTATACATTTCTTGAATTCTGTGCTTAGTTGTATCTTCTACATTTTTTAAACCTTACCAAAGAAAAAACCAGTATTTCCATTAGGGATCTTAATGGATAATTTGCGCTGCTAAAGATGAATTCAATAGTTCTATTTTCATCCTATTCTTATAATAAAATATCTCATGAACCAAAAGTATCTATATCAGCTTAAGTGAGATCAAGTACAATGTCTTGCAGCTCTTTTCTCACATTTTGGCTTATTTGTTGGATCTCTCTCCCTTTATCTGTGACTGATTCCTTTTTTGGAGTTGTGATCTTGGAATTGCGACAAAAAACTGGCCAGAGATTAATGACAGTCTCTTGTTCGTCTTGAACTATTAGAATTGAAGATACAATTTTATCTATTTCTCGATAAGTTTCTCTAGATAACCTCAATTTTTTTACTAGAGGACAAGTATAATAATATTTCTGTGGTTCTTCTGTCTCATGCCGTATTAAAGGTCTTTGATCTCGGGTGTAACAGAATTTATCTTTACCTAGTTGAAGAACACATCCTACTTGAAACCCAGGTTTAGCCACCCGAAATGGACAGAATCCTCTCTTTTCGGTTATCATTACCTTCTTCACATCAATTATATTTTTTAAACCTTGGTAATAACCAACGTTTTAGCTGAAATACTACCTCTAATATGTTTTTCAAGTAACAAACTAGCTTAAAATGTCTTGATTAGAATTCATTTAAATAATTATAATAAATCCTCTTTATTAAAATGCTTTTTTCCTTTCATTCTCGTGCTTTTGAAAGCTGATTACATATGTATCTAAATGAGATTTCGGATGAGGCAAGGAGGTGGATGATTTGGTTTCTTTTAAAAGCCAATATAATCATCATTGGCTTATTTATTTTATTAAATGGTATATTAAATAAAGATGTTCCTCTAGTGCTAATAGCGTTGATACTCCTTCTTATTGGGGGATTTTTAACATATCTAGATATCCAAAATGATCCTTATCAAATGCTTAGATTATTAAAAATTCAGACCTTCCTTTGGTGGCGTTTACATGGCCCCCTTATTTCTCGTAAATCCTTTTTCTATCACTTTCCTGAAGGAAGTCAGTTACAACAACCGCATTTAGTTCGATCCATTTCTGTTCAACAAAAAGACTTGACTCTAGGGGCACGAATGCTTAAAATTGTAAAAATCGTTCAATTATGTCCTGAATGTGATGGAAAAAGGAATAAACCAATGACTGTTCAAATAGAATGCTCTCATTGTCAAAATGGAAGACAGATGTACTCATTAGGAGTAATAAGCATTCCAATCCCCTGTAATCACTGTTTAGGTGTTGGATGGATCCCTGTACATCCCTGTCCTGTCTGTCGAGGAAAAGGAAGTGTTTGGCGGAAACAAAAAATCCGTGTTCAAATTCCTCCACACTCATCTGTGGGAACTAAGCTTCGTATACCAGCTCTTGGTAAAATCAATCCAAAAACTCTCCAACAGGGGGATTTGTTTTTGAAAATCAGAAAAAAGATGTTTAATTTAATCTAAAGCTGTCTTGATCATTTCTTTAAAGTACATCTCTATCAAAAGATTATATATAATGTATCCTGTGATTTTTTAAGAAAAACATATTTTTATTAAATAAGAAGTGTTCATGGATGATTACACTTTTCTAATCATCATTGGTGAACAAAAAAGACAAAAGGAATAACAAAAAGATGAATAACAGTGAATTAAAGCAAGCTTTAATTAATGAAGCCAAAGAATTAGAATCATACATAATAGAAAAGCGACGCTATATTCACATGTATCCTGAAACTTCTTACGAAGAAGTAAAGACAGGGGCATTTATTGAAGATGAACTTCAAAAAATAGGATATGAAACGCAGAAAATAGCTAAGACTGGTGTTTTGGCGATTCTTAAAGGATCTAAAGAAGGAAAAATAGTTGCTCTCCGAGCAGATATCGACGCCTTAAATATTACTGAGGAAAATGATGTACCATACTGCAGCAAAATTCCAGGGAAAATGCATGCTTGTGGTCATGATGCTCATGTCGCAATGCTTTTAGGAGCAGCTAAAATCTTATTCAAATATAAGGATCATCTACGAGGTACTTTAAAAATCATATTTCAACCAGCAGAAGAAGGAGGGGCTGGAGGCCAGAAAGTTGTCGAGGAAGGACATTTAAATGATGTTGATGTCATATTCGGAATCCATGTGTGGCATGAACTACCATCAGGAGTAATTGGCACAAGAAAAGGACCGATGATGGCTTCTGCTGATGATTTTGTAATAACAATCAAAGGCAAAGGTGGACACGCTGCTGCTCCTCACCAAGCTGTTGATCCAACTGCAGTCTTAACTGATATCTACAATGCCCTTCAGAAATTAATCAGCCGTGAAATTGATCCATTTGCAAATGCTGTGCTTACTGCACCTGTATTTGAAGGGAGTGATGCTTTTAATGTTATCCCTCCTCAAGCAACTCTAAAGGGTACTTTCAGAACCATGGATCCAGAGGTTCGAGATCATATTATTAAACGAATGAAAGAAATTGTACAAGGTTATAGTAAAGCTTGGCGTTGCGAAGGAAACGTTGATTTAGGTAAGATAGCGGCTTATCCACCATTAATAAATAACGTCCAAGCTGTTGATGAGCTAAAAGTGATTCTTTTCGACTTGGATACTGTTGTAACAATGGAGCCCACTATGGGAGGAGAAGACTTTGCTTTCTACCTTGAAAAGACTAAAGGTGCATTCCTAGGATTAGGAATTTATAATGAAGAAAAAGGTATAATCTACCCTCATCATCATCCAAAATTCGATGTAGACGAGGCGATTCTTTGGAGAGGAACAGCAATCCATTCTCTATTAGGCTTTTATTCATTACTTAGCAGTCCTAATGAGTAAATTCACTCTTTTTTCCTAGTTTCCATCCCCCAAAAGAAAATCCAAGAGAAAATTATCGCAAGGATTATAATTAAACTAAAAAAGTTGAAAGCGTTGTTTACATCAGCACTTGTAACAATACGCTCATCCTCGGTCATTAAAAAGAAGTTTGTAATAAAAAACACCCGAAAATAGGTCGAAAATTCTAGTATGTCTTCTGTGGCAAACCCCAAATAGATTGAACTGAAAATAAAGAATGGAATGACAAAAAAAACGAATATTGGAAACCCACTACCCATACCGCTCAATGACCTAAATTTCATAACCATAGTATTACCTAAAATGGTGATGGTTAAGGGAACAAGGGATACCACAACTAAGATCAGAAATGCAGATAAAAATTGATCTAAGGTTATAGGTAGATCTTGTTGCACAGCCAAGAATGCTATTACGCACGCAATCCATGTAAAAATGCTTGTTACTATTAACACAATCAGTGCTGTAACTGTTTTTCCTATAAAAAGCTCGAATCGTTTTGTAGATGAGAGTAAGATTTCGATAGCTGATTCATGGAGAAATAATTCTTGAATTACGACAATAGAAACAAGAATATTGATTATGTAAGCAAAAGTAACATAAATTTGCAAAACATATCCAACAAACCATTGGTAGCCATTCTTATGTAAATAGATCTCTAACGTGGCAGTCTCTCCAGCAAAACTAACATACAAAAGAGTGGGGACAAAACAAAAAGCTAACAGAAATAATATTCGGTTTGATAGTAAATATCGTGTTGTATCATATTTTAAAACAATAAAACAATTTCGAATGGAAAACCACGCCTCAAAGAAAAAATTTCTAAGAAATAAAGCTACGTTGACCATATTATTTCCCCTTCTCGATCGGAAAACGTATTTCACGAAAATTGGTGAAATGCTCTTTATTGTGAGAAGCTGCAATAACAATTTTACCGTTTTCTACATATTCTTTTAAATATCCTTTCAGTTTCGTCCTCATCTCCAGGTCTAAGTTATCGTATGGTTCATCGAGAAGTAATATTTTTGGTTCATTTAATAATGCGGAACATAATCCTAATCTTTGACGCATACCTTCACTATAAACACTTGTATCTATATTACGCCATTTAGTTAGACCAAAATCTTCGAGTATTTCTGTAGCTCGTTTTTTCGGCTCCCTCATTCCCATTAATTTACCTAGATAAAATAAGAAAGTTAAACCAGATATTCCAGCGTGAAATTTACACTCTTCAGGCATAAAACCAAGTAAGTTCAGCAGAGCTCTACTTCTTCGTCTTGTATTATGACCGTAAATCAATATTTTTCCTTTAGAAGGCATTAATAATGTAGCTATCATTCGTAAAAGAGTGGATTTTCCAGAGCCATTAGGGCCTAGAAAGAGTACTGATTCACCTCCAGAGATTGTTAAAGACAAATCATCGATTACTCTCACTTTAAGACTAGCCTTCCAAATACGGAAAATTTTACTGACATGTTGAACATCAATTTCAGTCAATATTTTCATCCTAAAGCGAGTGATTTTTGATTATCCTCCAAATGCAATAAGCTTTTTGAAGTATTCTCAACTAGTAATAAGTACAATCAGAATTAATTAGTTACAATTGTTAAAAGAGAAAGAGTTATTCTTTCAATGGATAAATCAATAATAATGAAATCATATAATAGATTGATAACAATCTCATTAATTTTTCTCTTTCTTAGCGTTTTTTATCCCCTTCGAGAAACCTCTGCAATACCTGAAACAAATCAACGATTGATACCTTTTATTGGGATGGTAGTTGATTATAAACTGAATGTTATTATTGAAGGTATTACTTTTCTTCCTATTCCTGTTACAGCAAATTGGACTGTCACTTGGGAACAATATAATAGATCAACCCCTAGTATCTTTATCTCTAATCTCACAGTGAAATCTTCTCATATTCTCTCCTTCAGTATTTTGGAACAAGAATCAGGCATCATTGTGGAGAACATTACTTCACGGCAAGTGTTATATGTCGATTTAGCAAACACAACATTTTTACAACTATTATACGATGTTTATTATTCTCCCACTAAACCTAATTATTCACCTTTTTACATTAACACGACTGGAATTAATATTGATGATCATATCAATATTTACAGTTTTATAATGACTGTTGTTACCACTGATCGGATATTAGTACCAGATTTTGGATATAGGGATGTCTGGGTTATACAAGTAAATGTAACAGACCTCAGTTATGTTGAACACTTTATTAGCTTGGTTTATGATGATATTTCTGGTGTACTAGTAGGAGGAAGTATATATACCCGTTGGTTTTCTGACAATCGCATTTATCGTGTAAAGATTATCTGTCAATATACTAATGCATTAGAAAGGCATCTGATAGTAATTGATACGAATAGAATTTTAGTAATCTTAGTAAGCTGTGTACCGATCATCCCTTCACTTGTTAAGATCTCACGAATGAAAGAAATTAAAGGGGGATTATAGAACATCAGGAGGAGATAAATTGCCACAGATCAGTGTTAACGACATCGAGATTTATTATGAAATTCATGGAGAAGGCCAACCACTGGTTTTTATTCATGGAGCTTTCGTTAGTTCGACAATGTGGAAACCACAAATTGATTTTTTTATTGAAAGATTTCAAGCTGTAATTTATGATATCCGAGGGCATGGGAAAACGGGTCCATCTTCTACGAAAAAATACTCCATACAACTTTATGCAGATGATTTATATAATTTACTTAACAAATTAAACATTGATAGGCCAATAATATGTGGACTAAGCCTTGGAGGTATGATCGCTCAGGTTTTCGCAACAAAATATCCAGAGAACTGTTCTGCCTTGATTTTGGCAGATACAGCGGCTACTATTACCCTCACACGATGGGATTACATCATGCGCTATCTTATTGGCCCTAAATGGTTGATGTTACTTACTTTAAGAATAATGGGAGTTAAGAGATTCATTAGATTTTCATTTTGGTTAGCAAAATTCACACGAAGTAAAGAATGGGTTGGAAACGAAGAGATCATAGAATATGAAAAAAGAGAAATGCTAAACTTAGATAAAAAAGAATATCTTAAGATTTTCGGGTCTTTATATGATTTTAAACTCCAAGAATTATTTAGAATCAAAGTACCTACTCTTGTGTTAAATGGGGAATACGAATCGAAAAGTATTTTTAAACATGCGGAGAAAATGAGAAGTTTAATTCCTAATTGCGAAGTAGATATTATAAAAGAGGCTGGACATACTTCAAACATGGAGAACTCTGAAGAATATAATAAGAGGATTGCTGATTTTTTAAAGAAAAATGATTTCCATTAGATCGGAGAATGTAAATTCCTTCAATTTCAAAATAAAGGAAAGGTAGAAGCATTAACCCGTAAGTGTAATAAGGGGAGGATTAGTCGAGAAAGTATCACTAATGGTATTTTTGAAGCTATCAATAGTATGAGTATTACCAGCTTCATCTTGGATCGTAAACTGAGCTTCTTTCACGAGAATCTCAAATACTTCATAAGCCATAGTAGGATAGAAAGTGTTACCTGTGAAAGTTCCTAAAGAAATAATCTGAGGAGGTTCTTTAAGTGATTTTCTTTCTAAATAATAACTAGGACTCATTTTTTTCATGCTCCATTTGGTAAGATAATTTAATTCCGCTATCAACAAGTTTAAACAAAAGATATCATCATACAAAGAATTCTGGGATATCCAAGTAGCAAAAAAAGATAACATGAGATGTTATCTTGAGAATACAGAGATAACATGTAGAAAAAGGGGTGAAATATAAAAAAAAAGAGGATTAGACATCAAGATTGTTGAAGATCTTAATTGACCATCCGATTATAAAGCATATCAGGTAGAGAGCTTCGCCAGGTTCTCCAAGCAATAAGACTAGTCGCCAAAAACACGCAAATACCGATTATAACAAGAATAATAATCCATAATTCTATTGGTACAAGTGCAGGGAGATACAATTCAGGAAGAATATATTCATATGTGGGCTTTAATAAGACGATGCTCAGCGGAACACCAATGAAAAATCCAAAGATGCCATAGATGAGGTTTTCTGTGAAAATGATTTTCAAAATTGTTCTATGTTTAGCTCCCATTGCTCTTAATGCCAAGAATTCCATTTCTCTCTCCATCATAGCTAGTGACATGCTAGAAAATGAAAATAAAACAAGTGTAGCTAAGCCTAGAAAAGCAACAAGCAATAATAACTGCATAAGCATACTTAATAATTCTATTATCGTTTCCTTTGCCTCATTACTATCAACATACACATAAGGTTTGAATTCTTCTTGAATTAGCTGTTTAATCTGTTCCTTTTCAATATTAGATATGATCTTACTGAATTCAAATGCAAAACCAGTTACATTTTCTGTAATCCCAATGTGGTGTACATCTGATACAGAATTCTGAATTCCTTCGATAGTCCAGAAAAAAGCATTCTCTGCTATTTCTCCTGTGATGCCTACTACTTCAACAGTTACATTTGACTGCAAATCAAAAGTTAAAGTGATTTCATCCCTTTTTTCTAACTCTAAGTCCTTGGCTAAGTTATTACTTATTAGAATTTTATTTTTACTGAGTTCTTTCTCTCCAGTTATTACATTATAGTCTCTTAAAGACGAGTTTTGATGAAAAGCTTGTAATGGAACTCGTTGATTACCAATCCAAACAGTAGTATACAAGAACCCTTCTACATTAGTGATTCCTGATACATTTCGATGAATCCACTGTTTAATTTCGGTTTCATCAATCGATTTCGGTAATAAAACCTTAGCGTCATATTTTTCGTACAAAGAATAATTTTGATCTAAAGCATATATATAATCATAAAATAAGCTAGCAGAGATAACTAAAATCACCATGGAAGCCGCAACAACCATTGCAGTCGATAGTGATCGTCTCTTATTCATGAAAACTGACCTGAGAGGAATTTTTGAAGCTAAGCCTGTAAAGAATTTTAATGGTCTGAGTATCTGTTCTAAAAGCGGCTCACGACCAAGTTCACTAGTAGAATATGCAGCTTTTAAGGCTTCATGAGGAGTCAAATGCGTAACTGGGAATGTAGCTAATATAGAGGATGTTAAAATTAGTATTACTGCTAAAAGGGTGATAGTAATCCAATTTAAAGGATTAGAGGATATTGTAATCATGATTAAACCAAAAACACTAACACCGACATTTACTAAAGCAAATGTTGTTATTGCTGCTCCCAACCATCCGAAAAGTATCCCGATTAATCCGAGTAGTAAGCCAAAACTGGTATAATGGAAGAGTATTGAACGATTTTTCAATCCTAATGCTCCATATAAGCCAATATGCGTCCTTTGAGCCATTATTAATTTACTTAAGGAATTATAGATCGCAATAGATCCAACTATCAGAGCAAAAAGACCAAAGACTACTCCTATTTTTTCCATAGCATCAGTTCGAAGCTCTAACCAGCCTCGTTCCATTGATTCATCCCAATAGATTACATTTTGAATTTTATCTTCACCTAAAGCAAAAGAAAGAGCTTGATCCGCTCTTTGATTGGCAGCATGTGACCTTTCCTTAGTTTTAACTAAGATCTCATTAATTCCAGTTTGGTTGAATTTATCCTGGAGCATATCAAGAGGCATATAGATTATACATAATTCTCCGAAGGTTATAACATTTGTTTGCTCATCTACCACAAAGATATATTCAGAATCAGCAACAAATCCTGCTATTGATACATTGACAATAGTATTTCCAAAAAAAATCGATAATTGGTCCTTTAATTCAGCCTGGGCTCCTAATAAGATGATATTACCAAAATGCTGTTCAATAAATACTTGGTCATCAGATAATTGTTCGCTACCAGCTCTTACTTTTAATTTGTTTATTCTATTTTTTTCAAAATCGATTCCTATCAAATATGCTTTGTGGAGTTTATCATTCAATTTCACTGTAGAATACTCAAAAATTCGGCCCTCAAGGTCAGTGATTCCTGCAGCTTGCTTCTCTGATTCAGATAATAGGGATGACACATTATTTTCTGAGATGGATTCTTTCAAACGAATTCTTAGATCAGCATTATTTAGTAGCTTATTTGATGCTTCTACTGATGCCATTGCAGAATCTCTTAAATTCATTAGTCCTAAACCCAAGGAAAGTGCGAGGAAAACTGTTAAAATTATCATGATTGAGCGGAACTTATTGAATCGAATATCCCGAAAGATCTTCTTGGTAAGAATTTTCAATAGTTACACACCTTTCTAATTAATGATTATTAACAATTTCAATCTGGCCATCCCGAAGGTGGAACACACGTTGAGCTTTTTCAGTTAAGCTGATATCATGAGATACAACAAGATAGGTTCCACCAAACTTTTCATTGAGCTGCTTCATTAAATCAGCAATTTTCTCTCCCGTGACAAAATCAAGGTTTCCAGTGGGCTCGTCCGCAACAACAATTTCAGGGTTTTTTACCAGTGCTCGGGCAATGGCGACTCGTTGCTGTTCTCCTCCAGATAATTGACTTGGAAAACGATCTGTTTTATCACCAAGACCCACAGCTTCTAACATATCACAAGCCCGATTTTTAATGTTTTTTCGATCTCCCTTAAATTCAAGAGCCAATGCAACATTCTCCCAAGCGCGAAGAGAAGGAATGAGGTTGAAGAATTGAAAAATCCATCCAACTCGGTTCCGACGATATTCTCCTAACTGTCCAGTTCCCCATTCAGTGATTTCTTCGCCTTTGATCTTAATAGACCCTTTTGTTGGGGAATCAATTCCTCCGATTTGGTTAAGTAAAGTTGTTTTTCCTGATCCTGATGGTCCAAGTACAACAACAAATTCACCTTCAAATATTCTCATTGAAACCCCACGTAAAGCATGAACTATATAATCACCTAATGAAAATTCACGATGTACATCTGATAGAACTACCATAGGTTCTTTTAATGCCATTATAAGCCACTCTCATTCGTTTTCCAAATTTTGGAATTTCTACTTTTTCACTTTTGGAAAACATTTAAAAACTTATAGATTTAAGCAATCATAACTAATGATATTTTAATTATTCACTTATCAATATCTTTAACAATAGATTCGCAGTTATATAGCCTTGGGTCTTTCTGGAGGAAAATAATCTGACTGAAAAAACTTCATCCTTAAAAAACATTCAATTGTCTTTGACAGACGTAGTAGATTTGTCATTTGTCCAGATATACTTACTTAACATTTTGATTTCTTATTCAACAGGAGCTATTCGATTTACGTTATTAAATCAAATCAATGATGTTTTCTTTCATGAAAAACCTTTAGCACCATCTACGTTCTATAATAGTTTACGTAGACTTGAGAAAAAAGGGTTTGTTTCTTTTCAAGAGGATGACAAGAGTTCAAAAGGAAAAAGTGTCCAGGCGACACTCTTAGGTAAAATAGCTATCCAGATGATCACTCAAATGATGATTTTCAACATTTGGGACATAGGAACGATTTTAAAAGAGATTGTTCCAGAAGTAATTGCAAAAACTGAATTAAAACCAGTTCATTCTTCTCTTCTAATCCATTTTGATGAATTATTAAATGTGGAATTATTTGATGAATTCTATTATCCATACTCTGAAGAACTTTATGTCTTAGCTAGTGATGAATATTATGATAGATACTTAAAACGAGGAATAACAGAGGTACACCAATCAAAATTCCGAAATAAGAAGATTCGTGAACCTAATAACTTTTTTGATGCTACATTCTTAGTACGTTACCGAAAAACGGATAAATTCGGGATCTCAGAAATTGAAATGCTTCAGGAAGCATTAAGGGTTACAAAGCCAAAAGGAAAGTTAATAATCATATCAATTAATGACATTCCTCAATCGAATCACTTTATTCCAGACGCCATTGGACAATTTGTAATTCAAAATCCATTCTTTTTTTCAATAAATGAACAAGATTTAAGATCGGATTTTAATGAGGTAGGTATTCAAAACCTGAATGTGCATAATATCAATGGAATGATAGTTGCATGGGTAAATATTTTGTGAAAAAAAACTGGTGAATGCTCCATCATTGAATGATTAAAGTCCCTTGAATTTTTTTACCTAATGTCCACTGTCAATAGACATATTCCAACTTGGTAACGCTGTTCAAAGGAAAACAGAGATAGTAGAATTGATTTATTCAACTTTTCCAGCAGCAAGTCGAATATCGGAGTCTTTTATGGTTTTACGCCCCGAATGACCAGCAATTTCCACTGCATAGCGAGCAATTTCTAGGCCTCTATTAACGATGATTTGATTCAGACTTGTAATAGCATCAGCTGAAACCCGAAAAGCTCCCGCATCTCTTATGAGTCTCTCAACACGAGCTCCTGCAAAACTTGCTTCTCCTTTTGCTGGCTTTGGTGCTGCTTTCTTCGCAGGTGTTTTCTTTTTTGCCATTTTAAATCACAATTTCTCACTATATGAAGTCTTGAAAGACTTAAAAATAAAATTAATCACCCTTTATAAACATTTATCCAGTATTAGCACGAAAGAAGAATATATTGAAAAATTAGAGTTCTTTCGTATAGATTATATTCTTTTTACAATTTTCCCATAGTAATCTTACAAGGATCGATGAATGAAATCTTATTTTCCATTAAAATGGTTCAAACGTAAAAGGGGATTCTTTGGTCTTAAAAAGCTCATTTAGACTATTAAGATATGTCTTATTAGTTATTTGAACTAATCCATATTCGTAAAGCTTTTTTAGATCAATAGTTCCCATTACTAGACTAGAAAACCGCGCAATGTCAATGGATAATTCTACATTATAATCTTCTCCAACTGGAATCACTTTTGGTCTTCCTTTTTGAAAATGGATTATTAGTTGACTATCGTTTTCAGGTATGAATGAATCAATGATGGTTAACTTCAATTTGATACTCTGGTTTCCAAAATTATGATCAGATAATAAATTAAAGAATTTTGAAGAATTAATTACTCTGTACATAATCCCTACTCCTTGAATGTTACTCTCCTGAAAGATATGAAAGATATTTTCATTACCTCGGCTTCTTGGTTCCATCAAAAAATGATGAAAATAATGATCGTGAGTATTATAGCGAATTCGATGAACTTGATCTTGTTGAGTAGCAAGAAATGATAACAAGCCCAAGAAAGCTTGTGGTGATTCATAAATAAATTCCATAATGTGTAGATCATGTTGAAGCCAACTCCCACCTTCCACACGTTTCAAACGAAAGGCTAAATAACCTACTAAAATATTATTTTCCCAATAGCCAATAATTTTCATTCTAAGCAATTGTTTAAAGGCATCACTTTCCTCTTCCCGTAAAATCATACCATGTGTTGTTGTTGCATATCTGTTAAAGCATTCTGAAATGGCTTTTATATCTTTAATAGATAAATAGGATATATTTCCTTTTGTGGTTAATCGTAATGCTTTTGGTTCAAAACTGTATTGATTCATCTTATTTCCTAAACCATAACCCATCCTCGCATAAAAATCTGGTGCAAATGGATATAAACATGTTAAACAATACCCACGATCGTAATAGTGTTTATGAGCAAATATCATTAGATCTTTAGCAACATGTTCTTTCTTATGTAGAAGATCAACGCACACTTCCCCTATTCCACCACATTTAACAATATTCTTTGAATATAAGTTCATTTCAAAATCGTATAGAATCATTCCTCCCAACAATTTGCTATCTTGAAAACATCCATAAAAATTCACTTTAGTATTTTCATCATTAGTTTTAATCCATTCAGCTTTTTTCTCTCTTTTCATATCTTCCGTAAAATTATCTGGTACTTGTCCAGGATATGCTCCTGCCCAAATATCTAAAAAAAAGTTAAAATCATTGTCAACTAACTTTCTAATTGTTCTTTTTTCTTTCATATGAATTTTCCAATCCTTTAACCTTGTAATGATGAGAATGTCACTCCTTTTTCCGTTATCATGATTATAGGGCTACTTATAGCTGCTGATAGTGTTATAACAAGTGTTTTTTCTGTCTGCTCCTTCTGGAAATGATGAACGTGTCCAGCTACTAGAATTGCTGGATGATATTGGTCAACAAGCTTTCTTATTTTCTTATTACCACAATGGGGAATCATTTTTGTATGAAATGGATCACTACACTGGTCTGCTAAACCGAATGCCGGTTCATGAGAAACTAAGACATCAAGATTTTTTGGAATAGAAACTGGTTCACATTGATAATCAATACCGAAGAATCGTAATCCAGTTAATTCCTTGAGTTTATCTAGATGATTGTTTAACCAGAAGAAATTTGGTATTCTCTCCAGTTTTTGATGGAGTTTTTCTTTCCCCCAGGTTTCTTTATTTCCTTTTATGCTAAAAAATGGCAAAGGGAATTCAAAATTATTGTGCGTTGGATATTGGTGATAGTTAAAGATATCTCCACAGCAAATACAAAGGTCAACTGTCTCTGCGATTTGAAATAACCTGGTGAAATCTCCCTCAAAATCAGTACTAAGAAGAATTTTCATTTTAATGACACATATTCATAAAATAATGTTTGTCTTGGACTTATAGAAGTTTTTTTCTAAAGATTCTCATCTCTTTATATGAACATCTTAATCGACTGTTTCCGTACTATATTAAAAGAATATCTTCTTTAATTTATCATTAAGACTCTGAGGAATTGCTAGAGGCATTAGATGATAGTTTATGCTAAAGAAAAAAGAAATTGCTTTGTTAAATTCAAATGTTAAAAGCTGTTTTAATTGCAACCTTTCTAGAACCCGAAACAATCCCATTTGTGGAGAAGGAAACTTAAACGCAAAAATCTTGCTGATAGCACAAGCTCCAGGTATTCAAGAAGATAGCAAAGGAAAGATGTTTGTTGGTCCATCAGGTCAGGTACTAAATGAGCTCCTGAAAGGAGCTAATATAAACCGAGAAGATATCTACATGACCAATTTAATAAAATGTATTCTTCCAAAGTATCGGAAACCAAAAGCAAAAGAAATTACATCTTGTAGTCAATATCTAGATAGAGAGATTGAAATAATTAAACCACAAATCTTGGTACCTTTAGGATTCCGTGCAATAAGATATATTTTTACTAAATATTGTCAAGAAATTCCTTCAAAGGAGGAGTATAACACAATCTTTGGAAATCTCTATTTATCTCCCAATAAAAAAATTTTACCTCTTCCTCATCCTGCAACATTATTACATAATCCATCTAATATAGAGGAAGTAAAATATCATTATTATAAACTTAAAATCGTTTCAAAAGATTGTAAATGGTACAGAGTTTGCCCAATAAAACATTTTTATGAACAAGGGAAAATCCCAAGCATCTGGGTCAAACTATATTGCAAAGGGGACTGGTCTAGTTGTGTTAGGTTCCACATGGAAGAAGAGGGAAAGTATCATTCTGATTATATGCTCCCAGATGGAACATTAATAGAATAATTATACAATAGTAAAAATAATGCAAGAGTCCACCTACAAGAAACAACTTATAAAAAAAACGATTAAGAGGGATTTTCTTAATTACTCCCATAAATCAGTGCTTAAGTACTTCAAACCACTATCAGGTAGTAAAACGACGATAGTTTTATCCCTTAAATCTCCTCTAAGTAATTGAAGTGCTGCAGCAACATTTGCTCCTGAAGAGAAACCAGTAAATATTCCTTCCTCTTTAGCTAACCGACGTGAAATTTCAATAGCCTCATCATTGCTTATCTGAAGAAATCCATCTATTTGGACTCCTTTTAGGAACTCTAGATCAACGATTGAATATCCTCCTCCCTGGATTTTATGGTTTGTATTGCTAATTTTTTTACCAGCTAGGACAGCAGCTGTTTCTGGTTCTACAATATAACATAGTATCTTGGGATTATGTTCCTGTAAAGCCTTCGATACACCCTTAAAGCTCCCCCCTGTCCCAACGAAGTCGCAGAATGCATCAATTTCCCCATCAGTTTGTTCAAGTATTTCCCTGCCTGTATCTAGATAATATGCTCTCCAATTACCATCCAAGATAAATTGATCCGCTCTAAAGGCATTTAATTGTTTTGTTAAGCGCTCTGCCTCTTTTTCAACAAGTTCCAAAGATTCTCCAGATACCTGTCCCGGTGGTGCGCCAGGTGCTTGATCAACAAGGACTACTTTCGCTCCAAAGGCTCTCATCATTCGTGCTCTTTCTTCTGTATTACCTTTACTCATTACTGCCACAAAAGGATAACCTTTTATAGCACAAACAATGGATAACCCCGTTCCAGTATTTCCACTGGTGAGTTCGATAACAGTTTGACCTGGTTTTAATGATCCTAATTTTTCTGCATCTTCAATCATTTGTAAACCAATTCTATCCTTTTTTGAATATCCAGGATTGAAATACTCTAGCTTAGCTAATATACGTCCTTTAACGCCAGCATTAGCTACTAATCTTGAGAGGTCTACAAGTGGCGTTTGCCCAATTGTTTCTATAATTGATTTACAAATTCCTTGATTACGTTTCAAATGCTTCATCTTAAAATTGTCTTCCTAAAGAATAAGATTGTTATTGATTCTTAATAATATTTTAATTATCTAAGAGAATTGATCAGCAATGCAATCATAACAAAGAGTTATTTTTACATTATCTGGTTTCGTAATAATCTCTGCACATTCTGTACAAAAAAGTTTCAAACACTTCGAACATTTCATTATTCCAGGTACGCTTTTACAGCGTTGGCAATAATAATCGGAAGAGTCACTCCCTAATTTTATTACGAGTGATTCCAAGATTTTTTTTATAGTTTGAGGGTTTTTAATTACGCTAGAATTAACCCAAAATCTTTCAGTGAGTTGAGGAAAATCCTTTTCTACCAATTCAGAAGGAAGGAAGTCTTGCAGCGAATTTGTCTCAACAAGATCAAGATCAATCCTCCAAGTCGCTTTTGGATAGACAAAAACATATTTTCGACCTTTAATCTTTATTTCTAATAACCCAATTAATCCTGCTTCTTCCAGTGCGGTTAAATGAAAATCAAGCCCTGCTCTTTGAAGATTAAAATGAGTGATTAAGTCAGTTTTAATTAAGAATTTTTCGTTTGTAATATAGTTAAAGATTTCTAATCGTTTCTTGTTAGAAATTGCTTTTAATATCGGTTCAAGAGAAGTGTTGGATTTCATTCTTGTACACATTTATATAAAACTTTTAGTCTTAGTAATTCAACGATAAGTAACTTAAAATCATATTTTTATTAATCATTGGTTTGGGTAAAAATAATTTTACGTTAAGTTGTTCACATTGGTTAACTTTTTTTTAACTGTTCCAATAATAAGCTTAAAATACTTTTTACTGTCAAAACTTAAATGTCCTAATTTTAAAACTTAAACAGTGAGAATAATGAGTGAACTAATTGTTGAAATTGATTCTCTTTCTAAGGATTATCAAAGTGGTGAGATCACTGTCCGTGCTCTAAGTGGTGTGGATTTAAAGATTAAAAAGGGGGAATTTATAGTAATTCTTGGGCCTAGTGGTTCTGGAAAAACCACGCTACTTAATTTAATCGGCGGAATTGATGTACATACTAGCGGATCAATTAGAGTCAATGCTAGAGAAATAACGAAGTTAAAGGAAAAAGAACTTACTGAATTTCGTAAAGAAGATGTTGGTTTTATATTTCAATTCTACAATTTAATTCCAACACTCACCGCAGTTGAGAACGTCGAATTAGCTGCTCGACTGAAATTCTCACGACGTTTGGCTTTTAAGAAATCCTTACAGATGTTAAAAACCGTTGAGATGGAGGACAAAGCCCATAAATTTCCTTCACAACTTTCAGGAGGAGAACAGCAACGGGTTGCCATTGCACGAGCTCTTGTTAAAGAACCAAAGATAGTTTTAGCAGATGAGCCCACTGGAAATCTTGATACAAAAACAGGAGAGAAAATATTAACTGAAATGTTAAAAATTTGTAAAGAGAAAGGTACGACGTTCTTGATAGTTACACATAACGTTTCAATTTCAAAACTCGCAGATTATATTATATATTTGAAAGACGGTCAAATTTTCGGTACCTCAAAAGGTCAGTCTGAATAAGGAGGGTCAATTGTGTTATTCTTAAGGAAAATTGTACGAGATCTTTGGAAAAATAAGGCTCGATCCTTACCTATCATCGTTCTAATAGCAGTTAGTCAAACTGCCAGTATCCTCTACATTGAAGCAGGGGTATTAATGGATGTCAGCTGGCATAAATATTTCCAAGAAGGAAATGTAGGAGATGTTTGGGTAGATACAGTTCCCATATCCCCAGCTATTTTTAATGAATCAGTTATTTCTCAATGGGAAAACTCATATTCAATCACAGCAATTCAACCACGTTTATATTTTAAAGGTCATATTTTAGTACAAAATGAGAAGGTGCCAGTTGAAGTTGTCTCTTTTCCTTTAAACAATTCAGAATCAATCAACAACATCATAACAAAAGATGGAACATATTTTACAAATTATTTCGAGACCAAGAATGGAGTATATATTGAGCAATCGTATTTAGAACTACATGACCTTGAGGAAACAAAAGAAATTCCGCTTACAATTGATTTTGGAGCTGGATCAAGAGATTTAAATCTTACATTATTAGGAGGAGCCTTTAGTCCAGAATATCCAATGAAAGCAGGTGAGGGAGGATCTCAAACACAGTTTGAATTTTCAGCAACCTTTGCTCAATACTTGACAATGAGCATTTTTCTAAGGACGGACTATCTACAAGAAGAATTATTTCAAGGCCAAGAAATCTATAACCAAATCTGTATTTCCATTACTGACAAAAGTGAAGTAAATTCTTTTATTCATTATCTAGAGACAGACAAATCACCTCTAAATATATACACTATTGATGTGAGGAAATATCCCGCGTTAATCGAAGATATGGCCTTTCTCATGATTTGGGTTGGATTTGGAGTGGCCTTTTTCTTTCTCCTAATTTCCATGTTTTTAACTTATACGGTGGTCAATCGATTTATTGATGAGCAAAAACCTCAGATTGGAGTTATGAAATCATTAGGATACTCTAACAGGTATATTTTGACAAGGAATTTGTTATATGGAATTATTTTAGGTTTTATAGGTTCTATTCTTGGGATTCTTATTGGAGGATGTATTGGAATAATTTTTGGAGATTTTGCACTAAGATCTTGGCTCTCGATACCCTATATTGTGATTGTTTTACCAATCAAAGAGTCCTTCCTAATGTTGAACATGACACTAATAATTTCAACATTTTCATGTTATATCTCTGCTCGTCGAATCCTACGAATTTCACCTCGGGCTGCTATCCAACCAGTCATTCATGAAAGAAATATTACTACCTTTATTATAGAAGATATTTTTAAGAAAATATTACGATTTCGTCTATCTATACCCGCTAAATATTCCATTCGCAATGTTTTCATTAATCCCAAAAGAACTCTAACAACAATTTTCTCATTACTCATGGCTGTTGCTCTTGTTGGAGGAATTTTAACGATAGTTGCGAGTGTTTTCGAAGGGGGTTCTCTAATGTTTGAATCAGAAAATTGGGATGCTCAAATCACTCTTACATATGCTCAAGAATTTGCAGAAGTTGAATCCGACATTTTAACTCAATTTCCTAATCCTGAATCAATCACTCTAGAACCTATGTTAATTCATATAGCTTGGATAAAAGATCTCACTGACAATTCTTGGACAAAAATCACATTTACTGCATTAGTTCCCAATCCTAGCTTAAAAATCTTTAACACAATCCCTACGGGATTTTCAAGCGAAACTTCGGCAATAGTTTCGCCAGACCTTGCTAAACAACTAAAACTTGAAGTTGGAAATAGCTATACATTACGTGGGATAAATGGAACCCAAGAGGAAGTTATTATCCAAAAAATTCTTGCAGAACATCATGTTTCAAGTTTCTATATCCCTATTTCTTTAGGAAATTATCTATCATTTGGAAATAACACAAATGAGATGGTAAATGGGGTTCTTCTCGCGGGCCTGTCATCTGAGGATGAAATTAAACCATTGACTAGAAATTATTCTGTAATCTTAAAATCTGATCTAATAGAACAAACAGAATCTTGGCATATGACAATGAGTTCAATTCTATTTGTTATACTATTCCTAGTATTAATTATTGCTGGGATGATTATCTATGCGATTATGTCTATTAGTATTGCAGAACGTAAGGATGATCTCACCATAATGCGATCAGTAGGTACCCAGAATCAGAATATTTACCTTTGGGGATTACTTGAAGTCATAATTTACTCACTATTGGCAAGTGTAGGATATTTCATTGGATTCTTCATATCAGTTTGGTATATGGACATTCTTCAACAACTTATGCAACAACCGCAAGGAGTATTCAACCTATCATTTACTCACTATCTCTTGTCTTTGGGCTTTGGATTTGTTGCAGCAACATTAGGCCAATTCTTCGCATTACGTTATGTCCTAAAACAAAGAATAGCTACAGTTACAAAAGAAAAGATGTTTGGCTAGAAGGTATCATAACTGTAGATTCAACGTTATCAGAGAATCCAGATTGAATCGGTAATACCATGCTTCCCTTTTAAGAATTTTATCAGATTTATTGATTATTCAAACAACCTAGGTGTTAACAAACACCCCTCATTGTGTGATTATCTACTCAAATTATCTTTTATGAAAAATATACTGAAGAATAGGTGGTGATTGAAATTATTTTTCCGAATCAAACTCCAGCTATTTTTCTTCCTGAATTTATGGTTCTAATACTCTGTGAAATTGCCCTTTTCTGGTTTTTTATGCCTAAACAATCCCTTAGACAGATATCTCCTATGATCGTGGCAATTAATCTCATCAAGGTAGGAGCTTTCAGTTTAATTACGCCAGTTTTTCATCCATATTCCTTTTATTATAATCCATTAATTGAGATCACTATTTTGATCGTTATTGGAACAATTTTTTCCACAATAGTCTATGAACGTGAACAGGTTGAGCTTTCCCGTAATCAAGCAAGTTCTATCGCCTTTCGTGTTACAAGTCTTTCTACTTTTAGTTACATTAGTCTGAAATATTATGATTTTCAACCTTCCTACATCTTATTAGATTCATCAGGGTGGAGATTACCTGAATCAATGGCATCAATACAACAACCATTCTTAGTACCTAATATTTTATTGCTTATCGGACTCGTTATTGGGTTATTAATGATCTTTTTCCGTTACAATAAAAAGAATTTAACAACTTCCTCCTCTATTCCTTAAGTGTACTCTATTGCAGTTAGTTTAACGATTCTTGATCCCCTTAAAGACATTCTTAATATCTTTGGCTATCATCTTTCTTTTACTTTTTTCAATAAGGAATTTTTCCCCTGTTTGTAAACATGATGGAAACACGTGTTTATCGGGAAAAAAGAAATTTACGACCAATGTCAGGTATATTCAAATATTATCTTCGTTCTTCTATCTATCTTCTATCATACACGGGTAATAATAGATTTTTTCTCTCTATATTAGTAAAAGTACAAGCCAGTAAGCTCCACACAGAATAAGAAGAAGAAATGATAGAATTAGGATTGTAAACCCGTATTTAGCGAAGAATCCTGGAGAATATAGTTCTGGTAGACCGAAATGTTTTAATGGCTTATTTTCATCAAAAATCATTTCAATATTACGTTTTTTCAGGTCTTCGAAAAATAGATCAGGGGCACCAGCAGGTAGAGCTTCTGGGGGGAGAACTCCAGTTCCAGTTATTTTTCCTTCTGCATAAAGGTGGGCTGCAATAGCTGCAGGGTAACCTGTAAGTTTGCCCATGGTGATACTTGGTGTACAATAAACCCAATGGACTGGACTATCCTTATAGGTTCCATGAATATCTACACGTACTGAAGACGCAGCAACTCCCCCAGTCGCAAAGAGCTTCTCTGTCGCATGAATAACTCTTGCCCAAAATTTTTGGCGAGATTTACCTTGGATCAGATGGAGTTGCTTAAACGACTCTAAAAACTTATTATTCCAATCAGGTGTTAATCCCCCCTTGAGTGTGCACTCTGTAACATTAGGTAAAAATCTGGGAATTGTAACTGGTTCTGGATGACCACAATCAAAGACACTCACTGTTTTTAGAGGTAGTGGAAAATCTATTTTGATATTTCCTTTCCCAGCAGGCGCGTCTATAAATTTTCCATCTTGATAGGATGGGAAACTCCCAGTTACAGCATAATAAACGTGGAGGATAACTGCAAATCCCTCGGAATCTGCAGCCCCTCCCGCCCATGCTATATTCAGTTTTACAGGACCACGATCTAGTTTGTTATATGCCTTTAACGCCATGAGGTTAGACAAACCAGGAGTCCAACCATATCCAAGAAAAATAGGAACATTGGCCTCCTTAGCAGCAGCATCCATTTCAAGGACTTCTTGGGTTGGATCAGGATCATCACAAATATCTACAAGCGGAATCTTAGCTTCAATTGCTGCACGAGCGATTTTTGGGCCGAAAAAATAAAAAGGGCCAATTGCAGAACATGCGATTTCATAGTGCTTCATTAAATTAACCATTTCGTCATGATTGGTAGCATCAACCTTAATAAACTCTAAGCGTGAATCATTCAGCTGAGACATTATTCTCTTGGCCTTTTTTTCATTAATATCAGCAATAGCTATTTTAGTCCATATTGTACCAAATTTAACAGCATCTTTGACAATGTAACTACCCATATCCCCAGCTCCACCTAGAATTAGTAATTTCATGATTGTCACCACAAAAATACGAATTAGAATATTCATATAACCAGTTAAATTAAACATTTTGTTCTCATAGTATTTATTCTTTTAATATAGTTAATGACAGTAAATTGCGCTAGAAAAACCTGGTGTTCTCATGAAACTCAAAGGAATAGAAAAATGGAATGAAAAACTTCCAACGTACCAGGGTAGACGTATTTTATTAATACCTGCTCTATTTATCATTTTATTGATTTTGGGTTCTTCATTTACAATCTTACTATATATTTCACCAAGTTTTTTCCCAGAAAGTGATCTTCTTTATCTTCTTGAACCATTTTTACCTTTTATCGGGCCACTTATTCAAATAAGTATTGGATTATTTTTAGTTTCTAAGGTTTGGAGTAAGAGGAACACATTACTTGAACAATCACGAGAGTACGCCTATCAAAGAGGTTTCACACTTGGAATCTTTGGAATTCCACTTATAATTACGACAGCAATACACAATTACATTCCAACTGAAGTGCTCCTACTTTGGCAACCTCTAAATCCGACAACATCCGTGCTATATTCTTCTCTTTTAACTGTGGTTCCAGGTTGGTCTGCGTATGAACTTATCATACGGATTGTACTTGGTCTTATCTTTCTCATGCTAGGGGTTCTTACAATACTGCGGGCCTTTTTCACTTTTGGTATTGATTACATGGCAGTGGTTTATTTATACTATCCTGAAGAGTCTGAATTGCAAAACCACCAAATATACTCTGTATTACGTCATCCAACATACTTTGGTGTCATTCTCACAGCATTCGGAAGTTGTTGTATGAAATTCTCGGTATATTCTATTTTTTCCTTCATTCTAGTAGTGGTTGGTATGCTTTTTCATATCAACTTTGTTGAGGAGAAAGAACTCCTAGAACGGTTTGGTGACTCTTATCGCAATTATCGCAAACAGACTCCAGCTCTACTCATCAAACCAAACCAAATAGGTTTGTTTCTCAAGTTTATTTTCAATAGGTAATAATTATCAGAATATTAAATTATATTAATTATAAGTGATTTTTCCTTGATTAAGTCTCTAAAGATTGAAGGACTGCTTTAATATACTCTTATAGCTTTCCTTCTTGTTCTTCTGGATCGATAGTTGTTTTCATTTTCAAAAAAGAATATTCGTTCTTTATGTGAGTAAAAATCTTCTTCTCTTTCATAGCATTATAGTATCATTAAGGTTAGCCATACTTCCAAAGTTAAACTCTTGAAGGTTGCATGGTTTATGATTTATTGAACCATGGAAGTTTTGGTTTGATAAGATAGAAAAGTCCAAACCAAGCCAAAATTGCCAAAATGGGAAAGATAATAAGCCCTTCAGGCTGAACCATTGGATCTCCGCTCAGTACCATTACTATAGCCATTGCTACAACAGCTGAAGACAAAGTAACGAAAAACCCATAAAAAGCTAACATGATTGGGTAAGCTTGCTTAGGTCTCGTCCCTAATAGATATAATCCAATAAATCCGAGAGGAAGCGTAATTCCTAAATCAAAGTAACGTATCACCCAAAATACATTGGGAGATTCCTGATAAGAACCAGTAGATGTGTCTCCCGTCAAAACTACTTCAATGATTTCTTGAAACCACATCAAAGAGAATATCAGAAGAAAAATGACCATTAATATGATATATATCCTAAGGTTTTTGACATTAAAGTCAGGCGCATCATCTTCAGTAAACATTGACAGACTACCAATCAAGAGGATGAGGCCACCAATTATGAGTACTAAAAAGACCCAAAAGAATGTTTCAACATTCCCAGGATACATTGTCCACTCCTGTCCAATACCATATGCTAATCCTGTATATAGAAAAATGTACACTCCTACTAGTATCAAAAAGTATTTTGAACTCCCTTTTTTTTGGAGATGAAGTATTCCCCCAATGAAACAAAGTGGCGCTAAAAGTAGCAAATTAATTAGATCTTGCCCTTGGGTTTGATAAATTGCTGATTGTGATGTCCTATGTTCAATCAGCTCTAGTCCTAAAGGCCCCATGAGCGCTAAGAAGACCAGTGCGCCAGTACAAATGAGTGCAGTTATACTTATTACATATCTTTCAAAAATATCTTGTTTTGTTTCAACACTCATTGTTTATTCCTCATTATGAGCTTCAAAGTGAAATTCTATTTATTATTTTAACTCTAACGTTTTCTCTAAAGTAGAAAAGTTTCTAAGGCCTGTCTTTCGCACTGTAACGGTATCCTCAATACGAATCCCCCATTTACCGGGGTAATAGACACCTGGTTCAACAGTAACAACATCTCCTTCCGTTAATACACATTTTCTCATCAAACTCAAATAGGGCATTTCACCAATGGTTAATCCAACTCCGTGTCCTAGACCATGAATGAACCCTTCTTCCATAGCCATGCCAGGATGCTCCATGTAATATAGGAGAGTTTTATGATTCCTTGCTTGAAGAGTTTCACAAACACTCCTGGAAATCACCTGACCATCAGCACCTGCAGTGATTTGGTCAAGAGCAGTTTGTTGAGCCACAGCAACATCTTCAAACATAGTTTTAACTTCTTCAGAAGCGTTTCCAATGACAAAAGTTCGAGTAGTATCAAAACAATATCCAGTTGAGACATCCTGTGGAAAAATATCAAAAACTATTGGAACTCCAGTTTTGATTTTCCTTTCAGCTGTTCCATGATTATGGGGATCTGCTCCATCGGGCCCTGGGGCAAAGATTGTATCAGACACTGCTACAAGATTTTCTTCAGCAAGATTTCGATTAATGAAAGCTTTGACATCTACAACTGTTAATGAGGTATTTCCAGATTGAACTGTGTCCCCAGAAACAGAACAATTCCTAAGCATTTCAAGGGTTTTACACACAACTGTTTCAGTTCTCTCAGCTACTCCCGCAATTAAATCTAGTTCATGAGAACTCTTCGTTCGACGAACTCGTTCTAAAAATTCAGGTTCCGCGAGTACTTCGTATCCGTGTTGCTCTAAACGACGTGAAACATCGATAGCTTGACCTGCTTCTACCATTCCACTTAGAATGATTCTTTTTTGAGCGCCCAATTCTTTGAGTACTTTTGTAAATACTCTAATACGAGCTTCCTCAACTCCATGTTCTTTAATTAACTGAGGATAATTATATTGAGAATAAGGCGTGATATTTTTTACTAGTCCTTTTTTCGCACTCCCAACATCGAGATCACCTACTATCAGTACGGCTTCCTGACCTGTTTTCTTAATATATACTCCTCCCCGTGGAATGTTACAACCACAGACATAAGCAAGGGAAGGATTACCAGAAGTACTCTCCCCAATAATGAGGATAGCTTCAACATCAATATTATCCAATTCAGTGTCTAAATCATCAATCATTGCTAATCCAATTCCATTATTTCATATTTAGTGTTCTTTTAAGCCCACAATATGACAGCATAAAAATCTCACTTAGTAAATTATTAGAAAAAATAGATTTATACCTCTTACATTAGAACCAGTCATTTTAATTGGAAATATTCTTCTACAAACTCTTCTTCATGATATACGACATCTCGGTCTTTCCAATGACCGAGAAGTCGTATTTATCATAAATCGACTTAAATCCCGTATGAGGAATCACTTCAGGATCGTCTAACTTTTCGTCTAGAGTTGGAATTGCATAAAGAGTCTCAATTCCATGTGCCTGACACTGTTCTATCACAAGGGGTAATATTGATTTTATCAATCCTCTTTGACGAAATCCTTGTTTAATGAAATAACATGAAATTATTTTGACATTATCAGACTCTTTTGGTTTTATTATGGATGTTAATGCATTAGAACATTTGGGTTCAACACATTGACACCATCCAACGGGTTGATCATTGTAATAATAGATGTAACCATCAGAACATGTCTTGATAAAATCACTACGCCATTGTTTTGAATCTTCTACATTAATGTTTTCCCAATCAATATCTTCACGTATAAAGCAGGTACATTGATATGCTTCCCATTTATCATTGACAAATAAACTCTGAAAATCAGTCATTGTAGACTCTGTTAATGGTTTTATATAATCACTCATCTTAAAAACACCTACAATAGTGATTTTTTGATAATAGGTTCATAATCTTAATCAATTCTCACATGAAATGTTAAATTTCATGTCTATCAAAACTAAATTCTATCCTTGATATGATTTATTACAGTGCCAAAATTTAAAATAGTTCTATAAAAGGTAAAACTTCTACTTTAGAAATGAAAAAAAGGAGGAAAACACCCTTTCAATAGGGAAAGGATGTTATTTTAGCTCATTTAACGTCTTCTTCGCAAAAAAACAAGAATTAATAACATGGTTGAACCTACTATTAAATAAGAAAACCCTGGTGATACATTAGGCTGTTCACTAGTCGTTGTTGAGGTGGATTCTGGCTCTGTCGTAGTAGGTTTCGTAGTTGTAGGTGGAATTGTAGTTGTAGGTCCGCTGGATTCAGGCTCAGGTATCTCAACTGTGAACCAAATAACAATAGATTTACCAGTATTACCCATAAGATCGCTGGCATAGAGAACAATCCTATGTGAACCTTCTGATAATGACTCTAACAAAGTGTTCCCTGTGATAGTCACATTAATGGATCTATCGAGAGAGTACCCGATCCAGGAAGTGGGTTCGTCGATTGTGAAATTAAGCCATATGTCAGTCATGTTATATGTTGTACTATTGGTCGGATTGGTTAAGATTATACTTGGAGCAAGAGTGTCCACTGTGAACCAAACAGTGCTAGATTCACCAGTATTACCCACAAGATCAGTTGCATAGAGAACAACCCTATGTGAACCTTCTGATAATGACCCTAACAAAGTGTTCTCTATGATAGTCCCATTAGCAGATCCATCAAGAGAGTACCCAATCCATGATGTAGGTTCATTAATTGAGAAATTTAACCAGATGTTACTTTCTGCATAAGAACTATTGGTTGGACTGATGATGACAATTTCTGGTGAAATTGGGTCAAAAAATTGGCCCCAAGTTCGGAATTCAAAGTCGAAATCTAGAAGTGGCGAACTGCTAACACCACGATAATAATTAGATCCTGAATATCCACGCCAAAAATATCGATTATCGACATTGGGAGATGGGCTATCACTCCAAACATAGATGAAATAGGATTGACCTGGAATCAGGGAGAGCGATGAAGGTACTAAAATAGGAACCCAACCTGTGACACTATCTGCTTCTAACACAGTGGTTTGCCATAGGGTATTTTGGCCATCAGTGATGTTAACCAGCACATTCCCAGGATTTCCATTTTTCTGCAGATAGAGATCAATTTGAGTAAGATTAGCATACAAGGGAACAAATTCTTGCCACTGAATAACTGTCTCCTCAAACCAATAACCGTAGTTTAATCCATCTTGTGCCTGATCTAGATATACACTTCTATCACAGACCAAACTTACTGTTCTAAATGTGAAATCAAAATCTGGAGCTGAAGTAATACTACTAATACCTCGTGTATAATTAGAGTTAAGATGTCCATCCCAAAAATAGCGATTACTTGCAGATGCGGAATCTGTATCACTCCCTACGTAAATATAATAGGACTGATCTGGAATCAAAGGGATTGTTAAATTTGTTGGAATAATTACCCATCCGCCAGTAATATCAGCTTCTGATAGAAGAGTCTGCCATATAGTTTTTTGACCATCGGTAATATTTACTAACATGTTTCCAGGATTTCCCGATTTTTGGATGTTGAGATCTATCTGAGTTAGAGTAGGATAAAAGGGTTTAAACTCTTGCCATCGAATAACTGTGTCATCAAACCAATATCCATAATCCTCTTCTTCTTGTACTTGATCTAAGAATAAACTAATATCACTTGATTGAGTCCATACCCGAAAAGCATAATCATAGGTCGGCCAACCTGATTGGACATTGGTGTCACCAAAGGTATAACTGGAAGTTATATGACCCATCCAAGCATAATAATGTGTTCCTGGAACGTGAGGATCCACACTACGGACATAAATGTAATATGAATTACCTGGAATTAAGGGAAGGGTTGATGGGAAAGAAATACTTACCCAACCTCCAGGCGCGGGAATCTCTGCTTCTAAGATAGTGGTATTCCAGATGGTAGCTTGACCATCTGTGATATTGACTAGAACATCCCCAGGGTCACCTGTCCTCTGGATATTAAGATCAAGTTGAGTTAATGTTGAAAATACTGGTTTAAATTCTTGCCATGCATTCCATGAATCACTAAAAACAAACCCATAATTCACATCTTCCTGTGCTTGATCAAGGTAGGTAGCTGGATCACTGGGAATACTCCATGTTCTAAATGCAAAATCGAACGTTGGCCAACCAGCTGCTACGCTATTTGTCCCACGATAATAATTTGAATTAGTGCTACCGTCCCAGAAATATTTATCCGTTGTGGTACTATTAGTATCACTATTTACATAAATAAAATAGGATCGTTCTGGAATCAGAGGGAGTGCAGGATTTATTGATATATTTAACCAACCCCAAGGAAGTACAATATCTGCTTCCAACACAGTAGTGTGCCACAAAGTCCTTTCTCCATCTGAAATGTTAACTAATAAATTCCCTGGATTCCCATTTTTAACAATATAGAGATCTAAACGTGTCAAAGTTGAATATAATGGTTTGAATTCTTGCCAGCGGAATCCGTTAGCGTCAAACAAAAACCCATATGTATGTGAATTCTGGATTTGATCTAAATAGATTTCTCTGTCATTTGAGAGACTCCATGTTACAAATGTGAAATCAAAATCTGGAGCTGAAGTAATACTACTAATACCTCGTGTATAATTAGAGTTAAGATGTCCATCCCAAACATAGCGATTACTTGGTGAAGTGGAATCTATATCACTCCTTACGTAGATGTAATATGACTGCTCTGGGATCAAGGGAAGAGCTGATTCCAGTGAGATATTCACCCATATGGCTCCACTGGCAATATCTGCTTCTAAAACAGTAGTATTCCAAAGACTTTTGAGGCCATCAGTAATATTGACGAGGATATTTCCAGGATTACCATTCTTATCAACATTTAGATCTAGGCGAGTTAAAGTAGAATAAAGTGGTCTGAACTCTTGCCAGCGAATTGCTGTGTCATCAAACCAATAGCCGTAGTTCTCTTCCCCCTGCGTTTGGTCTAGATCTTCACCAATCTCATATGCACCTAGTGTTTGAATTGCAGATAAACCAGATAAAATTAATGAGAACATTACTAAAATCATAAAATTTGATTTTTTTTGTCTTTTGTTAAAGAATTTTAGCATATTTATTATAATCTCCTTTCAAATAAAGTGTCGGGTTTGGACTTCTCTTTCTCGATGTTTAAAAAATTTACCAAATGAAGAATTTTCCATTATTTGAAAAATCATGGAATCCCAACACTAAAGAGTTTGGATTGATCTTTAGTAGTAAAGATAGTGCTACGAGAAAGTGAAAAAATAAGTGTTATGGGGAAAATTTATGCCAATTAAAACCAATATTACTAAAATGTTGGGGATTAAACATCCTATTATTGCAGCACCAATGGCTCCTTTCCATACCACTGAGTTAACTATTGCTGTTTCTGAAGCGGGGGGATTAGGCGTACTCTCTCAAATTGGCCTCCTAGACGAAGACAGAAATCCTGTTGATGAAATGAAAAAGAATATGCTATATATTGTTGATCATACAGACAAGCCATTTGGATTTAATGTTCGAACTTCTAGATTAGAACCCTTTGCATCTGCTTTATGCTCAGAAATCCCTAAATTTATTCTAGAGAATCAAAGAATTAGAGAGCAGTGTGTATATGCTTTAACAAGCGCAGGATCAGCAAAACCACTTCCAAGTTCTAGATCTTTTCAGGAGTTGAAAAAGAATTCTCAGATTCAGCATTTTCATGTTGCACCAGCCTTATGGTTAGCTGAAAAATGTGTGGCTGCTGGAGTAGACGGATTAGTAGTTACAGGTAATGAGGGGGGTGGACACCAATCATATGAAAAAGTGAGTACCTTGGTGCTTCTTCAGCAAGTACAGCAACAATTTCCAGACATACCACGAATTGCTTGTGGTGGATTTGCTTCAGGTGAGGGATTAGCTGCTGCTCTATCACTTGGGGCAGGTGCAATAGCGATGGGATCCCGATTTATTGCTTCCAGAGAATGTGAATTTCATGATACATATAAAAGCGTTATTCCACCTGCTAAAGCTCAAGACACCATACTGGTTACAGGAATATTAGGGCCTATTCGTCTCTGGAAGAATAAATATAGTCTTCATCACGATTTGGTCGCTAATCGAGAAGAAAAATTGGTTAAAGAATCAAGAATGGCCACTGAAGAACTTGCATCAGCTGCAAGGGCATATGACTTGGCTTATCAGGGGAATGTAGAGGATGGAGCTGTTCTTCTAGGCCAATCGATCGGTCTGATAAATAGGATTGAAAGAGTGTCAGATATAATTGAAAGAATAGTGAAAGACGCTGAAAAAGCTATCAAAAAGGCAAAAAGTTATTTTAACTGAAATAACCGTATCCCTTTTTAGAATTATTAAAACCATGAGAAATTAGATCACTCATCAACCATCAAATCCATTTTTTTATACCTCTTACTAAAGAACTTCCAGCTATTGGTCTTTCAAGTATTTTGAAAAAGAACCTGGTGAAAAAAGGCTGCTTCTCTTGTCAATGCATCAATATTATTTTCCTTTTTCCTAAAACCATGAGCCTCTCCTTCATATTCAATGTACTCATTAAGGATTCCTTTTTCTTTAAGAATCTCTGCCACCTCACGAGATACTTCAGGTACGACAACTTTATCATCTTTACCTTGAAATAAAATCATCGGTGATTTTAATCTATCTAAGTGATTAATTGGTGAACGTTCTTTGTAGATTTGTTCACCCTCAGGATCGGACAGAGGTTTTCCCATTAACCAATCAATGTATCTTGATTCAAATTTATGAATTAGTTTAGTTAGAGTGATTAAATTCCCAATTCCATAATAACTCGCTCCTACTTGAAATGTATCTGGGAATAATGTTAATACACGTTGTACTGCATATCCTCCTGCGCTTCCTCCTGTGATAGCTACTTTTTGAGTAACAATTCCTTGTTGCAGTAGGTAATCAACGGCATCTTTAATGTCTTGAGCATCGATGACACCCCATGTTCCTTTTAATGCGTCTCTATACTGTCTTCCATAAGATGTACTTCCTCGATAATCAAGATCAATGATAGCATATCCTTGATTAGTCCAAAACTGCTTTGTTAATGTATACCCTCTCTTTGCTCTTGCGGTAGGCCCTCCATGAACCATAACGATTAATGGTGGTTTGTCTCCTTCAGGGGCAATATAATTCTTATTTTTTGGCAAATATAATAGACCATAGGCTCTCTTTCCATCGGAAGTTGGATATTCAAGATGTTGAGGTATAGAGATGTCCTGTTCTGAAAGAGGATTTGTGAAACATGATTTAATAATGTCATAAGTCATTGATTGAAGATCAAGCTTAACAAGAGTAGAAGGTTTATTGAAACTATTACCAAAAAATACAATTTCATGTTCCGAATAAGCCTGAATTCCATAATAGTCATCAAAAGGTGACTGGAGTGTTTCTAAAACCCTTGTTATAGGGTCGATTAAGGCAAGAAAGCTTTGCCCTTTCTTTTCATAATTTGCTACAATTCGTCCACTACTAGGCAAAAAATCCCAGCTCATGAATCGAAAAACCCACATTGGTAATCCAAACTCTGCAAGTTCCTGTGTGATCGCTCTTATTTCACCATCATCATACTGGTAGAGATTCCACCAATTTTTCGGGCTTTCTTCTGGTTGACCCTCTTCGTCCATGACAAAGAAGACACTCCCGCTACGGTTGAATCGAATTGCACCGACAGAAATCCCATTTCCCCCTATAATAATTTTCTCAGACCCTGGTACAATAGACTTGTCCTTAAAATCAGCCAGTACGAGTTCTGTGGAGTTCCATGGCATATTAGGATGATTAAATTGTATCCAAGCAATTTGCCTCCCATCTGGAGAGATTATAGGATCAAAATAGAAGTCTTTTCCTTCCACTATAACTGTAGGCTCTTGAATAACATTTTTAGTAATATCAAGGTAAGCAATATAGTTTTCATTCTCTTTTTCTACGAATTCTTTCTCATAAACAAAGATAAGCACATTCTCATCTGGGGTTAAAACTGGGGCTGCATATTTCCCTAAAGAGCCATCCTCATTTTTCTCGGGGGTTAATGGGACTGGTGATTCGTTTATTCCAATTTTTTTTTGATAGAGACGCTGATCATTGAAATTAACATAGAAGACATTCCTTTCACCTACCTCCCAACACATGCCACCATATTCATGAACACGAGTTCGGACATTTGCATCTGTAGGTAAGACATCAAAAACACCCCCCTTATCGTTTTGACAAACGAGGGCGACTCTACCATTCTCTGCAGGACGCAATTCAGACCAATAGATATTATCATTAACAATTTTAATATCATTGAAAGATATTGTATCTTCAAAAACCTGTTCGGGTGTTATATTGGAAATCCATTCATGATAAGGTTTCATCTGTTTATTTTTTACCATCTTAAGCACCACGTAAGGAAGTCTTGTAGAATGTATGTTAATTCATGAAGCTTTTTACATGATTTTAATTGAAATTGGTTATTAATATATTAGACATATTTAGAATTATAATCCTAGAGCTGAAAAATCTGGATCCTCTTTAGTAGCTAAAATGTTGTTCATCTAATTTTTGACACACATTATCAACTTTCACACGAGTATGGCTAACAGGAACAACTATATGACCATGTTCTGCTAATCCAATGGTAAGAGCTTCTCCTATTCCACTAGATCCACCGAATATAACTATAACATTCTCATTGGTTTTCAAATACAATCCTCCAATAAATTGTGCTTCAAAACACAAAATAGATGATAAGATTTTTCTTCATTGATATTGAATCCTTTGCTGTGATAATTTCCATCTTCTTTGCTTTATTCAACCATTCTTCTATTTCTTCTCTAATAAAGGGCCAAGATTCGCTCAATATGAAAACCTTTATGAATTCTAGATTAATGTTTCACTTTCTACTTCTCAATTAGCTATAATTTCACATGTTAATCTGTTCCAGATCAAAATATAGATAAAATATGCCAAATGATATGGGAGCTCTATAAAAATAATAAACATAATCTTCGCTTAGAAATATTCCTCTCGGAAATCCAAAAATAAATATCCTATTTATGTGATAAAATTATGAGATCAGCCAATTCTGACGAAGCTACATCTTCTAAAGATTTTATTCGAAAAATGATTTCAGAAGATGTTAAAAACAATAAAAATAATGGCCGAGTCCATACTCGATTCCCTCCTGAACCCAATGGTTGGTTACACATTGGTCATGCGAAATCAATTCATCTCAATTTTAGTATTGCAAGTGAATTCAATGGATTATGCAATTTACGGTTTGATGACACGGATCCTGCTAAAGAAAGCATGGAATATGTAGAGGCAATTAAAAAAGATATTCAGTGGCTCGGGTTCGATTGGGAAGATAGACTCTATTTTGCATCGGATTATTTTGAACAATTATATCAATTTGCTATAGAATTAATTAAAACTGGAAAGGCTTATGTTTGTGATTTAAGTGTAGAAGAAATTAAAGCTCAAAGGGGAACATCAGATGAGCCAGGGAAAGAAAGTCCATATCGTAACCGATCAGTAAAAGAAAATCTTGATCTATTTGAAAAGATGCGTAAGGGGGAGTTTAAGGATGGTTCCCGCGTATTGAGGGCAAAAATAGACATGAAATCTCCTAATATGTTAATGCGTGACCCAATAATGTACCGAATAAAGAGGGAACCGCATTATAGAACAGGGGACAAGTGGGTCATATATCCCAGTTATGATTATACTCATGGTCAATCAGACGCCATCGAAGGAATTACTCATTCAATCTGCTCATTAGAATTTGAAACACATAGACCTCTATATAATTGGTATAGGGACCAACTCCTTTCTTTAAACATGCTTAAATACTGTCCAGAACAAATTGAATTTTCACGACTAAACTTAACATTTACGGTTATGAGTAAACGACGTTTATTAGAATTAGTTGAAAATAGGCAAGTATCAGGATGGGATGATCCTCGAATGCCCACACTTGCGGGTTTACGTAGACGTGGTTTTCCTCCAGAAGCAATCAGAAATTTTTTAGCTAAAGTCGGAATATCAAAAAGAGAGAATTACATAGATGTAGGCCTTTTAGAAGCCTGCGTCCGTGAAGAAATGGATAAAAAATGCGATCGTGTAATGGCTGTACTGCATCCCTTAAAGATTGTGATTCAGAATTATCCAGAGGATAAGGTTGAAGAACTAGATGCCCCTAATCATCCCAAAAATCCAGATAGAGGTTCACGGAAAATACCATTTTCACGAGTACTATACATTGAACATGGCGATTTTCTTGAAGAACCTCCAAAGAAATTCTATCGACTTGCGCCTGGAAGAGAGGTTCGACTTCGATATGCATATTATATAAAATGTATTAATGTAATTAAAGATGAAAAATCGGGGGAGATAATAGAATTGCATGCAACATTTGATCCTGAAACCAAAGGAGGATTTGCTCCAGACGGGCGAAAAGTAAAAGCTACTCTCCATTGGGTCTCAGCTGAACATGCAATTAAGGCAAAAGCACGTCTGTACGACAGACTTTTCATTAAAGAGAATCCTCTGGAAGATGCAGACTTTTCAAAAAGTTTAAATCCCAAATCATTAGAGAAGGTATCATGTTATGTGGAACCGAGTCTTCAGACCGCAAAACCAGGGATGACGTATCAATTCGAACGTTTAGGATATTTTTGTGTCGATTCAGTGGATACAACACCCGAACAACTAGTTTTTAATCGCACGATAACTTTACGGGATCCTTGGGCCAAGATTAAGAGATCTCAAAAAGTAAAAACAACATGACACATTTCTTGACAAGAGAATAAAAAAGAAATGACAGCCCCGCCCAGAATCGAACTGGGGTTATCGGATTCAGAGTCCGAAGTGATAACCGCTACACCACGGGGCTTGTTTTGAATTTTTAAGTTTTTATATTTAAGTGAGAAAGAGAAGAAAGAAGCAGCCCCGCCCGGATTTGAACCGAGGTCGAGAGGGTCAAAGCCTCTTATGCTAGTCCACATTGCCTAATTGTGGATGATAACCACAATGTGTCTACACCACGGGGCTTAAGAATAGATATTCTCTCAGGTCTTTATCAAATTAATCTTCTTTTGAAAAATTTTATTGGATATTTTCTTTTATTAAAAACTAATATCTATTTTGGAATTGAGAAATAAAATGTACTACCCTTCCCCTCTCCTTCTGATTTCACCCATATCATTCCCTGATGTAATTCTATAATTGACTTCGAAATATATAGACCTAATCCAAGACCTTGGCCATGAATCTTTGTATTTCCTTGTGGTTCAAACAGACTGAAAAGCTGATCAAATTTATCTGGATGTATCCCTATTCCTTCATCTTTAACTGAGACAATATATTCATGTGGTTTGTTTCTTAACGTAACAATAATTTCTCCATCATTTGAAAATTTTACTGAATTTTCTATTAAATTTCGAAGTACCTGATCAATTCGATCCGCATCAACCATAACTTGGTCAGGTGCTTCATTACCCTCTTTCATAAATGTAATCTTTAAATTGTTCTTTTCTACATATTTTGTTATATCATTTACAAAATTCTCTACTATTTCTTCCAAATTAGATTGCTTTTTATTGAGTTCGAATAAATTTCTTCTTATACGAGATAAATCAAAACTTGCATCGAGGAGCTTTTCGATTCGATGATAATTTCTATTTATGGAGTCATATATTTTCTTCCGCTGTTGTTTAGTTAAATTTCGACCAGTTTCACCTTGTTGCAATAATTCTATATTTCCCCACATTATGGATAGTGGTGTACGTATTTCGTGAGAAACAAAATCAATAAATTGACTCTTTAGAACATCCAATTCTTTTAATTCCTCCATTTGTACTTCGATAATTTTCCATGCAATATCTCTTATATGTTCACGTGTTCTAAAGATAACTAAGATAGTAATGGTCAGGCCAACGGTATAAGTAATACCTGCTATAATTAAGATCTCCACAGTCGACCCAGTGACCTTAATTAACTCACTAATCCCACCTAACAATCCTCCAAGTCCGAAGTATTTTAAATACTGGCGTCTGATTAAAGTTGACATGGTTTTTGGAAAGAATATGTCAGTTAATGGCTTAGCAAAGAAAACTATGACTGTAAAGCCAATTAATAGTTCAGCTAACAGAAGAAAAGAAAAAAACCATATATCGGATAAAAATAACTGATATAGGGAGTCAAAAATCATACTTCCCATATCAAACATTAAATATCTTACTATGGTAAAAAAGCCGAAAAATAAACAAACTCCTATAATTACTTTTGTTGTTAAGGTATGATAAGGATAATTAGTATCAACGACAACAAAAATACACAGAAAAACCAGGAATGTGCTAATTGAAGCAATTGTTAATATACTAACAATTGAGTTCAACACCTCAACACCCTCCTGATTTAGAAAAGAAATATAAAGAAAATAAGAAAAAGAATAACCAGTTATACCTCCATACATGCCTAATAGTGCTTTATTTTTCTGTGTACGAAGATCTTTACTATCAATGAGATAGAATAAGACGATAGAGAAGAATAATAAAGGAAGAATTGTATTCAATGCATAAATAAGCTCTAAAAATAGATTTGTGAACACCATAGAATTATCCACATCTTTTTAAGCAATTATAATTACAATTCTTTTTCAATTAGTGTAGAATCCATTTGATTTTCAATATCCTCTGTTATCTATCTCATTGATAGTTTATTAAACTACCTAAACATTACTAGAGAATCTATCTTGATGAAAAGATTGCATAATCTGACTAGTACCCAAAAATGGCATCATAAAAACTAAGACATTAACTGAAGGTCAAACTTTCAATAGAAAGCTTCTTTGATTTATGCTCCAAATTTATGAACTCTTCCAGCAATACCTAGCATTAGAGGAATTATTTGTTGGCCTATTAAATGACCTAATCCTCCTCTCATGGTTGGCCGCTCACCGAATTCAGTTACTTGATCCGAACGAACACCCTCACCAGCTATTAGAACTGGTACTGGATCAGATGAATGGTCTCGCATTACACAAGGAGTGCTATGATCACCTGTGATGCAAATGATCGTATCTGACAGTATCTCAAAAAAACGTTCAATTGCAATGTCTATCTCATCAATGAATTCCATTTTTTGAATGGGTTTGTTGTCATGGCCGAAATTATCTGTCCCCTTTACATGTAAAACCACAAATTGAGCTCTTTTAAACGAGTCCATGACTGCATTAACTTTAGAATTAAGGTCGGTTGGAACTCCTCCCGTACCTCTATGATCATTATTAATTCTCATACCACAAATAGAGGCAACTCCTTTATACAATCCACCACCAGCAACACATTCAGAACTAAGACCAAATTTAGTTTGAAAGCTTTCTAAGTGAGGGGCTATACCTGCGCCTCTGACTAATAAATAGTTTGCAGGCAGCTTATTTTTACTGATTCTCTTTTTATTTATCTCGAGAGATTCCATTATCTCCGAAGCTTCTTGAATAAACCGTTTTAATATCCGAGCTGTTTTCTCTGCTTCAGAACTCGTGGGAATAATGGGTTTTGGTTTTTTATTTTCAATTTTCGGATCATTACCAGTCACATGATGCGAAAGGCCAGGACCTCTTAAAACTAGAGCCGCACGATGGTCTATTCCAACTTTAAATATTGTTTCTATATCATCTATTGTTATATTCTGAAGTGCTTGTTCAATTTCTTGGGTACCCTCAGAAATTCGACCAGCACGACGATCAAGTATTATTCCATCCTCAATTGTAGCCATATTTGTTCGAAAAGCGATATCGCCTGGTCTCACTGGTACATCAGTTCCAGCAGCTTCAAAGGGCCCTCTTCCAGTATATACTTCATAAGGATCGTACCCGAAGAGTGCAAGGTGAGCAGTATCACTGCCCGGAGTGATACCTCTACCAATCGTATGTAAATGACCAGTTATACCCATCTGGGCCAACCTGTCCATTGTGGGTGTTTTAGCGGCCTCCAAAGGTGTTTTATTACCTAATTCTGGTATTGGGCGATCGCCCACGCCATCCATAATGAATAAGAGAAGTTTTCTTTCCTGCATATCAATAATTCCTTTATTATAAATTCTGTAGAACCAAAGTCTAGTTTTAAGAAACAGGTTTCCAGAGGATCCCAAGTTTATCTGCTTTATTTCGAGCCAATGTCAATTCTTCATATGTAATGCCTCGGTTGATGTCTTTATACTTATCAGGATTCTTGCGAACCTTATGCATCGGCCTGTACTGACCCATGACATTAACCAAGGCCTTGGGAACATTGTTATTACACCATTCAAGGATAGGGTAGCTATCTGCTTCTATCCGACCAGGCATTACTAGATGCCGAACTATCATTTCCCCAGAACCTTTATCATGAGCCATTTTTATGTTGCGAGTGATTACTGCCCAATAATTCGGGATTTTCGACATTCGTTTGGCAAAATCATCATTGGCGTATTTTAGATCCGGTAACCAGAAATCCATAACTTCCAATAATAATTTCATTCCCTCAATACTTAGATACATATTTGAATTCCAGAGCTGACAAATATTTGTTTCGAAGTATTGAAGAACATGGAGAATTACATGAAGGTTGGAGGTGGGATCTCCACCAACCCAATTTATATTTCGAGCACCTTCCCTTGATAATGCTCCAGCAATAAGAGCAATTTGTTGAGGGGTTCGTTTGACACCATCACGAATTTCCCCACTTTCACGATCCCTCCATTCTTGACTTATAGAATGATTTTGGCAGAAGACACATTTAAAGGTGCATCCTGAAAAAAAGATCGTCCCAGAGGGCACAAGCACAGTTTCCTCTCCCGTATGTAAAAAAGCAGAACTGATAATTGCTTCTTTACCAACTTTACAAACACCAAGTTCTCCTGCTTCTCGATTTTTTTGACATCGTCGTTCACAAAAACAACATTCCTTAAGCATTTCATCAGCAATTTTAGTCTTTAAATCAAGAAAAGATGGGTTCACTGACTCTGGGACAACGCTCGAATTAGCTCCTTCATCGTATTCACTTAGGAAGATATTGAATTCTGATGCTAATCTATCATGTTCACGCCAAAGCACTGGTAAATCAGTTTCTAAATCAATATCTATTGGTAATGCCTTTGTTAAGAGGTAACGTGCAATTTTCTCTTCATGAATTAGCTGATAATAGCGGTTAAGTCTATTGACAACTTCGGGGTTTTTCCAAACAGAGACTCTGTCAGGTCGTATTCGCCACATCTTTCTCAGAATATTCAAATCCTACAAGTTAATAAATGTCTTGGAAGATCTTACGAAGATAAAAACGAACTTAAGTATTATTTCAATAATTTGAATTCAAGATTATAAAAAAAACTGGTGATTGATTTGATCAAATTAACTCTAGATGATATTGTTGAAGCCCAGAAAACACTTGAAGGAAAAGTAAAACGAACTCCACTTAATCCGTCCACCACATTCTCTAAAATGACTGGTTGTGAGGTTTATATCAAGCATGAAAATTTACAAAAGGCAGGATCGTTTAAAGTCCGGGGAGCTTATAACAAGATCGCTAACTTAGAAAGAGACGAGAGAAAGAGAGGTATCGTTGCAGTTAGCACAGGTAATCATGCACAGGGCGTAGCGCTGGCAGCAACAATATTTGGAACTCCCTCGACCATCGTTATGCCCAAGGGGGCCCCAATTTCAAAAGTTGAGGCGACAAAGGGATATGGGGGGCAAGTTATTCTATGGGGTGATAGTTTTGAAGAAGCCTTCACAAAAGCAAAGGAAATCAAAGAGAAAGATAATTTAACATTAATTCATGCATTTGACGATGTAGATGTAGCTGCAGGTCAGGGAACCATTGGTTTGGAAATATTAGAAGATCTTCCCGAGGTAGATTTAGTAGTATGCCCAATTGGAGGAGGGGGGTTAATCTCAGGTATTTCTACAGCTATCAAAGCAAAAAAACCAGAGTGTCGTATTATTGGGGTTCAAGCCAAGAAAATGGATGCAGCTTATCGATCCTTCCAAAAAGGAACTTTAATTCATACCGAGAAAGGTAATACAATTGCAGATGGAATTGCCATTAAAAGTCCTAGTAAGTTCACTTTCTCGATAATAAAATCACTATTAGATGGAATTGTCATAGTTGAAGAAGAGGAAATAGCTCAAGCAATGCTTCTCCTTCTAGAACGGTGTAAATCAGTAGTAGAAGGAGCGGGAGCAGTAGCTTTAGCAGCCTTATTATACCAAAATATTGCTAAAAAGGGAGAAAAAGTTGTGTTAGTTGTTAGTGGAGGGAATGTAGATACAACTATCTTAAGTAAACTTATTACTCAAGGATTAATAAAATCGGGCCGCTATAGAGAACTGAGAGTGTTAATGGAAGATAAGCCAGGTAAACTTGAAACCCTGTTAGAGATTATTTCAGACTTAGAAGCAAATATTATTGATATAAATGTAGATCGTTTTTCTCCTGATTTACCTTTTAATCACGTAATAGTACAATTGGCAGTAGAAACAAAAAATCTTGATCATTCTGTAGCTTTGTTAAAAGGAATCAAAAAACAATTTCAAATCCAGAGTTAACAATATAACCTGAAAAAGTTAAAGAAAACAACTTACCTTAAAGGAAAAAATAGTTTTTAAAGGAAAGCAATCAGAACTAATGGTATTAGAACAATACTTGCGCCTACACTCAATCCTGTAACGATGGTAATACCTACATCCTTAACCTTTTCTTTCCCAAATCGCTTATTGGTAAATATTCTTACTATTCCACCTATCGAGAGCGAAATTCCCATGTGTGGAGGGAAAAAGAAACCAAAGAGAAGACCAATACCAATATTTGGCCCGATCAATGACCCGAGAAATCCCCCAATAATCATTTCCACGAAATTAAGTACTGCTTCAATGTTTCGGGCAGCAAACGCCGTGATAATTGCAGCATTAAAAGGAAAAGCAGGAGCAGGAAAATCAGGTGTCCCAATACCGAGACTGAACCACAATAAGAGAGCGAAGAAGGGAGTAGTAATCACAGCACTTAAGTAACCCACAATGAATGAAACGAACATTGCTTTATTATCAGTATTAGTCATCAGAGCTAATTTCGAATAATTAACAATTTGAATACCCTCACGTATTTCTGCTACTGGCATTGCTAAGTATGGAACATAGGTCTTTCCTGATGTCCCCAAATATGTTGGGAGTAAATCAAAGATAAAAGGGGGGGAAAAAATAGTAGAACTCTTTGCTGAAGTTGAAACAGCTAAATAAATCAAAAATATTGTGCCTAATCCCATTATCCAAAAAACAATTATGAATGTGAGGATAAAATTGTCTCCTAATAATTTAAGATAATAAACAAATCCAACACACAGGAAAAATAGCACTGAATATAAAAAAATGAAATTCCAAGCTTTTCTTGTTCGTAAAGTTGCTGTTATCTGTTTTTTAAGCGAAACCTTTTCTTCTGTTAGATTCTGTTGGGATTCTTCATTATTAACACTTGACTCGGAGGGATTTTGTTCCTTATTGTTTGAATTATTTTGCTTGAAGTTGATTCCAAAACGCTTTAATATTGATTTTCCAACTTTATGTACTATTCCTCCTATTAGAATAGCTCCAAGGATAAATCCAATGACAAAAGACAGATAGATATCTTGAAATCCATTCACAAAGAAGGAATAGAAATCTGTTTTTTCCGAAATATCAGCTAAGAAAATTGGACCAAATATAGGACCATAGAATAAGATTGAACCAATCGCTGCGGACAAAGAAATTATTGGACGATCAATCAAAAAACCAGCTGAAAATAAACTAATCCCTACAATACCTAATGAGATCCCAAAAATCCAACCATTTTCAGGTTGAGAAACATCTAAATAACTAAATCCAGCAAAAGTCGTTATAGCACTAAATAGAAAACCAATTAATCCAGCTTTCAAGAAGATAGGTAATTTTTCGGCTTTTTCAGTCATCACATTAATTGTTTCAGCCTGTTGGATCTGACTAGGAAAGGGAAATTCGTCATCATCGTGAATAAAATTATTTCTTATCTTTAAGGCAAACAAAATACCCATAATACCAGGTATGAGCATTAAAAACCAATGAACCATTAAAGGAGTCAACCATGCAGGATTTAGAATGTCACGACTGTTAATTATTTCTTGTGAAGGGAGTAACCAAGAAGGAACATCAAATCCAATTGATGCGTCGTGATTTTGGGCAAACCAGATCAGAAATAATAGCGCGGTACTGGCCTCTGCGGCAATTGAGGCGCCAAAAGAAACTAATACTAGCGTCAAGTTTGATTTGTTATCTAAACCCTTCTGGTTTAAGATAATTTTCCCCAGTAATAAGGCAAATATTGCCCCTATTCCAATAGAGACAAATCCCATGGTGATTGACAAATAGAGATTGATGAAATTAAAGAATAACCCAATTGGTATACTTATTAATAATACCCAGGTGAGATTGTGGTTCTTTGACTCAAATTGTTCCATCATTTCGGAATTCTGCATGGTTTTCTCCATATAAAACACTCCATTTAGCCATTACTCTTTAAAAATGAACCTATCTTACAAAAATAAGTATTAAATCAGAATTTTTATAATACAATAATTGTGTATAAAACTTACATTGGATTATATAAAAGAGGGGAAATCGGCAAAAAATGTTCTAGCTATCTAACCCACGTGAACAATATCTTCATCGATAGTTTGGATCAACCATTTGTTTTCCATTTGTATAGTGGAGAATGAGTTTACATCCTAACAACATCTACATACTAACATCCACATAGTATGATATTCTGTATCAGCTGGATAATTCTTCTGATAGTATTCTTGCAAGTCTATTACTTTTAGAAAACTAAATTCTTTCATGATTTCAGCTTTACTAGCAAAGTGAAGATAAGTTATACCATTAAAAGAATTGGGATCGTTGGGGACTGGCATTCCTACTCCATAATATTGTTTATCATTGCTGGAAAGAGTACTAAGGAAAAACCACCCTTGTAATTTAAGGAGTCTCTTAACTTTTTCTCTAAAGAGTTCTCGTTCGGTTTTATTGAAAAAATGATAAACATTCGAGATAAGAATGACATCGAATTGCTCATTTTCACTTAATTCTTTGAAACCAATAGACTGTAATTCAATATCATTTTCTCCTGATAGAGTTACTCGTGCTTTCTGAATTTTCTCTTGAGAAGGATCAATGGCAACTATTCGCCTATTTCTCAAATTTTGAGCTAAATAAAGAACATCACGTCCATCTCCACACCCAATATCTAAAATATTAATTTTCTCATTATCAACAATGTTTTGCAGGTTTTCTATTACAGTTAAAGCCATTTTACTTGGAAAATGTGAAGAATCAAAGATCTTAATCATTTAATCCCCTTCATCAAGTATTTAGTCCGAATTAACATCGATGATACGAACTCAGGCCCGATCTTTTCTTGTGAAAAAAAAATTATAAAGAGATTACAGTAATGAACCACCCCCAGTATCTTTATCTAAGGCTCTTGTAATACTCAGATACCAGAATAAGTCCTTTTTTTTCCTTTTCTTCCATTTCTTATCCTTCTTCTTAGTTCTTAATTCTTCTTCATCATATTTATCAAATTGATAACCCAACTCTCTAAACTTCCCAAGTATTTAATAGTAACAGATTCTAATAAAGTTTCTGAAATCAGAATATTTCCCCCTTCATCAAATAATAAGTCATTAGAAGGAGATAGTGGGGAGTATATTACTCCCATTTTGCGTTATCATCCGTTAACTACGCTTGCGAACCCAGTATATGATAGCAGCGGTAACACCAACAATTACGATACCCGTCAAGGCAAGAATGATGAATTCGACTGGTAATCCCTTTTGTGGTTGATATTCAAAAGTGAATATTGCATCAGATGTATCACTGGTTTCAAATATCTTATCCGTAGCATTAACACGTATGAGGTATTGATCACTAGGATTCAAACCATAATGAGAACTCAAAGGATCCCATTCGACTTGTGTGTCTTTAGTGCGGGTAGTAACTATCGCCCAGTGTTGACCTGAGTCATTACTAACCTCTACAGAGAAGAAAAGAGTATCTTCGATGTTTGGATCATTTGCCGTCCACGTGATGTTGATTGGATCCGCACCCACTGTTTCCCCTCCATTTGGATATGTTACTTCAACATTTGGGGGAAATAAATTAGTGATAGTTACATCTGTCACTGTGTACTGCACAAGAGGTAGCCAATCAAGTGATGTTCCAGTATATCCTTTGACAACGATATCGAATGCAGCGTTTTGGTCTAGAACATGGCTATCGATTACACTACTCATTCCAGTTGAGCGTTGTGAGGCTACTAATGATGCCTTAGCAGTAACAATAAATGGAAGCCCACCAGCCCAGTCTCCCCACACATGGTAAGGTGAGGCATCGATACCCCAGTAATCAACTCCGATTATGTAGTTACCATCTTCTGGAGCTTTTATTGAAATGAGCTCTTCACTACCCTCTTCTGTACTAGTATAAATTTTTCCACTAGGAGTAATCAATACAAGCTCCAAGTCATGAGGAGGATCTCCTGGAACCCCTGGAGGATCAGGAACCGTTAACTCCATTTTAATTCTCTGGCCAGCTATTATCCCTCGCCATGTGTACGTATAATCTAAATCAGAAGGAGTAGGTCTTACAGGCATATCACCTGGTGTAGCATTAGTAGCTGTAAAAAGACCTTCAAGAGTAATTGAATCTGTTAACTCGATTCTGATTTCTGTGTCACGGATTGAGATTGTTGAGAAGCCAGATAACGACCAAACATCAAATGTACCACTAAAGTTAGCGTGAGGTCCACTCCACAAACTTCCACTATAAACGGGTGCATCATCGTTATCAATTGAACGAACCATAGCAGTAGGCGCGTTAGACATAAGTCCGTCTATTGCATTATGACTTATGTTTTGATATGGAGATGGAGGATATCCGCCTATTAAAGACGGATCCCAGCTATCATCAATAGTTTGAAGTCCAGACGCGCGGTAACTGGTCAAAGTGCTGTTACTAACACTAGTTACTGTAATACTAAAGTTCTCATAAGCCGCCATTGATCCATATTCTATGGTATGTAAGGCGATGCCAAGATACCCGAGGTGCCCACAGGATCCAGTGGAATTATCGTGTTGCCACTCTAAATCATTCATTCCTGTGGTGTTCCAACCCCACCAACCGCTGATATCCCATGTGAAATCAGTAAATAGTACATTCTGACAGGACCAAGTTGGTGTACCATCAGTTCGACCTGTCAAATCGAAATTCTCTGATTCAGATTGTGTTGCACTATACGGACCAAAGTAATTCATGCTGCCATAACCACTCATAAAAACATAAACATCAATCACAGTTTCGGGATCTGTCCAAGTCACATTTGTCATAACCCAAGTGGTAAAGTCATCTGATCCATTGTTAAGGAAATAATCGATGTCAACATAGTAGAATCGCCAATCACCACTTATTGGGGTTTGCCCATACCAATTCACCGCACCATAAGTAACCCCATTATCATAAGGATGACTATCAGTACCACCCCATGTCAAAGACAGATCAGGAGGCGCTTTACCATCAACTCTGACAGATACAGGGGTGAGGGCAGCAACTACTCCTCCTTTAGTCCATTCAATAAACCCACCATACACCCCTGGAGTTGTTGAGGTTCCGATTGTGATTGTGACATTCCAAGTAGTCAACGCATTATAAGTAATATCAATTGGGGTTTGTTGCCATGGGATCTTCTGGTAGAGACGGATAGTGACCAATACATCAAGAGACGGCCAAAGCTCATTTTCGGCCCCCACATCACGGTAATAGATAGTTGGTCCTCTACTTCCTGAACCAGTCTTGTAAAAAGCGTCACCTGGTTTTCCAACATGAAGCTGATGGTTATTGCCGCTTGTAGTGTCACTTGTAACTCTACGTACCTCCCCAGAAGTCAGGGGAGAGGTGAAATCAATTCTATTATTGTTATTTAGATCATTCCAATCATGTAGAAAGACATAATTGCTATCATTGGCATTTAAATAAACATTTTCAAAAGCACTCTTTGGATAAGTGAGATATATTACAGCGTAATCACTATTATTCCACTGGTTCATAAATGACTCATCAAAATTGTCTGCAAGAGGCCAGGTGGTATTCGCTGAAGTTGAATGTAAGATACTAGACGATTCATTCCAGAGGACAAGTTCATAAGCTACACCTTCATCCGCAGTAGTTAAACTATTGATAACCTCAACAGTCATTTGAGTTGTCTGTGATTCACCTGGGAACAGGCTCCCCGTAAATAAACTGTCATCACCAACACTTTTTCCAAATTCTGATGGATGGGATTGCCTACGGTTTAATAAATCCTGTTTTGGAGTAAAACCATAATCAGTCCCATTATATAAGCCCATATAGTAACCCAACCACCCTGAAGAACGATCATCTTTTGTTGCTACCCGATCAAAAGAGGATGTGCTGTATGCAATAAGTAGTGGGTCTATTCCGTCTGTTGCGTTTTCATATATTGCATTGACAGCTCGCCATGCGTCAACACGTCCTGCACCTTGCCGAAAAGGATCATAACCGAGGTCAATTGCAGTTGATTCCATTATAGCTTTTACAATCCCTGGAGTATCTGTATGGGGTAAAACACCACAGTCCAAACCAGCTTGAAACATCAATGCGGCAACTCCAGCCGCTAACGGGCAAGCTAGGCTTGTACCACTAAAGATACCAACCGCATTTGACCCATCTCCTTGTCCATAATCCAATGCGTCTACAGTAAATGTCCCTGCGCCTATAGCAACTATGTTTGGTTTTGGAACACCAGAGGGCATGGGCCCACCACTTGAAAAACTGACAATCTGATCTGTACCTTGTTCCCAATAGCTGTTATTATCATAAACATCTTCAAAGATATGAAAACTAGTACTAGCCCCAACCGTCAATGCTCCAGCACTACTTGGTGAAAATCCAGTCCCATATCCTGGTCCATCGTTTCCAGCAGCCATGAGAATCAATGTGCTGTTCCAACTGGAGAGGTAATCAATAAACCAACTATTCCAATCATATCCCCACACAAAATCAAACGTCTCGAAACCTATCCACCCCCAAGAATTACTTAGAATGTCAGCTTTGTGATTCCCAGTATATGTCCAGTTAAGGAAATTTAGGTTTGGTTCTTGACTAACTATTGGATCCCACCCTGTTCCCCAGAGCCAACCCCAAGGAACGATGTTGCGGATCGCCATTACTTCAGCTGCAGGAGCTATGCCTGGAAGCTTATACATCGTTCCATTTCCGTACACATCATAATCAATGATTCCTCGACCTGCTGCTGAAGCGGCTGTACTAGTGCCATGACCGTCATAGTCATTTATAAAAGCAAATCCAACCCCAGTATCATTAATTCCCCTCACTAATCCTCCAGTCATGATGTCGAAAATATCATATGTATTCGCCAAGCAACCTAAACTGAAATCATTAATACCATCCTTATCAAAATCAGTAGCTAATACCTCAGTTCCATCTCCCCATCGATGGGGATCATCAAGGTTATTAGTAAAATCCCAATCTGCTATTGGTCCAGCTGATAATTCATTCCATTTTGCAGTTAAATTCCAGGATGTTTCCCAATCGATATAGAGAGTATCATATACAGAGGAAGTAGTTGTGTCACTAAGGATGAAGAGGAAGAATTGAAGCAAATATGGCATACCAGATGCTATAGCTGAAGCTATTCCAACCTTGAAAGTACCAGATAAGCTTGGAACCCCAGTGCTTGCATTTCCAATATAAATATCCTCAGAATCAAAAATTAAACTCGAATTTAAAAACGATGCTATGTCTCCGACCCAAATCGAGTAGCTATAGTTATTCAGGGGTAAAATTTCTTCAGTCCGAGAAACAGATACATTTGTAATAGCTATTCCAACCCCCTCACCATCAAAACTTGTTGGATAGCCCGAAGAATCGACCGCATAGGCTGTACTAAGATCAGTAACGCCAAAATCGGTTCCTGAGTCAACAATACCGATTGTGATACCTGTACCGTCTATTGGATAACTAAATTCACCTTTTCCTGTAACATTATTGACTCGATCAGCCCCCATTATTTTTTGTGTAGAGAATTGTTTATCGATTATCTCGGGTTCATTTTTCTTAAATTCTGTTTTTCTATCGGCAATTACAACCCCAACATCAGGTCTCGAATATACACGTCGCAATGCTTTAGGACTTGTAACATATCCTTGTATGATGTAACCACCGTTGAGTTTAGCTGCTTGGACGACTGTCATGTGCTCACTAAGGGTATTAAAATCAACTTCAGGTGTAGCCCCCATAAGAAAATAAATTCTATTCTTGTACGATCGAACGTCCTCAGGAATTTCATTAGTATCGAGGTAGGAACGAAGTAGGGGATCTAGAAATTGATACTGATCATATTGTGGTTTTGAATAGCTACTAGGAGGAGGATTTCCAAAAAAATTACTAGAGAAGATCTCAGAAGGTGTACTACTAAATGATGGGGTAGAAAAAATCAAAGCTGGCATGTTTGCGCAAATTGTGATAATGAAAATTGTTATGAGGGTCATTGAGACTGATTGTCTCTTCTTAAGAATTTGGAATTGATGGATCATTTTTCTCGTCTCTTTACAGTAGAGCATATTATATTCTATCAGAATGATAAAGCTGACAGGGTCTTGGGTGGATTTCTATATAAGCTATTGCTACTAAACTAAGAAATAAAATGGAATTTCTTAATATTTTCTAGGTCTACTGGTTCAGAAAATTAATGATAAGCTGAAAATATTCATCGTGCTTTGTGAGACTAAGAATATGGCCACCACATTCGAAATTATGAAATTTTGCTCCAGGAAAAACTGATTGTAATGCGGCACTAGTGTCTTTTCCAACGAATGTATCGTCTTCAGCATTTATAATTAAAACCTGATTACTATGGTGCTCTAGTATAGATGAGTCAATCGAAAAGTGAGTATGAAAATCTACTAAACAATCATAATGACAAAGTACGACATCTTTACTGAATGCCTGATATAGAAATTGCTCATAAAAAGGTTTAATTTCTTCAGAAAAATCTATCCCTTTAAGAAACAACCTTTTTGCGATAGTTCTAACGACTTTGTCAGGTGTAAATTGTATCACCCTCCGAAAACGTTTTAATCTCTTCGGAATCTTACTATCTTTAACAGCTGTCCCTGTATTACTCAAAATGACCTTAGAGATCTTATCAGGAGATTCTTTTAATAAAAATTGCGCTACAAGTCCTCCAAATGATGCTCCAAACACATTAACATTATTTACTGATTCATTGTCAAGGACAGCTATGATTCCATCTATTAATGATTTCATCCGACAGATTAGAGGATAAGATGGAGAAATAACTGTATATTTTTCTTCTAATTCCATTAAGAACTGGAACCTCATTCCAGGACGTCGTGGGCCTCCTGGAAGGAGGAGTATAACTTTACCAGCTAATCCTCCAATAATATACTTCCATTCTATGCCATTAACCAAAATAGTTTTTTCTGGATGTTTAAGTTTAAAATTTTCATATTGAGCCATTGTAGATAGGTTTTGAGCGTTATTCATAGCGATTCAGCTTTAGTTTAGAAAAACAAAAAGTATCTGGGCACTTTTTTCATATATTCTCTATAATCATCCCCATATTCCTTTAAACAAGCTTCTTCTTGTGCAAGAATATGAAAATGATTGAATATTCGCGAAAAACCAAAAAAGAAAATGAGAAACCAAGATCCCACTGCAAAGCAAATACCAAAGAACACTATTGTAAGCATTGTTTCTTGGGGATTACGTGAAATTTTATAAAACCCTCGGGTTACTGGTTCGTCCAAAGGGGTCATTTTAAAGTTAATGACGGCTATAACTTCTCCTACTATTCCTAATATGAATAAGCTTATTCCAATAAGGAATTCGATGGATCCAATAGCCAATGGAGTCAGTATTATAAGAATCTGGACTATTAGAACGATAAGCTTTGACACTCCAGTTAAGATTTTTTGATTCTTTGTAAAAGTAGAGCGATCTAACAACCGAGAGCGGACTTCTTTAGGCATTATCAACAAAATTGTGGGTTGTAAAACCCAAATCCATATCAAAAGCAACCATCCACCAAACAGACTTAGTTGAAGTGCAGGAAAGAATTCCATTTGAAACAGCCATTAATTGTTTATATTTACAAAACATTCTCTTCCAATTTAAAAAGTTTTCAGTTGTGAACATTTCAATTTTATGAATAGTTATTTCTATTATGCGAAGAATGTTTTATTAATAAGGGTAGACATTATTCGAGAATGCAGTTAGATTCATCATTGATAATTTCGAAACCTAAAAGCATGGAAAAACGGTTGGTGTATGAAATGAAGATAGTAACAATTGAGGATGTGAAAAATCTTCTTAGAATGTACATTCCCTCTGCAGCTTTAAGCGCAGCATTAGAGTTACATCTCTTCAAACAACTAAACGAAAGTCCACAAAGTGTTCAAAGTATATCTAAGACTTTTGATATTCCATTAGATCGTTGTCGATGTTGGCTTGACCTGTTAGTTGGATTAGATCTTCTGGAAAGGAAAAATGGAATTTATTCTCCGTCTTCTGTGGCGCAGACTACCCTTATTCAAACTTATAGTCATGAAACATGGTCACAATTGGCACAGGAGGGTCGAGAACGATACCTATTAGGAAATGATTTAATATTGCACATTTCACATCCCAGATCAGTTTGGGAAGCACAAGGAAAAAAACCACCTGATTGGTTTAAACAGATCGAGGAGGATACAGAACGCGCAAGGCGATTTACTAGGATGTTGTACGAACTCCATCAACCCCTAGGAAAGACATTAGCTCAAATTCTAGATATGTCTGGAGTGAAAAGACTCATGGATCTAGGAGGTGGATCGGGGGTGATATCATTAGCACTACTAGAGCAGAATCCTGATTTAACCGCTGTTGTCGTTGACATCCCGAATATTTGTATTGTTGGGAGAGAGATTGCAGCTACAACTACAGCGGAGGATCGTATCATTTATCATGCTGCAAACATCCTCCAAGATGAATTACCAACTGGATTTGATATGATACTTGATTGTGATGCTGGATTCTATTCAGAAGAGATATTATCCAAGTTATATGGTGTTTTGAATAAAAATGGTCATTTAGTAATTGTTGATTGGTGGAATAGAGGAATTACAGATTCACAACCAGCAGGGGAATCATCTCTGCAGCATTTGATGCAAAGATTTGAATCGTCATTAGAGGTTTCTAGTTTCACCTATACTGTTAATACATTAGTAAAGGAGATAAAAAATCGTTTATCTAAAGCAGGATTTAGTAATATCACAGAGCAGACATTAGAAGATAAAACAATGATTATTCGGGCTCGAAAAGTCTGAATTGTTATAAAAACCTAAGATACATCAACCACTAATGTGGTATTCACAATCTTTTCTTACAAAGTTTCGGAAATGTTAACTTAAGTTTCTTTTAGAGTAAATCGGCTGCCAATAAGAAATAATCCAAAGAATAGAAGCATTGCAATTAGATCGATGTTGAAGAGCTCTAAAATATATCCTTCGATAGAAATTTGTCGCAACAGATGAACTCCATACGTCGTAGGTAGTAAATAACAGACCCATCGAATAATCTCTGGGATTTGACTAATTGGAATGATTATTCCTGACAATAATAATGCTGGTAAAATCACTATCGGAACAAATTGGATCGCTTGAAATTCGGAACGAGCAAAAGAAGACAAAAAAATTGCTAAAACTAACCCTGTCCATCCAAGGATGACCGCACCAATATAAAGTGAGATATAATGTGCGAAAGTAGTTCCAAATGATACATTAAACATGGCTCTTGCCACGATTATTATCACAGTCGTTTGAACCATACTAACTACTGAAAAGGTGGCAAGATAGCCAATAATAATCTGACCCTTATCATAAGGACACTGTAGAAGTAATGGTAATGTTCCCCCTTTTCTTTCCCCTATCAAATTCATCATAACGAGTATGAAAGAGAAGAAAAATACACCGAAGATAATCATTGCAGGAGCAAAAAAATCTAGCGTTTTCAAATCCTCTCCATAAGCATATTCTACATCCAATTTGAGATTTTCTTGAAATTCACCCGTAGCCTCTTGAAATGCCTCCTGAAACGCCTGAATTATTACCCCTCCTTCTTGAGGATTACTATTGTCTAAAAATAGCTTGATTGTAAGATTTTGACCAGACCGCGAAGCCAGATTCTGTGTAAAGTTTTGAGGAATCCAAATAGCACATCGGTATTGCTTTTCGTTAACTAGTTCCTTAGCATCAGTATACTTAAGAGAACTGAGGGTAATATCCACTTTGACCGAATCGTTTAGTGAATTTACAATTTTAGCTCCGAGAGAAGATACATTCTGATATGACATCTTTATGTATTCAGGAGGAGGAACTAGTTCTATTCCCACTACTTGAGCATCAGTATCCTCATTGATGACAATTATTGGCTCATGTTCGATTTCTCCTCCGAATGCAATACCAAAAACTATTATGTAAATAATTGGGGCGAATAATAACAGTCCTAATGTTCGTCTATCCCGTAGGAGTTGTTTCCACAATCTTAAAGCTATTAAATAAGCAAATCTCATGCCCTATCCCCCTTGATTAACTCAAAAAACATATTCTCCATATTTTGTTGTCCAGTTCGCTTCAATAGGTTTTCTGGTGTGTCAACTGCTAGGAGGGATCCATTTCTCATCACCCCCACTCTGTCAGCCCACTCTGCTTCATTTAAGTAATGTGTAGTGACTAATATTGTGGTTCCTTGTTCATGAGCTATTTCTTTGAAATAATGCCAAAATTCTCGGCGCAGTACAGGATCAAGACCAACTGTTGGTTCATCAAGAAACGCAATCTCTGGCCTATTTACCATTGCTTGCGCCAGAGCAGTTCTTTGTTGTGTGCCTCCTGATAAATGAAGACCTAACTTATTTTGATGTTCATTAAGAGAGAGTTTATCAATCATAAGAGAGGTGTTTTTGTCTGCTATTGTACCTGAAAGGCCTTTGGCCTGCGCGAAGAATTTAATATTCTCTTTAGTAGTCAAAAGATCATAAAGTGCCCTCTGTTGGGGGAGGTATCCCATTATCCGTCTGAGCTTCTTCTTCTCTTGAGGAATACGATATCCCTTAACTAAAATGTCTCCTGACCCCTTCTCAGACTTTAAAATTCCTAATAACAAACGAATAGTAGTGGTTTTCCCTGCTGCATTAGGTCCTACAAGACAAAAAATTTCTCCTCTATTCACTTGGAGATCCAAGTTATCTACTGCAATAACATCTCCAAATCGCTTGGAAACTTGAGACATTTCAATATCAAATGCCATAAAACTCACCAAAACATACTTACAAGCATTAATTTCATTTTTTAGTTCTAATATTTAATTATTAATAATAATTAATCTTTGTTACCCCTCAAGGGGAAACATTTATAAGCTTTTGGTTTTTGATACCCCTCAAGGGGTAAATTATATACAATGAGTATTGATGAATTATTAATTGAGGATTTTCAAACGCTTGGGTTATCACAAAACGAAAGTAAAACTCTCTTAGCTCTAGTTCAACTGGGTGGATTGGGCGAAGTATCTAAAATCGAAGAAAGAACAGATATCAGACGTAATAAAATCTATCAGGCACTTGGGGGCCTTATTTCTAAGAAATTAGTATTGAAAGGAGAAATTAAGGGGAGTGCTAATACATTTCGTCTTCTTTATAATAATCCATCTGATCTTATATCATATATGCAAAAAGCACTTATTGATCCAATTGAAAAAGCAGTTGAAAGGTCAACCCAGAATTTAGTAAAAATCACTGAAACTGTTGAGAAAATACCTCAAGAGATATGGATGATTAAAGGGAATTCTGATATTGAGCGAATTGAAAAAGAAACCATTGATTCTGCAAAAGCTTCGATATTTAGTAATTTAATCCCAGAATACATTGAGCCTGTTGTTTCTAATCTTCAAAATGCGATAAAAAGAGGAGTAAATGTATATCTAATTATGTTAGAAGAGGAAACTGAACAACTGAAGGTTCCTTTAAGTACTATTTGCTCAGAACATTTAGGAATAAACGCAAGTAAATTAGGAACTCTTGGAAAAATGATCCCAGTAGACGCAAATCCAATGATCAGTCCGATTTTAGATAGTCTCGGTCAATTCTTATCAATCCGACCCAATTTCCTTTTTATTGATTCAGAAACAGAAAATCCATCAGGATTATTAATTATTAAGTCCAGAAAAGATACTTCTTATTCAATTGCCTTACAAACTTATAATCAAGATTTTATAAGTTCATTTATGTACTTAATAGAGTTTATTCAAAACATAGCATTGAATTTGAAGATGTTACAAGATGAATTCATTCCTAATGATTAATTTAGATTGAATACTTGGTTATTACTAAGGATTGATTGTAATGACAAAGAATGGATTAATTCTAGTCTTGGGAGGCACAGGGCACTATGGTAGACATATTGTAAAAGCCCTGACCTCTAATAATCATAAAGTAAGAGTTCTATCTCGAAATATGGCAAAAGCAAGGGAAATTCTTGGAGATGAACCTGAAATTGTAGAAGGAGATATTATTTCCAAAGAGGTAGTAATCAAAGCTCTTGAAGGAGTAAAAGCAATAATTATCAGTATTTCTGCCTTCAATCGAAAAACAATTCGTAAATTAAAGCTCATTGAAAGAGATTCTGTGTTAATGGTTCTTGAAGAAGCAGAAAAACTAGGGATAAGCCGTATTGTGTATATTTCTGTTTATGAAAAACCAGATGCGGATATAGATATGCTTCAAGGCAAGATCAAACGAGAAATTGAAGATACATTAGAAAAATCAAGTTTCAATTATACAATCCTTGGAGCTCCTCCTTCAATGGAAATCTTCTTTGCTATGATTCGTAATGGAAAGATGACTGTCCCTGGGGGAGGCCCTCCAGCATTACCAACAATTTCCCCGATTGATCTGGGTATAATAGCGGCACAAACTGTAAGTCGATTTGATTTAAATGAAAAACGTTTCAGTTTGGTTGGTTCTGATGTGATATCCTTTAGAGAAGCTGCAGAAAGAATATCAAATATCACGGGGAATAAAATTGGCTTTCGAAAGGTGCCACTTTTTCCAATAAGGATTGGAGCAGCTATCACGGGGTTATTAAGTCCAATTTTTCCGTATATTTCTCAAATGTTAAGATTCATAATACTAATGAATACTGCATTTACAGCTGAGATTATAGATCAGGTTTATGAGCACCAAAAGCTACTTCAAGAGACCTTTGATTATCAACCAATGACTATAGAAGAGTTTGCAACAAGATATCATTGGAAAATCAAATCACCTTGATAAGGACTTATTTTTTTATCATTTCATTATTGGTGATCATTTTTGGACTCAAATGAAGGAAAATTAATTATCCCCAAAACAGGTAGAATCGGAAGATTGGCGAAGATAATCGAATCTGAAACAAATCAGGATATCTTATTTAAAGTAATGCATGGCGTCGAGCAATACACATCAACTTCTAATTATAAACAAAAGGCTTCATGGGTACGAGGTGCGATTGAACGATTAGAACTTGAGGTAGGTGTTGAGAAGAGTAAAGCGATATTAGAGCAATGTGGGAGAAAATGTTGCGGAGTAACCAGTAGAAAGCGTGCAAAACAAGCTATGAATGAGTCAACATCACTTAAGGAATTCATAGAAAAATTAAATGCTAGAGGTATTGGGGGAGGTAGACTCAAACTTGAAGATAAGAACATAATTACTGGAGGGTATGATATATGTTATTGTGGGCAAGTTAAACATACTCAAGAACCTTTTCTTACTGATACATACTGCCATTGCTCTGTTGGTTGGTATAAACAATTATTTGAATCTACTCTAAATAAGTCTGTGAATGTTGAACTTGTGCAATCCATTATTAGAGGATCAAAGACCTGTGAATTTGTTATTCATATAGAATAATTTAATTATCCTTTCATATCCTATAATCGTATTTTTCTACTTATCATTGTTTAGCCAATTCAAAAAAAGATTATTCAGTTTTCAACCTATCTTTTAGCTCTTAGAAATGTCCCTTTATGATATTCTTCAAAAGCGGTTTTAATTTCTTCTTGTGTATTCATAACAATAGGACCGTACCACGCAACTGGTTCTTTAATCGGTTTCCCCGAAACCAAAAGAAATCGCACATGTTCATCTTCTGATGCTGTAATTTGTACCAATTCACCTTCCCTGAAGATTATGAGATGTTCTTTGGAAACTAGTTGTTCTTTATTTGGTTCAAAATAGCCCTTTCCCTCAAAACAATATGCAAAAACAGTATAATCTTTATTAACTCTGTGTTCAAATGTTGTATTCTCAGGGATGAATACATCAATGTATTCAGGATTAGTTACAATATTTTGAACAGGTCCCTTGATACCATTGATTTCTCCAGCTAAGATTCTAATTTTAATCCCATTATTAATCATGATTTCAGGAACCATATCTGCAGGAATATCTTGGTAGCGAGGTGGCATCATTTTATTAGTTGCTGGAAGATTAACCCAGAGCTGGAACCCCCATAATAGGCCATCCACTTGTGCTGGCATCTCTGAATGAATGATACCAGATCCAGCTGTCATCCACTGGATATCTCCACTCTTAATGACACCTTGATTACCAATAGAATCTTGGTGTTCTACTTTTCCTTCAAGCATATAAGTAACAGTTTCAATACCCCGATGGGGATGATTAGGAAATCCTGCAATATACTCATCTGGATTGTCAGAATGAAAATCATCAAATAAGAGGAATGGATCGAGTATTACTACTTCCCGATGAGCAAATGCACGTTTCAAATGAACACCTGCTCCCTCAATTGTCGGTTTACTCTTGGAAACTCTCCGTATTCTTCTAATTTTGTTCATATGGTCCCAAATATTTCAATTAATTTAAATTTAATTTTGCATTATTCGTATTAAACCAAGAAAATCACTCTAGGCACCCCTTGAATTTTTAAACTAATGGGGATCATATCTATACTGGTTTATGTTGAAATATTATTCAACCGCAAGTTAAGAATCTTCAATCCTATCAAAGTCATCTATTTATCTTCAATAAGAATTATCCCAAAAAAGAGCTTCAAGTGATAGAAAACAATGAGACCAGATATTTCTTCTTTTCATATCATGATCAAACCGCATAGTTCTATTTGCAATCTAAATTGCCAGTATTGTTATTATCTGTCTAAAAAAAGACTTTATCCTAATTCCAATTACCGAATGAATGATAAAACATTGGAAGAATTCATAAAACAGTATCTTGAAGCACAAAAAACACCTGTTGTCTCGTTTGGGTGGCAAGGAGGAGAACCAGCATTAATGGGCATAGATTTTTTTGAGAAAGTGATCCATTACCAAAAGAAATACAATAAGGAGGGAAAAAAAGTCGAGAACACTTTTCAAACCAATGGAACTTTACTCAATGAAGATTGGGGGCGTTTTTTCAAGAAACACAATTTCTTAATCGGAATTAGCATTGATGGTCCTCCGAAAATGCATGATGTGTATCGAGTTGATCGAAAAGGGACTCCCACTTTTAACAAAGTGAAATTAGGGCTTGACATTCTTAAAAAATATGAAGTAGAATACAATATTCTCACCTGTGTCCATTCTGTGAATGTAAATCACCCATTAGAAGTGTATAAGTATTTAAGAGACGAATTACAAGTTAATTTTATCCAATTTATTCCTGTAGTTGAACGAAATATTGATGGGAGAGTTTCAGATTTTTCCACAACTGGAAGCCAATATGGTACTTTTTTACAGACTGTCTTTGATGAATGGGTTAGACATGATGTAGGAATGATTTTTATTCAAATTTTTGAGGTCGCTTTAGCTGCTTGGTTAAATTTACCCCTAAATTTGTGTACTTTCGCACCAAACTGTGGAAATGCGTTAGCTTTAGAGTACAATGGGGATATCTATGCTTGCGATCATTTTGTTACACCAGAGTACTTTCGTGGTAATTTATTATCACAATCACTTAAAGAAATCGTAAATTCACTAGATCAAAAGGAATTTGGGTTGAAAAAATCTAGGTTACTCCCTCAAGAATGTCAGCAATGTGAAGTGAGATTCGTATGTAATGGTGGATGCCCAAAAAACAGGTTTATTTCAACTGAAGAAAGAAACTCTGGATTAAATTATTTATGTGAGGGTTATAAGACTTTTTTTTCCTACATCGATCCTTATATGAAGTACATGGCAGATCAACTAAAGAGAAATAGACCTGCTACCAATATCATGGAATACTTAAAAGAGAAATCATAATAAGAAATATTATTAATGTTAAAAATAATACAACCAGTATTATCAACCTAGAAGATGTATTTTCGTCTCAAGTCTCATTAATTTCCAATAAGATGAGGAATATGAATCAACCATCCGAATCTAATCCAAATATCTTATTTATCATCACTCATGATACTGGGGATCTTTTTTATGACAAAGGGATAGAAACACCAAACCTAGATCAATTGGCTCGAACTGGTGTAATGTTTACAAATAATTTTTGCATAGCTCCCCAGTGTTCTCCTTCTCGTGGTAGTATTCTCACTGGACAAGTGCCACACACACACGGATTAATGGGATTAACAAACTATGGCTGGAATTTGGATTCAAAGATCACAATTGCCAAAATTCTTGCCAAAAACGGCTACTCAACGCATTTAATTGGATTACAGCATGAACATGAGGATGCAAAAGAACTCGGTTATCAAAATATCTCTGATCGTAACATCATGCCTTGGGTAGATAACGTCGTTCCCCAAGTAAACGAATTCTTAACAAGAGCTAATCAGGGGAAGGTTCCACAACCATTCTATTGTGCCATTGGCTTTTTTGATACCCATAGGCCCTTCATTTTTCCTGAGGATATTTCTGTTCCTTTCAAAAACGAAATTTTGGTTCCTAGTTTTCTACCAGACACACCTGAAGTGAGAACGGATATTTCAGAATTATATTCATCGATTAAAACAGTAGATAGAGGAATTGGACATATCCTTGACATTTTAAAATCGTGTTCTTACTATGAAAATACAATAGTTATTCTTACCGTTGATCATGGACCAGCTTTTCCACGAGCGAAATGTACTCTGTATGACACAGGAATTCGGACTGCGCTCATTTTCAGCTGGCCAAAAAAGATTAAGCAAGGAATGATACGGACTGAATTGATCTCTAACATAGATTTATTACCATCAATCTTAGATATTGTCGATATTCCGATCCCCGATGAAATACAAGGACATAGCTTCAAAAATCTTCTTTTTAATGAAGAATATAAGGAACAGGAGTGCATTTTTGCAGAATTAACATATCACGATATTGGCTATAATCCTATCAGAGCAGTTAGAACAAAAAAATGGAAATATATCAAGAATTTTAAAGCTCTTGACATATTATTCGAAATACCTGAAGATGTGATCGAAAGTCCATCAGGAAAAGCTTGGCTTAGCAAACATCCTGAATATTACTCCACTAGACCAAACGAAGAGTTGTATGATCTGATGACTGATCCAATGGAAGTAATAAATTTAGCTAATAATCCCCAATATCAATCTATCAAACAAAAATTAGATAAGAAACTTATGGATTGGTTGAAAAAGACAAATGATCCAATTTTAACGAAGAACTTTATTGAGGACACTTCAAGGAGAATGAAGATTGAATGAAATTATTTGGGCTACCCCACTTTATTTATTCTTAAAATATTGCAATGAGAGTTCATTAGATAAAGTAATTCTTGATTGCGGTGCAGGAGGAGAATCTCCTCCATTAGCCCTTTTCTATCAATACGATTACGAAACAAATGGAATTGATATTTCTGATAAAGCTTTAGAGGAATCTCATCTATTTTGTAAGGAGAATAACATAAATTTAAATATTACAAAAGGAGATATGAGGAAAATTCCGTTTGAAGACGAGTCTATGAGTTTTGTTTATTCTTTAGATTCGATTATATTTTTATCAAAAGATGACACTCAAATAGCTATTAAAGAGATTGAAAGAGTCTTGAGAACAGATGGACTGTGTTTTATAAATTTTAAATCGATTGATGATGAAGATTACAATAAAGGGGAGCCAATGGGCAATAATGAATTTAAACTTGATAATGAATGGACAGAAGGGGAGATGGTATGCTCTTTCTATGAAGATAATGAACCTGATGCTTATTTTGGCAATTTTGAAATTCTCCGCAAAGAAAAAAGGATTGTAGATTGTTTTTGTATTGAGAATGGTCACAGAATTGGGTATATTGATTATATTGGTAGAAAAAAATAATCTATCGTTCAATCACTCATTTTCCCTTTCATAACTTATTTAAAAAGAAATTAAAGGATTTTTAGGGGAAAGATTCAATTCGGGAAGATTTAAAAAATTCTTTCTCTATAATTACATATTTTCAGGAAGAAAAGTGGTGACAATAGAATGAAAACAAATCAAATTATTAGAATAATAATTCCTTTGGTACTCCTTTTAGGGGCTGCCACTACCTTTTTTGTGGCAGTTCTGGGCAACCAACAGGCAAATACCTCAGCAGAGGATATACAAAAGGCAAATACAACCACAAGTAGTTTTATTATGTACCTATATGTAGAAGGCATCCCTGGAGAAGTTATAGAACAAGATCATGAAGAATGGATTGAAGTACTCGCTTATTCCCATAATATACAAACCCCCTATAATGTTGGCACAGGACAAACTGCTGGAAGCGTAGAGAACGCCCCCCTCCGAATCACTAAGATGGTAGATAAGGCATCTCCCAAATTATACCAAGCTTGTTATACTGGAAGTGTGAAACCTTTAGTTGAACTAGATTTCTGCATGACTAATACTGCCCAAGATGTGTTTTACAACATTGAACTTGAAAATGCCAAAATTGTGTCCGTCCAAGACTTTGGAGTATTATCAGGAGACTATCCAACAGAAACAGTTTCATTCACTTACGAAAGATTCAAATGGACATATATAGAGTACGATGCTCAGGGACAACCCAAAGGACCTATAGAATCAGGTTGGATCTATTGGAGTGACGAAACCCCTATTTAACCCTTACAAACAAATTATATAGCTGTTGAATTACAATGAAAATGTCTAAGACATTTTTAATTCCCTTACTCCTATTGATTTTAGCCATTGGTACCTTTCCTACACTAGCTTTCGCAAATACTTCCAATGAAGAATATATTGAAGTTCACCAAGTGATTCAGAATGGACCTAATATATTGATTGAATTAGATTATGACTTGAGTTCAACTTCTTTACTTGATACTAATGAATCATTGGCAGTCTTAGTAATATTTAGTGATTCTACAAACGAGGATACTCTCACCATTCAAGCAGCGATGTTATTCTTTCACACGGATGACAATCAATTTCTCCTTTTTTGGATGCTTGGAGACCCCTTTAAACAAGCCCAAAACTGGCAGGAAGGTACTGAAAATGAGCACTTTCAGACTGATGGTGACCAATTAACACTCACTTTCATCGAATTCGTAGGTGCTCAGGAACCAGAGATTACAGTCTCAGTATATGCCAGGATTACCTCTAGTGAAATAAATGCCTATACGACCGATTTTCGAATAGTTCTAGATCAATTCATTGAGGAATTGACAACACAAACTACATCTGAGGAGACTTCTGGCCCCCTGACTACAGGAAAAACAACTTCATCAACTACAGGAACAGGAAAAACAGAAAGAACCACATCTACAAAAGAATCATCTCAAACAAAAACGGATATTGCATCAGGATTCACTATCCTCTCAATTTTTGGTATTCTCCTTTCAGTGGTCATCATAAAAAGATTTACTCGGAAAAATTAAGGTTTATTAAAACCTATTGATATCAAAAAGGCGTTAAGCACCAGCTAAACTCTTTTGGACAAATACAGGCTTAGCATGCAATTTACTTATGAGTCTGTACTCTAAGATTTATTATAAAGTCTGAATTTTCGTTCCAATATAACTAATTTCACCCAATTTAAGTTGAATTTCTCCTTCATTATATCTATAAATCACTCTATTTTCTTTATGAAGGAGCTCAAAATTTTTAAAATATGCATCAGCCTCATTAATGGTATGAAAAGAATGGAGTGCTGTTTCATTCTCACCTATGGGCAATAAATATTCTCCCTCACCGATTTTTTCACCTCGTTCACCGATCTCTGAATCTTCCGACATAAAATTGACATAGCATAATCCATTTATTACCAAGACTCTTTCGATTTCTTTCATTGCAATAGAAATATCTTTTTTCGATAGATGCATGATTGTATTATATGAATAAACAAAGGAAAAACTTTCATCATCAAAATTTAAATCTCTCATATCACCTATCTTAATATTTAGGTCAAGATTATACTTATCACAGAAATCTTTTGTGTTCTTGATTGCTTGTTCACTAACATCTATTCCAAAGGTTTTATAACCATTTCTGTAAAACAAGTAAAGAGGGGACTCCCTTCCACCAGCTCCACAATCAAGTACTTTTTTTTCTAGGTTTGTTTTGTTGCATAATCGTAAAAACTCATATAAGGGAGTTGCACGAGAAATAAATTCCAAAATACCATCTTCTCTTTGGACATGAGTTTACTTCTCTACAGTGTCTACAACTTCCTGTGGTAAATGCAAAGCAAACTTACAAACTGAGTCCCCTTTAAGCACTGATTTTACTAATTCGACTTTCACGGATTGATCTAAAACCGCCTCCCAGAAGTTCTTGTAATACCCTGCACTACAATTACAAAATATCGGATCAACAGGTTGATCTTCCTCCAAAAGTGCTTCTCTCACCCAAGGACAGTGACAATACCAATACTTCTTTTTCTTATCATCTGTTTCTTTAAGAAATTGCTTTGTCATATAAGGGATCTTAATCATAATGACTTTATTTCCTTCTCGAATCCCCGCTTCAGTCATTCCTTGTTGACTCTTGACATATTGAAGGACTTCCTCGTCAATCTCTTGAGTAAAGAAAAGAGAATTTTCTTGGAAGTGTTTTGTTAAAGTGTTAATAAAATCTTGGCGTTGAATTTCCAAGAATTCGTCGATGCTTTTTGTTTTTAGATATTTTTTTCTTGCTGATTCATAAGATTGTGGATATTTGTCCCTTAATCCGTGTGCAAGGAATGCAGTGCACTTTTCATGATCAACTTTAGCGTGAAATCTCTCAATCACCTTTCTAGTAATTTCAGGTTTCTTTTTGGGATGAAAACCTAATGGTGGAACTTCAATATCTTCAAAAATTTCATTTCTTACTTCTTCACCGAATTCCTCTACTAATCGTTTTGAGAAATTTACCATTACTTCGCTTCCATCAATGTTCTCCATTGCAGCAATAATTAATTGGTTATTCTTCTTGAAATAGCCATATCGGAGAAGATTAACATAGTTATCGAAAGAATTCTTTTTATTCTCTATTAAATAGGCAGAAAAATCATGAAGATCGTTATATGTTGCATCCTCAACTGATTTGTTGGATTTAGAAAGAAAATCATCAAACTCACTAACGATATTAATAGCAGCAGGTATTATATCAATAGCAATATTTCGTTCCTGTAAATACTCCTGCAAATATTCCTTGAAACCGTCCTGTTCCATAAAATCACCAAATTCTTTTCGTAAGTCTCAATATATAAACTAAATGATGTGTGCATTCCGATTATATATGGAAAATTCAATGTATCATATTACTCGAATTATCTTTCAATTTTTAGATAGAGTCTCAAATATAATCAAGCTATATTTTCATAAAGAAGCCACAGACTGATTAATAGGCAACACATTCGATTTTATCTTAGTATAGAAACTAATAAATCAAAAACACAATTTTTACCTACATGATAAGATATATATACTTAATATATACAATATCTATATTAAAAATATATATGGTGATACTTTGGTAGAGGATGAAGAAATACCCTATTTAGAAAAGATTTCTCTAAATATCGCAATAACAGAATTAGGTCGAATTGATGCATTAATAGAAGCAGGTTATGCAGCGAATCGAACCGAATTTATACGTAGATCCATTAGAAAAGAATTATCTCGCTATAAAGATGAGATTGAATCCATCACTCCACGAAGAAAGTTTAGAGCAATGGTTTTATACCTTAACAAAGACGATATCGATGAATGTTTAGAAAAAGGCCAAAAAATTGATATTAGAGTTCTTGGTTATCTACGTTTAGCTAGAGATATTGATCCAGAAGATTTGGATGCAGTTGTCAACTCATGTAGGGTTTATGGAAGTATTTCAGCACCTAAGAAACTAAAAGAAATTCTTTTAGACAAAAGACCGAGATATTCCTTACTAGGACACGACTATTATCAGGGTAGCGAGGAGAAGGAGGATAATGAATTAGAATGATTTTCCTGTAAAAATGTATGAATTCGAAAGAGAATATTTAATTCATCTTAAATTATATAGATTGCTCATCAATAGAACCCTGAACAAGAAATTGAGAGGAAATCGCATTGAACGAAGAAATCTCTCTTTGTGGATTTAATTGTGGTATCTGTCCAGCCTACAAGGTCAACCTCAAAACCGATGAAGATCGGAAATTGGTGGATGAAGGATGGAAAAAGTTCCATCGAACTGGTGGATGGATTTATAAGGAACCTTATTGTGAAGGGTGTTTTAATGTTCCTGAAAAAGCACCCCTATGGAGTAGGTGCCCCATTAGAAGATGTGTTTTAACCAACAAAGTAGAGAATTGTGGGTATTGTCCTGATTATCCTTGTTCACGCCTTAAAAATATAATTTACATAACTAAAAAGATCGCTGAAAGAACTAAAAAAAGCGGAACTAAAGATGATTTCGAAAAATTTGCGTTGCCTTTCTTAGGGGAACAAAAATTGGAGGAAATGCATCAAGAATTCATTAAAACTGTCCAAAACAACGAGTTTCAACCAGTGAATGCTCATACTATAATTTTTCCAGAAGAATTGAATCTGAAGACCTTTTCAGAAACGCAAATTGAACTAGAGAAATCCATAGAGACTCTTCAATATCTACATACAACTCTCGAAAGTATGTTGACATTGCATTGTAAAACACCTGGTGGGCAAGAACAAGAATTAAAGCAAAACAAAGAAAATTTGAAGTTTCTTTGGGTTATTGGGAGGTATGGGAAACTCATAACAAGCACTGATGAGTCTTCAATCGAGATCACAGCAAAGGAAATCAAAAAATACCTTAAGTATGGAAAATACAGGACAACGAACAAACTAGAGACATTAGCAAGACATGGAATAAAGGGGGATTTTATTGAAGATAAAATCACGATAATGTTCACAAAGAAACCAGATGCAGCTTTTGCACTCCAAAAATACATAACGACGCTCCTTGAAAACATCAGCGAAAGAAGGGCGTTTACAAAATTTTGGAAGGCTGATATGAACGTTTTTTGTAGTTAGATGAAACGAACTTCGACCCCCAAAATTTCGTTCAACTTAAGCACTATTCTGTGGAATCCGATTGAGGTTCACGGAACTCTCCAAGAATCTCCTTTGGTAAAGCGTAAAATCCGGTTAAAAGAATAGCTAGTGCAACTAAATATATGTGAAACCATACATACCAGACATATTTCAGTTCTTCAAAGTGCCAAGGAGCCCAAGCAAGATACGCTATCCCAAAGAGCGTGAATCCTATTGTTATAACCTTTGGTGAATTTAACCCTGCACCTTTACCATAGTGATACCATAGAAGAGCCAAAATAAAGGCCATTGGTACAAATTCCCAATATAAAAAGCCATACATTGTCAATTCAATGTCATCAAGCAATACTAAACCTATGAAAAACCAGATTTCTCCTACTAGAAAAATCAAAAGAGCAGCAAGGTAGGTACATTTAGGACAATCTGTCATAAGTTTAGTTACACCAATCCACATTCCCGCGACCCAGAGGATCATGGGCGTTCGCCATATTAAAAAGATTAATGGATCAGTCATATCTGCAAACCCGAAACCCCAGGCTTGTAATAATAAACCAAGCATAGTTATTGAATAAACAAGGAAAGAAGAACCCCATATGAGCTGAAAAGGAGCTTGTTCTAGGGGTCTAGCTTTAGTAAAATAACGATAAAGTAAGTACCCTCCAATGATAAGGAGGAGTATAAATCCCACCAAGGAAACCCCAAATAAATCATAAGAAGTTGTTATCTCAGGAACAGAAAACCCATGGGGTTTAGCTATAACTATAAGAGTAGTAACCATATATATTATAACTATTATAACAATATACCCGCTATTTCGGGTAATAAAATCAGAAATATCTTTTTTTAATGACATGATTTATCAACCTTGGGTTAAATTGTGAACAGAGGTTTTAATATTACCTCTTATACTAATATAAGTATTTTCTCCTAAATAACTACAAATCTTCTGTTATGAAATAAATATGCTTAGATTCTCAACAGAAGACTTTATGGACTTAATAACGCTTTCTAACTCTTTATATAAAAAATTAAGATCGAATAACGACAGATAAATGTCACTTCTTCCAGTAGAGAATAAGAACGTAGATTGAAAGATTCTTATGATGATTCGTCCTTGATAGTTGGATTTGCTTCTTCAGGTAGGAAGTTACGCTCAAATAAAGACAATAATATTCATTTAAATTCGAGATTTCTTATCTTTCTGAGACAACAATCTTAAGAGCATTCAAAAACTCTTTCTTTGTTTCTGGAAAATTCTGTTCAAAGAATGCAAGTGAGATCATTGTTCTTGTACGCGCAACGCCTTCCATTTGTGAAATCTTTACTAAATTAACTCGAAGAGTATCAATGGTTCTAGTGCGCATTTTCACCAGTATATCTTCTTGACCTGCCACATAATGAATTTCTACAAGTTCTAGTTCCTTCATTCTAGATATAAGCTTTGTATGAACGTCTATATGTCCATGAAAGAGGTCACCAAATGTTTGCAGTTCAATTAAGATGAAAGCAGTAATTTCTTTCCCAAGCTTCTTGTCATTTACTAAAACTGCGTACTTAATAACACCTTCATTCTCTAATTTTTTGATTCGCTTCTGAATCGATTGTCTCGAGAGCTTTACCTTTTTTTTAAGCAGTTCGTCTACAATTGCTTTATGAGTAATTTTGGGTTTCTTTTGTAGGATTCTTATGATGTCTCTATCTTTAGAATCAAGCGTAATCTTGTTATCAAAACTCAATTTTTTTAACCTCGAAAGAAGCTGAGTGCAACTTTGGGTATTTAAAATTATTTACTCAAGGTTGAAAACAGCTCCATAAAATTATATTGGTGCTATATTAAAATTTAAATAAGTAACAAGATGTAAGCTTACTTGGATAGGAGTTGATAATATGAAGACTGAAAATTATCACGCGAATTGGTTTCAACAAATTGTTGAGTTTGGACGTACTCGTCCTTGGGTACCGTTGATCGGTCTAATATATATTTTCTTGGCTACATTTGCGTTTACACGCCCTGAAGCTCTTCTTACCCCTGAATTAAATATTCAATTAGGTTTATCTTTTAGTGCATTTCTTTTATTAACAGTAACTGGTTTATATTTACTCTCTAATAATTATAAATCTGTTTGGGGTGTTTCATTCCTATTGTACGCCATTTCATTTCTAGGAATCTGCCTGAAGGTCCTTAACTTCCCTTTTACAGACATAACAAATCCAATAATTTTCCATCTGTGGTTATTGCCTCTAGTCTTTTTTGTTTCTGGTGTGTGGATTGGTATTAGTCATCTTATCTTAGAAAACAGAAAGTTCAACTATTTTCCAGCCCTTTTTATCCTTTTATTAAGTGAAGGATGGTTTTTTGCCGGCTTATTCATATTAGATAATATCCCATTGGCATTATTCGGATTTAACTATGGTTTATTTGTTCCAGTGGCATTAATGGTTTCATATATCTGGTTTCGCTTTGGAAGGGTCTCGGATTCCATCTCTCCTTGGTTATTAGCCTTCGGTTTCTTATTAATGGTCATTATTAACCTTTTCTGGAGTCCCTGGCTTATCAGTGATCTTGATAAAGTGTATAGTGTTCTTTTGGCTCTTTTCGATGTCTCTCTTGTAGTAATTCTTAGTGGTTTTCTCATCTTAACAAAAGATCTAATAAGAATTAAGCATCAAGTTTAAGATACAAGATCTTCCTCTAAGACTAGAGGAAAACTCCAAGATTTTACCCTCTAGTCTTATTCCTTTAAAAGGTATTTAATGGCATCCTGAATAGCTTCCCGTATGCCTTTCTTCGGGGCGTTATATCCCCAACCTATTTCTTTCCCATTGATGAAAATCGCTCTGGAAATTTGATATTTTTCGAAAATCTGTCTATCATCAGTGAAATATTCATGTAAAATGACATCGTCTCCAAATTCTAAAGCAACCTCCCTTACACGTTGTGCCTCAATGGGCTTACAAAAAGTATCAATGAAAAGATCAATTACTACCTTTCCCTTCACAGCATGAAAATGATAGTTAGGTTCTGGAAAACACGGCCGTTCGGCTGATTCATCGAAAACTTTCCAAAGAATTGCCTCTTCATCTAAGAAATCTTTTTCTCCTTCTTTTGTCACTTTTTTACATACGATGAGGGTAAACCCGTGTTTTTCATAAAACAACCCAGGCATAAACCAAAAATCCTCATAATAATAAGCACAAACTACTAACGCTTTCTTCCCTGCTTTTTTAGTCTCTTCTTCTGCAGCTTGAAGCAATATACGCCCTATTCCCTTACCTCTTACATTAACAGCCACGTGTTGGCAAAGGATAACCATCAGATCTTTTCCGAGTGGTCCCCAATGTGAGGACTCTATTGGGATCATATGCAGGAAACCGACTGGTTTTTCATCAAAAAATGCTACTTTTGTTCTAAAACCCTTCAAGCGCATTTTTTTGTACCATGCACTCCGCTCCTCCGCAGCTAGATCACTTTCTTCTGATTCATGAACATGTGAACAGGTAGCTGTATAATACTGCCCCTCCTTCCCAGCATTTTCAAAATTTTTGATTACTATGGCTATCATTTTCAACTACAAATTTAACTAAACTTAAGCATTTAGAGTCTTTTGACCATATTGAATCCAGTATCAACCTCTTGGATCACAGTATACCCTAGGTGTTCATATAATCGTTTAGCATCTGTATTGTGTCTAAAGACATGTAAGAGAATAGCTTTGAAACCAAGATTTTTCACTTCTTTCTCTAATATTTGTAGAGTTTGTGTCCCAAATCCTTTGTTACGATGCTCCAGAAAAACCTCGATGTCAGCAAGAAAAGTATATTTCTTCTTCTGCTCATGAATATACCAAATATGGCCGAGATTTTGATCACTAGAAGTATCCTTAATGAAACCAATGAATACATCAGGAGTTTCATAACCTTTAGGTAAGTGTGCTTCGATTTGCAATTCAGTCTGCATTTTGGCTTCTTCTATTCCAACTCCTTTTGATTTGGCATAATCGTGACTAGATTCATTGATTGTTGATTCTATATAATTTTCGAATTCTTGCTTAGTCATCTTCACAAATTCAATCATTCGTAATTCACCAATTCTTCTAATAAAGTCAAATTCCATTTCTGATATTAGGATTGTTCCAAAGATTGGGAATCCTTTTTGCATTGATTTGGATTGGGGTGATTTCGGCTAGAATGCTTTTTTTGAATCGATCTGTTTTTCAAAAAGCTCAAAATTAATCAGCTAAGGGAGGACCTCTTTTTAAAAATCAAAAGGCTTTCATTTAGTTTGCATTTATCACAATTAGTATATAATTCAATTCAAAAAGTTATGGAAAAGCATTTATAGAATTTTCTGGTCATTTTTGAGACTTAGAACGAAATTGTGGTTTGATCATGATGGAAAGATTAGGGTTTGCTTCTGTTTCTAGAAGTTTTGACATTGAAACCCAGATATTTGTTGCAAGTATTCGTCAGTTTGCTGGAAACTTATCTAACTCTCCAATATGGGTGTTTAGTCCAAGATCTGAGGATGAAATTCCCCAGAAAATAAAGGAACGTTTCTTATCATTAGATGTTAAGATTATTCCGTTTTCAACCAATCCTGAATTGAGGGAATTTCCTTTTACAACATATGTTCGTATTACAGCTGAAGCAGAGTCATTTGTAAAAGATAAAGTTGAGATCCTTACTTGGCTCCTTCCTGATACGTTAATAATTAACGCACCAAAACATTTTCTACTAGATAGAAAGAAAAATCTAGGCTACCGACCAGTTCACCACACTTTAGTTGGATCGATATATAGTGAGCCAATTGACCCATTTTGGGATTTAATCTATCATAAGTGTAATGTGAGCGAAGATATGATCTTTCCAATGAAAACCCATGTTGATCATAACATTCTTCGCCCTTATTTTAATGCAGGATTTCTGATTGTGAGACCTGAGAAAGGTTTACTTCAATCATGGTGGAAATATTTCAAAGAATTATATCGCGACCCATCATTTGAGGAATTTTATCAAAAAGATAAGCGCTACAAGATCTTCATGCACCAAGCAGTTTTAGCTGGTGTCATTCTTTCGATTATGGAAAAAGAGGAACTTCAGGAACTTCCATTTAGTTATAATTATCCATTGCACTTATACCATGAAAGTCCAAAAGATTGCCGCCCTCAGAACATTAATGATCTGGTCACAGCACGATATGAGGAAATAGAATGGTTAAGCAAAGTTCCAATTCAAGAACCTCTAAAAACTTGGATAACAGAACAGATTAAAGCATTTACTCAATAATAAGTTGAGTCAAGTGATTTAAAATGAATACATCTAATAAAGTGAAATTTGGAAAAGTACCACTTGTATTCCCAATCCCAATAATTTTGGCTGGAGCACTTGTTCACGGAAAACCAAATTTTGAAACCTTAGGCGATGTTGGAATAATGGGGATAAAGCCTCCTATTGTCTATATATCTTCTGGGCAAGATCACTATACAAATATAGGGATTCTTGAACATGGAACGTTCAGTATTAATTTTCCGTCTACTACACTTCTCGCAATAACTGATTATTGTGGAACTGTATCTGGGCATGATGTCGATAAGTCTCAACTATTCAGTGTGTTTTTTGGACAATTAGCCACAGCTCCAATGATTCAGGAATGTCCAGTAAATCTGGAATGTAAAGTTATCAGAGAATTCACGATTCGGCATAGACAAATCTTTATTGGAGACGTTACCCAGGCTTATGTCAATGAAGAATTTGTTGTTAAGAATGAAGACCGCTCAAGAATAACAGACATGATAAAACTAGATCCTATAATCTATGCTTTGGATAACCGATATTACAAAATTGGTCAACGTATTGGGGTTGGATATCAAGAATATAAGAAATTATGATGCTAAAAATTGGTCTTCATCATCAGTTTTATTTTTTGGCTCTTTATCCAATTTATATCGATTAAAGGCCATCATAAAAGCCTCTGGAGTCGTTAATTTAATTCGATCAGTACGCATTTTCTTTGTCTACCTCATTTTATCGAATATTCCTCTAGTGTAAAAACAAATATAATATCCAGGGAAGAGAACAAAGAACCAATTTTACATACAATCTTTTAACTACTAGTAAGACGCAATCATAAAAGAATAAGGTGCTACTTTGTATTTTATTTTATCCGTTATTAGGTTTAAGGGCTTGTTAACCCTATTGTATTTATGAGATCAAATTAAACTGATACTTAACCTCAATTCATTCCTTTTTTTCAAAAATAACGGAATTTCCCCAAAAATATGATTGTAATCAGAACTACCCATTTCTAGTCACAAAATTGTGATAAGAATTAATGTCATAATACCTACTAAAATAAAAACTAATCCCATGGCTATCATTAGACTATTCTCATTTAATTTGTGAGAAATAAATATAGAACCAAAACTACCACCAACAATAGCACCGAGACTAACTATAATCCCGTATTCAAGGTTGATATAACCCTGAATTGAATATCCTATTACACCAGATAAGGCAATGATTGCCATAATTGCAGTTGCTGTCCCAATAGCAGTATGTGGAGGATACTGAAAAAGAATCAATAATACGAACATAATCATCATTCCTCCTCCTGCTCCAAATATACCACTCATTAAACCAATAAATAATCCAATCAATAATATAATTATTTTTTTCTGCTTTTCTGATTTAAAATTATACCTTTGTGATTCTACTATAGTTTCTTTATGTTTAATCTTTCTGGCACCTCGAAGTAATATTATAGCTCCGATACTGATAAAAATAATGCAAACCGAGTAGCTTAAGGAAGCTTCACTAGTATTCACAGCAATGAGAACTCCTAATTGAGAACCCACTAGGGCACTGATAATTAATAATAAACTTGCGGTTAAATCAACTGTTTTCTTACGAAAAAAAGATAATGCCACAACTGACGCACCGATCATATCGATAAAAAGACTTGTACCAATCGCAGCATAGATAGGTGTCGAATAAACTAACATTAGAATTGGAATTACAAATACCGATCCGCTTACTCCAATAATACTGATAATGAGTCCTACGGCTAATCCTAATATTATAAGCCCACTGGTAAGTAAAAAATCCAATTCGTTTTCGCCATACCTTGAAGAATTGTAGAAGCATTCTTATGATTAATTCAATTGGTTTTTCCTTGATGGAAAGGATCTTTTTCACTTTAAAACCCGAGAGAAACTCGAAAACAAGACCCTGAAAGGTTAAAATACTCGTTAATGTCAATATTATCATATAATTTATAAGCCTAAATGCTATTCTTATTCATAGACAATATCTGTTTACAAGAGTGACATTAGTGGCACCTGTAACACATGAAATATCTTAATAAGATTAACGATTAATAGGAATAGAATTTATGTCTAATTTTAAACAATATGAGTATAAACATAAGGCTAGAGTGTCTACAAAGGATAGAGAGATTAGGGGGCAACAACAATGGCTAGAAGATCGTCTCACGTATCTTCAAAAGGTTGAAGAATATAATTTACTCATTAAAGAAATCTTCGTATGCCATAAATGTGGAAAAAGGATAACAAAACCTGACTGGGTTTACACGAAAGAAGTTCACTCTCCTGGTGAGAATAAGAAAATACATTATTATCACTCCAAACGTCAATGTAATCCCCAATACAATAGAATATGTCTTTATTGTGGAAAAAGCTTTCGTATAAAACGAAAGACCCAAAAGCTCTGTTCCAAGAAATGTTCAGTAAATTATATGACTAGTCCAATTCTTATTAGACAATGTTCCGCCTGTGGGAAAGAATTCAAAATTCGTTTGATTAAGAATAACGAAAATAATGAAAAATATTGCCCACATTGTCGTTAGCAAACGAATTAGGTTTTTTTCTGAGTCTATTATTTCTCCCTAGGAACATCAAAAACCATGGATAATTAAAGGTTCATTCTAATAAATGAAGACGTAAACTAAGAACTCGAATTCTTGCTAAGTTAAAATTTATCTCGCAAAAAACAACCTCACCATTTTTATTTTTAGCAGTTAGTTTAAGAGAATTCATTCTTGAAGTGGAATAAAAATCTCAAAGAATGTACTTTCTTTGTCTGATTGTACAGTAATATACCAACCATGGGCTTCAATTATTTTTCTTACAATTGATAGACCAAGGCCCATACTCTCCTTTTGAGTTGTAAAGCCATAATCAAAGATTCTTTTTTGAATTTCAGCGGGAATGGGAAAACCATCATTTATGATAAGGATTTTTAAGAATTTCTCAGCCTCCTCCAACTTTATCATAATTTTATGGGGCTTCCCATGAATTATAGCATTCTCAAACAAATTTTTAAAGACTTGAGCGAGCCTTTCTTGATCACAGAGGATTGTTGGTAATTTATCATGATTAAATATGATATTCTTTGGAATATTAGATTCAGCAACTCTTTCAATTAGAAGGTTTAAGTCTATATCTTGATCCTTTTTCACAGCTAGTCCAGCGTCTGCTAATGTGAGGGAACGTGTAAGTAAGCTCTTCATATAATCGATTTGTTTGCTGATGATGTGAGTCTCATCATATTCAATATCCAATAATTGAGTATAGCCTTCAATAGTAGTTAAGCAATTACTTAAATCATGAGCAATAAAATGGGCAAATTCGCTTAATTCTTCCTTTTGCCTTCTGAGTTTCTTCTCAACTTTCTTTAACTTTGTAATATCAATCACTGAAACAATGATTTTTTCTAGAGTCTCTTCGTAACCAGAAACCACAGATAGTTTTACAATACAATCAATTTTTTCTCCTGTAAGTTTATATCCTGGGAATTCATTTTGATATGTAGTTTTTCCATCAAAAAGTGCAACCAATTCTTCCTGGAATAAGACTGTCGCCTCTTCATCAAAAAAGCCGCTCAAACCTTTAAAAAACTCTGTTATATTTTTAGCTTTGTATAGTTTTAAAGTAGTGTAGTTTACGTTCACTATGTTGACCATTTGAGTGATTTTTTCTACTTCATGGGGATGTTTATCAAGATAATGGGATAAATCTGTAATACCTTTGGCTTTCAGCTGATCGAAATAGCGTTTAACAGCTGAGAAATCTTCCTCCCACAGGCTGATTGGTGATTCATCAAAGATTATTCGATATCTTTCCTCGCTTTCAATTAAAGCCTTTTCCATGCGTCTGTGTTTGACGACCTGTTTAATAACATGGCGGAGTTCACCAAATTGACTCTCAGTATCAAAACTTTTTTCAATATAATAGTTTGCTCCGAGATTTAATGCATTAATTGCTACTTTTTCTCGGCCGCGACCAGTAAAAATAATAACTGGGATGTCTATCTTCTGTTCTCTTAATTTACTTAGAAGTTCTAAGCCATCCATACCAGGCATTTGATAATCTGTCACTATAACATCAAAATCTATTTCTTTTAACCTTTCAAAAACCTTGATTGACTCAGAAAGAGGATGAACTTGCAGCTCATTTCCACCCAAAATACTCATATACTTTTTCGTTAAAAATAAAAAGCTAGGTTCATCGTCAACATGGAGAACATTTATTTTTTTTTCCATGAACTATTCCTCTTCAACTACATTAAGAAGATTCAGCTTACAAACCTTGCACCTTTATATTGAAAAAACTGAATTAATCATTTAAAAAATATAGACAAAAAAAATCTATGTTATTACTTTTTTAACTTACTTTTCCCAAACTATAGATAATTATCTACTACAATGAAAATTAAAGAATGAGCTCAATTAAACTAACAAAAATTTAAGGAGGTGGTAGATTTTTAACATTCTTCAAATTTCATTTGATAATAAATCTAAGAGTTCATCTCCAACAGCCGAAATAATAGGAACTGGGGGATAATTTACTTCCTTGAGTGGGGGAAGTCCAAAAACACCAGTTTCAACTACAATTACTTTAACCCCTGCTTGTTTAGCAGCCAGTAAATCGACTATAGTATCTCCAATGAAAATTACTTCATCAGCTGAGACTCCTAGTTTCTTAACTGCATAATATATTGGCATTGGAGATGGTTTCCAATGTCTAATACTTTTAGAGTCTACTAAAACGTCAAAAAATTTCAAATATGGCTCGAATCTCTTTTTCAAAAGATATGGGGATCCATTAGAAACAATAGCTAATTTTAATCCTTTCTGTTTCAATTTCTGCAATGTTTCTGGTACTTTAGGAAACACATGGATCTCTTGGTCCCACTTCAAAAACTGCCATACCACCCGTCCTAAACCATTTAATAGCCTTATCCATGATATACCAAAGTCTGCTTTTATTCCTCTGAAAAGTTGAAAACTGAACCAGGAATGTTTATACCAAACATCATTTTTTTTAACATTGTAAAAGCTTCCTAGGCGTTTAAGATACTTTTTCACATTCCTACGAGTTGGTTTTTCAATGAATTCCTGTGCGATTAATTGGGGAAACAAACGAAGAGTGTCAACAAGAGTGCCATCAAGATCAAAAAGAATCGCTTTGAGAGTCAATTATCGCACCTATCATCGTTAATAGCTAAACGAGAATTTAAAAGACACTTATGATCTATACAGATTATTCTACATACTTTTTCTCCTAAGAACTCTCCATAGGCCTAATAATAGATTTGATCGGGGCACTTTTTTCATATATTGTACATATTCCTCTCCATATTTTTCTATTGTCATCTTCTCCTCTTTTATCATATAATGATAGCATAACAATGCCATTGTAAATCCAAAAAATAAGCTGAGGGGGTGTTGGGAAATTAAAGCGAATCCAATAAACAAATAAGCAAGACTGAGGTAAATTGGATGACGAATAATTCCATATATTCCAGTGTCTACTAATTTAGTTGTTACAAATCCCTTCCCTTCTTCCATTCCACCTTCTTTCTTGAGAATATTAGATAAGAGAAATAAAATCGCTGAAATGGCTATAGAAAGAAATCCAAGATACATAATAATATCAAGTTTAGCCCAATTACTAAAAAAAAATAACATGAAAACTTGAATGATAAAACCTATTAACATATAAACTGCGATAAGTTTATCCTTGCTTGATATCTCATACTTTTTTGTTTCAGTCAATTTTCACGCTTCTTCTAATATATAAGTAAGATACTTTATTGAAATAATATGTTCTTGAGCATAAATTCTCCCATCTGACGACTCTTCGGCTACTATACGAAGGTTCCCAGGTTTGGGAAGCTTAATTAATGGCACATGTAATTCCACACGCTTCTGTTCAGTTGTTCCTAAGTATTGACCTCGTACTTTCCCCGAATCATCAATTAAACGGATTCTATATCGTTTAGATCCCTCTGCCAATTCAACGCGAATATAAAAGGGAATAGGAACAGTTAATTCAGAGAATTCATCTCCAGCATCATCTACAACGACGATTTTAGGCATATTTCAAACCTTTGTTTATTCTATCAGCTTCTAATCTAAAAATAAGCCATTTTGATATGTTAGTTTTGAATACTTAAATTGCTTCGATTGTCTATTATAATAAGGCGAAATAACCCTAAGTGTATAAAACTCTATTTCTGAAAAAGAAGGAAACTCATTGAAACCTTGATTCATTTTTATCTGTTTCATAGATAAATAGCATTAACAGATTACAGGTTTAGGTACTTGCATTGTCGGAGTGATACTCATGGTTATATATTCTATAGGAATGAAATTTGTACCTCCTACAGTGATTCCTAAACCTGATGATAAATTAGATTCTTGACCTTGAAATTTTTATTTAAACGGATATTTACCCTTCTTCTTGGTCTGCTTTATAAGACCCAAGAAAAGATTATATAAATAAAATCACATCCTCATAATTCTTTTTAAGACAATCATCTTCTCAAAGTAAAATATTGTAAAGCTACGGTGGGAAGGTATATCTAAGCTCCATTGTTAATCATTTAAGATACTATAGATTAATGTTTGCGTCATAGATTAGGTTATTTTTTATATTGAATAGCAAAATTGTTTTAAATCGGAATGGATACGTTCATGAAATCTTTGCAGGTGATTTAATGACTATTATAATCAAAAATGGCACTGTTATTGATGGCACAGGAAAAGAACCAATAACAAATAATATTATCAGGATTGAAGACTCGAAAATCGTTGAAATGATTACAAAGGGTGAAAATTCCAATATTAATCTAATAATAGACCCAGAAACAGAGCTGATCGATGCATCTGGAAAAATAATAATGCCAGGACTCATTGATGCGCATTTACATCTTTTAGGTATCCGCTCTATGCAGCCAGTTCAATGGAACCTGGATAAGCCAGCTTTAAGGGCCGCAAGAGCAACTGCAGATCTCAAAAAACTTATTGAAGCTGGATTTACGAGTGTTAGATGTGCAGGTTCAGATGTGAGTGTCTATCTTAAGAAAGCTATTATAGAAGGTACCATCCTTGGTCCACGAATTGTAGCTGCAAATAGAATCATTTCTCAAACTGGTGGTCCTGGTGATACCCATGAACTACCACTTGAGTGGGCTATGGATCTCAATGCTTTTGGTAGAATAGCTGATGGCGTAGATGATTGTCGAAGGGCAGCTAGAGAACAAATCAGAGAGGGTGCTGATGTTATTAAGATATGTTCAACAGGTGGGGTATTATCTAAAGCTGATTCTCCAACTAATGCACAATTAATAGAAGACGAAATTGCTGCAATAGCGATAGAAGCTCATCGAGTGGGAATTAAGGTTATGGCACACGCACATAATCCCGAGGGTATTCAAAATGCAATCAGAAATGGAGCTGACACCATCGAGCATGGAATATTTCTTAATGATGAAGCAATATCATTAATGCTTCAAAATAACACAATAATTGTACCGACTTTAGCAATATCTGATGCCATCAACAAGAAGGGTGTCGAAGGGGGGGTTCCTGATTACGGCTTACAAAAGGTTAAAGCGATATATGAAGAACATATTAAGTCCATAAAACAAGCATATCAAAAAGGTGTGAAAATAGCTCTTGGTACGGACTTCTGTGGCCCAGATCTCATCCCACATGGTGAAAACGCGATTGAGTTAGAATTATTGGTTAATAAAATTGGTATGGCTCCTATGGAGGCTATTATAGCCGCAACAAAGGTTGGATCTGAAGCTTTAGGTCTCGAAGAAGATATAGGTACTCTTGAGAAAGGTAAAAAGGCTGATCTCTTAATCGTTAATGGAAACCCACTAGAGAATATTAAGATCTTACAAAACAAGAATAATCTCTTAATAGTAATGAAAGACGGACAAATCCTAGTAGATAGGCGATAGAATCAAGGAGATTATAATCTCTCTGGTTTATTCTTTAATTGTGAAATAATTTAGCAAATTAATGTAGTAAAAATAGAATATATCTGATTTTCTGTGCATAGTATATACATTTCATATAGAGATTTGATGAGATGATTTGATATGAAATCTAGTGTTAAAAATCAGCTCTGAAGGAATGAAAATGGACAGAATAAAATTCTTCGGGTTAGGAGGTCAAGGAGTAATAACAGCAGCCAAAATCCTCTGTCATGCTGTCTTTATTTATGAAAATAAATTTGCGCGAAATTTCCCAGCATTTGGACAGGAAAGACGGGGAGCACCAGTATTTTCAGATGTAATGATAGATTCTGAGCCAATATTGCTAAATTCTTTTGTTTATAACCCTGATTTTGTTATTGTTCTTAATCAAAATATAATTGACAAAGGAATCGATATCGGAAAAGGAATTCATGATAATACTACGCTTGTTATTAATATTGAAACAGAGAGGATGATTAGTCGATTAAGAAAAGAATTTAACTTTAAAGAAATTCATTATGTTAATGCTACTAAAATCACTACAGAAATAATAGGTAGTAATATCACTGGTGGAGCCATATTAGGTGCGTTCGCAAATACTGGTGTAGTAAAAATCAAATCAATTAATAAATCTTTAACTGAATTTTTTACAAAAGAATTAGGTGAAAAAAACGCAAAAGCAGCCCAAGAAGCCTACAGAAAAATCAAAACGATATAAAAGACTATATGGTCCAGTTGCTACTATTTTTAGTTTCTCAAATACTGGTAGCTTAAGATTAGTAAAACCTCTCGTTGATTTTTCTAGATGTACTAAATGTAGAATTTGTGAAAAGTATTGTCCTTCGAATGTCATTGAAATAAAACCTAACAGCGAACGATGTGTTGAAATCGACTGGTTTTTTTGTAAAGGGTGTGGTATATGCGCAAATGTTTGTCGAATTGGATGTATAGAAATGGTGGAAGAGAAAAATAATGAATAGTAGGAAAATGTTGTTGGATGGAAATGAAGCCGCTGCTAATGCATTAATGTTAGCGAAAGTTGGGGTCATTTCTACCTATCCAATAACACCTCAAAGCCCAATAGCGGAGAAACTTGCTGAATTTGTTGCACAAGGAAGGCTAAAAGCGAAGTATATTCTGGTTGAATCAGAACATAGCGCTTTATCTTGTGCCATTGGTGCTCAACTGACGGGAATAAGAGCAGCAACAGCAACCTCATCTGTTGGACTTGCATATATGCATGAAGTACTAGGTGTGGCCTCTGGCTGTCGGATTCCTATCATCATGCCAGTTGTAAATAGAGCACTTGTTAGTCCTTGGAGTCTATGGTGTGATCATCAAGACACAATGGCTGAAAGAGATTCAGGATGGCTTCAATTTTACGTAGAAAATGTTCAGGAAATCCTTGATATACTGTTAATAGCTTATAAAATAGCTGAACATAAAGATATTTTATTACCTGCAATGGTTTGTATGGATGGATTTTTTGTATCTCATTCTAATCAGTCTGTAATGGTTCCAGATCAACAAACTGTAGATAACTTTCTTCCGAATTATGAATCTAAAAACTTATTTCTTGATCCAAGAAACCCCATGTTTATTAATGACTTAACTTCACCAGATGAATTTTCCGAAATGAGATTTCAACAGAAAATGGCTTTTAAAAATGCTTTAAAAATAATCCCAGAGATCCAAGAAGAGTTTTTTGTAAAGCTTGGCAGAAAATATGAAATGCTAGAGCCTTATCAAAGTGAAGATGCAGATGTAATTCTTGTAACAATTGGTTCTATGTCTGGTACAGCAAAATATGTAGTTAAAAAGATGAGGAAAAAAGGTAATAAAGTTGGAATCTTAAAAATAAGTTCTTTCAGACCTTTTCCGGTACAACAGCTTCAGAAGGCAGTCAAAGAAAAAATAATACTTGGAGTTTTAGATAGAAGCGCGGGTTTAGGCGCTCAAGGGGGGCCTGTGTATCTCGAAGTGACTTCTGCATTGAAAAATAGAGAAATACAAATTTACAGCTATATTGTAGGATTAGGTGGAAGAGATATCTCAGAAATAACAATAGAAAGAATATTTACCGAATTGATGCAAATTAAGAAAAGACAATTATCTAAACCAAGAAAAACTTGGATCGACTCTCGGGAGAATGCGCTAGATATCAGGCTGGTGAAACTCAATGACTGAACATAATTTGAAATCAAAAGGTTTAGTATCCCATGGAGTCAGTACATGTTCGGGATGTGGATTGGAGCTCGCAATTAGAAAAGTCTTGGATGTACTGGGAGAGAATATTGTTATAGTAATACCCCCAGGTTGTGCAGCACTCTTTTCAGGATTTGGAAACGAAACAGCTTTGAAAATACCAGGAATTCAAGGCAATCTTGCAAATACAGCAGCTTATGCAGCAGGTATAAAAGCTGGACTCGAAGTTCAAGGGAAAACCGATATTCTAGTCTTAGCATTTGCAGGTGATGGTGCTACTGCTGACATAGGAATCCAAGCTCTTTCAGGTGCGTTTGAAAGGGGAGATAATATAATCTACGTGTGTTATGATAATGAAGCATATATGAATACAGGCATTCAAAGGAGTAGTTCAACTCCTTATAATGCAAAGACTACAACAACCCCAAAAGGTAAGGTTTCATCCAAAAAAGATATGATAAAGATAGCTGCAGCTCATGAGATTCCATATACTGCCTCTGCTTCAATAGGATATCTTGATGATCTGAAAAGAAAGATAGAGAAAGCAAAAAGTGTCAACGGCCCCTCATATATACATATTCATACTCCATGTCCAACTGGATGGTTATTTGATCCATCCAAAACTATAGAAGTCGCAAAAGCTGCAGTTCAAACAGGTATATGGCTTCTTTGTGAAATTGAAAATGGAAAGCAAAAAGTGACGAAAAAAATTAGCAAATTAAAACCTGTTGAAGAATATATCAAATTACAAGGAAGGTTTAATCATCTTTCTGGAGACGATATTAAGAATATACAAGAAAGGGCAAAAAAATCAGCTTTTTTCTAATAAAATACCTTAAGACTCTTCTGTATGAAGTTTCAGCTCAAGGACCAACTTCTGGTAATTCTAAGTATTTTTCAGATCCTTGTTTACTATATCAATTCTATCTTATTTTATCCTTATTTATATCCAAGACGAGGAAAAAATCGCCCTGTGTTTCTCATGTAATCCAAGTATTCTTCACCAAACTGTTCAATGAGAAGCTCTTCTTCAGCCTTGACTATCCAAAAGAATGGAATAGCAACAAAAATGGCTAATACGATGAGTAATAGGTTTGCTGAAATCAAAGAAACGGAAAGAGAAAATAAATTTAGAGTAGTATACATTGGATGACGGACTCTACTGTAAGGTCCTATTGTTATTAGCCTGTGATCCGTTTGTATTTCTAACTTCGCTGAATATTGTCTTCCCAATGTCCGATGAATCCATACAGTAAATACTATGGCGATTCCAGCCATTCCAACTCCAAACCATCGAATCAATGGTGGTAGAGTAATCTGAAACAAATATATAGTTTGGGGAAGGACGATCCATAAGCCCATAACCAAGAAGTATCCCAGAATCGCTACAATTAGGATTATTATGGATTTGGTCTTCTGGGTATACTCTTTTTCACTTGTTCTACCGAGTGTTTGACTCCTGTAATAAATTCTTACTCCAGCAAAGACTGCATAGAGAGATATGAATAGTATCCTGAACATGAGTTCTTCATCCACGGATTCTCACCTTTTAATTACTCAAACAACTTTAGAAAAACCTTTCATTTTTGTAAAAACATTCCAGCAAGTATACTTTGTCTCAATTTGATATTGAGTTTAATAATATTATAGCTTATGGAAGGGAGTAAAAATTTTCCTCAAGTTATAAGAGACATTCGATTATTTTTACAAAGATAGTATTTTTGGAATCTTTTTAACTAATTGAGATAAGAATGGAATAATATTCACAATCTACAATAAACCCCGAAGAATAGAGGAAAAGATAAGTTGATATTCGGAGGACTTCTTTAGTTCGCTTTTTTAACTTGATCTTCTGAATCTAAAAGTAATCAAATTAACTTCCGAGACTGAGGTAAAATGTTGGTTCATGAAAAACAAGAGAAAACACTTTTCCAAATATCTGAAGATAATTCTGGCGAACTTAAACCTTATAAAAGCTCCTCTCGCTTATTAAAGAAGGATTCTGTTTATGTATTATTGGATAACACATTGAAAAAGATTTTTTTGTGGATTGGACAATCAGCTAATGTTCGTTCAAGGTTTATCGCATCTACAGCAGCCCAGAAATTGAGGAATATGACTGGTTTAACCTATCGAGTAATCACTATTGATCAAGGTGGAGAATCAAAGGAATTTATGAAAGCATTATCACCAATGACTATTCCTGCGGTTCTTGAGAGAATAGTTTGAAAACTTTGCAATTTCTTCATCAATCATCGTTTAATCCATGAAAAACTTAGCAAGTGTTTTGTACAATATATCTGTTTATTATACCACCTATATCGATAAACCTTTCCTGAAGATCAAAGTCTCTTTAATGATTAAGAAATAGTCCTGTTTACAAGTTTAAGCTATAATATTAGTGATTATTCATGAAATAAAAGAATTTCTAAGATTTTTAATTACACTCTTGTAGCTTTTTAATAAATCTATTTACTTCTTTCACTAGGCGATGTCTTTGTCTTATTGCCGATTATGCTGGGGTTGTATTTTCATTGTTTTATCTTTCGTAACAATCAGTCAATCAAGAGGTTGTACGATATTTACTATTTCATCTCCTGATGATAAGCAAGTATTCTTTGGAAGCAATGAGGATCATAAGTATAAGTATCGTAATATTACCGCAATCTGGTTCAAACCAGGTGACAATGAGCTTTTTGGAGCTGCTTATACGGGCTGGTATATACCTGATTATCAGTGGGAAGGGTGCACATGGGATGAATTACTAATGGGGGGATTAAATTCAGAGGGGTTATGTTTCGATATGAATGGAGTTCCAGCATCAGAAGTGGTTATCAATAAGTCAAAACCTTTATGGCCTTCCAAATGCTATACTGTGTATGCATTAGAACACTGTTCAACAGTGGAGGAGGTGATTGAATTATATAGAACATATAGATTTCCTGATATCACACCATCATCTTTACAACTTCATTATGCGGACGCATCAGGCGATGCTGTAGTCATAAGTATAGACACCAATGGATCACTGGCATTTACGAGGAAAAATAATTGAACTTTTCTTATATCAACAAATTATAATTTAGTTAACCCTGATGCTGGTGGATATCCCTGCTCTCGTTATAACACTGCGGAATCTATGTTAGAAAGTATTGAACAACAAGGAAATCTTTCAGTTAAAGACCTCGAGAAAGTTTTAGATGCAGTCCATGCAGAAGATCCTCAAAGTGAGGATAATTCAATTCAAACTCTCTATACTACTATTTATGATTTAAAGAATAAAGACATCTATTTATATTATTTTCATGATTACGATCGTGCAATTAAACTAAATCTAGAAACTGAACTAGCTAATGGATTTACTTATTATTTACTTGAGGATTTATACTCAACAACTTCTACCACTAGTCTTCCACATGATTTAGTTTTATTTCCAGGATTAGGTCTGATCCTTTGGTTATCGTTTAATCGTCTAAAGAAGAAACATCGTGAAAAGTAAGGTAAAAATCCATTATGTAATGTAGAAAACTTTGAGTAGAAAGAACCCATAGAGGTCTATTGAAATAAACTACCAGATTTTACGAACAATCAAAAAAATGCTGTTAAAGCCGTCTAAATCCTTATAATACTGCATCAAACAATGTTATAGGACGTCCCACAGGATTCTTCTTTTTAGAGTATTGAACAACATATCCTTTCGTAATTAACCTTGTTAGGCTATCATAAATTGTGCTGCGAGCAACATCAGTCAAACGAACCAATTCAGGACGGGACAGAGGGCCATACGCTTTTAAAATCTCGAGTAAAACATGATCTAAGTCATGTTTCAATATTGGTTGTTCAGATGTTCTTATAGAACCCTGCTCCCATGACGTTGATTGCAGCAATAGAATTCTAAAAAGAAGAGAGTCAGCTCTATTGTCTAATGAGGCAAATAGATCCAAAGCTTCTCGCTGAACAATTGAAATAATTTTAGATATAGGTGTTATTTCAGGTAATCCAAGAAGATCTCGGAGAGTGGTAATCTCAACATATAGTTGGTTCAATTGAGTGAAATTTAATGAAAGTTTCAATGCATGACGAATCTCTTCTAACTTCAGATAAAAGTAGTAATGTTGCTTAATTGGAGATAATGATGGAAGATCCAATTCTTGTTGCATTCTTTTAAGGAAGCTCCATGTGGCCATTACTACTCTTTCAGAAATGTTACCTCTTAATCTTAACAGCTTTCGGAGCTCCTTGAGTTCCTTTTCTTCACTCAATCTACCCATTTCGGGCGCTATAATACCATTATAACTCATGATTTTCCATCTGTCACAAATTGAATTCATAACTAAGTCTGAAATGATATTTCAAACTCAATGTCTACATGAGACGGGATCCTGATAAGTCACGAAGTTGTTCGAAAATGACACATCTCAAGAAAAATTGTCACATGTCATGTCAGAATTATCCAAGTAAATTGGGAAGAGGAAGGATAAAGGAGATTCAAGAAATAATTCGATGATTCCGACGAAAATTATATTATGTTAAGCTGACAAAAGATCGTCTAGTTTACCTAATTAAACTTGGCGGGGAAGAATATTGGTTTTCATTATCCTGTTTTGTCCGAGTATATCTAATCTTATTCATTAAATCTGAATTATTTTCGGTTTTATGGCATCCAATTAGTTATCAGAAAGAAATTACTACTTTAGGATTAAGATGACGATCAATGACAAAGATGATTTTTCTAAAAATTCGGGGCTTCTTTGATAAATTGCTTCAATTGAGTTAATGTTTCATAATAGACCTCAATCCCCTTTTCAGTAACATCTACTAGAACTCTCGGACCTTTGATCGTTATAACGTATCTTTGCTCAATATATTGGGCTTTTTGTAATTGCTTAACGTGAGCTGTTAATGCTCCCCATGTTAATTGACACTTTTTTTGTAGATCTCCTTGAGTTAAGGGACCAATCGCAACAAGTAGGCTTATAATAAGTAAACGCTTGACATTGAAAAGTACAGGATCAAGTTCCTTGAAATGATTAACCCAACTAGTCACTTACTTACGACCTTCTTCTCAGCTTGATACATCGAATAAGAGGTGCTTAAAGAAGCTAAGATTAAAGCAATCCCTGGAGTAAGAAAGACGTTTGGTTCACCTGGTAATAATGACAAAACTAGAAATACAATGGGTGAGGTAACCAGTAAAGCTATTCCAAGCAATAAGATAGGTCTTGTAAAGAGCATGTTTCTGCTAAAATGATATTGCTCTGCAGTTAGTCCTACTATCAAACTACTGATTCCAAGAAGGGGAAACCAAAGAAAATGTACTGAAACTGGATTAGCAAAGATATAATTGATGACATAACCAATAGTAATGATTGCAGGATATACGATTACCCATAAACCTAATTTAATTCTTCTAAAAACATGTCTAAATACATAGATATGAACCATAATTGCAAAAATTGAGACAATAGCCCAGAAAACTAAAAAAATCCAGATCAAGTCAAATAATGACTCCACGATAATTAAACTGCTACTGATGATCGCCATAATAACAAGATTTCCTAAAGCATAAGCGAGAGTTTGCCGATATACTGATAAATCGGCTGATATTTGCATTAGTTGAGTAGCATTCCAAACATCTTTTTCATCCAATCCTAATATCTCCTAAATAATTTCTCTGAAAAAATTATCGATTTTAATAATTTTCTAATTTAAAATAGCAGGAAATAAATGATTCATTGGTATAATGTCTTTCTTTGGAATAATCTAATTCCAATAAAAGTGGTAATAAATAGAATGACCAGAATGATAATAAAAGATCCCCAAAGTGGCAAAGTACTATATTCTGCATTGATAATGTTTTGAGCATTCAAGCGTAAGGTATCACTCCAGATATCATCACCTAGAATTACTACTTGTTGATATAACTGATTCGCCCAGAATGGGGGACATAAATAAACAATGGGGTGTTCAAAGGGTATCATCGCTCCACTAAGAAAAAGCATTGGCATAACATACATCATGGAGAGGCTGACAGCCGCGTTTGCAGTTTTAGCATTAGCAGAGATAATAATCCCTATTCCAAGGGTCGAAATACCAAAAACATAAACAATGAAAAAGCCAAGAATAAGTAGATAGGGATTTTTCTCATACCAATGTGCCCCAAGAAAACCATAGCTAATGCAAAACATCAAAATTAGTTGGATAACTAAGAAAAATGATTCACTCAATAAAGTTCCAATGAAAATCTTAGCACGACCAACGGGGGTTGTATCAAGCCTAGTTAATGTTAAATGTTCTTTTTCAGCCGTGAGTGAAGTTGCCGCGTTTATCGTACCGAAAGAGGCAGTGTAAATAAGCATACCTGAGACAGCTAAGTCAAAAACAGTTATTCCACCTGATGCTATGGTCATTGGTTTAAATATAAAGTAAAATAAGCCTGTGAATAGTAATGGAAATCCAAATGAATAGAGATATGTTTGATAATTCCGTAGTTTAATCTTAAGATTCTTTATAGCTATTACATTAATTATGTGAATCTGTTTATTAAAACTCATGTTCTTAACCTTCGTCCAGTCAAATGTAAAAATACATCTTCTAAAGTAGTTTGTCTTAAACTCATGCTTTCAATTTCAGTTACATCCTTGATTGCTTTCTCTTGTAAGATCTTGATGAAGCTGATAATTCCACCGTCAAAATATACGTTCACTTTTTTATCACCCTCTATTATTACCTGTTTTATGAAAGAATTTGACTCTATTACATTCTTAAATTCGTAAGCTTTATTATTTTGATTGAAAATGACTTCTAAAATGTTTTTCTCACTATACTTTTCTTTTAGTGCTTCTGGAGTCCCTTCAGCGATGATTTTACCATTGTTTACGATTACCACGCGATCACTGAGCATTTCAGCCTCATACATATCATGTGTAGTTAAAATAATGGTTTTACCACTTTCTTTTAACTCTTTTATGTAATCCCAGACAACGTGCTTAGCCTGAGGGTCTAACCCTGCACTAGGTTCATCAAGAAACAATATATCAGGGTTCATAATAAGAGCAATCGCAATGTTAAGACGGCGCTTCATTCCTCCTGAAAAATTTTTTGTTCTATCTTTTCGATTATCCAAACCCAACTTTTTAAGGATTTTTAGGGCTTCTAGTTTTAATTCCTTCTTTTGAAATCCATGCATAGTTCCAAAAAACATCAGATTTTCTTCTGCACTAAGTTCCTCATAAAAAACATAATCTTGAGGAACAGTACCTATCATAGATTTGATAATAGAGGCTTCATTTAGAACATCTACTCCATTGATTAAGGCTGTGCCTTCATCAGGTTTGAGTATTGTTGTTAGGATCTTGATTAATGTTGTTTTTCCAGCACCATTAGGACCCAAAACACTAACAAGTTCGCCTCGTTTTACATAAATCTCAATATGATCTAAAACCACTATATTATTATAGATTTTAGTTAAATCACTTGTTTCTATAGCTAGATCAATCATTTTTTACCCATCTTTATCTCATTTCTTTTTTAATAGTCAAATTTTTATCAAATTTCTATCTTAATAAATATGGAAGAGACTTTGTTCTGCAAAGTGCACAAAATCTCGATATGGGGTTGATGGGGTATATAACTTCCAGAGAAAAAACTACAAATCTATGATAATTCAAGCAATTAACGTCTTTTTTTATTTAAGAAATCAAAGTAGAGATGAGATATCATGTCTTTTATCAATCTTCAGGAGATAGTTGAACGAGAAGTTGTTCCTGGATTTAATGGAAGATTTATTCACTCAGAAAATGTCACAGTGGTTCACTGGTCAATTGCAGCAGGGTCAGTACTATCTGAACACAATCATCCTCACGAACAGATAACAAACATTATCAGAGGAGAATTAGAACTAACAATGGAAGGTGTAACGAAAAGATTGAAATCCGGAGAAGTTGCTGTTGTTCCTTCTGATGTAAAACATCATGGTAGGGCAATTACTGAATGTTATGTTATTGATGTATTCTATCCAATAAGGGAAGATTATAGAGTTAAACTGAATGAATAAGAAACGTGGAGCACAATGACGGTTCAACGGACAAAAAGATTCATTCTGCCAATGATATTGGGAAGTATGGGCTTTTTAACAATCTTGGTTTCAGAAGTAATAGTCCAAATCCAAGGATCAAAGATTGTTCAGGTCACTTGGCTCGCTAGCTTCTTGATAATGGTGTCAACTATCATTATCAGGTTTTATTCCATTGATCCTAAACACTTTGATGAAATCATTCAAACTACAAATCCAATGGAAAGCCAACATCTAAAGTCGTTACGTTTCTTGAATTGGATAGTTCTAGCTATGGTGATTGGATTGATTGCGACTATTACTATTGCGTTTGATTTTTTTGTTGGTGTATTGATTTATTTAGTCATGCAGGTCTGTTTGATTGTTTCATTCTCAGGTATTATTTCTTTAAGACCATCCGTGCTTTTAGCTAATCCAAAGCTACGTAAGAGCTTCATAACCTCTTTAGTATTTTGGATGGTAGCCGCCCCACTGATCTATTTTGTATTAATATATAGTAATGCAGAATCTCTCTTGGTGATACCGTATGTGATCGCTATCGGTACAATGGCATGCATATCTTGTTTTGGATTAGGTTATGATCAACGATCTAAGGCATTCAGGTGGATGATGATCGCTGCATCACTTTTGTTTGTATTCTCTGACACACTAATTGGAAACGCAAGATACGGTCAGGTTAGCTTTAAATTGAATCAATTGATTGATATCACTTATGTTCTCAATATTCTACTTATGTCACACGCTATTCTTTTCCTTAAGGATGGTTCTGGAAACACACCATTTAAAACATGATGATTTTTCTTTCCATTAGCGAAAAGTTTCCTAAAGTATAGCCTGGTGAAAGAATGAATGATACAAATATCTGAAAAGAAGAAATTAGGGTTTATCCGATTTGCGTACTGGTTAGGGGCAATTCTTGACGCAATATGGGGAGTTGTCCCATTAATCTATATGTTGTTTTCAAAAGAAAAGATTTTCGCAGATATGGGTTTTCCGAGTCCCATCAGTGACTTTGGCTACTTTGCACTAGTTGGAGTATCTGGATTGATGTTAGGCTGGACGTTTCTTTTGATTTGGGCTGATCGAAAACCAATTGAAAGACGTGATACTTTGTTATTGACTGTAGGCGTAATGTTCATTATGATTGTCCTTCAATTCATTGGTTTCATCAATGATAATCCCTATATCTCCCTAGGTTCATTATTATCAAACAGTACAATAATTATCTATGGTTTAGCCTATTATTTTGCAAATGGCATAGAGAACAGCGGAATATAACCTTTTACTAAGATTAACCGGTTTTATTTTTAATTTAATACTGGGATTCATTTTATTATTATCTCTTGACGATATTGGATTGTTTGAACTCTTTCTCAAGCAATCGATAAATTGGAACTATAAAATACAAATCAGAATATACCCTAGGTGCAGAATAATCTGAAAATTTGTTTGATTGGCCCCTTACAAAGTCTTTTCAAAACCAGAAGGCACTGAATTCCTAGTTCTTAAGACAATGGCTCTTGCCACTATCAGATGGTTAGGCTGTATTCAATGGGTTCGTTAGAGAGAAAAATAGAGATATTAGGGGATGCCAGTAAGTTTGATGTTTGTGCGTCGATGGCTTCACCACGAGATGTTTCTGGAACCAGGAGAATAGGTAATCCTGATAGAGTCGGCATTTGCCATGCTTTTGCCCCTGATGGCCGATGCATCAGCCTTTTTAAGGTATTGATGACTAATCATTGTATTTATGACTGCAAATATTGTGTAAATAATAGTGGTAATGCCAAGACCAAGGTTATGTTTGAACCTGTTGAATTAGCTCGGGCTTTTATGGGCCTCTATATTAGAAATTATGTTGAAGGAATCTTTTTATCTTCTGGAGTGTGGAGAAACGCAACTGATACCGTTGAAAAAATGATTGATGCATTAACGTTATTACGTAATAAATATCATTTTCAAGGATACATGCATATTAAGATACTTCCTGGGACAACTAAAGAACAAATAAAACAATTAATGGAGCTTGCTGATCGTGTTAGCCTCAATGTGGAGCTCCCTAGTGCTTCTCGTCTTTCAGAAGTTTCCAGCACGAAAAATTTCAAGACAGATATCATTGATTGTCAAAAATTTATACATCATTTTAATAAGGAGGGATTAGTTCCAGCAGGTCAAACAACGCAGTTTGTCATTGGCACAACAGGAGAATCTGATCACGAAATTGTAGAAAGACTTCATTGGGAATATTCCAATCTTGATCTAAAACGTGGTTATTTTTCAGCATTCACACCAATCAAGGGAACACCATTGGAAAACACAAAAGTCTCAGAAAAGCATTCAAGAAGAAGAGAAAACTTCCTCTACAGAGTAGATTGGTTGTACCGACGTTATAAATATGAAATTGAGGGTATATTCTCCATCATGGATGATAATGGGATGATTCCCTTAAATATTGATCCCAAAGTCTCCCTCGCACTAGGAGATGAGATTTTCCCATTAGATGTGAATGAGGCCTCGTATAATGAATTATTACGAGTACCTGGTATTGGAGAGACTTCTGCACGAAGGATTATCAATTTAAGGAAAATAAACAAGAAAATTCAACGCTATAATGATCTCCAGAGGTTAGGAGTTATGGTTAAGAGGGCTAAATCATTTTTAATTGTTAATGGTCGCAGACAATCGAGAATAAAGGAATTTTTTGATAAGTAATCCAAGTGAGATTAAATGTTTCGAAAAATTGAGAGGAATAAGGTTCTTGAATCTTTATCAAGGCATAAAGACGTTACAGTAGACTTTTTGGATCAAATAAAACGTATTCCAAAAGAAATACTCGAAAATAAGGGATCTAATTTGGCTGAAAAAGCTATTACTATGAGTTGAGAAGTTAATAATGATCTACATTCACATAAAGCATTCTTACGCTTATCTGTCTCCCCGCACGGTATCCTATTTGCAAAATCAGATAAGATGAAACATTATAATGAAGAACCATTGCTTAAATTTTTCCAGAAACGATTCCCTTCTCTCATTATTTTGTTTGAATCAAATAGAGGTGTTTTCACCATTGATCAGGATTCAATTCTTGTAGTCCCCAATATGCCTTTAGAAGAAGTATTAAGGGAATTAGAAGAAGAACTTCCACTGAATCCACTGCTAACTGATTTGAATGGAAAATATTATCACGAATTATGGGAAAGTTTTGCACAATCCCAGATAATTCAGGGAAGAAACTTTTCAAAACAGGTAATGAATTTATCGAAAAGATGGAGAAAAACAGTTGCTGAAGATAAGTCACCAAAGAAATTAAACGATTTTTTATAGACCCCTTCTAAATGATCGAATAATATTATTTTAATATCCTAAAAGGTTTTAATAACTCTTAATATTCCTTCTTTCTCCCACACACGTCTTTAACAATCAAAATATAAGTGGAGAATAGAAACATGAGTCGAAAACATAACCCAGAGATTACGTGTACTTGGGATAAAACAGCTGACTGCATGAATTGCACGATAAAGGGGGAATTGGATTGTAAATGGAGTCGTTCGTTGCTTTTACGTTTTTATAAGGGGGGATCACTAGCAATGATTTCAGGAGGATTGGGCCTAATTATTGTGGGATTGTTTGTTAGTTGGTTACCAATAATAATCTATGGTGCTTTCTGGATTTTCTTCTTTGGTTTCTTTGAAATTCGTGTTCTTTGTAGTCATTGTCCATATTATGCAGAAGAAGGAAGGATACTCCATTGTTTAGCGAACCATGGAACCATAAAACTATGGGACTTTCATCCTGAACCCATGAATATTTTTGAAAAACTAGGATTTCTTGGTGGTGCATTATTTTTTGTCTCATTTCCAGTCTTGGCCGAGCTTTGGGGAATTTTTCAATTATGGAATGGCATGCTAGAGATTACTGTGATCTTTCTTCTTATCTGCGTTTTAACTGTTCTCACTATAGGAGGAGGTGGTTATTTTTTTGTTTTCTTGCGAAAGAATATATGTCCAAGATGTGTTAACTTCTCGTGTCCCTTGAATTCAGTACCAAAAAAGGTTGTAGATGCCTATCTTAAAAAGAATCCAATCATGCGAGAAGCATGGGAAAAAACAGGTTATCAACTCGACTAAAAACCTTGGGAAAAGTTTATGTCAACTAAGCACTTAGATACAGTTACATCTTTTCCCCAAACCAATAAAAGAGCTACAGATATGAACACAATTTTTCTAGTAACTGATCCGATTGGCTTAGAATACGTACACAATATGGAAATTCTTCTGGAACCTCGTGATAAAACCTGATGCTTTTAACTAATAATTGATTCTCATTTCTTCTTTTGTTTGAATAAACAGCTAGAGTTACCAATAAATACTAAAAAAATCTTAATAGGTCACTACTCCAAGTTTTTAGTAGAGTGAACATCATGGATCTCTTTGATAAAATTAAATTGATTATTGAAACACAAGGATATATTCCCTTTGATATCAGCAATATTAACCAAATGGCTACAGGAAACTTCCTAACTCCAACTAATGCCCTAATATTACACTTAACATCATTAACAAAACCAAATGATCATTCTCCGATTCTTCCAGAAAACGCTTTTACTATTGACGCAAAATTCTCGCCTGATGACTCATGGTTGGCTATTCCTATTGATTATTCTGGGAAAGAAGATAGTTTTCTCTATCGATTACCAACAAAGAATGAAGATAGAATGCGACCATTAGAACAACTAAGTAAATCGTCAGGGAGGCATTTATGGGTAAACTGGAGTCCAGATGGAGAAAAATTAGTGTGGAGCTATTCTCAAAAAGAAAAGAATGTAATAAGTATTCTTTCTAATATTCCTGATTCAGATGAAAATATTGTGTGGAAGGGCGAAAAGATGCCTTTAATCGGTCATTGGAAGCATAAAGATCTAATAAAATTTACTAGCGTCTTGTCCAGATCAAATGAATATACTGAAGTTGTTATCAATGTTAATACAAAGGAAATTGTGTTGACCCTTCCAATAGCAAGTTCATTAACTTTTTTTGGTTTATGGCATCCCACACAACACATCTTCCCTTATCTCACTAAAGATGAAAGTAAATTAGCTCTCTATAATATTGATACAGCAGAGAAAATGATTCTTCCAACGCCAGAAGGAGAAATTGAAAAGGCTGAATGGAGTAGTAACGGCGAAACACTTTATGTAGCTGCAACAAAGGATGCTCGTGATAAGATATACTCTATTGACATACAATCTCATGAATTGAAAACTCTTTCAATTCCTGAGGGTATAAACAAACTTTTAAAAATAGCAGAAGTCAATAATGAAGATATAATCTACTTTATTCACGCGGATGCTACTACAAGGCTTAATCTATGGATGTTCAATCCTAATACAGAGGAATATCAACAACTTACGAAGAAAAGGTCTCCTATAATAGGGACACAGGATTTTCCTTTAGTACCATCATTGTCTGAACGTTGGCAGTCTTTTGACGGTTTAGAAATTCATGGCTTTGTCATGGTACCTTCTTCCCCTCCACCAAAAGATGGTTATCCAGCCGTTGTATATGTCCATGGCGGCCCAATGGCACAAGATACCGATTCTTTTGTTGGGACATATCAAATCTTAACGCAAGAAGGATTTGTTGTCTTTCGTCCTAACTTTCGGGGATCTACAGGCTATGGTGAGGCATTTATGAGAGCCAATTTCAGAGAAATCGGGAAAGCAGATCTACTTGATATTACAACAGGTGTGCAAATGTTAATTGAAAAGCACAAAGTAAACCCCAAAAAGGTGATAATAACTGGTGGATCTTATGGGGGTTATATGACTTTACGAGCAATGACTAAACCTGACGTGTTTGAATTTGTTGCAGGTTGGGCTGAAGCCGCGATTTCTGATTGGGAATATATGTACGATGAAGCAGCAGATGAATTATTCAAACAATTTGTAGTATTATTATTTGGTCCAATGGAAAATGACGAGAGTAGAACCTTTCTGAAAAAGTCATCTCCTATCCACGATTGGAAAAAGATTAATAAACCACTAGGAGTAGTCCAATTTGCAAATGATACTAGAACTCCGTTAAAACCAGTCTGGGATTTCGTAAATAACTTATATGAACGAGGAGACAACATAGAATTACATGTGAGGCCAGCAATGGGGCATGCAAACCTACCCAAAGGATATATCGTTCGTTCAATTGCAAGGTCAATTCAATTCTTTGAAAGAGTGGTTGAATAAAGAGCTCTCCTTTTCCTCCTTATTTCTGCTTCTATCGTTGAAATACGTCTTTAAAATTCTATTATTCTATTTCTTATCCCTCTTCATACTCAGAAAGAATTTTCTTTGCTTCTTTTAAATAAATTCGAAATTCATCAATTTTCATCAATTCATCAATTGATTTAGTAGGAATATCACTCAATCGTTGATAAATCATTTTAACAACAAGATTTTCTAGTTGTGCCAATTCAATCCTACGAGATAATGAAACATTCTTATCTATATACTCCTCCCATTTTTTCAACTGAGAAAAAAAGGAATAATGTTCAAAGCTGATAGAATCTGCTAATGTTTTCAGGCCTTTTTCCTCGGTTATAGCTTGAGCCTTAAATAGTAACTTCTGTGCTTGTTGAATATCAAATTTTAATAGGGCAAGCTTCGATTGCAACCAATAAGACTGAGCTAATAGTGAATGAGAATTTTGATCGCTAGCGATCTTAAGTAATCGAGAACAATAGTGATCTAATTCATTAAGAATCGATTCATTACCAGTAATCTTCAATTCATAAATAAGTAATTCACTCAAATTAATGATTGCTTCAACTGTAATATTATAAGCAATCTGAGGTTCATTAACAATTTTTTGAAATAAACATAATGCTTCCATTTTATCTGCTAATCTTTCACTTGTTTTTAGGAGAAGAGCCCTACTTGTTCGGTATATTAAATTATGCCAAATATTATTGACTTCCTCCTTCAGCTTTTCTAATTCTTTTATGAGAGGGATGGCTTCAATAGGAGAAAGATGATAGGTATAAAGGCGAATTAAATTGTATAATCCTTCAGCTAAATAAAAAGTAGCCTCTTTTTCCTTCGCTATTTTTAAGGCTTTTTTATAAGATTGTAATGAGGGTTGAAACTCTCCCCGATCCTGTAACAATCTTCCGAGGTCATAATACCCTAGAATTATGTTTACAGTATACTCAATTGCTTTTGAGAGGGTAAGAGATTTAACAATAAAGCTCTCTGCTAATTCTAGCTCTCCTTGAAAATAGTAAATTTCCCCTAAATGAAGTAAATTATGAGCGATATCACATTTATTCTTGATGCTTTCTGATAAAGCAAGGGCTTGCTCTGTATAAACTAATGCTTGGTTAAATTCCCCTTTTAACAAATAGATATTCCCTATTGCACGATATGCTTGGGAAATAAGATATTTATTTGCAATTCTTTCTCCATAATTCAAACTCTCCTTGAAAAAATTTAATGCGGAATTGTGGTCTCCCTTATAATAATAATAATATCCCAGCCCAAATAATGACTCACTAATACCCATTTTATCATTTATTTCTTCTCTAACCGACAAACTTTCCTGAATTAATGGTAGCTGTTTATCTAAATTGATATTTGGGTCATATGAGATTGCTTTTAAATAAAGAAGTGCTGCTTTCTTACTTTTATAGTCTTTTGATTCTTCATCTAATATCTGATTGAAAAAGGCTTCTCCCTCATTAATAAGTCTCTTAGTTTCCTTTCTTGTTTCAACCATTAAAGAGATCCTGAGTAAAATGCAGATGGCATCTAATCCAAACATAACTTCTTGAGATTTCTTACTTTGATCAAGTAATTGAAGTGACGTCTCCTTAGCTTTACCTAATTCTCCAAGATTATAATAGCAGATACTGATACATTTTAACACTTCTGATTGAGTTTTTTCATCTAGTGGCTCAACTATAGGAAGGTTCTTTAATGCTTCCTCATAATTCTCCTGATTGATCAAAAGCTCTGCTTTACTTAGATTTAAATCCAGTTCAATCCACTCTAATACTTGAATTGAGCTTTTCAAACTGTAAGTTTTAGTTTTAGAACTCATTTCAAAGAATTTTAAAAACAATTATGGCTACAATCGCTTCAGATTTATACTCGTAACATGATTTATTACTACAATTTTTGCAAAGAATATTTTAATCCAATAGAGCTATGTAATAGTAAGGTATTCATACGAGCTAATAATAGTACTCTGTGAAAAAATTTATTTACATTTGGAAGCAGCATTCCTGTTAAACAATGTCACTTGATAATTATTTTCATCTATTTGAGGCTTTAAGCAGTGAACGGAGAAGAGAATTATTTGAGTTCATATCAAAGTATAATTTTGTATCAAAAAATGATTTGGCAATTAAGTTTAATATGAAGCGAGCTTCATTAAATCACCATTTGGATAGTTTAATTAAAGCAGGATTGATCAATGAAGTATCATTGATTCTAGATGGGAGGAACCATACATTCATAATTCCTATGGCAAATATTTTTCCAGAACGGATAAAAGAAGACAAAGAGGATACTCAGACATTATTAAAACAATTAAGAATCTGGACAAATCGAAATTTAACCTTAGATACTTGGAATATCTTACGTGAAAGTTTAAACAATTTGGATATTTCTGAAGAGCTTCTCAATTCAGTAGAATTTCGATTATTTCCTTTAATTGGCACAAGAATCTCTACTGAAACTAATTATTGTTTTATCTGCAGAGCTAATAAGGCCCAAATGGCATGTTTTGCCTGTAAAAATCTTATATGTAAAGTCCATAGTTACAATATTGACCGCGAAGAGCTTGGCACTATATCTCTGTGCCCAAATTGTGTGAAAAAATTCTTTGGATAAAGAGAGAGGGAGAGGTTAACCAATGATTCGGCTTACTGTCTCCTCAGATATTGATGTACGAAACAGAGATCGGAGAGAAATATAGGCAGCTAAGATTATCCCAAAAAAAACGTTTAATACTGATAAACCAGTATTAAATAGAGTGATATCCATAATGAGCACCACTCCAAATTCCGCTGCCCAGTCAAAGATGAAATTTGCTATAGCAGAACCTGTGAAAAATCCAATGAATATCCCAATTAAGCTAGTTAAGACTAACTCCAGCAATACTGTGCTGAAAATCTCTTGATTAGAAACACCAAGAGCTCGGAAGTTCACAAAGTCATGCTTTCTTTCCGAAATAGATATTGATATAACGGATACAGCAATACTGACTCCTACAATTAAGCCTGAAGACATTGCTAGCATCAAAACGCCATATCCTACCATCATTCCTTCTCGTACGGACTTTGCTAGTTCACTTTTGATGATTATTTCTTGGACTGAAGGATTCTCTTTCAGAGCTTCTTCTATCTGTGATGAATCTGTCGTATGTATGTAAATACCATTAGCTAAATCTGGATTAGCTATCCCAGCTAGCCATCGAGCAGTTTCAATTGAAGTATATAACCCACCACCAGTGAATTCATTAAGAATATTCTCAACCTTTAATTCACGTGAATTTATGCCATGGAGAACTGTTACATTATCACCTTTTCCGATATCGAATTTAATTGCCAGGTCTTTAGTAATTACAACCTTCTGATAATCTGGAACACCTCCAGTATCAAAATTTCGACTCTGTGTTTTTGGTTCAAGTCCAGTAATAATATAATTTTGGGTCATATCTTGTTTTAATCTGATAGGAACCATAACAAAAGGTTCATATTGTTCCCATGTGAGATTTTCAAGCATTGCCTCTATCTGGGATGAGTTTTGATCTTGGTTGAAGGATATTTGGACATCCCAAGCCTGATAAAATGTGAATTGTTTGTCAATACCCGAGATAAAACTTGTTCCTGCAGTTGCACCAAAAAAGGAGATAGACATTGCGAGAATGATTCCAAAAATTATGAATGTTCCTTTTCGCTTCTCTTGAAAAACTGATCGAATGGAAAATTTTGTCAAGGGGGAGAGTGATTTAACTTTTAATATCAATCTTTCAATGAAAATCGGACGAGCTGGTTTGAAAACTGCTTGAGGTCTCATTGCTTCGATTGGAGCCATTTGGATAATTCTCCGACACGCTAAGAGAGAACCTGCAGTTATAAATAGGAAAATTAAACAAAGAATTCCTGCTGCAGGAACAAACAAGAATAATGAAGTCGTTGGAGTACTGGGTAATCGTTTTATTCCTGCTAGATCGATATAGAAATCTCCATATAGAAGAGCTGTAATTAATCCTACCATTGTTCCGATAGATCCCCCTATCAGCCCTATTAACCACGAATATATAATCGCACTCGTAGTAATTTCGCGATTTGAAAACCCTAACGCTTTAAAAATACCCAAGGTAGTGATTTCCTCCTCAAGGATTCGCTTTAAAACAATAAATAACATTATCCCTGTAATAATAGCGAATACAAAAGATAAAATTAACGCCATACCTGAGAAAGTCGGTGATATAGTTAATAGGAAAGGATCTCGACCACTATATCGAATAATCGAAGCAGTACCATGTTTTTCGCTGATCACTTTCAAGAATTTTTCTAAGAAAGGAGTAGTTTGAGAAGGTTTGTTAAAATAAACAGCAATTTGATTGGCTTGATTTATATAATCGGTGCTATTCATATGATTTTCCAAATCTTGATATTTCATCCAAATCACTGGTCCATCCCAAGTCGCTCGCCCATAAAACTCAGTAACTATCCCAGGAGATAACATAAACTCTGGTGAATCAGCCATAGCAATAATTGTTAGATTCAAAATCCCATGATCGGGAATGAATACATTTAATTCGTCATCTATTTCCCAGTTTTGGAGTTCAGCGGTAGTTTTTTCAACAACTGCCACATTAGAATTAGGAGATCTATCGAGAGTATCGTTATACCCTTCATGATAATATAACTTATCAACAAGCAATTCTTTATCCCGAACACCATATAAATAAGTATTAACAGTAGTTTCTTTTTCTGACTTAGCAACTTGAAGTTCATAGAAATCACGAAGTTCATATTCTAAATCAATATTCAGTTCTTCTTTGACTTGATTAACCAATAGTGTCAAGTTAGATTTATCCATTCGTTCTGTTGTTATTAAAAGATGATGATATCGATGGCCGATCCAAGATGTGTTCTCTATTTCAAGCCAATTGAAGTATAATGCTGAATAAAGAATAGTAATCATGCTTCCAATGGTGATGACTATAATAATCGGTATAGATCGGAGTTTCTTACTTTTCACATCCCTCCAAGCTTTTCGAAGGAAAATATTCATGTAATCACCCCAAAATTATGCTTTATCAATAGGAGGAGCTACAGTGAGTTCTTCCCAGAATTCTTTTTCTTTAGCTGGATCATATTTTGAGGTTCCGAAGATCTTTCCATCTCGAAGGTAAATAACTCTATCTGCTAAAGTGGAGATACCTACATTGTGAGTAACAAGGATAATTGTGACTTTGTAATTCTCATTCACACGTTGAAGTAGTTTCAAAATTTTCCCTGTGGTTTCGCTGTCAATATTTCCTGTTGGTTCGTCAGCTAATAATATTCTAGGATTTTTAGCCAACGCCCTTGCAATAGCCACCCGCTGCTGTTCACCACCACTAAGTTGTGCTGGAAATTTATTCATTTTATCGCCTAAACCTACTTCTTCCAGTAACTCTTGTGTAATTCTTCGCGCTTCTTCCGATGTATTAGTGAGCTTACCTGCTAGTTCCACATTCTCAAATGCTGTAAGAGAAGCAACTAGATTATAAAACTGGAAAATGAATCCAACATTAAGTCGTCTGTACTTCGTTAATTTCTTTTCATTGAGAGAAGTGAGGTCAATTTTCTCTCCATTTCTATCAAAAAATATTTTCCCTGTTGTTGGACGATCAATTCCCCCAACAACATTAAGTAAGGTTGTTTTTCCAGACCCAGATGGCCCTAGAATAGCAATGAATTGCCCTTGCTCTATATCAAGAGTTATCCCACTTAATGCAGGGACGAGTAATTCACCCATTTTATAATCTTTAGTCAAATCTTCTATAGCTAATGTCATTTCTTACACCAAGTTAGATGAGACGAGTATTAGTTTTAAGATCCTCAGGTAAAAAGATTTTTTTTACCTTTGAAATATATATACTTAAACTTGCTTTATTCCTTTCAGACACGAAAAATTGCTATTCTTATTCAAAAGAAGGAAAGCAACATCTAATCAACTTTCTACTGATTATATTCAAAATAATTATGCCTAATTACTTTTGAATAATTAAGAACATTTTCAAAAGATTTTAAACCCTTCTCTACAAATTTAAGGCAAAAAATCAATATTATCTCCATACTATTACATATCAATAAAGAAAGGAATTAAACTTCAGCTCATTCAAGAAACATCTATAAAACCGAATGTTTTATATCTCCAGGTTAAAAGGGGGCATTGAGGAAATTCCATGCAATTCGGTGCTCTATCAGAAACATGTAAATTGAGTACTGTTTTGATGCACAGACCAGGACGAGAAATTTCTGTTGTTACACCTGCTACATTATCCTATTATGGATTTAGAGCTGTTCCAAATTTGAAAAATCTGCAAATAGAATTTGATTACCTTATTAAAACTTTAGAAAACGAAGGAGTGGAAGTAGTTCTACTTAATGACTTGATAAACAGAGTTGATAGGTCTCATTCCCTACCAAACCTCTATTTCACTCGTGACATTATCTCCATCACAGATATTGGGCTGATAGTAATGAATATGGGAATTGCTGGAAGATTAAATGAACCATCCATTGCCAAACAAGCATTGGAGCAACAAATACCTGTAGCTTTTGAAATTGCTTCTCCTGGTCAATTGGAAGGAGGTGATTTTGTGTATATAGATGAACGGACTCTTGCGGTGGGATATGGCCCCAGAACGAATAAAAAAGGGATAATTCAACTCATTCAAGGCCTAAGGAGTTCCTTGGTTGAAGAAATCATAAGTGTCCCGTTACCTCCTGATTTAATCCACTTAGATCAGATATTCTCTGTAATAGCACCCAGATTATGTATAGTACACGAGCCATCTTTGAAATATGGTCTAGCTCATATTAACCGAAGAGGGGAAGAGAAAAAAGAACCATTCCTTTCCTATCTCAAGAAAAATAGGTTTGAGATGATCCCAGTAAGCACTGAAGAAGTCAAACAATTTGGAGCGAACGTCTGCGCAATAAAACCAGAAAAATTAGTAATATATGAATGGAACAAGCGTATTATCACAGAGCTTAAAGAAAGAGGAAACGATGTGATTCCTATTCAAGGTATCGAACTAGTTAAAGGAGGAGGTGGGCCTCATTGTATGACTTGTCCTATACTCCGGGAATCATCTTCTAGTTTTTAATTTTTTTATTATTACGATGTCTCTATAAAATTAATTGAATATCTATTCTTATTCAGAAGAAAAACGACGTCGTGCCAATCGTCTTATAATAAAAATCAAACCAATTGATCCAAAAAGAACACCTAAAACTATTCCAACGGTTACTTCTCCTGGCACTAATACAGTTTGAGTATCTTCAGAGGTGTTGGTTAACAGCTCGCCTTCAACACTAGTTGATTCTTCTTGACTAGAAGTTTGTTCTGAAGAGATTTCAGTAGTTTCTTTTCCATATGTAAGAAATACATATCGAACAATAATCCAATTCCCAGCTGTGTCATTGGCATAAACATACAATACATGTTGACCATATCCCTCTGGCATAGCTGTTTCATATGTAATCCACGTGGTATTCTGAGATCTATCCCAATTGTAGATAACTGTATCAAGATGAGTATCGTTAATTTCTAAAGATATAATTGTACCTGATGGTAATACACTCATGTTTTGGTATTTTAACAACGTAATTTTTGGTTCAATATTGTCAGTTGTGAATATATACTTATTAGTACTCCAATTGTCTGAGGTATCATTTGCGTAGATGAAGAGAGTATGTTCAGTGTCATTAATAGGTACACTGGTTTCATATGGAGAAGTCCATGTTTGATTCTCATTATCATTCCAATGAAATAGAACTGTGTCTAAATCAGAATCAGTAACAACAATGACAATTAAAGTGTCTGATGTCAAAATACTTTCATTATCTGGGTTTTCAAGAGATATGATTGGGGGAATGGTGTCAATTGCAAACCATTCTTGACTATATGCTTCATTTCCCACACTGTCGTTGAAAAAGACTTGCACAGAATAATAACCATCAATCCATGTTAGTTCCTCGATTTCCCATCTAATAGCTGTTGGATTATAAATCATAGAGTAATTATTGGACCATGTTCCATTTCTATAGCGGCACCAGGCCTTATACACTCTTGTGGTATTGCTAGCATAGATTGCAACACTAGTTGTCGTATAAGTTATGTTATTTGGGCTAGTGATTATTACAATAGGAGCAGTAGTGTCTACTGAAAACCACTCTTGACTATTAGCTTCATTTCCCACACTATCATTGAAAAAGATTTGCAGAGAATAACTACCATCAAGCCATGTTAATCCTTCCACCTCCCATCTTTGAGATTCAGAGTTATATAACATGGTATAATTATTTGACCAAGACCCATTCCAATATCTGTACCAAGCTGTATGAACAATACTTTGGTTTGATGTTAAAATCGAAATTGTTGATATTGAATAAGTAGTATTTAATGGTGAATTGATAATGATGACTGGAGGTGTTGTATCGACAAAAATAACTACTTTTTCTCCCTTGCTTTGATTTTTCTCATCAAATGCCACAATTCTGTAGCAATGCCACCCCTTGGGTTGACCATTTAACGTTATACTTGTTTCCGTTGTTGTTTCTAAGTAGATTCCATCTCTAAATATTGCATACTTCTCTATTCCATAATCATCTTTCCCTGTCCATGAAAAGGAAGGATTGTTGTTAGTTATTGATCCATTTATTGGACTGATAACTGTAACGCTGAATGGGGCTTCATCTAGATTGAACCAATTTATTGATCTATTAAAACTATTGATTCTATCAGATTCGTCATCTATTGCCTCCCAATTAAATGCAAAGTACATCACCTTGTGTGTGCCACTATATTTTATTGCTGCACCATATTCTGAATTATTGTAGTAACACAAGATCACTGATGCTCCTGTATTCGCATCAATAATACTTGGAGAGGCATGCTGCCAACTGCCTGCCCCATACCCTACAAAATATCTTTTTCCGTCAAATATCTCACCACTTAATCCTATAACATATCTATTAAGTGGATATTCTATTGTATCATTTTCATAAACTGCATGCAAATAATTTTCATAGAATGAAGTTGTATTAATATCAAATCCGATATCTTGTCCAGAAATCCACAAATATCCACCATGATCAAGGTATGATTGAAGATTATTTTGATCAGTTGATGTCAAGGTAGTTTGAAAATCTGTTGAAGTAAACCAAATTACTAGTTGATATTCCATTAATTTGCCTATTGAAGGACTTCCTGAAGTATTAATCCCATATAAGTCATAATCTATATCTTTATCCAATGATAGCTTCTTTAATGCTCTCTCATAATATTTTTCGTTGCTTGATCCTATATCATCGTCAACTAATAATATTGGTTGCTTATAATTATCAGTATAAATGTTATGTATTGTTGAATAAGTTATATCTCCTTGATCATCGATTGCTTTCACTACAAACGAAAAATTCCCGTCAGGTAAGGCTGTAGTATTATATGTATATTCGTAATATGTTCCTCCAAACGTAGTATTTATCCAAGAATCACTTGCAACTTTGAAATAGACTGCTTTTAAATCCGAATCGAACACATCAATTTGAAATTTGCATTCTCCAGTTAATCTTTCATTTTCGGTGGGGGACACAATAGATACAATTGGAAAATTTTTCCCAGAAGTAGATGATAAGTAAAAAGTACCAGCGCCAGTATTGGTAAATGAAGATTTTACAACTAAATAATATGTACCACTGACTGGTGGAGTAAAAGTGATGTACTCATCTGCTCCAGGTTCAAAGTTTGTAGAGCTCGCGGCTATAACAGGTTCCCCAAATTGGTTTGGATTTGGTTCATATATAAATAGATCAAAATCTGCATCATCAGGAACCGACATCTTAAAGGTGTAATTTGTCCCTGTAGTCATAGTTACATTTTCTGCCCAAACATTCCGTTTTCCTAAATCGAATGAAAGGGTTTCATCTACTCTTGTACCAATTACATAAGTATTTTCAATGGCTTCAATAGCTGCATAAATATTCAATTTCCCATAACCCTCTACAGGATCTTTTCCTCCCCTATCATCCAGATATATTTCATTTGCAGTCATAAGGATCAATTGTTTAACTTTATACGGATTAATTGCTGTTCCATATCCATTATTCCAAAAATCATATCCCCCCATGGCTTGAATTAATAAAGCCAATGACCCAGAAACAAATGGACAAGACATTGACGTTCCCTGAATATTGGTGAAATCATTCGGAAATTTATCGCTCCAAGTATAGTTTTTTGAATCTGCATCATTACTATCAACTTGAAGGATAGCTCCTTGAGTACTTTCTCCACCAGGGGCAGTGATATCAGGTTTTGTCGTATTTGATACATTTCCTGGACCTTCTGATGAATATCTTGTGATCTTGTTATAATCGTCCGATGCAGCCACAGTAATTACTCCATCAACCTCTCCTGGACTATAAATAGAATTCCTTCCTTGGCCATTGTTACCTGCAGAAAGCACAACAGTTACCCCAGAATTCACTAAAACAGCTGCTGCAATGTTAACGGATCCAACTGTTCCAGAGAAACCAAAAGATCCAGAAGCAATAGCGATGTGATAAGTATCCTTATTATTTTTAACCCAGTTAAAAGCTTCAATTACATCATCAGCCTTCCCATTGCCTGTTTTATTGAATATCTTTACTCCTACTAATTTGACGTCTGGTGCGACACCAGCAAAGCGGCTATGATTATCTGTTGGATCTGGATAGGGGTATTTATTCACTCCTGCAACATCTATCATTCCTCCTTCAGCTCCCCAACTAACACCAAGAGCCACTTCCCAATAACCAAAATCTGCTTCAGATGTGAGTGTGCAAGTTACAGTCCTATTCGAGGATACAGATGTATCGCTATCCATCAAAGTTCCATTTGGAGCATATAAAGCGAGATATGTTCCTTCAGCAGATTTTTCACCTCGCCAAACATAACTAATGTCAATTGTACCTGTTCTATTTACCCAAAGGGTATAGGGAAAAGCCCCAGACAAGCTTCCTCTAGGATCATAACTATAACTCCATGTAGATACTATTCTTCCATTACTATAACTATCATTATATTCATTTGCAGCAACTATTCCCGCTACGTGAGAACCATGACCAATATAATCATCTGGTGTTGTGGAACCGTCATTAGTAGTATCATACCATCCTACAATCTTTTTTGACCAATTAAGATCTTCATATCCAGGGGAGAAGGCTGTGTGTGAATCATCGATACCAGTGTCGAGGATTGCTACTGCGAGATTAGGGTCACCTGAATAGTTCAAATTATCCCAGACATGTGTTCGTACCATTGCTAAATGGGTAGCAACATCAGAGTTTCTAATGGTGGGCATATTCTCTTCGACTAGTTCAACATTTGAACCTAGTTGGCAAGTAAATTCTATTAATTTTGATACATCAATTTCTCCACTAAAACCACAGACTACATCAGTAGGATCATCCCATACATGACGAGTTACTCCTCCTAATGCCTCAAATAATGTTATATCGTCTTTAACCATAATAGTTTTTGTTGTAATAATTATTGATACAATCTGATCCTTTTCAAAGCTTTTTTGTCTTATCTTTTTCTCTAAATTGTCAGTAATATGATTGGTATTCTTATCAAACTCTTTAATATATTCTTTTTTCATCTCTTCAATTGTAATCTCAGAATTCTTTACCTGTTCATTTATTTTCTCATGAGCTATTAGTGATTCTGTTGGGATTTCAAAATTTGACGGTGACTCACTACTTTCAGATGAAATTAAACTCTTCTCACTATCTAGAGGAATTATGTGATTAGATTTTGAATCTTTTTCTTCAGAAGCGACAATATTATTAAAATTAGTAAAAATAGAGATGGTTAAAAGAGCTAATAGCAAAACAACCTTAGAAAATGATATTAAATAATTTTTCATGTTATAGAGCTTCGCTAAATTAAGATTAAAGTTATTAGGAGAATAAATCCCAGCAGATAATTGATAGTACTCAAATTTATTTAGATATCATTAGTAGAGTTATAAATTATACCGTATCTATAACATTCAAGTGTTATGATATTTAATTCAACATTAAATTGATAAATTCCGCTATCCTTGATTTTTTAAAGGTGAACGTTCAAATATCATTCAGAACGAGAAAAACACTTAATATCAATATGTAGTTGATAATTTGACAAGATGAACTAAGTGTAAAAAAGAAATTGAGGGAGAAAAATTTGACTGTTCGATTTTTATCCCTCCAGCCATATTGGTACCACAAACATTTTGTAAAGAATGTTTTATATTAGAAGAACAAAGAGAAGAAGAGTTATACCCAATACTCCTACTATTACTTATTGTTATCTTTATTCCATTATTCTTTCTTTTCTTAATTTAAAGAATGACCAATATGGTAATAGTATACTATAATTAAAAAAAAAATAACTGCTTATGAAAGAATGTACTGATTGAATCGATGATTTGGGATTATTTTTTCTTAGTTTGATTTTGATTCTGAGTCTGAAAGAAGTTGAATCAAATATTCTAAGTCTACAATCATCATATCCAACATTGATAATCGAGCGATGATCGAATAAAACTCAGGTCTCCCAGGATCATCGTTAACTTTCAATTTTACTTCCCATAAATTACGTTTGGCTTTGTATACGCCTAGTAAATCTAGTAGTTCCTCAAGAGTCTTATAAATTCTTCTTTTAAACTGCTCTGGAAAATTTAATTCAAGAATCTGATTCAATTCATCTTTATTTTTTAAATCTTTTATTCCAATCATTAATTTTCTTCTCTTATTACCTTAAATCAATAAGGAATGATATAAGATTCTTAGTTTGTACTATTCTGATTTAAAGTAAGTATAGTCCCTTATAACTCTAATGGTAACAAACTTCAGCAAGAAGCTAAACCACCTTCTATTTCCAAAATTATTATTTTCTTTTAATCGTGATTTCTACGACATCAGTGTCCACTAATACATGTTCTATTCCCACTCGTTGACCTGGAAAATCAACAGAGTCTCCCCACACTCTTGCATAACGGAATAATTTCGCAAAATCTTTATGGATTTTTTCAGCCAAATCACCTACTGTAGTTCGTATAGGACAAATAAAAGGCTGACTATAGTCAGGTTCGCGCCTTGGAGGTTTTGTATAAATTCTCATGACTTCTAGAACATTGAATAGGTATTCTTTTAACTTTTCGAGAGATTTCTCGTTTTTAATACTAATAGGGTGTATGGGTAAAGAGGTTTTTTCTTTTAATAGGGTAAAATTTCTTTTTGATCCATTTAAATCGCCCTTTGTAGCAATAATAGCTAGTCTATACTGAGATTCTTCGGTTTCCAAAAGGCCAATGTTATTTAGCTGTTCCATAAGGAAAGAATACTGCTGATCTATGTCTAGAGACAAGTCAATTACCAAAAGTATTGCATCACATGTCCTAGCCACTCTTAAAATTTGTCTACTAATTACCCAGTCCTCTTTAAAGTCTAAAAAGCCTGGAACATCAATAATTTGTATTTTAATATTATTATATTCACATGTACCTGCAAGTGCAGTTTTAGTAGTATGAAGGAATTCACTTGTCTTAACATCTGTGTTAGTGATGGCATTCATGAGAGTACTTTTTCCAACATTTGAAAGACCAAATAAAACTACTCTTCCATCACCAGATCGAGGGATTAGAAATGGATCATATTGATGTCCTTTCTGTTTAGGTTTGAATTGGGTTTCTGCTTTGAGAGCTTCTAATTGTCGAATTAATTGTTGAAACATACCAACTTTATTGAGTTTTTTTTCTTGAATATCTGCAACAATATCCTCTAATTCACTGATTAATTCTTCTCCTTCTAAAATTCGAATTCTTCGTGCAATATTAAATCGATACCACTTCAATTTTCTTCTATAATCAGTCATTCTTCTCGACTCACTTTCAGGGGTTTTAATTTTAAATACAATTCATTTTTCCTCATTTTAAAGAGAGGTGTAACAACTAGAGTTCCCATTACCTTTAACACTAGAATTTACGTTTGTTTTCAAGAGGAATCACAGAAAAGTGAGCAGTTTCCTTCTTTAAAGAAGGAATTAGAGGAGTTTATAACAATATTAGAAAAGATCAAATAATGGATACTGCCCACTCTAATGGTTACTATTTCGATATGCTGCACAAAAGCGAAGAGCACTATTGAACTCGTTTGGAACCATAAAAGATATTACTTCTGTTTTTCATGAGACGCAGGAAAGTCTTTAGGTAATTAAGAGCACTAGAGGCTATTCACTATCACATCATGACAGTAGCGTATAGTTTAAACCAATTTAGAGCGCGAGTTCCCCTCGCACCGTCTTATATTAGAAGAGTGGATAGTAACATTGTTATCAACTCTATCTGATATTAAGTCTTTATAAAACTTAACACTAAGGTAATTCAAGACAATCGAAAAAAATATCCTAAATTACTTATACTCAACTGATATTGCAAATTACAACTTCCCCCTCATTCAATGGATCCTCCACAGAATAATCAAGAGTTTATTTCTAAAGCAAGAACACTTAAAACGTAAAAGGTGATGGAATATTGGAGATTAATTCAGAATTAGTAGGAACCCACCTGAAAAAACATTCATGTCAAATAAACTGGCGTGAAGTTATGAATTATGCCGCAGCAGTTGATGATAATAATGAGTACTTTTTTAATGATGAACAGAAAGATGGAATTCTCGCTCCGCCAATGTTTGCTGTAGCAACTACCTGGCCTATCATCGAAAACCTTTCAGAGTATTTAATCGTTGATGATTTTCCCTTAGAAGTATTAATGACAACTGTTCATTACTCTGAACACTTAAAGATCCATCGTCTTATGAAGCCTGGGGATGAAATAATAATTAAGGGAGAGATTGCTGCTATGGTGCCACATCGAGCTGGTACGCATGTTATTCTTCGTTTAGAAGCAGTGGATAATAAGAATGAACCAATATATACGCAATATCATGGTGGATTGTTACGAGGAGTTGATTGTATTGGCGGGGAGAAAGGAATAGAAAATATTCCTAAAATACCTTCATATAAACAGATATCTAAACCGTTATGGAAAAAAAAGATTACCATTGACAGTTTAAGGTCTTATATTTACGATGCTTGTTCAGGGATCACTTTTCCTATTCACACTTCAAGAGAATTCGCTCATCAAGTAGGTCTTCCAGGAATAATCATGCAGGGTACCGCAACCCTTGCTTATGCAGCGAAAGAGATAACAAATAGAGAAGCTGGAAAAAATCCTTGGAAAGTGAAAGAGATTGCTTGTAGATTTACTAGTCTGATACTACCTGGAACTGAAATTCAAGTTGTTTTGGACAATAAAATAAGGAATAAATCCGAGACAGATCTTTTCTTTACGGTTCTCAATGAGGATGAAAAGAGAGCTATCAGTGGTGGGTACATTAAATTAAAAGACTAAATCATTATTAGTATTATTTCGAATAAAAAATTACTTTGAAGTTGATATTCATAAACTCAAAGGTAATTTGTCTTTCAGTAATGTGGTACGGGGATTCCCAATCAAGAACTAAGATTGACTTCTATCATCAATCTTTATGGGTTAATGTAAAACAGTTTATCGTCTCTGATAATAAATCATCACAATCCACCCTAATTGTAAAAAGACTCCTGTTATGAGAGAACTCCATCCAGAGAAGATCAATAATTCAGTATCAATTAATTCTCCAAGTAGAATAATCAATATCCCCCCAATAATAACAAAAATAGGGGGATTTCGAGCAATTAAGTAATAAATGATATCTATATCTGTTTCTGACATTTAATTTTCCTCACATATCTTTAATTCAAATATTCGTTATATTTTTCAGACGGGCAGGTATGTTTTTCCAAATATCCTTATTTTCTCTAACTAGGAATTCAATGGCATCAGAAAAAGTATAAGCAGGTTGATTACTTTCTATTTTCAAACGATTCAGCATTTTGTGAGCATCAGGCCTTAATAAGATTGTTTTAGGTTTTTCATGGAATATCCGAGAATTTCCTTCGTCTTCAGGAGTTTTTGATTTTATCCGATGCCTTTCCTCATCAAAAGTCATTAAAGCTTTTTCAAGGCTTTTTGACCGATTTTTTATCTTTTTGTCCATTAAGATGATAACGTCACTGTAAGACTTTGCTTCAAGCTCAAATTTTGCCCATCGGAGAAGTTCCCACGCACGATTAGAAATTTTGATGTTTTGAGCATTCTGTGGCAAAATTTTAACCTCAAGAGTTTAGTTTTACTTTTTCAAAAATTAATAGAACATACACCTTTATATAGGTTTCGGGTGTTACGGGTATTTCGTAAGCTTTAAATAGTGCATGTGGTACGTATATTACATGAGTTTCT
>JBHLMN010000031.1:0-27255 GCA_048938105.1 Promethearchaeota archaeon
TCTAGGCCCGACTTTATGAATCAGGAATGATCTGCTTTTATTGTAAGCAATAAAAGCATAGGTATCAAGGAACGGTTGACGGATTGGACACGAAAAAGAAAAAAAAGGCAATTAAAGATATTTATTTGATCAGCCATATTACGAAAGAGATTTATGAAGGATTTAGCTCCTATTCAAAATCATATGGATAGTTGGTTAATACCAGAGGTTTGTTCTTACCAACTACAACGGTATCTTCTATTCTGACTCCCCAAGCATTTGTATAAATTCCACAATTACCAATCGCTACAGGAATGTTTTTTACAAGAGGTGGAGGTGCTTTTTCTCCGTGAAAGAAAGCATGACCAGGCGGTAAAGGAGCTTCTTCAAAGTTTATTCCAATACCATGAATAGGGGGGCCAAAGATGTTATCTCCATACCCCGCGTCTTGTATCACACCATGAAGTGTTTTTTCAAGTTCGACCATTCCGATTCCCGTAGTAGCTCTTGCTGTAGTGTTTTGTAATGCTTCTAAGTATACTTCATGCGCCTTAACTTGTTGAGATGATGGTTTTCCCACACATGACATCCGACAAATGTCTGAGGAATAGTTGTTTACTATCGGGTGAAGATCAATCATGATTATGTCACCAGTATTGACCTTTCGATTGGTTGGTATTCCATGAGCAATACGTGTTCTGATTCCACTTGCCACATAAGATCGCCAGAACCCTTCAGCACCAGCTTGACGCATAACATACTCCCCTTCTCCAACAATTTGGCTTTCAGTCATACCTGCTTTTATCGTTGACAGAGCAGCTTCCATTCCAATTGCAGCAACTTTAGCTGCTTCTTGCATCAATTCAATCTCGATTGGTTCCTTGATCATCCGCATTTGGGAAAGAATATCTGTACAATCCTTAATTGCTACCTCTTCTGGTTTAGCATGTGGATGAGTCATCATTCCCATCATGGATTTTGTTAGAAAAGTATATTCTAAACCGACAACACCTTTCTGGATGCCAAATTGTTTAAAGAAATCAGCTATCGAGTGAAGCATCCCTACTTCATCTTCAAAAGTTGTTATATAATTAAATCGAGCAAGATCAGTTACATCTTCCTTATCTGTTTGTGGTACTCCTATTGCTACTTCTCCATTGCTTGTAATTAGTGTATATGCACATAATCGCCCATCCCCCGTTAGATAGAACATATTTGAGGGTTTAGTTAGCAAAATTACATCCATACTTTCATTCTTCATTTTTTGGGTGCATTTTATCACCCGCTGATCAAAGGTTTTTTTATCCAGTTTTACATTCATTCTCATTTATTCTCCTTTTAATATTCCTAACTCTTTATGTTTCGTAACAATTTCTTCAGTTAATTGATCTAATCTGTGAAAATCTTCTTCTCGTGGTTTACCTTTGACAATTACAGGATTTAATAACTCTAATTTCAATTTCGGGATCAGTTTAACAATTTGATCAACCACACTCCCTTTCCACCCAAAGGAACCAATTACAGTCGCATATTTAGCTTTGGGCTTAATTAAATTTGCGAGATATGCTGCATAGACAACAGCAGGATGAGGGCCTGTTAATACTGTGGGAGAACCGATTATAATTGTAGCAGTATCAACTAAACTCATTGCTAATTCCCCAATATCAGTTGCTGTTAACGGGAAAACTTTCACTACTATTCCTTTCTGAATTAGTTGGTCTGTAAGATAATTAACCATCTTTTCTGTGCTCTGATACATAGAAACATATGGAATTACTACCTCATTCTTAACCTCATCAGAGATCCAATCTCGATAAGCATCAATTATGAAGTCTGGGTCATTGTAAATTAGTCCATGACTAGTAGCAATCATTTCTAGTTCTAAATTGCTAAGAACATCAATATATTTCTTGATCATTTTTCGAAAAGGCATCATGATTTCAGCATAATAACGCTTTGCAGCATAATAGACTTTAGAATTATTTGATGCAAAAATTTCACTAGATGCGATATGATTCCCCAAAAAATCACAGGTGAAGAGTATTTTTTCACTCTCAAGATAAGTAAACATTGTTTCAGGCCAGTGAACCCAAGGAGCTATAATGAAAGATAAAATACGGTCACCTAGATCCAGTGTACTTTCTTCTGTAACAATAGTAAAATTCTCTTCATCCATAAGAAGTAAATCTACCAAAATAGACTTGCATTTTTCAGTACAGACAACTTTTGCCTCTGGATATAGTTCTAACACCTTAGGGATCGCACCAGAATGATCAGGTTCTGCGTGGTTTGCTACGATATAATCAAGTTTTTCTAAAGATAAAGATTTTAGATCTTTAAGAAATGGATCTATTTTTCTTATATCAGAGGAATCAACTAATACAGTATGTTTTGTTCCTTTAATCACATAGGCATTATAGCTAGTTCCATCTGGTAAAGGAATTAATTCATCAAACAGTCTTCTTTCCCAATCTCTAGTATTGATAATCCAAATATCTTTTGCAATTTCACTTAGCATCTCAATTATCTCTTAGATCCTCATATAATGAAATAATTGGGAAAATAACTTGTTCCATCTTAAGTTTCATTACCTGAATTAATTGGTCAAGTACTGCTTTCCCATGCTTTGTGAGCTCATATTTTCTCTTTGTTCTACCACTTTCGTGTAAGGTCGACTTTACAAGTGTTTCAGATTCCATTTTTCTTAATTCTGAATAAATTGTACCTGATTTAGGAATAATATAATTGTCAGTATGTTTTTGGACGTAAGACATCATTTCATAACCGGTTGAGTTTGGGTATTGAGCTATGATGACTAAAAGGATGATTCTGATAATAGGTAACGATTCTAGAAGATTTACACCGGAACCTTCAGTGTTTATTCTACTTTTCATTATATCTAGATCCCAAATAGGTAGCTAATCTAGATATGTAAAAGTTTCTTTCTACGAATAACAGAAATCATCTACGAACTCCGTCAAAGGCTGGATTGATAAGCTGGATCAAAAGTCACGACAAAATCGCACTTTCGGGATGAATTCACGACGAGTGTCCAGCATCGTACCGTCATGAGCGGCCTCGTGGCACCTGGGTTTTTTGGCTTCTTCTACAGGAAACTCGGTAGTTCCAGCATGGGAAATGCCTTCTTGAAGGCACATAAGACCTACTTCGAGAAGCAAAACGAGTGAATCCACGGATGTTTGAAGAACGACGAGGATATCATTCTCGAATGGTAAAGTAATTTAGCTAAATTCTGGAAATTTTTGTTATTCTCACTTTTAGATGTAATTGAATTAAGGAAGGGAAAAAAAATCAACCGCCTCTATATGTCTGGTAATACATTCCTCCAATTATTAATCCTTCCTGCGTTACGAATACCACTTTATCTTCTAATTTAATTCTCAAAGCGGGTAAAGCACTGGATACATATGGTTGCATTGATGTCATAACAAATTCTGTTTGGATATTTTGCAAATTATAATTTCGATCTAAATTCTTTTTTACAATAGCAATTGCTTTTTTTTCGGAAATGTACGAAACTGGTCTTGAAAATACACAAAGTTCTTCAAATTGACCTGTATAAGCGTTTATAAGAACACTGAATTTCGTTTTTGGATAATCAAATTTAGATACTTCATATTTATTTGCAAATGGGACAATATAGTAATGGGGCAAACCTTCTGGAGACTTTAGAGGTGATTTTACAGATAATTCGGAAACTAGCATAGGACGCGAATCTTGGACGCCAGTGAAATATTTCAATAAAAATCTAGATTTATCTCTTAATCGTTCTTTAATATACTTTCGAGCCCTCTCAGCAGCTGCTTCTGGTTTTATGAAGGTTTCACCTACTCTTGTAATTTTCTCAACCTGGATTTGACCTTCCTCTTCTGGTGGTTCACCGATACCAACCCATTTATTATACCACTCTTGACCACAAGTATTTGATGTCCCATGGAGGCCATTACAAGGTAATCCCCAATAGTAGGGGCCCTCCATCCATGCGGAACCTGCAATTTCACGATAATCTACCGTCGGACCACCTAACCATTCCGAATAATACGGTACGTATAGTCCAATATATTCCAATGTTGGATTTGTCATTTGTCGAGGATCATCTGATGTCTTATAATAAACTATAAGTTCCCAAAAATCATGCAAATGTGGACTGATGAGTGAAGCATATTTATAATTGGCCATCCAGCGCAATAACTTGAATAGAACTTCCTCTTTATTTGTGTCAGATACATCAACCCAATGATGTTGGGGAGGACACAGATCATTCAATGCTTTAGTTACTGCAAAAGGATCTGAGTACCAACCAATTCCCCAAGGACCAGTTCCCCCTTCTTTATTGTTTGTCTGTATATAGTTCCAGATAGTAGTCTGATCAATAAAACAGGATGTTGCATTTGGAGGATAACCATTCATTGCCATCTGACAGCAGGCAGGTCCACCCCAATCAGGTTCTTGCGTACCATATGAATCATCATGGGGCACTTGTTCTGTTAAATCCACTTCAAACATTTGATTCATCCTACCTTAAAGTCTGCTCCTTTTCAGTAAGGTTTAATTTCCAGATTTTTCCTTTATATCTTATTTTAAATCTTGCATCTGGAAGAATACATTCTGGGATATCAAAAATTTGAATATATGTCCCATCTGAATTGTCTTTTAATTCACTTACAGGTTTTGCCCACTGATATTTGATTGAAAAATAACCTGCGTGACCTGGACCGATAAAGTGTCCAAATTCATCTTTGGGAATAAGTGTAAGTTCAATTCGAGCAATTTCATTTTTAATCCGTTTCTTCACGTGTTGAATGATGCTATTTCTGGGTGAGAACTTACCGTGGAGAAATTTTGTGATTCTCTGATTCCTTTGTAAGGAAATTCCATCCTTTGTTGCTTCATTTACCATAAAAGTAAATGTAAATTTTCCATCTATCTTTGTATCTGCGAAGATTCCTTGATAAATCCCAGGGGAATATTTCGAATCTTTATCCTGTGAAATTTCCTTTAGCTGTACTTTTATGAGTGAATCTTTCTCTCTAGGAAAAGGTATTTTCTTATCCCGTATAATTCTCATTTTTCTGTGAAAGGGAACAAGAAGCTCATTCTCGATTTTTTTCGGATATTTTAGGAATTCTTCTTTACTTACTTTATTCTGATAAAACCATGTTCCTAGGCTTGTTTCTGGAACCCTGATAACAACCTGTACATTGTGTAAATTGGTGATAGGTTTCCCATTACGCTCAATATATAGCTGTAACAGAATTTTAGCTCCTGTTTCAAATGATAAAGCTCGCACATAAGGCCTAAATTGAGTGAAAGAACTACCGATGACACTGAAGTGATATTTTTCTGTCTCAGCTGACTTAAATTTGTTAGGTATAATTTTAATTTTCCAAGGATTCGTATTTACTTTCTGATTTTGTCTTAAAAACGATTCATCGATCGTTACTAAAGTATACGTGCCACCATGTTTTGAAGTTACTCCAATGCCGTCTAATGGTACCAATTGGCCGTCAGATGATGAAATCTCAATTATTAATCTTTGTTTTTGCATTGATACCCAGCTTAAGTAAAAGGTCACTAAATTCTCAGCTGTACTTATTCTAACTTCTTCCTCATAAGTATCAGAAGCAGCTAATATTCCTAATGGATCAATAATACCCTCTATTCTAAGGCAATCAACAAGAATCTCTTTATAAACCTCATGGAGTTCAGTTGCAGGATCCCATATCATTGGATCAAAACTCTCACCTGTGACGTCATAAAACAATCCTCCAGTTTCAGAGGCTAAAAATTCTAACAGAGGATGATCTAAGTCTGAAGGACGGCCAAATCCTATTACGTAGACTCTTATACCACGTTCTTTCAAAATTTTAACAAGATCTTGTACCTCAGAAGAGCCTGGATCAATAAAACCTGGACAATTATGATAACCATCAGATAACAACACAATTGCCTTATTTGAAGTAGGGTGGAGGATTCCTGAACATAATTCCCCTAAATTTTCTATAGCTGTTGAGATTCCTGCTAAAAGAGGTGTATTCCCCTCAGCAACAAGTTGAGGTAAAATGGTGTTTTGAGCATAATTGATTGTAAAATCTGTAATATCTAAAAGATTTAATAACAATTGACCAGTACATCCAGTACCAGATTGCCAAGGATGATTGGGAAACGTTGCCATTCCTAATTTTTGTCCAGTACCGTGAATACCTAAGAGATCTAAAAATGGAATAATCGCATTTTTCGCGTGGTTTAACCTCTGTTTTTCAGGGGGGACCCCAGTATTACCCTCATGGCTCCAAGCCATGCTTCCCGAGGTGTCAATGAGTAGACTTACTCCTGAAACTGCTTGGGTAGTACTCGTGAAGGGTTGTTCAGTAGAATACAAAATTAGCTCATCTAAATTATTTTCAGCAAAGTCTGTTGTAACGTGTAATTCTTCTATACCCAACGGATCTGTGAACTGAAATAAACGCCAACTACCAGCAGAACCACGGTAACCTTCAATCTGTTGATCTTGATCACGATTACGATAAGCTCTTACCGAGAGAAATGGTTGTGGATGGAGTGATGTGTAATCTGTAGAAGCTTTTATGCTTAAAGCAAAAATTCGCTTGTAAACCCAAGTAGAGGGATCATCTACCAACCAACCTGCGGCTTGACTATCAACAAAGTGTATTCTGATTTCTCCTCTTTCTGGAAATGGATAAGTTCCATTACAATTAATATTTGAAAACGCAAACCATTTTCCTGTAGGGGGTGTATCAAAATTCCATACAACGGATCCTTGTCCAGAATCAATTGTAAAAACGATTTGCGTATCAGGATTACCATCTTCGTCCAAATCGACTAGGACAGAAATATATTCACCTTGACAGTGAACAAGATTTACTTCACCAAATTCATCTATTACATCAGTTGTGGTCATTAATTTCTACCTCCAATAACTTTAATTTACTACTGGATACTCCAAGAATTATCTGTAAGAGTAAAACTTTCTTTCAATTTTCTAGTTTTTTCAAACCTCACGATATTGGTTCTGTAATACAATTACATTAAAAAAGGTAGCAGCAAAAAAATTACATTTTTCAGTGCTTCTTTTGCGATGAAATTTTGCTAGTAAATCTAATCAAGCTTGTTTTCAATGCGGTTGAAAGAAGTTAATCTTTGATTGATTGATTTTGGGTCACATTCCTCGTTCATTAAAGATACAATGGATGTTTGAGTAATAGAATTGATGACCTATCATTTAAAAACGCCAAACCTTAATTTCTCATCATTCTAAGATCCCTAGTGAGTAAATTGTGTATATTTTTGAACGTATTCTTATGTAGGATAGTTCCTGGGAATTGTAAAAGAAATGTTGAAATCTGTATGGTGGTAATCCAGCCATGCAATGTTCGATCTATAATTTTCAAAATCTCTTCATTTGTGTCTTTTAATTCATGTTTTTAGACACCATTCATGTTCAAAAAAGATTCTATCCTCTCATTGAATTCTTCAACGTTTTCTAAGTTTGTTACATGTCTTGCGTTTGATATTATATCTACTTAACAGTTATAGATAAAAACAAAGGGTTTACACTCTCCTTTTAGACTATAATAAATAATCATTCACCATTACTTAAAAAAACATCATTAAATCCCTTATCACTCAAAAATATAGCTTCTTTGGCCGAATATGATAATATCCCTTGAAAGATAGGATCGTAATTCTATATTTAATTTAATAAGGAAATTGATCTAACTGACTTTGAAGCAATTCTAATTTTTTTGGGTGTCATTTGAAAGGATTGTTAAATACCTAGACAAAAAAATGCATAATTAGGAAGGATTTGAATGCCTTGTGGTTTATGGTTAAATGCTTATACCCCTAAATGCTATCTAGTGAAAGATGAAGCATTAATTGCTCATGGAGAACAATGTTTACGAGATTACGGGAAATTAACTATGAAAACCTGGAGTTTTTACGTTGATAGATATAATAGGAGTAAAGGATTGAGTAAAAACTCCCATATTGGAGATATGAGGATTCATGGGCTCCCTGAGAGTGTTACATCTCGTTTTGGGAACTTTGGAAACTTTAAGCGATTGTGTGGTGCTATTTAAGGATTACTGTATCTTCCTCAACTTTCCTTTGCAATATGGACAACCGAATATTCCAGTCTGAGCTTCATAACAAGAATTACACACAAGACGAGAACAATCAGAGCATTGATATGCTGGATCTGTTGCGGGATGATTCTGTTGATCAATTTGACAGAAAAAAGAGACTCGGTGATAACCAAAAAAGACTGTACCCTCAGAAATAGCAAAATTAACCTTATTAGAATTGGAACTTAACCAGTCCCTAATAGCTTGGGCTAGAATCAATCGAGTACTTTTCCTCAGTGTCGTCAATCCAGCCTTCTTCCTCAAAAGTATTTAGGCAATTTTTCAACACGTAAATTAAGGTCAAAAACAAATATGAAAACAACTAGTTAAAAGTTTTAATCCAAAGGCATTAATTGGGGCTAAAGTACAATTGAATATATATACCTTTAAAAAATCCATATTCACGGATAATCAACCAATCCTCCCTAATGAAGGATGAAAGAAGTGTTAACAAAAAGGAAAATCATAGATTATCTGGAAGCTGAAATTCCTTTTCTCATGGAGGCATATCATGTTAATACAATTGGTTTATTTGGATCTTATGCTCGCGAGGAACAGAATGAAACAAGTGAATTAGATTTACTTTTTGAATTTACGAAACCAATCAGCTATTTTGCTCTTTTCAAGTTAGAGGATTATTTATCTGATAAACTAGGCGTTCGTGTCGAAATTGTTACTCCAGGTGGATTAAAAGAATTAATAAAACCAAAAATATTGAAGGATGTAGTTTATGTCAAGTAGGACTTCAAATTGTTTTTAGATGATATTCTAAAGGCTATAATAAAATAAATCGTTACATAAATGATCTAAGTTATGAACAATTTCAAAAGGACGTAAAAACTGTCGACGCTGTTATAAAAAACTTAGAAATAATAGGGGAGGCTGCAAAAAAATCGTCGAATATAACCCAGAATGAAAAGCAGTTTTTGATAGTTTATAAGCTATTTATGAGAATTCCAAGGTAATCCAGAAGCTAGGTGAACTAGGTTACTTCCATTCGAGATATGATCTAAGTATTTTCAATAATTGGTAAAATCAAATGCGATGGATACTCGGAATCATGGAATATAGTTTGATTAGCTTTAATAAAATCACTATTTAATTCATTATCACCACCAGTATTGAGATTCCTACTGATCCGGGGAAAATTGCTACTTGATATTGCTAATCCGATCCTGTGTCCAATGAGAAATTCATTACTTGTATTCCATAAATCTATTTCATAACAATACACTTCATCAGGGATCAATAATTCAGGATTTTCTATTCCATTGCGGAATCTAGCTCTAACCACACCATCTGTTAAAATCCTGGCATTTCCATCAAGTCCTATATCCATAAATTTTGCTGTGAAATCTGTATCTTTTGCTGAACTTGAAGCATATAATACTAATTTGATCGCTCCTGTGATTTCAAGTGGTTCTGTTAGTGGTTCACTATAATAAGTTAGAACATCTTTCCGAAGCATTACTATTTGTTGATCCCTTGGTCCTCTCTTCATTGGTAGTACAATAGCTGGACTGCTGTTTGCACCTCCCCATGTCAAAACTGGATCAGCGGGATCATAAATGAATTTATCAGGTAATTCATCATTAGGTTTTTCTACAGATAATAACCCTTTTACCCAAGAACCAGATACATCTCCATTGCTATGTAAATAAAATTTGGTTTCTTTGACCCTTGATAAAGGCCATTCTTGTTCATCACGCCATTCGTTTCTTCCCATCACAAAAATTCTAACAGGAGGTAAGGTAATAACCAAATCATTTCCTTTCAAATGCTTTTCAAAAAACTCTCTCTCAATAGAACGTAAATCTACCTTTGAGTTTGGTCCAAAATCATATTCATTTGCAGCATCACCAGCAACACTATGATCCCAAGGCCCAATTATAAGATGTGTATTTCTTTTTTGGTAATCAGAGCCCTCCTTCATTGTTTGCATAAAGAAATCTATTGGTCCAGTTCCACAATGATCGTACCATCCTGTTACCATAAGATTTGGTGTATTTAGCTTATGAATCTTCTTAGGGCTCATATCTTCTTTCAAACCAAACAAATGATAATTCCTCAAAATATAATGATATCTTTCAATTGGTCCATGTAGTTCATCAAGAACAGTAGTTATTGGCAATTTATAGAGATGAGGCATCCACTCTACAGTATCAACGGGTCGGAATTCATTACTACTTTGAGCCATAAACATCCATTGAGGTATCTGACTAAACATGAATGCACCTCCGAGACGAGACATGAAACCATAAGGTAATACTTCTGGGGACATTGCTCGATGTGCAGGATGAGCTAAAAATGCAGTTTCAATTTGAACTCTTGCCAAAGCAGATCGACCGAAAGTACCAACGATTTTATTGCTCCAAGATTGATTTATAATCCAATCAATTGTATCGTATCCATCTTCAGGATGGTTTTGCCTTGTAACTGGTCCACCTTCCGATTTATTACGCCCCCGAATGTTTTGTAAGACAGCTACATAACCATTTTTCACCCAATATCTCGCTCTGTCATCAACCATTTCATGACCATAAGTACACCTAGCCAAAAGAGAAGGAAATTTACCATCATCATTTGGGAAGTACACAAGAGTTTGTAAATGAATTCCATCCCTCATTTTGAGCATAACTTCTTCTATTTTCAAAATTATCACCTAATTAGATAAACAGGACTTGTCCATGCCATGTGACCATCTTCTTGGGCTGTTTGAAAAATATAGAAACTCTTTATTGAAAAAGAGAAAATAAATTAAAACATAACTACTCCAGCTGCAGTAACGCCAATCTTTCTTTCTTTAAAAGGTTATTTCAATGCAAAGACGTCTAACGAACTCCTTGTAACGATTACGAATCTCCCTCCAACATTGCCAAGTTCCTCTTGAATCCCTTCAGCTCTATATCCACCTACATTTTCTCGAAATTTTCCATAATAACCACCCACTATTAAATGTGAAAGATTAAGAGACTGGGAAAACGGCCTTTTTAGATTTTCCACTATGGTTCAGATTTTGTTAACAAGAAGTCGCAAAATAACTATGGATCTAAACGGAGATGGTAGGTTAACAGTTCTTGACCTTGGGTATATTTTCTTAAGAAACGATACTGTTCAATGAACTGACGAAAAAATATGATAGCAATGTCGTAAAAGGCTGGATTAGCACCAATAAAGTTTTCAATTCAATTTGCTTTTACTTCTAGTCGCTGATTCTAAAAGATTATTGTTGTAAGAGTGAAATATTGAATTCCAATTCTTTTAGATTTATAATAGGAAGAGTATTCCAATTGTAAGTGGAGTAGTGTTAACTGAATTGCATCTAGAAAGAATCACACTAGAAAAAATTGTATTAGGTGTGATACTGTTCTCCCAAATCCTCATTCTGAGCGCTTATTTTCTATTTCCAAGTCCCCTAAAATATACAAGCAGTTCATTTAGTTTAGAGGTAGGAAATGAAATACAAATAATAATACTAGCCCCTAATGATCAAGAATTCGCAATAGGAGACGTTCTGGGCAATATTTTAATCTACAATGTTAATGGTACATTATTATCAAGCTGGGAAGCACATAATTTGGATGTCAGTTCGTTGAGTTATTCTGCTGATGACACAATTCTTGTTTCAGGAGGATATGATGGTTACGTTAAGATGTGGAATGTGTCCACAAGGACAAATATATCGGAAATCTATGAAACAGGGGCAATTTCCAGTGTACATATCTTACTTGACAACAATGCATTGGTCTATCAATATCTAGAAGGGAGCTCGTTAAACGATTTTCTCGTATTATGGAACCTAACCTCTGGAACGAGAACGTGGACAAAAAATGTTGGAAGACTAGAATTCATTACCTTATCATCAAACGAAGAACTGATTACAAGCAAGTTTGTCCATCGAATAAAAGGCTGGAACGAATTACACCTCAGTTATACGAAAAATGCTTCAACAGCCTATAATTTAACAAATTTCGATGGAGCATTATATGCAGGAACATTCTCTCCCAATGGAAGACTTTTTGCAGCAGGAGGATCATTAGGGGAAGTTTATGTTTGGGATCTGGAACAAGTACAAATAATTCGCAGATTTAAAATGTTAGGCGTAATTAATGACGTTATATTCACATCCGAGGGAAGTAAAATATGTACAGTTTCAGGTGGCTATGAAAACGCCATCTGTCTCTGGGATCTAGAATCAGGAATAATGGAAAAGAAGTTAGTAATCAAATCAGAGCAGATCCCTAGTTATTTGGATGATGTAGCTCAGATCCAAATCACTACTAATTTAACAGTAATATCGCGGAGATATTCAGGAAAGATCGAGTATTGGAGTCTGAAATCTTGAACGAGGAAATGAAAAAAATGTCAAGTGGGAGCCAGTTTTATCTCAAAGGGACAGGAATAGGTATCTTGATGTTTTGGCTTGTTATAATCCTATCTTTCTTGATAGATATAAGATCATTAGAATTGATATTTAGACAGGCCCCTGCTCTTTTCTTACTTATCTTAATTTTGCCCTTTTTCCTAATCCTGATGTATTTCCAAACTCCGAATGGTGTTCCTAGTATTCTATTACTTTCTTGGGAAGCAGTATGGATGCTAGGATTAATAGTATCTCATACAAAAATTATAGAGAAGAAAACTGTCTGGAAGAATACAATTTTATTTCTATTAATTTTAATAGGAGCTGCGCCATTCTTAGTTGTGCAAATTGTGGGAGTAGAATTCATTCCTTTAGTAAGCACACTGATTAATGAAGCAGCTGTACACTATTCATTTGTATATCCACCAGCTAAATTTATACAAATCTATTGGGGAGTCCCCCTTTGGATAATAACTTGGTACTATGCATGGACGCTCAAAATTCCCCAGAATCTTGTCAGTAAAAAGTCGCTTGAAGCTACCCAACTTCAATGGTTAACTTGGTTGATAACACTCAGTGGAATCCTTATTGTGAACCCGGTACTTACCATTATTTACTTCCCTTAAACGTACATGAATTTAAAGACAAATAGAATCAAACTAGTTTTTCCTTTTTGAGTAATAATCAATTTATACCGAATCATTTTAGATTTTGCAATGAATTACAACGAACGTCGTCTATGGCTGGATTAACACCAATATTTTTTTAAGAAAACCAATCGTGTATATGTGAATCCCATGTTAAAAGTTGTTTCCTTTGATGTGGTTGGCACCCTCCTAGATTCTAGCTTTGAAGATCATGTTTGGAATAGATTGATTCCCCAATTGTATGCTAGGAAACAAGGTATTAACTTTGAAAAAGCAAAAGAATTTATTCAAATAGAATATGATAATATCGGAAATAAGGACATAAGATGGTATCTACCTTCATATTGGTTCAAGCATTTCGACTTAGATGAAGATCCAATAGAAGTTTTTAGATCTCAAATCAGTAAAGTGAAATTTTACCCAGAAACTCAGTTAGTGGTGAAAAAACTCAGTCAGAAATATGAATTAATCATTGTTAGCGGAACGACACGAGAAATCATTGAAATTATGATCGAGAAGGTTAGACATTATTTCAAACATATATTTTCTCCCATATCGGATAGAAATGAAATCAAGAAGAAACCACAAATGTATGAAATGATCTGTAAGATTTTAGAGATTGAACCTAATAAAATGACACATGTTGGTGATGACTGGTATTCTGATTTCATTTCTCCAAGAAAAATGGGAATTAAGAGCTTCCACCTGGACAGAACTGGGAAAAAGAGCGGAAAATTTGTGATCAGAGATTTAAATGAGCTAGAAAATCGCTTGAAAATCTTTTAACGGATAATAGATGAAAAATCCGATTTAGAGTTAAGTGGAAAGAGGTGTCAATACCTGTTTTAGATCGAACGTCGTCTATGGCTGGATTAGCATCAAGAGTTCAAATTTATTAGTTATTCTTCATTTTCAAAAATACAAGGGTATATACAGTAAAATATTCCCCGTACTTCCAACAATTCATTAAAATATTGTTTTTCTTCAAGGAAACATCCTTTTTATAAAAGTAGAGAGGAAACCGACTTAATTTCAGCTATAACTTTATAAAGAGCTCAATTTGCTGGTTAATATGGTTTTCAGTTATATAGAATTTGATATTATAGCCTAGTTTTACAATTGTGGAATTTTAACCTTTATTATTGATTTTTCTTCATTTTAAATGTTTGAAATTTATTATTGAGAGCAAAAGCAGAGATTTCTGGTTCTTTAGCGTGAAAACCAAACATACAATCAAAGTGAATATAATGAGTTTTGGAAATTCATACAATCGTGGACCACGAGAAATGCACAAAGTAGTCTGTGCTGATTGTGGAGTAGATACTGAAGTTCCTTTCAAACCCGATGGAATTAGACCAGTCTACTGCCAGGAATGTTATAGAAAACGCAGACCAAGAAGGTACTAAGCCACCCAAAGATTATCTAAGGATATTCTTTAATTTTCCTCCTTTTTTTTTGTTTCAAGATGATTTTAGGCTTATACTGTTCATCAAACAAACCTCTGGAATTTCGGGATAACATCCAACTCCGTCAAAGGCTGGATTAACACCATTTTCTCTCCTAATTAGTAATTTGCTGGTCGTTTATATCGTGATTCTATCGTTTTCATCATTCTTCCTCAGTAATCTATTCAAGGTCAATCTGCTGTTTTAAGTTCTTCTCTAATAGCTAAACTTCCCTGAAAATATTTTAGTGCAAGATCGTAAGAGTAAAATGAAGAGTGAAATCTGCATTCTAATATAGTACACTTCTTAAGGAAGGAAATTCCTAGTTCAATTAGAAGGAATGCTAGTAAATCAAACATTAATGTTATTAGTATCGTTCTTGTTTGTGGGGTCATATGTCATTATCCAAAACAGAAACCATGAGTGCTGTATCTGTAGACAAACCATAACCACAAATGACGAGATAGTCATCTGTCCCAATTGTCACACAATATATCATTGGACACACTTGTCGATATGGTTGAAAATACGAAAAAAATGTCCGATATGCAAAAATATCATTAGAAATGGGTACAACTCTTTCTATTACGATCTGAAAGAGCGATATTCCGCGAGTAATAATGAAATCTCACAAACCAGTGTGATTCCACGGAGGAGAAACCAACGAGTTCCCACTCGAAAGCATTCCTTACGAGGAGATTCCATCGTATTAGAGTGCCCCCATTGCCAAAATATCTTAGAACCATCTAACTTAGGGGAGGTAAGTCAATGTCAAATGTGTGGGTCACAGATATCCTGGATAAATGATCTTGAATCAAGGATCAAACATCTGAATAACCTACCTCTCTTCAGACCGAAGAAACATAAAAGAGGAAATGGAGGACGAAACGATAGTAAACTTAGTTATCGAAATATTGAACAACAGAAAGAGAAAAAGCGTGAATTATTGCGAAAAGAGTTACAGGAACAGACACAATTAAAATCACAAGAACAAATGCTGGTACTCAACCAAGACTACTTTAGGAGAAAAATACCCCACCCAAGGTATGAACAATCTCTTCCGTTAAGGATAATCAACTTAGAAGAGATCAAGAAGAATCCAAAGAAAATCAATTATTTGGGACTAGGAAGTTTTATATTGGTACTAACGGTTATCACAGTCTTTATTTTCGTCGCTATATTAGGATAATTATCACTTTGATTTAATATTTAATCTCTTTTTTACATATCTGCTATCATTTAGCACTAGTAGATATTTAATAATCTGATAAATCAATTTACTCAAGTTTAAAATTATCAGAAGTTAACTTAATCATTTCTAAACGTGAAGGAGGTTCTCCCTCAAAAATCTCATTTGCATAGTAATCATAACTGAAGATAGCTAGATCAAACATGATCCTGTTCAGCGCTTGTCCTTTCTCAGTCAATTTATATCTCGCTCTCATCGGAGATTTGCTAACTATTCTCTTATCTATTATTCCATATTTTTCAAGCTCTCTTAACCTTTGAGACAAAACTTTACTACTTAAACCAAGATTGGCTTCTAAAATTTCAGTAAATCTTTCTTTTCCAAACCAAATATCCCTAATTACCTCAATACTCCATTTTCTGAAGAATTTGAGAGCGAATTTTGTTGGACATTTTTTCATTTCGACCATAAGTGGAATCACTTCTTCTTTTGCTTAAAACCTTGATATTATCCCTTTCGTTTTTTCAAAGTTAAAGAATTTTCGTACCCAAAACGATTTGATTACTTTTTGGTAATCATCTAACCTAATGGTAGCAAAAATGATTTAATGAGTTAATTTTATTGAATTTATTGATCTCTTGACTATCATGATAATGAATTCCGTTTTAAGTAGTTAAGAAAAGCTGGTATAGTCATGGATTATCTAATAATTTTGGAAAAGCAATATTCATACACTAAAAACCTTTTAATGGCACGAAAAGCCCAATTTCAAGAATCCTTTGAAAAACCTCTGTTTGAAAGAGAACAAACGGCCGCTGAAGTATACATTCACGGACTCACTCCCCTTTACAGATCGTGTATGAAGATTCTTAACCCTGAAATAGATGAATCAACACTCAAACTTGAATTTAACTGTGAATTATCTTTGCCAGAGCAATATATTGATTTGTATAATCAAGTTCTGAAAATTCTCAAAGAAATAGAGGAAACCATGACATCCGAGGATTTAAAGGCGCATATTATGTATCCATTTGATCCTGATACTACAATTTCAAGATTAGAATGGATTGGGCTTAATATTATGCATGCTGTAACACATATAGGACAAGCATTACGATTACAATCACTTTATCTACATCATAAATTAAATAAGTAGGTAAAACATAACGGGTGGACCTATAATGATAAAAGATTCACAACATGGAATTTTCAAGCCAAAGTATATAGATCTTGTTCTTTTTGGTGAAAATGTGAAATAATACTTCGCAAAAGGATGGTTTAGGTTGGCAAAATATACACTAGAGTATATACTAAGACATATATTAACACATGGGAGAGGATAGCTTATAGATAATCTCGTTAGTTTCATTAAAGTTTTTCAACGGATATAAATTCCACCATTGAAAAGGTTCGGAACATTTGTGTGAAAATTATTAAAAATCCAGCAATAATTATAACACTAGAGAGAAATAAATGGACAATAAAAGTCATTAATCTTATCAATAATCTAAGAATATGCTAAATTCATTTAAATCACCTGTTTTCAACAAGCTAGATACATTTTTGTCCCAATTAGTAGAAGATAAGAAGGCACCAGGAATAATTTTTCTTTTATATGAAAAAGGAAAAACGAGATTTCTGCAAAAATATGGATGGCAAGATATAGAGAATGAAATACTATTAGAATTCGATGCTATTTTCAGAATTTATTCAATGACTAAACCAATTATAACCATTGCATTGATGATGTTATTTGAAGAAAGGAAATTTAAATTAAATGATCCTATTTCTAAATTTTTACCTGAATTTAAAGATATGAAAGTTTTTGTGAAAGAAGAAAATGGAAAAATTATTACAGAGGAATTAGAACGAGAGATAACTATTCTTGATCTATTTACCCATACTTCAGGTTTAGGTTCTAAAGAGACAGATGATCCTATTGATAAACAGTATAAGGAAAAATTATCCTTTGATAAGACAAAGGTGATGTCATTGGAGCAAGTAATCACGGTTATTTCTTCATTCCCGCTTCGATTCCAACCAGGTAGATATTTTAAATACAGCTATGGATTAGATGTACTGGGGAGATTAATTGAAGTTCTCTCTGAAAAACCTTTAGATGAATTTTTGAAGGAAAGGGTATTTCATCCTTTGGAGATGGAAGACACTGCCTTTTATGTTCCTAGAGAGAAATTAGATAGATTCATTAAAATCTATACCTATAACGAAGATAATACTCTCGAAGTTGTCAATACTCCCTCTGAAATTGAACGATATGATATCAGCCATAAATTCTTCTCAGGGGGAGGTGGTCTTGTCTCTACAATAAAAGATTTCTTTAATTTTGCGTCAATCTTTCTTAATAAAGGAATATTTAAAGGAAATCGACTATTATCTCCAGAGACAATCGATCTTATAACAAAAAACCATCTCAAGAATAACCAAACAATTCCAGATCTAGTACTGGACAGAGTACCTGATGACAACTATTTTCTGAATTTGACTGGATATGGGCAAGGCCTCGGAATTAGAGTATTGATTGAAGAGGGTATTAGACCAACAGCAATTGGGGAACATGGTTGGGGAGGTGCTGCGGAAACATTTTACTGGGTTGACCCTTTGAATAAAGTTCTTGGTATATTTATGACACAATTGATACCAGATCTTACAAACGAGATTTGGAGGGTAATGCAATTAGCATACAGCGGATTAGGTCTATAAGAATATAATGAATTTTGAAGAAAGTAAATATCTTTGTCGCAAAAGGCTGGATTAACATCAATAGTTAGGATGTACTTTTATCCCTCATTTTTTAAAGACCTTGATTGATGTTTTAAGTACCTTCATTGCATTATGTAGGAGCAAGATTGTCAGAAAAACAAAAAGTAAATTTTAAATTGAACACACGAAGATTAGATCTTTACTGGTATGAAGACTCTCTTTCTCACGACATCAGATTTTATCACCTATTATTATTCAATCTGGTATTAATTTTATAATTAGTCGAAAAGCTCAAAAAATTGTATGAGACTCAATTTTTCATTTAAATTCCATATAAAAAAGCTCATAGGGTCATCCGAATGGATTATGTAAATTTTGGTATTGTTGGTTGCGGAATGGCAGGATCATTTCATATTTTAGGAGTTAAAAAACGACTAGATATGAAAATAAGATATATTGCGGCATGTGATGTGAACAAAAGAAATTTAAAGAGGTTTACACGCAGAAATAAAGTGAAAGCCTATAGTAATATTCAGGATTTTCTTAAAGATGATGAGATTGAAGCAGTTCTTCTTGCGGTACCTCATTATCTTCATGCTCCTCTTACTAAAAAAGTAGCTGAAGCTGGAAAACATGTACTTTGTGAAAAACCAATGGCTCCAACGTTAGAAGAATGTGATGTAATGATTAATGCTACAAAAGAGGCAGGAGTCAAGTTTATGATTGCAGAAAACCATAGGTTTCTGCCTGCTCATCAATATATTAAGGATTGTCTTGAAAGAAATATTATTGGAGATATTTACCTAGGACGAACATATGAAGGTGCTTTTTGTGAAACTTCTCAATTTCTAGACCCTAGCACTTGGAATTTCCGATATGATCAGGGGGGAGGAGGAGTTGTAGCTGATCAAGGCGTCCATAAATTCTCGATTTTAAACTGGTTTCTTGGGGAAGTCGACTCAGCACAATGTTGGTGTGGAAAAGCACTACCTAGTCCTGATGTTAAGGGAGAAGATAATGCAATTGTCTTATTAAGGTATAAAAACGGAGCTATGGTTGATGTTGTAGTTAGTTCCATAACTATACATCCTCTTAATAATAACACGGAACTTCATGGAACGAATGGGACAATCTTAGAAGATCATTCTTGGGATAATCCTGTTAAGATTTTTTCCGCTCATGAAAGCGCTGAAAAAAAAGGTGAATACTATACTCCTTCAACTCCAATCGAACACGGTCCCTATCCGAAGTATTATACGATTTCTGCTCGTTATGAGGATTCACATTTTGCAGATTGCATATTGAATAATAAAGATCCAGATTTTTCTCCAGAACAAGCCAAAGAAGCTGTTGCAGTTGTTCTATTAGCATATTTATCAACAAAAAATGGAAGAATGACATCAATGGATGAACTGAAAGAAATTTATGAAAATTTGGGGACGAAGAGTATTTTACAAGGTTTAAATAAAGTTGTTCAAAAAAATTATAGATCCATCCAATGGAAATAATGATCTAGGACTGAGATGTGATGTTTGGTAAACATCTAGTAGCAGTGTTAACACCCTTTACGATTAATGGAGACATTGACTATGGATACATTCGGTCCTTTATACCATTATTAATCAAAGGAAATGTAGAAACTATTATAATTTGTGGTACAACTGGTGAGGGGCCCTCAGTAACCATAGCTGAAACTGAACAAGTTATACAAGTCGTTTCAGAATTTCAAAGGAAAATAAGGATCATTCTGGGCATTTTTCGAATGAATGTACCAGAAGTATTGAACTTTCTAAATTTAGGCGAGGAATACCAAATTGATGGAGTTCTTCTATTACCACCATTTTATTTTAAAAACTTAAGTGATGATGGATTATTTAACTATTTTTCCAAAGTTATGAATAAGTTTTCTATACCTGTAATTCTTTACAATATTCCAAAATATACGGGAGTCTCCCTGAGTCTTAATTTAATTAGAAAACTATCTGAATTTTCCCAGTTATTTGGGATTAAGGATTCTTCTGGAGATATTACTCAAACTCGTCAATTTATTCAAGAATTTCGAGATATAAAAATATATTCTGGAAATGACGCTTTAATACATAAATCACTCCTAGCTGGATCTCATGGAGTTATTACAGCTCTCAGTAACGCATTTCCTAATATTGTTCATGAGATAATTGAAACAACTTCAAATAACCAATTGCTAAAAGCAGAAAGTCTACAAACCAAGTTAAGCAAAATACGATCAGAAACAAAAAAATATCCACAAATAGCTAATATAAAAACTTGTGTAGAGCGATATCTTAATCTTCCACCCATGTATGTTAGACCTCCATTAATAAATCTAAATGAGGAACAGAAGAAAAAGATGGTCCTTTCAATAAACAACATTTTAATGAAGAGATTGTAGTAAAAGGAATGAAGAAATGGTTGATATAGTAAGTATTGGGGAATGTATGATCGAATTATATATGGAACCTCGTTTTGGAGAAAATATTTATGTTAGAGGTTTTGGTGGAGATACTCTTAACACAATAGTTGCGGCTGCTCGTTTAGGTTCCTCAGTGGCTTATCTAACAAAAATTGGCTATGATCCTTTTAGTCAGTTTCTCTTAGCCTCGTGGAAAAAAGAAAAAATTGACGTTTCTCAGATTAAAAAGGTTAAGGGGGCGTTTATCGGGCTATACTTTATTAATTTAGATGAAAATGGAGAAAGAAGTTTCCAATATTATAGAAAAGGCAGTGCAGCAAGTACCTTAATTCCAGAAGATTTTGATATAGCATTCATTAGGGAAGCTCTTATTTTATATTCATCAGGAATAACCCAAGCATTATCTGAAACCAATCAATATACAGTCAAAGAACTTTTTAGGAATTATAAAGCAAAAAGCTCTCATACAAAGCTTATCGCTTATGATCCAAATTATAGAGAACAACTCTGGTTTGATCGAAAAGAAAAAGCTATTGAAGCTCAAGAAGAAGTACTTCCTTATATCGACTTGATATTCCCTAGTTTTCCCTCAGATGCAAAATTAAGCAATTCAAATACTCCAGAAGAAATGATTAACTTTTATACAAGTAAAGGAATAAATACAGTTATAGTAAAACTAGGAGCCAAGGGATCAATATTTACAAATGATAGGGGGAAAACTATTCAAAGAGTTCCAGCATTTAATCCCTCCAAAATAGTTGATACTACTGGAGCTGGTGATGCTTTTAATGGAGGAGTCTTAAGAGGTTTCATCAAGAAATTTTCAGTCGAAAAAGCGGTTAAATTTGGCACCCTTATTTCTGGTTTGAAAATTCAGGGAAAGGGTGCCATTACCTCTCTTCCAACTTTAACAGAAGTAAATCGACATTGGAAAGGTTAATACTAAATAAAGGTGGTTCATGTGAAAGATATGCTAAAATTAATTATAACTGCAACAACAGCAAACTCATGGATTTCTCCAGAGGTGAAGAATTGGGCAACAACTACCAACGAGCTTGTTAAAGATGTTGTTCAGTGTACTGAAGCTGGTGCATCAATTGCACATGTACATTTAACGAGAGGGCACGAAGCCGAAATAGTAAATAGAATCCGTGAGAATACGGATGTTATCATACAAGCTGGAATGTCCAGTGATATTATCCCAGATCGTCAAGGAGATTTCGAAGCTAAACCTGACATGATGAGTGTGATTTTAAACCATCATGACGAACATTTTACAAATCTTTCTTTAAATCGGTTACATCCCCGTGAAGAATTAGAAGAATATTGCTTAAAACTTAGAGAATTTCAAATAAAACCTGAATGGGAAGTTTGGCACACAGGTTCTTATTATAACCTAAACTATCTCATCAAAAAACAGTTAGTTACTCCTCCCCATGTATTAACGCTGTTTTTCAATTGGCCTGGTGGCACATGGTCCCCACCCACAGCGGACGAATATCTCCATAGGAAAAAGTATATGCCAGCTCATTCGGTTCATACTATTAGTGTAATGGGAGAAGAACAGACTAGGATTGCCACATTAGCAATAACTCATGGGGGAAATGTACGAGTCGGTACTGAGGATTTTCCTTATATAAAACCTAATGTTCCAGCTAAAAATAATGCCGAACTAGTCGCGCGAATGGTAAAAATAGCCAAAGAATTGGGACAAGAGATAGCAAATCCCAAAGAAGCCCGTAAGATTTTGGGATTAATATAACTAGAGAGGATAAAATTGATGAAATTAAAGGACAAAGTTGCAATCATAACTGGTGCTGGAGCGGGAATAGGAGAAGCTACCGCATTATTATTTGCTAAAGAGGGGGCAAAGGTCTGTTGTAATTCGATTTCAGATTCAGCTTCCAAAGTAGTGGAAAAAATTAAACAGCAAAGGGGAGATGCGATTTTCATACAGGGAGACGTTTCTGAACTAAGAATTTGTAAGAAAATAGTAGAGGATACTATTGATAACTATAGTAATCTTGACATCCTTTTTAACAATGCTGGTATTGTGCTTCCAGGTAGCGTTGATACAATGGCTGTTGATGATTGGGATAGAACAATAGCTGTTAATGTTCGGTCGGTATACTTGATGTCAAAGGTTGCTTATCCATATTTAAAAAAAACTAAGGGGACTATAATTAATACAGGTTCATCTGTTGCATTTAAGGGAGTCAAAAATCGTGCAGCTTACACTGCCTCAAAAGGTGCTGTATTATCAATGACTCGTGCCATGGCTATGGACTATATGGAAGATGGAATCAGAGTGAATTGTATAAGCCCAGGTACCACTGATACTCCTTCCTTAGCAAACCGACTTGCTCAATTTGAGGATCCTATTGAAGCACGAAAAGAATTTGTTGCGAGACAACCAATGAAACGTTTAGGAACACCAGAGGAAATTGCAGATGGAGTATTATATCTAGTACTAGCAGAATTCTGCACAGGAATATCATTATCCATAGATGGTGGCATGACTGCTTAAAAAACTACTTAGTAGTCCATCCACCATCAATTCGAAGATCAGATCCTGTAATATAAGAAGAAGCGTTACTAGCAAGGAATATTATCCCCTCCGCAATTTCTTCTGGTTTAGCCCATCGTCCTAGAACTCCCTCTTCTTCGAATTCTTTCTTTATTACATCAAAGGAAGCTCCTCGATCCTTTGCCTGTTTCATAACATCAATTCTAAGCATTGGAGTATCGGTTGCTCCTGGTGATACACTATTTACTCGTACATTATAGGGTGCAAGATCAAGAGCTAAAGCTCTTGTTAATCCAAGAATCCCCGCTTTGGTGGAACAATAGTTTGCATGAGCAACCTGTCCGATATGAGCTGCTACGGAAGCCAGAGTGATAATAGATCCCGATTTTTGGTCTTTAAAATAAGGTACTGAGAATTTGCAACAATAAAAGGTACCTTTGAGATTGACATTAATAAGTAGATCATAGTTTTCGTCAGAGAATTCTTCTATGGGGCCAACACGTACAACACCAGCATTAGCAATTAGTACATCAATTCTGCCATATTTCTTTATGACAGAATCAATGTGATTTTTAACTTCAACTGGATGAGTAACATCTACTTTTTCAACAAATGTTCGATTCTTTGCTTCATTGATTAGTGAAAGAGTCTCATTCAATCCTTCTTCATCAATATCTGAAAGAAATTGGATTGCCCCTTCTTTTGCAGCTAAAATCGCGGTAGCACGGCCAATACCTGATGCAGCTCCTGTTATAACTATTACCTTGTCTTTTAATTTCATCTTATTTTTCACCAATACGTTATTTAACAAATATTTTCTTTTCAAGCGTTGACAAAGGTTTACATCCTGAGTCAGTAATTTGATAACAGTCTTCTATACCTATTAAACCAAAATTTCCAACAGGTTGCCATACTTCAATATCGCATACCATATTTTTCTCAAATGGAGACTTCAACGTATGAAGTGCAGAGAAGATATGGATCTCTTCAACTTCTAATCCAATGCTATGGCAAGTAGGACTTGTTCGGGCAATTTTTGATAAACTTCTTGAAAACTTTCTTGCTGCTTTAAATACTGATCTTGGATCTATCCCTGGTTTTATTTCACTCACACAAAATTCTTGAACTTTTATCATGCGATCCATAGCTTTTTCTGCACGTTCAGGTATGGCTCCCAATACCATATGTCTACTAACATCGCTAACATATCCCTTCCAGACTGCACCGAAATCTAATCTTGTAAGATCTCCTTTCTTCATAGTTGTTCCTATTCCAGGAGCTTCTGGATCAGCTGATCCAATTCCTAAGGTGAGATGATCCCACCCTTCTGCTCCCGCGTCAATTATTGTTTTACGGGCTACTTTTAATAACTCGTGGTCTGTAATACCAGCATATGCAGATTCGTAACACGCTTGAATCGCCTGTTCAGCGATTTCGGTAGATTTCTTTATCCGTTGGATTTCTTCCTTGGATTTTATTAACCTTATTTCAAGAAAAACTGGATCAGCATCCTGGAAGTGAATATCAGGAAATTTTGTTTTCAGGAATTCACTTTGATAACGGGGCATGTTGGACTCTAAGGCAACAGTTTTACCAGATAGTTCATTATCCGTTATTAATTTTTCAACCTCTTTAAGTGCATGAGAAACAGAAAGAACTCCATGGGTATTATCTGGATGAATCCAAGAATAGTGTTCTAAACTATTAAAAACCATCCAATAGATTAAGTCTACGTCACCAGATTGCTGAATTAGTGATAAAAATGGATATTGATTTTTTAAAACCCATAATATTGGATTATTTGCTACATGAAGAGTTGGTAATCCGGATGTGTAAAAAACATTAACCCCCGAAGAAGCAATAAGCAAATCAATATCGTACTTTTTCAAAATCTCATTTACTCTTTTTTTATTATAACCAATGGCTTCCATATTTTACGAGTCTTCCTAAATCTTTATAGAAAGTATTAATCATCCTCATAATCCATAAAAATCTCTAATCGCTGGAGATCAGCTGGACTCCCTTTAGGTTGAAGTTCACCTTCCATGAAAGCTTCCATTGGATCGACATCACCTTTGAGAATACCATAAAACAAATCTGAATTTACAGTTAGACTCATATCAGGATTCTCCATAGTTCCTTCTTCTAATTGAGCTTTTTTATTCTCAAAAAGCATTTTAACAGAGAAACCAATGTCTGGAAATACGAAAAGGAAGACTTTATTGAAATCTTCGAATTCATCAGCTACTTCTGGTTCCTTTTCTAGTAAATCAGTCCATTTCTTTAAATGTGTCATAAGCTGTTCTTTTGTTGCCATATTTAAACCCTCAATTTATTGTTTGGTTAAAGTTATTTATACACCACTTCTACTTTTTCTCTTTTGATCATACTTTTTATTGAATTTCTTCAATTTGAGCTTGCCTTTTTGCTAGGAGGAAGGAGCTAATAATAATTAACACAATAGCACAAAGGAAGAATAATAGTTCGATGATCCCAGGTGGAACTAAAAGAAAAACAATTAAATAAACAAGAGCTGGAGTGATTTGGATAGGAATTTGTTGAATCGGAATCAATATGGACGCTCTACCTACCTTGAACGAATCTTGAATATATTTAATACCATAAATATTTGTTAAAGTAAGTAGAACTGAAGCAAAAACGAATATTGCTACTTCACCTAACACAGCAACCATTTCAAAAACTCTGACAATAGTAGCCATCAGAGGAAACACCCAAAAGTTGGCTAAAGCAAAACAAAATCCAGAAACTATAGCCAAGTATAATCCTTTATATGAGTCACGTGTTGTCCTTCTCTGGCCAACGTCAAAAACTATCATAAAGGCAAAACAACCGAATGTGAATAAACCTACTCTCACGAGGAAGTCTAGATTTAATACTTCATAATCTGCAATATCTATGGCCATACTACTTAAACCAAGCATAGTAATTGCACCAATCATAAGTAAGATTCCAATAACCTCTGGAAGCTCTAACTCCTCTCCTACTATTTTTAATGATCCTAATGCTAGGACAATAAGACCTGCAGCCATTAAACCTGGGATTAAGGCTGGTCCGACGTATATTTGAGCCCACATGAAGAAGATAGCCCCTATACCATTCTGTAAAATGAGTCCGAATAACCATAGACGGTTTGTAAGAAGAGTTCTGTAAAATTTATCATCTCTGTGTTCCTGTGGAACATCATTAACCACTTTTTTCTGCAGAACAGTACCGAAATTATTGACGACGCCTGAAGTGATCGCTAGAAAAACTCCAAACCAATACAGACTTGCCATCAACAAACAACAGCCAGTTTAAAGTGAGTGCCAATCAAATAAAATAAAAAACCTAAAATACTTTTCGTTCAAAGCTAGGTTTATGTCCAGATTTTTGTTTTTTCAAGCTCATCCAGATGATTTAGAGCTAAATTGTGCTCACTTATTACATTATCTTGCACTGAAAAGCCCGATTACTCATGAAATAAGAATTACCTCTCTTACGAAAGGTGAGTTTGGATTGCCTGGTATTGAATATGATATGTATAAGGGGGACTATTTGGCGTCAATTCGAGTTAAGGAGTTATACAATGCAGCTGCAATTCATGGTATCCCCCCTCAAAATATAGATTGGCTTGGTTATACTGATGGATTTGTTGATTTTAATGGAAAATTAATAGAAGATATTACTCTATATTTGGATGAACATAAACCCGATGTGATTATAGCTCCTGAAGCCCTTTATACGTGGTATTATCACAAAGATCATGTGAATACAGGTCGGGCGAT
>JBHLMN010000032.1:0-25096 GCA_048938105.1 Promethearchaeota archaeon
AAAATAATAAAAAAAAAACGACGATAACGTTTATCTCATGTCATATTATCTTCTAGTCTCCTCTTTAGAATAATAATGGTTGCATTGACCTCTAGCTTTTTAAGATAAAATGAAATACTACTTCAAAAACTTAAAGATTGAATTTTATTAATTGATATTATCAAAAGGTGACGAATTTCTAATGAAAACTAGAATTATTGTAATAATGATATTTATAGTGTTATCCAACCTACAATTTACCTCTGGAATCACACTGATCAATAATGACTCTTTGATTACCAGTTTTTCAGAAAATATCTTATTATCCACTGTTGATTTTCCTTATTCACATCATGTTGAACCCACGTTGGCCATCAGTGAAACTGATGGAACGCTTTTTGCGGGATGGAAAAATGCTTATAGCCATAATGGGCCAGGTGTTCGTGTTAGCTTTTCAAAATCTACTAATGGGAAGAGTTGGTCAGAACCATTTGATATGCCAATGTTTGAAAATATAAATACTGGCCAATCAGATCCCTGGTTAGTGTGGCATGATGACACTCTTTATTATGCGTATTTAGAGTATTCAATGGACACTAATGAGCTATCTCAAATCACAGTAGCTAAAAGCACTGACTCTGGAGAAACATGGAGGCCTGTTGCTGCTAGTTATGGTGATGGTTTTGCAGATAAAGAAACAATGACTGTAAGTAGCAATGGAACCATCTATGTTACTTATGATGATATTAATTATGACAAAAACTGTACAACTGTTCGTTTAACCCGTTCAACGGATAAAGGCAAAACATTTCACGAAATAGGAGTGATTACAGATTCAATTTCCCAACCCGAAAGTCATCTTGGCCCTTATGTAATAACTGACAGTAAGAATGATGTATATGTTGCATGGATATGGTTCTCAAATGAAGTGTGGGGAGATGTTTATGTAGTCGGATCAAAAGACCAAGGAGAAACCTTTTCCGAAGAGATTGATATTAATCCTGAAAGTGAAAATGCTACTTTTGAGAACACTTCTGATGAAAGCCCATCACAGGCTTCCTTACCCGTTCTTAAGTTTGATAATAATAATCGATTATACGCTTTGTGGGCTGAAAGATTTGAATCAGATGGAGCATGGGACGTATACATGAAATATTCTGATGATTATGGTCTGAATTGGAGTGAACGTTATCAAGTAAATCCTGACATTGCATACGATCAATGGCAGCCTGATATGGATATTGATTCCAAGAATCGTTGTCATATTGTCTGGTATGATGAACATGAAGATACTTTTCGACCTTATTATCGTTTAATTACATTTCCAGAGGATTCTACTGGAGAGATTTCTTATGGAGACCCAATTGCAATTGCTAGTGCGAATACATCTAGTTCTTTTACACGACCTGGGGATTACTTCACAATCCGTGTTGACTCGAACGACATTCCTCATGTTGTATGGACTGATGGTCGTGAGGGTGAGATGGATATTTATTACAGTCACGGTATATCTGATTCTACAGTCACTACTAGTACTACCTCTGCAGTTACTTTTACTGGTTTATGGATTCTAATTCCAATATTTATAGCATTATTACGGAAAAAACGATGAATTATGTTTTTTCCCTCCTCTTTCAGTTATCAGATAAGGTCATCTGGCGATATCTCAGGGGAACGAGGCTGTAATGCAACTTCATATTTTGGTATTCTTCGATCTTGAGAGTATCGACTTTTAAGAGGAAGAGGAACTCTTTTAATTAGTCCTAGCTCAATAAGATTATGTTTGAAAATGTCGATATCATATTTTCCAGGTTTGTAACTATTAAAAAGTTCTTGGCGGGTGACTGGTCTGTTATATTCATTATTGTGTTCATAAATTACCTTATATAGGTTCTTTCCTATTTCAGCTAGTAAATTTCTTCCAAACGTGCTTATTTAATTATTTCTTCATTTTCTTTTTGTGCCCCGTTTTGTTGATTAAAAACAATATTATACAACGTAAGGATAGTGCTGAAGATTAGTCTATCAAATTTTAACCAAAAACAGAATACTGATAGTGAAGATTGTCCTATTTGCTTTCAAAATGTAAGTTTCGTGATAAATTCAAATCAAATCTTATCAGACATATCTGTTAAAATTGATCGAAAAGGGATAACTGGAATTATAGGGCCGTCTGGTTCGGGTAAGACTACATTTTTACGCCTGTTGAATCGTTTAAACTCAGCATCAACAGGACAGATCAGTCTAGAGGGGGAAGATTATGAATCGATTCCTGTTCGTGAATTACGGAAAAGGATCGGTTTGGTTCAGCAGAGAGCGAATCTTTTTCCCGAAACTGTAAGGGATAATCTAAATTATGGACCTGAAATTTGGGGGGATAAATATACAGAAGAAGATCTTATTGATCTTCTTGCAAAAGTTGCTTTACCTAAAGAATTTTTAGACAGAAACGTTGAAAATTTGTCAGGGGGAGAGCAACAACGTGTTTCTGTTGCTAGAAGTTTAGCAAATAAACCTGAAATCCTCCTCCTGGATGAACCAACCAGTGCTTTAGATATTGTTTCTGAGGAGATTTTGGAAGAGACAATAAATAACTTAGCCCTAGATGGAATAAAGATAATTATCGTTACTCACTCCTTAGAACAAACAAAAAGATTAACTGACCAATTGTTATTTTTAAGAGAGGGAAAATTCATAGAAAAAACTTCAACTAAAGAATTTTTTCAGAAATACAACGAGAAGGAGATAAGAGGATTTTTTAAAAAGAAGGAGAGTAGATAAAACTTGAGTTTTCCCACTGAAACTGAAATTACTACCATGATAATTAGTATAACATTTTCAATTCTTCTTTTGACATTACTAGTACTATTGTCTTACTGGCAGAAAATTAAAATGGAAAAAGCTTTCATTTGGAGCTTTGGTCGTGGATTTATTCAAATCCTTCTTATGGCTTCTGTATTAATACTCATTTTTGAATTAAAAGAGTTATTGATTCTTTATAGCGTTCTCTTATTTATGTGTGTATTTGCAGCTTACACAGCAAAGAACCGATTTCCCTATCCAAACATATTCAAGCTGGAATTGATAGCAATAACGACAGGAAGTATAATTGTCATGGTATTTGTTACTTCATTTCCTCCTCAAACTCCCATAATTGTACAGGAGGGGACATATATAATACCAATGGGAGGAATGGTTATAGCAAACGTTATGGTTATGACAACAATTGTACTAGAAAGAATAATTGCTGATGTTAAAAAGTCAAGAGGAGTAATTGAAGCAGCATTATCATTAGGTGATAGTTCTTGGAACTCAGTGAAACCAATATTGAAAGAGTCTTTCCGTGCTGGACTTCTACCTACAACTAACCGTGTTGCAGTACTTGGGATCGTTACTATTCCAGGTCTAATGTCGGGTATGATCATAGGAGGGGTGAATCCGATAGTTGCTGCTGTTTACCAGGTGGTCATTTTCTTAATGATTCTGTCAGCAGGATTCATTGGTGAAATACTGATTGGTTTCTTATTTGTTAAGGAATTATTTACTACAGAAGATCAGCTTAAGAATTCATGGTTCGAGAGGTAGAATGAAATGAAAGAAAGGGTATTAAGCGAACTAGAACCAAAAATTGTATGGAAATTGTTTGAGGATATTTCTCAGATCCCCCGTGAGTCGAAAAAAGAAGAAAGGATCCGTGAATGGGTAAAAGATTGGGGAAATAATAGGAATATAAAGATTAGAGAAGATCAAGCAGGGAACATTTTGCTTTCTGTCCCCTCTTCAAAGGGATGTGAAGAGTATCCAGGAATAATAATACAAGCCCATCTAGATATGGTTGCTCAAAAAATCCCTGAAAGCTCCCATGATTTTAATAAAGATCCTATACCGATAAAAGTTGTTAATGATTATGTCACAGCTGACGGTACAACTTTGGGGGCAGATAATGGAGTTGGGATTGCGATAGCACTTGCAGCAATTAGTGATCCTGATCCTAAACACGGTCCCATTGATGTTCTGTTAACTGTCGATGAAGAAACAGGGTTAACTGGTGCTTTTGCGCTAGAGAAAGAATTTTTTAACTACAAATATCTTCTTAACTTGGACTCAGAGGATGAAGGAGAAATAACTGTTTCTAGTGCTGGAGGAGGAGACACGAAATTCATTCTACCAGTTACTTGGGATACCAAAACATCATTGACAGGATTTAAACTCACTGTAGGAGGTTTAAATGGAGGACATTCTGGAGTAGATATTAATAAATCACGACTTAATGCTATCAAAGTATTGGTAGAGGGATTAATAAATATTCGTCAAAAAACAGGTCGAGATTTCTATATTTGTTCGATCAATGGAGGAAGTGCTCATAATGCCATTCCTCGTGATGCTGATTGTGAGTTTCTTGTAGATCATGCAGAGGCTACTAAACAAATGTTTTATGAATGGGGAAGACAAATTAAAAGCTATCGCATTAATGAACCTAAAATTAAGGTGGATCTGCAAGAAACGTCCATTGATTCATGTGTAGCTTCAACAAACTCAATTATCACATTATTATATGAAATACCCCATGGGGCTCTGGCTTTCTCTGAAGATATTCCAGATCTAGTCGAAACTTCTAATAATCTTGCATTAGTGAAGACTTTATCAGACTCAATTGAGATAGTAGCAAGTACTCGTAGTTCTATCAATGAGGAATTACATCGATTGAGAACTGAATTGAAAGAACTTGGAAAGAGAGTATCTGCAGAAGTAATTCAGAGTCCAGCATATCCAGGTTGGAAGCTTGATTTAGATTCACCGTTTCTAAATTTAATCAAAGAAGAATACGATCGAGAGTATGGTAAGGAGTCAAAACTAAAAGCCGTTCATGCAGGACTGGAAACTGGTCTATTTAAAGGAATAGATCCTGATTTACAGCTTGTATCCATTGGACCAGAAATTAAAGATGCACACTCACCTCAGGAAAGAGTCTATATCAAGTCAGTAGAATTAATTTGGCGAATTGTTGTAGCTGTACTATCTAAACTAAATCAAATTTAGTTTTTCTATAAGAAGGAGAACCAATAGATGGTTCACATTCGACCTTACCAGCCTAGAGATCGAAAAGGTGTGATAAATGTATGCTGGCAAACTGGTTATATGGGAAAAAGTGCGGCTGGACATTTTGATGATCCATATCTCTTTGGACTATTATTTTGTTTATATTATATTGATCACGAACCTGAGAACTGTTTTGTGGCTGTCGATGAAGAAACTGAACAAGTGGTAGGATATATTTTAAGTAGTATAGATTCTAAAAAGCAAGAAGAAAATTTTCGAAAAAAAATGATTCGTAAAATTACTTTAAGGGCGTTTCTATACACAATATGGCGTTATCCAAGGACTTTCCGTGTTTTATGGCATTTCAAGAAGATTTGGGAGAAGGAACCTAAGATTGATAATGAAAAAACTCTTTTAGAAACGTACCCAGCACACCTTCACATCGATATCCTTCCTGAATACCAAAGACAAGGTATTGGTACCCAATTAATGGAAACCCTTGAAATTCATCTTAAGAATCTCAATGTTGAAGGAGTCCATCTCGGAACAAGTGAACAAAATGTTAATGCTGTTCGATTCTATCAAAAGTTAAATTTCTCATTGATTTATGAAGGATCGAGTGATTATGGGATGTGGCCAGATGCTCCTGAAATTAAATCATTAATTTTTGCAAAAGAAATTGGATAGTGGGTTTGATATCAAGCAATTAATATTGATTCAATCATAAAAAACCCAATTATGAAAAGTGACACAATTACTATTAATGATATTTGCTCTGAACGAATATGGGTACGAATTCTACAACCAATCTCACTTCCCAATGTTAAGCCTAAAGTTAAAGGAATAAAAAGAAGTGACAAATGCCCATAAAGAATATGAGTCATTCCTCCTACAGCTGAAGTTATAATGATCATAAATGTGGCCGTAGCTGTAGCAATGCGTGGAGGAATAGCAAAGCCTAAAATCATCAAAGGTGTAGTTATCCATCCGCATCCTAGACCCAACATTCCTGCAATTATTCCTATAAAAAAGCCTGCAATTGTTAAAGCAAAGATACCAACAGTATATGATTCTTTATCTGTGTTTGAGTTCAGAGAAGGGCCAATAGCAGCAAGTCTTTTAATCCACTTTCCTTGGTTATTTGGTTGGAAACCTTGTTTTCTATATTTTCTGATCATTAAGGATCCCATAAGAAATGATAAAAAACCAAAAATTATTTCTAGTAGCTCTGAGGGAAGTATAGCAGTCAAACTTGCCCCAATAAACGCACCTATCGCAGTAGGTATTTCAAATATTAATCCTAGCCTGAAATTTACCTCTTTTTGACGATTATTTCGATATGTAGCCGCGATTGAAGGAAGAAAAAGAGCAACCAAGGAATTAGCTACTGCTTCTTCAATAGGAATTTCAAATATAATGATCAAAATTGGTACAATAAAAACTCCACCGCCAAATCCAGCGATAACGCCAATCGTACCCACTAGAATACATATTCCCAATAAAATGAGAAAAAACAATGGATCCACGAAATTCAGCTCTACAAAGATATGAATTAAAGATAAGAGGCACTTTTATGTTATGTTTTAAATGATAACGAAGTTGATCTGAAAAACATCACTTACTTCTTTTGATTTGCGATCTTCTCCATAAGTGTTCCATCTCGGATCCATTTTTGGGCACGGAAAACTTCTTTACCATATTTATCAGCCAATTCATCAAGAATTATTGTTAATTTAGCTGGGTCAGTGTTTTCAGCAAGCTCAAACGGTCCCATAGGATTATTGAAGGCTAAAATCATCCCAGTATTTATGTCTTTAACAGTACCTATACCTTCTTCAAGTAATTTGGCTGCCTCATTGATTTGTAACTGCATGGGTATAATCATATCAAAGTCAGCTGGATTTGATAAGTCAATTTCAGGTTTCCCACCTTCCCAGTTGTAAATTCCTTTACCAGTTTTTTTACCAAGCTTGTTTTCTTTCATTAGCTTATGCATCGTTGGAGTTGGGGTGTAGTCTCTTGATAAGCGTTCAGAAAGGTATTTCATGCTATCATACACAATATCTAATCCAAGATAATCTTGGAGCTGATATGGACCAATTATACTCCCCATGTTCATAGCAGCCGCATCAATCTTTTCAGGAGGGTATTCTTTTCTATCAAGCATTAGATTCAGTAATAATGTGCCTGGTGCTATTATTCGATTACAAATAAAACCAGGACTATCTTTAGAGAGAATTGAAGTTTTATTTGATTTCTTTATGAAATCAATAATGACATTTAAGCTCTCTTCAGAAGTTTTATCACCTTTTACAATTTCGACTATTGGCATTAAGACTGGAGGATTAAAGAAATGTGTCCCAATAACTTTCTCAGGACGTTGAGTCACAGCACCAATTTCTGTTATACTCATATTACTTGTGTTAGAGGCAAGAATAGCATGTATTGGCGCCACTTTGTCTAAGTTACTAAAGATTTTCTTTTTGAGATCCAGTTTCTCTGGTGCTGCTTCAATACATAGATCTGCTTTTTTAGCTGCTTCATTAAGGTCAGTTGTTAAACTTAAATTGTTCATAAAATTCTTATAGTCGTCTTCAGAGACTTTATCCTTCTTTATCAATCTTTTAAAGGACCATTCAATCTTCAATTTTCCATTTTCAACAATCTTATTGTTGACATCATAAAGTGAAACACTATAACCAGACAACAGAGCTACTTGCGCAATGCTGTGGCCCATAGCACCTGCTCCAATAACAGCAATATGTTTTATATCATCTATTTTCACTTCAACTTCCGCCTTTCTTGAAATAAATAATATTTAAAGTCAATAAAATAAGCTCTAATAATATATTTTCTACTAATAGTTATTAGCAAACTGCTTTAGATTAAAGCTATTTGTAAGTTTCAGTTCTATTAAGAAGAGAAGTAATAAAATAAAAGGAATAATCCGCAAAAAGGTGATGTATTCTGAGATCTAAAATTTCTTGATTTTAAAAATTCCAGAAAAAAGAGGGAAAAAAAAGAGGAATGGTTACTCAATTATCTGTATTTGAACTCTGGTTTCTTTTTCTGCATGAAGGACATAACACCTTCTTGGAGATCTTCTGTAGTGAAATTAAGAGCAGAACCATAACTTTCCCATTCGAGGCCTACATCAAGGGGAATTTGACTCCCGAAGTTAACTAATTGTTTGACTATACCAACTGAGATGGGAGCACTTCTAAGTGCAATTTTTTTGGCGACTTCATAGACTTCTTTTTCAAAATCTTCATCGTCAATCGCACGATTGATCAATCCCATTTTGAAAGCTCGTTTGGCTTCAATCCGTTCCCCCGTAAGAATCAGTTCCATAGTTTTACCAATACCTAGGTGTCGAACCATTAGTTGTGTACCACCCCAACCTGGGATTAATCCTAGAGTCACTTCAGTCAGTCCCATCTTAGCACTCTTTTTAGCAAAACGTAGATCGCAGCTCATTGCTAGTTCTAATCCCCCACCAAATGCATATCGTTCTATTGCTGCAATAACTGGCTTGGGGACATCACGAAAACGTTTGAAAGTTCGTTGGCCTCTCACAACACCCTTTTTCACGTCCCAAGCGCTGTCGTAAAGACCTGATGACATGTCAAATCCACCCGAGAAACAATTTGCTGCGCCTCGTAATACTATCACACGAGTATCATTGTCATCAACAAGGAGATCTATAGCATTTCCAAGATCAGTTAATAGCTGTGTATCCATCAGATTTAGTGGAGGACGATTCATCAAAAGTGTTGTGACAAAATTTTCTGGATCCTTAATGATTTTAACGGTTTCAAATTCATAAGGAGATTTTTTCTCTTCTTTTACTACACCTTTTGCACGATCAGGTAATGATCCATCTCGAATCCAATCATGGGCTCGGTAAACTTCTTTACCATATTTATCTGCTAAACCATCTAAAAATTCGGTTAATTCCTTTAAATCAGTTGTCTCAGCCATCTCTATTGGACCAAAAGGGTTATTAAATCCCTTTTTCATGGCAATATCGATTTCCTTGGCGGTAGTTAGACCCTCTTCCAACACTTTTGCAGCTTCATTGATTTGAATCCGTAATAGATTCATTAGATCAAAATCAGCTGATTTTTCGCCAATCTCTGGTCTTCCTACCTCTGGCCATTTATAAATTCCAGAACCTGTCTTTTTTCCAAGCTTCTTTTCTTTGAATAACTTTTCTAAGCTAGCAGGAGGTTTGTAATCTTTGTGAAGACGATCCCCAAAGTAGTTTAAGAGATGATAGGATATATCTAGACCTGTAAAGTCAGCTAATTCATAAATACCCATCCTCATACCCATATTCATACATGCTCTATCAACCTCTGCAGGGTCGTATTCTTTCCTATCATACATGAGATACATCCACAACATTGTAGGAGCATTTATTCTATTCGCGATGAATCCTGGGCTGTCTCTCTTACATACAACTGGATCTTTAAGAGATTTCTTGGAAAAATCAACGAGAATCTTTATCGTTTCATCAGAGGTTTTAGCACCCTTGGTAATTTCAATCAACTGCATCATAACAGGGGGATTGAAATAATGAAGTCCTGCTACCTTTTCTGGCCTGTTTGTGGCAGCTCCAATTTCATCAATACTCATACTAGAAGTATTTGAAGCTAATATTGCGTTTTTTGGAGCAAATTTGTCTAAATTTCCAAAGATTTCTTTCTTAAGATCCAATATCTCAGGAGCAGCTTCGATGCAAAGATCAGCATTTTTAACAGCTTCTTCTAAATTTATTGTTGTAGTAAGGTTACTCATGTACTTCTTGTAATCACTTTCAGAGATTCGTGCTTTTTCAACAAATTTCTGAAGACTCCAGTCAATTCGACTTTTTCCTTTTTCAACAAATTCATTTGCGATATCATACATACTTACTGTATATCCAGTCATGAGAGCTACTTCTGCGATGCCATGGCCCATGTCACCGGCCCCAATGACTGCAACGTGCTTAATATCATCAATTTTCATAATTTATTCACCCTTTAAGCAATTTATTTCGAAATAATTAAGTCAAACTAAAGTTTAACCTCCTTTCTCTATAATAGTGGCTACTCCCTGACCACCGCCAACACATGCATTTGCTAATCCATATTGACCGTCTTCCCAGTTTAAAATTCGGGCAAGAGTTCCTACCAATCTGGTGCCTGATGCACCAAGGGGATGACCGATGGCTACTGCTCCACCCTTGACATTAACTTTATTCCGATCAATACCTAGTTCTTTAATACAATTTAGAGCTACAATTGAAAAAGCTTCGTTAATTTCCCAGAAATCAATGTCTTTAACCTCCATACCAGCGTGTTTTAAAGCCATTTTACTTGCTGGTACGGGGCCTAAACCCATAATGCCTGGATTTACAGCTGCCCAACCAAATGATCTTAATGTAGCTAATGGATCGATTCCATATTCTTTAGCTTTTTCTTTTGACATCAAAATCATTGCTGTTGCTCCAGCATTCAATGGAGAAGAATTCCCTGGAGTAATCTGACCCTCAAAATCGAATGAAGGTTGTAAAGACGCCATTATCTCCATAGTGCTTCCTCTTCTCACAGACGCGTCTAGATCGAAGATTTCGCCGTTTAGTAACTCAATTGGCATTAATTCATCCTTGAAGAAACCCTCATCTTGTGCTTTTGCAGCGAGATCATGTGATTCGAGACTATAACGGTCAATATCCTCTCTTGTTATCCCAAATTTTTCTCCTGCTTGTTTTAACAATTTTTCTGCTGTTAATCCCATAACAAATCCAGTAGCAAAATCATATTTCTCAAATTCTTTTGAGGTTAGCTCTGCTGTCGGAGGATCTATGTACGGATTGTTTGCCATTGGAATGTGAGTCATGTGTTCTATTCCAGCAGAAACAGTAATGTCGGAATAACCAGTCATGATTTGCATAGCTCCCCAATGAATAGTGGTCATTGAGGATCCACATTGACGGTCTATTCCACATCCAGGAACGGTCTCTGGCAGTCCTGCCAATGCTATAATGGGTCGTGCACCATATAACCATTGTTCCATAACTGGAAAGGCCGCGCCTACAGCCACGTCACCAATTTCTTTGGGATCAATACCTTTGCGGTTGACCATGGTTCTGATGAGTTTTGCCGTAAGAACATCCATACGGAAATCATTCAGTTTATCTCTTTCAGGAGCATTCGGTCTTGATCTTGAGAAAGGTGTACGTAAATAATCAGCAATAACAACTTCACGCATACTCTTTTTCAACCCTGATTTTTTTTTCTCTTTGTTTTTCTTTAATTCCTTATGAGGCCCACAGAAAAGGAGGGACTTTCAAAATTTATCTCTTCTTTCCCGAGTGAGGGTAATTTTGAAGGGTACTCCTTCTATAGCGATAAAAATGGAATTAATTGAAACAATAAAGGATTAATTAAAAATATTTGCGCTTTTTTCTTACTCTACGGCTTTATTACTGCTATTTTGTGATTACACACATTGAAAATTGTTGATTAATTCATCGAAATTCATTATTATACGCTAAATAAAGTAATTAAGAGAAAAGAAAAGAAGTAAACAAGATATAAAGGAAAGAAAAGAGAAAAAAAGAGAAATAGAAGAAAAGAGAAGGGATTTACTGTTGGAGTTTCTTAATAACGGGCAAAAGTTTCATGGTTCCCATCACATCCCCTTCAATCTTGTATTTTTTAGCGAAGAAGGCTTTTTGAGCATCTTCTTTCCCCGCTGAAATATCTGCCCATATTTGGGTTGGTCCGATGAATGTGAAATGGGCTTTTTCTGGTTCTCCTTCATGAAATTCTGCGGAACCATCAGCTTTATGTTCCACCCAGAATGGTCCATCTTCACCTTCAAGTTTGTAACATGCGTTTTTTACCCAATTTTTTAGCATTCCTTTTACTTCATCATTTGCGTTAATTGCTTTAACAAATTCTTCAACTGAGTCTTTTCCAGCACCCATATTTATCACGTCATTTTTTTTTGGTTAATATGTGTCTAATGAGATAAGAATAACAGGTTAGCCTTAGGATTGAAGCCTGAACCTAATTTCTTATACTAAATGTTCTTCTAAGAGTTATATTTAAGAAAATTGTGTTTATATTAGAATTACAATATAACCTGATTTAGTTTGGGAAGTTCATCTCTGAAATAAGGTAAGGAGCTCTTCAATATGGGTAATCTGAAGATCTGCTTTTTCCACTTCTTTTCTCCCAAATCCATACGTGCATCCGATCGCAATCCCTCCATTGTGTTTTGCAGCTTGAATATCATGGATTCTATCTCCTACAACTGCGAAATAATTTGATTTTAATTTCTCTATTATTTTACCGATCATCCAAGTTTTATCTTTCCCTGGGTTGCAACCAGCAGTCATCATTTCATCAAAATATTTGTCTAAGCTAAAAAAGTTAACCGCTGCCTCAAAATAATCAGTACGAGCATTTGTACAGAGAGCTAATCGGTATCGACGTTGTTTTAGTGTTAAAAGAGTAGGAATCACATTCGGATAGAATTCCCCCCTTCCTTCTTTAAAGGCTTTGACTTCAGCCTCTTCCACACATTTCTCAAATGAAGAGATGATTCGTGGATCAGTTGTCTCTAAAAGGGTAGGGTATATATCATCAGCTTGTTTACCAAACTGTGAGAGAATTACTTCATCTGATGGATATTCTCTTTTAATTTGAAACTCTCCATATAATGATTGAAGGCATTTATGGAAAATAGGGAGACTTAACTTTTCTCCATCATGTAAGGTGCCATCAAAATCGAAGATTATGGTGTCTATCATTGATAAGTCAACTTGATTAACCATTGGAATGAATCTCCCAAGAAAGATGTTCTCTCTTGTTTTTATCATTTCAGTCCTTGTAAAATTTGTAATGATGATTCTAAAACCTTGCATCCATGATAAATAATCTGTTGTAATATTTCGTTTTTCTGATGTTGAGCTAAGAAAGCTTCCCAACCTTTTAGATAAAATTCTTTGTAATTCTGCATTAATTCTTCAAAGCCATGATTTTCAAGTTCAGATATTATTTTTGTACGATTCCAACTCCAGATCTCAAGGGGTGGAATATCTATTATTTGAGTCAATAATCGAATAGGAGTAGGAGACACCTGCCAATTAATTCTACGAATTAAAACCCAATAATCAAGGCCACTTCGATCAATAAGACTCATTGGTAAGTTTTTGAGGATCTCCTTGAGTTTAATAAGATGGTTATAATCAATTTCGCGGATTCGGCTTGGTTGTAGAGTGATTGGAATAATTGGTTCACCATAAACTATCCGAATATCACTTAACCTAGGCGGAACATAGTCAGGTAATGTTTCCAGATGATTAATTGTTACAAGCTGCGAACGAGGTAAATGAAAAGATTTGGGGTATTTAGTTCTGAAGTTATGTTCATAGTTCTCTGAGATGTCAAGTGATTTTGCTATTGGATCAGAAACATTTTGAAATATCTCATAATCGTCAACTAACTTAATATGAATATCAAGGTCGCTTAAGATTGGAACATAATCCAGTGGTGAATCCCATTGTTTTATTGCTGATCCTTTGGCATAAAAATATTCAATATGCTTTCCAAATTCATTGATCAAGAGATTTTTCCAGATATTAAGACTATGATTAATATCAGTCTTAGCTTGAGATAAGAATTTTATGAACTGCTCCATTATAACACACTTTTTGGAATTTGTACTATATTTAAGAAAATTATATATTAGGTAATACTTTACAAAATGTGAGTGTTTGTTTGCATGTCCGATGAAAAATCCCCTGAAGAAAAAATGTTTGATAAGGTTGCGTGCTACCTTTTCAAAGGATCATTAAACACAGTTCAGAAAGAATTTTCTTTACATCTCTTCGCAGAGTGGTCAAAGGAAAACTTGGATATTATTTTAAAGGCAATTTCTCTATCTAATGATCAGGATTGTAATTAAAATCTTTTTTTCAGTCAATCAATACATCTCCCCGTTTTTTAACCATTTTTCTATTTGATTGTAAATAAATGGTCACGAATTTTTAACTGACAAATTTTATTTCTTCCTCTTCATCCTCTTAAAATAATTGGGTCATCAAAGCTCCAATGTAACTGGTATGTCCTTACTAGAAATGGTTAAGACATTTCTCCTTTGCTATAGTTTTTCATTAGGACTGAATTTTATTAAGTAAAGGCTTCTTTCTTACGTATTTCGTGAATCACTGTTATAAGTATAAATAGAATCACTAGAGAGATAGAAATAATTAAGAAATGACCACTACTTTCACGGAATGGATAATGAATGATTGGTAGCATGCCTTGCGAAGATTCCTGATAATTATAGGAAAAAATAGCTGCGAGGAAGAAGATGGTACTTCCTAATATTGTGATAAGTTGAGAAATACGTATTATTTCACTCATTGTTATCTGACTAGAAGAAAAGCCCTTTAAATTATTAGACTTAATTGTGTTTATATGATTAGATGGAAGTGTAATACACCACACTATTGAAAAGCTACAACATAAGGCCAAACAATTCATTTACAACGCAATCTAAGAATTTGATCACCAAAGAGGCGAGTACCATGGAGGATAAGAAAAGGGGAAAAAGAACAAAAACTAGTAAATTCGGATCTCCTGGCAGAGAAGGTCATGATTCGACAACGTTTTACGCAAGTAAATTGTACACAAATCTTCCACGTGAAAAAAACAACGAATATATAGAAAACACGATTCCTCCAAGTAATTTGAATAAAATTTTCACTTCTAGTTCTGAAAACATGGAAGAACTCCCTGATAATAGCGTCCATTTAATGGTAACCTATCCACAAAAATGAACTAATTATGAAAGTAATCCATACTGTCTTCTTCTCCTATATGACCGTCGATTTAATTCCTTGACGTATTCTTTTTTACAAAATTCACACCTTTTGTGGTTATTCCCAGTTTTAATCACTTTTCTACCACAATCTTTACATATAATAGTTAATTGATGATGGAATTTAAAAAAACGTTGAAAAATGATATGTTTTCTCTCTAAAAAAATAGTTGGGTTATTATAGAGTCTTTTATAAAATATCTCGCGACTTTCATTTAAAATACTTAAATAAAACCAAGAACCTTGTAATTTTGAATAGACTTTTGATTTAATTCCTTGATGAATTAAAATTATATTTAATTTCTGCAAAAACTTTTTACTTCCGCTGGTAAAGATGATTTCCAAACTATTTCCTAGGATCCGAACATGGCCATCTCCATCAAAATAACCTCTTATAAAATCATATAGAAATTGTTTAGGTACTTCAGGGAAATCCATAATTTTTGATTTTCGTGGTGTTAAACCTAATTTTAGGAGATCTTGAATGATTTCTTTTCTACTTATTGTTAATTGGTGGATAAATCCTGTTTTAATCTTGCTTTTACTAATTCGAATAGTGCTTCTCATTGCGTTATTCATTGATATTAATGATAAGAAATCTTTAGATTTGATACTTAATTCACTACCTGATCTTCGAATCCGTATCGAACCATCAGCAAATATGTAACCCAGTATGTAGGCCATTTCTCTTGTCCATATTTTAAAAAAATTGATATTTATCTTATATTTAGATTGAAATCTTTTGTTCTTTCCTATTCTTCTTCTCTTGGCTCTAATACTATTTATTGATCGATTTAAATAATTAGATATCTCGTAATCTTTCAACATAGAGTTTTCTTTTAAGAATTGAATTTCTTGACTAGTCCATCTCAATTTTTTCTTTGTTGAAAGAAAATTAGTAGATTTCAATCAAGTAACCATCTAATTGATTATCAGGATACGAATTAAACGTTTTAACAGCTGATTTGATTCAGAATTCTTTTATAAATTTTATACTCCCTTTTTTAAAAACTTAAAATTGATTTTTTCATTAAAGGGAAATGGAATTAATTTTACAAATCAAATTCTTCCAAATTCTCTATTGATATAAGCAATTTCTCTTTTGTTCCATACGAAAAAAGTCTTGGTTCATAATTTTTTAATATTACTCGCATTAGAGCTACTTCAGGATGTTTGAGAGCAATTAATGTGTTTGCAATTATTTGTGGCTTAGTTGCAAAGCTACAAAGCAGAACATTATAATTTTTATATTTAGCTAAAATAGATGATAGGGACTGAACAGTTTTCTGAACATCAAAGTTTTCTATTATACCCTCTTCAAATTGAATTACTTGTCGTAATTCTTTGTGGATCTCTCTTGATATCTTCTCCGCTCTATTAGAATTAAACATATCACTTCTACCATATAAAATAATCTTCTTTGTATCCTCGAAACGACTACAGATTGCATCTACCTTATTTATTTCAAATCCTACTGAAAAAATTAATAAATTTTGAAGAAGTGGATTTGGTAACCCCTCAAATCCTTCGAAGTAGTCAACTCTACTTAAACCACTAGTCATAAGATATCGTCGGCGTGATTCTAAATCCAACTTCTCTTCTAATTCTAAATCATTATCAAGATAGATTTTTTCAAGATGATAAAATTCTGGCCGTGTATAAAAAATTGATAGAGAATGTGGTTTATATGAAATAAGGTCTAGAATCAAAATCGGAATTAAACCATCAATGCAGGCACTCACATCAAACATGATATCTTTCAAAACATGTTCACTAAAATGTTTAAAAATCAACCTCAAGCTTTTTATAGTTTCAAAAGGATCTAAATGATTCAAAGATACATTTGTTAGAGTTTTTACCCGCTTAATGAGAAAATTCTCTATTTTAATTTTATTTTTCTCGTTTAATTCATTTATCGTTTTGTCTTGTTGAATATATGTTAGAAGAACAGTTTCAGTATCAGATAAATCTGTTTCCTTAAGAGAATCTAAGATACCTCTGCTACGATCCTCGAAACCTGCTACTAGGATTAAAAGAGAAGGAGGCTTTACAATTTTTTTAATCTGATAAGTAGAAACATTCAATTAAGGTTTCCCCATGCTATATCCAGATAAAAAAGGGTCTAACGGCTGTTGATCGTAAGGGACTTTCATAGAGTGTAAAAAGTCTTTTTGCGAAGTTAAAATTAAATCAAATTTTTTTGAGCTAATTTGAACAGCGTCAGGATATGTGGGAATAAGATTATAAGAAGGAGCAAAGACCCCATTTAATCCATACGTCATTTGATTATAAAAACCATCTTTTCCTTGCCTAAAAAATTGGAAAATAATACCCTCACGTTCAGCATTTTTAAGAAGGTTCTTTGATTCCCTAGATAAATTTACATAGTCCCTCACTGCGAAACTAAGGGTTGCAGGATATCTCAAATCGAGTCTATAACGTGATCTAAAGACCTCTGATAATGCTGACAAAAGCTTGAAAAAATCCTCTCCATTTAACGTTGAATTGAAAGCATACCTCAATCTACTCCTTGAGTACTTAAAAATAGCATCATTTTGAACGTTCTCGGAGAAATCTGGTTTATCAGGGTCCTTTAAACCTTCAACAAGAATTTCATTGCAGAGATTCATATAAAACCTTGCGACTCCTGACGAAACTCTTAGCACATCTCCAGCTCCGTAATAGGTTAAGATTGGACGTCCTCTACCCTTTGTTGCTTTAATTTGAATAATTTTATCCTTTAGGCTTTTTGATTCCCCCAATATCTCTTGAATAGAGAATTTTGGGTATTCTTTTCTCAAACGTTTGTTAACGATATCTTGCAGGTAATCCTGAAACTTTGAGGGTTTTTGACGAAAAGCAGGACGATTGATAGTTTTCCAATAAATGTCATCAAAAATATCAATAGTTTGATTTGGATAACTGAGATTATAGAAACAACCTGATTTACATGCTACCTTGAATGTTAAATAATTATATCTTTCCTTGATTAGAGGATTAATTACGGATTGTTGATCCTTTGTAAGCTTATCATATTCATCAAGAAGAATATAAACAATTAAATTGGGATTTTTAAACAAGTATTCACGTAGAATATTTATAATTTCGAATAAAAATCGAAAATCTTCAAAAAATGGAATAGTTTTATCAAAAGGCTTCTCATTCAACCTTTTGGACTTTAATTCCTTTATAAGAGATTCTCTATGATCAACAAAGAATTTCACAAGGGTATCGAGACTTTTACAAGCATCGTTTGCTGATGAAGCTGCAATTTCACATTTAACAAATAAATTTATTAAATTTTCACGAAGATCAGTAGGAAGATCTTTTTTAACGAGATCAGACTGAATTTTTAAATGAAGAGTATTAAGAAAAAATTCCATTGTAACTATTACAAAAAATGATCTAAATAACTCAACAAAAACATCATAATTTTTAAAATATTTTGGTTTTATAAATCCAAAGACATGCTCGTCAGTTTTAAAATAAATTGGTAAAATGTATGTAGTAGATGATTGATTAGAATTAAGCTTATTAATTTCTGCTATTTGGAAAAACCTCAGGAACATCGATTTACCAGTTCCTCTGACTCCATCGATAACTGCAGGTATATTATTAAATATTATATCATAATCAGTAGGACGTGCGAAATATTCAACAAGTAACGTATCACTAGGTATTCTCTCAGTCATTGTATTCTGTAGAATTTGCTGAATCAAATTTGGGTCTAATTTTTTTCCCCTTTTTTTTCGCATCATGAGAATTAGTCACTTCTATAAATTATAACTTATTTTTTTTTTCATTGAATTTGAAAATTAAATTAATGGGCTTCTTTTCTTCACTAATATCAAAATTCCTTAAAAGGTTTTTTTGTTTATATAAAACAGCAAATACAATTGGTATTATGATGCTAGAAATTGTTATTGCAAAACTAGTAAAAACTTGAGCTGTTGGTTCTGGATAAATATTAACCAAGATTTGATACAAAAAAAAGAAACTAATCAACAAACCAAGTATAAAATTAAAAATTACTGAAATTATAACTAACAATCGAATATTAGAGAACTTACCATAAATTGCTAAAATACTGTTTTTTATTAATTCTTCTTGCTTTTCATTTATTTTAATACCATCAGGTCCAAATTCTTGAATTTTTAAGGTTCCATTCAGTTCAAATATTGAATTGTTGACTATTCTTTGGAAATTATCTAATTCATCATAATATTTCAGGACTTTATCTAATGGATCAATGGATAAATTTTTTATAACTGGAAAATCAAATTTTCTATAAATACCAGAAGAATATAGTTCCTGCTCAATTTTGGATGTTAGGTCTTTTAGGTTTGATCTAAAAGCATTGATTGTATCCTCAAAACTGCTCACAATTTTTATCAATGATTTCTTCGAAATTTTTCCCGTAGAAACCATTGATTTGATCTGATTGCATATTTCTTTAATGTCTTCATCTATTTTTAATTCAGTATAAGATTGTGGTAATTCAGACTTGATAATCTTCCTCAATGCATTTGTATAATCCTCTTGTGTTGCAATTATTTTGTTTCTGAAGTTTTTTAATTTTAGAACTGTCTTATCCTGATTCATTTTTCCCAACCAAAGAATCTAATGAACTCATTTAACTGAAGATTTAAGGATATCTTAAGTGAATTATGCATTCCCTCAATTTAGTTTTATGAAATGTGCTTCGGCGAAATCTTACTATCTCTATTTCTTCAACGATATAACCTAAGGGTTTAAGTAATTCACATAATAATATGTCTGTTGGTATATGAACATTAGAAAAACACGAATCACCTATTACAACAGCAATTTTTGCCCCTGGTTCAAGTATTTTATTTAAATTTTTAAAAGTTGTCTCCATATCCTTGAAATAAGCAGTTATCATAGCTGGAACCTTTTTATTAAATGGTTTTGATTGCTTAATTTCTTCTGCTAATTTGACAATTGATGGAGATACTTCAATAATTTCATTTTCCTTTATACTTCCTAAAAAACTCCTTGAGAATGCTTTTTTAAGCTGATAGAACGCTTCTTTACTTTTTACAAAGTCACACCAAAAAAGTTCTAATTTAGTATTCCGAATATAATCTATGTTATTAACATATGGAGGAGAAGTGATAATATTAGTGAATTTTTCGCCATCAAACGCTTTTGATGTTCTATTATCTTCCATTACTAGCTTATAGTTGTTATTTTTCACATTGTATTTTTTCCTTATCCATTTCAAGTCTTGGATTACAATATTAAGCCGATTAACATATTCTTCCCATACATTCTTTTCCATCGTCATTTTTGATTTTTTATAACCAAGAGAGGGAGATCTAGATGCATTAGACATATCAACAAGCAGTGATGAAAAAATTAACATCAAAAGGTTTCTTAAAGATATATTATCCAGAAAAAACCAATGTTCTTTCAAAATTAATAAACGTGTTATAGTATTTTTATCATAGAATTTCTCAAGTGTATTCATTGATGGTGGTTTTAAGGTGATATTGGTTTTAGCTTCAAGAAATTCTTTATTTTTTTCTTTATTACTTTTTAAAAACTTATATTTATTTAAGATCTCATTGAATACTTGTTCTAATAAAATAATATCTATATCCCAGTTTAATTTCACCTTGGCAAGAAAATGAACAAAAGGATTTAGTTCAAAACCTGCTGAGTATATCTCCCTCTTTTTTGCTTCTACTAAAATCGTTCCACACCCTGTGAAAGGATCAAAAATCCTTGACTTCTTATTAATCTTGTACCTCTTAAACATATTCTCAACAAAAGACTGACTAAATCCCTCTTTATAAGGAAACCATCTGTGAATTGGTGTTTGAGTGTTCCTCTGAAAAGTAACTGAAAAAGGATCAATGTTTTTTGTACTTCTTGTTATTTTTCTGTAAGTATTGCTAATACTCGGAGAATACGTACTGGTCAATAGAAATACCTCTATTCAGAATAATTTAATGTAAAAATTTAACAATGATCAGCCCATTCATGTTAAAGCTGTTCATCAAACTAAACTAGATAACCGTATATTCCTTAAATATTAACAATTAAGATCAAATATTGATTAAGCTTTATACATTTTTTGCTCAATTTATTTATAATTAAGCTCTTTGAAAAATTTTGACTCAAAATTTTCTAAACACTTCTTATTAATTGGTATTTTAGATCGATTTGAAAGGTTAAATTGATGTTCTTAGATGTAAATGACTTTTGCGCTTCATTAAAATCAAATTTACTTTCAGAGGAGATCTCTGTCGCTATTGCGGCTGATAATGATTTAGATGGATTATTTAGCGCAATCTTGCTTGATATGGGGCTTTATAATCTATTTGATATAGAGGTAGAAACATTCTTCAGAGATGAACTTCGATGGGAAATACCTATTGAGGGTGAATTCGATTTATTGGTAATGACAGACTTAGCTTATGATAATACTCCTAATTATAGAGCTGCAGCGGCAAAAGCAAAAGACACATTCGCAATAGATCATCACATAACAAATGAAACGGGTTTCCCAAAACGAGTGACGGCTTATAATCCTTGTAAAACTGGTCAGTGTTATCTACCAGCTACTTTCTTGGCTAATAAAGTCTTGAAAACAATGGGCCAAGAAACTAACCCATTACATGAGTATTTAAATTTGATAGGGGTCTTAGCAGATGCAGGAATAAGCTTCAAGGTTGGAGAGGATAAAACAATCCAATATTTCTATGATTCAGAATTGACAAAAACCTTTGAAAATGGTCAGAAATCGTTTGAATATCTTTTTCACCAAAAATACTTGGATAATTTAATTTATCCTCAATTCAAGGAAGTTATAGGGGCATTAAATTTTGAAGGAGCAGAAGAAGGATGGAAAGAATTATATTTTCGATTTATTAATGAAATGACAGATTTATCAGCAGCTCAAAAACTTGTTAATAAAATTGTCGACAAAAATAATGAAGAATTCCGCAATCTAGTTCAGCAAATTCCAAAAAAACCAACTGAACTCACAAAATCTGGAATTTGGCTAGTGAAAAATGCAAGTTCGATTAGTAATGGCGTAATTGGGAGAATAATTTCTGAATTACTTGGTTATCCAGTTGTAACTTACTCATGCAAGAAGTTCTGTCGAGTTTCTGCAAGGGCACCATCAGATAGTGATATAAATTTTATTCCAATGTTTTCTGGGTTTGGAGGCGGCCATCCTAAAGCCTGTGGGGCCTTTCTGGCCCAAAATCAGTTTAAAGTGTTTCTTGAGAAAATACTGGAGAATTAATCAACTTAATCTATATCAAGTATTTTTTTGACGAGATTGATTTTCTCTTCTAAGTTCGCTTGTCTACTAATCATGATTCGTTGGGCTTGGGGGGAACCGGCACCATGTAATGACTCTGTTTTATAACTTAACGAAGCAACACCCATTGAGAGATTCTCAACGAATCTGAGGACTTTATATCGTGATTCTACAGATACATCATCTCGTGTCGTAAGGTATTTCTTTAAACTAGGGCCAATCTCTTCCGAGTCAAAGTCTGCTTGGGATGGCATTGTACAGATGATTCCTCCCGTCACATCTTCAGCTAAACGACCTATTTCGTAAGGAAATCTAGTAACATTCTGCTTACAGATATTCGCAAGAAGCATATCCATTTCATAATTACCTGCCCCTTCCCTTTCAAACCCCTGAGCGCTACATGCAATTCCACAACAGAAGAGAGTTTCATTCAGATGAATCATTTCTACTATTTTATCTCGAATGTGGGAAGCTCCATCGACACCTTGATATTGAGAAATTAATGAAGCTGCGCCTATAAGGACGTCACCAACACCCACCTTACATCCCCCATATGATTGTCGATGGAAACCTGCAAATCTATTAACCAATTCTCCAGAGAAATCTATTTCCCCTTTCATAAAAATCTGGGTATGAGGAATAAATACATCATCAAAGATTACGAAGATCTCCTGTCCACCATACTTATAATTTCCAATATCTAACTTCCCCTCCTCCATTTTACGAGTATCACATGATTGTCTTCCATATATCATGGTGATACCTTTCTCATCAGTATTAACACCAAAACTCACAGCATACTCTTCTTCCCCAGGTCTTAATCTCAGAGTAGGCATAATTATAGCCCGATGGGAGTTGAGAAATCCTGTTTGGTGAATTTTAGCTCCTCGGACTATTATTCCATCATCATTTTCATCCACAATGTGCAAGTATTGGTCAGGATCAGTTTGATTATTGGGTCGCTTACTTCTATCACCTTTTGTATCTGTCATTGAGCCTGCGACCATAAGATCCTCTCTTTGAACTTCGATCCAATAATTTTTGAATCGTTCGTGGTAATTGGTGCCATATTTCTGGTCCATCTCCCATGTAACACTCCATAAAGCATTTGCTGTATCAAATCCTACACAGCGTTGAAAACAACACGCAGTCTTTTGACCAACAAGACGTTGCATTTTGACTTTGTAAATTAGATCTTCAACAGATTGATGAATGTGAGTAAAACGATTAATCGTCTCCCCAGTCAGATGAGATCTTGCAGTCATCAGAGGTTTATATTTATCTATTTGAGCTAGTTCGTAAATTTTGCTTACTGTATTAAGTGAGGGTTCAATTATTTTGAAATAAGGATGTTTCCAAAATTTTCTAATTCTCTCACCAAACATATACAGATTTATTTCTCTTTTAATGCTTTCAATATATTCTTCAGGTGTTTTTAGTGGCATAGTTATCAATCCTATGATAGAGAATCTTAATTCACATCTATGAGTACTTTCATGATCTTATCTTTTCTTTCTTCGATGTATTGATATGCCTTGTTATAATCTTCAAAGGCAAAATGATCAGTCATAAGCGATTCAAGTTTCACTTTTTTTGTATTGACTAGTTCAATTGCTTGTAGATAATCTTTTGTTTGATACATTAAGGTTCCAATAAGTCTTAATTCGTTATTTTGAACTAGTGATAAATCTATAATTGGTTTATCAGCAAAAACTCCAACAATTATTATATCGGAACCATTTCTCGCATTATTGATTGCATCATTAATTGTTTGATTGCTTCCAACACATTCAATAACTAAATCAGCTTTCTCTGGACCAAAAGCGTTCACAATCTCCTCAGATAAATTCAGCTTTAACGGGTTTACAATGTGATCTATTCCAACTTTACTTGCTATTTTTAGACGAAAATCACTCACATCTGTTATTAATACTGATTTTGCACCTAATCCTTTAGCTGTTTGAGCTATTAAATTTCCGATCGGCCCAGCACCTAGTACTACGACTTCCATTCCTTTAAGATTATCTACTTTTGAGAGAGAACCACAGGCTACGGCCACTGGTTCTATCATTGCCCCTTCTTCGTATGACATATTATTGGGTAATTTAATTACCCGTTCTACGTTACATACAAAATATTCTGAAGCTATCCCTGGTGTTTGAAATCCCATAACCTTCAATTCATTGCAAATATGATATTTCCCGTGAGTACAAGGATAACATTTTCCACATACTACCTGTGGTTGGATAGTGACCTTCTCGCCTGATTTAAATTTTTTAACATTACTACCCACTTTCTCAATGACTCCTGACCCCTCATGTCCTTGCGTAACTGGATAAGAGGTGTAAGGATGCTTTCCATGATAAACATGAACATCACTCCCACAAATCCCTATTCTCATCATTTTAATTAACACATCATCTTCCATTAATGCGGGGATAGGTATTTCGTGGAATTCTATTTCACCAGGTGCAATCATGACTTGTTGTTTCATTATTCTCACTTTAAACATATTATCGGCGATGTTGCATACGGATTTATTGAACAACATTTTAATTAATTGGCCTAATTTCATTTTCTACTGCTGATGAGAACTCTGCATAGTCATGAAAGTGGTAAGGAACTATTGATCAAGGTGTTCAAACATCAAGAGGTAGATCACATCCCGTGGGTTCCATTTGCTGGAATTCATGCAGGTTTATTGAAGAATTATACGGCGACTGAGCTATTGACTGATGCAAACAAATTATTAGAATGTTTAATTGAAGTTAATAAGCTCTATCACCCTGATGGACAACCCATCATATTTGATTTACAAGTAGAAGCGGAAATCCTAGGTTGTGGATTAAGATGGAGTGATAAAAGTCCTCCAATGGTTGTCACTCATCCCTTAGAAAACCA
>JBHLMN010000045.1:0-2190 GCA_048938105.1 Promethearchaeota archaeon
AGACTTAAGATCCGTTTCTCGGGTAGGAGATCTCGTGTCTTAGGACTTCGAGGGTTCGAGTCCCTCCTCCCGCACCTCATGCTCATCCCTAGAGGTGGTTGATGAGTTAGAGTTATTCCGAGAACATCTCAGAGATAGAGGATTCAAGGAACCAACAGTAACTACAAAATACAAACTAATCAGGACACTTAGGAAGCGTTCTAGTAATCTTTGGGATTCCGATGAAGTAACTCAAGTTGTGAAAGATGCTAATTTGGGTAATCGTAGGAAGAATAATGCTTTCTATGCTTATCGTGATTGGTGTAGATGGAAGGGTTTTGATTATGAGTTTGATAAGCTCAGAGAAGAAGCCTCGCCCTTGCCATACATTCCCTCAGAGAAGGAAATAGACCAGTTAATTGCAACTTGTAATCCTTGCTATGCGTCCTATTTGCAGACTATGAAAGAGACAGCGTTTAGACCCACTGAAGTGCTCAATCTAAAGGTAAAAGATATTGATTTTGAACGAGGGATTATCACTTTAAACAAGCCGTTGAAATGGTCAAATCCACGCCAGAAGAAAATCAGTGATAAATTACTAGTAATGATAAGGCGTACAGCAGGTAGTAAGAATTCAGATGAGCGGGTTTGGCAGTATACCTATAACTCAATGCACCGCACTTTCTATATGAAGAGAAGGCAACTATCTGAGAAACTAGAAAACCCGAATTTTATAAAGATTAGCTTTAAGACATTCAGACATTAGAAAGCTACTATGACCTATCACGAGACTAAGGATATTCTCTATGTGAAAGAGCTACTTGGTCATAAAGAATTGAAGAACACCTTGATTTACACACATCTTGTGGATTTTAGGGAAGAAGATAGTTACGTTGTGAAGGTCGCATCTTCCATAGATGAATATATCAAGTTACTTGAATTAGGATTTGAATTTGTAAGTGATTATGGAAATAGGAAAATTCTTAGAAAGAGAAAATAAACGAATTCACGATAAAACAATTTCATAATATTTTTTACGCACAATCTCGTATACACTCACACCTCTGATCATTCGTTCATAATCACTTTTATCAAATACAATGACAACAGTATTTTTTGCGGAATATAACGTTCTAATAAAGCCTATTGAATCTCGATTACTATCCCCCGATACACCTTCCATCGTGAACAAAAATCCAGTCCTCAGGTTTTTCATTCTAATATTCTGTGCAAAAACTTTAACATCTCTAGATTTCACTTTTGTTGAATGATTTTTACATTCTACAAGAATTGGATTACTTAAATACATTAGAAAAGGATCTTGAGTCTCATTGTAAATTACTAAATCATATTCTGAGTCAGAAGTTCTTTTGTTCCTAGGGCCTAATTTAAAATCCATTACTTGAGAAAGTGCAATTGAAGCAAATTCTTCTAAGCTATCTTTTTTCTCCTTGTTAGATTTTGCTTTATACACTTTATCTAGTTGAGTCGATAGTTTTCGTGATAAAATAAGGCTTGAATTTTTCAATATCTTTTCGGCTTCATTTGAATTGGATATAAAAGTATCATATTTTACGTAAATATATCCACCATATCCACCATCTCTATATCTTCTTACTGATAGGCTCACAGTAAATTGACCTGGTGGGAATGGCATATGTTGAATCTCTATATGAGCACTCAAACTTTCATCAGGTGAAGGAGGATTAGAGTATAATCCACTCTGTTCAGTGTAGTTTTTGATATTTAATACCGAATTCGTTAATTCCTCTATGCTTGGAGTACTAGCGAAGGCATACCCCGTTACTTCAAATGATTTTGATTTATCTCGGATTGAAAATTCATTTACGAATAATGCTGTTTTTCCTTGTTCTTTATCATATTCTCCCTTCGTTATCTTACCGTAATTGATTAATACGCTTTCGAATAGTTGGTGAGCAATATCAACACCTCTTGGTATTAATGGTAGAAGGGCTCCAAAGAAATCATCAGACTTAGTGTCAAATGAAAATTCCATACTTCTTCGAAAGATATAGTTAGTATATGTTATTAAAATTTCACATTGAGAAAGGTTAGTTAGTCGTGTACGTGGTACTTGGAACATTTATGAAGAGATTTATATCCAAATGTTTAATGAAATGAAACTACCTTTTTCTGGTCACATAAAATTTAATTATTTATGTTAATTAAATTTTATTAGTTTCTCGAATT
>JBHLMN010000045.1:2200-5911 GCA_048938105.1 Promethearchaeota archaeon
ACTAAGAGAATGATGTTTTTAGAAATATAGCTGGTATTTATCTATAATCAGAACAACTCAGTGATAAAACTACGAAACAGGAAACAAGGGCACACATATTACTTAAAACCAACGAATTTTCACATCCCTAGAACAGCTCCGCATTAGAGGAGCGTTAGAGGTACTATCTTGATGTTTGGTGTTTTTCTGTAAGGGAGGGAGGTTATTTTGAAAATTTTTTCTTAAATTTTAATATATAAGTTAAAGGAGTATAAAATTATGCCTAGTAAAGATGCTGTATGGGATTTAACAAAGGAATATCACGGTTTTGTAAAAAAATACATTTCATATGAGGAATTTGAGGACATTACCAATAAATTTCAGAAGTATGAGGATTGGCGGAGAAGCATTTGGCTAAGAGTTTGTCAAATTGAATTAGCATCTCAGATGATTGGGTTTGATAAAGAGCAAATAAAAGGAATTCAACTGATTTTTATTTCGTCAATTCTTGAAACTCTGACTTCTATAATTGAACATAAGCAGTTTCAAGTTTGGTATAAAGAAAATGAGAAAAAATTAGAAAGAAAAAGTACACTTCAAGTATTTGAGGAGTATCAAAAAATCTATAGTTCTTCAAAGAACTTTAAGCGATTTTTCACAGAATTAGATAAAGAAACTCAAATCGATTTGATACCCCGTATTCAAGTCCAACATAATAGTAATTTTGCTCCTTATTGTTTTCAAGATAAAGAAAAATGCTCAGTACCAAAGTATGATCATTCGTGTGTATATGATTTTAATAAAAATGAATGCCCAATGGTAAAATCAGATAAAATAAGAATAAAAGCAATCAAAGATTTAGCAACACACCTATACATTATGAGAAACAACTTTGTACATAATTCAAGAATACCCTTATTCCCATCAAAAATACCTAACGGTTGGGCGGGAGAAACAGTACTATACGATTTTATGAAAGGATATAATGAAACAGAATTCTGGTTTGCTAACAAGTTAGATATTCAACAGCTCCACGAAATAGTAATGAACCAATTACCTGTGCTTTTTAAAAATTATTTACATAACAATAAAAAATAGTTTAACATCCCTAGAATTTTTCAATGTATATGTGAAAGGGGTACGGTTTTAGGTCTAATATTCAGACTTTCCGATATAATAATAACTAAAAAAAGATGACGTATATCATATGTCAGATGAACTGAATCAATTCATAGGTCTAGCTTTTGTTGAAAATTTAATCATAGAGCCACAAAACAGTGAACGTGACGAAATACTAGCTAAAGGAATTGATCTAGTTCCAAACAAACTTATTCTTAGAGGATTCAGAGACAAAGATATAGAATATCGGGAAAAATGGCGTTTACCTCTCCCAAGTCATCACCAAGGGCTAACACTAGTTCTTGAATTATCAAATGTACCCACTCAAGAACTTCGTAATGAGGACACCCTAATTCATAGAGCAATTACAGCATTTAGAATGTTTAAAGCTGGAAGAGTGAACATTGATGGAATAATAGTTTCACATCCAAATCCTGAATGGGCTGGAAGCTATATTACAGGAAGCAGTGTTCAATGGTCACCGATTTATTATCTTGACATTTCTGAGATTGAGAATTTCAAACAATTATTCGACAAAGTGAAAAGTATTGACTATGAAAAATATCCATCGTTTAGAATCGCCTGTAGTAGGTTTGAAAACACTTATCAAAGTAAAACATACGAAAACCGAATAATTGATTTTTGCATAAGTTTTGAAGCATTATTCTTGAAAGGTGAAAATCCACAAACCTATCGTGGTCGAGGACATTTAATCGGTATGAGCTGTGGCATGTTACTAGGGAAGGATAACCAAGAAAGAAATAAAATACGAACAACAATACGAGAAATGTTTACATTGAGAAACAAAATTGTACACGGAAGCCCAATGACTGAATCTCTAAAAGAAAAAATCTACGAATTTGGATACGATAATGTAGAAAATTACCTTCGCCATTCATTGGTAAAACTACTCCCATAGAAACCTATCATATGCATACGGTATCTTCGGTTAGTGTACTAGACGTAGTTTCTGAACTTGTTTCTTATATGATTAACAATATAATGAGTTTCAAGTCAAAGAAAAAGGAGGATATTATGGCTCATAGTTTTGGAATCTATAGAAGAAAGTTGGAGTGCGAATAAAGACAAAGTTTTCGGGGTCAGTGTAACCAGTTGTTCCTCTTATATCGTAGATAAAAGCCATTCGAGCATCTTCTACTGATAAAATTCCATTCGCATCATAGAAGGCCCCTATATTCATTAAGTATAACCTATTACACTGATGAAAAATATTGAGTAACAATAATGCTCCTAATCCATTTAGGACGTTTATTAGATTTGCTTCTTTTATGTTCGTAAAATAATCATGTTTCACGTGGTTGTACGATTTCCACCATAGGGGAGATTTGTCTTGTTTAAATTCTTTGAACGGAAAAATATCTTGCCTTTTACCTAGACCAAATGGAACTTGAATTGTCATTGATGAGAACTCAATATAATCTTCTGTGACTTTGCGGTAGTCAACTATGTCCATATCTTCTGACTTTTTTGTTACCCCCAATCTAGTTTTCACAGGTGCCAAATCAGGGCAGTCCATCATATTACGGAAAAAAGTATCAAAAGCTGAACCTATTGATATTAAAAACTCAGCTAATTCCTCGCTATATACTTCATTATTATCTGGGTCAATTAGGATATAACGAGAAATTGTGGATAGCCGTGATTCCATTGATTGATAAGTGTGCCAATATTTACCTCGTAAAAAATCACATCGATGAAAGCTCATAATTTACCATCTTTTTACATATTTTTATATATTTATAATAAGTTGAAAATATGGATAAAAGTAATATACTTTTTAGAATATCAACAGGGATTTTTGGCCTTATCATTGCCTCAATAATTAGGAACCTACATGGATGGGGTTGGGTTGGCTACTTATCCAATAACATTCAACTTTTCCCGAATTACGGGGGTTTTTATATTTGTTGGTATCGGGATTATTTTGTACTTATTATATTGGGATAGTAGTAGAATAAGCAATGTAAGAAGTAATATTGACGAAAATAAGATGTGGTATATTGTCATTGGATTACTTGATTGCTCAGTTGTATTATTACCATACGTAGGATATGCTCCGTATCTCTACATTTTCTTGTGATGGTAGTCATAGTTCATAAAATCCACTCATCGAACTTATTTAGCTAAAATTGCACGGAGCAGCGCTTATAATCTTACATTATAATAATGTGCTATGAACAGAGAGAAAAAGTCGACAACCCCCGCTGTCATGAAGGATTCGAGGGTTCGAGTCCCTCCTCCCGCACCTACACTACTCCTATATGTTCACGATGTTCATACATTAGTCATAAAATGAATCCAACCCCTCTCGGCTACTCTAAGATAGATAAGACCTTCCAAGAGATTGAAGAAAAAAGGTAATCATGTTATTCTACCATATACATAACACAGAATCCCTTATTTCACCCAGATAAGCCTTAAAAAAGCTTATTTATTATTTGGACTGCCCAATCGATGATTTTATCCTCATATATTCATAACTTTAATCATGATTGATATTCAGATCATCCTGACTTATCTAACATTGATCTCAGTCCCTGCAGGCGTAATCTATCACATATTGTCACTGAATAATACTAGAAAGAACCAACA
>JBHLMN010000024.1:0-86412 GCA_048938105.1 Promethearchaeota archaeon
TTCTAGGCCCGACTTTATGAATCAGGAATGATCTGCTTTTATTGTAAGCAATAAAAGCATAGGTATCAAGGAACGGTAGTTTGAACATATTCATGAAAAAGTTCTCCTCCATATTTCAAATCTAGACTTTGGTATAGATATTCCTGAAGATTGGATTGACACAACATTTGAACCATTCTTTTTTAAACCACCTCAATATTACGAAAATGGATGGAGATGGATTTATGCGTCATAAAGGTTATTATTGAAAATCACAGTGAGAAAATTTAACTTGCATTCTAAGTAGGCCATGACTTAGAGTTTATGATAACAATTCTTATTTAAGGTGAAATTTTGGTTGGAGTTCACCTTTGAAAAGCCATAATAGCTTTCTTAGATGTTGTTAAACCAGAAAAACTTAAATTGTAATCATTCTTTGATAAAATTTATGAAAATTCCTTGAAAAACAAGTTATATTGATAATTACTAGCAATAGGGACGTGGTCTAGTCTGGTGTAAGATTCCCGGTTCGGGACTGGGTGATCGGGGGTTCAAATCCCCCCGTCCCTATTTTCTGGTATTTAAAGCAATAGATCAATAGTGATATCATATCAAAAAGAATTACATACCCCTTTAGAGTATTAAATTTCATAGATAAAATCAGAGATCCTCGAACCCTTCTTCTATTTCTTCCACTTCATCCTTGGATTCTTCATCTTCTTCAACACTCGGTTTAAGAGTTACAACAAATTCCGAATATCGTGTGAGAAGGCGCTCAATTTGGTCATCTGATAAGAGATTACCAGTTACAGCTCGTATATCAACGGGTGTTTTAGGGTTTAAATTAACAATTTGGACTACAAGGATACGAGGAAGTTCAAACTCATCCTCAAGAGTTTTGATCACTTCCTCTGAATAAACAGCATCACGTGAAAGTTTCTCAGCATGTTGTGCAGTGACTCGTTGAACGTAATTAATACCTGTTTCTTCGCGTATTTTCAATAAAGCATAAACTTGCCCTAGAGGAATAGGTTTCTCTTCCATAACTTTTCTTACCATTTTTATCTATCAATCCTCAAATAGAACAGGATATTCATGATTGTGCTTTTAGGTGTTCAGGTCGTGCAATTATTTTCTTGTTGCTCTTTCCATCAGAAACTTGGATTAGATAAGCCTGTCCACGTTTTTCAAGAACAACTCCAGTTTTTCCATGAAATCGCCTATGAGGTCGCCCTTTTTGGACGCTGGGTTCAATAACGATATTAACTTTAGAGTTAACTTTATAATTTGCTAATGTTCGGGATAGGGAGGGTAAACCACGTTTCCTTGGATGTTTGGAGAATATTCTTCGTGTCCTAAAGTTCATCCCTTTTGATTTTTTGACCATTACGTATTTCTCCTTAGTAGACAAGCTAATCTCTGGTTTTTAAGTACTTCAGAGAGTTATTGGCTTCAGTGACACCATAAGAAAGGAGTTTTCTAAACATATTTTTGAGTTTCTTTTGCAATTATTAGATTCTTCAAAGAATAATCATAGAGAGTCTTTATCAGTAAAAACCTCAATAACATCAAGTTGGGTAACTTCCGCCTCAATGTTAAGATGATCAGAAAGATTTGGTTGGGTTCTTCCCTCATCTCCACTGATTAGTTCTTTTACATATAATCCTCCTTCGCAGACTATGTAGACTGTCAGTTGATTTGGTTCTATTTTCTTAATTTGGAATGATTTTACTCTTCTTGATCGAACTTTATCAGCCCTTCGGTGAACCACTCGAATAGGGGTTCTTTGTTGGATAAGTAGATTAGAGAATTTGTCTTCTATGGCTAGGATTTCCTTTTCTCCTAGATTTAATGGGGATTTCAGAGAAATAATAATGTTATATCCTTTTGCATTTCTACTGGATTGTGTCTTCAGTTCTCTAACTTTAGCCCTGTTTGTTAATCCCATAATTTCAATCTCAACTTTTCCATCAGCATTTTTATTAATTTCTCTCTCTAGCTGTTTAAAATCTAGGTTTCTCTTCTTAGGTTCAGATATCTCAAGAACAAACGGGCGTCCACTTCCCAACATCCGTGCATCAATATCTTCTCGTCCTGAACCATGAAATTTACTTGCCATACCTTCAGCTGCAGATAGAATGGGTTCTGAAATGAACTCTTCTACTGATTCTTGATACATCTTACCAGTAAAATTACAATATTCGCATCCTTTACCATGACATTTTCTACAGAACCATTTGGATTGTGGAATTCCACGTTTAAATTTCCTATATCTACCCAAGATAAATAGAGGATTACTCTTAATTTTAATCTGGTTATTGACCAAATCAAACGTTACAACAATGTCTGGGGCTTTAAATTCCACGAAAGCATAATCAATCTTTTCCTGCAACTGTTTTCCGATTTCTCGATTAAATTCAGACTTAATTGATTCTCCAAATTCGAGATTATAGGTACTTCGAATTGTATCTTCTTTATCTATTATAAATGGAGGAAATTGACTTCCTACGAGAAATGTGGAAAATTCATATTCACTTAAGGCTTTAAGGGCATCAGATGTAAAAATGTTTAATTTATGGGAAGAAATAATATCCTGGCAGATGTTGCAAGGGGTGTTAACAGGTTGAGTTTCAGGAAAAAATCGTTGAATTGACACTAATCCTATATTGAAGTCCTTAGAAATGAGAGATGATGAATCAGGAGGATCTATTGTTAATAAACGATGATTATTCTCCCACTCCATTAGAAGTAATATTTTTAGTGCTTCACCTCGTTTAGCATTCGATAATCCTGTCAATAGATTGCCAAATTGCCGACCTAGACACGAATTGCAGCAATGTATGTCACTAATTAATTGGCTAACCTTACTAAGGATTGATGATTTCATTAATAAACCCCTTCAGTTACAATCTACAGGAATCAATACAAAGGCTTTTTTCGATTTATGGCTATTTAGTAACCAGAACTTTAGATTTAATCCTCCAATAGGCTAATGTTCCCACATTACCGATATTTTTTTTACATTTTTCAAACAAAAAAAAAGCAACTGTACAAATTTTACAAATAGTTGTGTTAAAATAATCCTTATAATAGGAATATTGGAAGTTGAAAAATTATTATGAGGCGTTTTCTGATAATTTCAAACAGTGTTGATACTTCTAAACCTCTTTCTCTTAATTCGCTAACTGGGTACGGCCGATTGGATGTATTATGTCGTTGTATTACCGCTGCTTTTTTTCTTTCAAATGATTTTAGGAAAGATGTTACACTTGAAGTTTATTTTCGGATTAACGAGAAAATTTTAGAAATTCAAGGCGATAAAGTACGAGGGATTAATCCAGATGAACGGGCAATTGCAGGACTTTTGAGAAAAATCTTTCAAGGTCGTAAATTCTCAGGAATAAGGTTTTATAATGAAAATCTTAATAATTTTATTAAAAATCGTAAAATCGTCGTTTTTGATAGCACAGGAGATTATTCCATTCATCTACTCAAAGATCATGATTCATTCTTAATTGGGGATCAAATTGGATTTTTAGAGGAAGACAAACAATTATTTTCAAAGTTACCTAAATATTCTTTAGGTTCCCATTTATACTTAAGCTCCCAAACGATTACGATTCTCAATTACCTCCTAGATAAAATGTGATCTATACAAATATTAATGAGGAACTATTATATTGGCCTTTAATAAAAAGAGATGAATTAATGGGGTCTGGAAAACATGCGTGAATTGAGAAAATCTTTACAAAAAGCTATTATGAAGATCCGTGGGGCCCCAATTGTAGATAAAGAATTAATTGATGAGTTCTGTAGGGATCTAGAAAATGCCCTTCTTTCTGGTGATGTCAATCTAGATTTGACTCTAAATATAACCGAAAAGGTGCGGGAAAGAGCATTAAGAGATCAAATTCCACTTGGAGTCAGTCGTCGTGACTATACTCTAAAGGTAATTTATGACGAATTAACTAATCTTTTAGGTAAACGTTTTACTCCTATGCGGCTAGATCCAAACGAATTGTCAATAGCGATGTTTATTGGTATTCAAGGATCAGGTAAAACAACATCCATTGGAAAAATAGCAAATTATTTCCAAAAAAGAGGGTATAAGGTAGGAGTTGTTGGGGGAGATACATTTAGACCAGGTGCTTTAGCTCAACTTCAACAATATCTTGCGCCTATTAATGTTGAAGTTTATGGAGATGAAAAGGAAAAAAAATCTACAAAAGTTATTAAAAAAGGATTAGATTATTTTAAGGAGAAAAAAAATATCAATCTCGTTTTAATAGATACTGCTGGACGGCATAAGGAGGAGAAATCCTTATTAAAGGAAATGCAAGAAATTGCTAAGGCTGCCAAACCTACTGAGATTATTCTAGTGGTTGATGCGACGATAGGACAGCAAGCTCAAGCACAAGCTGATGCTTTCAATCGGGCAACACCCATTGGATCAATTATTTTGACAAAACTTGATGGTTCCGCTAAAGGCGGAGGAGCTGTCTCTGCTGTTGCAATAACTGGAGCAAAAATTCGATTCTATGGTGATGGGGAAAAGATTCAAGATTTGGAGGAATTCAATCCGACCCGCTTCGTTGGGTCTCTTTTAGGTATGGGAGATATCGAGGGACTAATACAAAGTGTAAATGAAGCATTTGACGAGGAAGATACAGCAGAACTTCGCGATGCTTTCAAAAAGGGTAAGTTAACATTACGACATTTTAAATTACAAATGGAAAACGCTAGTAAACAATCATCTATAGGAAAAATAGTTTCAAAAATACCAGGAGTCAGTGGACTGACTGGAAAACAACCGATACTAGAAGCTGAAGGCCAAAAAAATATAAAACGGTTCATTGCAATATGTAACTCAATGACAGAAGAAGAATTGGATAATGCTCGAGTGATTAAAGGAAAGCGTATCCAGAGAATAGCAAAAGGGTCAGGAACTTCTCCTCAAGAGGTGAAACTTCTTTTGAATCAATTCAACCAAGCTGTTAAGCAATTAAAAATGATGAGGAAGATGCGAGGACGTCGTGGAGCTCCTCCAGGAGGAATTCCACCAGGATTGGAGGGAATGTTTGGCTAGTTAGGGTTTGTAAAGAGTAAACGATTCTTAAAAAATAAAATGCTCCGACCGGGATTTTCCGTCCACAAACATCTTGTTCATGTCTTTTGAACCCGGGTCACAGGGGAACTCCTGAAAAACACATTCTAGCGGATCTCATTGAGAGCCCTGAATGATGGGCCGAGCTACACTATCGGAGCACTGGAAATTTTCTTAAAGTTTCGATTGATGTGGAAATTGATAATGATTGAGATTAGATTCAAATTTATAAGTATGTATTCATTGTGAATCTGAGTAGATGCTGGGAGGGGGCTTTTCGTTAGGTAAATTGGAATTTACCTAAATTCGAACCCCCGACTTCGGGATGTCTCGTCTGAAAGCGCGAATTATGCCCTTATAAAGTTGTGAGAGGAATTCTCAGATTATGAGTCCCGCGCTATCGGCATTTTGACTATAGACATTATAATTATACCAGGCTTAGCCACAATAATAAGATTATTATCGTTTAAGCCACCCCAGCACATATGATTAGGGGTTATTGCTTTTCGCAAAGTAGTATCCAGCAATTTTCTTTGCTTTGGCTCTAGGATTTTAAAGTTATGCAGGTACTAGATGTGTGACATCTTTAAGAGAGGATTAATTTAAAAAATTGAGAAAGAAGGGGCAGACTTAGACGCCTATCGAGCAATAAGATTAAAAAGGTCTTCATTTAGTATGTAGCCCCGGTGGTGTAGTCTGGTCTAGCATTGATGGCTGTCAAAGCCTTATCAAGTTTGATAATCTGCTGAACCCATCCGACTCGGGTTCAAATCCCGACCGGGGCGCTAGGAACTTAAGGGCGCATAGCTCAGCCAGGTAGAGCGACAGGCTTTTATTGATTAAATGTAATATTTATCCTGAAGATACCTGTTGGTCGGGGGTTCAAATCCCTCTGCGCCCGTATTAATTTTGTGGTTCATGAAATCGAATTTGTATTGTATTACCGTTTCTAATTCTGTTTAGTAATCTTTTCTTGTGAAGGAAAATTCATTATTAACAATAATACCAAAGTAATAATAGCCATTGTCCCTCCATAAATAAATGCAAGATTAATTTCCAAGTCATATAAGAATCCAGCAATCGTTCCCCCTATAATGCTAGCGAATCCCATTAGAGATTGTAATAATCCTATTCCAGTTCCTTTAAGATCCTGAGGAAGCAAATCCACTACAAATGCTTTTTGAATACCGTCTGTTGCAGCATTAAAAGCGCCGTATATTCCGAAGAACAAGAAAAGTAATATGATATTAGTTGTAAAAAGAAAACCAAAACATGTAATAGCAAATAGTGCCAAACCAATTGCAAAAACAGGTTTGCGTCCATATTTGTCTGACCAACCACCAAAAGGGATAGATAGAACAGTATAAATAATATTAAACCAGATAAAAATAATTATAGGGATTGTTATTTGGACTAGAGGTGAAGCAGTTTCATCTATTCCTAAGACAACAGCTTTTGAATGAAGGATAAACAAAAGGATAGTAAAATTTGCTAATCCAAAAATTATGGAAATTGCTAGGAATTTATAGTACATTTGGGGTAAAGCTTTGATATTTTGGATTAAGCTGGTATTACGTCTTCCTCCCTTAGGAACAACTCCTACTGATTCTGAAAGGAAAAAAATTGGAATGACTGCAAGTACTGAAATAAATGCAGAAATGATAATAATTAGTTTTAGGATTCCTAGCTCACTTAATAAAACATTAAAGAAGAGAAGAGCTATCATCAATGCAAGGAAGGAACCAATAATAGCACCAGCTGTGTCCATCATTCGATGAAAACCAAAAGCTTTCCCTCTCAGTTCAAATGGAATTGAATCAGCCAGTAAAGAGTCGCGAGGGGCGCCTCTAATCCCTTTTCCTAATCTTTCTGTTGGTTTTAAGACTAATACTTGTTCCCAAGAGTTTGACAAACCTATTCCAAGCTTCGCGAAAAATGGAATACTATAGCCAAGAACAATTATTCTTTTTCTTCTTCCTGTCTTATCAGCAAAGTATCCAGAAAGAACTTTCACAATATTAGCCACAGCATCCCCTAATCCCCCTATAAATCCAATTATAATGCTAGAACCGCCTAAGGCCGCGATAAAAAGAGGTAAAACAGGAGTCATCATTTCTCCAGAAATATCTGCAAAGAAAGAAACAAACCCTAGTAATAGAACATTTCCAGTGAACCATGCATGAGTGTTATCTATTTTGTCATTTACTACCAGAGCTATCATCTCAATTTACTTATTAAGCTACATAATGTCATCTTAACATCCATAAAGATGATTAATCACGGAAAAGCAAAATAAATAGAACTCACTTAAATTGATACTATTTTTCCTCTTTTGTTAGTTGATGATATACTTATAGAAAAACAATTAATGAATAAAACTTAAGGAGATATCTTAATCATGGCAATCGTAATAATAGGAAAGTCAAATTTCGCAGGTAAAATCGCAAAATCAGTGTCGAAGTCAGTTTTTATTGAGATTGAAGAGAAAATTTTTCCTGATAATGAAGTTTGTCCACGTTTATTATTATCTAGTGGGAACCAACTAAAAAGAAGCCACGTAATCATTATTATGCAGTTAAAATCAAACCAACCAAAGAACCAATATTTAATTTCCCTCCTTTGGACAATTTACAACGTGAAACAATATAATCCTGAACGAATTTCTTGTATCATGCCGTATCATCTTTATTCAAGACAGGATAGAGCATCTCGGATAGGTGAACCCATTTCAAGTCAATATCTAGCTTTAGCTTTAGAGTCTGCAGGTATCAATGACTTCGTCACATTTAATTCTCACACATATGGAAAGGTAGATATAAGCCAGTTTTTTTTAAGCTCTCGTGCTAGTGATCTTTCTGCGATTCCAATCCTGGGAACAAAACTGAAAGCATGTTTGTCGAATCCTGAAGAGACAATTTGTCTTGCACCAGATGAAGGTGCGCTTTTTCTAGCCAAAGAAATCGCTAAAACCCTTAATTCATCGTTTTTCGCTGCTATTCAAAAGTATAGAGATCCTGAAACAGGAGAAATATCTCAAAAACTAGTAGGCTTACCTTTTGAGATTAAAGATCGATCTATTGTCATAATTGACGATATGGTCAGCTCCGGGAAGACAATGGTTGGCGCTGCAAAAATTGTAAAGGATAAAGGCGCAAAAGAGATTATTTTTGCCTATATTCATGCTGTTCATTCACCTACTAGTTTTTTAACAATGCAAGAAGTGAATCCGAGTCTCATCATCACAACTGACACTATTAAAACGGGTATTAGCGGCCTTACAGAAATGAGTGTTATTCCTCTAATTAGTAGTTGGATTCAAAAGAACTCTTAATTTAAAATCTCCTTATTTTCCCCTAAAAATGTCACTTACGATAAGTATTTATCAATTAGGTCACGGATGGCTGAACGTACAAATTCGGAGCGATTTGGATATTTTCCGTTTCTAACAAGCTCAGCCATAGCATCTATAATTTCTTCTTCTACATAAAGTGTCACAGTTCGAATTTTTCACACCTTCCGGAAAAAATTGAACGATTGTATTTATCTCTCAGACCTTAAAAAAAGGTTTTGCACAGCACGGTAATTTGGATCATACTGCAATGAAAACATTAGAAAAAAACAAAAAACAGATTAGTGTTCTAAACTATGGTTGTAGTGCTAATCGTGCTATTGCAGAGAGCTTGATGGGGATATTAAAAAGACATGGATATATAATCACTGATTCTACAGAAGATACTGATTTAATTATCGTTAATACATGTGTCGTAAAACAAAATACAGAGCATAGAATGAAGAGCAAACTACTATCCCTATCAAAAACAAAAGATATCATTATAACGGGGTGTCTACCTGTTGTTATGCGTGAATGGGTTTCAAAAAGATTACCAAAGGCAAAAGTTCTTTTTCCAGAAGTCGCTGATCACATTATTGATCTCTTGAATGATCATCCTGTTCAAGAGACTAAGACTGTTGCCCCTCGTATTTGGTCACAGTTGTACACAGGAGATCGCATTAGATATAATCCAGTAATTACCACAGTAGAAATCTCCCGAGGATGTTTGGGATCGTGTACTTTTTGCATTGTAAAAAATATTAAGGGCAAAGTAAGGTCTCGCTCACAAGAATCAATATTAAAAGAAATTCAATCAGCGATAGAAAGAGGAAGTAAAGAAATAAGGCTCACATCACAAGATACTGGAACTTATGGTTGGGATTTCTCTCCTAAGCTTAACATTGCAACTCTCATTGAATCCATTACCCGTTTAAAAGGGGAGTTCTTCATACGGTTAGGGATGATGACTCCCATAACGTTAAAAAGATTCTTAAATCCTTTAATTCAACAATTACTTACTCCTAAGGTATTTTCTTTTCTTCATCTACCAATTCAGTCGGGGTCTGATCCTATTCTTCAAAAAATGAAAAGGAAAGAAATACGCAAGTATTTTATTGGCCTTGTTACACAATTACGTCAAGAAGTTGCTGATCTTGTATTGTCAACTGATATAATGGTTGGTTTTCCTGGGGAGTCCCAAAACGATTTTGAGGCTACAAAACTACTTCTACGAGAAGTAAGTCCTATTATTGTTAATATTTCTAAATACACAGATCGTCCTGGAACTTTAGCCTCTAAACTTTCTCCCAAGGTTCCAACGAAAATAAAAGCTAATAGAAGTAGGGAATTAACTGAATTCACTCGTAGTATAACTCAGAGAGAACTGAGAAGATGGATTGGATGGGAGGGTATTATGCTTGTTTATAATTTTGGGAAACATAACAATCAGTATATCGGTAGGAATACGTCATATTTACCAATAGTGGTCGAAAGTGAAAATCTTTCACTAGGTCAAGTTGTAAAAATACATGTAACGGATGCTGGGCCTACTTATCTGATTGGTGAGCCAAAAAAAGGCATTTAATCCTCACGTTGAGGGAAAAACATACAGAAATAAAAAAAAGAAACTAATGCGGGGGATGGGATTTTCGCCTGCTAAGTTCAAAACTAAGCATTGTTTCGAACCCACGTACATCTATATGACTGGATTGCTTATCGTGAAGCGATCTTAAGTCCAGCGCCTTTGGACGGCGCTATATATTATGATATGCTAAGCTATCATCTAGCCCAATAATTGCCGCCTTTGACCTGGCTTGGCTACCCCCGCATTCTAGAGGTAGATTATTGCCACCAAGAAGGCAAGACCTGCATTATGAATATCATTATTTATCTTTTTAAGGTGTGACTCTCAATTGTTATACTGTTTTGGTTCTTTAAAAGAGAAAGTACTACCTTAAAATGAGCTTTTATTATGTATTTTAGCCTGACCTGTTTGTACCTAATTTTTGGAATATATCTTATTCTTATATTCATGTTACTCCTTTCATTTAGCGAGCATGATACTATCCTAAACAAGATTGGATATTAAAAAGTCGTTGTAGTAATGAGATGATTAGAGTGTACAATAATTATCACCCTGTTAATTCAAATAAGAGGAAGACATGGGATTTTTTGTCTGTAATTTTGGTGGAACCCAGTAAACCTCAAAACTTGGGTAATGTTGCACGAGTGATGATGAATTTTGGTTTTTCAAACCTTATCATAATTAATCCTCGTCTCGATTTATCAGATCCAGTGATTCAGATTGTGGCTCGTCGTGCTGAAATTATAATTAATCAAGCTATATTAATTTCGAGCTTTAAATATATACGTGACAATTTTAATTTTATTATCGGCACCACAGCACGAATAGGAAGTGATTATAATTTAAAGCGAGTTGCTATTCCCCCAGAGCAACTGATGAGGGAGGAATTTGATTACAGTAAGCTAGCACTTGTCTTTGGGAGAGAACAATATGGATTATCTAATGAGGAAATCGGGTTGTGTGATCTATTGGTTAATATTCCAACAAATCTACTCTATCCTGTTATGAACATGTCACATGCAGCTGCGATTATTCTCTACTTTCTTTCTCAAAAGTTTCAAGAAATTTACCAGGATGTTTCTGAAGCTAAACCAAAATTTCGTGTCGCTTCTTATAAAGAGCGGCAGATATTATTGAATTACTTTGAACAATTAATTCAAACAACAAAATACCATCCTGAAAAATATCATGTAGCTGTACAGGCGTTTTCGAATATACTCTCCCGAGGATATGTTACAGGACGTGAGCTAACTACTTTAATGGGAGTATTGAAATGGATCAATCTTAACCTTCAGAATAAAATGTATTAGCTCAGCTAAATTTCTTAATAAACCCCTTAATGACTCTATTTTGGATTTCGAATATGTATTTGTCATGATTCTAAAGTATTTAAGTCAAGAAACATAATTATTTATCTAATAGATTAATCTCCTCTCAGTGAAGTGAATAATAAAAAAATTAATGAAAAGAAGGAAAGCGGTTTTAAAGCGTAACTTCTTCCCCAATATAGTCTTGTATAAAAAAAAATTTCTATATAAATTACTTTTTAGGGAAAAGCATATCAAGCGCCGATAGTCCAGCCTGGTAAGACTCCTGTCTGCCACACAGGTGACCTGGGTTCAAATCCCGGTCGGCGCACTTCTTCCTATTCAATTAATCCAATAATTCTTAAGTTAAGTTGTAGTATTCTTTACTTCTCATTGGACTTTTTTTCGAAAAGCATCCCATCCTTTCATAGGCACAGGTGTTAACTCTTCTTTTTGAGAAATAAAAACCCCTTTAGAATCAATACATTCCCCAATGACGAAGAATTGGCTGTTATTTAGTCTGAAAATGTTCCTTAACAGTTCTAATTTAGAAGGAGGAACAGTAAAGATTAGCTCATATTCTTCACCACCAAACATTGTAATCTCCTGAATTGTATCAAATGATTCTAGAAATGATTCTAACTCAGGATATATTGGGAGCTTATTCACGACAATACCAATATCCGAAGCTTGTGATAGCCAGTGTAATGAAATGGCTAATCCATCAGAACTGTCAATTGAAGAAGTTGCTAAATCATGTTTTCTTAGTAACACCCCCTCCTTAAGTCGTAATTGTGGTTCATATAGTAAGACTGTGCCAAGCTGAAGAAGTTCATCTGGAATTGTTTCATATTTTCTATTCATTGGAGACAATAGATAGTCTAATCCTATAGTAGTCAGTCCAAAATGCCCTGTAACACAAACTAGATCTCCTTTTCTTGCGTCTCGTCTTGTTAAAATAGTTCCCCTTTTTATAGAACCCAAACCAACTCCTGTCAGGACTGTTTCGGTCGAAGAGCCTAGGTCGCCTCCTAAGAATTTTGCACCATACTTATGGCTTGTTTTTTGGATTGCAGAGACTAATTCTATGAGTTCATCTTCTCTCATTAAACTCTCCAAGACCAAAGAGGATATGAATAAGTCAGGTGTTGCCCCTTTCGCTACTAAGTCCGAAAACGTTATGGTTACTAATTTTGCTCCTAGTTGTCTCCATGTCTGCTTTGGTAGGAAATCAGAATCCCTAGACATTGTGTCAACATTAACTAGGATATAAGGAAGGATATTGCTATAAAGATATGCGTCTTCATTAGTCCCAAGAAGGTCAGAAGAGTCAATATATACTTGTAGGAGATTAATAACACTAGATTCTCCTAAATTTTCGAGGTATTTCATTTGTTTGCATAGTTCTCGTTCCAGTATTTTTATTTTCAGTAAAAATTCTAGGTTATCGTGAAAGTAAATGAGTGAAAATGATACTAAAATCCCCGAAGAACGCAAAGCGAACTTACGGGCGTTTATTCAGCCAATTTTTTTTGTAATCTTGATTGCAATTGTGTTATCGTTATCCACGCTTGAATTTTACGCACTGAACCAAGAAAATATAATTGAAAATAATGATTTTGAATCAGATTCCGCTAAATGGACAATATCTGGAACAACGTTTGGATTACCAGCTTATTCTGGTTCAAAGTCAGCCATAATAACTCCAGGTGGATATGTGGCTCAAGATCTATCTGATATTCCAGTAGAAGAAAAATCCTTAATTTCTTTCTGGGTTTTGGACGCTGACAATGCTACTCTAGAGTTTATTGTATATTATAATGATAATACAACAACAGTTATTAATTTTACTTTAGGTAACACAGGTTTATGGAAAAATAAGAATATTACCAATCTTGTGGTTGGCAAATTTGTTAATAAAATTAATATTACTAATACTGATGCTTCCGCTAATATTAACGTTGATTATTTTGAACTCTCTATTGCAGATATTCCAGATATTTCCCCAATTCCTGAAAATCCAGAGGATCCAGGGGGAATCGCTTTGGGAGCAATATTAAATATGCTTTTTTATGTTACATTGGCATTTATTGGGGGACTAATAGTTCTGGTTATAATAAAGAAAGGATTAATGCAATTTTTAGTTTATTTTTTTGCAGCGATGATGGGATTTAGCTGGTTTGTTTTTGGGTTATTCTATGGAGTTATTGTTCTATTTGAAGTATTAAACCTGGCCTGGGCTATTATTCCTTCACTCATTCAAGAATGGATTAATGATTTCTTCGAGTGGAGTGTAACAATTGGAACACAACAGGTTTTCATGATTGAAATACTGTTGTATATTTTTGCCTTACTCTTAGGGTTACTTGGTACAATCTCATTTGGAATTCAAAGTTTTGATAAGATTTGGCTCCGAAATCTGATGATGATATTTTTTGGCGCAATGATCGGCTCAATGTTGGCTATACATCTTGGTTTACTTACGACTCTCTTAATCTTAGTGGGTTTATCATTGTATGACATTTATGCTGTGTTTCGCGGCCCATTGAAAGGAATTATTGAACATGGCCGTGAATCGGTAAATCAATTTGAAGAAAACATGAACTCTCAAAATGAAGTGGAATATGAGAAAGTACCCCTGTTACCTGCACTTCCTGTCTATTCTACTCCTTTAATAAATATAGGTTTAGGTGATTTTGCTTTTTTCAGTATGTTGATCAGTACCGCGGTAGTAATAGGAAGTAAATTAGCTACTCCAATTCCCCTGATTATGTCACTCATTGGACTCTTCATAGGTGCATACTACACTTTTAGATTGTTGAAGAAGGATCGTGCTTTACCTGGTCTCCCCCTACCTATTTTTGGGGGACTGGGGTGTCTAGTTTTAGGCATTTTAAGCTGCCTGCTTTTAGGTATATCTACTATGGATTCAGTCATCAACCTTTTTGCTTGAAATTCCATTGTCTTTATTGAAAAAAAGGGGCTTAGTGAAAAGAGGGCTAAGAAAATCACATAGCAAATATAGCTTCTCTTTCAAGCTGTATAAGATATTCATTCACTTTTGTTTCGATATCAATACCTAATTGTCCAGCTAAAATAATTGCATTCAAAAAAGTAGTTATAATTTCTTCCGCTACTTTTTCATTGTTTAAAAGATTGGGATCCACCATTTTTTGGAGAGATTTTACCAATCTTGGATTAAAAAAAGGTGATTTAACGTTGTAACTTCCCGTAAAATGGTTAATTAGTGTTTTAACACGATTCTGAATCTCTGATACACTCATGTAATATTGCATTAGATATTCACCTATCTGAATTTTTCTTTCACGTTATCCTTGGTTTTTTCTCCTTTATTAATGTTTTCTGGAAATAGTACGGTGATAATCAATCGTATTCCAGATCGTAATTTGGGATTATTCATCATTTTTGTCGTTATTTCTTGTTTTCTGCATTCGAAATTGAGGGGGCGGGGGGTCTGCCAAAAATTAAAGTTTAAAGATACCCTGACATACCTTGATGATTTATTAATTAATCGTGAATAATTGACCACAGAAATATTAAAAAATGTGGAGGTGTGTTTTCCAAATAAATTAAACTTTATTCGCTAGTAGAAGAGAAAATGTAATGAGTATTATCCTTTTGTGTACACTATTTTGTACGAGATAACTTTACTATAGTTTTTTTAGCTATATATTTCTCAAAATTTCCCGTGTACTGATTTTTATGCAATTGTGGATATTTTAGGTTATTCAACATGTTGATATAGAAGAGAATCCAAGTTTTCTTTTTCTCCTCCAAATTTGGCTTCTATCTAGCAAGAAAGAATTTAAATTTACGTAAAATCCCTTAAGATAGTCACATTTCATCTCCAATTCCAGAAGTTAAATTTTGATTATGTGATGATAGGTAATACACAGAAAAGGAACTTAATGCAAATCTAATCGCTGAAAAGGAACCCAACACAATGCCAATCACTGATCCTGAAAAAAGAGACATTGTTCGAAATGCATTACTTGATATGATGATATGTAGAAAGTGCTACGCACGAAACCCTCCAGGTGCAACGAAATGTCGGCGATGTCACTCTAAAAGATTGCGACCCAAACGAAAAGAGCGGGCAGGATAGCGTTTTTTGCTATCAAAAAGGTAACTCATATTATAGTTCATTTGAGGTTACTAGTTGCAAGTCTATGATGGAAGTTTAGGAGAAGGAGGAGGATCTATTCTTCGATTAGTAACATCTCTTGCCCTCATAACTCAAGAATCAGTAAAAATCGTGAATATCCGAAAAAATCGTCCAAACCCTGGACTCCAAACTCAACATCTTATGGGTCTTCGAGCACTAGCTAATTTTTGTGGAGGTGAATTAAAAGGAGATTATATTGGATCCAAGACTATATCTTTCAACCCTGCAAATTCCTGGAGGTCTCAGTTGAAAATTCATGTTTCTACTGCAGGTAGTCTAGGATTAATATTACAATCTCTCCAGCTAGCCGTCCTTGGGAGTAAGAATCATCCGCTAGAAGTAGAGCTTCAAGGTGGAGCTACTTTTGGAAAATGGGCACCCAGTATTCCCTACATAAATCATGTTACTTGGCAAATTCTTCGTCAAATGAATTATGAACTTAAATTAATTATAAATCATCATGGGTTCTATCCCAAGGGAGGAGCACAAATTTCAGCTTTTATGAAGTCTCCCTCCTTTTTACAAGGCTTGGATCTGGAAAAATTTCAAATACCAGAATTCGTTAATATCCAGTCATTTGCGTCAAAACATCTTCAAAAAGCACGAGTTGCAGAAAGACAAGCCGATGTTATTACAAAAGCTTTAATAAAACAGAATATTGAATCAAAAATTAGAAATGAATATGTAAATGCAAATAATCCAGGTTCTGGTGTATTAATATTCTCAAAAATGGGAAATAGCGTATTAAGCGGGGATTTTGTTGGCGAACGTAAAATAACTGCAGAAAAAGTTGGACTAAAGGCCTTTGAACGTTATATTGTTTCATTAAACAGTCAAAGTACTGTTGATCCATTCTTAGCAGACCAAATTTTGCCTATCATGGCAACAGCATCCAACTCTAGTGTTTTTTATACTCCTTATTTATCCAATCATACTAAAACGAATATTAGGCTGATTCAAGAAGTATTAGGAGTTGTAATTCATACAGAGAAGATTAATAATCGGTTCAAAGTTTTAGTTGATGTTTAGAGGGCGGGTCTCCCCAGAAATCCATTTTAGGTATGCCTCGCTCCCTGAGTGAATTGGATAAACCACAAAAGCGGGTAAATCATATGAATGGGATTCTTGGAAAATAGTTTGGATCTTTTCGATCAAAAAATCTTGGGTTTTAGACCATAGGATTATCTCTGTTGCCTCTTCGATATTTCCTTTCCAACGGTAAATTGAATGAACATTATGGATTAAATTTACACAAGCTACCAGCTTTTTTTCAATCAAGAGATGTCCAAAAGCTTTTGCTTCCTCCAAACTATCAAAAGTTGTATATATCGCAACGAACATAATTATTCCTTCATCACTTTTTTTCTACCAACCAAATAACCAAATCTTTGTTCTTTCTTACAGTTCAAACAAAGATAATGAATTTGTTGTTTTTTGCTATTTAGACGAATTCTTGCAGTTTCAATGCTCAAAGGATAAAAACAAGATCGACAAAATAAGACACGATATTTATGTGGAAGATGAAATCGTCCTCTCTTCCCGATTTTTCGGGCTGAGTGATACAGCTCTTGAGATCGTTCAGGATCTGTTAAACGGATTTTCAAGCTCTCCTCAAGTAGAAATTTTACAGCTTCTCGGGCTAATAATTTTGTTTCTTGGCGTTCTAAAGATCTTTTTCGCTTTTTTCGGTGATGTGAAGAGACCATATTATTAAACACCTTATCATCTGATCCTAAATCAATGAAACAGGCCTTTTCAATGATTAAAGTATTTTAAAATTATTGATTAATTAAATGAAAAATATTAAACCACTCTTAAAGCTCTTGTTTCGCCAGTTACCAACTTATTGACAAAGCTTTTTAATTTAAAGCAGGGGGGGTTGTATTGCCATTAAAGGCGATATTTCGTGAGGACTTGCTCCGATAGTGTAGCTCGGCCCATCATTCCGGGCTTTCGCCCCGAATCTGGCTGAATTCGATGTCGATCTCAAGCGGAAAGACCCGGGTTCAAAAGACACAAATGAGATGTTTGTGGACGGAAAATCCCGGTCGGAGCATTCCTTTTCAATTCAAAATTCCCCCTCATAACCAAGTGATTCATTATGAGTAGACCTTTAGATGTATTAACAGCTGCTCTTAACAAGAAAGTGATCCTTAAAGTTAGAGGACATCGTGAAATTCGTGGGATTTTACGTAGCTACGATCCACACTTAAATTTGTATCTAGAAGATGCAGAGATGATATATCCACCAAAGGAAGAGGATAATCAAGAGTCAGTAACAGAAGCTCTAGGAAATATCATACTCCGTGGAGACAATGTAATCCTCATCTCTCCCCCTTAGGAAGAGTAAATCCAGTTAAAAACCAGCTAGTTATCGAGTTGTGAAAAATGACAAAAGGAACTGCAGCAAGCGGAAAACACACAGCTAAACGGACTCATATGCAATGTCGAAGATGTGGAAATCGATCCTATCACAAACGTAAACGCCAATGTGCTTACTGTGGATATCCAAATCCTAAACTACGACGATATTCTTGGGTACGTAAAAATTTCAATCGACGTCGTCGAATTGATTAGAAATACTCTAAGTTTCTCTTCCAATAAACATGTAAAAATTTTTAATCACTTGCTAACATTGATCGAATTACTTCATATCTACACCTGCCGAGGTAGCTTAGAGTTTGCTTTCATGAGCAAATGAGAAACCCGGGAGGATAACCATTCTATGGTGGTATTGGTTCCCGTCAGCGCTGGACTGAAGTCCCAGATTCACCTGTGTGATGGATATCCAGTTGTCGTGCGTTCAAATCGCACCCTCGGCATATTCTGATATGTTAATAGAGAAATAATATCTGGTTTCCTTTCAATCAAAGAGGAAGAAGAGATTAGTTTAAATTTGTGAGGGAGTATAGTTGCGAAGCTTTTATCAAAGGAGAGAAATCAAATAAAGAGAATTAAATGTACAATATATCGAAAGTTCTGGAGAGATAAAAGATGAAACCTCTGATAACATTGTCTTTGGGTGGAAGTGTCATCAACCCTGGTAATATTGATCGTAAGTTCCTTGAAGATTTTTCTATCGCGATTAAAGAGCTCGTTCACCAAAAAAAATTTATGATTGTCTGTGGTGGTGGAAAAGTTGCCCGGCAATACATCTCAGGGTTACCTGGTGGACTAACTGAAGGTGAACGTGATTATATGGGAATTGCTGCTACTTGGCTTAATGCCCAGCTATTAACCTACTATTTTAAGGGATATTGTTCACCTATCTTACCTACTACTGTAAAAAAATTAACAAAAGATCTTCAGAAGTATGATATTGGTATATCTGGAGGATTTTTAACTGCTATTAAAACAGATGAAGATGCAGCTATTCTAGCTGATTTATACGGTTCTCCTATCCTTGTAAACGTAACGAATGTTGATGGTATTTACGATAAGGATCCGAACCAATATTCTGATGCCAAAAAATTCGATGAATTGACTTATCATGAATTTTATGAAATTGTGTCTCCTTTGTCTTTAGGTGCAGGATCAAATGCCCCTTTTACTCTTATTGCTGCAAAAATATGCGAACGCTCAAATATTCGTATCATTATTACAGATGCTAATGCACCTAAAATCAAAAAAGCCATCCAGGGGGAGAATATTGGAACAATAATTCAAAACAAATGAAAACATATGATAAATCATAATCTCATCTTAAATGGTTACTCGAAAACTTCGACCAGATTTCCTTATTGTGTTCCACCCCAAACATATGGAACATCATTATTTTGGGCTGAAGAGTACTGGACTGTTAGACGAATTCAAGAATTGAAAAAAAAATACCCATATATCGATTTCTCTGGGCTTATTGATCCCTATTTCAATCAGAATTTCCATACTTTACTCAAAAACTCTATTCATAAAAAAATTTTAGGTTCTAAGAGCTTTACGGATATTTCTGAAGTGAGTTGGGAGGATAACCGCCGTGTCATTAATATTGCGACTTCTCATGCTCCCTCTCGTTATATAGCATTAGACTATTTAGAGAAATTTAGAGATAATTTTGGTATAATTACACTTGATGCTCATCTTGATCTATCAGATTCTCAAAAAATGCATGGAGCATGGATTAATAAAAAACTTGCAGGTATAACTGCAGTGATTGGGGGATGGGCAGAAACAAGTTATGATATTGATGATTCTGATTCTTCTCTTGCTTTTTTCGCACCAAATATGGAGAGTATTAGCTCGAATCGTGAATTTCTTTCCTGGTTGAAAGGTAAAAAGATTTATGTAACTTTAGACTTGGATTACTATCAGCTTTCTCAGGCTGCTTTTTTAGGTTATTCAAATTATTGGCATAGAAACAAGATTATAGGGCATTCAATGAATATAGAACAAATATTATTAGTTCAAAGCTATAAAAATCAATTAAATTCCCCTATTCCATTAGGTAAATACTTACATTTTTTCCCAGATTTAGAGGTTTTTGAAAAAAATAAGAAACTCAGTTTAAAAAAACAATCTGATGAAATCTTTGTTACTCTAAGAGATGTTGCGAGGCTATGCCAGAAAAATTCTGCGTGTCTTCTCAGTATTGATATTGTAGAATACTCACCAGTTTGTGATTGGCAACAACTGACAATAAGGGAATTTATGGAAAACTATTCCAGATATATGGCTATCATCGATTAACTAGGTTTTTTTATAAAGCATTTAATTAATGAAATGCGGAGGAATTTGAAAAAGATCAATATAGGTGATGTGGGATGAGCTATAAGCAGTATAAACTTGAGAAAATGCTCACTAATTTACAAAAGAAGGAATCACCAGATGGTAGTACTTGTTTAATATCGTTGTATGTGCCTCCTAACAGAGCTATCGCCGATTTTGTCCAAGAATTAACAGATGAAGTAGGTACTGCAACAAACATTCGTAGTAAGTTTACCCAGAAGAATGTTGTTTCAGCATTAAGAAATGTAATTGGAAAACTTAAACTGTATGGGCATAAATCACCGGAGTCAGGAATAGCAATTTTTGCTGGAGCGACCGCTGATTCTGGTCATAAAGATTATAAGATCGAATCTTATGTTTTTGAACCTCCTGATCCAATATCTCGTAAGTTATATGTGTGTGATAATCGCTTTCATGTTGATCATTTAATAGACCGGTTGGTTGAGAAAGATATATACGCCTTGCTAGCTATTGATAGTGCTAAAGCTACGATAGCAACATTGAAAGGAGATCAAATTGAGATAGTGAAAAGTACCCGAAGTGGGGCTGCAAAAAAGCATCGCAAAGGAGGTCAAAGTAGCGTACGATTCGCTAGGTTACGTGAAGAAGCAGTTGCACGATTTCTGAAGCGGGTTGCAGATGATATGAAACAGGTTTTTATTGAGGAAGCTCAGTTTGAATTAAAGGGAGTGATTGTTGGAGGGCCAGGCCAAATAAAAGATCAAGTTATTGAACATTTTGATAACAGATTGAGGGATAAAATTGTAGGAATTAAAGATCTAGGATACGGAGGAGATAAGAGCGGGATTAATGAACTTGTGGCTGAATCTGGAGATATCTTAGAGGGTGTTGTCCTTATCGAAGAAAAACGATTGGTTCATCAATTCCTAGATGCTTTAATGGAGGGAAAAGCTAATTATGGGGAAAAAGAGGTTCGTGAAGATCTTCGAATGGGGGCAGTAGATATTCTATTAATTTCTAAGGGAATCGATTTAGCACGAGTGGATCTCGAATGTCAGAATTGCGGATATAAGGAAGAGAAAACTTTGAAACCAGTTGAAGTAGAAAATTATGTATCCATTTTTCAAAAACAACAATGTCCTCAGTGTAAAGTTATTAATTGGGAAGTAGATCATAAAGATCTTATTATGGATCTGGGAGACTTAGCTGAAAAAACTGGTGCTACAATTGAAATAATCAATCCACAAACTGAAGAAGGACGGCAAATACAAAATTTTGGAGGAATTTGTGCAATTTTAAGATATGTACCCTCATAAGGGAAATGGCAAGAATTAAATGCGCCGACCGGGATTTGAACCCGGGTAGCCAGCTTTCTCCTTTTTAATTGGAATGGAAGGCTGGAGTCCTAACCAGACTAGACTATCAGCGCTGGGTGTTAAGCAATAATTCCATTTTGTTTTCAATAAGAAATTTTCCACATTATATAGGTTTTTCCTTCTATTTAAGATAGTTTAATGGTAATTCTTAAGGATTTTTAATTGTTTAATGATTTAGATAGTCACCATATCTATTATTGATTTCTCTGATAAGCAGTTGGAATTAGAAGAAAGCTAGGATGTATTTGTATTGTCTATATTTACTTTTAAAGTCTTTTCAGCTATTTAGCGTAAATATTTTCTTCTAGAATTCCTTCAAAGGCTCAATAATCTTGTCTTTCTCTGACTAGAATTCCTTTTTAATGGTTCAAACAAATCTGAACAAAATCTTTCAAAAAAGACGAAGAAAGGCGTTTTTAAGGAATGTTTTTTAAACTTCCCTTTTTAAGCAAAATTCGATGAAAAAGGCTTTAATTTGAGCCCAATCCTTGGAGTAAGGAAAAATAATGCCCCTAAAACGCATTCGATGCCTGCTAATTTGCATTATGACTGTGATTATCCTTATCAATGTCGTCTCCAGTTCAATGATTTACACTTTGCATAATTCAGAGGATAAGAAATCCCCATCTTATAAAGTTGAAAACAATTCTGAAACATGCTTCTTATCAATTAAAAATAAGATTCCAATGGCTGTTTCGCAAGATGATATAACAAATACGACTGCAGCTCCTACTGATACAACAACACCAACTAATACTACAACAACAGCAACTGAGGAGACAAATACAACAGATACAGCTGACTTTCCTCCTTGGGATCCCCATATAAATTTTCTCGGAACTGACATCTATTTGTTTGACAACAACTTATATTATGGTCTCGCATTAATTTTTTCGATTCTGGGAATTTTATCAACTTTGTGGTTAGTTTTCTTTGTAGAAACTAGCAAAGAACGTACAATTCGTGAACGGATAATTGGCTCCACAATTCGTTTAGTTCTAATGAGCTTATTCTTAGGTTTAGCTTTGCATTTTTGGATTCTTTTCAAACCAATTTGATTCTTCGTTCTATTGTTTATAACTGAACCCCAGAAAGACGATACATAGAGAAAAAAACAATAAATGAAATTGATTTGTCTCAATATTGGTTCATTAGTTTTTAACTAAGTATTTCAAGTTGCTAAAGAGTTTTTCCTTTAATAGAATAAATATCCAACCATAAGCTTTTTTAATAGCTAATCGGGAAGTAACATGATTTTTTTCCTGTCAGTGCAATTGTCATCAATTGTATGGGAGAAATCATTTGTCGCTACTAGATCACTATCTTCAAGAGGAAAAATCTTATTGGAGCATACAGGCTCTCCTAAGAAAAGCAATATGCAAGGGGAAATGGGTGTTGCTGTATGGTAGCCGAGTAATTGCTGTTTCAGAAACAAGAGACGAAATTGTAAGTCATTTTCACGATTTTTCTGAAAAATTAGATCCGAGGCACCATCTTCCCGGGGCTATCTGTGTACAGGTAGGGAATGAAAATAAATTCTACAGGATTCCAGTAGAAGAGGAAGAAGAGGACGGAAAATCGGAACGTATTGAAAAACTGGTGACTCAGCTTTAATAGGAAGTTACTGATAACTAATATGTGAGGGGAAAATGCTGTTCATAGTCTCTATTCAACTGTTACTGTTTTGGCCAGATTTTTTGGCTTATCAGGATCAAAACCACGTCGAACAGCAGTGTAATAAGCAAGCATTTGTAAAGGTAATATGTGGGTCACAGGCCTAAGTAGAGGCATAGAAGTTTCAGGTAGAATAAATGAATAATCAGAGCGGTTTATGATAGCATGGTCTTGTTCTGTTACTGAAATGATGTATGCACCTCGTGCGATCATTTCTTCAGTGTTACTTAGCATTTTTTTAGCGGTCCAATCATTTGGAGCAATCATAATTACTGGAAAATTTGGTTCCACAATCGCGATAGGACCATGCTTACTTTCGCCTGCAGGAAACGCTTCTGCGTGGATATATGAAATTTCTTTGAGTTTTAACGCACCTTCTAGAGCGATAGGCATATTAAAACCCCTTGCGAGAAAATATGCATGATCTTGATTTGAAATCTTTGAAGCTAATCTCTTAGCTTTGAATTCATTTTGATTGATGATTGTACGAGTTATTTGTGGCGTTTTTGTGATGAGATTCTCAAGATTACGAGTGAATTCACTTGTGTTTGTAAGACCAATATCATGTTCTACTTGAAGTGCTAATCGTGCGAGGAGAGCTACTTGTGCAGTATGAGTTTTGGTTGCAGCAACACCAATTTCTGGTCCAGCTTTCGTATAAAGAGAAATTTGACTATAACGCGGAATGGAGGAGTCAATAACATTTACTATTGAAATAATTGAGGCACCTAGTTTACGAGCTGGCGTTAATCCTTTCATCACATCCAGAGTTTCACCAGATTGGCTAATTGCTATGATTAAAGTATCTTCATCAATCAGATGAGAGTAAGTTTTATATTCAGAAGCAATCACTTTATACAATGGTTTTTTTTTCAGAATTCGATGAAATTGGTGGTAACCTGTCAGTCCTGCATGATAGCTTGTCCCGCAAGCTAAAAATATGATTCTTTCTGAGTTTATTATCTTGTTAGAGGCTTTCATAATTGCAGCTGGGTCTGTTTTTAACGTATTTTTAAGAGCGATTGGTTGTTCATGGATTTCTTTTAACATAAAATGGGGATACCCACTTTTTTGCGCACTCTCGGTGGTCCAAGATATAATAACAGGTTTTGGTTGAACTCTACAACCATTTTTCTCAATATAAACGTTTTGAGGGGTTAAGGTGGCAATTTCACCATTTTTCAGAACGATTACCTTTTTGGTGTATTCTAAGAAAGCAGGAATATCGCTCGCAGCAAATTTCATATCTTCCCTGACACCAATAACCAAAGGGCTATCTTTTCGGGCTAAAAAGACTGTTTCAGGTTCTTTAGAGTAGATTAGGGTGATTGCATAAGTCCCTTCTATTTTATTCAAGACTCTCTTAAAAGCATTAATAGCTAATGAATTTTGATTAGTCTGTTTCAATTCTTCCTCCATAAGATGAGCAATAACCTCAGAATCAGTTTCTGACGAAAATTTATGGCCATTTTCATAGAGGGCATTTTTTAATTCTAAATAATTCTCAATGATCCCATTATGTACAACAATAATATTTCCTGTGCAATCAGAGTGCGGATGAGCATTTTCTCTGGTGATTGAGCCATGAGTAGCCCAACGAGTGTGGCCAATTCCGATTGTTCCTGGGAGATCCTCAAGGGATAATCTCCTATTGACTTTGTCAATAGTTCCAACATCTTTTAACATTTCAATTTTTCCATTATTGATGGTAGCAATTCCTACACTGTCATAACCACGGTATTCAAGTTTTTTCAAACTGGTAGTGATCATTTTGGAGACATTAGTCTTTGAACTCGTTGTAATTGCAATGATTCCGCACATTTTCTAAGTTTCAACCCTGATCTTCATCTGAATGGAATGAATGGCAATTAAAAGAATAATAAAAGCATTTAATATCCCAAAGTAAGGATTTATATTTTTTCGCTTTAGCTTTTCTTGAAGTTAAGAAAAAAACAACAATTCAAGAAGATAAAGCTACAGTTCTAAAAAGGAACTAATGGGTTTAATTACACTTGTTTTCATGAAAATAGTTTTTAATCCGAAAGTAAAACAACCTAACTAATCTTTGCAACTAACTGATCTAGTTTATTTTGGATCAGTAATTGTTAGAATTCTCAATCATACCTTAAAAACCAACAAAAATCTTCCGAGGGGATGATTTTTAATTGATACGGAATATGTACAAAGTTACACCAAAAAAGGCACAGATCTTAGCCCACGATATTCGGTGGCAAATAATGGAACTCTTGATTAATGACGAAACACTATATGCAAAAAGTATTGCTAAAATATTAGAGTTATCGGAACAGAAGGTTCATTATCATTTGACTCAATTACGTGAAGCAGGTTTACTTGTACCACTTGGAGTTCGACGCATAAAACGAGGTCGTGCTAAGCTATTTAAACCCATAGCTAATCAATTTATCTTATCTTTGTCAAAAGAAGATAAAAATAACCACAAAACATCATTTGATATGATTTTTTGTAAACAATTTTGTAATAACGGAAAATTCTTTGGTAAAATTGTGGTTGGTAGTGCGGAACCACATGGTAGGTACGATGCGATTTCACGTGATGGATATCTTACAGGGGAGCTCTGTTGGTATTTAGGAAATCATGTTACGATGGAAAGTAGTTCTGTTCCTTATTATGTGAGTACAGACTTGAATCATGATAAAGTAAATGGCAAAAAAAAGACTAATTTGATATTGATAGGAGGACATATCACCAATACCTTAACGGCCTTTTATAATGACATTCTTAAGTCTAAATTTGACATCTATTTCAGTGAAAATCGAATTATGAGCCAAAAGAAAGATTTTTCTCACCCTGCCCATGGATTAATAGCATTGTTTAAGAATCCTGAAATGAGTAATCTTTGGGTTCTCGTTTTAGCGGGAGTTCGTAGTTTAGGAACTCAAGCGGCAATTTATGCAATCATTTCTGATTATTGTGACTTATTGGCTGAAGATACTGAATTTGCTACAATTTTACATGGAAAAAGTCTCGATGGAAGGCGAATAAATGGAGTAACGAAAGTTTTGAGTAAGAGGATACCTTCGGATTAATGCAAAAATCGAATTTGCCTAATGCCTATAAGAGGTCTATTTCCTTGAGGAGATCAAAAACTTCAAAATATTGTTGAAATATCTGTCTATTACCAGAATGAAACAGCTTTTTGGCTTACTATGAAAAAAATAATGATGAAGAGATGGAGAAAGGTTGTCTGAAGTACAAAATTTACTAGAAAAAGCAATACAACAAAGAAGAAAAGTCCTTTCGGTTCAAGAATCCAAAAAAATATTATTACAAGAAGGTTTTCCAATAAATCCAACAGGTTTCGGAACCAACCTAGATGAGGTTCTGGCTGAAGCCCAAAAGATTGGATTTCCTGTTGTACTTAAAGTTAGTTCTCAAGAAATTATTCATAAGTCAGATATTGGAGGGGTTGTCACTGGAATCAGAAATGATCGTGATCTTAAAGAGCAATATGAAATAATGCAACATAACATAGCCCAAAAAGCTGTTAATGCAAATATAGAAGGATATATTGTAGAAAAGATGGAATCTGGAATAGAACTCTTAGTAGGTTCAACTCTTGATCCCATGTTCGGACCAATCTTGGCATTTGGTTTAGGTGGGATATATGTTGAGGTTCTAAAGGATGTTGTTTTCCGTTTGATCCCCATTAACCGAGAAGATGCAACAGAAATGCTTTCTGAAATAAAAGCAGCTAAAATACTAGATGGAATCCGTGGACAACCTCCTGTAAACAAAAAATCTTTGGTCGATTTAATGATGAAGACATCTGAGTTTATTGATCACCATACTGAGATCGAAGAGTTAGATTTAAATCCAGTCTTTGCTACAAAAGAGGGAGTATCGGTTGTAGATGCCCGAATTATTCTAAAGGTTGATGAGTAGATCGTGTATACCAGAATAAAAGAAAGCAGGAAATCGTCATTGTACTTCCTAACACAGAAAATATGAGAGACAGAATCGAAAAAATGGAATATAAAGTTAAAAGTTTAAAAGTTTGAGCTAATAAAACTGGAATCAAAGCTACACCTCCTGCTAACACTAGTAATCGAAATAATGACTCTAATTGCGTTATTTCATGAACCATGTTTCTCTTATTCAAAAAATACCCAATAACAATGCTGATTATCGCCCCTAATAAAACTGGGATCCCCATTATAATCCACGTTTCGCTTCCAATGATGGTTAATCCAAACATTAGTACTAAAATCAAGCTAAATAAAAAAGAACTTGGAATCAAAACAAGCTCGAATCGTTGAAACGATGTTAAAGACACCAAAAAAACGGATCCTCATTTTTTTTTTCATAGAACAGATTTTTATCAAGATTTTAGGCAAACATAATATGATTTTCAATAGATAATAAAAGATTTTTTACTATCTTCTCAACTTTCTTATTGAGGATCAATATGCAACAAAAGTCATCATATCCATTAAGTCGTATGCAAAAAGAGCTCCAATTGAAAGTACTCATCCATTTCGGGATGAATGAGGAAGTCATCGAGAGAATGGGTGATGAATCTTATGGGGATGCTCTTACAAATTCAAATGTCCTAGTTGTTCTTCAGTCCAATATGCCTCCGATGCCAATTCGGCTTTCTAATAATGAGATATATGAAATGATATTGCGAAACAATAGGGGGATCGTGGCTAAAGAAGGAAGAGCTAATCGCTATCTTGTTGCTTTACGAATGGATGCCACCAATGTATTAGTAGCTATTGGTGATGATTTAGATCCTGGGTTAATTCTTTTTGAGCTTCTGCAGTTTCACAAAAAGTAAGATGAGATTCAAGTTTGTAAAATATTTGGATAAAGATAATATGAGCTGATAAATCAATGTCACCTAAACATTTAGCAGTAAAACAACCTCAGATTACTTTAAATGACCGTTTGTTTGCGATCATCGTTCTTCTCAGACCACATCAATATTATAAGAATTTTCTTGTAATCTTTGGTCTTTTCTTTTCTAGAAATCTGTTTCGAATTGACCTTTGGTTACCAATACTTCTGGCTTTTATCGCGCTTTGCCTTACTTCCTCTTTGAACTATCTAATAAATGATTTTCGGGATCGAGAACGAGATCGCCATCATCCTGAAAAATCTAACCGACCTTTTCCTTCTGGAAAGGTTTCTACATTTTCAGGACTATTAATAGCCTTTTTCTTAGTTGTCCTCATAATAATAATTTTGATTATTCTCCCCCCTTCACCAATAGAACAGTTTAATCTAGAAGAAATCTCATTATTGACAAATCAAGAAAGTGAAATAGAGCACGCTAGTGTTTCAATTCCCTCAAAAACAGCTTTTATTTTAGTTTTAGGAGGTTTCTTTGTTACTAGCCAAGTTTATTCTCTTTTTTTAAAACAAATTGTATTTGCAGACACAATCATGATTTCTGTTAACTATGTCTGGCGAGCAATCGCAGGTGCCGTGCTTATTGCGATCTCTGTCTCTCCCTGGCTTATTATTCTTTGTTTTATAACAGCGATGATGCTTTCATTAGCCAAACGGAAGGGTGATATATCAGTATTAAAAGAAAAGGCGAGTTTACATAAACAGGTTTTTAATATGTATACTCCAGAGCTCTTAGATCAGAGTTTAGCAACTATCACTGCGATTGAACTTCTTGCTGTATTTATCTATTTAGTAGAACGTCATCCATACGAAACAGTATTTATTGTACTCGCACTCCCTTTATTTACCTTTGGAATCTTCCGATATCTATTTTTAGTATCTAGTAATAGCATTATAGGTCGTAGAGCTGAACGATTGTTCTTTGATAAACAGCTATTATTAGTAGGAGTAATCATAATTCTACTTTTTTTCACTGCAATCTATTTTCCCAACCTTCTTGATAATATATTAGGAATTCCAGATCCTAAATTCTGATGGTCATCAGAAAGTGTATACAGACAAGTTCCTACATTAGAAATAGTACAAAATCAAAGTAGGATCGTAAAAACCTCTGGAAAAAAAGCAATAAGCTGGAGAACCTTCATCTCCTATTAAAAATATATAGAAAAAAAGAGACAGAAAACATTTAAGATTGATACTTTCAATCACTAATCCTTCTCTTCTTCCTCTTCTTCTCCTTCTTCTTCCTCTTCAAACTCCTCCTCGTCAAGATTAAGATCATCGAGATCAATGGGTTCTGGAGGAGGTGTGGTGGCCATTGTGATACCAATCCAGGCAATTATAAACCCGATCATTAAAGTAGCGAGAAAAACTGGCCAAAGTAACCCGTCCGTCACTCCTATATGAAATGGATTCAGAAGACCATTATCGGCACTAACTAAATCATAAAGAGGCCCTTTATCAACATCATTTATCATACTACCCAAATATTGTTGGACAGGTACATAAAGTGTGTATAGAATTAAGAAAATAATTGTTAGAAAAAAGATCCCATATCCATAAATTTTGTCCTTTGACATTTTTAATTCATTCTCCAGCATTACTGTTCTATTTTAACCGCATTCCTACTCGTACAGTGAGGAATTAAGGATTATCTAGTGACAAAGATATATGGGCTTTATTTTTATAAATATTTATTTCTCTTTTGATTATCTTTTAGGTATACTCTACTAATTCTTAAAACCAAGTAGAAGTCTATAAGAGGAAAATGAGAATTAATAATTACTAAAAGCATAACCTTGGGTAAAGAATTAATAATTTGCCTCAAAAAGGTTTCTAAGAGGATTAATAATTGAGGATCCATACTTAGATGTAAAGCTTCTAATTATAAAGACAGATTTAATCTGGGAATAGCTCTAATATACTCTATATCTATCAGATTTGACAATCAAGGAATATTGAAAAGGAGTATCCTTATCAAAGATCACTTCTGCAAAAAACCAAACCGTATCTCCGTACTCAAGAACATCATACTCAAATTTAACACTGGCAAAGCCTGAACCATCAATAGACGAGGACTCAATTAAAGTTTTAGGAGCAGTTTCAGAAGGAGAATTTCCAACATAAAAATCAATCTTTTGATCAAGGTAATCGCAGCTTGGCTGCCAAGGGTTCCATTTATTATCGAGAATGGATCCTGAAACCATCATAAGGCGAGCAGAAATATTGAGGTTGTCTTGAAAGTCTATTATCGTATCGTTCCACGATATGGATTCACCATTAACAGTTGTCTTATTCACATTCCATGGTTTGGCTAATGATTCAGCTGGCCCATAAGTATGGTAAGGCCAACTTGAATTAATCAAGAAACACTTTTTTACTGTTGATAGGACAGGTACGTCAATAGGAGTGCCTATTGGAAGTACATCTGCCATAAATTTGAGGAGAGGGTCAAAGCTGACCCACTCAACTCGATCCTCAATGATGGGTTGAGGGCCACTAGTATCGATCTCTTTGATGGGAACAAGAACCTCAGCCCACGCATGAAGCATCATGTTAGTAATTATTCGCTTAGAACCGTCTTCTGACGCTTCTCCTCCTAAATAACCCACTACAACACGACTTGGGATTCCCCGTAATCGCATTAGAGTGACAAAAAGTGAAGCGAAATGAATCGAAACCCCATTCCCATTAAAGAGGAACCACTCATTATAGTCCTCATTATCTTCAGGATGAGCCATAGTTCCTAATTGGTTTCCTAACCACATGTCAAAATCAAACATAAGTCCAAGTTTTCCAGTTGAATCAGTAACATTGATTGGGTCTGGGCTTGACGGAAGACCTATTGCTGCAGTCACTCGAGGGTCTGTGTTTATGTATTGTTGAGGAGCTAGTCTTTGCATATCGGCCAATGCTTGCGCAAAAACAGTTTGATTCTCATTAGTGCATTCATAAGCATTACTTACAACCAAAGGAGCCCAAACTTCGTATTTATTGTTATTATTAGATAAGGATCTATCATGGACATAACAGGGATTAGGAAGTGTTCCTGTCTCGTTTGGTAACTGTAAATAAATGGCTTGAGTATCACTCCAATCTGATGGACTTAAGATATTTTCATACTCATCTTTCGTTGTTGAAAACATTGCAGCATCATAAATTGTATCACTTACATTCTTATAATCCATGGTGTACTCAAATATTCCCTCCTCACTTGACGTTTCATCATCTATTGCAACATCAGCATAGATTCCTAATAGATCGTCAAATGAAGAGCCATAAGGGTAAGGATAAATCTCTTGGGATTCAGCTGAGTCTATTGACAGACTACTACCACTAGCATCATACAACTCAAAAGATGCAGCATCGACATATGAACCGAATTCGCCGTTCCAAGTCGTTGGGAGACAGTTAGGAAATGAATTGTGTACCGAGACATCCACAAGTTCCTCACTGTAATCTAAGGGAATCTGAACCGTGAATCGAGCTGTTCGGTCTGACTCATCAATTTCATGAGAGTATGGGGTACCTTCTACAGTAGGAGTCAATGAACGATAACCCAATGGATCATAACGCCACCATCCAATCACATCAGTCCCACTAGGAGAACCGTGCAGTTCATAAGTTGTGAGACTCCCTATCCGCCAATAAGCTGGGGGAAAAGATCTGTCACTTTGGTCGCTCGAGACATTGAATAAAGCTTTATACGGATTTTGTAATCCTGCAGTAAATTGGTCAAGAAGATTTTCAAGAAGATAGGTGGCATCCCAAGTTGGTGTATTATACAACTCCCAATTGATGTCTTTCTTCTCGTAATCTTCAAAACGAGTACTTTGCCTGGGAGTTGCCAACCCCACAATTTCCGTGATATAAGTCCCCATAAATAGGGCAATAATTAGAAGTGTAGGTAAGAGATTTAACAGGTTTCTACTGATATCTTTCTGCGCAAGTTGGTCAATTCTAGTACGAGCAACCTTAGTCAAAGCAAGCATGAAGATGATAGCTAATGAGATCATTTGGTGGAGGAAAAATGGGGAGGCAGCTCCTGAGACAATCTCCATATATTCTATTGTCGCGATATTGAGTAATATTGTTTTAAAAATCTCAAATACGAGTGCAAAACCATAAGGACCAACCATTTTTCGGGAACGTCGTAATAGAAACCATTCTACCATTGTAACAACAGAAATCATGCCGAATCCAGCAATGGCTTGTTGATAAAATTGCTCCTCTTGAGTACTTGTGCCAATTTGGGCTTGAACGAAGGATATGGCCGTTATTAAGCAAGTAAAAGCGCTAGCTAATACAAGGTAACGAATTGCTGAAGGTGCAGGATCCTTTCCTAGCTGTTCTGTACTCATTCATTTCACCGAAAAGAGTCTCAACGTCTCAATAAGTTGTTGGGGGTTATCATCATAAGTAATACTAGTATTTTATATCATTTTATGCTTGAAGCTTATAAATCATAGTGTTTTATATCATTGATTCTTTTAAAGGTAATCTACTGAACTCACCCTTCTTGAGAAAATAATTTGATTTTTTCTTTGTTATCATATCAACCGAGTAAACTGGGGAATTTAACTATCCTGGAAAAAGAATAAAGAACAAAAAACGCATAAACGATATGGTTTTTTCCCTCGTTTTACAACAGCTAGTGTTTGCTGTCCACATTTTTCACAAGGATTACTAAGAATAATTGATGTTCCTTTACGAAGATTTGGAGCCTTCCAAGTTCGATTACAGCTCTTACAGCTTACATGTGTAATTTGTTGGTTAAATTTTATGAGAACAACCCCTCCACAGTCTGGACAATTACCAAGATTTTGCTCGGGAGAGATGACCTCCCAAGACCCCGAAAAAGGGCAATCAGTTCTATTACAATCAGTACAAAACCATGGCCGATCGTTCTTAGCTTCTCTTGTCCAACAGATAGGACACAAAACCCAACTGTAAGATTTAGAGGAGATCAATAATGGACTTCCATTACAGATACGACACTTCTCATACTCTATTATAGATAAATCACCTTTTTTGGGGAGAGGAAAGCTTATCTCGCAAAGAGGATTAGAGCATTTTAAAAACCGTGAATCTCCTTTTCCTTGGTGAAGAACAAGATTTCCTTGACATTCTGGACAGACACCAAAAACCTTACCAATTCCAGTCATTGATTTAATACTTTGAGCTAGAGTTGAGAAAATTTCCTCTTGATTGACTTTCATTTCCTGTAAACCACGAGTTGTCAATTCAATCACGAGTTTATCAACATCTTCGGGAGTCTTTTCGTGGTCTCGAATTTGCTGAGTCCAGGATTCAACTTTCCCTCGGATTTCTGGAATAATGAGATCTTCAGCATTTTGTGTTAAAACCTGATATAGGGCCACTCCTAGAGAGGTTGGAACTAAAATCCTTCGTGGCCCTTGATTTTTTGTATACATCCGTTTTTGAACAGTGTCAATATGCGTAGATCGCGTGGCATCAGTCCCAAGGTTTAATTTTGCCATTTCACGGATTAACTGGGATTCACTCCATAATGAAGGCGGTGTTGTGAATCCTTGATGTTTAAAGGCTTCGATTGTTTGTTTACTCCCTTTCTCTAACCGAGGTAATTTCTTTCCTTTAATTTTCTTAAATTTATAGAATTTTAAATATCCAAGGTTAATAATTCTTCGTCCTTTTGCAATAAATTCTTCTGATGCGGCAGTTAATATGATATATTGATTTACAACCGTAGCTTCAGAGTGGATAGTCGCCAAAAATCTCCATACAATATAAGAATAGATATTCCAAGCATGGTTAATTATTGCAGGAGTTTTTTTCAAGATTTTTTCAATTTCAGATTGGTTAACCGCTTTTACTGGTTTTATTGGCTCATGATCTTTTGTAAATTTCCCCTTACTGGGATTTAGGACACCTCCCTGGGCAATACACTCTTTTGCCGTAGACCCAAAGATATCATGAGATGTAAACTTTTGAGTTAATTTCGTCAAGTCTTTTTCAAGATAGAAGGAACTCTCTGTTCGAGGGTATGTTATAAGGCCATTGTTGTATAATCTTTCAGCGATATCAGCAACTTGTTTTGGACTAATTCTAAAGAATTGAGCACATTCTGATTCAAGAGTATCTGTATCCAAAGGTAACGGGCGTTTGATAATCCCTAGCTCTTCATTAAACTCCGTGATGGTTCCTTCATTATCTTTTTCTAGAACTGAAATCAAAGAATCAACGGTTTTTTCATCAGTTTCAGGATTACCTTTCCAGTTAAGAAATAAGGGACCTTCTGATGTAGATATTTTGATTGAAATTCTCCAAAATTTCTCGGGAGAAAAAGCCCTATTTTCTAAAAATCTGTTTGTTATTAACCACAGTACACTAGTCTGACATGGCCCATATGAAATTATCCTGTTTTGAATACCACGGTTTTGAATTCCAACAGTGAGAAACCGAGTTATTGAGGAACCCATCCTCAAATCCTGTTTCCTGAGAGAATCTACTTGCTTAATCCAATCCCAGTTTAAATCTGTCTGCGATTCAAACGCTTTCTTAAGGCTGCTAGGATTCGTACTGATAAAATGCATTCGACCATGGCGAATTTTGTTATTGACGCGAGTAGCAATTTCAAGGATTTGACGTCCAATGGACTCACCATGACCGTCCCAATCAGTAGCAATAACAATAATGTTAGATTCTTTTCCTATTTCCTCAATGTGGGATAACATATTCACCTGAATAGGAACCTCTATAGGGTCGAGCTCGATCAAATCTAAAGGATCTGAATTATGCCAATTCGTATCCTTATCAAAAGGCGGAAGATAATCGTAATTAAGGATATGACCAGTGACACTCGTGATAATGAGGCTATCTTCTTTTCGAAGACGGTAATCATCTTTTTCTATCGCAAAATTAATGTTTTGGTTATCGATGGTGCTTTCATAGATGTAATTGTATCTTGTTTTGCCTTTTCGACTTTTGAACTTGAGTTTATAGACAATAGAAAAAGCTCTAACCAAAGCTCGCGCAATAGAAGGTTTTTCAGCTAAAATTGAAATGGTTGCGCCCACAATTAAAACCCAAATAGTTTTTTACAATCTAAAATTCTTCAAATTGATAATCAGTTTTAAAGATAAAGAAAATTACATTCCCCTCTAGGTTGATCTTATGAGCCATCTTTCTCCGTTTCGCTTATATATTACCGGAGGAACAGGAACAGGAAAGACAAGTGTGGCCAAAAAGCTTACTACAATTATGTCTCTTGAATATTCGGAATTAAACACTATAGTTCTTGAGAAAGGATTCTATCTAGGGTATGATATTAATCGAGATTCACTAATAATTGATGAAGATCTTATAGCTGCCTATTTAGAGAAAATAATAACCAATAAACAACGAATTTGCTTAGTAGGGGGGATTATTCCTTTGAAAAACATTTTTGACCTTATAATTGTCTTGCGTTGTCGTGCTGACATCCTTAGACAGCGATTATTATCTCGGAATTACCCAGAAGAAAAAATTGAAGCAAATATTGAAGCTGAAATAATGAATATTGTCTATTACGAGGCCATTGAATTCTTCTCTGACCAAAATGTCATTGAGGTTTATAATGATGAAAATTCAATTGATAAAACATGTGATCAAATCATCTTAAAAGTACGTCAGCATCATCCGAGCGTTTTGGAATGACTGTTTAACTGAATTAAGAGGGGTTCCAGAGGTCGAAATAACAGGAGGCATATGTCCAGGAAGAAGTACCTGAATTTCTAATTCCGATAAGCGTTTTAGAGATTCCACTAAATCTTTGCTATTCCCAGAACGTAAATCAGTTCGGCCGAAGGAGCCCTGAGGGAAAGCAGTATCCCCGCTGATTAAGATTTGATTTTTCTTATCCCATAAAGAAATCGATCCATGGGTGTGACCAGGGGTGTGCAATACTTCAAAAGAGAAATTTCCTATATTTATGACATCTCCTTCAAAGACCTCTTGTGAAATATCAATGGGAGAACATTCTGAAGCCATAAATGGTACGATATAGGAACTATCTCCAGATTTCAAGTGTTGAGCTTCAATTTCTGAGGTTATTACATCTAATTCAAGTTTTGATTGGAGAACCATAATACCTCCAACATGATCAATATGACCATGAGTCAATAAAACTCGAGTAATGTTCCTACGGGTAATAGCTTCTTCTAAAATTTTAATACTTCCCTTATGGGCCCCAAAACTAAAGTTCATCCTATCTCCTAGGCCGGAATCAATCATCAAGGATTCTCCCTTAGATTCAACAATGAAAACATTACAATCTAAGCCTTGACCAAGCATCCAAGTTATTCCAGGTGCAATTTGTTTCATAAAGACATCCCCAGGATTATTCTGAAAAAAATTGTAACGCAGTAAGTCCTTAAGCTCCTTGAAAGGAAATGATAAAAAAAGTGAAAGACTGGACTCTGTGGTTCTAACGCCGCCATTAAGACCCAGTCAAGAAGGATAATAAATTTTATTCGTTGGCCCCTTCAACCACGATCATGGTCAAAGTTGAACGGACATTATCTAGTCCGCGTATGTTAGTTGTTATGATCTCTTTTAGCTCGTCCATAGTATCGGCTTCAACCTTAGCCACAATGTCATAAACACCGTACACAATCCATGCACCAACCACACCTTTCGTGGACTTCAAGTCCTCAAGGACTTCGTCTTCTGATCCGATCTCAGCATTAACTAAAACAAAAGCAGCGGGCATTCTTTCACCTCAAAATTCTCTATGATTATAATTTATTCAATTTGTTACTATTAACCCCCACAGCTTATGTATTTAAAAAACCTCCTAAAAATTTGTCGAACAAGTGCATTGAATTTTAATCTTTATTAAATTCAATAAGAAGTTCTAATGATCTCTTCTCCTTAGATTCGTTTCTGGATATTTTTATACGGATAATCTGCAAATCACGAGAAAATGACCGTAGGAAGAATTTTTCATGTGAAAAAATCTATGTGATATTACCGTAATGTTATGAATTTTATAATTCATTGAAGACACTTAAAGTTCGAGGACTCTTTAGTATGAATAATCCTTTTGACCAGATATCAGGCCAAATTATCATAAAAGGGCGGATTTATTCAGCCAAAGAAGTCATTCGAGGGTTGTTAGAACAAGGAATAGCAATAACTGAGAGTTCTGAAGGATTGAAAATAGGTTTCAAGCTTTTTCAGCCCCAATCAACATCTTCTCCTACCACTCTAGACGAGTATGAAGTCATTAATTGTCCGTTTATTCCCTATATGTCCCAAATTACGACCCGTCTTAACGATCTTTCGTCTCGTTTAAGTCTTCCACATGATGATGAAGGTTATTCTCCACCTAAAAGTTCAATAAACTCACCTATACCTGAAAATCCAAGCACGACATCCTTTTCACCTTTTAATGTATCCTCCTTTCAATCAGATGAGGAAAAAGAGAAAGAGAAATTCTTTAATTCAAGTAGTAACTTCTTTGACAACCGTCGTAAATGCCCATCGTGCGGGGCTACCATCCCCCAAAACGCGTTTTTCTGCAATAAATGTGGAAATCATGTGAGATCAGGTTGAATCAGTTTTTACATTAGTCCTCCCATTTCGATGTACCTTGATTTCTAGAAGAATATTAAATAGATCAAAAAGGAATTATCCCGTTAGTCGTGTTTTCCAATCATATATTTTCTCGATGAGTTGTTCCTTTTCTACAGAAGAGATCTCTCTCATATTCTTAATTTGGTTTGCGTACCTTCCCATTTCATGGAATGCTGGATGAAATCCAACTTCAGCCGATTGCATCACTTGGTCTCGCAAACGGGATAATGATTTAGCTATTTCAGGCCCCTTGGTCATAGTTTGAACCTGACTTAGAAATGAATCTAATAATCTCCCCGCTTTAGCACTTCCTCCAGAGCTAGGGACTTGTACCGAGGGTGATGGACTTGGTGCTGGAGTGGGTGTTGGTTTAGCTTTTACAACTTTTTTTGGTGTTGGTTGAGGGGTTGGTACTCCTTCCATAGCGGCGAAAATTTTTTCAAATCTAATAGATATCTTTTCCAGCTTATTTGCAAGAACTTTAGCAGTTTTAGTGACCAATTCTAGATCTTCTTTAAGCTGTTCAACTTCTTTTTCCTCTGTCATGTTCAAATCCACTTTTTCTGTATTTTAAACAATATTTCCTTATTTCTCTTTTTATCTCTTCCGATTTTATGTTAACTCAATCAAAGAATTCTTTTCCTTCTACAATCAGTATTGTAACGAATCTGACAACTTTAAGCTTTTAAATGAAGCATCATTAAATGTTAAGAATGTAAAATGCCTCTTTAACACTTCAAACACAAGTCTTAATTAGAACGCGAGATCCTTAATTCAATTCCAACAGATAAACACTACTATTAATATTATGAGTAATAAAATATCTCCTTAGTAATAGCTATAGGTGAATTGATAGAAGAACCATTTCTAGTATGCATTTAAAGCTAGAATAGCTGGTAATGGCTTTCCCATTAAAAATTGTATCATTGCACCTCCAGCAGTACTCACATAGGAAAGTTTAATGTTATTTTTTTCAATGATTGAGACACTATGTCCTCCCCCGGCCAATGAGAAACCTTTAGACCCACTCATTGCCTTAAAAACTTCTAATGTTCCCTTTTCGAAACCTGGTTCTTCAAATTTTCCCATTGGACCGTTTAATACAGTGGTTGCAGATTCTAATATTATTGTTCTGTACTCATTGATTGTTTGATCACCAATATCCAGAATAGGTGAGTCTAAGGGTAGATCTTTCATTGAATACAATTTTCGACCTCCTTCATCCACAGCAAAATCGCTTTGAACTCTAACTCGCTCACCAAATTGTTTAATTAAATTTTTAGCTGGTTCAATGAATTGGAGAAGTTTTTTCTTTGCCAAAAAATCGTATGTCTGATCTCCTAGTGAATTTCCCAGCACTATTAGAAGGAGTTGTGAAATCACACCTCCTGTTAATACAATATCAGCAACATCATTTTTTAGAACATATTCCGCAACTTTAAAAGAATCTTCAGGTTTTATACCCCCCAAAATAAAGGTACAAGGTTTTTCGGGGTTATCAACAACTCGTTGAAGATTATTAACCTCTCTTTCCATGATTAATCCTGCCACAGAAGGTAAAATGGCAGTAAAACCAACAAGACTCATATGAGAACGATGAGCTGCTGAAAATGCATCATTCACAAAAATTTCCCCTACTTTAGCTAAACTTTTTATGTAGGGGCTTTTGGAATGTTCTTCAGCAGTTTTGTTTGCTGTTTCACCCTCTACCATGCGCACATTTTCTAGAACTAAGATATCTCCTGCATTCATAGTATTTATGCGAGCTTCCACTTCAGGCCCATGAGTTTGGGGGAAAAAATCAACTTTATACTTATCCCCCACAATTTGCTGAAGGTTATTTGAATGGGCCTCTAAGCTACTGAAATCAGAGCTACCTGGTCGTCCTTGGTGAGCAATAACAACAACCTTTCCCTTAAGATCAGCAATATACTTGATTGTTTCCGCGTGAGCTTTAATCCTAGTTGTATCAAGAATATTTCTTTCATCATCCAAAGGGCAATTTAGATCTACTCGAGTCAAGCATACTTTGCCTTCAACATTAATCTCTGAAAGTGCTCTCATGTTTTCTAAAGAGCTTATGATAATTTTTTCAATATTTCTCATTTTCAAAATTTTTCCAAAATTTGGATCTTGAACTATTTCTTTTAGATTTTATCATAAGAAATGTTTCTAAAAAGCCTCTAAACTTTATTATTAAGATGAAAGAGAACGAAGAGACGATGAAAAGAGTCTAATATCGTGAATATAAGTTAGAAGGATTTTTTAGCTCCTCTTAGAAAATGATTAAAAGTAGAATAATTTTGGTGAATTTTACAAAATAGAAGAATAGGTGTAAAAAATGGCTGGTGAAGGGTCCGGTTATGGAAAGACCATCTTATTTGGAGAACATTTTGTAGTTTATGGCGTACCTGCGCTTGCATCTGCAATAGGTGACAAAACCGCATGTATTGTAGAATCTAAAGGTGGAAAAGGGTATGAATTGAATGATGACAGGCCAGAGGTTCCTGGATATAAAGAGAAGAAGCTTGATGAGCAAAAGGTCTCTATTAAGAATGTATTGGCTTTTATGGGAGTCAACCTAGATAAAAAGGCCCTGAAGATTACATTCGGGGGAGATCTCGTCTGTGCTAGTGGTGTTGGAGCTTCTGCAGCGAGTTGTGTCTCTCTTGCAAGAGCTATCAATGATGAATTCAACCTTGGATGGGAAAATGAGAAAATAAATGCTGCTGCTTATGAAGGTGAAAAAGGATATCATGGAACTCCTAGTGGAATTGATAACACTGCTTCAACATACGGTGGTTTGGTCTATTTTATCCGAAATCTTGAGGGAGGCCCTAATACAATAGAGACAATTAAACTAGAAAAACCAATTGAATTAGTGATTGCAAGTTCAGGAATGACTGCTAACACAGCTGTTGTCGTAGGAGATGTTCGTAAAAAGAAGGAGGAGGATCCTAAGTGGTTTGAGGATATAATTAAAGAATATCAAGAAGTGATAAAGGAGGGTCGTGAAGCTTTAGAAAATATGGAATTAGAGCGAGTCGGTCGGCTTATGGATAAAAATCATGAGCTGCTTCAGAAAGTAACCGTATCAAATGACGTCTTGGACAAAATGGTTAAGCTTGCAAAAGATAACGGGGCTCTAGGAGCTAAACTTACTGGAACTGGACGAGGAGGAAATATAATCGCGTTAACTCCTAGTTCTGAACTTCAAGATAAAGTATACAATGCATTAAAAGAAGCGGGATATCCCGCGTGGAAAACATTAATCGGAGTATAATCTATAGTTCATAAGGTGGAAAAAAAGAAATGTATTTTCGGGAATATATAAACAAACTTGAAAAAAACGGAAAAATTACAAGAATCAAGAAAGAAGTTAATATAGATATAGAAGCTGCTGCTGTCTTAAAAGCAGCAGAACCTACTCCACTTCTGTTTGAGAATGTGAAGGGATATTCGGATTTTCAGGTTGCAGGTAATGTTTTTTGTACGAAAGAAAGCATTGCTGATTATTTTGAGATTTCTACGGCACAATTGATTCCTCGACTCACAGCAGCTATTGATAATCGAAGTCCACCAGAGGAAATAAGTAGTGCTCCTTGTCAAGAAGTTATTATGGATGGTGTTGACCTCGATAAAATTCCAATTCTAAAACATAATGAACGAGACGGTGGTCGATACATCTCTTCAGCTGTTGTCGTGACCAAAGATCCAGAATTTGGTCAAAACTTAGATTTTCACCGGGCAATGCAATTCGAGAAAAACAGAATGAGTACTCGGATCATAAAGGGTCGGGATTTCTACAAGTTTTTAGAGAAATCAGGTGAAGTAGAAGCAGCTTATTGTGTTGGAAACACCCCTAATATCCTTGTTGCTGCTGCCACTTCCGTGAAGACAGGAATTAATGAGCTAGAAATTGCAAATGCCCTTGCAAAAACTGAAGTGATAAAAGCTAGCTCAGTTGATCTTTTAATCCCTGCAGGATGTGAAGTAGTTTTAGAAGGAAAAGTTTTCATGGCTGATCGTGCATCAGAAGGGCCATTCATCGACTTAACCGAAACATACGACATAGAGCGCGATGAACCAGTCTTTGAGGTTAAAAAAATCACTCATAGAAAGAACCCTATATGGCAAGCACTTGTGCCTGGCGCTTTAGAACACAAAGTCCTTATGGGTATGCCACGAGAACCCACTATCTTTAAATCTGTGAATGAGGCAGGTGTAAAGTGTCTTGATGTCAATGTAAACCCTGGTGGTTCCTCTTGGCTACATGCCATTGTTAAAATCGATAAACAAAATGAAGACGATGGAGAAAAGGCTATACGCGCTGCTTTTGCTGGACATAGAAGCTGTAAGCATGTCTTTGTCGTGGATAAAGATATTGATATATATAACCCCTTAGAGGTAGAATGGTCAATGGCTACACGCTTTCAGGCTGAAAGAGACTTAGTTGACATTGGAAAGGAGCCAGGGTCAAGCCTAGACCCAAGCGCAGAACCAGGAACAAAAATCACAAACAAAGTAGGATTCGATTTTACTGCACCACTAGTGACAAAAGGGAAAAGCTTTGCCCGTGCAGAGTTTCCTGAAGTCGATTTAAAGGAGTATTTAGAATAATAAGGAGGTTAAAACAGCAGTAATATTAATCTAATTCCTCCAGCTGGGTGTAATTAAAAATTATATCATGGTTTCTCTGTAGTTTTTATCAACAGCCCCTAGTTGCACAAATTATTCTCCATTCGCTTTTGGGTATAGCTGCAATGATTATTCTGCTTTTCCAGAGGTCAGGCTTGTCAAACAAATCTAAGACGACAGGATGAAAAATTCAAACTCACTCCCTCAAAATGTGGATATATTTTGGGTTTAGAAAAATAAGTTTTTGATTTATTGAAAATCTAGTGACTTTTATCCGAAAGATTCTTAACTTCGTGAGACACGAGAAACTTAAATTCAGCCTCACACTTCTTAAGACAATAGATTCATGGTATTGAGCCATATTGCAAATCCAACATATGATTTCAAAACCCGCAATTGGGAAATCGCTTAATCAAGATTGTATCGGTGCAAGTGAGACTGGAATCTGGCTTCTTGATGGCATTTCGGAAGTTAGAAATCTATCAATAAAAAATGATGAAAATGCTGTTTTTTGGTTTGTAAATAGAATCAATGCGTATCTATCGCAATATCTTGATTATCACGACCTCACAATAACTGAAATTCTAATAGCTGCTATTAAGGAAATTAAAGAGGAGATCACATCTCTTATTACTGTTGATATTAATTCTTTACAATACAATGAACACCCCTCTGCTTCTATTATAATTGCTCGAAATATCCAAGATGAAAAACTTGAGATTTTTTCTTTAGGAGATTGTCTGGCATATCTTCGGACATCAAACCAAGAGATATTAATTCAAAACCATGAATTAAAAAGAATTGAAGAGCAATTTCGAGACAAAATTCTCCAAAAAAAGAAAACTTATCCCCAAATGAGTCACAAAGATTTTTTAGCCAAAATAAAGATAATTGAGAGGTTGAAATACCTTCGAGATGACCTTTATCAAAACGACAAGTATAATGTCCTAAATTTAGACTCTGTTATGATTAGTAAAGGACAATTATCAGTTTATCAATCCATTAATACAATCCTATTATTGAGTGACGGATTTTCACGTGTAATTGATACTTATCATCTGTTCAAAGATTATAATGACTTACTTGTGAACCTAAAGGAGCAGGGAGTAGAACAAATATATGAAACTATGCGTGAGATTGAACAGCGTGACCAGAATGTCCAACAATTTCCCCGTTTAAGAGTATCAGATGATGCTTCTTTGATCCTAGCCTTTCTTGAATAACCCCCTAAGTAATTCTGTTCTCTAAAATTTTGAAATTATAAAGGACTCCCTCAATCGAATATAGAGATTCTTGAAGTTGAGTTTTATGAGTGAACTTTTACCTGAGATCCATCAATATAAAAAAATTATGGCGAATTTGGACAAATCTTTTGTTGAAAAGGTTTTGAACTTTCTATCGGATGAAAATATCAAACATAAGGGGGGAGATTGGCTATACAAAACTATTCACGCTAATACTGGCTGGGATTTCGTGTATTACTTCCCCAAACTTGCGATGATAATAAGAGATGATAAAACCATATTAAAAGTAATCAAAATTTTGTTAGAGAAGAAATCCTTTCCATCAAAGTTAAGGTTTTTTGCATATTACTTGCTTTACTCATTTCATCGGAATAACAAGGATTATTCAAAAGCAAAACAATTAGTAACAACCTATTTTGGGGAATTTCAAAATGAACCATTATTTCATGTAACTAGGGCAACCATTTTATTTTCCTCAACTGATCCTGACGAGTTAGAACAAGCTATAAGCATAAGCCTGGAATTAATTCATCATGAAGCCTTTCAGGAGAATGTAGGCATTTATCAGACTTTTGCAAATGCGGTCATTCTTGGAATTGAACATGAAGTCGATTTAATTATTTCCAATAAATCTAAATATATGAACCAAGCATTAAAGCTGATTCAGAAAGCACTTACTCAGAAAAAATATGCTAAGTATTATTTCACCCTTGGAATATTATTTTTTTATTCAGGTCAAGAAACCAAGAATATAACTAGTTTTAGGAAAGCTAAGCGAGCTATTCAACGAGCGATTGATGTAGAAGATTCCACTCGCAAAGATTATCCTTTGCGTTTGCTCGAATATCACAGCTATCTCGCGAGAATCGAAATGTACTCTGATTATCTCAGAATACATCATTCCCTCCAAGAATTCTCGATCACTCTCAAAGAAAATGTGCTAGAACTTGCTCAACAAATTTCAACACAATTTGGAATATCCGTAAGTGATTATATTGAAAATTTGGTAAAGATCGATACTGAACATCATCAGAGACATCATCAGCTTTGATTTGGTTCAGAAAAACTGGCACCAGATCGTTTAAAATTCTCATAGTAGATTAGACTACGCCTTATCGCATCTTCAACAAATTTTTTTTTGTCATTATTAAAATAGTTGCCAAGATCTGGATATTTGGTAAAAAGAGTCTCGATTGCAGCAGCCAATCCGTCATCTATCCGAGGTCTAAACTTTTTATCTTGAATTTGGCTCATTACCTCACCTAAATCTGATTAGATTCTGTTTCCACTTTCTATAGATGGGCTATATAAGGGATATGAAATCCCGAGAATGGGATATGTTTATATAATGGGATAACCAATCCCATAAATGGGATATCTTTGGGTTGATATGTGATCTTTCTCACTAAAACAACTCATGTATTGTCCTAAAAACGAATATTAGCATCTTAATAGGAGAAATAGAATTTATGGCACAATCAAAAGCAAATATCCCAAAAGCAATATTTCAGGCACAAAAATTAGTCCAAGATGCGCGGTTGTATGATCATCAAGACCAATACCAGAAAGCAATTACTTATTACATGCATGCAACCAAAATATTCTTAGTACTACTGAAACGATACCCTCAGATACCCCTCCATAAGCAGCATGCTCAAGAGGTTCGACTGTGTCTGCAACGGGTACAACAACTTAAACCAATTTTAATGAATTCCACACAATCAGCCAATCATCCCAAGACAGTACATATCAAATCAAAAGATGACCAAGAGTATGCTGAATTACGTGAGCGTATCCTTAGATGTCGGATCACTCCTAATCCTAGTCTCTCATGGGATGATATAATTGGTCTCGAAGAAGTTATCCACCAGATTCAGGAAACAGTCTTAGTCCCTCTTCAGCATCCCGAAATCTGGGAGAGTAGTATCAAACCATCCAGATCAATTCTCTTATTTGGGCCGCCTGGATGTGGGAAAACAAACTTAATTCGGGTACTAGCGGCAGAAATTGCCCCTATACCTATCTTCAGTCCTCCAGCTGGGATTCTATTATCAAAATGGCATGGGGAAAGCCAGAAAATGATCCGGGCGTTGTATGAAACAGCTTGGGAACATGCCCCCTCGATCATTTTCATTGATGAATTTGATGGCATCTTTGGGTCAACCAACAATTCCCGAAGAAGAAATGGGGATTCAGAGGCATCTAGAATAACCATTCAGATCCAAAAGGAGCTACAACAGTTTATGGATGGATTATACACCCCTTCGAGGAATGAAACAGTGACTATTGTCGCCACAAACTTCCCCCAGCGGTTACAACTTGCTCAATTACGTCGTTTCGATAGGATTCTGTATATTCCACCCCCGTCTCCTTCCGCGATTGTCAAGATTCTTCAGCATTACTTTCGAAAAGTATCTCATAATCTTGACGGCAATCTTCAATGGTTAGCACATCATGTTGTAAATAGGTATACCCCTGATGAAATACAAAAAATTTGTACTGGAGCCTATTATCAGGCACTTAGTAGGTCAGACAAGACTAAGCTCCCCCCACAAGTAACTTTGAAGGACGTTGCGCATTGTAAGGTAAGATTAAAACCTTTACTTCGATTTAAAGAAACTATTGGGGTGAGTACAATATTGTTTAGGATATGGAATGAGACCTTTGGGAGACCACCAATTGAATATCCAATGCAGCCTTGGGAAGAAGAAGATGTAAACCCCACTTTGTTGCTTAATCTGCAAAAGGCTCGAGAAAATCGCTAGGGGGAAGGGGAATGTCTACACAGGAAGATCACGATGTTATTCTTGCTCAACAAGAAGAAGAAAAGATAGAAGAAGAGGTGGAAGATAATGAAGAAGAAACTAACCTTGAAGAGGATCCTTCAGAGATTGATATTGATGAGGTGGCTCCAAGAATAGAAGTGGAGGAGCTGCTTGCAGAGCATGAAATGCTTGAACAAGAGTTCGAGGAATTTTTACCTCCTGATACTATTCTTACTTCTGAAGAGGAAGGAACGGAAGTAGAAGACTTTGATGAGGACATTGATGATAATTCAGCGGATACTATATGTATAGGCCAAGATACATTGGTTCTAGAGGCAAAATTTGAGGTTCAAGAGGCGGAGGACGAGGAGCTAGAGACTTATGAACTAATAGAAACTGAGCAGGAAATCCAAGACGAAGAGCCAGATTCGTCAGACCAACAAGAAGTGGACATAAGTCTCGGGAATGACATTTGTGGAGAGGTTGAGGAAGATTCATCAATTTTAGAGGAAGATCAGGAAATTGAGTTTTCCAACATCAATCAAAATATAGAGGAACTGCCAATTGAAGTAGAAGAAGCTGAATTAGAAATACATCAATTGGAAGAAGAGCTAGAAGAAGAGCTGATAACAGAATAGGTCAAGGTTATTGAAGATGAAGGGATCGAGGAATTTGAGGACATAAAACATCTAGAAGAAAGTCAGATAGAAGAAAATGATAATTTTGGTGATACAGATTGGGAATATGAAACATTAGAGGAGCAAGATCTTTGTAATCAGGAAACACTGGATAGTGATACCACAAATTCTACTTCAATTGAAGCAATGGAACACGAAGAAACGAAAATTGATCAGGAATTAGAAGAAAATCCATTAATTACTCTTGAATACCCGTTTGCTGAAGAATTAAAAGAGCAAGATAAATATACGCAAGAAATAACATGTGATCAGGAATTTGAGGAAATATCCATTAATGAACTTGAAAATCAAACTGAAGACGGTAGTGAGGAACTAGAAGAGCTGGAAAAAACAATTGAAATAGATGAGAACGTTGCAACACTTGAAACAGTCGAAATCACAAATGATGTGCAACCAGAAGATGAGAAACAATCTCAACAATCTATTACACTGACAAAAGGGCATACACTAAGTGATATTGGGAAAACTTCAATCCAGCAATTATTCAATATACTCAATAATCGATCTATAGAAACAAAGTATTCTGAGGATGTTCTTAAACCGCGATCCTTTACTCTGACAATCAAAGATGAGGATTTTCACGATTTTTCTCTTAATTCACTAGATACCGAAATAAGCACCTTAGAGAAAATGTTGAAAGAAGTTGAATCACCACGCTTGTTAACCCAATTTCATCCACAGATAGAGGATGATGTAAAGCAATCTCTTGAGGTTCAAACGTTTCAAAGTATTCATGAACATGATAGTTCATTAGAACTTGTTTCTCAAGGCCCCTCACTTCCCGAACCGCCTCCATATGATTTTCAAGCTGAATTGGACGAACTAGAGGAAGAACAGGATAGTTTAACAAGAGAACAACTTCTAAAATCGTTTGAAAGGGCGCAATGGACACAAATGACTGCTAATTTAGATTTAGCAAAGCAGAAATTATCTTTCATAAAAGCATACACATCACATACTCCAAAAGCAGACCCTCCTCAAAAAATGACACAGACCTTTCAGAACAAGCAGATCTCCCGAAATAAAGCAGATACAGAAGAACAGATCAAAAAAGAAAAAACTGAATCAAATTTAGAGAAAAAAAATTATTTTAAACCTCTAGAAGAAACACTAATAGAACAAAATATTGAAAGGAAAAGACAATCGATAATACAAACTGGGTATAAAGCCATAAAAACTGGAAAACATTCAGATTTGAGAGTGTTTGCAAGAAAGTGGAATGAACACATAACCAGAGGAGGAAGGCCAACAACTAAAATGTGGGAAATGTATAACAAGATACAGGAGAAGTACGATAAACCAATAGTCTTATACAAAGAAAGTGGAAATAATACCTATCGAATGAGCATATGTGGAAAATTATTTTCTCAATTAGATTCAGGTAACATATCAGCGAGACAAATTAACAAAATATTTGAATATTGGCAAATTCAAAGTGATATGAAAAAGGGAATTAAACCTTTTTTGGAAGTAACAATAAAAAATCCCACAACTGGAAAAACGGATACGTTTTGGATTCCAAATTCTAAACAAAAGGCATGGAACCCATATAAAGCAAAGAATCGTGAGTTTTTCAATATTCGTAGTTCTTCTTGGGCTAAAATCACAGAATTCCTAGCAACTAAGATTCAATTAAATGAGAAGGACATAAAATTATATAATGAGATTGAGAAATCTCTTAGAAAAAGATACCCAAAACTGGGGATTCAAACAGTTAATGGACCTTTTACGACTTTGGGGAATCAAAAAGTACTGTTTAAAAATATATATAAGTTGAATTACCCAAAAGACGTTATAGATGAAGCAATTAAACTAGCTTTTTGGAAATACGCTGGTACTCATGCTTATAATGATACAAACACTGTTACTTCAAGAAAAGAAATTACACAGATGAGAATAGAATTCTCTAATTTTGGAAATTCAATTCAAAAAAACAAGATAACTCAAAGAATATACAACTTGAGTGTGGACGGTTCAGTCTCACATCAGAATTGGACTGATGATCTCGAATCATCAATTAAAAGTTTAGATCCAAATTTTATTATATATGAAAATGTTAATGGCGAGATTAATGGAATATCTGCCCCACATCTAGTCAGAAAGTTCAAGGATTTATTATTCTTTAAAGATAAGTATTCTGTAAAGAGTGCTGGTAGAATGTTCAATAATCTGATAGCATTAGCAGATTACGAACCACCATTAAATTTAGGTACTTATTATTGGAAAAAATTGTTTCCTAAAAATACTGATCTTCATCAATTAGGAATTCCAGAAGCTTATCAAACAACGTTTATATATCGTGATACAACCTCATCGGGGGCAGTTGGTAGGGCAAGATGGATGAATGACTTTCGAAATGAATTTTTGATGCCATTAACTGATTGGCTTAAAGTTTCCGAACTAAAAGACTTTTCTAAGCAAATTACCATTCAAAATCCTAGTACAGGAAAGAAATATAGAAAACGGTTCAATAATTTGAGTGCATATTTGAAATTTCAAGCAGGACTTGGTGAATGGAAAGATGAAAGATGGCAAGGTGTGTATAATAAAATATACGTTCTAAAATATGATCTTGAGCACATTTTGGCTATTACTAAATATGTCAGTGAATCAGTTCAGTTACCTGGAAGAGATAATAGAACTGGAAAAGATAAGGAGAAGTTATTGGAATTCTTTCAAACGACTAATGCGGTAAAAATCATAAATATTGTACCTGAATCTAAAAATTTCAAATTCATTGTAAGTTTGAGTTCTAGAAAACAAGCATTAATGAAATTCTATAATAATCTTACTAAAAATAGTTCAGTTGGGGCAAAAATTGTCCAAGCACACCTTACATCTGTTCTGGAGAGTTGCATACCATTAACTATAGATCCATGGACAATACAAAAAGCAGTAAATCACAAACACTTAATAAAGGCACCTGAAAGTCTTGCGGAATTATTAACTGAAGAAGGTGACGGCCCGATAAATCCATTCTGTTCTGGCCTTTTTATGGATTCGAATTTTAGAGAAATTTGTAATACCGTTCATGATATCAATTTTAACATGAAATTTCTTCAGTATCCTAATACTGAGAGAGATTATATCATAACCCAATCAATGAAATCAAGGAAAATGGCTGATACTTATGGAGAATCTTTTACTGCAGCAAGTATTCCTGATGTTGTAACAAGTTATCAAAAAAATAGTGGTTCTACCGAATTGTTATTTATAAAAGTTGTAAGTAATAATATTTTTAATCATTTAGAATCTGATATTAGTGAAATATTAAAGACTAATTATGATTCAAAAGATCCTTTTCGAATTTTCACTGCATTAGTTTTTTTAAAATCAGATCTGAATACTCTCCCACTGAATTCTACAAAATACAATGAATTAATGCTTCTACTTCAAAATCAAAATGCAGATGGATTAATTAATATTGAAATACCAGATTTACAAACAAAAGGATTAAATCGTTTTGGTGAAATATGGGCATCTCTCAAAAATGAATACATAACAAATGAAATATATGAGGAATCCAGAAATGAATTTTTGAAAGATCCTGATTCCTTTAAAAATCAATTAATCGAGGAAGTAATGAAAAAAATCAATAGTTTCCAAAAACTCAATCCTGTTGACCGTAAAACGGTAGAAGAAGGGCTTGAAATAATAGATTTTGAAGCAACTACAAGAACAGAGTTTATTATGAACACTCTAATGAATTATTTCAGTCTTGCTTTACTTTGAATAAAAGGGAGAGAAGTAGTTTATATATACCAATCAATAAATAGATACATTAATTTCTTATTTGTATATTATTTTCATAAGCGAAAATAAAGAGAATTGAACAACTGGAGGAACGAAAATGGAATTAACCCCCGAAGAGCAAGATATGGCTGCTGGGAAGTATGGAAAGGCTACACAAACAGCGATGGAAATATTAGTCTCACTTGGCGAGATTTATGGAGCTAAACGAATGATAGACATAACTTCGGTTCAAATTGCTGGTGTAAGTTATGCAAACTTAAATGAACCTGGCCTAGAATGGTTGGAAGAAATGGCTGAAGATGGAAAAGTACGGGTATTTACCACACTTAATCCAGCAGGTATGGATCTTGAAGAATGGAAAAAATTAGCCATCAGTGAGGAGTTTGCTGAAAATCAAATCCGGGTAGTAGAAGCATTCGGAAAATTAGGAGTTATAACAACTTGCAGCTGTACTCCATATCTTTACGGGAATCTACCTCATTTTGGCCAACACATTGCTTGGTCTGAGAGTAGTGCTGTGTGTTATGCAAACTCAGTATTAGGTGCACGAACGAATCGAGAAGGTGGACCAAGTGCTCTTAGTGCAGCTCTTGTCGGAAGAACACCTGAATATGGTTTTCACTTAGATGAAAACAGAAAACCAGAAGTAAAAGTAGATGTGAAAACAAAACTTGAAGGAACATTTCAATTTGGAGCTTTAGGAAAAGTCTTAGGGGATCGTCTCGGTAAAAAGATTTCTTATATTACCGGAATTCCCAAAGCTTCGGTTGAGGAGCTAAAATCATTTTGTGCATCATATGCAACATATGGGGGAGTAGCATTATTCCATATGGAAGGCATTACGCCTGATCGAGTTGACACAATTCCTTCTGAAACCACAGAAGTCACTGAAGATGATATGAAAAGCGCTATTGCAGATCTTACTGAAGATACAGAGATTGATTTCATAAGTTTAGGATGTCCACATGCTTCTCTAGCGGAATTGGAATATATTGCTAAAAAATTAGAGAATAAGAAAGTTAATCCTAACAAAGAGATATGGATAACAACAGCTCGACCTACTAAACAAATCGCAGATCGTATGGGTTTTACTAAAATGATTGAAGATTCCGGAGCAAAAGTTGCTGCAGATACCTGCTGTGTTGTAGCTCCCATTAAAGGACGATTCCATGGATTAGCATCAGACTCAGCTAAAATGTGCTATTATGGATCTGGTAGGAATAAATTCTCAGTCAAACTGATGTCAGTAGATGAATGTATAGAGGAGGCCTTAAAATGAAGCTAACAGGTAGAAAAATTTACCACGGAAAGACTGAAGGGGAAGCTCTAGTTACTAAAGACAGTATCTCGTTTTATGGCGGAGTAGACCCAGAAACAGGGATAGTAGTCGAAAAGGGTCATGAATTAGAAGGTGTGAACACTACAGATAAAATACTTGTGTTTCCAACAGGTAAAGGGTCAACGGTTGGCTCCTATGTAATCTATCAAATGGCAAAAACAGGAAAAGGGCCTAAAGCCCTTATCCTTCAAGAATGCGAAGCAATTGTAGCTGTTGGTTGCATAATCTCATCGATCCCTTGTGTGGATCAGATTGATGTAACCCAGATCAAAACAGGAATGAATCTGACCGTGGATGGCGATAAAGGCGAAGTTGTGATAAAATAATCTATAATAATCACTCTTTTTTTTTCGTATTATTTGTTTATTAAAGCCTTTAGCCCTTTTCTTCTTTATCACTCCATAATACATCTAACACCCGACAAATATCTATCAATCTCCAATTTTCATACGTTAGAGCTTTTCCTTTCATAAGACCCAGAGTACTTCTATTTGTTGATGGAAAAATATCTCGTAATATATTCTTAAAATCATCTGAATCAGAGAATTCTTTCATTAGTCTTATTACTTCGATGTATTTTGCGCTCTTGTTAATATTTTTGTGTTCAATTTCAATAATTTTGTTTTCCCAGAATGATAGCCTGTTCTCCCGAAACAACGCTTCTGGAATACTTGTCTTAAAGATCGAACGATTTAATAAATCATCATCCCACTTTCCTCTATATTTTGTCCCTATTAAAAGTCGCCTTAATCCCTCCGTTGTGAATATTTCAGTAATTTCATTAGGTCTTTTTATTTGTAAATCAAACTCCAAATTGTTTCTCTTTCTTGGATGGGTTTTTTTAAGCCCTATAAGGTTCATCTCCTTTATATCAACTGATCTTTCAACAAATAAACACCTTAATTCTTGCAATTCTCTCATTCTAAATAAATAAATAGACGATTTACCAAGTAGAGCATTATAATAAATACTTCCCCCTTGTCTCACTCCCTTTACGGGAATAAATGTTTTGGGATCATCTTGTGTAAAGCTCTTATTAAAACTTGTAATATTGGGATTGAAATGAAAAAATAGAAACATCCCAAATAAAGTTTGACCATGATTCATTTGATCCCAATTCAGTCCTTTTCTAGCATTTGAAATTAATAATTTAGAGGAAGGAGAAAAAGAACCCTTAACTCTCCTATTCGCTTTTTGTCTTTCTATTCTTACAGAGGGTCTTTTAATCTCCCATAACGTAGCTTTATAATCATAATCCCCATAAGCTTCTGAAGATGGGGAAATTACCATCCCATCAACACCCTGACCGTGTTCTCCTCCCAAATATAAACCATATACATATGAAAACAACGAAATTTCTCGTGGTGTTCTAGAATGAAAAACAAAGTATTTTTTATTTGAATTTCTAGACATTACCTTTTTTTTTTGACCAGTGTTACCCCAATTTACGCTAGAACCTTTTTTAAACCATTTGGATGCCATAGCAACTGATTTTTCCTCTGGGAATCCAATAATTCTGAATAATGAATAAATTGTTGGAATATAAGCTGCCCTAAGTCTCAAGTCATTTGTCATCCTTTTATTCGAATGCCACTTCCTAAATAATTTGCTACCATGATTAACATCTTCAGGAGCAGCTGCATATTCAAAAACATTGATTTTTAATTGGTTAATATTCCGTAATGTGTCAATTGGGTTATTGAAATATAATCTTGCACTTTCAGGGAAAACATCTTTTGAAATTCTAGGAATTCCACTGAGTTCTCTAGACCTCCACCGTTCACCTACATCAATCTGTGTGGTTAAATTGTTAAAAGAACATAAAAACATCGATGTTAATGTGACTGTTTTCATCAATATATCTGTGTGTGCTGATTCAGGAAAATGGTTTAATGGTTTACTTGGAGAGAGCCATAAATTTCTTCCAATATTATAAATCTCTTGAGTAATAGCCAAAAATCTTGGATCATTTGCATCCATCAGATAATCGACAGCTAAAGATGCAATGCGTGATACAACATTTACAGATAACTCTAAGTTAGCCTTTGATAAAGCATTTTTCTCTGCCTTTCCAAACTGTAGTGCACCTCTATCATGCCTTCCTTCAATATCTGCGAATAATTCACCAAATTTTGTTTTAATTTTTTCCCTCATATTTCGCCTATCTATTCTCCCATCAATTATCACGCTTGGTGGTTTAATATTTAAAACGTCAAGAAATCCACCCTTTTTTGTAATTTCTTTGATCTTTTCTTTCTCTAATAGTCTTATAAGATTAATCATTGAAAGAAATCTTTCAGTAGTTCTTATTTCCAATAATGAATCTGTTATTTCTTTGAATTTTGTAAAACTGAATGTCTCAAATACTTTATTGAGTAAATGATTATTAACAAAACTCTTGATTGACATATTGGGGGAGATATTGATGTTTGGTTGAATAAATTCATTATGATAAGAACTAAACTCTAAAGACTTTGAAAACTTATAAAGTGTTGATAAATTAGTATCAACGATAGAACGTATTCCTGTTGAACCTTTAGTTGTACCTATTAACACTTTAATATCAATAAAAGGAGATTTAAGTATGTATTCTAATCTCTCTAGATATTTCTCATTTTCTAGCGTGAGTTTTCTTTGAGAATCAAAAACTCGAATCAACTCTGATCTAACATCGTTGTGAATTGGTGATAAAACACCATTAATTCCTAAATCTTCCAAACTAGTTATTACTTCGCCAATTGAAGATTTTTCTGTATCCACCAAAAGAAACAATCGAATGATATCATATTCCCTTTTAACCAGTTCATTTAATTCCCAATTTTTCAATAGATGAACATTGTCGATATGTCTTTCTCTTCTCACTGATATCATTGTTAAAGCTTCATTGATATTCTTGGTTGCCTCATCTATAAGGTTGAAAGTCTGTTGAAAACTCATCAGATCATTATTTTCAAGATCTTCGTAGAAGTTAACACTAAATTTGTTGTTAAATTCTTTTTCTCTTAATACAACCTCTATTGCAATTCTTTTTGATCTATTTACACTCTTTGAGTCGGAATTCGTGAGTTTTGTGAACAGTTGTCCTTCAAGACTCTCCATGTCATTAAAATTAAAGAAGAGCGTCTTTACGGAATCTTCTCTTGATTGATTCTTTTGTAATAGCTTAAACAACTGTTGATCTTTGTTTTTCATTTTGATTTTCTGTTCTTTTTCAAGTTGTTCAACAGATTTCTCGTTAGCAGCTTGTTGTGAATTTTCAAGTGACACAAGTTGTTGTAGTGTTCTTTCCTTTATGGACTCTTGGAACTGTGTTTCGTTTTCAGCAGACACGGGCTGTTGGGATATGTGGTTAGAACGTTCGATATTCCCATTTAGATCTTGCTGGATTAGTGTGGTTTCTTCTCTCTTTTGGAGATCAAGGTTTACCTCCTGACACCTCTCAATCTCTTTGATTTTTATTGTTTCTTTTGTTGGCTTTGAATAATGCTCTTTCTCTATTTTTGATTCACGCCCATTTTCCTGAATGTTTTTACTACACGAAGTTGGTTTTTCCCGAATTCCTCACTGATGGCTAATTTTTTTCCATTCTTCAAGATCCATTCTGTACCAAAGTCAATAGACTAAGATTTTCCAGCAGGATTAAGAATGGTAAAAATTCGTACTTTACCATCAATAGCCATTTCAGCTAACCATTCTAGGCCTGGTTCATTTAAGTTTGCATAACTTACACCTGCAATCTGAACCGAAGTTATGTCTATCAAGCGCTTAGCACCGTATATCTCACCAAGCGCGACTAATATTTCCATAGCTTTTTGTGTGGCTTTTCCATATTTCCCTGCTGCCATATCTTGTTCTTCAGGAGTTTGTTCCATTTTCTTTATCTACTTATTTTCTTGAATCTATTTTATTTAATTTAAGTTGGAGAAAATGACGAATTAATTTATTTATCTATTGGTATTTTCTGATAGTGTAAAGAAATATTAGCTTTAATGACCCTTTTCTAAAAGGAGTATATACAAAAATTATATCTAGAATGATGTTTACAATAGAATAACGAAATAAATATTAAAATAAAAAGGAATACTACGTTATAGTGACATTAGTGTAATAATAATAAGCAAAATTCCCTGTGTAGATCAAATTGATACAACTAAAATAACAACTGGATCGAAAATAGTCCTAGATGCCAGCACTGGCGTGGTTGAAGTAGAATAGATCGGAAATTTCATCTTCAACTAATCACCATTTCCTCCTTTTTCACAAGATAATAGGAAAAGCTGGTAATATTATTGAAGGTGTGAAATCTTGTGAAGCCAAAGAAAATAATTGTCGGGTTAACTGGTGCTTCTGGAATACAATACGGAATCGAAGTTATCAAAGCCTTGGTAGAAAGTAAAATCGAAACTCATGTTATTTTGAGTAAATGGGCAGAATTTGTACTTCAAGATGAAGTGGGTATTAAAAGCTCAGAAATTAAAAAAATGGCTTTTCAAGCATATAATAGTAAAGAGATGAATGCACCTCTTTCTAGTAGCTCAACATTGATAGATGGAATGGTAGTTATACCAGCTACAGTGAAAACAGTAAGTAATATCGCTACTGCGAATACTGGAAATTTGATCTCCCGAGCAGCAGACATAATGCTGAAAATGCGACGACCGTTGATCATTGGAATCCGTGAGACTCCTCTAAGCCCACCTTGCCTTCATAATCTGTCCCAGTTAGCTATTTATGGGGCAATTATTCTTCCGTTAAGTCCAGGATTCTATCATAAACCTCAAAATATTCAGGATTTGTTTGATTTTATAACTGGGAAAGTTTTAGATTGTTTAAATGTTCCAAATGAAAAATATCGACGTTGGAACAAAAAGGAGCCTTAAAAAGACATGGAAACGGAGTATAAGGTTGTTAAAGATATCCTTGAGAAAAAGGCCAATTTAACCTCTGACAGAAAGTTAGCGCATATCCAAATCTGCTTGGAACACGACGTTCAAGCCCGAAACACTACAACAGGTCTGGAAGACATTTCTTTTGTTCATCATGCAACAACTGATTTGAATCTTGATGAAATTGATTTATCGGTCAAGATTTTTAATAAAAAACTCTCTGTTCCCTTAATCATTTCAGGGATGACTGGAGGCCATGATTTTGCCCATAAGCTGAATGCTTTCTTATCTCAAGCAGTTAATCAAACCAATATTGGTATGGGAGTCGGTAGTCAGCGGGCAGCGTTAGAAAATGAAGAAGTGAAAGAATCTTTTAACGTTGTCAGAGAACATGCTCCCGACTCATTAATTATTGGAAATATCGGAGCAGGCCAAATAGCTCAAGGGCTTACTAATGTTCAATTCCAAGAAATCATCAATATGATTAACGCTGATGCTGTTGCGGTGCATTTTAATCCCCTTCAGGAGGCGATCCAACCTGAAGGTGACACCCAATTAAGAGGCCTGCATGAAAAAATTGAACAAATAATACACGAACATTCAGTCCCCCTAATTGCCAAGGAGGTGGGCTCAGGGTTTAGTCTTCACGATATTAAGCAAGCCAAGAAGATGGGGTTCAAAGCAATTGATATTCAAGGAGCTGGAGGAACCTCGTGGGCTGGAGTGGAAGCCATTCGGACACTTATACCGAAGTATAAGGACGCTGGTGAAGTTTTCTGGGATTGGGGAGTCCAAACAGCTCTCAGTACAATATTAGCTACAAAGAATTTTGAGGGAATCATCATTGGTTCGGGTGGGATAAGAAATGGATTAGATATTGCGAAATTAATTGCCTTGGGAGCAGATGCAGCAGGGATGGCTATTCCATTTTTATTTGCAGTTCAGAAACACTCTACAGAGGCAGTTGTGCAGAAAATTGAAGAGATAACCTATCAGCTAAAATTGGCTTGTTTTCTTACTGGTTCTCAGAATGTCTTAGATTTAAAAAAAGCCCCTCTTGTAATTACTGGGAAAACAGCCGAACTTCTGAAACTCCATGGAGTCGATCCCTCAACCTATTATTCTAGAGAATAATAGCCAAAACAATCCTTGCTTGCGTAACTACAAATCTAATTTATTCCTACATCTTATCTTATGTTTATGAGTATTAAATCCATCTATGATTTATTACCAGACGAATTAGGTTTCGAAAAGGAATCGCGAATGTCTATTAAACAAATTCCTCTCTTTTTGTCATAAATCCCGAATATAATTTATTGATGGTTTTTAATTCAGAAAATACATAATTAAAAATGGTTCCAAAGGTTTTTATAGATCTTATAACCTTTAATCAGCCATTAATACTGTATATCAGTAAGCTGGTCTTTTTCCCATGTATTTTCTACTCGATCTCGATTTTCAATATTTTAAGTGAAGTTAACTATAAAAAATAAATTATTTATGACTATACTTTCCTTATAACCGCATTAAAATAGTTTAACATCAAAATTAAACTATATTCATATATGAAATATAAATATTTTATAGTAATTTGTTACTATTATAGTTGTATTATTTATATATATTAGGTTTAATATATACAAAAAGTTAATAAAGAAACTCTGGAATATCTACTTGTATTGGAAAATCAATATTTCTCTTATGCTTAATTCTTAGAGAAAAAATCTCGTAGAAAAGAGATACAGTTCTAATTTCCTAAGAAATTATCATTTTGATTAGCATTTCTTTTCTTAACAAAATAAATAGCAAATAAAAAACAATTTATTTACTAAATTAGCTTTTAAGGAATAAGAATTATTTAAAACTAACAGGAGGCTTCATATGAGAAATAAAAGGATTCAAGACAGCTCTATATCTATTCTCGGCTTAGGAAATGGAGGACATGCTTTTGCAGCTTATGCTAAATCAAAAGGCTATAAAGTTAAGATTTGGAATCGATCTACTTCTGTTCTTGAAGCGATAAAAGAGAATAAAGGTATTACATCCTCAGGATTATTGGAGGGACATTTTGACATTGATGTAGTATCACATTCAATTTATGAAGTGATTAGAGAAAGTAAGATAATAATAGTGGTAACGACCGCTAATGCGCATAAAGAAATAGCAACAAGAATTGCTCCTTATTTGGATGATAATCAAATCGTTGTTTTAAATCCAGGGCGAACTGGAGGTGCAATTGAAGTTAGAAATGCCATCCGAAACAATAATGGCCCTTTTAAACCACAAATAGTAGAAGCTCAATCTCTTCTATTTGTGTCTCGATGCTCAAAACCCAGCCAAGTAACAATTTCAGGGATAAAAAGAAGAGTACCAGTTTCAGCATTTCCATCCTGTGATAATAATCAAGTCATACCTTTCTTAAAAGACCTTAATAGTGCTTTTTGGGAAACGGAGTCTGTGTTGAACACTTCTTTTGATAATATTGGTGCGATATTTCACCCAACTCCTTTATTATTGAATGTTGCTAGATGTGAGGATCCAAAAGTTAATTATCGACATTATATTGACGGTGTTTCCCCCTCTGTTGCTTCTTTCTTAGAAAAAATGGACAATGAACGAGTAGCTATAGCAGATGCTTACGGAGTACAAGCAATTGCTTTAAAAAAATGGTTAAATACAGTCTATGGAAGCAATGGAAGTACTCTATATGAAACCATTCATAATACGAAAGAATATCAGAACGTTATGGCACCATCAACATTAAATGTCCGTTATATATTTGAAGATATTCCAACAGGTTTAATTCCGTTATCTAGCTTTGGAGATGAAGCTGAAGTTCCGACTCCTTTCATTGATGCTATTATTAATTTGGCTAATTGTATGTTCAATAAGGATTATAGAGCTCTTGGTAGAACTGTTGAGTCATTAGAGCTCAATAAAATTCCATCCTACCTATTAAAAGAGTATATGACTCTTGGTGATGAATTCTATATCGAAATAATGAAACGGGAGAGTGTATTAGAGGAATGAGCAATAAAAACCTCATATTATGCGCCACATTAGGTTCTTGTGTTCATGTTGCTGGTGTATTTAATTTTATGCGGATTGCACGACAACAAGGTTATGAAACATCGTTTTTACGCCCCCCAAACACAATTGAAGATATTATCACAGAAATTATTAAACTAGATCCTGAAATTATTGCTTTAAGCTATCGTTTAACACCTGAAGCATGTGTTGAGATTGTAAAGGAACTTTATGACAAGATCACACCTGAAATAAGAAAGAAAAAGTGGATCTTTGGGGGTACTAGTCCTGTGTGTAATGCTGTTAGGCGACTGGGTGTATTTAACAAACTTTTTGGTGGAAATACAACAGAAAAAGACGTTCTCAGATATTTAAGAAATTCCTTATCCTCTCCAGAAGAAAAAAATTCTTTTCCAAATAATTTAATTGAGCGAATAGAATTATATTATCCTTATCCACTATTACGTGCCCACTTTGGCATTCCTTCCGTTGAAAAAACCCAGAATGGTATCGAAACAATAGCAACAGCTAAAATCATTGATATTATCTCAATAGGGCCAGATCAAAATTTTCAAGAACACTTTTTTCGTCCTGAAGAGATGAAGAAATCGGAACAGGGTGCAGGAGGAGTTTCAATTCGTTCAAAAGAGGATTTAATTGGTTTTTATAAGGCTTCAAGGTGTGGGAATTATCCTTTATTACGTTGTTATTCAGGAACAAGAAATTTAATAAAAATGGCAAAACTGCTTAAGAAAACAATTAACAATGCCTGGGGAGCCACTCCCTTATTTTGGTATTCTGAATTGGACGGTCGAAGTAGTAGGGTATTGCAGGAAGCAATCAAAGAGAATCAAGAAAACATGGCCTGGTATGGCGCACATAAAATACCTTTTGAAGCAAATGAATCACATCATTGGAGTCTTCGCTCGGCTCCAGATGCTGTTGCTGTTGCAGCTGCCTTCCTAGGTGCATACAATGCAAAATTTGCTGGAGTGCAACAATATATTTCCCAAATGATGTTTAATACACCAATTGGTTTAGCACCTAGATACGATCTAGCAAAAATGTTAGCTAAAACAGAATTGATAGAAAGTTTACATACAAAAAATTTCACTACATATCGTCAGGTTCGTACTGGACTCTTAAGTTTTCCAGAGGATCCTCATCTTGCGAAAGGACAACTGGCATCTTCTATACAAATTGCTATGTTTATCAAACCACACATTGTCCATGTGGTTAGCTACTGCGAGGCTGATCATGTAGCAACACCTGAAGATGTGATAGAAAGTGCTAAAATAGCACATAAAGTGATTTCAAATTCTATAAAGGGATTACCTTCAATCTACTTAGATCAAAAGCTTGAGGCATACAAATCAAGGCTAATATCTGATTGTTATTTGATTCTTCAAGCAATTCAAAAAATCTCAGGAGAATCTGTGAAAGACCCTTTTACGCATCCATTAACATTAACAAAAGCAGTTAAACTAGGAATTTTCGATGCACCACATCTGAAGGGATCTGATGTAGCGCGTGGAGAGATTCACACTGCAATAATTGATGGAAGATGTTTGACTGTCGATCCAAATTCGTTTTCTATTTTATCAGAACTAGATCGTTTGAATAGAATTTTAGAAGAGAATGGATACCCGCTTATCGAAAAAGAATTGGAAAATTATGGAGCTAAACAGTTCTCGAGAAAATCAGTCATGTTACCTCAGATATAGTTCCAGAATGGCTTATACATCTTTATAAAATTAGAATTCTAATGTTTAATTTATTATAGTATGGAAATCTTATTATTACTAAGGATTGAACTTATTAGACACATGTATGAAACACATACTCAAAATTTTTCGTAGTATATTTAAAATAATCGATTGGGTAAGAATGGAAACTAGTAACATTATTTTAGGTAAACTGGAAGCTACAGAAGAAGATTTTTTAAAGTTAAAAAATACCATAAGAACCTATAGAGAAGTTTGTAACTATATCAGCGAGATTGCATACAATGAAGGGTGTTTTAATTCAGTTGCTCTTCATCATTTAACTTACAAAGAGGTTAGATTCAAATATAACATTCCAGCGAACCTTGCAGTAAGAGCTAGAGATAAAGTTGTCCTAACATACAAGAAAAATAGGAAAAAGTTACATATCTTTAAAAAACTGAGTATTGATCTAGATAGTAGGCTATTAAGCATATCATCAAATAAGGAGGAGGTAGTTATATCAATTGCGACAATAAATAAACGGGTAAAATCTAAATTATTAATTGATCCATCACAAAAAGAATTCTTAAAGCACCCTATAGTCAAGGCAAGCTTAAGACTAGAAGCAAATGAGTTTTTCATGAGTATTGTCGTCCGGCCAAAGAATGTTAATTCCTGATTTTAACCATCCTCTTGCGGGAAAAACTCTAAAAATGAAGTTTAAAGTCGTAGAAGTTAGCAATTAAATAAAATATGGTTAAATGAAATAAAATTCAGGGATAACCCTTTTCATTGTATAATTACAGTTTAATACTGGTATACACCTTTCCTAGTTTCTTCAGAACGGATTTGAACGACTCCTCGATGTATTGCACACGAAACGCAAAAATATCGGATCATTGGAACACGAGGAACACGAGTTCCTTGTCGTCTTAATTCTTTCCTGATTATTGGATCTACTATTGATTTAAATACTGTTTTTCGTTTTGCCTTATCTCTTGGAACTAGTTGCCCACACGCGGAACATTGGACTTTCTGTGATGAACCTTTTTTCCCTTTTGATCTTCCCCTACTTTTTCGTTTCCTTCCCATTATTATATTACCTCCTTTTTATATTCTTAACCATTATTAAAGATAATCAAATATCATAGGGGATTAAATGAGACTTATCATTATCTATTAACCTTAAACCTTGGTTTATCAGTGTATAAGGTTATTCTCGATCTCATATCATTAGTAGATAGAGAAAAGAATGAAAGATAGGTGTTATTTTTTAAATATTAAAAAACCAAAGTATCAATCCCAAACGATGATTAGATTTCTTTATTGGTTATTACGGAGTACCAAGAAACCATATTATATATATTTCGTAATTATTCAGAAATTTTAATAAAAAACATAAGATTAATATAGCATTCTATTATAATATTAAAATATCATATATGAAAATCACTTTTATAAAGAAAAAAAAGTATATAAAAGCTGAAAAATTCGTATGTCCCAAACAAATCAGTTATACCCAGAATTGAGGTCAAATCATACATCGAAATAGACAAGTTAAACCAGATATTTTCTTGATGTGTATTTATTAATTTTTTGACCTACTTAGACTCAAGGATATTTACAAATGTCAGGAATATGTGGCATAGCGAAGGAAAGGAAAAAAAAAGAAAAAACTCAAATGTTGGATAACCTTGAACATCGGGGAGGTTCAGGGCGAAAAGTAATAGAGACTAATGGCGTAACGCTCGGAATTGTATACCCAGAGGCACAAAGACACTATGTCGATTATTTTAATTTGCATTGTATTGAAGATGCAATTGGTAATCTTCAATTTGCTAGGGCTCATATAAATAATGATTCAATTATCTTAGAGCGAGATCCCCTATTACTGAATGGGTGGCTTCTAAATACTAAGGAAGAGTTATTTTACTACAGACTGTTTCAAGAGAAGTTTGGGGAGCTTAAGGAATTAGATTGGATAGGCCGGACGAAAGGCGCTCCAATAAAGTAGTTAATGGGGAAGCAAAGATGGAAGTATCAAAAGAAAAAAAGACAAAAAATAAATTTGTTGAAATAGGGAATACAGTGAAAATTAAATATATTGGAAAATTGCACGATAACACCATTTTTGATCAATCCAAAGGAAATCAACCGTTAAGATTTGAAGTAGGGGTAGGTGAGGTAATAAAAGGCCTTGATGACGCTGTAATTGGAATGGAAATTGGACAAGAGAAAGAAGTTGAAATACCTCCCCAATTTGGATATGGGGGTTATAATCCAAGAAAGGTTAAAAAGATCCCCAAGGGTATTAAAGAAAGAGATCTAAAAGAAAATTCAGTAATTGATGTTAAACTAAAAGGTGGACGGTCAGTTCTTGCGACAGTTCTCGAAGTGACTAATAGTTATGTGTTACTTGATTTTAATCATCCTTTAGCTGGGAAAAAATTGTTTTTTAAAATTAGGCTTTTAGATATTGAATGATGAATCAATTTATTCTTCTTTCTCAACATTATTAAATTCATTAGCTCAATTGAATAATCAAAAATTACATTAAAAAATCCAAATTATAGATAGTAGATGCAAAAAAAATGAATGTTACAAATAGAGAAGAGAAAAAGATAAAAAGTATTGTTATTGAAATTAGGGAATCTAAGCAAATCATTATTTTATATTATTAATATTTTTTATACCATAGATTCTTCCCAAATCTCTCCAGGGTTTAAACTTCGACTTCTTCCCATATTTGAAATAATGTCTTCTCTGTTATAGTATTTTTGAAATAAAGACCAATAAAAATATTCCTCTTTAGAAAGAAATGTTTTTGAAGCAGTAGAGAGCATCTTATCGCTAATATGAGTATCAGTAAAATCTTCTAATATTTGCCCGACTCCAGTTCCAATTGAGAATTTTTCTTTCTCTCGCCAAACAATATTATATGGTAGATAACGCATTGCAACTTTACGGAGTATCCATTTATTATTTTGATTGATCTTTAACTTAGGATTTATATTGAATGCATATTTGACTAATTTTTCATCGAGAAAAGGAACACGACATTCTATGCCATGAGCCATTGTCATTCGATCAGCCCGCTGTAAATTGCTTCGATATAGGTCTTTAGTAATTCTATAAAGTTCGTATGAAAGTTCTTTATCATTATCTTGAAATAATTCTAAATAGTGATAACCTGCAAATAGCTCATCGGCACCCTCTCCAGATAAAACTACTTTAACATACTTAGAAGCTAATTCTGAGACAAAAAATGTTGGAATAGCACTTCGAATAAGTGCAGGATCACAAGATTCAAGAAAATAGATAATTTCTTCTAATGAGCTAAGAATTTCCTCTTTAGTAAGTAAACGTTCATGATGTGTTGTACCCAAATATTCAGCGACTTGCCGTGCATTTATGATATCAGGAGAACCAGGGAATCCAACAGAAAATGAATGTACTTCATCATTTATATAAAGATTAACAAGAGCTGATACTAAACTAGAATCCAAACCTCCGCTAAGAAATACTCCTAGTGGAACATCAGACATTAACCGCTTTTTAACCGCTTCATTAAGTAAATTATCAATATCAGAACATGCTTGATTCATCTCTCTAATCCGATCAATAGGTTTTGGTAAATTATAGTACTTTTCAGGAGAATTTGAATAAAACATATAGGAACCTGGAGGTAATTCTTTAACTTTTACTACATAGTCCATAATTCCTTTTATTTCAGAGCTAAAATAAAAACTATTTTTAGAATCACTACCATAATATAAAGGTTTTATCCCTATAGGGTCACGTGCAAGAAATAATCCAAAATCCTTATTCCAAATAACAAAAGCAAACATACCATCAAGTTTTGTAACACAGTTTTTCCCTTCATCTTCAAATAGGTGAAGGATGACTTCTGCATCACTATCTGTCTTAAAAGTATGGTCTTTTTCTAGTTTCTTGCGAAGTTTTCGATAATTATATATTTCTCCATTTTGTACTAATAGCAAATTATTTTTTTCATTAGATATTGGTTGTGTTCCTCCATCTAAATCGATAATTGATAGCCTTACATGCCCTAGAGCAATATCATACAGATATGAATAATGAAGTACTCTTCCATCAGGGCCTCTATGCTGCTGTAAATCTAAAATATTTACAATTGAATTATTTTCTTTATTTCCTAATATACCTGCTATTCCACACATAAAAATTGTACCTCTGGATACTAAGTTATCGGGATTTCACTGTGGTATCAACAATTCATAAAAACTATTAACATAGCACGAAGAACTGATAAAAAATAGCCAGTAAAAATGAATGATCTCCATTATTATAAATCTTAGATTAATAACGCCATCTGTCTTTATTTTGGATGCGTGGATTGCGGTAAGAGGGTTCAAAATAGTCGTTACGATTACTAGTGCGTCGTCTTCGTCGACGTGGATCCTCGTGATATTCATCTGAACGGTTATTGTCAAGATTGAGTTCTTCAAACTCTACATCGTCAATATTAGTAAGTTCTCCTGATCTACCCTTTGTTATGCGAAGGCGGTTGTTAAAAAGATTCATAAACCCATTTTCTAATTTATACCTCTGGCCTACTTCAGTTGTATCAATGTCGTCTTGCCAAAGGGTTAAAATGATCTGAGCAGTATCATCAGCTACTTTAAAATCGCAAACATGATGTGTTTCACCAGAATATTGTTTATAAATGTCTCTTATTTCGCCTTTTTCAACTACTTCAAATACAACTGTGATATTTTCCTCAAGTGGTTGTAGATCTTCAATTTTTTTTATTTCTTCCTCAGATTTTAATTCAGAATCGGCATAAATATTCATTTTTTTCACATTTCTTGCTCAATTAGCCCAATAGATCAGATCTAAATCATTTCATTAAAGCTAATTCTGTATATTCTTGTTAGAAGACGATATTATCGATCCAAAAAATAAAAAATTTTTTCATCAAAAATCCAGTCTTCTGTTAATAAACGCTGAGGCTAATCATTTTTATAAACCTTATGGTAATTTAAGTTTTCACTTTAAGAATCGTTTTTTAAAAAATTTTCAATAATTTTTATACTCTTTAATCAAAGTTTAACAAAAATGATAAGATAATCATATATGATATCCAGATAATATTATCACATCCCTTATATAATACCAAAAATCAGTGATTCTTACTTTAATCTCCAACAGATGAGGAAACTATCGTTTTAGGCGTGAAGTTAGACCTAAGAGGTTCGAATATCATGAATGTGCAACTAATATTATCGATATTTCCTTAAGTAATCCTCCAGAAATCAATACCACGCAATATTCAAGTATAAAAATAATCAAAAGATCTGATATCAGCCTTTTTAAATAACAACGGCCGCCTAAAATGCTTAGATTCAAGTAAATAATCAGATATTTTGTTTAAATATATTAAAAGGAGAAAAGGTGAAAAATATGCCAGAATTTGCATCTGCAAGAATAGAACGAGTAATTCGTGCAGCCGGAGCTAAAAGAGTCTCTACTGGTGCGATTGATTTACTTAATGAAATTATCACTGATAAAGGATTTGATATTGCCAAATACGCTGTAGAGATCGCTAGACACTCCGGACGAAAGACTGTTAAGGAATCTGACATAACGTTAGCTGCTTCTAAGTAGGAAACAGTTATTTTAGTTATATCAGTCTTCCCTCCCTCTTTTTTCAGAAAAATAAACTAAATAATAAATGAAACTTTGGCTGGGGTAATATTTTTGTTTTATAGTCTACATTCGCGCCATAGATATTCAATAATAGTGTCTAAATGAAAGCTCAACAAAATCACATACTTATCTCCGGCTCCACAATATAAAAGCACTTTATTATTTTTTATAATTAAACCTGTCGGGAAAACAACAGTAGGAATATCTACTGGATATATTTCATTACCATATAATTCCCAAGGTTTGGAAGGGATATAAATTGGGTCTTTTGTACGGCAAAGCACTTTAGTAGGATTATCTAAGTCAAGAAGAGCAGCACAGATTGAATAGCTTCTATTTATCTTAGGATGCAGACCATAAATACGAGCAATAGAGGGAGAAATCTCTCCTACAGCATGGTAAATCAACAACCATCCTTTTTCTGTCCGAATAGGAGGTGGTCCTGGACCAATTTTCTCTTTTTCATGGAGATAATGTCCTACTTCAAGTAGCGTTGTTTGCTTCCGATGTTGATACATCTTATTCCATAATGGTCTATATTTGAAGGGTTGAAGTAATTGGTCCATTCCTGCTTTCATGATATCAATATGTATGTTTTTTCCGAAACGTAATAGGATGTAATTTTCACCAGAAATGATTTCAGGAAATATTACAGCATTTCGCATGTCAATATCTTCAATGATACCATGATAATTAATGTGTACAAAGTCCTGTGTTGAATATATAGCAATTCGATCACCTTTACTCCCAAAATAGCCTTGAAAAGGGGGAGAAACTTTTCCACATCCGATTAGAAAATAACGTTCGTTGGTTTTAATGATCCTCGTATCTTCGATTCCATGAAAAAAATCATTGTGATAGGTACCATCACCTTTGATTAAGGTATTGTGATGTCTTTCAAAATTAATTCCATCCTCACTAATAAGGATCCAAATCTTAGAAATATAATTCCTAAATCCAATTCTCTCTATTTGGAGCGTTTCATCGAAAAATTGCCCTCTTTGATATTCCGCATGAACTCTCGGACTTAATATGATTTTTTCATTATACATGGTTGCTCCTGAATTGAAAATTGATCCAATAAGGTACTGCCCATCTTCATACCAAGTTAATCCCATATTCGTTGGGCTAATAATTGGATTGTTTTCATAAGAATGCACTTTGAATATTCTAGTATTATCTTCGATTTCTACAATAGTTCCATCAGACAGATAACTGAGGGTCTTCTTTAAAGTTGACATACAAGGATTCCTCCAGATTTATCTATTTTACGGCCAGATTATTTTATTGGTATTTCACAGTTAGTTAGATATAGAAATAGAGAGATAGTCTACAAATATTCAAGAGAATAATATAATATTTTGGATGGGAAGGATTCAGAAAAGCCGTATAAAACTCAAATAAAAAACTCGTTCTTTCTTACACACATTGATGTTTAAATGATTTAGTTAATCGGAATCTAGACAAAATTAGTTGTTTCATGCAAAGGAGTTTAAGATAGAAAAAAATGATCATTTAATAATCTAAAATTGAACTAAAAACACAATGCGAGGAGCCGTTAGAAAAGAAAGTCTATACAGTCCCAAATGGATCATTAATTTCGCAATTTTGGAATAAATTTTATCTCCAAGAGTACCATGTTGAAAAATATTGAAATACTTCATGATCTCTCTTTTTCTAGAGCTTGTAGTTACTCCTATTGGATCATTATTAGGAAAAGGAGGAGTTGCATGATCAACTAACTTTCCATCGTACTCAAGCGTGTTAGTCAATAATAATGTTGCTTTTTTTGCCTTTGCTTCACGTAATAAACGTAGATAAGTAAGAGCACTACAGTGATAATGAAGATGAAATTTAGGAAGTTTTTGTGAAAAGCCTTTTTTAATAAGCATCTTTTCAGCGATTTTATGTGGGTATAACCAGAATAACGCTACCGAGGGAAGATATGGATGAGTATTTCGCCAATATAAGGAGTTTTCGATTGAAAATATGAACCTACCACTAGGACGTATGCACCTACGAACTTCTTTGAATAGATTAACCTTTTGTCTATTTGATAAGTAATAAATGGAATTGATCATTAACACTATATCAATTGAATTTGAAGTAAAAGGAAGGGGGTCCTTCCCAAGATTTAATTGAGCCTCGTGAGTTTCTACATCTATTAATACCGAATTTAATTTTCGAGCCAACTCTAATTGCCGAGGATTAATATCAATGCAGTAAAATTTAGACGCATCCATTAAATGTACGAGTTTACGTCCAAAAAACGCTCCTCCGCAAGCTAAATCTAAAATAGTATCTAATGGTTCGATTATAGATAGGTAATTATATAATTCCATTTTAATGAATCGTTCTGCGATTTTTTCCCTTGCAATCCAATATTCATTAGTATAAAAATGTAAAGGATGCTGTTGATAAACATCAAAATGTTGTTGATGATCAAATAATTGTTGAAATTGTGCATCATAATTCTTAACATGTACCAATCATAATCTCCACCTATAATTTCAATTTATCCCTTTTCCAGTAGAAGGAAATTATATGTCAATAAGATAGTAGATATGTCGCGGAATAGGGAGGTTTAGGATGCACCTGACTTTTGAATAGAATAAGAAATAATCCATTTCTAGCTGGTGCTAAAATATAATGTGTAATCTGCCATATTATATAATCTATTGAAATCACAAATTATAATGTATATAATATACAATGGGCATATATTATAAGAGTTTCGCATGATAATTAGTTTGAGATATTTTATATTTATAAATAGCTAAAAAAGGAAAAGATAATAGATTTTCATATATGAAATTAACCAGATATTGGTGATAATCGTTAGAAGCGGGTTAATTTAAACAAATAAGATTAAAAATTCGATTAAAGAGTTAGATATATTTGAAAGTTGTAATAATTACAGAAGCATTCGGAGGAATAGCAACATATTCTGAATTTCTTTTACAGGAACTTAATGTAATTGAAGGGATAGAAACTAGAGAAATCTGGCTTTTATACCCAGAAAACTATCAAGAAAAGGATATAATAAAATTTGTTCCCAAAAACAGAACAATTTTAAATGTTCCTTGCTCAAATTGTTTTAAAGACCTATTAATAACAACTATCAGACAGGATCCAAGCGAGATCATTCATTTTCAGTATGATCTAAGTATATTTCCATCACAAAATCATTTTTTGGAACTATTAACGGAAATACAGAGACAAACAAGCAAAAAGGTTATCATTACTCTTCATTCAATATATACTGATCCACCCTTCCTTAAAATGCTTAATGATTGTCAAATGATTAGCAATGCATTTATAGTCCATCAAAAAAATGCTAAAAACTTCCTTATATCTAAAGGAATGGATCCTAGCAAGATAACTATTATACCGCATGGTTCTCCTATAATAAGACCTAATTCCTCTAAAATACATTTCTTTAAAACAAATCTGTTTAAAGTAGCAATGATGGGATTTATAAAGAGAACTAAGGCTTTTAAAGAAACAATTTCCTCATTAATCACCAAAGACGATCTCGAAATTATTGTAGCAGGAATGGTCAAAGAATTTGAAGTAATACGTCAAATCGAACAATTGAAGCAGAAAGCTAAGGCGACTTTGACCCTAATCCCTCGTTTTTTAACTGATCGAGAATTCATGTCTATAATGGAAGAAGCTAATTGTATAATCCTTCCATATGAACAGGACTATTTCTCTTCTTCAGGAATTTTACATTTTGCTGCTGGTATGAAAAAAATCGTATTAGTATCTCCTTCTCCAAAATTCAAAGAAATAACTAAAAGAATACCATTTTGCAATGTAAAGAATGGCAACTACTTAGAACGTATTGAAATATTGCAGAATTCATCAGAAACAGTGAATCAAGTGAAAAAAGAGATGGCATCATTCGCTAGAGATACATCTTGGTCAATCAGTGCAAAAAAGACCTTTCACTTATATCAAAATGTTTTGAGGAACCAATAACCCTCATTAAATGAGATATGTTGATTAACTAATATTTTAGAGATAAATAAACATATTCTTAGAACACTTTTAAATCACCCAATAAGATCTAAGAATTTTTCGAGAGATTAGATATGAATTAGAAAAGAAATGTGAACCATGGATTCTTTCGATGTTATGATGGTACCATTAATAAAAAGATAGACCAACAAGATCTCCCTGGTTTAGTGAAGTTAATGACTGATGACCACATATTCATAGATAACTCTGGAAGTGTAGATAAAAATATGGAAGAGGGGTGAAGACAGTTCTTTGCACATTATCCAGACTACAGAAACATATTCACCCCGGTAACTGTCACCGACAATGTTACTGTTCTAATTAGTTATTCTACCTGCTCTAATACTAAAATACGTGATAGACGTGTCTCTGAATGGAGAGTCTACTGGTTGGATCTGAGGGACTGAAAAATTGCTTGAATATTGTTGTCAATACCTTAGTATGAATACGAAGAAGATTTTTATTGGTAACGATCTTTTATAACGTATAATTCAAACTAAAGGCACGTTTACAAAAGCTCAAGGTCTCATATCTTCAGTATTCTGAATGTTTTTATAATGGGAATCCCCCTAATTACCAACATGTGTAATCAATGATATTGAGTTCAATCATAGGATTAACTCTCTGGCGGGACGATAATCCTTTTCGTCAGGTGTATAAGAAACAAAAGATAGCTATTTTCCTTCAGATTGCCGTCGTCATTGCTATACTGTCGTTCTTATCGAGTTTTTACTTTATAGCTGATCTATTTAGTAGCTTGTCTTTAACACTAATAATAGTGATCTGTCCTTTTGGCCTAGTATTATTTAGGAAAAGAGAAAAAAGATCAGTTGATTTTATTATTCTAGCGACTAGTCTGATCATAATATTATTCATTTTGCAGGCCTTTGGGTACTTCTTAATGGAGCCATTGTCTTTTAGAACTCAATGTACAGTCTTTGCTCCCTTATCCTATCCATTAATGGTTAGTCATCAAGAAACCATCGTTTCCGTCCCAAATCCTGAAAATATGTTTCATTATCATTCTTCCTATGTAATTGGAATAATTCTCCCGATATTTGGAATCCCAATTTCTTCCGATTATTTTTATTTAAGTTTCAACAATATTGAATACAACGAAAGAATATGGGAAAACTTAAGGTTACAGTACCAATTATTCATTTTTACGATATTTTTCCTTCTGAATTATGTCATAACAATTATTACGCTGAAATTTTGGGCAAAACAAGAGAATCAAATGAAAATAGCCGATCCATTGTCAGAAAATACAAAAAGTAAAGGTATTTAATTGTTCTTAAGGTGGCGTTAGTTGTCTATCTGACTTAAAATCAAAGAAAAAAAGAGGGGTTGACTGTATTATTCTTTCAATTTAACAATGAAATCATTTCCTTCCTCTGAAACTAGAAGTTTTTCTTCCAAGATTTCTAAAGCATATTTTAGTTTTTTAACTTCATACTTTTTCTTCCAATCTAGGTTCTTTTCGACATAAAGCTAAATTACTTGAACAAAAACTGGCAATTTTAAAACGTGAGTATAAATATTCTATTTGGGTACTATTTGAGTCCGAACGAGTGATATCACGAAGATTTTCTCAATCATTAAAGCGATTTATGCCCTCTGCTGATCAAATTGTGACATCAATAATCTCACTATTAGAGATTCTAAGGGTCAATATTCCAAAGTACTCCAAAATCACTATTCATAAGTCTAATGTTCCAGTTTCAAATGAATATTTTTCTACAAAAAATGGATTTATTCCACTGAATTCAAGCAATGTTACTGAAAATAACACTTTCCTCCAAAATTACGGTCACAACAATATTTTAAAGTATTTAAATTCATTTTCTAGTTGTCATAATAATGGATATTTTATTCAGGAGAAATTAATGGATAGGAAAAAATATTCGAATGATGTGAATTTAAAATTTTTTGGGAGAAATGAAAAAATAAAGACAAATCCAGCCTTTCTCATGGAGGGATTATTTGAATGACTTTAGATGATTTAAATTCTGATTACTTTGAATGTTCTTTTCTCTTGACTCATTGGGTTCGTGGAACAGATATTATGGTTGAAATTATTAACCAAATCGAACGTCGAGTAGCCACTCTTCACCAGATATTTCGTTTGAAAAATGATCATCTGATTATTCCTAAACCATCACTGAGTTCTCCAGAAATTTTCACTTTTTGGGCACATGAATCCATTATTGATGAGGTTCTTCACCTTCCTGGTATTCGAGGCGGTTTTAGAGTAAATTGTCAAACTACACCATTACCTGATTCTTCCACATATAAGGGGAAAAAAACAATCTCCTCGACCTCGTAGAATCTTATTAGATATAGGAAGTGACACTAAAAAGATAATTCAGCAAATAAATCAATTAGGATTAGAAGTAGAACTCTTGTGGACTCATGTAGCTGATCTTCTACATTATGAGATTGTAGAGCTTTGTACATCCCAATATATTGATCTGATAGTAACAAAAAATCCACGAATATTGATGCCCCCAGAGGAATGGTTAGAACTTCTGATTCCTCACCGTACAAGGATCATTGTTATTCCTGAAGAAAAATTAGAATCACCAAAAGAATTAGCAAAAATGATCTATAAGTTTGCTCATTCTAAACGCAAGTTTAAGACCCAAAAACATCAATATCATTCCTTTCTAAATTCTAACTTGGAGGAGACTTGATTGAAGGCAAGAAAATTTGATAATCCATCTAGAATTCTAAAAGTTTTCTGTTATACTCCAATTAATAAACCACTCAATGGCCCTGTTTCAGGAGGGAAAGCTTCTCATTTATTACGCCTCCATCCAATTTCATATTCTTATCAAGGTAAAAAAAAGGAAAAGATAAAACAATCTGATACTTATTTTATAAAAGGTCTTCGAGGAGCTCTTAGACATCAAATAATGCAGGTTTGTAGAGAATATGATCTAGAAGTATGTCATACAAGTGATAAAAAAGCTGATAAACATAAAAATAGTCTTCTACCTGAGGGATTTCATCTATTGGGTTCGTGTGAGTTAAATGGGGATTGTATAATACACCAAATTTTCGGTTCAAAGGGAAATGAGGGCTTAATTTCAGTCTATGCAGATCCTATAACCTCAATTTCCCTTAAGACTGCAAATCCTTTAGAAAAAGTTCAAAACGTACATATTGCTACTGAAAACCGGAATGTTCGTGCTTTCAATGGAAAATCACTCCAAAATTTTGCTGAACGTTATTTTTCAGGGAATTTTACATTTGAAATTGAAGTTTCAAAGTGTAATAAGGTTCAATTAGGAGCAATTATTGACGCTGTTATGAAATTACACAAATTAGGACGAGGTTTCAATAGTGGATATGGAAGAATACACATTAAACGTTTTCAATTGTTGAAACGCTATACAAAAATATTCCCGGAATGGAAAGAAGATAGTTTCATTGTAAAAGAAGAAATCGAGGAGAAATTCATTAAACAAGACGTACTTAAAGCCCTTCAAGCTTGGTTTGATTATGTTGAAGAGAGGGTTTCACCCAAATGAATTTGATCCTTCAAGGAAAAATCCTTACTCCAATAATAACTAAACGAACATCATTTCGGTTTAAAGAATTCCACTTTAAGATAACTAAGCCTCGTAGACGTTACTATAATAAAATAATCTCATTAAAATCCATGTACCCTTATAGTTTGATCTGTTATTTAGGAGAGATCGAAGTACATTGTTTTTGCAAGACAAAAAGCTTATTAAGAAGAAAATTGAACAATTTACTCAATATTAAATTTATAGGCCGATTTTGGAGTGAAGGATTAGGTTAAATTCGCTGGTTAAAAGGATATATTGCCCATTCTGCTAAGAAGAAAACCAAGCCAACAAGAAAAATCAAAATTCGTAAAGGATTACCAGATCAAATATCAAAGAAAGTTGAAAAATTAGTTCAGTACGCTCTGCTTCACGATTTTTACAATACGAGCAGACATAAGTCAAAAATTTATGGAGAACCAGAAATAAATAATGCAAAACTGATAGAAATTTTAAGACAACATCATGAAAAAACTGATAATCCTTTAATTCAGACATTTCAACATTATGATAGATTAGGGGCTAGAATAACGCGTAAATTTTACTCTCCTCGTACAAATAGATATAATTGGTACGCAACTAAGACAATTGACTTTACAAAACTCGTAGACGAGATTGCAGAAGTAGCTGATCATCCGTGGAAGCTTTATGAATACATTTATCAAAGTCAAGAATTGTCGCACCTAACTGAGTCATTACAGCATGGACATACATCTTTACGAAGACATCTGCTGATAGTGACAAATTTAATAGTGCATGACTACCTAAGTAATAGGTTATGTTTTTGCACACCAAACGATTCAGGATACCGTTGCCAACATGTGTGAAAGTAGAAGGACTAGATATGCTGGTGTTAAAGGGTTCTGGTCGTACTTCCAATTGAATAAATTGGAGAAATCCTTAAGACGCCCGACCAAGGATTGGGTATGACTATTTAAACCGAAATAAGACCCTGGAGGTCGTAAAATTATGAGTAAACCGTTTTATGTGAATTATGAACAGCCCGAGGGGCTAGATAGCGATGCTTTAGCGTTACTAGAAAATGTTAGCAGTGATCCTGCAAATATTCGCAAGGGAACGAATGAAACCACAAAAAGTATTGAACGTGGGGAAGCGAAACTAGTGTTTATTGCGCTAGATGTGGATCCACCAGAAATAGTTGCACATCTCCCTCTTCTTTGTAAAGATAAAAAAATCCCCTACCTCTATATTATTAGTAAAGAAGAGCTCGGAAAAGCCTGTAATCTTGGGGTGAAAACAGCTAGCTGCTCGATAATAAACGAAGGCGAAGTCAAAGCCAAAATCGACAATCTAGCTGTTCGAATAAAAGAACTAGCAGGAATATAAGGAGTTGTCTAAATGAGTGAGGAAGAAATTTCTACTCCTGCTGAAGTCCTGCAGATTATTGGACGTACTGGTGTAACTGGTGAGATTACTCAAGTTCGTGTGCGTGTACTTGAGGGAAGAGATCGTGGACGGATTATTGTCCGTAATGTGAAAGGACCAATCAGAAAAGGTGACACCCTCTTATTAAGGGAAACAGAACGTGAAGCGCGAAACCTGAAGCGTCCCTAAGCGAGCTAAGGATGTAATAATTAATGGTAAGAATTTTCCCATGTGCTTTTTGTGGACACGATGTTGAACCTGGAACAGGTATCTCTTTCGTACGTAAAAATGGCCAAGTAGTAAGATTTTGTAGTCGTAAATGTCGTCGGTCGCTGATTGACTTTAAACGTGATCCTCGAAAATTCAAATGGACTAAAAAGTACACTCCGAAGATGAAAACAACACAAGAATAACTAACAAGGGCTAGGATTCGTCCTGCTCAGGAGAGTTATCTTCTTCTTCCTTCTTTTCTTCCCCTTCTTCTAGAGTGGCAGTTCCTTCATCTGTGGGGGTAGCTTCTTGGTAATCAAACAGATCAATGAATTTTACGACCTTAAAATTTAGAAAATCCCGAAGCTCTGTTGCAAGAGTATATTTTGCTATCGCTAGGCCTTCCATGAAGATAAGATAATTGGGTAAAGAAATAGATATGGCATCAGGATCTTCTGACACTTCAATGGTAATTTCATCCATGTTGATTCCTGGAAAACGGCGTGAAATAATTTCTTTTCGTATATGCTCTTCCTCTTCTAGGTGTTCTACCACAGTGATATCGAATACCAGATCTTTTCCTGCGAGAGGATGATTAAAGTCAATACGTGATCGTCCACCACCTACCCAAATTATGGTTCCACTTCTACCTGCCAATTGTACTCGATTTCCCACCCTTGGGTCAAGATTAGCTTTACGAAGTCGTTTTGTGGGAACCATTTCAATTTTTTTGCTGTCTCTTTCACCATACGCATCTAAAGCCGTAATTTCAAATGTTTGAGGAGAATTTAGATCAAGTCCTACAAGGTTTCGGGCTAATCCTGGGATTAAGAACTTTTCATCCCCAGCACGACACAACAAGGGTTTATATGCCCGTTTTTCATCAAATATACGCTCAGAGCGAGCAACATCTTCTAATGTTGTGTCAAAAACTTTAGAATTTTCTTTTAATCGCCCAGTAAAGTCAATTTTAATCCAATCGTTTAATTTAACAGACATTTTGTTTCCTCAAGATAAAAATTATTCCTCGTGACTACTATTTCGATCAACTACAATTAATTTCAAGTGATATCCCTGTTTACAATCAACAGCTTCATCTAAGATATCGACCACTCTAAATTTTTCACCTTCTTCAAGATAACTTGGTCGACAATGGTGATAGTAATGGGGACATTCAATTAAATCGCAATCACGATTGTTAAAGGTAACAGTTGCTCCCTCCACGGTAAGTTTTGCTCCTGTTGTGACTATATAGGACGGTTCGAATATTTCAACCGTCTGAACACCCTGCGCGAAAACGTCACAAGGATGAATTGTGTCTTTTACGCTTGCAACCTCATATATTCGGTTTTTTTCAAGTTTTAAACATACACCACGAAGGCGGCATTCAGAGCACTCTTCTGTTTCGCCAATGAAAATAAACTTATTTCCTGGTTTTGACTGCTTTACACCTAAAAGCGTGATTTTTAAGGGTTTATCTGCAGTCAAGAGGTTTCTTACTCCATATAGATCGATGTATTTTAAGATAAGAGGTCAATTGATAGAATTTAATATTTGAACTTAATTTTTTCCTTCTTTTCACCTGACAACTGAATTCTCTAATAAATAACATTAGTGCTTTTATTCTTCAATATATTCAAGTTCTTTCCTTCTTAATTCTTCCATGTTACTGCATCTTGCATAATCTTGGAGTAGATTAGAATTCAAACTTAGAAACTGATTTCCCCATTTAAAAATTGACATTAATTCCTTTGCTGTTTTTTCTTCTCTTAATACAAAAAATGCAGCTGCAAGAGCCTCAACACTAGAAAGCTTTGCCGATTTCCCATAGTTGGTCGGATTTGCTGCAATTAAAAGCGGGAGTCTTCTCAGATTCGGAAATTTTTTTGCAAAAATCTCTTCTGCGCGGTTCCAGGAGCAATCTAGAATAGTTAATCCAGATTGAACAAAAATCTTGTGATCCTTATAGGACAAGATCTCCTCTGCCTGAGGATTTAGAATCAGTGAAAAGCGAGGAATCTGGGGGATGCGCTTAACAAACCTCATATTATTAATGGAGGGTAGTCGACTTTGCCTGAATTTCCGCCAAGTTTTTAATCCTGTACATTTCTTTGGATCACATTGATCTGCATGAAAAATAGTAATTACAGATCGAGAATCCGAGTTATTTCTCATAATAATATTCGCCTTGATTTTTTTGGAGCCGATCGAGCTTGGAATCTAGTTTATTCACTCGTGGACGCCCACTCTTAGGATCCCGGCGAAAAGTAATTTTGATATTGCCAAGAAAGCGATTCATTCCTGTTCTAACGGAAGATGGTGAATAGGCTTTCCCATAAACGCCTGGCTGTCCAAGGAATACTATTATTCGATCACTTGCGTAATCTTGAAAAACGATATCATGCTCAACAATGAAACTAGCCACCTTCCGACTTTTAATAAGCCGACGGATAACCTTAGCTACTGTGAGTCGATCTTCAATGGATAAAAATGCTGAGGGTTCGTCAAATAGGTATATATCAGCATCTTTAGCTAGAGTGCTTACAATCGCAACTTTTTGTAGTTCTCCACCACTTAAGTACTTAAGTGGTTGGTCAAAAAGCTCAGATAATTGAAAAGGGCGGATTATTTCACTTTTAAACTGAGAGGTGGCAACAATTGCGCCGCTTGTTTCTAAAAGGAATGTTTCAACTGTCTGATCGCCATTCAATGAAATGTATTGTGGTTTATATGCTACTCGGAGGTTATCAGTTGTATTGTCGTTATCGGGGTTTTGTTCGTTAGCAAGAAGAACTCGGTCTACTGATCCTGAAGAAGGTGTTTCTAGGCCTGCTAACATCTTTATAAAAGTTGTTTTGCCAATTCCATTAGGGCCTAAAATTCCAATTATTTCATTCTGGTGAATAGTCCCTTTACGAACATCTAATGAGAAATTACTTTTTTCAAAAACCTTAGACAAATCTTGATATGATAGAATATTATCTGAAATGATATTTTTCTCACGTACCGAAGATTTTTGAATGAAAATCGAGTAATCACGGAATCGCATGTTTTCAGAAGGGATAAAGCCATCAAGAAAGACGTTTATTCCCTCTTTTTCAGAATATGGTTGGGATATAATACCATAAGACGATGGGCTGCCATAAAAGGTAGTTACATAATCAGAAAGATAATCTAAGACAGCTAAATCATGTTCAACAACAACCACCGTCTTTTTGTGATCAATCAAACCTCGAATTGCTCTTCCAACACGAAGACGTTCATTAATATCAAGAAATGATGACGGTTCATCAAATAGATAGATATCAACATCACGAGCCATTGCGACAGCAATCGCCAATTTCTGGAGCTCTCCGCCTGATAGGATATTGACATCACGATCCCAGATTTCATGGAGAGCTAGCTCTTCTTGAAGTTCATCCAAGATGTTTCTTTCATCAAAACGCATCAAAGTATCTTTAACAGTTCCCTTAACATGCTTTGCAATACTATCGATATATTGTGGCTTACGAACACATTTAATATTGCTATCAACCATTTTTTGGAAATAATTTTGCAGTTCAGTCCCTTTATAATACTCATGAACACGCTCCCAACTGGATTTCTCATCATGAATCCCAAAATTTGGTATGGTATCACCAGCTAAAATCTTCAAGGCTGTTGATTTACCTACTCCATTCTGCCCAACTAAACCATTTACTTTATCTGACTTTATAATAGGTAATCGAAAAAGTGTAAAGCCGTTTCTCCCGAATCTGTGAGTTAAATCTTTATCTAATCTTTCAGGTGTATTAATAATCGAGAGTGCACGAAATCGGCATGTTTTGGCACAGATACCACAACCAGTGCAAAATTGTTCATGAATAATTGGTTGAGAATCAGGGGTTTCAAACTCAAACATTTCAGTTCCTGAACGAACAACTGGACAGGATCCACGACATTCCTTTACACATCTTTTGGGTTTGCACTTATCAGCATCTAAGACAACAATTCGCATTTTATAAGGTTTCTCCACACAGAATTATTTCATATGTCTTAATCACAATAAGATAGATAAATTATGAATTGTGTTTCGATTATCACATCGTATTTTTGACTTAAATTTGTTAATAAATTACTCACATTTCCATTTATCACTCATTTTTTGCTTCAATCGAGTTTAAAATTTAGAACTTATCTTTTTCATCAATGAAAAAGTTCATCAAGATCTTGTGTTGTTCTTTTTTCTAATTCTTTACCTCTTTCCCGAACAATGTATTGATATCCCTCTTTATTTATTTAATCTGGGGATCTCCGAAGCCTTTCATCTATTTATTGCTAGTTAACAAGCCTTCATCATTAATCACTAAACTTTATCTTTGAAAGAACTTCAATGGCTGTGATAGTATAAACCACTATGCAGTTGTAAATATCTACAATCTTAACATACTCGTTTGGACCGTGAGAAACTGATAATAAACCTGGCCCATAAGCAAATGCAGGGATGTCTTTCTTTATATAAAAGCGTGTCTCTAAAAGACCAGGACACATTTCTAATTCTGGCTCTTTTCCTGTGATAGCTCTAATACTATTTACTAAGGCTTGAGCTAGTGGATCATCTTCAGATATGCCAGAAGAGTCCCCATCTTGGAGGATCTCAAAGTCAAGATCAATTCCATCCTTCTTTGATTTATTAAGTAATCCGAGGATCTTTCGTTTTTCCACTTCAAGATCCTCCTCTGGATTAATTCGACGATCTACTGTGAATGAAACTTCTTCTGGAACCTGATTGAAATTAGTGCCACCTTCACAATGTCCTCCTAGCATTAAAATTGAATATTTGGCTGGACTAGGATGGATATTGTACTTGGTAGTCTTCAATTCAACCTCCCTCTTCAGATTAAAGAGCCTGTTTGCTACCAAAAGCATGTTTTCAAAGGCATTAATACCTTGGTACTGTAAAGCTACATGAGCAGGCTTTCCTTTTATAATAATTCGTAAAGAAATCGCCCCCCGATTCGCGTTCCATACTACTCCACTCGTTGGTTCAGGTAAAAGCATACCTATAGCGTCTTTACCAAGTATACCGTTATCAGATAGATATTTTGAACCTAATATCCCACCAGTTTCTTCATCTGGAACTATAACCAGTCCAATTCGGCCATTAAGAGGAATATTTAATTCTTTTATTATCTTGAGAGCATAAATCATAACTACTAGACCACTCTTCATATCTGAACTCCCACGCCCGAAAAGCTTTCCATCTTTAACATATGGGTGGAATTGTAGATCATTTGAAGAAGGAACGACATCATAATGACCGTGAAAATAGAGGATTTTTTTCCCAGTACCATAAAAACTAAGAATACAATATCGTGGGAAGCCCGTGGTTTCAGAGCTTGGATTATTATTTGGGATTTCAATTATTTCATACTCAAGACCGATGTCAGATAATTTCTTTGCAATTACTTCCACACACGTTTTGTAAAATGCACCCGGGGGATTCTCAGTAGCAATGGCTATTAGATCCTGTGTAAATCCTAAAATCTCAGCCTTATATTCCGCGACCGCGTCTAGAACATATTCTTTAATGGTTTCTTTCATTAGACCTCAAATGTACAAATAGAAGGGAGCTTATGAAATTATCCTAAGTTTGAATCTTTTTGAAGGAAAAAATGTACATCAGGTTACCTAATTCAGTTGAAAGCAAGGAATAGAAAAAAAAGAGGTAAAAGCTGGTATTTCTTATCCCATAATAGTGGGGATTACCTAAACCAAGTATTTTATCAAGAGTATAGCTCACATGAAATTGAGACGAAGACGGAAAGATAGTAAAAACATGTTAACTTATATTCTCTCCTATATCGATTCTATTGGTTAAGAAGTCTTTAATGAGGCCGAAAAAATTGAAACCAACAGTAGAATTAATGTATAATCGGTTAGCTGAATTCATATTAAATGAAATTGAACTTACTGAAAACATGACGATCCTAGAAGGAGGATGTGGCAGAGGCCAGTTGACAATCCCTCTGATTAATTTAATAGAAAAAAAGATTCATAATTATCAATATTTTGCTGTGGATCTTTCAAGTGGGCCTTATGAACATGCATTAGATTCATTGAGAGAAAAGATAGCTATAAAAGAATGGGATACAAGAATTGAAGTACTTGAAGGTGATGTAACCGCAATTAATGGTGTAACTGATGAGTTCTTTTCACTCATACTATCTAATGAACTATTTTGTGATCTGGGGAGAATGGGGTTAAACAAAGCTCTGTCAGAGTTCTATAGAATATTAAAATCCAATGGTCAAATGTGCCACAGCGAACTCATTCCATTCCCAGCAAATTATCCGCAAGAGTTGTTCATCAAAGCTGATTCGTATTCTATAGAAACAGTAACATCAGAGTATGAGTGGTTTTCACCTTGCGCTGATGAAGTGATTGCATTAATGTATAAAACAGGTTTTAGAGAGTTTAAAGTAAAATATTTTGAAACAAATATCAAATTAGCTTTTAATGACGCCTTGGAAGAGCTAAAAGGCTGGCATATCGATGAAGGCTTTATCCACACCTATGAAAACGAGTTGAAGGAACATGGAATAGAATATCCTCTTTCGCATGTCATCTATTGTAGAAAACCCAGAGTAAAGTCTAATAATATGTGATTCTAATATAGAAAAGGTAAATCAAATTTGTAAAGATCAAATAAGATCACAGATTCATTATTACAATGTAAAAACGGTTTAAATCTCTAAGTTTTTCTAACTGTGAAAGATCAAAAGATTAAATGATATGTTCCCACACTTTCTCCTACATTAAGTGAAATCTTTTATAGATAGAATTTCCCTAATAAATGGGAGTTGTAATGAATAAATACCTTAAATGCATAGGTATTGCATTATTGGGCCTTATTCTGGGGAGTTCTATACAACCTGTCTGTAATTGTTCATATATGCTCCCTGATAGGTATTTATCACGATTAAAATTAACGGAAGATCCCAACATAATTTCTGCAGTGATTTATAATATTTCTAAGTGGCCAAGTGTCAAGTTATCAGATATAACTATTGATCTTGAGGCCCTTTCCATTTCTGCTCCTCTTCATCCTCCGAATGTTATTGGTCTAGGATTAAATAAAACTCAACAAGGACAGAGTAGTCGGTTTATATATGACTCTAATAAGACACAATGGATTTTAACATCCCAAAATAATACCATTCTAATAAATGTTTCACTAAATATTAGGAATGAAACAGAGAAAAGATGGTTTGTTAATCCTATTTTAAACCACGGATATTTAGTACTGGAGGATTCAAATGTGGGAAATTTTCTTAGTAATGCAACTGTTTTCGCTGTAGAATTCGAAACAAACCTCGTAACAAGGTCAACAACAATGTGGGATTTTCTTGGAGACAGTGTGATAGTTTATGCAGATGAAGGACTAGTAGCTTCAAACGCAGGCTGTTGTTATTGTGTAAATCATTACTATTACCGCTTCACTTCAGACTATAAATTGGAGTTCTTAGCTACAACTTACCTTTGGACATCAAAGGTAATTGATACGAGAACTCATCGGCTGATAATGGTTCATTCAACAACCAATACCCTTGAAATCATTTATTATGATTCACATGACCCCATTTTCAAAGTAAAGAAGAGATTTTCTTTGGAGGAGATAGATGCTTCGCTCCTGGATCAAACAACATCAAATTCAACTTCTACCTCACTAACAAGTCCAACAGTAACAACAACCCCACTACCAATATTTCCTGTTTTTTTATCTTTAGTATTGATAAACCTCAATGTATTATATCAAAAGAGACCAAGAAAATGATTTATATTGAAATTCATGAACCAAGGTCACAATACATTAAAAAATCATTTATTTGTAAACACTAATTCATACAGAATTAAAGGAAAAAACAAATGAAGCCCAATAAAGCCTAACTAATTCTTTTAAAAAGCGATGAAAAAGAATGGCTATTGAAATAATAAAGATTAAACTGACTTCTAAGAGGAGAATCATTGGCACAGGCTTGGTTCTTTACTTTAGTTCATTGTTTACTACATTAGTTATTCTAACTTTAGTTGTGACAGGGTGGAATAATATTTTCAGTTCTTCTATCCTTAGTTATCTCCCTTTCAATTTGATGTTTATTATCATACTTGTCATCCTAGCTCTCCCTGCCATACCAAGCTCCTATTTCTCCAGTTATTGGGGTAAAGACCAATCCGATGGCATATTCGTGGTAGTAGTCGCTGGACTAATCATAATTTTACTATTTTTTCTTTGGTGGGGTTTAAACCTCCTCGTTTATCCACAATTTTGGGAAGGTTACTATCGAATGGTGGCGTTCTTAAGTGTCCCCATCTTCCTACTTTTCTTTTTCTTTCCTATTGGACTTTTTTCTACGTTTTTTGCAGCATTATTTGGTTGGTTAGGTTCTAAAGGATTAAGGCCAAAGGATTAAAGGACCAATGATTACTCATGAAAGTGTAGACGAATCCAAGTTACGGATTTTAGATTCTCTTCTGTTTTCGTAATAATATCCCAAGAATGGGAAGGACTATTGCTAGAAGGATGAAACCGCTAATGATGTTAGCATTAGAAAAAGGGGTAGAATTAGAATCAAGAACAGCTTGTGGATGAGCATCTTGATTCCCTGCATCGCCATCAATACTATAGGGGTCGTCAGCAAACCCGTCACCATCTGCGTCGAGTTTCCTCCAATCATCCCAATAATTCTTGTCAAATGTATTATTCAGACCCTTATCGCACGCCTGAGAGCTGTCATTAGGATTATTTCTTCTAAAAATATTCCACAAGACACTACAATACGAAGACGATCTATCTATTGAAACACCATATCCGCTATTGTTGGAAACTGTATTATTGGAAATAGTGATGGTATCAGAAGAGCCAAGATGAATTCCAAGCGAATTGTTAGAGATTGTATTGCTGGAAATGGTAATATTGGTAGAAGTCCAAATGTGAATTCCTTCCTCGTTATAACAGACTGTATTGTTGGAAATGGTAATGTCTGAAGAAATCCCAAGAAAAATTCCCTCCCCAATATTGTTGGAGACTATGTTAGTAGAAATAACAATAATGGCAGAAGACCCAAGATGAATTCCATGCCAATTGTTGGAGACTATATTACAGGAAATAGCACAATTTTCAGACTCCATAAGATAAATTCCCTCTCCATTATTGTTGGAGACTCTATTGTTGGCAATGGTAATATCTTTAGAAGATCCAAAATGAATTCCTCCCTCGTTGTTGAAGACTGTGTTGTTGGCAATGGTAATATCTTTAGAAGACTCAAGATGAATTCCCCCCTCACTGTTAGAGATTGTGTTGTTGGCAATAATGATGATTCTAGAAGACTCAAGATGAATTCCCCCCTCACTGTTAGAGATTGTGTTGTTGGCAATAATGATGATTCTAGAAAACTCAAGATGAATTCCTCTCTCGCTGTTGGAGACTGTGTTGTTGGCAATGATAATGATTCTAGAAGACTCAAGATGAATTCCTCCCTCGCTATTGGAGACGATATTGTTGGAAATAGAGTTATTTTCAGACTCTATAAGATGAATTCCCTCTCCATTATTGTTGGAGACTCTATTGCTAGCAATGGTAATATCTTTAGAAGTCCAAATGTGAATTCCTTCCTCGTTATAACAGACTGTATTGTTGGAAATAGTAATGTCTGTAGTGTACCATAGGTAAATTCCGTGATCGCTGTTGTGTGTGATTATATTGTTTAAAATAAAAAGTTC
>JBHLMN010000033.1:0-22994 GCA_048938105.1 Promethearchaeota archaeon
AAGAACCCAAATCAGCTCCACTATCATTCCAATTCCCAGATACTATTGAAAGCCCATCATTATTCGGAACAAAATCAACACCGTAACTTCCGCTGAATGTAGTAGGCTCGTTGGATGAATTCTTGAAATTTGCGTCTCCATTTTTGTTATCTGAGCATAAGCCGCCACAAGCCGTTTCCCAAGCATTATAAGTGCTGTATCCGGTTGCTCCCCAATATAAAAAATTGCTTGCTTCTGCGCCCCAGGAGTTATTGTCGTATTCATTATTTGAACCATAAGTGCCGTCATTCTCGGCCCCGTTTTGAAACACAACCTCCGTTCCCGTGGCACTTAGAGTTATATTATTTTTTATTACATTGTCGATTTTGCCATCTGCTTCCGGTTCTGAATATATTCTCAGGTTAGTATAGCCATTATGCCACAGGGTATTGTTAAGGACTTTATTTCGGATGGTGGGGCTGCGATAAAGAACTATTCCGTCAGCATATGGATAATTTGTATGATCGTAAACAACATTACCGTAAATCCAAATATCATAGGAAATTTCCGAAACAATGCCTTTTGATTCATTGTTGAAAACGATATTGTATCGCGCAATTCCGTAGTAACCCCCACCGCTAGTTCCCATAGGTACAAAAGAAATCTCACTATACAATGCTATCTTTGATTACCAAGAAATTGATAACGATAAATTTCCGAATGGGAGTATTGTTGGTCTTCTCAATGTAGTTACTCGAGCAGAGTATGAAGGAACAAACATTGAGCTCTCATTCGACTCAATTATTGAAATCAATTCTTTAGTAAAACCATTTGTTGAACACAATTATCATCCAGAAGGATTGTATACTTATCCCCGAGTAAAAACAAAATTATTACAAGATTATTTCCTAGCTGAGTCTGCTTACAATGAACTAATACGAAATAACAAGAAAGAACCATTAATCACCTTAGATGTATTTCTTATCTTTGACCAATTACTCAATATTGACAATCGTTGGAAAAAGGTTCAGGGAAAAGCTCTCACGAGAAATGAACTCCTAGTTGATTATCTAACTAAATCTCCAGTGGAATTAAGACCGACTGTTCAAGAACCCAGTTATCAAATGATAGGGGGAGGTATGAGGGCTGTTGAATCACGGATAAGATTAGGAGTGCCAGATTGGTTTAAAAGATTATTTTCAGCATGCATAAGTAAAATAAAAGTCGTTTTAGTCTTACAAGATAATTTGATGGTTCGGGAGGAAGCATTAGAAGCATTCTTAAAGTTACAAAGAACTGTACCTGAAATTACCTCAGATACTATCTATGACCAATTTGTGAAAGATCGGGAGTTTGGAGGAATAAGTCAGTCAAAAGAACCAAGTGACTACACTCAGTTGATCATAAAAATTTTCCCTGAATATCTTGAGAAAAGAGCGACCGTAATGGATAAAATCGATGAGTATTGTCAAAGAATGGAACAAGAAAAGCACCATGATGAAGATGATTATTATTCATTAGATGATTATATCTGCCAAGAAAAAGAGTATAGAGAGCTTTCATTTTTACTCTCAATTCAAGAATTCTCTGGATCATCTGGATTAAAGTACTGGAGCCTCCTAGTTATTCGAAATTCTGGAATGCAAGGACAGTTAGTAAGCTATCTTCTTCAAGAGGAATTACCGTCTTCAGTGTTAGATGTTCTATTAGTTCGTTATCAAAAACTAATATCATCATGGGTAGATCAAGAACTTGGGGTCACGATGCCAGGGGAGTGGGATTTTGAAGAAGAGGTAATTTTCAAAAGTTTCATTATGAATGCGAGACGAGGAGTATCAAAAGAAACGTTAGGATTATTTTGGAAATTATTAATTGATTATTCTAATGATTTAAATCTGATAGAATTTCTTATGGAGTTTTCATCAAAACTTGATCTCGAAACTGTACAATTATTATATCGTATCACCTTATTATATGGATTTCATAATAAGCATAATGAAAATAGAAATTCTGGATTACTTATCCAATATTCTGAAAACTTTAAACCGATATCAATGATATTAAATTATGAAGAAGCTCAATCATTATTATTAACAGGGTACCCTTTGACGAATGATGAAATTCAATGGTTTCTAAACAATAACATGGATGAAATTATTGAAGAATCATTAGATAGAAAAACAAGGAAGGAATCTTCTGATCAAAAGGAGATTGCTAAGAACCAAGAATCTGATACACAGAATCAGCTTAAACGCCTTGGTAAGATCTTGACTAATAGGAAGCAAATTAACTGGAAATTAAGAGATCGATTCAAGATTTATCAAACAGCGTTGGTTCAAGGAGTATCAATTGATATAGTGGATTTTTCCAAAACAATCAATGAGTTCGGCCAGATTGATTGGGTTTTGAAAGCTCTTAACCTAGATTATATATCAGTAGAACCAGATTTTCCAAGAAATTTATTTGCAGCGCTTTCATCTAAGATTAAAGCTATTAAAGCAATAATAGAAGGGCAGAGGATTGATGTATTCAAAATCATTTTCTATCGTTTAATCACGTATGAAACCTGTGATAAAAAAATAGTGAATAAGTCTTTACTAGATTCTGAGACAGAAGAATGGTTAAGAAATAGTACACTATCAGATGAAAGTATGCTGGATGACGATTGGCGAGAGATAGAACGATTAGTTAGAAAGCGATTACCTGACTATTTTCGAGAAGTAGAGTTTTGTGAGTTCGTTTCTGATCAATTAAAGAGTGACAATGAGAATAAAATAAAACCTAAATACTTAGCAGAATTAATGTTCTCTTCCTATCCTGATAGAGATAAAGAGAACTCCTATAATTGGGAAAAAATAGTACCTTTATTTACTGAACAATTCCTCAACCAACTACTTGAAGAAGTAAGAACAGTTAGTCTATACGATTCTCCAGTTTTTTCATTGTTACTAAAAACAATACCCTTTCATGAGAAAAAGGTCTCCGAATTCATCTTGGGGATTTTTGAAGAAGAGACGGAAGATTCTAGATTGAATGTCTATCATTCATGTTTAACAAGGATTACAGAACGATTACTCAAGACAAGAAATTATACGATGCTGTTGTATTTAATACAACATGTTTCAATTCGTAGCTTCATCTTCATTGTGTATGCAATAAGGAAAATAACTTTTCCAGAACAGAATGACCTCATTCGGATTATTCCTGTATTAACAAAACATGCCCAGGAAAATCTCAATGATCTAACTTCAGCAATTCAAACCATTATTTCACGGTTATACAATGAAAGGGAAAATATAGAAGATCAAGATGAGATCGATTCAATGATAGATTATTTATTTGATATAATAGTTGGATTACAACCTAATAACAAAGAAGAATTATTGGAATTACTATTCTTTTTCCCTATTATCCCGTACGATTTTGAAATATGGGTAAGTAGAGAAAAAAATGTAATTCTTTCAAATAAAGACCGCTATTATTCGTTAATAGTCCATAAGAAACAATGGTTAATGAGACAAGAAGAATCGACTAATAAATTCAAATATGATGAAATTAATAGCATGATAAAGGTTGTAGATATATTACTGAATGCCTTCGATAATAAGCTCAAACCTGAGAACTTGGATTTGAAAGAAATATTGTACCCACAGGTGAGAATTTACGAACCAATTAATTTAGAGACCTACATCCCATCTACAACAACCGAGGAAGGAGAAGATTTTCATGAAAGCATCAACATACTGACTTTTAATGAACAAATTTTGTTGTTAATCCGATTGCTATTTGGACGAGAGGTTGTTTTAGTAAATGAAGAAGTAATAATAAAGGATATCGACGATACTGAGGGAAGGTTCCAGAGGTTATTTCCATATAATAAACGAAATGGGATCGAAATCCTTCTGAAAACCTTAGATCCTGTTAAACTGGTTTTAAGGGGTAAAAAGTTACTAAGTTCCAATAAAAAGCAGCAATTTGCCTTTTTAAATTATATAGTCAACAGATTAAATAAAGAAGACCAAGGAGCTCTACTTAAACACTTGAATGAGGAGGAATATGAAGCAATAAGATTGACTTTGATTTTAAGCATCCTTGAAAATCATGAAAAAAGCAATCAATTTTTCTAATAAAGGATAGGTATATGGAGTATCAGGGACGTGTCCTGATTTCATGGGTATTCTTCCTGTTGAATATACTCCTTAAATGATTTGGAGGAAAATAAATTTAGAGGAATCATGCTTTCCTTATTTTGATTTCTCATTTGAATACATATCAAATTTTCTCTCATACAGACGATCAATCCAATCCTTAGTAGAAATCTTCCATTTTTCATGCTTTGTACTTGAAAAATTAGCTCTTACAGTTCTAGGAGTCATACCAAGCTTAATTGCTTTATTTATAGTTTCATCATTTAAGTTATATATTCTTTTTACGTCTTTCCATGAAAATTTTTTAGGTATTCTTAATATTCCTCTGAAATTCTTTCGATTAGATTTAAGAAAAATTAGCGCTGTTTTCAGGAACGTTCTACGAAAGAATTATACTTCCTTTATACCTGAGAGCGCTGTAAGTTTCATGAAAGTAGAATTCAGAACGAATATAATCTTCTATTTCATCATATTTCTTACTTTTGTAAAGATCAGGTATACTTTGATTCGACTTGGTTTTTCTTTTATTTAGAGTTTTTGATAATACTCGATCCCAAGTTAAACCCTTGAACCGCCATCTATTCATAGGGATCAAATTTTGCTTTAAATCTATGATTAAAAGTTTCCTATAAAATAATTTATAGATTTCTTTTGTTTCTGCAATTTGATTATGAATTAACCTTTGAATTACAAAGGGGATATCAAATGTAAGAATATTGAATCCCTGTATAATACAGGTTTCATCGATTGAACTCAAAATGACCCAAAATTTCATTAATATCTCATGTTCAGAACTTCTCCATTCTTTAAGAATTTTAAGTACTCCACTTTTTTCTTGATACGATATCGCAATAATCTTATCCGTATAAGGATTTAATCCTGTTGTTTCAATATCAAAAGCTATAACTTTCATTATATCATCTCCAATAAAATGAATCATGAATATTGTAGCTTTTAAGAGTAATAAGGATTTATTCTTTAAAAGAAAACTACTCCATTTTTTGATGTAGTTAATATTAAAAAGCTATAAATTATTAATTAAATGAAATTGAAAAAGAAGAGAGTATGGCTTATTTTGCATGATGCTCAAAACCGGATAGAATTTGACGACCTTATAGAATCAATAATACGGGATAAATATGTTATAAAGGTATTAGAATCTTTAATCATATCAAATAATAATAATAGTAATCAAAAACATTGGAAAAGACCATCAGAGTTTATAAATCCTTTGATTAAAAAGTTTAAAATTAGTGAAGCAGCTTTGTACAGAACATTGGGTCTTTTAACTAAGATAAAACTTGTTGATAAAGTTACAATACATAGAACGGATAAAAAATATAGGATTTCACGATCGGGTTTAGCTACTTATTTTAAATTGTTTGAAATCAAAGAGATGAAGGAAATACCCATACTAGAAGCTGAGACTTATTTAGTGAGAAAAGGGATCTATGACTTAACCTCTGCTCAGGAGAAATTCCTTGAATTTTTTTATGATAATCAGGACGAAAATGTTTTACTTTTCGCGAGTCCAGGAACGGGGAAAACATGGATGACACTTTGCTATATTATAAATGGCTTAAGATGTGAACCAGATGCTAAATGTTTGTATTTAACTCCGTTTAAGGCCTTAAATCAAGAGAAATATCTCGATTTTAGCAGAAATCTAAAAGATCTTTCAATACGTTGCTTTGATTCAGATTACCCACAATGTCCAGAAGAAGAGCAAGTAGTTATTGCGACTTATGAGAAGGCATATCAAGCTTGGTTAACGCAAATTCCGTGGATGGAGAAAGTAAGAATTATTATCGCTGATGAATTAACTTTAATCAATGAACCTCGTAGGGGATTAACAGTCTATCTCTTTTTAAACTCATTAATCAAGACAAAAAAAATTCAATTAATTACCTCTTCATCATTAATGGGAGATCTAAATCCATTGGGTGATTGGTTACATGCAAAATTATTTTTATATGAATATAATCCTTCAGTGAAGGAATTTATAATTTACTATGACTTTCATAAGAAAAAGCTTGTTTGTGAGCACATTGAGGGTTATATTCATGAGGAGATCGATGGGTTAAATTGTAGAGATGCAACCATTTGGGCTGTTAACACAATTCGATCAAAAAATGAAGATGCAGTTATACAAATACTTAATTATTCTATACAAGGGTGTATAGAGCTTTGTGAAGAGTTAATGTCATCTTATGAATGTTTACCTGAACAAGAAGAAGATCTTCTCTTTTTATCAGAATTTCAAGGATATTCCCAAGACATAACTAAATTAAAAGGCTTCTTGAGAAAGGGGATAGCTTTTCATCATGCAGGATTACCCATGAAGATTCGGAATATAATTGAATATAGATTAGAGCGAGGAATGATAAAAATACTTGTATGTACTTCTACATTAAGTCATGGTGTTCATTATAAAATAGATGGATTAATAATTAGTGAATATCCGATCAATTACTTTGATAAAACTTCCTATTCCCAATTCAAAGGAAGAATTTTACGCCCTGGTCAAGATAACATGCAAAGTGTGTTCATAATTCCAAGTAGTTTAAGAAGAGCAAAATCCTTACGAAAAATCATTTTAGGTTCATATCCTTCAGTCAAAGAAAAAATTGAAAAAAATGTGAAAAAACTTGGAAGGGCTGAAATAGTCACATCTATCTTGAGTGAATTAAAAGATAAACGTTATGGTGTATCTAAAAGAGTTTTAAATGTGAAAGTAAAAAGAAAATACAACAGCGTTCTTCTATCTAGAATTAAACTAGGAATAACAGGTGTCTTAAACGAATTACAAAAAGACAATTTCATAAAGAAAACAAAAAAGAAATTAAAACTAACTGATGAAGGAATGAATCTTTTAAAATGGAATTTTCCTTATGAATCATATATTTATTTTCAAAATATAAGAAATAAAATAAAACAAGAAAAAATTGTAACAAACGATGTTAGAAGTGAAATTATAACTTCTGTTGCTAAAATAGCGAAAATTCAGTTAGTAAAATGGGAGGAAAGACGTTTAAGTCAATTGAACACCAAAGAAATCATACATGTATTGAAACTATGGATTAATGAATATTCATACTCTTGGATTATTAAAAAATTAAAAGAGAATAGAAAAGAAAATTATAGAAATGAGAATGAATTATTTGATTTTTCTGAATTTCTTGAACTAGTACCCTTCTATGATGCTGATATTGATAGATTAAGCAAATTAGTGTCATATATCATATATCAGATACTTTTTCTTTTAAAAGAAGAAGAAAAAATTCAGGAAAGAAATGAAATAATTATAGAGCTTGAAATACTTAACAAATCAGTTAAATTTGGATTGAAAAGTGATTTAGCCTTGTCTAATCTTAACATACTAGATTTAACAAGAGGAGAAAAAATTACACTAAGAAAAATTCTCTGTAAATATCCAAGTGATCTCACTCCAAATATAGGAATGTTAATTGAAAGGTCATTGTATAAAAGCTCTGACTTTTATAGAGATTTAATCATTCTTTTCGGTGAAAGTAGATTTCAAGAATTAATGAACCATGTAAAAGAAATAAAAACTCAAAGAAAATGGGGTGACTTAGTAAGAGAAGAAATTATTCAATCTAGATCAAATAAATCCTTCACTGAAGATATAATCCAATTGTAAAATTAATATCAACTCTATTTAGATGAGAATATGAATCATTAATTGATTCTAAGGAATAACATAAAAGGTGAACTTGATGCAAAATCCACTTCCTATACAAAACGGGGATAATTGGACAGTTCTTGTCTTTCATTGTCCAATTACAAACTCAGATAAAATTTTGATAGAAATTTTTGACATGTTTGACCAAAACACTCCCTTAGTAAGTCTACCTCATTATATGGTTCGAGGTAAAGATTCACTATCCGATGTAGTGGTTAGTCTTAGGATGTTTAGAAAATCGAAGGCTGAATCTTCTATTAAGAATCTACTCGAGAATATTCTTAGAAAATTTGGAGTAACAGAGATATATTCTTTTAATTCTCAAAAAGTTAGTGATTATTATAAGTATCACAACTGGATTAAAAATGGTGAAATAAATATCAATTGGGAGTATGATCAATGCGAAGTTCTTCACGACTTGAGTCGTATTTGTATCTCGTTGATGAAAAAAAACTTATTTTTTCATTCAGAAAGAAATTGTTCAAGGGAACATGCAATCCATCTATTCATTTGGATGATGGGGTTACGTGAATATCAAAGAGATTATTGGGAGTATCTATTAGAAAATCAACCCCCTGTATTGATGAAAAAGAGTTAGCATCAGAAGAAGAAACAAAGAAATTTAAAATAATGGTGATAAAAGATAATTAAGTCTAGGTTCAGGAATATTGATAAATGTAAATAGACAAAGAACAAGAAGAATTGTGAATAGTGATGATCAATTGCGAGTAATTTTGAAGAAATTAAATAATTTTGATTTTTATCATAAATTTACTGATGAAATATTACCACAAAATGTTACTTCAAGAGATTTATGGTTAATGTTCGATTTTCTATCACCAGTACTCATTGTAATACATGGATCAAGAGTGTCTAAAATTAAATATTCTAAAAAGAGAATCAGTGATGTAGATATTGTAATTGTAACTTTGAAATATTCTTTTTGGCCTCTACTTGAAATAAGAAATGAAATTCATAAAAGAATAAGTCAAAATTCTCACATTGATTTTCTAGATATTTCAATTACTTCTCCTCAAGGATTAATTTCACACATAAAAAACCGAACTTCATTAGGTTTATCATTAAGAGAGGGATTTTCTTATATTTTGAGGTATGAAAATGAATATTCAGGAATTAGTTGAAAACTGGTTACGTTATTTCAACAGAAACTATCCTAGATATCTCAATAGTTACAATGAACCAAGATATCAAGCCAAAATCTTCCTTTTTTATTCTTATCAGCTATTTTCAAGATTAAATGAAATAAGATATTGGGATGATTACATTCAAAGTCTTGAGAACATTTTTCTACGCGACCCTAGTAACGATTACTACGGACACAGAAATCCCCAAAACTCTACCAGAAATCAACCTATTGCTTTGGAATGGGTAATCACGTTTGAAATAATTAAGTCAATTGGGTTTCCTGGAAACCAATCGGCTCAAGAGAAGTTAGTAAAATATGTAAAACAATACTTTTATGAAATTGAACAAAATTTGGAAATGGAAAAATTTCATGACTTAATGATTTGTTCATCAATTGGTGTTCCCAAGTTACCTAATAATATTAGCTGGATTTCAAAATGGTTATTAAAAAATTATGATTCAGAGAAAGTATCTCCCCATAATCTCGTCGCGTACTTGAATTTTTTTCATGAAATAAATGATATGAATACTTTAGGGAAAGAAATGGTTGATGTCTTGATTAATTGGATAAAAAATAATTCCGAGTCTCCTAGAAGACAGATTTTAGCTTTAGCTAGAATTATCACAAAACTTGAATGGGTATCTGAATTATATAGAAAAGATATTCTTGATATTCAAAAAAAGAAATTTTTTGCTTGTTTAGCCAATATTAAACAAATCGATTGGGTTAACTCACCTTTAATTCTTGAAGCAGCCTATTTTTTCTCTACTGAACAAGAGAAAAGGGAAATTCAACACATTCTCCTCGAAAATTTGACTAGTGCAAAATTCTATAAACTAAAGGATATCTTCCCATTTTTGAAAGAAAATGTTAAGTTAGATAATTTTGAAAAAGAAGTGCTATCAATAAAAGAAAAATGTATTCAGAATCCAACGAAAGTTATGTGTGAAAATTGTTTGAAAGAACCACAAGGAGAATGTTGGACAAGAATATTGGCCAAAATTCTTGGAGTCACTCCCAGCACTCATTTTTCATTTGAAATAGGAGACATTGTTAAATATACACATCAAAAAGGGATCTATTTCGTTATCAAATCAGGAAAAATTGATAGACAGAGAGGTGAAGGAGATGTTCTGTTCCGACAATGTGTTTCTCTTTTTAATACAGATTACGCTCTTGTTTTTTATTTAAATCCGCATTACACAGCTCCAATGGTAATTGAACCGATTAGGAGGACATGTACAAATATGCAAACTAATCCTATTTTTTTTGTAATCGAAAGAAACTATATTTTTCAAATATATGCATATTACAAAGAAATAAATCCAGAAATTGACGCAACTATTACTTAAGTGGTTTAAAGATTATCTTTATTTTGAAAAATTAACTTTTGATTTTTTCGAATAGAGCTTTTTAAATCTCTTATCAGGATTTTTGAAAAAATTATCAATATTTTGAACATTATAATACTTTTAGAATTTTAATTTAAATACTTTTTATCAGTTAAAACGAAAACCCACAAACATCGTTAAAAAATTGTGAGTTTCCAAGATAAATGATAGATTGTTCAAAATAATGATAAATTTTCCAAAAATAATGGCATAAGAAACAGAAAGGAAAACTTAAAGTTTCCTTAAATACTTGTTATCACTATTTTTGAAAACCCAGATATAAGTACTCATGTCTGTCCCGACACTGGAATCCTTTGGTCTATGAAGTAAAAAGAATCAGAATAGAGTAATTATATCAAAATTACCAGAGATATGGGATTAATCGATATCGTACTTTCTTTTTATATTCATTATACTCTTGTAACTCTTCTTCTAAAGTTTTCTCTTCCAATATAAGGCGAATTATCAGCAATATTATGAAAATCAAAGCAGGAACAAGAGCATATAATGACCCGAGAGATAACGCGACACCAATTACTGCAATAGAACCTCCTAAATAGAGGGGGTGTCGAACATATTTATACGGCCCTGTAAAAATTACCTGTTGATCCTCTCGGACTTCAACTACTTTAGAAGCATATGTATTTTCCTTCAAAACCAGAAAATAAATGGATAATCCTATTATTACTAAGCCAAAGGCGCCTATACTAATTATTTCCGGAATATTCGATAAGTCAAAACGAAAATCCAATCCTGCTACTATCGGTATAGCAAAAAGTGAGATCGTTAACAACACAAGGAGGATAATGTCCCATTTTTCTTTCGTTTGGTTAAATGATCCACGTGATTGAAGTAATTCCCGATCATATTTCCAGAAATAGATTACTATTGCTTCAGAAATTATGAAAACTAAGAGTAAACATGCCCAAGCCTCTAACCAATCAAAAGTTCCCGCGGAAATGAATACAAAAAGACCAAAAATCCCCACTAGAATTCCTATTCTGATCATTAAACTCCAGATTGTTGCACTTGACATATCGTTTACTCCTTTCAGGATTTCTCATCATTTTTTTCTAAAATAATCATGTCACCATTCATGTCAGGTATGAAAAGGCACTTGTTGTAGTAATCCAAGCTAGAGATCAAAGGAAAATTGAGTTTTAATGGATCTTTTTCTAAAGGATCATTTCTAATATCTGGTTTGACTTGGTGATTCCCAGCAATCGTTGAGATGATATTCGTGTGTTTTTCGACCATTCTGAGAACATAATTCTGAGTATCGCCAATGTAAATATTCCCACCTTCATCTAAGGACAAAGAATAAGGCCCATCAAAATGTACATTTGGTTTTGAACCCAAGGTGGCGTTAAGGGCATCTCCTCCATCTCCTGTGTAACCTGGTTTACCTGTGCCTACAAGTAAAGTTACTATCTTGTTTTGAATGTCAATCATTCGAACAGAATAATTTTTACTATCTAGCACGTATATATTTCCATCTGGACCCAGTCTGAGATCATAAATCCAGTTAAAACGAGCTTCATCAAACATTGCTGGTTTTGCTTGAAAACCAGGTGTTTTTCGTCCGATTACTTGAAGAATATTCCCCTCATGATCAAATTGCCACACTCTACAACCTGAAACCTCATTAATCCAGATATTTCCATCAAAATCGTATTCACAGTTACCAATATCCTTTAATCCCATTTTCTCTGTGTCTATAAGAAGCTCTGCAACTCTTCTCCTTGGAAAGATCTTGTAGATTTTATTACTCCCCCCACACGACACAAGAGTCGATTTGTCGGGAGATTCTGTAATATAATGGGGATTTTGTAAATTGCAGTAGATATGAGTATCACTTAATCCTAAATCGGTTGAACCCGCAGTCCAAAGGAACTTATCATCAGAATCTAAAAGACCGATCCAATGTTTGAAGTACTCTTGAAAATAGACTCTACCTGATTTATCATGAAAACCTCCAAGACAATAACCGTCTCCCCAAGCTTTTTCCTCCGTAAAATTGAATATATATTTTACGTTCCACTTCATTATGAATAATTCCTTTACTAATGCATTTCAGTAATCCAATCCTTCTTCTATTCATATTTAGAAGAAAAATGTGTTTACTAATTCAAAAATGGATATTAATAGGCGTAATTTTGATTTCAATAAAAGTATTTAAAGAGATAACGCGAAGATTGAATAGAATGTGGTGGATTAGGAATAAACTATCCAAGTAGCAAGTAATTTTTCGAGTTTATAAAAGATTGATCATTATTTTTGAAAATGTTATCACTTTTTGAAAAATTCTGGTTTCACTCTTTATTTGATTTCAATACTTTTTATCATTACTTCTGAAAACCCACAAACATCTCTGAAAAATTGGATTCATTTATTTGTCCGTTTTAATTTTTTCTAAGATTTTTCAGCCCCTTTACTTATAATTGAGCCTATTTCTTCAGCCCAAGAACGAATTTGATCCCAATCACGGTTATCACCTAGGTGACTAAGATTTCCAACATATCGGCCACCAAATGCCTTCCTAGAGGTAAATTTAATTCCCCATTTGTCGAGGTTATTGTCTATCCATTTTTTCTGGAGTCTTTCATACTCTTCAATATTTTTCTTTTGATGTGCGTTTCCTGCTCCTCCAGATGATACAAATACGAATAGCTTTTTTCCTAATAGAGCAGTTTTATTCTTTCGAAGAAATTTCTTTCCTTCTTTTGCCCACCTAAACTTTGCTACACTAATACCAATGATGATGTTCTCATAAGGTAAGATATCAGGATTTCTGTTTTCTTTCTTTTTCTTATCTTTTAAATTAACTAGATCTACTTTGATATCATATTTCTCACTTAACACTTTTTTAATCTCTTGGGCTGTTTCTTCTGTTGCACCCCAACGAGTCGCGTATACTAGAATTGTATTCCTCACTTAGTATAACTCCTTGCAAAGTTCTCATTAAACCAAGACCAACCTTTAATGACCCATCGATTTCCTTTTCTCCTGTCTCCTATTGCTTGACAACAATTGTTTCAGCTAAAATATCTAAACCACGTTGTTTCTGGGTCTTTTCAGGATCAAGCTTTTCTAAAATCATGCCTAAAACTACGTCGAAAGGCAAAATCTCTTCTGAGACTAAGAGCTTTGAAAGATTTCTAATGATTGCTTGTTTCCAAGTGATTCGAATTCCTGTCTGATCAACTACCAAAAGGTTCAGTAGTTTTTTTCCAATAGTGGCTCCAAAGTAGTATTCTAAGATCGTGTTATATCCTACGAAAATCATAACAGTTGTAATAGTGAAAAAACTGATTAAAATTATTAGTAAAATCTTTTCAGGTGTAAAAAGTTCAAGAAAATTAAATGATTCTTGCCCCCAGCTCTCAAATTCTTGCATTAGTTCATCAAAAGGCATTAAAAAAGTGATGATTAGTAAAAATCCAGTACCTAAATATATTATTAAAAATACTGTTTCAATCAGCAAATCAAGTAAATATGCTCCTAAGCGAACCCACCATCCTGCACGTCTATCATAACATTCAGGATGACTTGCCATAATATTCAGAGCCACCTCTCTTGGGGAGCCAAACACTGCATAGGGAGATTTTGTATCAGAATCAACCATTGCTGCCTCAATGTCTATCCGGAGATCTTTGATAGCATCTCCTATTTTTTCTACGGAATAAGGGATTAAACGACGTACTTCGTCAATATATCCATCAATTGTATCTGGTTTCATATTTTTACCCATTTTATTTCATCTCATCGTGAGTATCAATCACTTCTTCAATTAAATTTAAGAAACTCTTTAAAGATTGCTTTAAAGCAACTAAAAACTCCTTTCCCCCCTCTGTGAGACTATAGATTCGCTTTTCAGTAGGATCTTTTTCACTTGAAATTAACTCTATTTCTTCAAGTTTCTTTAAAATAGGGTAAATATTAGATCCTGCAACAGTAATCATGCCTCGAGTTTTGCCACTTATCGTTTTTGTCACTTGATAAGGATATGTTGGCTTTTCAGCCAAGGCAAACAAAACTAATGGTTTACTAAAGCCTTTCTTATATTCCGTTTCCCATTTTTGAAGTTCATCTTCATCAATTTTCAACGATTTCAACTCGTGTAATGAATGATACTATCACCTATATATAATTACTGATACTATCACTTATAGAAAAGAAGTTATATTTATGATGTTCAGTCTACAAATCCGAAAAGAAAGTAGTAAGAGATCAGAATAAGCTTTTTACGTCTTTCAAAATGGTTCTTATCTCATCCAATCCCATTTGCCAAAATTCTTTTGTTGTAAGATCCATACCCATATCTTTAACTAATTCTTGTGGTGATTTGGATGATCCGGCAGCGAGGAAGGCTTTAAATTTCGGTTTAAACGAATCCCCCTCATTTTTGAATTTATTATATAGTGCCAGAACAATTAATTCGGCGAATACATAAGGATAATTATAAAATCGTAAGTCTATCCTGAAATAATGAGGTTTCCACATCCAATCATACTTCTGTTGTGTTAAAAACTCAATGGCATCTCCAAAATAATCGGCTCGGGACTTTAAAAACAATTCTGATATTTTTTCAGTGTTAAGATATTCCCCTGCTTCAATAGCATTGTAGAGACTCTTCTCAAATTGCATTCGTGATCCAACCTCAAAAACAATAATTGCTAACTCTTCTAAGTGGTTAAATAATATTGTCTTCTTTTGAGAGTCAACAACGACTTCTTTCATTTTATCGATTAACAGAAATCGAACGAATTCTGAGGCGCATTCAGCTATACAGTAAGAAATATCTCGATTAATCAGGGTTTGTGCTTCTAAGGTTAAATAGCCATGTACGGCATGACCCATCTCATGAGCTAATGTACTTAAATCATCGAATGTATTATTATAGGATTGGAGGATGAAACATTCTTTCGCGTAATCATTCATGTCACAAAATGCTCCTCCTCGTTTCCCCTTCCGTGGAGAGGCATCAATATGATTTTCTTTGAACATTTTTTCAGTTATTTTTCCAAATTCGCCATCAAAATCAGTTAGAATCTCGGATACTATCTCTTTTGCCTCATTCCAAGTTATTTTCTTCGATCCATCTTCCTGTTGAGGAATAGGTGCCCAAAGATCCTCCCCTAATAATTTTTCAGTACCTAAAATCTTAGCTTTTAGAAGTAAAATTCCGTGAAAGATATCTAGGTTATCCTCTATTGCTGCAAACAGATTATCAATCATTTCTTGGGATATATCATTAGTGATTAAACTAGAGGCCATTGTGTCATATTTTCGACGTTTTGCCATTAATACATGATTCGTGCAAATACTGCGTAATGAAGCTGCAAATATACTTCCATCTTCTTTTAAAGCATCCATAACTGTAATAATGGTATTCTTTCGATTAATTCTATCTGGTGATCTCATTAAACCTTGAGCTTCACTCCAGTAAAAAGTCTTCTCTTTGTTGTCGATTATTGCTGTAAATGGTTTCTTACCTAACCACTCTGCTCTAAATCGTGACCAAGCCATGACCCCATTCATATCTTTCTCGAGAATTAATTGCTCTTCTACTTCAGTTAGGATATGTTTTTGTTTTCTAAGAGTTTTTTCCATATAATGTCTATAGTTTTTTAAAATGGATGATTGTAGAAATTCATCATTACTTTCTAAAAGCTTCCCTAACTCTATTTGTACAAAAGCGATTTTTTTCTTGATTTCTAGTAAAACATTTTTCACTGTATTTAATAATTCTAATGATTGTTCGTTTGTCTGGTCTGCACTGACCTTTAATTCCCCATAATCATATAATCCTTTTGATTTTACCATTAAAGTTTCCATTCGTTCGAACAAACGAAGAAGATCATTAGCAGTTATGTTCACTGAATCTATTTTCCCACGATAATCTTTTTCAATCGTTTTCGCTTCTGTTTTAGCTTTTTCAATGGTTTGCTGAATTTCTTCATTGCTTTTGAATATAAGTGTTAAATCCCAGGCAATTTCTTTTGTTTCTACCATTTTAATTACCCCTTGAGGTTTTTTACTGAAAAAAATTCTATCCTGTTTCGGTTTGAGTAGCAAAAGCGGAAAAAATTAATAATTTATTGCTTCGCTTTAGTAATGGTTCAAAAAATGCCTATCATTCGAACTCCAGAAGAATATTTCGATAATTTACCTGGTTATCCTTTCCTTCCTCATTATATTGAAGTGAATGGAATGCGTGTTCACTATATAGACGAAGGTCAGGGTGAAATTATACTTTGTTTGCACGGTGAGCCTACATGGTCTTATTTATATCGGAAATTGATTCCTATCTTCGTTAAAGCAGGTTATCGTGTGATTGCACCCGACTTCATTGGATTTGGTAAGTCAGATAAATTCACAACTCTAGAAGAATATACATTTCAAGTGTTTAAAACCATGTTACTTGATTTTATCCAAGTTCTTGATTTATATCAGATCACTTTAGTTGTCCAAGACTGGGGGGGATTAATTGGTCTCGCTTTGGTAGGAGAGGTTCCTGAAAAGTTTTCTAGATTAGTTATTATGAATACTGGATTACCTATTGGTAGAGCTGTAAATGAGGCTTTCCTTTCATGGCGACAATTCGTAGAGAACACACCAAATCTACCCATAGGTCAAATAATAGGGATGGGTTTGGTTAAGAATGAGATTTTGACACCTGATATAATTAAGGCATATGAGGCCCCATTTCCAAATGAAACATTTAAAGCTGGAGCGAGAGCTTGGCCCTTACTTGTCCCCATTCATCCTGATGATCCTGTTGTCATAGAAATGCTACAAGCAAGAGAGAATCTTCAAAAATGGGGAAAACCAGCTCTAATTATGTTTTCAGATGGAGATCCTATAACGAAAGGAGGGGACCAATTCTTTTGGAAGCTTATTCCAAGTGCAAAAAACCAACCAGAGATTGTAATCAAAGAAGCTGGGCATTTTCTTCAGGAGGAGAAAGGAGAAGAAATCGCAGAACAGATCCTGGATTTCATATCCCGAACCCCATTCTGACTTTTACAAAGCCAAATCTATCAATTTTTTAGGATAAATTCTGTTATAATGAGATTTCCACAGTGTTTTGTTTCTTCCCAGTCATATATTCTATATCTATTCTTCCTATGTTTACTCGTGTCATTGATTTTTGAGTAAGCTGTTTTTCTATTATAGTTTGAGGATCATTGTCTAGTTTCTGAATCATGTTTATTAAAGCCTTTTCTTTCTCTTTTGGATCCTTTAGAAATGTAACTTTCCCCATAAATTGCGTACTAGCATAAAGATGATCACAAGCTCCTTGTGCATACCCCTTATCGATTATTGCTTGTCCCCAAACAACATTATTAGCCCTTAAATAATCGATTTTTTTCCCTTTATTTGCGCAGTGGAAAAAAATTACATCTTCTTCAGGAGAATAGCCATGACTTAGAGTAACAAGATAAGGTTGGTTATCCATGCACATAGCAATAGTAATATATTGAGCTTCAAGAATGATTTCCTTCATTTCATCTATATTGGTGATAGCTTTTTCTTTACGCCTAATATTTCTCATTATGTTCGTCACCCTATTATATCGGTTAAATATAAGCTTCAGAAATCCCGAGCTTAGTCTAATTCTATGATAATAATTATTTTATTTGAATTTACTTCCCTCCTGAATTGGTGTAAAAATAGGTGAAATCATCAGTAAATATCGAAAATAGAATATATGAAAAGCGCGTTACTGGTGATTTCAATTCAATGATCAAAATAACCATATTTAATTCCTTAGGTTTCTTCTTTCTTGAGTTTTTAATTCCTTATGTAGCTTCTCAAGAACTGCAAGCTACTGGAGTAGATATGGGAGTCATATTTTCTATTATTGTTGTTGGATACATGATTTCCTCCCCATTTGTGGGAGCAATTACTGATCGAATGTCTAAGAAATTATTAGTTTTCATCGGTTCCATTGGTAGAGGCATAGCTTACTTCGTTCTTTATATGGCTATTATTCTAAAGTCCCTTCTTGGATTAATTATAGGTATGTTTTCACTTGGATTTTTGGCGGGATTCTTTTGGATTCCATTAGAAACTTTAATAGCAGAAAAATCTAGTGCTGAGAATCGTTCTTATGCTTATGGTAAACAATATGCCGCAGAGGGAATTGGTACATTTTTTGGCGCATTTATTGGCTTTGGGATATTATTGATTGCAATAGAAATCGCTCCAAACAACTCATTTCTGATTTACAGTGCCTTAGTTGTTTTTGGTTTAGTAAATATATTAGCAGGAATGCTTTTCTTCACACTTGTTGATGAATCAATCAAATTTGATGAGAATCCAGAGAAAGAATCTATAGCTATTGATTTAACCCAAAATTGGATTCCTTCTGGTCTACTGATTGGTCTAGGATTATTATTTATTGTTCTCTTCTTGAGTTCGACTAATGGTTCCCTTGCCAAACCATTCCTGAATGTTTATTTACTTGAAAATATTGAAAATAATCCAACATTAGCAGCATTAGCTTATGCTCCATCAGGAATCATTTCGATGTTATTGGCTCCTAAACTTGGAGAAATTGCTGATCGAACCAATCCTTATCTAGGAATCAGTATAGCAAGTGGTTTAGGAGCCCTTGTTACCTTCTCTCTCATTAATACTTCCAATTTGTGGATTTTTGCGGTTCTTTTGATCATGGATGTTACCGTAGTTACAACAGGGGAATTAATCATAAGTAATATTATTAGTCGTGTTTCAAAAAGCCATCGGGGAAAGATTTTTGGATTTCAATCCACTTTTACAAATTTTGGCGCAATTATTGGACCTATACTTGGGGGAATCGTGTGGGATTTATACAGTTCAAAATCACCCTTTATTGTCTCCATAGTAGTTGAATTAGCACTCATTCCCCTCTTTATCCTTGCGATATTTCTTCTCATGCCTCATCTAGCCGAATCATTGGAAGTGAAAGACCATGCAAAACAATATAGTTGATCTTAGATCTGATACTGTGACTAAGCCTTCCCCTGAGATGTGGGACGCCTTGAGATCTCTAGATGATACACAAATTGGTGATGATGTATATCGTGAAGATCCTACCGTCAATGAATTGGAAGAGCTTTCGGCCAAGATTACAGGTTTTGAAGCTGCATTGCTAGTAACATCTGGTACTCAAGGGAATCTAATTTCTTTACTCAGTTCAACTTCTCCTGGAGACGAAATATTAGTTGAATCAATGAGTCACATTCTGTTTTATGAGGTGGGGAGTGCTGCTCGAGTGGGAGGACTAATGCCAAGACCATATTCTTCAAATAAAGGAATAGTATCATTAGATGATTTACAACAACTGATTCGCCCAAGAGATGATGATCATCAACCTTGGACAACCTTATTGTGTGTGGAAAATACGCATAATAATCATGGTGGAACAGTTCTTCCACCTGCATATTTGAAGGATCTCAATAACTTTGCTAAAACGAATAACAATTTGAAAATTCACATGGATGGAGCTCGAATCTTTAATGCAGTTGTTTCAATGAAGTTACCTATTACTGCCTTTACCCAACACGTTGATAGTATGACTTTTTGTCTTTCTAAAGGGCTCTCATGCCCCATTGGATCAGTTATCGTCGGTTCTCAGGAATTTATTGACAAAGCAAGAAAATTCCGTAAAATGCTTGGAGGAGGTATGCGTCAAGCGGGAATTATTGCTGTGATGGGTCTTATAGCATTACAAGAGAATTGGATAAAGCGCCTTGAAGAAGATCACATTAATGCGAAACGATTAGCAAGAGGTTTAAAGGAGCCTTCTCTTCCCATAAAGGTAAACATACCTGAAACCAACATACTTATGGTCGAATGTCCAGTAACAACACCAATGGAGAAATTAGTCAGAGCACTTGAGAATAAGGGTGTTTTATCTCTACATAAAAAGAATAAATTACGACTTGTAACTCATTATGGAATTACTACCGAAGATATAGACTATAGTATAGGCCAAATAATCAAAGTTATGAAGAAATTCTTTCGTTAATTATCGCTAAATTAAAATTTGAATTTTTACGGCTGATGATAGTGAGGAAGAAATCATATGGAACAGAATTGGGATCATTTCCATGTGGAAGATGTGTATAAATTCACAAAACTTGCTTTACAGACTAATGGATATCCCATTGAAGCCGCAAAATCAGTAGCATTTGCATTGGTAGAGGCAGATAAAAGGGGTATTTTTTCTCACGGTGTTACTGGCGCAACGGGATTACCTGAAGCAATTTCAAGAAAAGGAATACTGGCTAATGTTGATCCTAGTTCCTCACCGATATTTTGTGATGAAAAATATCCAACAATCAGAGTAATAAATGCTAATGGATCTCCTGGTCCATTATCATCTACCCTAGCTATTGATCACCTTAAAATTAATACTCGTAAATATGGCTTAGCGAAAGTAGTAGTTAATAATGCAAATCATTTCGGTGCTGCAGGAATATGGAGTGAGAAAATTGCTGAGGAAAGGGATTTAATTGGAATTGTGTCCTGTACAACTGCTGCCTGTGTTAAACCGCTTGGTGATGACCCCGAAAAGCTTGATTATACAAAAGGAGCAGGAAATGAAATAAGAACAGGGACTAATCCAATTGCAATTTCTGTTCCTTATAAAGGGGGTATTATCACTTTAGATATGGCTTTAACAAGATTAGCTATTAGTTATTCAATTCAGGCTTTTAACAAGGGATCATTAGTTAAAATCCCAGAATATATTGCTGATAAAAATTATCAATCAACACTTGACCCAAAAGATCTCATAAATCCAACTGGACTAATTGGGAGTGTTTTTCCACTTGGATCCAGCCTTGCTGGATATAAGGGTGATTCTCTCCTTAAAATGATTGAACTAGTACACTCTTTTGGAGGGGGCCCTATTCGAAAGGTTAAAACTACTTCTTCCAATCCAGACGAGAGAGTTTCACATACATTTGAAGCTCAAGCTGTTGATTATCAGTATTCAAAACAAGAAGCACTAGAACGTGTTACTAATCTCATAAGGGATTATGAACTAAATTATTTTGGACCTGCCTCACGATGGCCAGGAGACCGATCAAATCAAGCTTTAGAATATGTTTTAAAAGAGGGATTACCTTATAGCCAAGACCAGGTGGAATTATTGAGAAGAATCTCGGCATATTCTGGCTTAGAATTCGATTCATTGTTGCAATCAATAAGTAGAAAACCTATTCCTGCAAATATCTTCATAAAATAAATATAGTAATAATATGGTAGTTATTTCATATCTGTTATATTAAAAATGTGTAAATTAGCAATCAATAATTCAAAATGATATATAACTGGAAAAAATAACTCAGTATAAAGAGGTGAAAACCATGAAAGGAAAAATTACCTCTGATGTCTTAGAAGCAATGTTAGAAACAATTCCAATTGAGTTTTCAATTTTAGATAAAAATGATAAGGTTTTGGTTTGGAATAAGCATGAAACACGTTTATTTAAGAGATCAGAAAAAGTTTTAGGACGTGATGTTAGAAAATGTCATCCTAAGAAAAGTTTAGATAAAGTTGAGCAAATTATTCGAGAAATGAAAGATAATATACGCGATAAAGCGAGGTTCTGGATCGATTTGAAAATTAATGACAAGATTGAAAAGGTCTTAATCGAATATTATGCGTTGAGAAATCCTAAAGGAGAATATCTTGGATGTATGGAATCTAGTCAAGTGATTACCGAAATAAGAGACCTTAAAGGTGAAAAACGTCTTTTAGAATGATATATAGAAACAGCTTTCATTATTAACCCTAAATCAACTTCTTTTTTGAGCCCTTCATTGTTTTTAGGATATTTATTGAATGTCGCCAAATAACGGTTTGAAGACATAAATTGGAAAACAATAACAAAACATAAACAGATGTTCCAAGAACTGAAAATACCTTCACAGGCATTAGAAGATGTTATTCATTATTTCAACTTTGTTGGCAAAACAAAATCAATCAAAAAATATTCAGTTGAGGACATAAAGAAACTGGACAACTTTTCAATCAATTTTGTTCTATAAAACTTCTGATAAAATTTACCTGAAATCAATGGACTGTTTAAGGATTATTTTTGACATTTTCTATTAAAAGATCGAAAAGCTTGAATGCGAAAGAAAAACACCCATTGTGTTTATACCATAAGAGGTGAAAAGGATGGAATTGACCACTGCGGAAAAACAATTTTTAATGCTTCTAAGAGGCTTTGAACGACAACCTAAGGATATTGAAACTGGAGAAAAAGTAGATGTTAACATTGAGACCTTAAAAAAGAGAGGAAGATTCTATTTTAGCGAAAAATTAGACTCAATGACATTTAATGAAGAGACCATTTTAAAATTGTTAGATAATAAATTAGTAGAACAACAAGAAACAATTTTCAAGTTAACAAATGAGGGTAAAGATCTAGCAAAAAAGGCTCGAAAGAACCTCCTTAACAAAAATAACAATGATATCTACAAAATATTAAACTTAAGCAAGACTTTAGCAAACATCACGAAACAGGTTTATGGAAAAGACCTTGGACAAAATAACATGATGACCATGCCTGAACTTAATATATTACTTGAGGTTTTAAAGATCACTCCTGAAGATTCTGTAAT
>JBHLMN010000034.1:0-22946 GCA_048938105.1 Promethearchaeota archaeon
TCCCGACAAAACTTCCCGAAAAAACTGATGGGAGACTTCCAATGATTCTCGATGTGATGGAAAAATTCAAAGCTGAAGTCCAAGAGAAAACTGCTTTATTTGGTTTGACTACTGGCCCTTTGACCTTAGCATCCCATTTACGCGGAACTAATATTTACTTAGATTTTTTTCAAAATAAAAAGCTCGTCCATGATTTATTAGAGTATACTACCAAAGTCTGTCTTACAATAACTGATTATTATATTGAAGCTGGGATGGATGTTATCGCTATTGTAGATCCTGTTGTTTCACAGATTTCACCACAAACATTCGAGGAATTTTTATTTGCTCATTTTAAAAGAATTTTTAATTACATTAAGAAAAGAGAACGGTTCTCTTCTTTTTTCGTTTGTGGAGATGCCACCAAGAACTTGTCATTAATTACTCAAACTAAACCTGATTCGATGTTTGTAGATGAGAATATTGATATGGAAAAGGCAATGAAAATTGTCAAACCTAAAAATATTGTACTGGGGGGAAATATTCCTCTCACTACAGTAATGCTTTTTGGCACTCAACAAGATAATATGAAATATGTTGTAAATTTAATTGATTTGGTGGGAAAGAAGAATCTAATAATAGCACCAGGATGTGATATGCCCTATGATGTCCCCCCCGATAACGTCATTGGAGCATTTCAAGCTATTAAAGAACCTGAATTAATAGGGGAATCCTTAATAAATTATGAACAGACTGAAATAGATATTGATGTTGAATTACCCGATTATAATAATCTTCCCAAACCCCTCATCGAAGTATTTACAATTGATTCCTCCGTATGCGCAGCATGTGGATATATGCTTGCTACAGCTCTTGATGCAAAAACAGAATTTGGCGATAGGATAGAGCTACTAGAACATAGATTTATTAGACGAGAAAGTGTTGCACGAGCTAAAAAACTGCAAATTAAACACCTTCCTTGTATTCTGATTAATGGACAAGTTAAATGGTCCTCTATCATCCCTAATAAAGAAGAATTGATAAATGAAATAAAGAGAGTTCTTTAATGCGAACTAAACAGATCCAACTCTTTTTAATTAATGGCTTTCTAGGTTCAGGAAAAACAACATTTCTTGTAAAACTATTAACTCTTTTCTCTTCCCAAAAATGTGGAGTTCTAATGAATGAATTTGGAGAAATTGGGATTGATGGATTACTTTTACCGAAAAAAGATCTTGAACTGATAGAAATCAATGGGGGTTCAATTTTTTGTCAATGTCGACATGATAATTTCATTAATGCACTAATACAGTTTTCAACAGCTCCAATAGAAATCCTACTGATCGAAGCATCAGGTCTTGCTGATCCTGTTAGCATGGATAAAGATTTACAGATAGTTAGAGAGAAAATTGGGGAGATATATGTATATTCTGGAAAAATTTGTTTGATAGATTCGCTTCATTTTTTACATTTGGTTAATATAGTTCAAATAATTGAGAAACAAATTCAATATGCATCTTTGGCAATAATCAATAAAATTGATTTAGTAACTCCAGAGAGAGTCTTAGGAATAACAAACAAACTTCTTTCAATTAATCCAAGAATTAAAATCATAAAAACAAGTTTTGGTAATCTTTCACCAGATCAAAAAATGGAACTATATTCAAAACAAGTTATTACACAGAAAAGCCTTCCAAATATGCGTGCAACTACTAAAATCGCTACTGATATTTTTTTGAGTGCTGATCATGGATTAGACTCTCACAAAGCACGAAAATACTTTTCTGAATTAGCAAAAGAAACTAGAAGGATGAAAGGATTTATTCAACTTGATGATGACCAGTGGTATTATTTGGATAGCGTCAATGGAAGTTTATCTCTGACAGAAACTAATTCTTCCCATTTACAAACAACAATAATTGCCATTTTTAAGGAAGGAGTGGAAGAAAAAGCAATTAACAGAGCAAAAAGTCGTTGGGAGGTCTTCACTACCTAAAAATTATGCTTACGATAAAATCATTTATTCAAAAAATACCCAAAGTCTTCACATCGGAGTGGACTGGGAGATACAAGATGTTCAGCATACTCTACACCAATTCGAGATCCAAGGGTCTTATTCCAAGTTAGTAGCATTGAAGGAAAATGCGAAATTTGTGTTGTTTTACTTGGTACAAAACCCTGAGATTTATAAACTAAGATTGCTTTTTCCTTGAGATCTACATAGTTTGTAATATCTGTGAAAAAAGAGGTATACCCTTCAGGGTGTAAATCAATGAATCGTACTGGAAAATATAATAATGAATTGATACGATGTACGGGAAGATTATCAAAGTATTTATCCCACTTTGTAAGCCTTGAATAAAATATTGCTGCTTCTACTATTTGTTGTGCCTGAAAATGGTCAGGAGAGGCCATTAAAGTTTTCCCATACATGGAAATCACTACCTTCGGACGCCATTTTCGGAAAACAGTAGCTAACTTACATCGTGCTTCAAAAGTATCAAAAAGCTTACGATTCGGAAGATCTAGGGTAATTCTCTCCGCGCCTAGGATACGAGCGGCCTGTTTTGCTTCTTTTAACCTTCTTTCAGCATAATCAGAATCAAAATCATCAGGAGACCGATATTTTTCATTTTTTGGTGTTGGTTCCGCATTAGTTAAGTCAATTATACCAGTTTTAAAGCCAGTCTTAGATAATTTTGCTATAGTACCTCCGATTCCTAGCTCAACATCGTCAGGATGTGGGCCTACCGCCACTACTTCAACTGTTTCTTCACTCATTATAATTCAACCTTCTTAACGATTTTTCTAAAAAAGCCATAAATGTTCATCGAAAATGGTAAATGCCTAATTTCGTAAATTATTCACGGTCAATGATATCAATATCTGAAGGTCCAGTTCCAATAAAATGAAATTTCATGTTTAGTTCTTCTTCAATTCCACTTATCCATTTCTTAGTTTCAACTTCTAAATCATCATAGTGACGTTTCCCAGCCTCATTAGGATATACGATATCTAATTTTGTTAAAGCAAGTTTTGTAGCGCCGTTCAACATAATACTTCTTTTTGCGAGATCTATATTAAAGGGTGCAGCTCTACGTAACCGTCCTGTAACCGTACCATATTCGGTCCAACCTTTTCTCCGAGTTTCCTCCTCAGATAATTGGTTAGGTAGAGGTCCTTCACCCACACGAGTGACATAGGCTTTAAAAACGAGAACTACATCAGTGATCTTAGTCGGCCCTACTCCCACATCTGCACAAATAGAGGAAGCTGTCACGTCTTTTGAAGTTACAAAAGGATAAGTTCCGTGAAATAGAGATAAATGGGTAGCTTGTGTTCCTTCAATTAGTGCAGGTTCCTTATTATTAATTGTTTTATTCACCTCTTGAGGGACATCAATAAGATATGGTTTTAATTTGCCTATATCGCGAGCTATCTTCAATACGCGACGTACACGATCTTGATTGGCTGGTCCTGTCCCAGCTCCAGATGTTCCGACTGTTTGGGTTAAATATTTGTCTGTTTTATCAATTTCAATATGTTTAGGGCTTATAATTCCGCATTGTGGATCAACGAACGATATTCCTTTAGTTCCTGTAAGCTCAATTTCTTTAAGAAAAACCTCAGGATTAACAAGTACACCAGGACCAATAAGAAGTTTTTCAACATGCGAACCACCAATTCCAGATGGAACCATCCGAAGTTTGTACTCTTTACCCTTAATTACTATAGTGTGGCCTGCATTAGGTCCGACACCTCCCTTAGCTACAACCTTAGCTTGCCGTTTATTTACAAGATAGCTAATAATCTTTCCTTTGCCTTCATCTCCCCAAAAACCACCGACAACGACGTCACATGTCATATTTTTTAAAACTCCGTTCATTTTTTATCGATTATTTCAAAATTATCAACTTTATTAGCTTATAAAAAAATTTATGTGCAGTTTCTCACTATTTTCATTCGATTTCAAATAGCAGGTTTTGCGAATGAAACGTTAGAAAAACAATTGTTGTGGCCACTAAAATGACATCTTTTCCTTATAAACGTTATAAAACCTCGATTGCTGATATTTTTGAAGAAGAAAAGCAATTAGAACTCCAGCTTCTTGTTGAACGAGTACTGGCTAGAGCTAATGCTGAATATGGTAAGATTCCACTGGAAGCAGCTGAAGAAATTGTACAATTTGCCCAACCTGAAAATGTATCGCTGAAAAGAGTGAAAGAAATAGAAAAAGATACCCAACATGACCTTTACAGTGTTGTATTAGCTGCCACAGAAGCATGCCCAAAATACGGCCAATTTATTCATTTGGGAGTTACTTCTAGTGATATTCAAGATACAGTAACAGCATTACAGTTAAAAGAAGCAAAAAATATTCTTCTCATACATATTGATGATTTATTACGAATTCTGATCCATCTGGCTAGATATTATCGAGATCTTGTATGTATTGGTCGAACCCATGGAAAACACGCAATCCCAACAACATATGGTTTTAAATTTGCTAATTTTCTAAATGAGATTTTCCTGGCTAGAGATAACTTGATTAGTGCTAATATTTACGGTAAGCTATCTGGTGCAATAGGTACTTACGCTGCACATGGGACAAAAGAGATTGAAAATGTAGTAATGCAAGAATTAGGGTTAAAACACCTCCTTATTACAACTCAGGTAGTTCCTAGACTTGTATATTTTCATTTTGTATCAGTTGTTCTTGAAATTGTAGCTGTACTCGATAAATTAGCTAAAGAGCTAAGAAACCTTCAACGTACTGAAATTGGTGAAGTTATTGAAGAATTTGGTGAAAAACAAGTTGGTTCTTCTACAATGCCACAAAAGAGGAATCCTTGGAAGCTAGAAAGAGTGTGTGGGATCGCCCGATATCTCCGTTCTCTTTCTGTATCAACTTTGGAGAACATTTCATTAGAACATGAGAGGGATATGTCTAATTCAAGCACTGAACGATTAATTTTACCACAACTTATTACTTTAACAGATTTCTTATTGATAGAAATGAAAGAAATTCTCAATAGATTAACCATCAACGAAGAAAATGTTAAGAGAAACTTATTCTTCTTGGATGGGCGTCAATGTAGCGAAAGGTTATTGATAGAACTCACGATTTCGATGGGTAGGCAAAAAGCTCATGAAATTTTGCGCGATCTTACAAAAGAAGATAATTTCAAAGTCGCAGTGAAAAATCACAACCAAATTGGAAAATTATTTAGCAACAAAGAAATAGATGAGATGTTAGACCCACGAAATTACATTGGATTAGCTCGAGAAGTTGTGGATTTGGTTATCGAGGAGATAGAAGGAAAAATAGGTGAAAATTAAATAATATTCTAAATAAAATAGTCAATTCATATTGGTTCTATAATTTTAAGGAATTGTTCAATTGAATATTCAGGAATACCTGCTTCCTCCAAGAAAAACCTTTTGGCTTTAATGGCATCCATCTTTCTCTTCTTTAATTGTTCTGCCATGAATTCATATCGTTCATGGGGAAAAATGATCCAGCTTTCTGTTTCCTCTACAAAATATTGAGGTTTGACTGTACTCCATGGTTTGTAATATAGAGTCCCTATTCTTACCTCTTGAGGTTTTTTCATATTTAAATACTTCATTGCAAAATCTAGAGAAACCCCACTATCAGCAACATCGTCTATAAGTAAAATTTTTTTACCATGAATGTGTCCTGGAAGATCCTGATAAATAATTGGTTCCTTCTGTGTTTTTCCAACACCAGAATAAAACCCAATCTGCATAATTGCAAGAGTGGGCTTTTCAAACTCACATAGGAAGAGATCACTGATAATTCTTGCTGGAACTAATCCCCCACGACTTATCCCAGCAATAATGTCAGGAAAAAATCCATCTTTTCTAACTAATTTGTAAAGTTTAACAGTTATTAATTCAATATCATCCCAAGAAGGAGCTTTAAAAGTTAAATCCTTAGATGGCAATCCTGTATTCACCCGTTTGGTAAAAAAAAATACTGATTATTTATCCTATTTTAACTTCTTGAAAATCTTCGTAAAGATTTTGAATGACATTTTATTAAAAAATAAGTGCCTTTTTATTAATATTATGATTCCTAAGATTATATCCTATAGGCTTAAAGATTCCTTTTGAGACTTAATACTTATTCGATAACATTCTGAATATTATTATAGTTAAATTCCATATTATAATAATGAATTGCGTAATCTTAGAACATATTACCTTATAAAGCATACTATGATAGCTTTAATCCTGCGTTTGAATTAATAAAACATTTTTATTGACAATACTCATTCTTGGATATAATAATAACATTTATAGTAGAAACCGAACCAAATGTAGAAATGTTCCTATGTGGTTTATCACTTGTCTTTTAAGCCAATAGAAACGCTTAGTTCTAAGAAGGTATTATTATGGATCCTAAAAGACGGAAAGAGGCCCTTGTAGGACCAACAATTGTGGCTACTGCTAATGCGATGCGAGCATTCGATGCTCCTGTTAGATATCCCATGCTTTTCAGTGCATTACCACCAGATTTCTGGTGGAATCCCGAAACAAAAAATATTACCACAGCATTAGGATTAAGTAGTTTTTCCTCTTTTATTGTAACAACAGAACATATAATTGGAGCATTTATTATCACACCATTAATTTTATTGCGTCGTGGAAAAGATCATTTCATTTCTATATTGAGGCATTTTGAAAAAAGAGAATGGATAAGTATTATTTTCGTTTCCTTAGGATCAGGATTAGGATTGTATTTTTTTCTCATTTCATTTGCTTTAGGAAATCCAACAGTAGCAATATTACTTCAAAAAAGTCAACCACTTATTACTTTGTTAGTAGCAATGATTATATTAAAGGAAAGACCTACTAAGTTCTACTATATTGCGATACTATTCTCAATCGCGGGGATTTTTTTAATCGCATTCGAAGATCCGTTTCAGATCACTTTGAGCTTTGAGGCTCTAGCCGCTCTATGTTCAATAATTGCAGCAATCTTTTGGGGATCAAACACTGTTTTTGGACGGATTTTAACAGAAAAGGCTGATTATTGGGATATAACTACTTTTAGATATATAGGAGGAGCAGTAATATTAATATTCTTTAATTTTCTTGTTTTCGCTTATACACCTGATAACTTCAATGCTCTTAGTGCATCATTCACTACTTTTCCTCAATTCTTTGAATCAGATCTTGGTATACCTATGCTTGGAATTTTATGCATTATCTATTCAGCAATTCTAACTGGTGGGATTATTCCTTTAGCTCTTTATTATTTTGGTCTTAGATGGTCAAAAGCTTCTGTTGGTGGTTTAGCTGAGCTTTCATTTCCCTTATTAGCGATTTTTATTAACTTCATTTTTCTTGGTTTTGGACTTACTCCAACGCAGATTTTAGGAGCTATAATTCTTTTTGGTGTCGTCTCAATCCTTTCATATGTCAATAAAAGAGAATATGAACAAGAAGCTGTTAATGAAGGCTAAATTTAAAATCAAATACACTTAATGTCCTTAGCTTGACGAATCTTCATATATTATTTCTTCTGAATCAATATATTTCCTGTCAGAGCTTTCGATTTCAATATTTTGTTCATCAGTTGAAGCTGGTTGAGGTAATAATCCCCAAATTTGTAATGATACAATTAATGCTAAAATTGCTCCAATTAGAGGAAGATCGTTTAGGAATGTGTCCCACCAGATAATATCATTTATTACAAGATCAAGTATGATTACTGTAATGAAAATACCAAACCAAAGAGTTAATCCTGCCACAATCCCCACAATGAATCGTTTAAGGAGAGTCTGCTGGTAATATTTCATGAACCTCTCTAAATTATCCGATATGAGCTCTTTCATTTCTTATCTACCGTTGATAATTGTAGAAACTCTCAATATAATATAAAATTTAACTCTTCTCTTTCGATTTCTTTTAATATTAACTTGAATTGCTGTGATTTTAGCTTAATTTATAAAGTAACTAAAGGATTTTTTTAAAAATTAAGATTTTAACAGATTAAATGAGGATTCAACGTTGAAATATACACAAATTCGATGTTTAGAGAACATAATGATGCCTCTGGAGGGGGAGAACCCTCATAATTCTCTATTAAAACTCCAATATCCTATTTCAAATGAAAAAAGAATTTTTATTAGAATCGAGAATCCTTTGAAGGAATTTCACAAGAATCTTACGAACTTAATAGATGAACCAATATCTAAGATAATAAAAAATCTCTCATCCATTTTAGGTTATGGATGTGGAAGTACACCTGAATCTGATGACATTTTTTTGGGAATTTTAGCCACAATTTATTGTTTGAATCCCCAAATAGGCAAAGAGTTTGAATTTTTATCCCAAATTCCTTTTGAAAAACTGACAACCAACCAATCAGCACGATTATGCCGTAGATTTCTAAAACAAAACTTTCCGTCTGATCTAATTACTTTTCTTAAATTATTGAAGACTCCTCTTTACGATGATCAGGTTAAGATTCGTTTTGAACACGAGATTCGTAAAATTAGGAGAATAGGGACTTCAAGTGGATATTATTTCCTAATGGGGGTATTATGGGAGTTAAAATATGCCACAGATCACATCAGTTTATCTATAAAGAAATGATAATTTTAATTTTATTTTAAACAATGGAAAATAAATTTGTAGAAGTATCATTTATATGTTGTGTACTGTTTCAATGATTCGTAAAGATCCTCCAGAGTTCCTATAAAATCAGTATGAAAATTTTGGTTCTCATAATCTGGATGTGTCTTGATTATACTGGCAAAAGCCCGAACATTCGATTTAACCAGAAAAGTCTTTATTCCCAATTTTCCTGCAACCATGTCATTTATTGGGTCATCACCAATAATCATGCATTCCGAAGGTTTTTTCCCGATTCGGTTCAAAAGTTCTTCATAGAACTCAAGGTGAGGTTTAGCAAAATGATAATCATCTGCTGATGTTATTTCAAACCAATTAACTATATCTAATCCTCCAATACTCATTCGCTTTTCGTTTGCTATAGCAGGAAAAAGTGGATTAGTTGCAGCAACTAACAAAAAATATTTTGAAGCAAGAGTTAAAAGGCTTTTCGCAATTGGATGAGCTTTCATAATGCGGCATACTTGTTCAAAATCAGTTTCATAGAAATATCTAAATCTGTTCACGATTTCCGAGTGGGAAACTCCGATCCTTGATTCAAAATCAACAGCAAATTTCGTAAGATTATCAAGTTCAAGAGGTTCTTTTTCAGTCATTTTGTTTGTAGAAGCTAGAAAAAGTTCCATGAATTTAAACAGATCAGGTTCTTCTTTTTCAAAGTGCTGATGGATGAATTTTACATAAATCTGCATGAATTCTTGATCATCGAATAAAAGGAGGGTGTTATCAAGGTCAAAAAGCAATGTGGTAATGTCTGATAAGTCAACCAAGTGTTTTCACCAGATATTCCTATCAAGGTATGAATTACAAATAATTTTTTAGGCCTTTGTAAAAGGGCAGCTAATGTTTAAGATATAATCAGATCTATCAAAGAAGTGCTTAAAATGACCCTTCCCCCAATAAAAAAGCCTGCTGATATTTTTGAATTTACAGTTGAAAAAGCCCAGATCTTCCCTAAAAATACAGTCATTCTTTCTCCAGAAGCGGGATTATTCAAAGGGGCTTTTAAAAATCCGCAGGTACAATTAATAAGTGAAACACGCACCGTCTTCACAGAGCATATCGTATTATCTGATCATCTTCCACTAGAAGAAATTTGGGTTTCAGATGACATGTTGAATGAACTCGAAATAGAAGAAGGAAATAAAATCCAAGTTCTTCCATTAAGTAGAACACCACCAGATAGTTATTGGTTACTGAGAAAGCGTATGGTTCAAAAACGTGCTTTTAAGCAGAATGAAATTGCTATGATCGTTAATGATATTGCACATCACAGGCTTAGTCAATTAGAAAAAACTGCATTTGTACTTTCCCAAGTATTTGACCCCTTTAACATGGATGAGGTAGAGGAACTATCTAGAGCAATGGCACAAACAGGAGAGATGATAGATTTTGGTCAAGAGACATGTTTCGGAAAACATTCGACAGGAGGGGTACCTGGAAATAAAGTTTCCCTTCTAATTGTTCCCATTATTGCTTCTGCAGGATTACTAATACCTAAGACGAGTAGTCGCGCTATAACAAGCCCTTCTGGAACTGCTGATACCATGGAAGCTTTCGGATGCGATGTTGTATTTACTGCAGAAGAATTGGTTGAAATTTCTCAGAAAACACGAGGTATGATTGTCTGGGGCGGAGGATTTAATTTGGCGCCTGCTGACGATATTTTAATCAGAGATGTTGAATTTCCTTTAGGAGTCAACCCTTCATCGATGATGCTTGCTTCTATCATGTCAAAAAAGTTGGCTACAGGTATTCATTTTCTTGTGATGGATTTACCTACTGGACATGGAACGAAAATCGCAGATATTGGTACAGCACAAGCCCTTGGTCGTGATTTTGCTGAACTTGGTCGTAGATTAGGGATACGTGTTGAAAGTGGGATTACTTTTGGGGCACACCCAGTTGGTCATAGCGTTGGCTCAGGATTAGAGGCACGGGAAGCATTAAATACATTGATGAATCCTAGAGAAGGGCCTTCCTCGCTTGTAGAAAAATCTTGTGAATTATCAGGAATCTTACTTGAAATGGCTGGTAGAGCGCTTCGAGGTCAGGGACGAGAGTTAGCTAAACAAATTCTTTACAAAGGAGAGGCCTTAGAAAAGTTTCTCGAGATTCTTGAGGCTCAAAGTGGTGATAAAAACATAAAACCTGATGATATTCCAGTGGGAGAACACTATTGTGAAATTTTAAGTCCTAGTTCAGGCTGGATAGTCGAAATTGATAATATTAAAATTGCTGAAATCGCACGAACTGCAGGATGCCCCAAAGATAAAGGTGCCGGAATATACTTTTTGAAAAAGAAAGATGCTGTGAAACGTGGAGAATCACTTATTCGCATTCATTCTTCTTCTGAATCCCGTCTATCTGCAGCTGAAGGAAAATTTGCTAAATTAAATCCAATTACAATTGAAGGTATGTTGATAGGTCGAGTTTAGTCTTACTTCTCTATCTCTTCAACAAAATTTTGGGTTTTTCTCGACTGTACGGATTAGGCTAGTTTTTCTTAGTGTATAAACATTTAAATGGATGTGGAGATAGGTTAATAATAAACTCACAGTTTGAATATGTTTATCTAAAGTCCAAGATATATTTAAACAGATCATATTCAGTATTTATGTTATTAATTCTGAAAAAGAAAGATAATTCATGAAGGACAAATCCTGAAGGATTCTAGGATGTGATGAAGTGACATCAAAGGGAATAGACAAGAAGCAGTCTTATAATACTAGCGCACATAGACTTATATTAGATAAAGTTAAAGATAATACGAAAATTTTAAATAAAGAGGACATAGATCAGATTACTCAAGGATTTATGGATTCAAACATTTCAAGTCATCATGGTACTGCTTTTGTATTGTCACAACATTTCACCCAATATTCATTAGATGAAATTGAGGCTATGGCCCGCTCTTTTGCCGAATCGGGAAGGATTTTCGATTTTACTGGCCCTACGTTTGCTAAACATAGTCTAGGAGGGGTGCCAGGTAATAAAATAACTTTATTGATTGTTCCAATATTAGCAGCTGCGGGTCTTTTAATTCCTAAAACTTCTACTCATGCGATCACCTCTGCAAGTGGTACTGCTGACACAATGGGTGTTCTTGCCCCTGTTGAAATAAAGGCAGATGAAGTTATTGAAATTGTCAATAAAACAAAAGGTTGTATTGTTACAGGTAGTGAAATGGGTATTGCACCTGTAGTCGATAAAATTATTCAAAATGCAGCTTTTCCCTTAGGAATTGATCCTGTAAGTCTTATGTTTGCAGGGATCTTGGCAAAGAAAATAGCTATGGGTGTTGACTTCTTAGTTCTAGATGTACCAATTGGTACTGAAAAGGTTAAAACTGAGGAGGAGGGTCGAGTGTTAGCCAGACAATTTGTGGACCTAGCTGATCGTCTAGGTATCAAAACAGAGGCAGCTTTAACATATGCAGCTGTCCCTGTGGGACACACAATCGGTCCATTGTTAGAAGCGAAAGAAGCTCTTGATGCATTAGAAGGAAAGGGACCAACCTCATTAGTTGAAAAAAGCTGTGAGTTATCTGGAATAGTCTTTGAATTAGCTGGTATGACTCCTAGAGGTTTTGGAAAGCAATATGCATCAGAATTGTTAAGTAATGGTAAAGCTTTAACAAAAATGCGTGAAATAATAGAAGCTCAAGGTGGAGATCCAAGTGTGACCCCTGAAAGCCTCACTCAAAGGCTAGAGGATCGTCCTGTATTGGAATATAAAGCTCCATCTGATGGATGGCCTCATACTTGGTCAACTTATGCCTTAAAAGAAATTGCCCGAACTGCTGGAGCCCCCCGAGATCCTTGTGCTGGAATTGAGATTTTAGCTAAGAAAGAGTCCGTTCGGAAAGGGGAAGTGGTATTTCGAGTATATGCATCTTCTGAATCTGCTTTAGATGAGGTTAGAGGATTAATAGCTAAACTAAGACCAGTTATAATCGAATCAGTACTCCTAGAACGTATAGCTTGAATATTTATGAACCTCTACATTCAGTACGAATCACATTAAAGCAGGAATTAAGTTTTGAGTGAGAAAAATGGCTTCAAGTTCTGGACAGAAAATAGCTGCTTTTAATTCAGCTTTTCAATTATTGATTCGAACAGCAAAACATTCAGTTAATACAATAAGTCAAGATCCACGTAATCTTGCAATTTTTTGTCAGACTCTTTCTGATGCTCTTGAAAATAAAGATCAACAAATTCATATAGTAGGGGTAGGACGTTCCAATCAGGTTGGAATGATTCTTGGTGAATGTTTAAAGGATATTGGTTTTTCTAATCGTATATTTTATCTAAACGAAAATTTTGTTCAACCTTTTAACAAGGGCGATGTTATCATAGCAATTACAGGTTCTGGTTGGACAAAACTTACAACAGCAATAGTTGAAGAAGGTATTCGGAAAAAGTGTAAGGTGTTAACCTTTACTGGGATTTCTGATTCCAAAGTTGCAAAATTATCTGATATCATAATTCAAAATCCTCTAGGTTATGAACCAGAAGATGATATCTATCCTTTTAGTCGTAAACGGGCCCCATTGTCACCTTTGGGGACCATTTTTGAATTAACTTCAATAGTCATTGGTTTAGGAGTCATCAATGGAGTTTTTAAAGGTTCGTGTACCAACGGATTTAATGAAGGAACGACGGAAATCTTAAGAGCTGCAGAGCAAACTTTTGATGATCTAAAGGTAAATCCTAAAGTTTCTCATTTTATTAATCTGTTAAGTGATTATTGTAGTAAAACTGATGCAAAAGTATTCTTCTTTGGGATTGGACTATGTGAGATTATCGCTTTAACATGTATATCACGATTCCGATCTTTGGGTATGAATATTCATTCATTTAATGATTGGCGTTTTCGTCGTAAGGGAGACATATTGATAGTAATATCAGGCAGCGGTGTTTCGTCCTCAACATTAAATATCGTTAAAAATGCAAAAGCAAGTCAGATGATGGTATTCAGTATTACTTCTTTCGCTAAATCTCAACTTGCATTGGAATCAGATGAGTTTATAGTTTTACATGGGAGAGAAGAAGAAATGAATCCTGAAAACCTTCATTTGTTGCATCATGAAATGTATCTCCCCAAATTTGAATATACATCCTTAGTCACTCTTGAAGCTTGTGTTGCTCAGATAGCTGTTAATCTAGGGATTTCTGACGAAACTATTTGAATAAATATCCTTACATCAAGTTATATAGAAAAAGAGAATTATTTTTCTAAGAATTGGCTGGTTTTTGGAAGCTTAAATCATATTAGAGAGTTTCTTGGCAGCTCTCTTCATGTCAAGCAAAACTAATCCTAATTTTGCATCTACTCTTGCAATCCCCACTAAAACTGCATGTTCCCCAGCGTCACGGATAATAACTAATCCATTAGAACCTGTTATTATCAATTGTTCCATGATACCCCTTTCTAATTCTAGTACCACGCGTTCTGAAAGAGAAAGACTGGCCGCGGTCATAGCAGAAATTCGATCTTCATCAGTGTTGGTATAGAGTGCACTGGCAATTGGGAGTCCGTCTCTAGTAACTACTGCTAATCCTTCAAGATCAGGAATTCGGCTTTGAACCTCCCGAAGTATCCGTTCAATTTGCTGTAAACGATCCATGATCTCTGCGTCGTCTTCAAGCATTAACCACACCAAGTAAATAGCTTCAAAAGAAATACCCTGTAATGTATTATTAATTTTTCCCTCTTAAATTAGTATGCTAATATGTTGAGATTGCGCTATTCTGTCTTGAATGATACTTTATGAAGATTAAAATCATGTAAAAATGGATCGTAAGGATTCAACATAAATATAGATGTTGGAGACATTAGTTTTTTTTAGCAAAAACAATTTATTTTTCTTTGAAATCTAATAATTCTTTTTCTTAAAGCAAAGAGAATATTCTAATTATTATCTCATAATTCTTCTTTAAATATGCAAAACTTTCGCTTAATAACAGATAGAACTATTTCGCATATATTTCTTAGACATTCTTCCATTAATAATCAATCCTTAATAAAAAAAGGGAATATTAATAAATTACCCTATTTAGGAGCGTTATACACTCATTTAAATAGTATTAACTTAATTGAAGGTTGTATAAAATGAAAGGTTCAGAAAAAATGGCTGTTTATGTTGGTACATTTGTATTTGTGATTGTGGGTTACATTGCTGCACTCTTTATTTCAAGTATTCTAGCCGATGTTCTAGCGGATCTTCAGCTCGACTTTCTAACGCAAGAACGTATAAATAGATTAGTTTTTGCCATTGGTTGGTTTGTAATTGTCTTTCTAACTTACTGGGGATCAACCCGTTGGCTTGAGGATGGAGAAAAAATTGGTATTTTATCACTGTTTTTCCTAATAGTTTGGTTAGTCTCTTCGTTAGCAGTCATTATTGGTTATATTTTGTGGAGTCTTTTACAAGGTAATGCTGAGGTTATAACTCTGGATCCTGCTGTACCTGGAAATCTTGTTGATCAGTACTTTTCAGGATTATTCTGGGCTTTAGCTCCAACTTGTGCTGCACTACTTGGGGTTAGTAATAAGGCATAGTATTGATATTAGGCTTTATACTGAATAACACCCAAGTTCCCTTTTTTCTACCTATTAAGATAAGATGTTGATATTATGACTCAACTAGATGATATAGTTATTGTTTCGGCGGTTAGAACTGCTATTGGTGATTTTGGTGGAGCTCTTAAGGATTTTCAGGCTCCAGACTTAGCAGCTGTAGCAATGGAGGCAGCTATTGATCGAGTTGGAATTCCCAATTTTGTAGATCAAGTAAACGATGTCCGATTCGGATGTTGTGTTGAAGATAACCGATACATGAACGTTACTCGAATAGCTGCTTTAAGAGCTAATATTCCGAAGGAAATTCCAGCAGTTACATTGAATCGTGTGTGTACATCTGCTATGGAAGCAATAGTATCAGGGATGCATCAAATTCGTAGTGATAATACTCATGAAATTGTTCTTGCAGGAGGGGTAGAAAGTATGTCAACAATCCCATATCTTTCGTATGATCTCCGTTGGGGACATAGGTATTTCGATACAAAGTTAGTCGATGGTGTCATGGAGGGATTGAAAGCAGGAGGAGATAAATTAATGGGTGTGACAGCTGAAATCCTTGCTGAAGAATTTAAGCTTACACGAGAAGAATTAGACGAAGTAGCGTTACGCTCCCATACTAATAGTCTTAAAGCGAACAAATCAGGACGATTCAAGAATGAAATTGTACCTATTGAATTAAAAACTAGAAAAGGAACCCAAACTTTTGATTCAGATGAACATCCTCGTGAATATACAATGGAAGATTTAGGAAAAATGAAACCTGTATTCAAACCAGATGGTGGCGTTGTAACAGCAGGTAATTCTTCTGGTATTAATGATGGAGCTGCTGCAGTAGTTATTATGAGTCAAACGAAAGCAGATGAACTAGGGATTAAACCGTTAGCTAAGATTATCGATTATGGTATTGGAGGAGTTGATCCAGACCTTATGGGCCTAGGTCCAATACCAGCCACAAAAAACCTATTTTCAAAAGTAAAGGATTACACTCTTGATGATGTCCAATTGATTGAGGTCAATGAAGCATTTGCAGCTACTTATCTCGCAGCAGAACGAGAATTAAGTTTAGATCGAAGTATAACTAATGTTAACGGTTCAGGAATAGGATTAGGACACCCTGTGGGTTGTACTGGGGCACGAATAGTAGTAACCTTACTCCACGAAATGATAAAACGTCAGAATTCCCTAGGACTTAGTACTCTCTGTGGTGGTGGTGGATTGGGCATGTCACTCTTGGTAACTCGTGATGTGTGAGAATCCTTCATCTATGATTCGGTAAAGTCCTTTTTAGGATCAATGGAACTGAAAGAAGGGCCTAAGAATGTGTCTAAGGTGAGATATAATCCTTTTATTTTTTCCTTTTGCTTTGGGTTAGACTCAACTTGTAACTTTCGCGATAGTACTTGTTTGGAATCAAAACGGATTTATCAAGCCGAAAGTATTCTTCTGGTTGCATAATATCCGATTTTATTAATATTGTCGGCTCATAAGAGAACATACTAATGGGTATGGGGTAACATAATTAGGTACCGAAACAAATACAAAGAAAATGTATTAATTCTTCAAACGGAAGGGATTTAATCTTAAGGAGGTATAAACTCATAAGATTCTCTCTTATTTGACTCAAACCTCTCCATTATATCCATCAATTCATTTCCTACTTTCAATCTATTGATCCCCCACATCTGATCGATCTTCCGTAAAAAGTGGTGGTTCTTTTGCTTCGACTCCTTGTTTTAATAATGTTTGTTCATTATGGAGTGAATCTTTATCTCCCAATTCAGTCCCTTTATGAAAACACCACAATGCATAACTCTTGTATTCAGGAACATCATCCTCTAATACTGCTTCTTCAAGGTATTTTTTATAATACACATTTCCGAGATTAAACCACGCTTTGAAATATTTAGGATCAACGGTTAGAGCTCTTTGAAAATTAGTAATTGCTGTATCTAAGTCACCGATCTTGTAATAAACGCTGCCCAAATCTGACCAAGCTGATGCTTCATCTGGAGCTAGTTCTAATCCTTTCGAGTATGACGTGATCGCGTTAATCAAATCGTTCTCTAACCCCCTTTCATAATATAGATTACCTAGAGCGAACCATAGTCTAGGATGTTCTAGAAGGGTCTCTACAGCTCTTTCATAAGTTGAAATAGCTTTGTTTATTTCTCCTAGCTCGCGCCAAACAACCCCCAGGTTTATCCAAGCCTTTGAATGATGCGGATCACTTTCTAAAGCTTTCTCATAGTATTCTATGGCTTCATTGAACTTACCACGATTATAATATAAGAGGCCCAGATTATATTGTACAGAAGTATAATTTGGATTCAGCTGGAGGGCTTTTTGATAGGTTTCTATTGCTTTATCTGCGTCTACATTCTCATAAAGTCTAGCTAAGTTATACCAACTTGGTGCATAATCAGGTTTTATTTCAATTGCTTTTGCAAATGCTTCCTTAGCTTTTTTTATCTCCCCGAGTTCTAAGAACACGATGCCTAGATTCGACCAAATTGATGCAGCTTGAGGATTAATCTTTAATGAATTAGTATAGTACTTAATGGCTTTTTCCCATTCTTTTTGTACATAATAAGAGTTACCTAACCCAAAATGTGCAGCAGCATTATTGGGATCAATAGTTAGAGCACGTAGAAAGTTTTCAATGGCTTTGCTAATATCTCCTTTCCGATAATTGATAGTTCCTTGATTTATACACTTCTCCACTGTAGTAGGTTCAGCCATTGGCTCTTTCGTCATATTAAAAACTCCTGATAAATTTTCGTTACCTTCACTTTTTGTTTCAGGTGTATACTTATAATTCTAAAGGCGTAAGTAAAATGCTTAAAGAATATCTTACTCATAAATGCTGTATCCTGCTATTTGCCTTTTCAGCTTTCTATTGATACTTCGATTACTAGTACAAAGTTATTTTAGGTTGTTCCTTCATGATCATTGATAATAAAGTGGTTATAATTCAAAAGAGGAATTAAATATCGTTAAGATTGAAAAGATTACAACCTTCATTAACTGGTGAATTAATGCCAGGTCCTATTCAACTTCAGAATCGAAGTTATTATTGGGAGGCAATTAAGCAACATCGCCGTACAGTCGCTCTAATTGTGGTATCAATGATTACATTACCTCTTTTCGCATTCACATCATTACCCCCCATCGAGGTTACTGAAGAAATTCCACACAACATAGTAAAAGAGATTCCAATTCCAGTTGAAATCCCTGTTAATGTTTCAGTGGAGATACCGATAGAAACTAATCAAACTATTCAAGTAGAGGAAAATATCACGGAATTAGTAGTAGTTAATGAAACGATTGGAGTTAATATCACTGAGGGTGGTAGTATTTTTCTTGAACCACAACCTGCTCCTCCTCTTATAGGTATGGATGCGGTTCTCTGCATTGACCTTTCTGGTAGTATGGATCAAGCTAGAATGGATATGACTAAAGCTGCGATTCATAATTTTTTAAATGTCCTTGAACGCTCAGAAAATATTACTCAAGATCGGGTTGCATTAGTGACCTATTATGGCTCACGAGATTCAGATTGGTATAATGACTCTACTGTTGAAGTTGGATTGGATTTCATTGATGATAGTGCTCATCTAGAAGCTCTTCGTAATAAAACGGATGAGCTTCAAGCAAAAACTAGTTTTAACGATTATTGGACAGACATCTGGGCAGGCCTGAATTACTCCTTAGATATACTCCTTGATAATCCAAGGGTTACTCCATCCTTGAAATTTATTTTACTTCTTACAGATGGTGAGCATAATACTGGGCCATGGGGAGTTGATGTATATGATAATAATAATTATACTGGCTTTTTAAAACTTCAACCAATCGATTCACCAAACTATTACACAGCTAGAGAATATGGTCCAAATTCTCCCAATCCAATTCTGCAAGCTAGAGCCAATGATGTGAAAATCTATTCAATTGGAATGTTAACTAATCCTTCTGCGGAAGAATTATTACTGCAAATTTCAGAAAATCCAGAGAATGGAACAGGTGGTAAATATTTTGATGGGGATGATACTTTTAATCTTACAGAAGCGTTTATAAGAGCAAGAGATGAAGCTTCTGGCTGGACTGCAGTTAAAATAAATTATACTACCATCGTGGGAAATGGTCATCATCATTTATTCTCATTTAATGTTACTAAGGATATTAGAAGACTTAAATGGGATTTAAATTGGAATGATTCTACAGTTGATTTTAATTTAACTGTTATTGATCCTAATGGGACTGTGATTGATATTACTTCCAATATCAGTGAAAATATTATACCTATTACGCTTCAACAACCAAAAACTATTATTCTAGACTTCCCCATGATTGGAATTTGGCATTTTAACATATCTTGGATTAATATCCCAAGCCCTGGAGAACTTATCAAGGGGCGACTATCGTCTTATAATCCCCCTATTTTTATTGAATCTATCACACAGTTTAATTCAACGACTTTCAATGAATCTAAAGATCCGTCTCCCTTAAGTTCTACTATTTCATACGATTTTACATTTGAGGGCGATACACAACCATTTCCAAGTTATATCTCGTTCAAATTGGCTGATTTAAAAGAAAATGGTATTTTTAGTAATCAATCGGTTTTTTTCACGGTAAATGTAACCAATAAAAATCCACTCTATACTTATCATAATATTACCCCTTATGTAATTGCTAACTTCACCGATTTCAATGTGAGTAGTAGTTGGAATCCTCCTATTGTTGAGAACATAACCACCAACGAAACAATTTCATTTCTCTTCAATCTCACCTTTCTTGAACCTACACTTCTTCAAGGCACTATTTATTTCAAGGTCAACTGTTCTGAGGGTTACTATGATGCTGTTGCTCAAGATGTCTCTCTAGATTATCGTGTAACAACACAAAATGTCACTATTGAGACCAAATTTGTAAATCAAACGGTTACTGTTGTGCAAAATGAAACTATTATTACGACAATTATTTCTAGTGGTTATGAGACTAGAATTCAAACTACTAGTGTTCTAGGGACAACTAATGTTTTGAAATACACTTATGATCGTCAAGTATTTGATACACTCAAGTGGATAGGATTCTTCATCACCCTTGCTCTTTTAATGTCTTTTCTAGGGGTCTATATTATGTCCCAAGCATATCATCTAAAAAATCTTGCTGATAAATTCCGGGGTCGCTTTTTTACTGATCAATTGGCTTTAGAAATGGCTTTGCAACGGGAAGGGATTACGCTGGCTCCTGCAGACCTTAGTTCTGTCATGACTGAAGCTGATGATTTGGATCGACTTGGCCAAAGTATATATGATCTGACGGGAAAACAATTATCTCCAGAAGACTTAATCAGAATAGCTTCGGGAACCAATATTGAAAAAATTGCTGGAAGAATAAGCTATATTACTGGTATGTCTGTAGATGAAATTATCACTCATTTGAGAGATGCTCCAAGCATCAATGCATTAATGGAACAATTTCAACTAGATAGTGATCGTTTTCTAGATATAATCGCTCGTGATGAAGACGTATTAAACTTTCAAAAGAGAATTTCGAATTTAATATCACCTGTACGACGAGAGGTATCTGGAATCCGAATTTACGATGATTTTAACATTGAGCGATTTAGATCTCGTCTAAGAGAAGAATTTCGTTCTTGATAACGAAATACAAAGTTATTTGAAAAATAAAACAGAAGGATTTCTTCATTGTACTATTTCTATTTTAAAAACTATAAATTCTATCTTTTAGATATTCTTGTTGACTTTCGGTAACCTGCCGAATTGTATCTGACTCTTTAAGATCATCAACTATTACTTCAGCAGTAGATTGGAAATCTCTTGCACATTTCATTTCGCTGAATAGAGAATCGATTGTAGGAATTTGATACTGGCTGGTCACCTTGAAAAATTGTTTATCTTCACTAATCTTCCCATATACTTTTAATGAGAATTCTTCAGTGACTCTCTCAAGCCATTTACTTGAAAGAACTTTTTCTGATATTTGGTTGAATATGACTCCATTTAAAGCTAATTTAGGAGTAGCTATCATATTATATTCTGATACAAATGATAAAAGGTTCTCGATCTCCTTTGATATTTCTTGGTATTTTGTTTTTTTGCAATCAACAACTCCAATAATAATGTTTGAATTTAATAATGCTGGAATAATTAAATAATTTCTTTCTATAGACTCAATTACTGGTAAATCAAAAAAAATATAACTGGCGCCTGCTTTTTCTATTGTCTGAGAAATTTCCCAAATTATTTTAGTAAGTTCGAAAGTCTCTGTTTTAGATAAAGAGCTAGTCATCCCACGCGGGAAGAGAGGAATCATGAAAAAAAGAGGCTCATTTGTACTTTTATGAACAAACTTGGAAGGAAAGCTACATTTTGACCAATCTGGCTTGGTAGAAGATTTCATTTCCTCGATCAACGAGGTCATTTCCCCCATTCTCATCAAAATCTTATCAGAAGCAAAAAATAACAAAGTCGAATACATATTTGAAAAATCAAATATACAAGCCACAGGGAAATCAGGGGGCTTTTCCTGCTCTTCTTTAATCCATTTTTTAACGATTTCATAACTAATTGAAGCCATAACAGGAGTTTGAGTAGCAGTTGTGCCAGTTGAAATGAATGACACTCTGAACATTTTCTTTAATTCCTAATAGTCAATATAACAGTCTTCTAGAAGTTGTCGTTCCATTAAAGAAATGAACAATTATTAAAATATTATCTTAATCTGTTAACAAATTCATAGTTATATATCTCTCCAATATATTTCAAAACTTTCTAAAATCACTTCATATTTTGAACAGACAAGAGCCGAAGGATGTACGGTATTTCTAACCTATTATCCATTTCCACGATCCAGAGGCAGCAGGGGCTACTAACAGTGAGATGGATATCCTTCTTTCAAATAACTAACAGGTTCAGAGAGAGATGTGTTGAAACAAGACCAACCAAAATATATCCCATTCCCAGGAACTATGGAAGGGGTCGAGAAAATGGTGGTGAGTACCCATAGAAAGTATGTGACGATGGATAACGTACACTGGGAGTACGGGGATAACGCGAGACCAACCAAGATTGATATCTTCAGGGATACCTTAGTGCAACCTGATGTGCACTATTACGAATACATGGAGGCGTTTGATCGGAGTGGGTCGTACTGGGGCACGAATAGTAGTAACATTACTCCACAAAATGCTTAAACGTCAGAACGTCCTAGGACTTATTACTCTATGTAGTGGTGGTGGATTGGGTATGTCATTCTTGGTCACTCGTGATGTGTGAGAATCCTTCATCTATTATTCAGCAAAGTCCTTTTTAGGATCAATGAAAGTAAAAGAAGGATCTAAAAATCTATCCAAGGTTAAATGTAGCCTTTTTCTTGTTTTTTTCTTTCTTTTGGGTTTAGATACAATTTGAAGTTTGCGCGATAATACTCGCTTTGAATCAAAACGGATTTTAAAGCATGCTTTATCTGGAGAACAGCAGCCAACAAAACGTAACCTTTTCCCCGGTTCATGAATCAACCCTCCCTTTCCTGGTTCTCGACAGGTGCATAGAAAGTATTTTTCTTTCTTCTGAGGATTTTTGGAATGAAGTTGTCTGAAAAACGAATCCCAATACATAAGAAGGACTCACACTTCTTTGTTAAATTAAATATATTCTTCTAGTTACAACATCTCCGACTTTATTAATATT
>JBHLMN010000008.1:0-238137 GCA_048938105.1 Promethearchaeota archaeon
CTCTGCTCACCACAATACGTATTCTGAGAACAATATCTCCCATTGTGGTGGTTATGGAATTTTTACATGGATGGGTACACACAATGATACGTTTTCCAACAATATCATCTATAATACGTCAACTGGTATTGCATTGGATAATTCTAGTAGCAATACTCTTTCTGGGAATACTATCTTCAATTGTACGGAAGGTATTTGGGTATTTGGGTTCTCGATTTTTAATAACATCAGTACTAATATGATTTATAATAATACAGATTATGGCATTGACTTGGGTGAAAGCTCTGAAAACAATGATGTGGAATGGAATAATATTCTGGACAATAATCAAACAGGAGGCTGTCAGGCGTATGACGAGGGGATAGCGAACACCTTTCGTTATAACTATTGGGATGATTGGATCAGTCCCGACGAGGATGGGGATGGATTTGTCGATGATCCCTATAACATCGATGGTGGGGATAATCAAGATCTCTTTCCCCGCGCAACGCAAGTACCAGTGGTGACTATCGTCTCACCTCTTGCGCAGATTTATAGAACTAGGATCACTGTAATCCTAGCTGGAAATGCATTCCTCTTCAAGTACTACATTGCGGGAGTAGACAGTTCAAATCAGACCTGGAGCGTGAGTACAAACCGAACGCTAGGGGATAGCACCTACACCCTCCATGTATTTGGATTTGATCCAATAGATAAGTATACGACTCATGAGTCAGTCTCCTTTACAATTGACTCGACCCCCCCAAATATTGAAATCCTGAGTCCTTTAAGTACAACCTATAGACAAAAAAGCCTCTCGTTAATCTATAGTATCTCTGATATAACAGAAATTCAAACCACTATCTACGTTGATGGAGTATCCAATACGTCATCCATCCCTAGTGGATTCACTTCCTCCTTCCCAGATGGGAGTTATAATATTACTATCATAGCTGTGGATCAGGTGGGGAATATTGGAGTAGCTAGTGTTTTTTTCACGGTTGACACGAAACCTCCCAACATCAGTATTGATTCTCCGACTACTACAATCTATGTCACTGGGAGTATCATGATAACGCTCTCAGGAGATGATGATGTTATCAACTATTGGTACTATATTGTGGGGGTTGATAGCGTAAATCAGACATGGGCCTCCGCAATCACACGGAGTTTACCTAATGGTTCGTATACACTTCATGCCTATGGCAATGACTCTGCAGGGAATGAAGGCCACGTCAGTGTCACATTTATAGTTGAAATTCCTCCCACTACTCCTACTTCAACTGCTCCTACTACGACTCCTCCGACCACTACGACCGATGGGGCGAAACCAGCGGATGATCTAGGCACTTTAATTGGTTTGGGGATAATTGTGTTTGGTACTTTAGCTGTTGGTTTTCTCTTCCTCAGGAGACGTGGCCGAGGGCCACCTGACGCCTCTGTACCTCCAGAAGTCACAGACACTCCCGATAAACTAGAAGAGTAAAGATTCACACTTTTTCCTCTAAGGAGATATTCTTTTATCTTAATCAAGTTCAATCCCTTACATTCATATACTAAGAATATTTAATAATGATCAGTCAAAGATAATTTTCCTCATTTACCTTCCAGTGTTCCTTTGTGTATCTGGTTCTTTGGAATAAATGGAGACATAAAGTATGAAAGCAGGAAAAATAGCAATAATCCTAATCCTTTTAATAGTTCTAGTACAAACTCAAGGATTTCTACAAGGATCCTATCCTAGTAGAAATGTGTATGAAGGTAGGAGGCAGAAAATAGAGACTAATAGTCACGAACCACTTATTTATTCAGAATCGAATTTAGGTCTACCAAGTGCGTCTATTAAAGAGACCGTAGAATATGTGGAACAAAATCCACTTGAAATTCTAAACGACAGTGCGTTCGGGCCTAGTGGTTATAATTTTACTGGGACTGGAACTGTTAATGATCCATACTTGATCTCAGGTTATAATATTACGAGTTCTTCAGGACCGTTGATTCATGTTGCAAATACGACGAAATATTTTCGAATTAGTAACAATTTACTTAAAATAACGCATGGAGGAACCTTCTACAAAGGAAGTGAATACAAGCTCTATCCTACTAATGTAACTTATCCTACTGCAATGGCAGCTTGTACAGCACTAGGTGGCCACTTGGTTACCATTTCGGATTGGAAAGAAAATACATTTGTAACAAACCTGGCACAAGATGCGTGGTATATTTGGATAGGTCTTACAGATGAAGTTACAGAAGGTACCTTTAAATGGATAACGGGAGAACCCTTTGTTTTTTATAATTGGCTTAAACCCAACCCAAATGACTCTGGTGACGCTGGACAAGATCATGTTGTTCTTTATGGGGGATTAGCTGGATCCTACGATTATGGTGTGTTTTACTCAGACGCTACAGGAGGATGGAACGATGTGCATTTTAATTACTCTTATTATTATATTTGCGAATGGGAATTTGCGTCAATAGATAATTCAATTTGGGTTAATAATGTTACAAATGGAGAAATCCTGGAGAATATTTTTACGAATGCAAAAAATGGTGTTCATCTAGAGAACACAAATAATATTTCGATTGTTAATAATATGATATCTAATCATAGTTCACACGCTATTGTTGCTAATCAGTCCAATTTTAATAATTATTCTAATAATATCATTTATAATGGTTTCAATGGCATTATAATGGATAATTCTAGCCAAAATACTCTTTCCAAAAATTCAATCTCTGTGAGTGAAATTGGAATCACATTCAAGTCTTCCACTCTTAATAATCTATCTGAGAATACTATTTCTGATTGTATTAGTGGGTTCTATTTAGAATCATCGAATAGTACTAATATTGTTCGTAATACGTTTTATGACTGTTTAAAGACCAGCATTGATCTCCAATCATCTACTGAGAATGTGATTGCTTGGAATAATTTCTTTCTGGGTCGTAGGACGGTGATATTTAATGGACACAAATACTTATATTTCATTGATGAACGGAAATATTGGAAAGAGGCCAAAACTGCATGTGAGCCGCTCGGTGGTCATTTAGTTACCATTACGCATCAAAATGAGTACGATTTTGTATTCGATTTATTAGGTGGGGGAGCAATCTGGCTTGGCCTTACTGATGAAAAGGTAGAGGGAACATTTGAATGGATTACAGGGGAGTATGTTACTTTTGCAGATCCTTTACTTGCCGATGGTAGTGGGGATTATATCCTTATGTGGACTGGATGGGCACCACTAACGTGGAATGATGTCGATAATGAAGCAACTCAAGTAAACCCACCAGGGGTACGTTATCCATATATCTGTGAGTGGGATTTCATTGATTATGTCATTGATATTGGAAGTGGGAATAATACCTACCAGTATAATTACTGGGAGAGTTGGGAAGGTCCTGATGATGATTCAAATGGAATACACGATATTCCTTACCGTCTTAGCAACCACGGTCTTTCATTTGATGGAACTAATGACTATGCTGAACTGTCAAATTATATCCTTGAAAAGAATTTTACAATTGAGTTCTGGGTGAATATAATTGATACTACGTCTTTTCAATGTATCATCTGTAAAGAAACATCAGCTGGATCTTGGATTTTTCTTTTAATGATTTCACAAGGCAGTCTCGTTATTTATGATCGAGATAGTTCTGTGTTTTTAGATCTAATTACATCTGGGTGGCAACATTTCGCTATAATCATCGAAGAAGGATCATCAACATTTAATTATCATCTTTATCGAAATGGTGTTGCCTTTATTAGCGGTTCTATGGATCTCCTTATTGGATATAATCCTACTGATAAACCGTGGACAATAGGGCAAGAATGGGATTGGCCAGAAACTAGTGATCATCTCAAAGGAGCATATGATGATCTTCGTTTTGTAAATCGTTCTCTCACATCAGTAGAAATTTACGAGGATTATACCTCTCCTGATAACAATTATCCTGCTCGTACGGGAACCGTTGCCTGGTATCAATTGAATGAAACAAGTGGGACATCTATTCAAGATAGTTCAGGGCATGGAAATCACGGAACAACCTACAATGGAGCAGGGTGGAAACAGGCTGTAGATTCATTCCCTCGTATTACTCCTATTTGGATCGATGATAATAATGATTTTCCTAATTTCAGTAGTTCAGGTGATGGGACACTAAATAAACCATATAAGATTGAAAATCACTATTTTGTAAGTAACCACACTAATTTAATTGAAATACATAATACCACAGCTTACTTCGTGATTCAAAACTCCTTTTTTGATAGTTTAGAAGGCTCTTATGACGCGATTTATCTCAAAAACGTTACTAATGGCTGGATCCAGAACAATGAGCTAACAAATGGATATTATGGGATACAGGTGGAATTATCAGAAAGCATCTTAATTGAAAGGAATTTTATTTTTAATGGCGTAGTGGGGATGACTATACAGTTATCTGTTTCTAATCATATCAAGTGCAATATGATTTACAACAACATAGACTATGGGATTAAGATAGATACTAGCTCTGAAAATAACATAGTGGAATGGAATATCATTCTGAATAATAATCAAACTGGGCATCAAGCATATGATAAAGGTATAGCAAATGTTTTTCGATATAACTATTGGAATGACTGGACAAGTCCCGATGATGATATAGATGGTTTTGTTGATGATCCCTATGATATAGACGGGGGGAATAACCAAGATTTCTTTCCTGTGGCAACTGAGGTGCCACTGGTAAAAATTATCTCACCTATTGCGCAATTTTACGACATAGATACAGTTTCCGTTATTCTTTCGGGTAATGCATACCATTACATATACTACATAGAAGGAGTAGATAGTTCGAATCAAACATGGAGCTCCAGTTCAAGTCGAACACTCGATGACGGCAGCTACATCCTCCATGTATATGGAAGTGATCCATTAGATAAGTATACGATCTATGAATCAGTCTCCTTTACGATTGACACGATTCTTCCGAGTATTGATATCAGTAGTCCAATAATGAAAACGTACACGCAAAAAAGTATAACACTAAGCTATACTGTCTCTGACGCGACAGACACTCATGCCACTATCTATATTAATGATGTTGCCAACACAACAACTATCCCCAGTGGAATCACCTCCCACTTCCCAAATGGGGATTATAATATTACTATCATTATTGTGGATCAAGCTGGAAATATCGGAACAGCCAATGTTATTTTTACTGTTGATGCTGAACCTCCCACCATCAGTATTGATTCTCCAGTCAAGACAACCTATACTACTGGGAGTATCATGATAACCCTCTCAGGAGATGATGTCGTCAACTATTGGTACTATATTGTGGGGGTTGATAGCGTAAATCAGACGTGGGCCTCCGCAATAACACGGAGTTTACCGAATGGTACGTATACCCTTCATGCCTATGGGAATGATTCTGCGGGAAATGAAGTCCACGAGAGTGTCATTTTTGTTGTTGAAATCCCTCCTATGACCACTAGTCTCACTTCAACTGGTCCAACTACAACTCCTCCGACCACCACGACAGGTGAGACAAAATCAGAGGATGACCTCGGTAATATAATTGGCATGGGGGCTATTGTGATTGCTGTTTTCGCCGTACTTGGCGGTTTCTACTTCCTCAAGAAGAAACGCTGAGGCCCGTTTGACACTTCTGATGTTCCTGAAGTTCCTGAAGAATAAAGGATATTTTCCCCTTTTCCCACTCTTCATTCTTTTTTTTTTAATAATAAATTGATTAATGAAAATTCCAATAAAATTAGAGAGCAAATTCCTTAAAATGAGATGAACTTCAAAGTGCAATACAACATCAGTAAAGCTAAAGATAACTAAATTATTTTAGAAATTAACCCAAGGTCCTTCATAAATCAAATCCTTAGTTATTTAGGAAAAAATCAATTATAACTAATTTTCCTCCTTTTCTTCAGGATTATCTCCCTTATCTTCCACATCTTCAGTAGTGATTTCTTTTTTGATTTCTTTTTGTTCCTTAGTTATTTTAGCTGCTTCCTTTGCGGTAAAGGCCTCTTCTAAGCTTGCTAATTCACGTTTTTGACCTTTCTTATTACCTGTTATCTTATAAATTTCTAAAGCAGCTAAATTATGTTTAATTGCATTCTTATAATCTTTTTTATTTAAATAACAACGTCCAATTTCTCCTAGTTGACGTGCTTCTTCTGCTTTATCATTTGCCTTCCGTGCTTCCTTAAGTGCCCGTTTATGTTCTTTGATTGGTTCTGGAAGCATTAATCGTTTAGTACCAAAATAACTTAATGCTCCAATACCACAAATCCCACCTAATGCGAGAATTAATCCCAACCACAAATAATCTTCTTCTGGGGCTGCTGGGGTATAAGTCGGAGGGGTATAGGGTGGAGCTGTCCAGGGAATCTGAGTGGTATTTATAGCTCCTGTAACAGCTCTGGTAATTACACGCACAGTAACTGAATTCTTGACTGTATTCTCATAAGGATCAATAGCTTCGAAAGTGAAAAGATAAGTTCCAATCCCTAGGTTATCAACAGGATAATCGACTGGTACACCTGGATAGAAGGTTCCAGTTGTTACTTTGAGAGAATCTCGATAAATATTATAGGTACCAGGTTCAACAGATAAGACTGTCCAGTTTAAAATATGACCGAGAGTATCTACTTCAAATTCAATATAATCCTCTGTATTACAAGTTACCGATATTGCAGTTGCTTCTAGAACCCAAACATATACAAGATCAGTTATTGCATTCCCAGTAGTATCGTGTGCGATCAAAGTATAATTATATACTCCTAAATATTGCCCTCCTACATTGACATTTATTAATGCTGACGCATTCCATTCCCCCTTAGCAATTGGTGTACCATTTTGATAAACAGTATAAGAACTTGGGTCATCATCAGAGATAAGCCAACTAAGTGTATGACTCTTAGGGGAACCATACTGATAATAGAAATTCTCCTCTGGTTCTATTACAAATATAGGAGTTTGATTTCCTATTATAGTTATTACTACAGTGTCAGTGATGTTACGGCCGCTCGTTTCTGTAAAAACTATGAAATACTCATATTCCCCAATACTCAGATTTGTAGTAGAGATCTCGACGACTAAGTTGAAAAATTGATAAATCTCATCCCAGGTGGAAGTATTACTATAAATCTGGTTATTTCGATAGATAGTATAATTAGAAGGAAATGAATCCAAAATTGACCATTCAATAGTCTCAGATTTTCCCTCTACGACTGCCAAATCGGACGGACGGATAAAAGATTTTAATCCAAGCAATTGTCCATTAATTCTATTGTTCAAATAGGTAATACCAGGGCTAGATTCGTCGATGAATGCCCAAACGCTTGTATCAATGATACTATTGGCTTCTAGTCTTGAATCACTGGAATCAAGAAGTACAATTCCAAATCCAGAAATGTCTTTGATCTCGGTCACTTCAGCACCAGATCCCCCTAAGTTTGATGATAAACTATTTTCTGATAAACTTGAGATATCTATTAAGATATTTCCAATCAGATCAGTTGAAGTTGATGTTTTAACTTGAATTCCATGAGCAGCCTCATAAAAGGAGGATATTTCCGAAATAGTGTTGTTTCTTATTTCCGAATTATCAGAATTACTGATAGAAATACCTGTTGTGTTGGAATAGACTGATTCAACATTCGAGATGCTATTTAAAGAGATATTTCCACTTGGACAGTTATCTAGAGAAATTGCATTAACATCATCGAAGAATGATGGAGATATAAGGTTAGAGAGTTGATTATCAATTATCGATACAAGAGGAGAGTGCGCTACTTTAATTCCTGTTAGTTTGGAACTTCCACTTATTGAATCAATTATTATGTTGGAAGTGACTAATGATGTACAATTGTTTGCAGAGATTGCAGAGGATTCAGATGTACTTGACGATAAAGATGTGATATTAGTATCTGAGATAGTAAAAAAATCACAATTATCTAAGAATATGCCCCAAGATGATCTTGAAGTAACATTTGCAACATTAGAAGCATTTATCGCAAGTGACTGAGCATTAACACCATAAATACCATAGGATGCAGCAGTAGATGTGATATTATTTAATGTAACGTTTTGAATGATGATATTATTACTGGCTTCAAGAATAAGGCCAAATGCATGGTAAGCTGTGAGGAAACCAGAGTAAGTAGAGTGGAGTCCATCTATTGTGCTATTTATGACGGAAGTATCACTGGAATCAGTAATGTTAATTCCAGCAACAGAAGAAGTGCTAGTACCAATATTCTGAATGAAGCAATTGTTGATTAAGGAATTAGGACAATTTTCCAATGTTATTACTGTGTTTACAGTATTATTAACAGTTAAATCCTGAATTAGCACATTTTGAAGTGTTACATTTTGACTATCAATGATTATTAAGGGATCAGTAATTAGTCCCTCAATAACCAAATCATCACTGTTTGTTATTGTAACTTGGATATTTTTGACTGAATATGATTGAACAAACGATTGTAAAAAGCCCATGGAGTTAATCGTAACACCTGGTTCATGAGCTTGAAGAATTATTCGGAGCAGCTGGTCTTCATGTTCAAAGAAAGCTGATACTTTCTTCCCATTTATTGTCAGAATTACTTCATTCTCTTGGTTGTGTTTGAAAAGGAGACCAGAAGATGAAAAAATAAGGAGAAGAACTCCAAATATAAGAATATAGCGTGAAAGTCTCATCGAATCACCTCTTAAAGAAATCTAGGCCTCCTTTTCTTCTAATTAAGAAAGCTGCAATTCCAATAGCACTGACTAATGTCAATGCTCCAGCAGCAATTAATATAACTGCACCTAGATCCACCTCAGGTTTCTCTGCGGGTGTTACAGAGAATATTATTGTATTCATCAAGGATTTATTTTCAAAGACTATGTCTGGTGTTGCAGGGTAGGAATAGTTGAATGCTAAACCAACAACTTGCAGTTCATACTTTCCTTCTTCAAAGGTTAGAGCTTTGTGTGTCCATCGTGAAAAACCTTTGTAGGTCATTGTATAATTATCAGACCAGCCAATAGATTCTGTTTCATTTGATTCAGTAGCATTTTTAATTTCTTGGTAACGGAACTGAACATTTTCTAAAGCTGTTAAATTAAACATTTCAATGTTAATGGGTCCAGCATTGTAAGTTCCCCTGTGCTCTGGTGATTTAAACTGGAGCGGAGAGGTCAATCGATTAACTTCAGCTAAAAATTCCTCGGGGGAAGTGAATACTAGGGGATCTGTCCCAATCCATAGCTCTAATGAATCACTATAGCCATCATAATCAGTATCGGCATTATAAGGTTGAGTACCATATATTAACACCTCTTCTCCGTCCATTAATCCATCGAAATCAGAATCTGGATTACGGTAATCTAGAAAACCTCCATCCATCTTATAGGAGTTATAGATAAAATATTCGGCCCCATCACTCAAGAGATCATGGTCAAAATCACGCTCATATCCGTCAGGAATGCCATTATTATTTACATCAGGGTTATATGGATCGTAAAGCGGATCACCATCTATTGCATCGACCTCTAAGCCATCAGGCCATCCATCATCGTCACTATCTGGGTCAAAGGCACTAGTCGCGTACTGGGGATTATATGTACTGATTCTAGCTCCCCAACCAGAAGTTGTTTCTTTGCCTAATGCGGTTGTCTCGTTACAATCTAATATCCCATCACCATCCGTATCTCGTTTTGTTGGATCTGTTTTATGATATTGAATTTCATCATAATCTGAAATAGTGTCATTATCACTATCAGGAAGATCTGGTCTGAGATGGTTATCAATTTCATACTTATCCCCAAGTTTATCTCCATCCGTATCAGCTTTAACTGGGGACGATCGGAACGGAAGGACTACAACATAGCCAATAAATGGATGGATAAGAATTTCAATTGGATCAATGACTAATTCCCGGCCATCATTTATGCCGTCATTGTCTGTGTCGTTATTAATTGGATTCAAGAGAATATTTTCCTGAGAAATCGCAGAAAAATCTCCATATCGTAGGTATAGTTCCCAAGAATCCATTAACGAATCATTATCACTATCCATTGAACAAGGATTGGTTCCATAGGTAAAGATCTCATCATAATCAGACAATGAAAAAGTTGGGTTGCCTTGAGCATCTGGAAATAGTAGACTATCCCCATCAGAATCTTTGCTATTTGGGTTTGTTCGATAAATAAAAACTTCTTCTCCGTCTCGTAATCCATCTTGATCCGAGTCATAGTCCATTGGATCTGTGTCATAAGCTAATAATTCATCGCGATCCGTTATATCGTCGTTGTCAGAATCTTCATCGACTGGATCAGTTCCATAAACATATATCTCTTCATAGTCCGTAATGCCGTCTATATCCGAATCAGAGCTATGGGGGTTGGAGTGACTGAAGAATAATTCCCAATAATCGTCTACACCGTCATAATCTGTATCGGGATATAATGGATCAGTGAAATAGCGGAACCATTCGTCTCCATCTAATATTAAGTCATCATCAGTATCTGACTTACTAGGATTTGTCCCTAAGAATATTTCAATTCCATCTGGCAAGGAATCTCCATCTGTATCTGGATTAGCGTAATATGTTGTGAACTCGCGCTCCGGTTGAAGTGTTCCTTCTTTTCCATCTATTAAACCGTCATCATCAGTATCAGAATCTAGAGGATCACTTGCGGGATTCAAGCTTAGCTCATATCCATCGGAGTTAAGAAAACGGCCTAGAACACGGGTACGAGATGTTGCAGCTGAATCACCGTCACTATCAGGATTACAAGGATTAGTTTGGAAAACTTTGGACACTAATTCCCTAAAACCATCTGGATCAATTTCAACAACGGTTGCTGCAATACCTTGAACCTCAATACCGTCTCGCATATCGCGTAAGTACGTTCTTGTTACGCTTGTGCCAGCAATAGAACCATCCCAATATTGCGTAAAGGAATCATCATCCGTGTCATTGTCTAATGGGTGTGTATAACCACTTCCAAACACTAACATAGGTCTATCGGAACCATCAGGATAATTCTCACGATCACCATAATATGGGCCAAATTCTCCCTCTTGTCCATCCAGAAGAAGGTCGTTATCAGTGTCGGGATTTAAGGGATCTGTGCGGTCATTATAGATAGTATTACCTATTTGTATTTCAGTTACAGAAGGAGTTATTCCAGTCAAATTCCAGGCGTGGGTGATTTCATAAAAATCAGTGAGACCATCATTATCAGTATCCCGAGAGAATGGGTCTGTCCCATATTCTATTACTTCTTCGAAATCAGTCATACCATCAATATCTGTATCAGGGTGCCTTGGGTTCGTCTTCAATACCCATTCAACCATGTCAGATAGGCCATCTGCGTCTGTATCTGGCATATTTGGCTCGGTATTTGATACTTTCAATTCAAATTTATCAGAAAGACCATCTCCATCAGTATCACTATTATTGGGGTCACAAGAAGGTATTGTATTTTCTAGGTCATCTGATAGTCCATCATTATCTGTATCAAGTCCTAATGCATTATCCTCAAGATCTTGAGATCCCCGTGAGGGAGACAAATCTAATGGAAAACCTGGTGGATTCCAGCTGAAACCCATGTCCCAACCAAAGAATAAGAACTCCATAACTACATTTACCCATAATGTTATATTTAGAGTAATTACAAAGGGAGCTGAAACTCCAGGAGTTAGATCTTGGAAAAAGGTTAACTCAATGTCAATTCCAAATTCTACTCCTATTGCAACAATATATAGGTCTAGTTTGATCCCGACAGAGGCTCCTATGCCTAATATTAAGGTTAAAGCGCCTTGGGCAGGCTCTCCATTGTGAGCAGCCTTTTGTCCTATCTCGAATGCTATTGATAACCAGAGAGTCACTCCTAGCTTATCTAATCCAATATACTTAGCGACTTTATTTAACGGGCCACCTGCTGCTCCACCTGTTATAATATCAAAAAGGGTAAACTCCCTTGAAACCTTAATATAAATAGCCAATTTCCATTCTAATAGTTTCATTGCTTCTTCAGCTGGGAAACCCCCTGCTTCGAATTTAAAGAGCTGAATAGAGAAGAATACCTCCCCAGAAACTTCTAATTCGAGACCAAGAGAAGAAAGGATGGCATCAAATAACCCACCTTTTCCAGTGGATGCCATTGTTGCTTCTAAACGCGCTGAAAATACAGGTGCAAATATAACGAATTCTATGATCTTCTTGAAAAAAGCTCCGACATCTAACTCAAAATCGGTGAGTCCTTTGTAAATTATCTCCTCAATATATTCAACAAACTCATCATTCTTCCATTCAACGCCAAGGCTAATTGAGAGTTCGAACTCGAGTTCTATACCGATGTAATCCGCTCCCGCGAATGGTATTTTTCCTCCAACAGTTAGAACAGCCATTTCTTCAATTTTCTTAGCAAGTTTTTCTGTCATCTCACCCAGGAGTTCTGCAATATACTGGGATAGAGCAGCCTTAAATTCATTGATGATAAAATCAACGCCATCAGTAAATAAGCCTTTTATCTTGAATAGTATTCCTACTCCTGTTTCAGCAAGTTTAAGGGTTGATTGCGAGATTCCTGGGAAATTCTTTTCCAAAGAATCAACAACTAAATATTTCAGATCCTCTTGTGTTTCTGTTTCATTGTAGACACTGTATCCTCCTAAAATATTTGGACCAACAAGAGCAGTGAATATATTCTGAATAATACGCATCGCTACTGTTCCATCAACCCCTAAGTATGAATCAAAGAAAATCGTTCCAGCTTGCATGGCAAGAACCCGAAACATATTCAAAAGACTGTTTCCTTCTCCAGAAATTAAGGTTTGAGCGACAGTTAATAATAATTCTGCAAGAACATTGACTGCTGATTCAATGTTTGGACTATCAACAAAGAACTCAAGAAGGGTCACAATTGCTTTCTTTATCTTGTCAGCAAACTTAGCTTGCTTATCTGAATCTTGATTTTCGCCTGAAAGTCCACTGACATCATCTGTCAGAAGCATCTGAGCTGCTGTGCCGTCAGTAGTGATGGCAATGAATCCGAAAACCGAGTCGAGAATTGAAGAGATAATCTCTTGTTTATTCTCAGCAAGTGTGTCATTTTCTGTGGAAAAATCAATGAAATCTTTCATGACGGCCTTAAAATCACTTGCAACAGAGGTTGGAAGTGATGGAACCCAAATCCTGCCAAGGATCACAAACGCATCTATTAACGCTTGGGATTCATCAGTTGTAGTATCTAGACCTATTCCTCTAAATTGAGTTTCAATTTCACTTCTAATTACGGCTTGGTCAGTCTCTGAAGAGATGGCAGCATCATTGAAAACCTTCTCTATATCAAAAGCTAATTCAGCTATCTCATTCTCACTAGTGGATTCCCCAAGAAATGTCATCGCGCTAGCAATGAAGTCTTTAATTGTAATTATTGTCTTTTTTGACGTATAAAACGATAAAGTACCACATGAATCATTAAAATTATCGAATAATGTCAATCCTAAGCTATAAAATCGTCCAATCGCATCAAGAGCACTTTTCTCTTTTGCAGTCAACGTGGTATTATCATTGAATTTCATAAGAATATATTCGACGACATTCGGAATTCCTTGTAACAGTGCCTCAAGGTCTCCAAAAATAAAACCTTTAGCTAACGGTGTTAAAAATGACACGAGGTTTGTTGCTGTTTTTTTAGATTTATTTGTGAATCCTCCATATACTTCCTTAACCCAACTCCATGTAGACATATTCAAGACTTTTTCCGTGGCAAAGCTAACTATTTCGCTAATTGGTTCATCTACAAGTTCTAGTGTGGTTTTGTTGATTAATCTATCAGCTATTTCAACGCCATTCATTAGTGTGGCTTCAAGGATTTGTAATATTGATTGAATAGTCGTTGAGTTAACTGCAGTACTCGCAACAGAAAAGATGGCTGTTATGGTAGATTTTGCTAAATCTAATATATCATCAACATCTCCACGTAGTAAATATAAAGCATCTACCACAACAGGAATGAATGGTTTCATAATTTCGGGGATAGGTGCTATGGCCATAATAGATTCAAGTAATCCTTTAATTGTCTTTTTGACATCACCACCCCCCTCAGATGAGTCAGCTAGAAGCATTCCTAACTGTTTGATTGTATTAACTATATCTGTAGCCACTTCGGGATCTATACCAAGTTTATTTCCTCCTAGTTTGATTAATACATTCAAGACAGTGTCAATGATATCAGCAGAGGCCCCTTCTAATCCACTAAACAACGGAATATCCGTAATCGTAAAATCATCTTGAACAGATTCAGTTTCCTTGGTATTATAGATTCGTAAGCTAGTTTGAGGTATGGGAGTTGTAGTGTCATTAAAACATCTTGTGGAATTATCAGGTAGTATTTGATATGCATCAGTCATTTTAGCAAGTTTAGCATTCCAGTTCCGAAGGCGAGCTTCGTCATCATATTCACCGAGAGGATCTGGTATGTTTTCTGGGTCTATAACTCCATTTATCAATCGGTTCATATTTCTACCAAAATATTCTATACCAAGGATTCTAAAGTCCTCAGCACATCTTTCATAGGCTATTCCATTTTCTTTTTTGTCAAGGATTTCTCCCACTTCCCAGAGATTAAAGAAGTAGGACTGTTCTGCACCGATAACTTGACTTCCTTCGATTCGGACATTCGTCTGTTCAACAGGAACTTCGTTACGTAAAAGATTAGTTGCCCCCGAACCGAATATATGGTAAGAAAATTGATTTTTAGATAGTGTGTCAGCAATTTTTTTCCAACTAACTATTTCTTCCCCAATGTTTACTCCTTGAAGACTTCCATTAATAAAATATAATTTAATCCAATATTCTCTATCCATGATATTGTACTGTAAATGCTTCCAGTTTGTAACAGCGATAATGTAGGTATTAAGATAGACTAGGCTGACAGAAGTGAATGTATTAAACGCAGTAGAAGTTAAGAGGTCACAATTAGGGTCATAATATATTGCTATCTTTTTAGGAAGATCCCAACCCGAATATCCCTTCTCTGAAGGATCTATTCGATATAAATTATTGTTTAATGCAGTAACTTTTACAATATTAACTCCTAGAATTGCTAAGAATAGCATTGCAAAGCAGAAAGATCTTAATGACTTATAAGTGGGTTTCACTTCTTAAACCTCCTTTTTTCATCGTTCCAAGTCCGCTTTCGTCGAATAATTTCAATTGAAAATCCTGTAGCCATTACCACTCCCGTTGAGAATGAGAATATGGTAATTAGAAACAGATCTTCACCATTCTCTTCTTTGTAGATAGATGAGGACGACGAAAATGCCACACTATCATCGATTTCTATAGGACTTATTATTAAATCAGTGAATTCTGCAGCTGCTCCAACCGATATTGATCTTCCTTGGGGATCAGCAATTGCAATTGTTCCATCTATTAATGTCGCAACCATGACAGGTTTACGTGATGTATCCACATTCCATATTTTCACTGAAGAAATGAGTGAACTGAAGGAATATATTTCATTTACATTATCATTAGAAAGATTTTTGACCACTAGAGCGTTCCCAGTGATCAAAATCAGCTCATTTTCTCCTTTACCATCTAGATTTGAGAATTGATGATCATAAGAGCCAAGGTAGTAATTAATTTCTTCTTTAATTAATGGAATTAAGAAAAGCTCTTCTTTATATATTTTAATACCATCATTACGAGTTGTGAGTAATATATTAGTAGCTAATTCTTCTCTTACAATACTCCAGCTTATTACATCCATAATTGGCAAATTATATGTTTTTTTATCTAAATCCCCGTTTGGTAACCACGAATAGTGTATTAGTTGAGACTTGTTCGAGAGAAGGTATACTTCTGTTACTTGCTCCTCATTTTCAAGTGTTTTAACAAATAACCAGGTACCTCCAAGTGATGGTGCTGGAAACATTCCCCCAGTAACAGATGCTGTAGGTAAATCAATAATATGAGCATTCCCAAGATAATCGAGGGCTATAATATGTGTTATAATACCTGGTAATGAAGGATTTAAAGAGGCAACATCCCAATAAGTCAAATAAGCTGAATTTGTGTAATTCCAAATAAATGCATTCGTTTGATAATCATACAGAGAAAATATACTTTTACTACCAAGTATTGTCTGCATTAACAAAAGATCCGAGTTTAATCCTAGATTTACAGCAGATATGTTTTCAGCTTTCGTAATTTTCTCACTAACTATCTTTGTACTAGTTTTGTCTAATACAATAAGATTACCTGTATTTGTTTTATAAGCTAGCCCATAAGATTGTTTTATTTCGTCCAAAATGAGTCCTGTTGCGCTAATTCTCGAGAAAGGTTCAATTTGAACCCTCCAAAATTCTACCTGTAATGATCTTAAAATAAGCGTACCGTTTGTATAAGCAACTAAAAGTTTTTCTGTGTTATCAAGAGATACTTTTACAGGGATTACGTATGCTTCTCCGAAATTATAGATATTTGTTGCAGTTTTAAGAATGTACGGAGTCTCTGTAATGATATTTACAGCAGAAGATAATTTTCCTATTACTTTCGACGAATCACAAGTCCCATTTGCATAACTAACCCAAAATGATATTTCTTCATCAAAACCCATTCCTACTGCTGCAGAATTATCATCACTAGGCATCCATGTCACATCTGATCCATCACGAGAGATTCCAAATATACCTGAATATTTACATTGGGCAAACAATAGCGTTTTGTCTGTATTCGCGGTTTCGATCTCAAAGTTTATTAAAGGATTTTTAAAATATCTACTCCAAAGGATTGTACCCCCACTTGCAATATTTAAGGCAAATATACCACTTGAGAACCCTTTTGTTGGAATTAACGCACTAGATATTGTATCATTAAATTCAGGGATAGCTAAAATTAAGTCATTCAAAGAGTCATTATTAACATCATATGGGATTATTTGCAGTAATTCGATATTTGTACCTTGTAAAATTGGCAAAGTATCATTTAATCTTATTTGCTTTGTTTCAGTATTCCAAACTTCAATCCTGCTTTTAGGATTTTTGTTGTTATAGTTATCAAGAATCACTAGTAAAATATCTAGTTGACCATCCAAATTGAAGTCACCTAATATAGATCTCGAATTCGCATCAAACTTTACTAGTGAAGTGTGGTCAAATGAATTTAGCACTGATCCATTGTGATGAAGAACATTGATTTTTCTATAGGTGGCAAAATCACTAGAGCTAACCCCAATATAAGTCTCATTCTTAAAAATACAAGAAGATATGTCGAAATATCCTAAGGATTGGTCATCTATCGAAGGATTATTCCATATTTTATCTCCCTTTAAGGTTTGGATTGCCCTAACATCTGTTGTGGTAGCCAAAATAAGATCCTGAATAGCATCTTGGTTTACATCAACGAATATATGGCTATTTGTTGGGCTATTACTTTGTGCAGATATCCAGTAGCGTTTTGAACCATTCAGATTTAATCCTAAAACACCTTTTGACGAAATACACACAATGACTTGATCAGAACCGTTGTTAATTAGATTAAAATCATCTAATTTACCTTGAATACTTCTATGCCAAATCAAATTATTGGTCATTAAGTCCCACGCAATTAATCCCCTACCATAAGTGCGATCAGCGATTACGAGGTCTAAATTGGTGTCATTGTTACAATCAACCAAATAATTCTCTGAAATATTTGGAGGTAATGAATAGTACAGGTCAGTTCCAGGGTTTCCAAATGTACGTGAATTTTCCCAGTCATCGCCGCTATCTGTGTCATGTAAGTTTAGACGTCTTATGGTTTGATTATTCGCCGTTAAATCGTACCCTTGGATTTGAGCAGCGAATCCCCATGAAACTTCATCGACTATCGTTCCGCTATGCTCTAGAGTTAAAGTATCACCAACTGTGCTAAGAGTAAAGTCTGATTTTTCTATATCTGGTGTTATAGAATACAAGGAATTAATTGTAGCACTATTCTTAGCTATAACGAAATAGCCTTTAGCTGAGATATTTCTAGAGACAAGAGGAGGTAATGTAAATGAATAACTGCTGGTAGAAATTTTCCAACCAGAAAGATCAACAGCTGAAGATGTAGGATTGTAAAGTTCAATCCAAATTGCTTCTGGATCAGCAGGATTATACATCACTTCTGTGATTAGAATGTCGGTACTAACTGGAAATTCCACTGTTATATTTTCATCTCTCTCTGTAATTAAGTAGATATCATTAATTGGTTGTTCTTGATTTTTCAATTCAAAAGAAAATACATCACCCCCAAGAACAGTGAATATTAATTCTGGCCAACCATTTCCATTGGTATCAGCGATTGCTACAGAGCCTGTTTCCCTTTTAATATCTGTATCAGATACAAGATATTGCACATACGAACTATTTACCTGTTCAGGACTAGCTGAAAGAAATGAGGGAGGTTCATATTGCCATTTCTGAGTATAATAGTATTCTCCAGCCAATTCATCTTGAGAGATTTCTAATAATGAAACACGTGTGTCATGGGAAATGAACAATTCTGTTCTCAAATCATTATCAGAATCACCAACTGCTATTGCTCGTACATTTGATATGTCATCATAGTCAAACCAGATACCATTTACCAATTGGCCTATCCACTGTTGAGTTACCAGATGATGCGGAGCTCCATAGTAATCTACTAAATTCCCAAAATATTTGAGATCTGAGCCTTCAGGCAACAAGAATCTCGTTACAAATTGATAATAAATACCTCCAGTATTATCTGTAGTTACTCGGGGTCTGATAATTTGACGATTAATTACAGGTACCTGCGACTCCTTCGTTCTTAAGGATCCATAAATATCATATTGCTCTAAATTGGGATCATCACTAAACAAGACATATTCTTGAGACCAACTGTCACCACTATCCTTACTAAATGAAAGAATTAACTCAGATTTACCACCACTCACATGTTCACAACATAGAAAGATATTATTGGGATTATCAAGCATTTTTGTTACAGATACATAATCATAATCTTCTGTACCTGAAATTACTGAAACAATACCTTGATTTTGATAAGTACTGTTCAGTATAGTGTAATAAATTTGCTTAGAAGCAAAAGAGTTCCTTGGAGAACCTGAAAAGAATAATCCAATTTGATTATTTATTACTACAAAATCAATCGAAGAAACAGTATAATTCTCATTAATTCCTAATTGATCTGTAAGGTTTGTCTTAGTCCAGTCTGTAGTATTAATGTATTGTACATAAAGATTCTTAGAAATACTAGTGGTTGTCTCGATGTCATTAGCAATATAAGCGACAAGAATGTCTCCATTGATCTCAACAACTGCAACATCTTCATAAACAACTGTATAATACAATTCAAACGTGGAACCATTAGTATTCATTATTGAATCAACTTCAAAATTAGTTGTAAGAGGAGTTCCCGTGGAAGTAAATTGTCTTATATTCACACTTCTGCCATAAATACTCTGAGAACCATCACTAGGTGATACATATTCTACAATCCAAGCAACTGTAATGGTACCTGATTTACCTTGTGTAATAGCTGGCCGATATTCATACATTGATGGTGCTGCAGAATAATTTCCTTGTCCAGGTTGGCCAGAAGGTAAAACATTAAGCCAATCTGATGGTAAATTAGTATCTCTTGGGATAATACTTCCTATATAACCCACAGAATCATTTCTGACCAGAGAAGTACCACTCGCAATTAAATTCCAATATGAACCACCGCCCCATTCAATAAGATCTTCAATTTCATTGTCATTGTTAATTAATTGTAATTGGCCATCATCACCTAAGTTTAAAGAAGAATTTTCTAAGTTCGGACTAGGAGCGCTCGGATATTGAGAAGTAAATTCTATTTCATCATTTACAATGACAAAATAATCATAGGCATAGATAGTTCCATTTAATGGAACAGAAAAAGAACTAGTTTCATTGGCAAAATCTAATCTCCATCCATCTAATGAGATATTGTGACAACTTGGATTATATAATTCTACCCACTGTTGAGAAGCAACCACAGGGTAATAGACTTCTGTTATGAGAATGATAAGAGATTCGCTTATTTGGTACTCTGGATCTTTGAATATGCCTGAAGTAGTTGGGTCTTGAGATATTGTATAATAAAGCTTTCCGCCTCCCGTTGTGCCGTTCTGTAAAATACCACCGATATCTTGATGTAATACAGGATCATGAGTATTTTCTTCAACTCCATAAATTGAAAAATACTCATTTCCTCCCTGAAGATGAAAGATGTCTTGACTACGAGGAGCGAGACCAGTAGGAGATTGATAGGTATCAAAAACTGGCGAAACCTGCTGTGATTGACCATAATTTGGATCTGATGAAATATAGCTAAGTAATGTGAATTGGAAGATATCTGGGTCATTATTAGCCTCCCAAATATCCAATCCATGGCCATGAGCAATAATTAATTCAATAAATCCATCATAGTCAGCGTCCGTTGTCTCTAGTGCATTTACAATCGTTGATATTGCAGGAAAATCGAAAATTTTGTGAATATCCCCATAATTTGAATCCAATGCTAGTAGAAAACCTTCTTCACTTGTTTCACTCGAATTTTGACCACCAATCCATAATTCGATATTTTCGTCTTGATTAAGATCAGCAAAGAGCAAGGTTCGAATATCTAAAAACGGATAATCAGTGGGAACACCTGGTACTCCGTAAAAACCTGAACCAGATACTGATTGAAAACTTTCTACAAAACAATGTTGGGGATCTGCCCGTAACAAACATAGATAATTCTTTGCTGCAATAGCGACCATAGAACCCCTTCCATCAAAATCAGGAGTTATAGCTAGCGCTGTAAACTGTGTAATAGAAGTATCATTAATTATGTATTGATAATCTTTTTCAAAAATTAATTTGTATTCATCATTGTAGCCAGTAGCTTCAAATATGTATATACTCAACGCTGCTGTTATGATAAACTCTTCATTTCCATCTTTATCGTAATCTAAACCACTAGCTAATAAATTACCATGATCATAGAGAGTTTTCCTAAAATCTCCTGATACTCCCTCTAAATCTTGGAAAGCATATGGGGAATAAGTTGTTTCTTCCGTATGGTTTAAATCAAATGATCTCCAGGCTCTTTTATAGGTATTCTCAGTAAGGTGTTCGAAGACATAGACATTATTGTCAAAATCACTGACAATAATCTCGCTATTATCGTCATTATCTAAATGCAGGGAGGTAGTAAGAGTTAATGTCCACTCATCTAACTCTCTTAAATTTGTCCATGATTTGAGGATGGAATATCCGAAATTGATAGCCTCTGGAGGGGATTGCTTTTGATTGATTTCTAATTTCATTAATTCGGGATTTGTACCAATAATAAAGGAAGATTGTTGATCTGTCTCTGCGATAAGATTTCTAAGGGTTTTTTCTACCCCGTTCCAAACCCATAACGAATCTGCTGACTTCTCATTAGCATTTGAAGGAATAATAACCCCAAGAGTATAATTATTGAAGCGTAACGATCCATCAGTAGTCGGATTTTTCATCACGTAGGCGTTTCTAACCCACAATGGGTCTGTTGGAGTACCCTGGTTCTCAAAGAAATCCATACCATAACGAAACTCCCCAGAACCCTGCCCATACGAATATGCAATATCATAATCACCGTCTTGATCATAATCCCATGCGTTTGGTGAAAAGATGGGATTTGGAGGAGCACGTTCATTGAATTCTTTAAAATAGTCGAAATCAAACTTGAAAATGGGATCTGAAGCATTTCCAATATTCCATAGCATTGCCAATCTCCCGTTGGAAATTATAAGGTCATTATCAGTATCATTATCCATATCGGCGGCTGCAGCAGAAGGGTACGTTGTTGAATCGTATAGATAATTGTATAAATAAGAATCAACATCCCAAAGAACCTCAGAGAAGGCGTAATGGTCAACATCCCATTTCCAAACAACAGGCATTATTGTTAAATCAGGATTTGGATTGACAAATGTTTCATACCACGGAAACGTTATCAGTTCCTCTCCCTGATCGTCGGAAATATCGGAGAAAACTGTTGTTAACACTTTTCCAGCAAAATCTGGATATCCATTCACCCAATCTGTTGGTGCTGCTGGAGATCCAAAAATATTTTCAGTTGTTGTTTGTAGCCAGTTACCAGTACCACCCGATTCAGCAATAATGAGCTTGTATGTTGAGGGGAATTCCGCTATAATTAGTTCCCCCCCTTCAGAAGTGCTATCCAATTCCTTGATATCAAGATAATGAAGTGAATTACTTGGCCAAGAGGTAAACTCCGTTGTTGTACCTTTAATATACCGCCATGAAGGAATGACTGACTTTTTCGGGGTTCCTTGAATACTCCAAATGGTCTGTTCTAAATTAAAGAAGTCATCCGTAAAACTATCCCATTCCTGTACAAAATCAGATATTACTATTCCATAGTTACTTTTAAGCACTTGAGTCAGTTCTGCTGGTTTATTGGTGAATTTCTGATAATAATTGATACCAGTTTGAGGTTCATACCTAAATGCAAGGATTCTACCGTCCGTACAACCGAAAATAATTTTATTTTGGTCAACAGTCTCAGATTTTTCGAAATAATCAAATAATAAGGGTTCAATAGTGAGTGAGGCAGCGACTGTTAGTGGTCTAGCTACGTTAGGAAATATGATCGCATGCACTCTTCTTTCCTTAAAATCAGTTGTATTATCCTGTATAAGTGTAAGTCGAATATATTGAGCTGCCATCATTTTTTTGGTAGCAAATAGAGGATCCACATCAATTGCTAATCCTGTTCCATTAATCAGGGGAGTAATGCTTGTTGAATTTAATTGGTGCCAATTGAACAGGTTATTACTAAGGGAGATGTTCCACTCGTCTGGATCCGGAGTTGTAGATGCTGATCCAAAGAGGATATAGAGATCAGGATCTTCATTGCCATTTGATGCCAGTTCTTCGCCTACACCTAAGTTCCAAGTCCCCGTGGCGTTCCGATGAGTCTGGTTGGTATAAAATGTCGTTGAAATTCCTTCCCATTCGCAGACGTAATATCGAAGGTTGGTGTTTGCTATATCATTCCAATCACCTGCAGCAAATAACTCAACATAATCTTCATCTCCCGATGGAGAGGGTTCTCCTCCACACCAATTGGTGTAAGATAGAGGTTCTCCTGTAATCCATACCCAATAAGGAGCCTCTCCAGTTTTTCCGGTGTCTTCTTGTCCCCCGTAAGCTTCATTATCCGTCAAGCCAATCATAACTTTATTGCTTCCTGCTAAAGCTGAAACAAATGCGTTCTCTTCAGGACTTGTAATTGTAACTAAATGTCCCCCTAGCGCTGCACACGCATCTTTTGCGTCTGTCCAAGCAGTATTGGTTTCAAAAAGCTTGTATTCATTCCCGTTGAATATAGTTCCCCCATGAATACTATACGCTGGCGCACCAGTAGCAGCTGAATTGGCAAATATATCAAATTCATCAGCTACTGCGGTAGTTGTCCAAGGCTCTGGATATTTGCTTCCATTTACATGCTGAGTATAAACCTGCCAATTCATAGTCGTATCATTAACCATCCAATCTGCAAAATTATCCAAGGGATAATAGCCTTGCATTGACCAATCTTCAAATGGCTGTGTTAATTGCTCTAGGTAAAAACCTCTCGAAGAAGAGTGTCGTAAAACCCATGCTCCTTGTCCCCACGCTAAAATAACAGCTTCCGTCCCTTCATTCCCATCGATATCAGCCGATTCTATTCGGCCAATTGTATGCCAAATTGATTGGTATCTTCCAGAATTATTCCAGATTTGTCGATAATTATTGTCATTAGGAAATGGAAATTCAATTCCATGAGGGGATAAAATCAATCCATCATTTTCAAAAATATATATTGAACCTGAGAGGGTGCCAACGACAATATCGGGTAATCCATTAACGTTAAAGTCACCCACAGCTAATGATTGAACTTTATCATCTAATTCTGTGGAGTTCCATCGCTCTGTCAAAGTAATCCAATGTTCGGCTGCAAATGGATAACCACTATGATCAGTGTATTCAAAAATATGAATCTTGTTATCCCAGCTTCCAACTATTAAATCCTGAACACCATCTAGATCCCCATCATAGAATTCTACCGAAGAAGCTTGAAAAAACTTGTCAGATTTCCAAACAAAATCAAATCTATTTTCAAGGTTAGCTATAGGATCAGAGATATGTGCTTGTTCAAATAAATACACCCGTCCATCTGCGCATGCGGCAGCTAGCTCAATAAGATTATTATTATCACTGTCCCCAAATGCAACATCATATACGTCTCGTGTCAGAATACCTGAACCTGCTTCCCATACCTTGACATACTGGCCTTCCAGCGTGTTCCAGCGATATATGTGGAGTTCATTGTCGAGTAAGTATCCCCCTCCAATTACTAGGAATTCTCCATCATCGCTAACTTTAGCGATATGAATCGATCCTCTCGAGAGCCATGGTGTCCATACTTGAATGTATTCATTGTCATTATCCCTAATTTTTCCCAGAATATTGTAATCTGAACCAGGGATCACTTCAGATGAAACATTAAGTCCAAGATCTTCAAATACCTTCGAATAAACACCTCTTCTATTCTTCAGGGGAGATATCCTTTCGTTCAATGAAGTTATGGTAGGCTTATTTAGGGAAATCATCAAATTCCAGTAGGAGAAGAAAAAAATTCCTAATAAACAAACAGTTCCAAATTTCCTTTTTATTATAAATAAATATTTTTTTAGAAGAAAGCTCATGTGTTTTAACCAACTAAAAGCATTTATGGAGAAGTAGGAGGGGGAGAATGATTTCAGAGCTTTATGTTTTTATTATTATAAAAGCGTTTCTTCAGTGTTTTTATCTTGAAACTTCAGAGATGTAGTGAGGCGATACCAAAAAACTCAAATCTTAGAATAAGAAATACTACAGTTAATACTATATCAAATCTATTTCATCATCGGAGGAGGATGTTTTTCTAACACATAACATACCCTGATACTAGTAAGCTATATTTCGTATCAATTTAATAAAAGAAGAAGTCTGTACAAAACTATCCAAAAAGCTTGCGTGCTCTCTCTTCTGGCTTTATTGTCAGATCCTCAAACTCCTTTTTAATAAATTCTATAAACCTTTTTCCCTGGGTTGTCTCTGTTATCTCCAGATTGTCACTTAACGAAGGAAAAACTTCAACGATCTTATTAGAAACTGTTTTAATCCTTTCTTGGATTGTCTTGTGGCCTTTTCCCCGGTCACAAATGACATAAACACTAGCTTCTTCTTTGAAAAGCTCTACCTTCGAGAAAAAAACGGCAAATTTTTTCATAGAGAAAGATTGGGTTTCATCAGAGAACGTAGAATTAACAAATTGTTGAAGAGCTGTTAAAAAGCCAGCAGTCATGAGTGGATCTCCTCTAACTCCAGGTCGAAAATCAATATGGATAACTGGAAGACCCGCGCTTGATATTACACCAACCTCATAGACCACCATTATGGGAAATGTCCCCTAAAATAATTAAATCAATTTTTCATAGTTTTTATTGTTTTTATTTACAATTCTAAGTCTCACAGAAGAAGTTTATATAAAAGTACCGTATTTCCTTAGATACTCTTCTATCGTCATTCTTGAGTTATTATCTGAGCTCCTTTAAAAAAGGTGACCTGTATATTAATCGCTGTATTTCACAAATATTCACCTTTTAAAGAGGATTAGTTTATTCAACCTTTCTTTGAGCATAGTCTATTTAAGTATAGAAGAAATTAAAAAACTCTGAATGCGTATTTATGGGATGAGAAACCCACACAAAGCTATACAACAAGAGATTGTGAATTTATTAAACATTATTTATCACTAGGACACAGCAAGCCTAACAAGTAATAAAACTGTGTAGCAAAAGAATTATAGAACTAGAGATTTTTTCTAATAAGTCTCTTCTGAATTTTTATTGGAGGCGAATTAATTCACCTATATGATATTTTTTTCTCTTCATTTTAGCATTTTTTTCCAAAGAATTGGATTGAAGGACAGATAAATACTCTGGGGACAAGAAATCGAAAAATGGTTGAAATCTTTAAAGTCAAAAGATCACCCTTAATAAGAATCAGCTTTACTATTCTACTAGTCTCAACTAGAAATCTTGACAAAAGTCAGTACTCTAGTTTTTTCAGATCTCAAACGATTTTTAAAAGAAGATGGATCAATTTGGAAGAAGAAATGTCGGATAAAACAAATAGAATACTTAAAAATGATTTAATCAACCAAAAAAATGACTTAAATCACCGTATTCGTGAACTTGAAAATCTTTTGAGTCAAAAAGAACGAACGATTGAGAATCTGAAGCAGGGTGAGCCTCTCTATAAAAGAAATATTGATAATATGGAAATGGCTTACGCTTACTGTAAGATTATACTTGAAGATGGTAATCCATGTGATTTCATCTTTTTAGAGGTCAATAAAGCTTTTGAGGAGATAATAGGTCTTAATAGAGAAATCTTACTCGGAAAACCTACAATCCAAGCATTCCCAGGGATAGAAACTGATCTCCAAGAATGGATTGATATCTTTGGAAGAGTAGCTTTGAATAGACAATCAACAACATTGGAACAATATTCTGCAGCATTAAATAAGTGGTTTTCCGTGCTTGTTTATAGTCCATTAAAGGAACATTTTTGTTGTGTATTTTTTGATATATCGAAACAAATTGCAGAAAAAAAAGTCTTTGAGAAACAAGCAACGATAGGAAAGATTCGTTCTCAGCGATTAGAAAGTATTTTTAACTCAACTGGGATGGGTATTTATTGTTTGGACAACGATGGGAGGGTTACTCGCATAAATCCTGCAGCGGTAAAAATGCTTGAGTATCAAGTTGATGAATTAGTAGGAAAGAAAATTGAAAACTTCATTCATCAAAAAGATAGGATTTTGGCCTTGAATGATGGTGAGGGAATTTTCCAAAGAAAAGATGGAACATATTTTCCAGTCGAGTGGATTAATGAACCTATTCAAGATGAACATGATGAAATAACTGGAACAGTAACCTCTTTCATAGACATTACAAAAAGAAAAGAAGCAGAGATTTCAGCTACAAGTGAAGCCCAATTTAATGCTTTATTGGCAGCAAGCGAGGCACGATTCAAGAATTTATTCAATAAAATGGAAAAAGAAATACACAAAGTGCAAAAAATAGCTCAGATGTATTTAGATATTGTAGGGGTCACTATTATTGCATTAGATAACCTAGGAAGAATTACACTCATCAATAGAAAAGGTTGTGAAACATTAAAGTATGAGGAGGAGGAATTAATAGGAAAGAACTGGTTTGATACCGTAATACCAGAAGATATGAAAATATATGAAAAAGAATTGTTCAAATCGTTAATAAATGGGGAAATTGATGAAACAGACATAGGAGAGAATATCGTTTTAACAAAAGAGGGGGAAGAGCGAGTTATCTCCTGGCGGAATATGATAATTGAAGATGACAATAAAAGGATTCAAGGAGTTCTTAGTTCCGGGATGGATATAACGGGGCTTAAACGGTCAGAGAAGGAACTGAAACGAATTCTAGATAGTCTATATTCGACTTAAGAATTAAAAACACTTAAATCTACATTTTCTTTTACTAGTTTCTCCAATAAGTCAATTTTATCTGTTTCTTCTTTAGTAAATGTAATATCCATATCATCTATCTGCTTTGCAGTAGCAAATGTATCAGTTGAGACTAATAATAAGGGGATATTGACCATGTTTGCTTTTGATTCGATAATTGGGTCTGATGGCAAAATGTTGTTGGTTAAGACGATACCAGCCGTGGATGACTCTAAAGCTGCGAGAATCATATCAGGACGGTCACCAGGCGTGATAATCAACTTATTTTCCAGTGCCCATAGTGGTTTTTTAATAACTTGAGCAGCTGACATCGCGCCAACGAATATATGCTCAACTTTGTTTTTTAGGCCCTTTTCGCCTGCAAGTACTTTAGCTAATATTGTTTGGTACAAATATTCCATAGAAAAATGAGTCAATTCCTTTTTGTAGGGGACAATCCCAAGGACTCTCACACCCAGTCCAGTCAGAGTATCCAAATAGAGATCTTTAAAATTATTAACATCTTTTATCTTGTTGATAATAACCCCTAGCAGTTCAATATTTTCAGTATTAACACTATTTACTAGGAAAGTAATATCATCAATGATACTATCGTCAGGACCGCTCAGGATAAGTATTAATTTAGCACCCGTACTTCTAGCTATAGATAAAGGATCAAGATAGACTGATAGACCGTAGTTTAGGCTTTTTCCACCTTCAATAAAGATAATGTCTTTATCTTTACCTACATTGTTTGATATCTCTATTAATTTTTCCTTTGTTGATGCTTTATCATACATAAAATGCAGCTTAGAGTGAGCAAATCCGATTGAAATATCTTCTGGCTGTTCATCTAGCTCGAGAACATTTGTAACTAACGCAGAATCATAATCCCATAACCGTTTCTTCTGGTAGAGAAGATGATCACCAAAAGGTTTCATATATCCAATTTTTTTATTTAGAATTTTAGCCAAGCCAATGATCAAGCTAGTTTTACCAGCTTCTTTACTCGTACTTGCAATAACAATTTTTTCCATTTAATTCACCTCTTCTTTTTGAGGGGGAGTGAGTAGGATCCTTGCATCCACACATAACACGCCTTTACCCTTTTCAAATGCTAAACAGGGGTTGATTTCAATGTCTGAAATATCTGGAATTGATTGGATGATCTTACTGAGTTTCATGACGACATCAACGCAGCCTTCGATGTCTTTTCTCGCCTCTCCACGTACCCCTAACAAGAGGGGGTATGATCTTATCTGTTTAACCATTTGATCTGCATCTCTCCAGGAGAGTGGTACTGCCCTAAATGCGACGTCTTTTAACACTTCAACATAAATCCCTCCCAATCCAAACATCACAGTTGGTCCAAAAATCGCGTCGATACGGGCTCCAATAATGGTCTCAATTGCTTCATCCATTTTTATCATAGTGACTATTTCTACACCCTGTATCTCTGCGTTTGGTTTATAATTATGGCAGGATCTCATGATAGCCTCATAAGCATCAATTACTTCTTCTCTGTTTTCCAAGTTAAGAGCAACACCTCCCGCGTCAGATTTGTGAATAATATCCTTAGAAACAATTTTCATCACGACTGGATAACCAATCTGTTCTGCATATTGAATGGCTTCCTTTAAGTCCTTAGCGACGTAACTCTTAGGCGTTGGGATACCAGCAGCTTCCATAACTTGTATGGCTTCTGGCACGAGTAAGAATTGTCTTCCCTTTTTTCTGACCTCATTGATTACTTCTTGAATCGTTGTAACATCAATATTAACTTCTAGTTTATCATATTCAGCGAAATGTTTGGCATAAGTCAATGTCCGATAATTTGAATAGACTGCCCCTAAACACGATACTGCCTGATAAACGTCTGGAAAAATCGGAACACCTAGGCTTTTCAGACTAAAAAGCCCACGTTCGAACTCAGAACCGCCAAAAAATGAAAATACTAGAGGTTTGGTTGGTTTTGCCTCAATATACTTCTTTTGAACTACTGCTGATAATTGGTCACAATCAAAGATAGCTGTTTCACAACCCAAGCATATAATTGAATGAATGTCCTCCCCATCTAGTGCAGCCTGTAGAGCTTGTTCATAGAAATCGTTTGATGCCCCCCCTGTAATGTCTACAGGATTTTTTGTTGATCCAAAAGATGGAGTTACTGGCCCAAAGATTTTTTTCAGCACAGCCTGATCATCATAAAGGTTAACTCCGTACATCTCACATGCATCTGTTGCCAGAACCCCTATTCCCCCTCCATTTGTGACAATGACTGCATTCTCCCCTTTTGGTATACCAGTTTGAATTGATAAGAATTTAGCCCAATCTAAAGCTTCTTGAACACTTAACGCCCGAAGAGCGCCAACTTGTTTCATAATATCAGAGAAGACATTATCTTCACCTGCTAGGGATCCTGTATGAGAAGCAGCTGCAAGTGCACCCCTTTTTGATCTGCCAGATTTAATAATTATAATTGGTTTTATTTTGGTTGCTTCTCTAAGTATACGGATCAATTTCTCCCCCTCCTTAATACCTTCGATGTATAATAAGATCACTTTAGTTAGGTCATCAGTCATCAAATATTCGATAAGGTCAGCTTCATCAATATCTGATTTGTTTCCAACTGAAACTATAGCTGAGAGGCCAATGCCCTCTGTCTCCGTTTTTCCAATCATAGCAACGCCCAATGCTCCACTTTGGGTTACAATAGCAACTTGCCCAGGTTCAATATCCTTTGCACCAAAAGTTGCGTTTATTGGTGATTTAATCGAATAAATACCGAAAATATTTGGCCCCAGGACACGCATACCATTCTCTTTCGCAAATCGTACAATCTTTTCTTCCTCTTCAATATCACCAATTTCGGAAAAACCAGAGGTTATAATGGAGAGGAATTTACAATTCTTAGTAGCTAATTCTTGAACTGCGTTAAAAACAAATTTTGCTGGAATACAAATCGTTGCGAGGTCGATATCTCCATCAACCTCTTCAATTGATTCATATAACCGATGTCCTAGGAGTTCTCCTCCTTTGGGGTTTATAGGGAAAATCTTGCCCTGATATTTACTATAAAGGATGTTATCTAGGACTTTGTAGCCAATCTTGTTAGGATTTGTAGAACACCCTACAATTGCGACAGATCGTGGTTCAAAAAGATATTTGATTGATGGAACTGTGGTTTTATTGGTACTCTCCAACAATTTCTTATAACCCACCGGTATCAATACTGTGATCAAACTCTATTGAACATAAGGTTTCCAAGTAGAAGATGTTAATGTTGGATAACTATTTCTTTATTCAAGTCAGGATAAATTCTTTAAATATTTTGGTTGATGTATTTAAGTTTAAGGAGATATACATTCAGAAAACCATTTTGAGCTCATAAACTCCATTGGAAATTCTTTTACCGAGATCTGGGAAATTTTTTTCAAATAAATGAAGCATTCCTCGATTTTCCACCAGAACTTCTGCTGTAAATCCTAGTAGACCTGCTGTTTTAGCTAAATAGGTTAGATATAACAACAATTCAGTACCAATCCCCATTCTTTGATGATCATCTCTAACCACAAAAGCTACTTCTGCGAAATGGAAAGTTCGATCTATACCGTATTGAGAAACACCCACGATATTTTCCACCTCTCCCTTTTTTAGTACCGCCACAACTACCATTTCTTGGGAGAAATCTATTATGCAAAACTCCTGTAAACGTGTATGGGGAACGTCCTTGCGGACAGACATGAATCGACGATATAACGATTGATCAGTCAAATCATAAAAAAAATCTTTGAGAAGGGGTTCATCACTAATTTTCACAGGTCTAAGTAAGATCTCAAGTCCTTTTTTCGTGGTTCTCCATGTTTCTAGGTGTTCAGGATACTCTCCTTTTTTACCAGGAATAAAAGCTTGGTCTTTATAGATCAGATTAAATTCCTTAGCTCTTTTGATAAGTTCAGGCCTAAACCTAGGGTGAGCAATTGAAATGAGTTGCATAGCTCGTTCTCGAATATTTTTTCCATGAAGATAAGCAATTCCATATTCCGTTACAACGAAGTGGATATCTCCCCGATTAAGAGTGACCCCGGCCCCTTCGGATAAGAAAGGCACAATTCTCGAAAGTGTTCCATTTTCAGCAGTGGATTGAAGTGTTAGTATTGATTTACCCCTCTTAGCAAGAATTGCACCACGCATGAAATCCGCTTGCCCCCCAATTCCACTATAGAAGGTTCTTCCTATTGATTCAGCTGAAGCTTGTCCTGTAAGATCTATTTGCAAAGCACTATTGATGGCTGTCATCTTATAATGACGAGCAATGATGAGGGGATCATTCGTGTAATCAATTACCTTGAATTCAATTGCAGGATTATCATGAATATATTCATAGGTTTTCTTTTTACCCATACAAAAAGAAGCTACTGCTTTACCTCGATTAACGGTCTTCTGCGTATTGTCTACAATACCATTCTTCATTAAATCCACAAGACCATCCGAAACTAACTCTGTATGAACCCCAAGGTGATTTTTTTCACTCAAATTAGCCATTACAGCGTCAGGAATTGAACCATAACCAACTTGAATCGTGTCACCATCTTGAATAAGACGTGCTACATAATTCCCTATTTTAGATGCAATATCAGCATGTGATTCCTCACTTGTGGGTATTGGGTCATACTCGAGAATAGGTTCATCATATGGTATTATGTAATCAATATCTTCGATATGAATGAATCCATCACCATGAACACGGGGCATATGAGAATTTATTTGAGCAATAACTAATGATGCCTTCTCTGTTGCAGCTTTAACAATATCTACTGATACTCCAAGATTAACATACTCATGTTCATCAGGGGGGGAACACTGTATCAAAGCAACATCTATAGGTACCAAGCCGTTAGAAAATAATTTAGGAGTATTAGATAAAAAAATAGGAGTATAATCGGATAAACCCGTATTTATAGACTTTCTAGTAGGAGCAGCAACGAAAAATGAATTGTACCGAAAATTCTGTTGGTATCGTGCATTAGCATAAGGTGCAACTCCTAAATTCCACCAGGAAAGAACTTCAGTATCAAAAAAAGCTTTGGGATGCGACTCTAAATATGAAGCAAGACGGCTAATGAGATATTGAGGTTCTGCACATGCAGTAGATATAAAAATTCGGTCACCTCTATGGATATTTTGAAAAATCTGTTTTTCAGAAGCAAATTTCTGTGGGTAATCTTGCTTCAATTTGTCATAATTGTCTCTATTATTACCTAAAGCCATCACTAACACTCCAAGTTATCCATTAGTCAATTTTGATCTTCCTTGGTAGACAATTATTACTTTTGTTGAGTGTGATATAAATTAACACCTCTCGAGATTGTAATAACATTTTTGAATTGGAGTTCCTCCAATAATAATTATGAGGGATCATCAACATATTATACTAATTTGTCTATTACTTTCAGTATTTTTGTATTCTCCTATCTCAGTTCGTTCAACCACTAATAAGAATAATGTTAAATGTGTGACTGATACGCCTATAACTCCTTTCTTTAATATTACTCTCCTTACCCCTGATAATTATGATAAACGTATTGAATGGGCACAGGTAATAGAACAAGAATTCCCTAAGATTGGTATAGGTGTAAAATATCATGACATCGCACCTAGAAAAGTTATTGATGAGGAACGGTTGGTGATAAATCCAGAGACAGGAATGTATAATACATATGATGAAGGAGGGTTCGATATTATTACTGATGGATTAATGTGGGGGTTTAACCTTCAGTGGGACGCTTATCAAGAGGTTTATCCTTATATCACATACGAGGAGGGATATCAATCACCAGGTATGGATGAGTTAATGCCTATATACTATTCAACATTCAATAATACTAAAAGATTAGAGACACTCAAACAAATTCAAGCAACACTGCATGAAGATCAACCCGAGATCGTAATACTCTATCCTGCTGGAATTTGGGCTTTCAATCCAAGCTGGGATATTTTATATGAAGATGTTTTGGCTATCCAATTCTATAGAATGCGGAGCGGTTGGGCTGACTTTGGTTTTAATGGATATGATCCTATCGTATTTGGAAGAATTGATCCTGGTCCTTATACTACTATTAACTTTGAAACTCTTTTTCAGGATTTCGAATGGGGGTATTTCTTCACTGTAATTCCTTCTATGATATGGCAAGGGCTCTATGAAAGAAACCAGACAGATAACTTCAATTGGGTTCCATTAATAGCGAAACAAATGCCTATATGGAGTGAGGACAATAAATTAGCAACTATTATATTACGAGATGATGTTTTCTTTGCCGACGGTCATCAACTTACAAGTCATGACGTTGTAGAGACTTATCGGTTTCATTTAACCCCAAGCTATTCTCCTTTTTCTTATGGTGTGTTCAACTATTTTTTTGGATTTAATGAATCAATCATTGCCATAGACGATTTTACTGTTCAGTTTAATTTTACAGAGGCGATAGATGATTTTCCTTATCCTCTTGAATTTTTTGATTATGGTATCCTCCCAATTCACATCTGGGGAAATCACACTCACCCAGCTGTTGCTGATTATAACTTTGATGCAGCGTTAGCAGCTAATATGACTAAATTGTACGAATTTTGTATTGGAACAGGGCCCTATAGATATAAATTCGTCAATATGACAGAACCCCGAGTTGAATTACAAGCGGTCAATAATTATTGGAACGGGGATGTTCAGACCAACGAGATCCATTTTGAGATTTATGAGTATGATTATACTAAAGGTTATTGTAGAGACGAAGATCAGGCTATTGCTGATTTACAAAGCGGAAAGACTCATATCTTAGGAAGAAATATCATTCAGAATCTATCTAAAGTTCAAGGACTTGACTATTATGTTCTTCCCAACTCAAATTTAATCCCTGGTGAGATGGATACACCAATTCAAGAATTGTTTCTTAACTTGTATCATCCCATTTTAGGCACGGGGGTGAAAACGCCGTTAGGTATTACAACCCCCTCACGTGCGGGAGAAGCTGCTAAGTATATTCGTCAGGCAATCAGCCATGTTATCCCTAGGCAACGAATCATTGACGAGATTCTTTTAGGAGTTGGAATACCTGGGTTAACTCTCGTTAATCCTATTTGTTTGGGTTTTGATGATTCTCTCGAACCTTATGAGTATAATATAGCGAAGGCAAAGGAGTTACTTACAAAAGCAGGGTATAAATACCCTCCTGAGCCATCTACTACATCATCTACAACGTCAACGACATCAACGATTTCTGCTGCCAATTCCTCCTTTGAATTAATGATTTTAATCGCTAGTATGACTTCATTTGGAATCTATAATGCTGTAAAACATCATAAACGTCGTCATCAAAAATAAATCATATTATTATAAGTGTCATGTTTTCTCATTCAGAAATAATGGATCTGAAAACATATGACTAAAAATCTCATATTAATCATTTTTAGGATAATAATTGGTTTTTCTTTGATAATTGCTTTAAACCCCCTTGTTATTCATAAATCAAGAATTGCTCAGAGTAATAATTTACTTATTCATTCAGTAGATTGTTGTAAAGACCAAATTATTCCTAAATTCCACGATTTTCACAACAAGAGGATTTTTATTAATGAACTTCTGAATGAAGATTTGGTTTACAGTATTACAACTGATAGTCTAGCGAATATCTTAGTAACTGGTAGCTGCTATCGGAAAGAAACGGATTTAGATGTATATCTGACAAAATTCTCCTCTACAGGGGATTATCTTTGGACCAGATCTCTCAATGGAAGTTCTAAAGACATTGGAACTGATATAGCTGTTGATAAGAAAGGTAATATTATCATCACTGGAGTAACTTATTCAATTAATTTTCCAACAACACCAGATGCCATAAAAGGGCCTCCCCGAATATTTTATGAATCTGATCCCTTTGTTACAAAATATTCACCATCAGGAACGATCATGTGGAGCACATGTCTTGGAGGATCTGCATATGATTCAGGAATTACGAGTCTTGCAGTCGATAGTCATAATAATATTGTTATAGTTGGTCAGGTGCACTCTGATGACATTAATATTAGCAGTGACTGTTTTGATCCCACGTATAATGATGGGAACGACGTATTTATCGCAAAAATCAATGAAAATGGTTCCCTCATATGGTGTACTTATCTGGGTGGATCGTCTCATGACTATCCTATTGACCAATTAGTAGTTTATCCTGAACAGCCGAATGAAATAGATGTGGTGATCGATAGCAACGATAATATCATTGTTTCTAGTTCAACTGAATCAGACGACTTTCCGACAACAGTAAATGCTTTTAATAGGACCTACGGAGGAGGAGGAGATATTTTTCTTTCAAAATTTAATACTACTGGCTTTCTGCTTTGGAGTACTTTTATAGGAGGAAATAGCATAGAAAATGGCCATAGTGTTACAGTTGACACAGAGGATAATATTCTCATTACTGGTGGTACATATTCAACCAATTTTCCCACAAAAAGTGCTTACCAAGCAACGAATAAAGGCGATTATGATATTTTCCTTTCAAAATTTAGTTCTACTGGTTCTTTACTATGGAGTACTTTTCTAGGAGGGGCAAGAGACGATAGAGGCCACTCTGTCGTTGTTGACAATTCGAATGAAATTTATATAACGGGACGTACGAAATCAAATGATTATCCCACGACAGAGAGCTCTTATGACGTTACTTTTGGGGGGGGAGCTAAATTAGGAGATGCATTTTTAACAAAATTAACTAATTCTGGAGAAGTGGTTTGGAGTACTTACATTGGTGGAGAAGATGATGATGCTGGAGCAGAAATAACAATAGATAACAACAATAATCTCATTATTACAGGTAATACGGCTTCAGAGAATTTGGAATCATATAATAGTTCTTACTTATATTCGTTTGGAGGACTTAAGGATGGTTTTTTCTCAAAATTTCAATCGACTGGTGAAATTATATCACTTACACGTGCTTTAGTAGTGACGGAACCAAGTAGTGATCCTGATAATGATGAACTCATAAATAAAGATGAATTTAAATACTTAACAGATCCTTTTAACCCAGATACTGATAATGATACTATGACGGATAAAGCAGAAGTGGATGCAGGCTTAGAACCGCTCATAGATGATGCAGATGAGGATTATGATGCAGATGGATTAACAAATATTGAAGAAATGTATCGCCATACGAACGTATCGAATCCTGATACTGATGGAGATGGGATGGATGATTGGTGGGAAATCGAAATGGCGTTAATTCCCTATATAAACGATACCCAAGGCGATAAAGATGACGATGGAATGCCAAACTATTGGGAATACCAAATGGGTTTACATGCAAACTATAATGATTCCGCTAATGATCCTGACAATGATGGGTTATCAAATCTGGGAGAGTATCAGAATAAAACTAATCCTAATAAATTTGATACAGATAATGATAGTTTGCCTGATGGATGGGAAGTAAAAAATAAATTGGATCCTCTCAATCCTGCTGATGCAAACCATGATTCTGATGGAGATGGGTTTCCAAATATGTTAGAATACCAACTAGGATTCAATCCCCAAAGTCCTATTGAATTATATGGTGGTTTATTCCTAGTTTTCATTGTATTATGCCTGGTAGCAGGACTGTTTCTTCGAACAAGAAAATTAAATCAAGAAGCTGTTTTGTTAGGATTTGAAAACAATGCTGATAAGAAAGCTGCTATTAGAGCCGGGTTTAAAACAGTCAAAGAACGATCTGAGGCCCAAGCTGCTGGCTTTTTAACTGCTGACATATACAATATAGTAAAAGCCGCTGGTTGGTTTACTGTTGCGGAAATGGTGGGAGATTGGAAAAATGAATTCTCAGCTACTAGAAAAGAAATCACAGACGAAGATATACAGGATTTTAATCAATCAGTACAAGAGTCAATTTCACCCCTTCATCTCAGTGAAATTGAATCAGAGTTTAAACCGTTGTTTGAGAAAATTAAGGGTAAAAAAACGCGATTAATCCAGATATCTTCATTACAACAGTCTTTAGCAACAAGCTACGAGTCAAGTAAGACTCCTTTGCTAATTGGTATCTCTTTAGATGAGTTGAATACTCATAGTACTCAATCAGCCTCTCTTCTCCAATTTTTGAATGAGTGTGAGGAGAGAATTAATAATTCAATATCTCATCGTCTTGAGTTCTTTACTCCTTGGTCAAGACTCCTAACTTTAATTCAACTCACTGAGGATCGTACTCCCGTTAAACTGAGTGAGATCGCGAATATCGTTAATTGTCCAGAGGAACAGGCTGAGGAATTAATTACCCTTTTATTAAAAGAAAATGATTATATTGGTAAGTTTGACGATAAGGATAAAGTGTATATAAAAGGTCATGATGTGAATGAATTAATCCAAAACTATATTAAACTAGTAAAAGAATTTATGGAGGACTATGAAGAATAACTTTACAGATATTCTATACCTAATGGCAAAAAAATCTGTTAATTAAAGGTACCAGGAAAATACGTCATCCCTCCACCGCAAAATAGACAGGTGGTCATCCCTTGTTCCTTCATTTGTAAATAACCTTTTTCACAGATCGCTCTAAAGCAATTATTGCATTGATAATGTGCATGGGAGACAGGTGAGTCTTCATCGTGGATTTCACAATGATATTTATCTGAACCAAGAACCAACACATCATCATCTACGGTGTCATAAGTTCCTCCTGTTTCTATGAATCCTTGGAGTGATTGACGACTGATTAATCTGCTAATAATCTCATGTGTTAAACCCACTTCCAACCTAGATATTTTTGCGATTCTTTGAATAGGAATTTGACTGCTTTCTTCAACCTCATAAAGTGTTGAAATGGTATCAATAACCATTTTTTCATGTTCAGAGATATTTTTCTCGTGCTTCCGATAATCTAAATATGTTCGGGTTTTCTCCTTAAGTGAGGAATATGATAGCCTTTCTTTAAGCTTCAGAGCCTTAAAATCATTGACAACTCTTCTAGATACTGTTTTAATTCCTTGTCGTGAAACATTATACCTTTGAACTTTATAATATTCACTTAATGAGGTTTTCATTTCTTTCGGATTATATGATGATTGAGCATCCGTCTCTTTAAATATCCTAGGAACTGGTATTAGAGAACCGTTACAATAGGGACATGTATTACTATTTCCTTTCCGATAACAATCACTACAGATAAATCGGAGACACTGGACACACTGAAAGTGAAGTTCAAAAACGTCATGTTCCATCTGGTCTATTTGACACCAATAATAATCTTGTCGTAGAACGAGGGTGTCATCACTGATGTTATCAGGGGTTTGATTCTCCTCGATATAACCATCGATAAGACGTTGTTCAATAAACTCTTGGATAATAAAAATAATATCATTCTCAGGTAATTTAACTTCCTCCGCGATCACAGCAATCCCTATCCGTCCCTTATGAATCTTATTGAGACTACCAATAGCAATGAATGTTCGTTTGATTGGATTGGATGATATTTTATACTCTTGGTCGAATTTTTGGAATTGATTAGCCTCCTTTTCGACCCTCTTTCTTAATGATGCCTTTATTCTGTCTGTTAATCCGTCATTAGATTCTGGCACCTTGAAAACCCTGTTTAATTCTAACTTCTTTGAAATCATAACACAAATTTTGTGCTTTGTGTCATTTTTCGATTATTATTCATTCTTCAAATATAATTGGTATATATTTAAAGATTACATTAGGGGGAGAAAAAACATCAATTAATAACATCTTTAAACAGAAAATTTCGCTTCTACATAATGGAATAAGAAAATTCAAGGAATATCACATGTACTGTCCACGCTGTCGTTCTCAAGGTAAAACAATTAAAATGAGATCATCTAAGCGCAGTTTCCATAAAAAAACTAAATGGTTATGTCCTGATTGTGGGCTAGTGAGAATGGAAAAGCGTTGAACACTTTTTTGTACACAAAGATAGATAAGAATTTTGAAGGTGTCAGTAAGGATTGACCATATCTTTAGGTATTTCAATATCTTATTCAAGATTTCTCTCTCAAAAGAAAGCTTCGGAGAAATTCCAAGAAATTAAAGAGAATAAAATCAATGCAATTGAGTTCGGATTGTTAAATTGCGTCCTCGGAAAGTCACAGATCCCAGGTACTGTTCCTTATCCTTCTGAAAGTCAAGTAAAAGCAGCGACGGAAATTGTACCATCTGATCTATATTATTTGTCAATTCATGCGCCTTACCGAATTTCTGCTACTTCTGAGGATCCCAAGAAACTACAGTACTCCAAATCGAATATTTCTAAATCCCTATTGATTGCTGATTGGCTTGATGCTCATCATGTCACTTTTCATTGTGGTAGTTTTAAACGTAAACACAATAATGCTCATGTTCAAAGAGTCCTTGAGGACTGGGAGGCATGGCGACAACATAAAGGTTATAATGCAAAGATGGCTCCGGAAGTAGGGGGTAAATTTAATGCCTTTGCTGATTTCTTCACATTAGTTGAAATAGCTGGAACCATTGATAATTGTCTGATTACATGGGATATTAGTCATGATTTCGCACGTGGAGGTAATATAACAACAGAAGATGGGATACTTAACCGACTTAGTCTTCTTGATCAGATATTTGCCCTCAATCCTAATAATCGCTTACCCATGCATTTCTCAGGCATGGTGGTTGGGAAAGCAGGAGAGGCACATCATACACTCTTAGATCATGGAACAGGAGTGCCTTGGAAATTGGTGTTTTCGGTTCTCAAAGAACAGGAATACCTAGGCAAAGTTAGTTTAATCTGTGAAAGTAAAGTTCCTAAGAATGAGAAGATAAAAGGTAATTCTTTGACAGATGCAATTCGGGCACGAGATTTTCTAGAATCTGATAAATTGGAAAAGACTTACAAAGGCAAACCAGGCCATCTAGATTATTACTTCAGCTGAAAATCAGATGATATCAGCCAAATCCTTAGAGGGAAAGATACTTTAATCTATTTATAGAAAGTGCGTTTGCGAAATAAAATCATTAAAATTAAGAAATACTATAAAAGTTATAAGAAGAGATCAATCATCACAGTTGGTAATAATAATGACCGTCTTCAAAATTCCACAAAGGAGATTCGAATCTCGTCAAGAGAAATTAGTAGAAATTCTTAAAGGGCTTAAATTACAAAGTTTCATAATCATAAGCCCTACTTCTATATATTATCTTACTGGTTTTGCGATGATTCCCACTGAGCGTCCATTTATACTCGTTTTTAAGGATTCTAGCATCAACTTTTTTGTACCAGAATTAGAGAAACAGCATGTTTCAGAAGAAGTTCCAACAGCAGAATATATCGGAAGCTATTTCGAGTATCCTGACGTTATTCATCCTATGACTCATTTCAAAGATTTTGTTAAAGATGATTTGAAGATTTCTGGTAAATTAGGAGCGGAAGGCGCTGGAGCTAGAGGAATGTGGGGATATCAAGGACCTAAGTTTCAAGAAGTTCTAAAGATGGATGTCGCTATTCATCCTGATTTAGTAACAAATATGAGGATCATTAAGGATCCCGACGAATTAGCCTGCCTTCATGAATGTGCTCGTTGGGGGAACTTGGCTCATCAATTACTTCAAGAATATACTGCAATAGGTGAAAACGAAATTGATGTCTCTTTTAAAGCCAGTCATGAAGCTTCCAAGGAAATGCGTGAGATTCTAGGCCCCGAATATTCCCCTATAGGTTATGGGGGACAACCATGTGGCGCTGGATATCGAGGACAGATAGGTACATACTCTGCTATTCCCCATGCTATGACAAGAAATGCAGTATTCCAAAAAGGTGACACTCTAGTGACAGGCGCAAGTGCCAATGTTGCGGGGTACCACTCAGAATTAGAGAGGACAATGTTCATGGGAGACCCTAATGAAAAACAGCGTGGGTACTTTGCTGTTATGATGAAAGCTCAACAAGCTGCTTTCGATACATTAGGACCAGAAGTGCCGCTTTCTAAAGTTGACCAAGCCACTAGAACAGTTTTTAAAGAGGCGGGGGTGATGCACCTAGTACAACATCATACTGGACATTCAATTGGTCTTGAAGGACATGAACGTCCTTTCTTAGATGTTGGTTTGAACGATATGATAAAACCAGGGATGGTATTCACGGTAGAACCAGGTATTTACGATCGCTCAATTGGCGGATTTCGTCACTCTGATACAATTGTGATAACTGATGATGGAATAGATATTATTACTGATGAATATTCAAGAGATTTAGAATCACTCATTATTGCCCATTAGAGGATTAAAATGGACACAAATCTGAAAAGAGGCGTTGAACTGATCAAACAGGTCGATAATTCAACTGCAATAGTATTTCTACTTAAAGCATTAAAAAAAGATCCGTCAAATCCAGAAATTTTCCGTCATCTTGGTTTAGCTTATTTTAATCTAGGTAACTTCGATGAAGCTCTCCTACACTGGAAAAAAGCAATCGAGCTAGACCCAACTCACCATCAAACAATATGGTCCTTAGGTAATCTACATGAGATAGAACACAGATATGATGAAGCTTACCAATGTTATAGCCAAGCAGCAGAAATTGCGAAACAGGGGTCATATCCCAAGAAAGCTGAACGTTATAGAGAGTGGGCAGCTAGGATTAAGAGGAAGTAAGAGCGAAAACACCAAATAAAACACTTTTTTGTATGAGGATAAGCATTTTTTGTTTAATATTCTGTCGAAGAGTTTTTTTCCCTAACAAATAAATTTATAAACAAAAGACAAAAGATTGGAATCATCAATGGAACGAGGTGTTTCTTGCAGTGAGATATGAAAATAAAATAATGAGAAATCTTGTTTTAAGTAAAAGCGAGCAAACACCAGTTATTGTCGCTTAAGTCAATAACTTTCATAACTCCTTTTGTTTTCGCTTCTTCTTTAACAAGCAGTCTCTTCTGAGTTATTGTGTTGTTTTACAGAGATTACTTGTTAGCTCAAGTTAGTTAATGAGTGGTCTCTGATATACGTAGTGGGCACTCTCAAAGTCATTATTGCTCAGTGGGCGCTCTAAATAATTCAGGATTCTCATCTCAAGAATAATCTCAATTGATAGAAAGATGAAATGGAAGATATCAAATTTGAGTACAGACCGTAATCAAAGACTTGGATTTGGAAGATTTGGAAAAACTGCCCATGGTAGAGAAGAATCCTATCAGAGTCGAAGGATTAAAACCAAACACCAATTAAAAGAGATTACTATTACTGAAGCTAAGAATCAGCTCTTAGCTACTGGTGAAATTCGTAAAATACTTTCAGTAATTGGTGGTGGTAAAGAGGCAACAGTCCTTCTTGCTGAAAATAATGAGGAAGAATTAGTATGTGCGAAGGTATTCCGATATTTCACGAGTACCATAAGAAAACGTCTTCATGGGACTAAACATCTTCTTCCAAGTGATATGGCGATTTTAGCTGCAAAACAGGAATATTGGAATTTATATGAAATGAACCTTCATATTCCGGTACCTAAACCACGATTACTTGTCGATAATGTTGTTATCATGGATTTCATTGCTGAAGAGAGAGGATCAATTAGACCAGCCCCGCTTCTTAGAGAAGTTGATCTAAAGATGTATGATCCTGAAGAGCTTTTCCATGAATCTATTGATATACTTGCTAACTTATTTTTGAAAGGTTATTTCATTCATGGAGATTATAGTGAGCATAACTTAATGTTTACACAGGAAGGTACTCTTATCACAATGGACGTTTCTCAATCAGTTCAATTTAACACTAAGACTTTTATAAATACCCCTTTGAGAATTAGAATTGACAGGGCCGTTGAATTCCTCAAAATTGATATAGAAAATATTAATCGCTTTTTCAGGAGAACCTACCATATAGCTATTGATCCTAGTGAAGTAATCGAAGCCATCATTAATGAATTACCCCAGAATTTACAAAATTTCTTAAATGAAAAGACTTTGGAAATTTATCCTTCTGCTATGTATTCTTCTGAAATGTATTTAGGGAAAGAAGGATATCGGGATGAGTTAGTATTTCAAAGGACAGGTACAAGTCGTCAACGACCAAAATAGCAATATTGAGAAAGAATCGGTGAACATAAGTATTGAAATTTCATGAGAAAGGGGTTGAAAAATTAGAGGAAACAGATAGCTATATTTCTAACCAGATTTCTATTATTTTTAATTTGAAAAGGAAAAATATTTTATCTGATCAACCACACATTGAACCTTTAAGTAGAATAGAAGAGAATGAAATGAACATGTACATCGTTAAGGCTCAGGAAATTGTGACAAAGTGGAATGAGGGATTGGAAAACGATTAGTACAAAGAATAGGAGAAGAAGAAGAGAATGAAATTCAATAAAATTGACGAACACCTTATTTGGACGGATGTTGGTTATGGAAATAGTGTAGTAATAGACCTAGGAAAAAAAGTGTTTGTGATAGATTCTATGTTTAACTGGGAGTTAGCAACAGAATGGCGAAGCCTTGTTGAACAAAATTTTTGTAAACCCATATCAGGATTGATACTTACACATCATCATGCTGATCATACCTTTGGAAACCAAGTATTTTCGGATTTACCTATCATTTCAAGTCTTGAAATTCGAGATATGACAAAGGAATTTGAAGAAGAAGTGTGGATGAAAGAAACACAAGAGGATCTTGCTGAATGGGAAGCAGGGGGATATGGTGTAAAAAACCTACAGCTCACACATTCAAATCTCTGTTTTGAGAAAAAGCTTTATTTGTATGGAGAAAGAAAATTGGAGCTTATTCAAGCCAATGGTCACACTAGTGGTAGTACTTATTTATGGGAACCTGAAACTAGGACGCTAATTGCTGGTGATTTGGTTTTCAACAAACAATTTCCTTATGGGGGAGATGAAACATGTGATATAGTAGTATGGCAAAAGGTTATTGAGAATCTAATTGCTCTAGAACCAGAAATTATCATCAGTGGTCATGGGCCAGTCGCGACTATCAAGGATCTTGAAGAAATTAATGAGTTTTTCTTGAGGAGTATTGATTTTATAAAAAATAAGCTAGAGGAAGGATTAGATTTACAAGAAATTACGGAGGATCCACATTTTCCCGAATACTATTCTCTTGATCGTCTTGAAAGGAAAAAAGTATCAATTGAAAGATGGATGCAGTTTTTTCAAGAAGAGAAAGGATAGGATTACATTCCCCCCTGGAGTAGAATAATGAAATGATTGAGCTTGAAATGAATAATTTTGACGAAATTCGATCTCTTTTTTCTTGTTCGGATCATCTTCGTTTTACTATTGATGCCGTTATTGCTGGAAATAGTCCTGGAAGAATCTGGGTAGATAATCACAACAAACCCACTGTTGCACTTCTTTGGGATACCTATCATTGTTATTATCTTGGGGGAACTGCAAATAATGATCAATTCAATGTTGATCTAAAGGAACTGCTATTTGATGAAATAATTCCTGTAGTAATTGAAAAAAATAGGGAGATTTACAAAGTAGAGTATTCATATAAGGAATGGGAGCCCATCCTTGAGAAAATTCTTGAAACCAAATTCCCTGTAAAGGTAGCTCGTAAATTTTTCATCTTGGATACCCTATTAACTCGTCAATGGAAAGAGATTCTTCCTTCAAACTTTAAGGTGAGAAAAATCGATAAGAATCTTTTTGAAAGTGATATTCGATATATTGAAAGAATAAGGGATGAGATAAACGAATGTTGGTATTCTGTTGATGATTTCTTAGCGAGAGGATTTGGTTTCTGTTTGATTTATAGTTCGAAAGAGATGGAGGAAGTTCAAGGTTGGTGTACAGGGGAATACTTCAGTGAAGGAAAGTGTGGGATTGGTATAGAAACCTTTCAAGGCTATCGAAGAAGAGGTTTTGCCACAGCTATGGCTTCAGCTTTTGTGGAACATAGTTTATCTATCAATATTCAACCTTATTGGGATGCATCTGCAGATAACCATGCATCGGTACGTGTGGCTGAAAAAGTGGGTTTTAAGCAAATTCAGGACTATTATGTGTTATTTGGGACTTTTAAATAAGCTCAATTATCTTTTTTTTCCCACTGTCAAGATGTATATCACAAACTGCTTTTCTCCATCAAGATCAAGGATATTGTTTAATTCTTTGTCCTCAAAAGCAGCAATTGCACAAACACCACAGCCAATATTCTCGGCTGCTAGGTACAGGTTTTGACCGACATGTCCTGCATCAATGTGCAAGTATCGGTATCCTCTCACTCCATATCTCCATGTCATCCTTTCTACAATTGCTACTAAGAGAAAAGTAACCCCACATGTTTTTACTTGTGATTGATCGAGAGCTGCATTTGTTATCTTTTCTGCAATGTTTTCTTCTAAATTTAATGGAACAAGCTTATGGTCAATGGCCAGAAATCTGTAGAGACCTTGTTGCAGTCCGTCAACTCTATTCACTAATAGATAAGTTTCAAAAGCATGACGGGCTCCAGCAGAGGGAACTGTGCGGAGAGTAGCCCTGGATCCCATTATCTCCTTAACTCCCTGAGTACACCAAAGCAACCATGATAATTCTATCAAAGAAAGCGAATGATCAGAATATTTTCGTACACTCTTACGAGCTTCTATTACTTCTCGTAAGCTTATAGCCATAATTTCTAATTCTTGTGGTTTTGGTAAATCGATTACTTGTTTTGATAAATCATAATCTAACTCTAATGGTGGCTGGGAAAGTCCTTTGCTTTGAGCCGACGGCCCCATAAATTCATACTGGGTTTTCTTCATAAATTCTTGACCAATTTTCTCAGACATTAGTAGCCCTCTAATTTTATTTTGTAATCCTTCTTTCAATGTCGTGTTATTAAATGGGAATAAGAACCTTATTATATTTGATTTGTGAATTATCAAAAACAGCTTGAGGATTTACTAATAATTCATTTAAAAGAAAATGATTTGAGAAATAAGAAGAGCTATACAAGAAATTTTATGAATCTAATCTATCGCAGCTTAAAGTGAAAGAAAGGGGTTGGATTCGACTTTCATAATCGAATGACCGAGACATAATAAATAAAAGAATGTCATTTGATAGTTATTGATAGGGAGAGAAATCGGTCAATTTAAAATTAAGAGATCAGAATATTTGCCCCTATCTAAGGATTTAAAAATTCAAATCATCTTTTAATTGATCAATGCGTGATGAAAATGAGAAGGTTTTCCATAATTCTCATACTGGTAACAGTTGCTAGTCTTTTAATAGTTGGGTTTGTCATTTTTTGGGTATTTAACCTTGAAGGAAAAGATACTTCTTTTAGAATAACAAGTCCAGCATTTAGTAATGGAACATACATTCCTGATGAATTCACGTGTCATGGATCAGATATAAATCCAGAATTAAATATACTTAATACACCAAATGGAACAATAACTTTAGCATTGATAATGGATGACCCAGATGCTCAGGATATTCCATGGGTGAGTCGTATTTGGATTCATTGGGTTGTTTGGAATATCCCTTCCTCAACTGAAGTAATTCCTGAAGGAGACCTTCCTGAAGGTGCTATTCAAGGCCTTAATAGTTGGAGTAGTAATGATTATGGTGGACCTTGTCCCCCTGCATGGCGTGATCATAGATATTTTTTCAAAGTTTATGCCTTGGATATCGAATTAAACCTTCCTGCTAATTCGACTGGAAAGGGCAGCCTTTTAGCTGCAATGGAAGGGCATATTATTGATCAAGCTGTATTAATGGGACGTTTCGCAGGCGATGAGGTTAATACCTAATAGTTGTTTGATTCGGTATTAATTGAGAATCATAAAAAAAAGAAGGGGGAATTTATCTCTGGTGTCTTCTTAATGTTATTAGGATGGCTGCACTGAGTAATGGGATGATCATGAACCCTGGAGACACTTCTGGTACTGATTCTGATGTATCTGTTCCCGTTGTCGTAGTTTCTGTGGTTTTTGTTTTGGCAGGCTGCGATGTTGTTGGAGTAGTAGGTGGTACTGATGTTGTTGTAGGTGGTACTGATGTCGTTGTGGGTGGTACTGATGTTGTTGTGGGTGGTACTGATGTTGTTGTCGTGGGAGGCACTGTAGTTGTAGGTGGTGTTGTGGTGCTGATGGTGGTAGTGGTGGTAACTATATATTCTGAAGTAAAGGATAATTCACTGGAAAAAGCCGAATTACCAACCATATCCTCTGCATAGACCTTAACAATTACTGTGGTTCCTTCCTCAAAGGTGGGTAAGTCTAAAGCGAAATTATTATCGGTAATAAAATTCATCTTAGACACTATCCAGCTATTCCCAAAGTCAGTACTATAGTGAGTTTCAACCCTTAAGAGGCCAGAATCTACATCTTCAACATCAGTAGATACAATTACAATAGTAGTCGGATCAATGTTAGCAGTTGGTGTAATCCATACATTCATTATATTTGGTGCCGTACTATCAGATAGGATAGTAAAGAAATAGGTCATAGAAGTATAAGTAAAACCGGCTTTATCAACTACCTTTATGTAAAATTTAACTAATGATCCGATAGCAAAAGGACCAATTATAGATTCGAAATCTGAGTATCCTATTTGCGTTACAGCGGCTGAAACTTCAGGAGTACTATCCACTGAGTAGAAAACTTCTACAGACTCAAGTTCAAGTAACGATTGTCCCCAATCCAGAACAGAGAATGTCAGATGTAAATCTTGGTTGTTATATAAGTGAGTTCCATCGTAAAGATTGTGGTGAATAGAGACGATTTCAGGAGGGTATATATCATCAACCCATACTTCGTCAAAGTATCTGTTAGCTGATGGATGAGTCCAATTGAGCATGTTATTAACTAAAGTGATTGTTTGAAGATCTACTCTAAAGTTCTCAGTGACTTTACCAAACATATTCTTGTAATCAGCAAAGATGGCTTCCCCAGAGAAGATTGCCTTGGACATACCATTTGGTCCAGTATGCCATTCAGCAGCTAGTAGTGTGTAGGATCCTCCAACAAGGGGAGGATAACCTTCCCAAACATTGTCTGCATCGTGATCCTGATCCATAATAGTACCTGATCCCGAAGTGTTCCAGATCCAATCAGTATAGGGGAGATCTTCCCAATTAGGCATATCATTAATACCATCGGTAGTACCATTATAAGGCACCACGGGGCATGGGGCATGGAATAGTCCATACTTTACTTCTGAAATGTCGAAAGCTGTCCAATCTGGGTTGGTTGTGTTTGCAATGATACGATGAATAGCACCATCATTGCTACAATTATCCATAAGGCAATCATCTTGAAGAATAATGTGTAATCCCAATTCAACTGCGAGAATGTTCATATCAAAAGGATTATACAAGGCATCATAATCCGAATCGCCTGCAAACCAAATAGCGTGGTCACCCGAATGCCACCACATCTTTATTAATGTCCTCTCGCTTTCCGTGAGATATTTTGGTGCATTAAGAATCAAGATATCAGTTACTTCTAAAATAATCCCATTAAGATAATTAGTGGCAATGACGTTATATCCCCAAGCGGACGCATTCGCAGTGAATCCCTCTATAGCTGTATGATAAGCTTCATTACCATTAAAGACCACGATGTTCGGACCACGACCCGTAAATCCTGATGGATCTACAATCCACTTAAACATCCTTTCAATAAGGGTAATCGTGGTGAGTTGAGCAAAACCATTCGCGGAAACCTTACCAAACATGTTTTTATAGTCGGAAAAGATAGCTTCCCCAGAGAAAATCGCCTTGGATTTATTATTTGGTCCAGTATGCCATTCAGCCGCAAGGAGGGAAATTGATCCATTAGTGAGGGGAGGAATAAATTCCCAAGTGTTGTCTCCATCAAAGTCTTGGTCAAGGACTTTACCAAACCGAGAGGTGTTCCAAATCCAATCAGCATAAGGAAGGTCGTCCCAAGAAGGCATACCATTTATTCCATCAGTAGTACCATTATAAGGCACCACGGGGCATGGGGCATGGAAGGAGCCATTATAAATACCTGTTAAATCGAATTGTGTCCAGCTAGGATTGGTTTCATTAGCTATAACACGGTAGCTAGCATCATCATTGTGGATAGGATCTTCAATGGCATCATCTTGGAGAATGATATGTAATCCAAGCTCCACGGAGAGATTGTTCATAGCTGAAGGAATATAGATACCACCATAATCAGAATCCCCTGTAAACCAAATAGCATGATCTCCAGAGTTCCACCATTTTATGATATATCCTTTTTCTTCCTCGGATATAGTCTTTTGTGCGTTGAGAAGCAGGATATCAGTCATTACTAAAGAATCATGGGTTAGAGTTGTGATATCATGGACAAAATAGCCCCATTCTGTAGCGTTTGTCTTAAATCCTTCTATTGAAGTGTGGTCTGCTCCATTTCCATTCCATACAGTAATTATGTAATTCCTTGGTATTAATTCAACATCAATAGGGGTATTATCAACTGCCCATGTGATCATTCTTTGAATGAGGGTAATTGTGGAGAGTTGAGTAAGACCTGTTACGGAAATATAGCTAAACATATTCTTGTAATCAGCAAAGATGGCTTCCCCAGAGAAGATTGCCTTGGATTTATTATTTGGTCCCGTATGCCATTCGGCAGCAAGGAGAGGGAAGGATCCATTTGTGAAGGGAGGAATATATTCCCATTTGTTGTCTCCATCAAAGTCTTGGTCAAGGACTTTACCAAACCGAGAGGTGTTCCAAATCCAATCAGCATAAGGAAGGTCATCCCAAGAAGGCATATCATTAATTCCATCAGTGGTGCCATTATAAGGCACGACGGGGCATGGACCATGAAAGGAGCCGTTATAAATACCTGTTAAATCAAACTCTGTCCAGTTAGGATTGGTTTCGTTGGCTAAAATACGGTAGACAGCACGGTCATTGTTGATAGGATCTTCCATGGCATCATCCTGAAGAATTATGTGCAGCCCAAGTTGTACAGAAAGATTGTTCATGGCTGAAGGGATATAGATACCACCATAATCAGAATCCCCCACAAACCAGATAGTGGCATCTGTGGAGTTCCACCAAGATTTAATTAAGGTAGATTCGTCCTCAGTGTAGAAATTTTGAGCATTTAGGATTAACATTTCTGCAGAGTTCAGTACTGCTGGTTCAAGAATAGTGGTGGTATACACTTCATAACCCCAAGCTGACGCGTTATCTTTAAAACCCTCCACAGCTGTATGTATGGAGCCATTACCGTTAAAAATAACAATCCGTGGCAGACGTGAGGTTAAGCTCAAGGTTCCTCCTTGAAAATATGCTATTGCTAAAATATTTAGAGAAATTACTATCAGAAGAATTTTATTCTTAGTGATAAACTTCAATAATCTTACACATCCTACTAGTGGGTTAAATGAGGAAAAAAAACTTGAAAACTTTGACTTTTGACTGTGATTCACAAATCATTTATGGGGTTAGGTTTTTACTAGTTCCACCTTTATATCTTTTTTGAAAAAGTGTTCTATTAGAAAATCGCCGTTACATTAGAGTTCACTCGGTTTTTCTACCTATTTCTTTTCTTATTCGATAACAATGAAGATTTTGATTAATTTGACTGATAGAAATGATATCTAAGATTCTTACCGTTTTATTTTATTTTTTAACTCATATAATGCAAATTGTTTAGAATATAATTATTTTTTAAGTAAGATCTAAGACTCAAAAGGTCTCAATGCCTATATTGAAAGGTTTAAAAACTAGTTTTTACTTGATATTAGCTAAGATAATACTTCCGATAATAGTATGGGCTGAAGATTATGTCCTTAAAAGAGTCTTTAACCGATGATTTGACGAATTGGGTTGCCAAGGAAATTAATCAACTTTCAGGCAGTACTCTTCGCTTAGCATTACTTGCAATCATCAAGAAACATCAATCAACTGGCATCTATGGATATGCTATTGGGGAAGAGCTCTTTTCGGATACTAAAGGGGAGTTAGACGGGACAAAAGCCACTTTCTATGCCATTCTTCGACGGTTGGAGAAAGACCAATTAGTAACATCCGAACTTCAAATGTCTCCAACTGGACCTGCGAGGAAATATTACCGTTTAACTCCTAAAGGTGAGAGAGCATATAATGCTCTCTGGCAGAATTGGATTCATTATTATGGAATTCTAGAACGTTTAATTGAAGAAAAATAGGAAAGATTGACCATGAGTAAACAATCTGAAAGTGTTGAACAATATTTAGAACAAGTAGGGATGTATTTAGAACCCTTAGCTGATAGAGATCAGATTATTAGGGAGTTACGATCTCACATCTGGGATCAAGCAAATAGACTGTCCGAAGAAAACAAGGGACTTTCTGTACAAGCAGCATTTGATCAAGCCATTCTTCTAATGGAGGACCCACAAACCCTTGCAGCTAAATTTCTTGAGGAAGAATCGAGTGATTTTGCTGTTGATTGGAAATCTCCTCTTAAAGTACCTGAAGCTAAGGTTCGTAACGAACAATTCCTAGTCTTGGCTATTGTTGGTTTTGCTGCAGTTCTTATAATGTCTTTGACGATTCAGATCATCTCCAATGATCTATTAGTGTCCCTTATAGCTGTTGTAATAGGAATTCTCGCGATTGGGATGTTCACCTTTGGATTGTACCAAAGTGATGAAAAATTGTTCCAGGAGCAATTAACACGGTTTCGGGCGTTATTTCAGAGGCCTGAAAGCTCAAAACAAGGAATGAAGGGCGATATTTCATTTATTCGCGAAAAATCCGTGTTGATTCGAGACGTGGGATTCTGGAGTGCTTTTGGCGAACATTTGGGGGGATTTTTTGGAGGAATTTTCATCGCCTTTCTCATAGGAGTCATATTTGTTTTGGATACCTCAAACCTCTTACCCTTGTTTAATGAGAATTGGTACACCATTGGGGCCCTAGCTACATACGTTGTATTGGGATCTAGTTTGGCATACAGTGCATTTATGGTCGTGTTCGGTCGAATTCGAACCACACGGTTGCTATCTGCTGCAAAAAACGTTATTGGTTTTTCTTGTGCAATAATATTAGTCGTATATTATCCATTCACGCTTAAATTAGCGATTTTAGCTCAGAATATTCCTGAAGTGATGACTGATCCAGATTTTCTACTTATCGTGAGTAAAGCTGATCTTTTTCTCCAAATGATTATTGGTATTTCAGGTATAATTTCGGGAATTTCAGCGTTGTATGATATGTTTAAATTTGGTGCATGGAAACCAAGTGATCGAAAATCGTTGATCTAATCATTCTCTTCTCTTTTTCTTCAAGTAATATTGATTCAAAACTAACCGAGGAGTTTCTCCAACTCCTTTTAGAGCTGCAAAAACGTCGTACTCTTACAGTTATCATGGCATCTCACGATCCTCAAGTTCTAAAGATAGCAGAAAAAGAGATTGAGTTAAAAGATGGGCAGTGTGTCAAAGTTACTGAGTATTAAACAATCTCCTTAAACGCTTAATACAAATATATTTAGTCTATTCCTCTTTAGTAAATTCTAGCCTCAAAGGCGGGTAAATTTCCTTCTCCTATAAGTCTAAGCTGCATACTATTAGTTTTGAATGAAGATAGACAACCTTATAAAGGAAAATCTAAGTGATCTTTGTATAATAAAGTCATTTTGAGAATAAATATAGAGAGTCTTTTTACATTATGTTTAAAAGTTATCAATCCCAAATCTGAAGTAGATGGCAATCATGCCCATAATTGCATCATCAGATGTAGAAGAATCGACTGACGAAGAAATCCTGAAAGAATTAAGGAACCTATTAAGCTTAAAAGGTATTGATTCTGAGGAAAATGTTCTTACAACGTGGAAATCACTTCTAAAAATGAAGGAGGAACTATCACTTCCCTCCTTAAATCCCATTAAGCAACATTATTATTTCTATCAACAATTAATAGATATCCAAAAAGTCTTAAATCTCTCCTTTATGGCTGACAAGGAAGGTATCAAAAAAATCATTGATGATGCAAAATTAGATATAAAAGGAAATTATCTAAAGAATGCCAGTGAAAAACTGAAACAAGCCTCTCAATTGATATCACGCTTAGGAACTAAGGAGAGGGAAGCAAAGAAGCTAACAGAGGATTCATCACAGGAAATAAAAATTGATTTTAAACAATTAAATCAGCTTTATATTGAAATAAATACTCTACGTAAATTCTATAAACTACCTGAAACAACCCCCATGCTAGATATTATAACCATGATTAAACGGCAATCTTTGCAAGAATTAGCATTGCTAGGTATTGATTCTGATTCTCTTATTCTTAAAGTTCTATTATTTGATTTAACGCCGTCTAAGCAAAAAGTTTCACAAGTTCAAGAGAGATTAACAATAGAAAATGACTTAGATCATAATATTTATGAGATATTAGTCGCTTATGGCCCTCTTTCTCGCCCTGAAATTGTACAATTGACGGGTATTGCACGTAGCTCAATCTATGATAGCTTACAACGATTGATAGTGAAAGGATTTGCAGTTCAGTATAAAGAAAAGAGAAGTCACACTGGCCGTCCAGCAACGGTGTTTGATGCATTAATATAAAATTTGATTAACACAAATTACGAATTAAATAACTCGTTATTCAATAAGTAAAGATTAATGTATCAGAATGGTTTTGTTAAATTTTCTTCTGCAATCATAAAGTGAACCATTTTAGCAATCGGATAATGGTCCTTTTGGATAGAACTAACCGAGCTTCCAACTGTTGCTTTATAAAACAAAGAAAATAAATTATTTGTATCCTGAGGAGAAAAATGATTACGTAAGAACGGATTACGGAATGATTTTCCTCTTGGTACATGCAGGTCTTCAAGTCTGAAATCAGGAACGTTTGTATTATTAAATCCAATGAGTTTCTTTAAATTCTTTGCCGTATTACCATTAATAGGAATACTCCTATCGTTATTGGTTAGATCTGATAGGATAAAGTATAATCCTGTTTGCATACCAAGAATACCCCAAAGAAGGAAGTCGTCAAATCCTTGAATGAATGATAATGCAGTTCTGATAGTAAACAATATGGTTGCGAAAAGCCAAGATAGGACAATTGCATTTCTTTTATTAAGGCTAATTCCATTAAAATATTCGTGATATATTCTCCAAAGGTAAGCTTTTAGCATTAAATAAGAGGTAAAGACCAAAAAACTCATAACTTTTATCTGTGTTTGTCTTTCATTTTTAAAGTAGATAGCTTTGGTTGGTACATCTTGTATACGAATTCCAGCCACATCTAAACGACATAACCAGTCTCCTGGATAACCGTAACCTTGACGAGCTTTAGTCCAATCAATGAGGGGAATCACATTTCTATGAATAGCTGTATAACCCATCTGGGAATCAAATAAACCAATGCGTCCCGATGCTATTATTGTTATAATAGAACAGAGAATATTACCAATTATTCGTAATTTAGGCATTTCTCTAAAAGCATTGCCTTTTAAAGAAGGATTTTTATAAATAAATCTATTTCCTTTTGTATAATCAGCTTCCCTTTTTACAATAGGCTGAATTAAGCTTTGGAGGTCTTCCATCTCCATCTGAGCATCCCCACCAATAACAACGAAAATGTCATAACCATCCTCGTAGGCATTTATGTAACCTGAAATTATAGCGCCTCCTACTCCCTTATTCTCAAAATGATTGATTAATGATATACGGTGATCTCTTGACATCATTTCCTTTACTTTTGTTGATGTACTATCTGTACTGGCGTCGTTCACTACATAGATTTTTTGTACTAATTTAGGGATATTTGACAAGGTTCTTTGGATTAATTTTTCTTCATTATGAGCTGGGATAACCATGGCAACATTTGGATTATATGAGATTCTCGTTGAAGGAGAAAACCCATTTAAAAGAAGAGAATATTTATTATGGACATTATTAATAAGAATCATTGCGAATATTGCCTGTATTGCACTAAGAAAACAATAAATGCATTCTATATTGGATGTATCATTAGTTAAAACTATACTACTAATGAGAATAGAAGGAAATACAGTTAGTATAGTTAATGCAAATGTTACCTTTTTAATTTTAGTGTTATTTCGATCTATTGTCAAATAAAATAATATAAAGACCATAAATAAGTTGAAATAAAACATCCAATTCATTAATTGCAATATATTCGAATCTAAAGTATTACTAGAGGTAAATGTAAAAAGTAATAGATTGAAACCAAGGCCTATTGCTCCAAATAAGGTAAATTGTTGATAATTTAAGGTTCCGAAGATATAATCGTAATTGGTCTTAATCAAAACAGCTATACTGAGGATTAATGAATATAGTAATAGCAAAAATCCTGTTATTTTAGAAATAACAGATAGATTATATATTATTGATATTATATTTGATGAAATAACCGTTAATGTAGAAAATAATATAATAGCGTTAATCTTGTTTCTGTTCAAGCATTCTCCAACCAATTTATTCCCTATTTTTGACTCTAGTTAACAAAGATTCGATGGTTTACTGTTCTTCCGTATGTCGCGTATTAGATGGTGCTAGACTTGAGATCAGCAATTGTAATTGAATTTCTTTTTCCGTATTCATATCTCTTTCAGTGTTAACTCGTTAGAAAGAACCTTACACATGGCTATAAATATTTTTCCAGCATCTATGAACATTAATATCGATATAACAATCCGTATTTGTCCCCCTATTTATAATTTTCTGAATAAAGAATTGTATGATTCAGAAGCGTAAGTAAATGTACACACACGATTAATCTTTAAATATAAGCCAAGAACCAACAAATTACTGGATGTAGCATCTGATTACGATGATCGGCATTCTAAGTTACTTACAATTATATTTCCGACAAAACTGTTGACACAACTTTTTTTTCCGACAATACATCTATTGAAGAACTTATAAAGCTATAAAAACTGCATTAATTAAATCTATATATACGATTATTGTAATATAAATCTATCTTCAGTACAAACTTAGTTAAGTCTAATCATCGTTAAAGATATTAGGACCAGTAAATTATTAGATGTAGCTAGATACCCAAATTGGCAAACCAAAGTTGGAAAGACTTCTATTCCGACTAAATAGTAACTTTAGCTTTTTTTTCCGACAAAACATCAATAGTTTTTGTTAAATGGCTTTTGTCGAATTTTTGATAGTGTTTTGCAAAAAAACAACAAAACCTTTATATTTGTTTCTAAGTATAATACTTGTAGTAAAAAATAAATTTAAGAGATCGTCATGGATAAATACTGGAAATACCCTCACTTATAAAATAAAAAAGGATAATATTACAAATATCGCAGGTAAAAGCTGGTTTACTCACGTAAATAAATCAGGCTTTGTCTTAAAAGATTCCAATTATTCTTCATGTTGTTTCAACATGATTACATGGAAAATTTGTCTTAATACTAAAAAAATATAAAACCATTTCAATAGAATGATCTGTAAAAGGACACGAACATTGACAATAAGGATAAGCATCTGAAAGCATTTTGAACTAACTGAATTTAATCTTTCATAGAAAAAGATAAGTTTTCTATGAATTTTATCACATTCAATACAACTTCTTCGTGCGTTAATATTGACAAGTACTCCCCCTCACATTTATTCAGGTGATCATTATCAAAAGAAGAAACTGATAAAAGAATGAAGCGAAATTTGACTCTTTTTTCATTTATTAGAAAAAAAGCATATTATCTTATTCAAAATCATTTTAGATTATACAACCTGAGTATGCATAATATTAGAATGATCAAAATTATAATTATAACTGTTTTCTTGATTTTTCGTTTGATTAAGGCCCATTCCTCTTCATTTATGCTCATTGAATCGCCTGTACTCATTTTTAACACTCCCTAAATGAGCCAAATAATAATAGGAAGGCCACTTACAATGATTAATAAAGTGGTATTAGAATCTATGTAAGATTTCATCTATTATGAAAAATCATGTTTGCTTCTAATGAGAATTTATAAGTTCTTATTTATTTTAGTACAGCTATCGTTTAGTATTTCTTATATCTTTTACTTCTGGATTTTTATATAAATCTTGAGGGGTGGTTCTTGTAATCGGTTCGTTTGTAGAGAAAGCTATCTATTCCTTTCAACTAGTGCTATTCATTCATCATAGACTATTTATTTAATCTCTCAAAACACTCATTACATATATTTTTTGTGTATTCCTCTGTGAAAGGAATGAGATCACTGAACGCTTTAACCCTTTTTCCGCAATTATTACATTTTGGAAAACCACGGATGAAGAATTGAACAACTCTACTAGGACAAAAGTGCGTGGTTTCAAATTTTCTTTCTTTCCCTAGTTATCTCATATCCCCATTAACTCGTATTGCATACATTAAAGGATACATTCCTACATAAGCCTCTCCGCAAATAGGCTTATCTGGGGTTCGATATTCAGCTATAAAAGTTTCACCAATTTTATGGTCTACTCTGCATGGAGATTTTACCTTAATGACCTTAATTTGAAAACTCATTGGTTCATACCATTCATCTTCACTCATTTCAAGATCATTATTCCATTAAATTTTCGTGTTGGTGGAGAATTTTGAGCGTCTCTACCGCTACGTGTGCTTGAACTTTGCATGTCTTAATATACTCCTTATCTAAATATGAAATATTCCATCCTTTTTCTAGATCAATATAGGGTTGTAAAAGTGCACCAATCGGGATTTTTTTTGCTTTAGCTATTGAATAAAGTGTTGCAACTTCACCATTTTCCATAGATATGCAGCCTTTTTTGCGAAATTCATCCATCGAATCTGGGGTAATCCGATAGATTGCTTCACATGCTCCTACTCCTCCTTCCTTCCAATTTGTACCTATTTTGTTCAATGTTGTAGTAAGAGCATTAAATGCCCGTGGTTCGTTCTCAATCCTCCAGTTCTTATTCTCATAATGCACTGATGTACCATCGATGCCGATAGCAAAACTGGGTAGATGTAACTGTCCTTTCAATAAATAATTTTCTCCTAGTCCCCAAGAAGCACAAACAAGGATGATATTCTTTGCACCAAAATAAATTAATTCCTCAGTAAATGCTGCCAAAGGAGATGCTCCCATAGGTGGTATAAACACAGCAAGGTCATACTCGATTTTTCCTTTCACACTTTTTTGTGATGATGAATATGGACTAAGCATCTCTCCTTTCCACTTCCATTCCTGTAGATTATATGTCTTTGTTAATTCTTCTAATACTGTGTTGCTGAATGTTAATATAATTGAAGAAGGGACGGTAATGTCAGAACGAGGTATATTTCGGCTTTTAGCTATTCTTAAAATGTCTGCTGGATTAAGTATATACATCAAAGATCATCCTAGTATTTTGAATATATGTTTAAAAGCAAAAATAGAAATGAGAAAAGGATTTGATCAATTTCCTTTCCTCAGTACTAAATTAGAGAAAACTTGAATTCCTATACAAGGGTGTACTTTAGTACGAAAGAGTGTGAAAGAATTCTTTCATATTATCCTCCTTTTCTATATTAATAAAGCGTATGATCTGTGCAAATGCTATTTTTATCAGCCTCCTAATATTAAAAATAGTGAGGATACAACCTCATATTACGTATATCAAAGTAAAAAGAATAGTAGAGGCTTCCCTCAAGTAAAAAAGGAGGAGGAAGGAAGATTTCGTTATCTCCTTTCCTCTATAAAATAGAAATAGGAAGGTTTCTTCTTTTATGAATAACTACTTCGATTTTTTCTCACAGAGCACCTTAATAAAGGAATTGATACGTGCAAAGTTTCCTTCTTTCGATATTATAGTCTGATATATATATTTCAAATGAAAAAAAGTTTGATTATTTTATATTAATATCTGAATACTCTCATAATTAGTCTTTTAATAAGAAACTTCGGGATTATTAACCAATTAGATGAGTGTTACGATCAGTTTTACGCTTAATATGACGATTCACATACATCCAAGGTTCCTTGCGATGACAAGGCGTTGAATTTCAGAAGTACCTTCTCCAATCTCTAATAAGCGTTGGTCTCGGTAAAAACGTTCAATAGGATACTCCTTCATTAATCCATAACCCCCGTGAAGTTGGACAGCTTGATGAACAACCCGTTTAGAAACCTCTGAACAGTATAATTTAGCCATAGCAGCTAGTTTCTTATATTCTTCACGCCCTTGATCAAAAAAACAGGTAGCTTTGTAAAGTAAATTTCTTGCTGCTTCAATCTCCGTTGCCATATCCGCCAGTTTAAAAGCGTTAATTTGAAATTTTGAGATCGGTTTACCAAATTGTTTTCTTTGCTTAGCATACTCTAAAGCAAGTTCAAAGGCGCCTTGAGCACACCCTAATCCCATTGCTCCAATAGAGAGTCTTCCTTTGTCAAGGGTGTCTAGCATTTGGTGAAACCCCTCGCCACGAGACCCAAGCATATTACTCTCTGGCACCTTACAGTCTGTAAAGTACAGCTCAGAAGTGATTGAAGCACGCCAACATATTTTTTTGTGCATTGTTCGGGTTTCAAATCCTTCAGTTCCTTGGTCGAGTAAAAAACAAGTGTACTCGCGGCCACGTCCATCAGCTCTAGTACCAGTAATCGTTTGAACAGTTGAACCAAGCGATGCTTCTGTAGAACCGTTGGTTATAAAAATCTTAGACCCATTAATAATCCATTCATCACCCTCTTTTATAGCTCTTGTTTTTGTACCTCCTGCGTCGCTTCCTGCTTCAGGTTCTGTGAGCCCAAATCCCCATAGCTTCTCTCCTGTTGTAAGTTTCGGCAAATAATACTCCTTTTGCTCCTTAGTTCCGAAATAGTATATTGGTCCAATACCTAGTGAATTATGAGCGGCTACTGTTGCTGCTTGAGAACCATCCACACGTGCTATCTCTTCAACTGCCACAATATATGAAAGATAAGAGAGGCCACTGCCCCCATATTCTTCAGGAATACTTACTCCCATTAATCCCAAGTCTCCCATCTTCTTAGTTAATTCTAGTGAGAATTCTTCTTTTTCGTCAAGTTCTGCTGCTATAGGTTGAATCTCTTTTTCAGCAAACTCCCGGACCGCTTCACGCATCATCATGGATTCTTCTGGTAAATCAAAATTCATACTTCTTTCACCTGATGGATTCTAGGTTTTTTTTGGTCGAATTGGCTATTTGTCCTTAGATTTGTGATAGAAAAAAGTCTAAGAACCTTCAATGGCCTCCCAATTTTAAACTTTCATTCTCAATTTTCTATCTTATTGGTATTAAGATATACTTCATTTAGGACTCGTCATCATTCTTTAGAAAAATAGAATACCATAACAATCCTATTATCCCTAAAAAGAGGCCAATAACAGCACCAATCAGAAGTAGGATGAAAATTATGCCACTAAATGGAAAATTGAGAGGTGGTCTCCCTGAGTTATCAAGAGGCTCATTAAATACACCAGTATTATAAGTTCCCCCCAAGAATAATATGATAAATAGAATTAAAGAGCAAAAAAGACCCATTATTAAGAAGAAAAGAGGACCCCCCACAGAAAGCTTAGAACCACCAAATATCTTCAGATATAGAGAACTCTGCTTTCTTTGTTTATGATCTCCTAACAAAAAACTCACCTTTTTGTGAATATTGTTCAGGTAATTCCTCACTTCATTTTAAAATGTTTTGAAAAAGTTCGTGCCAAATTAAGATATATGTAACAGTTCCATGGAATTATTAAACAATATCCAGTAATAAAAAGAAAACAAAATGACTAAAGAGTATCAACAGGCTACTGATGATACTTATTAAGGTTATTGATCTTAAATATCTAAGAATAGGTTGAGCTTTCTCAACACATCATCGTTCCTATTCACAACCTGCTTTATAGTCATTTGCCATCCAACTGAGGCTAATCCAAACCAGATTGCTATAAGAAAGGGAACTATTGTCCACCAACGCTTCACGAGACAGAATGGGTAATGATGTGGCTCACCAAGGGATTGATCAAGCAGTTTTTTTAGAAGCAAAGATCCACATAGGAGCAATAAATTCTTGTACTGATATTACAAAAAGAGGGGCTGTTAAAACCGCTGATACTAGGGAGCCTATTAAGAATAGTGGATTATAGATTTGTAGATATTGTAATAAAGCGATTAATGACAATAGTATCATAGTAGCAAGAAAAGTGATAAAGGCTGTCTCTGGTTCTAGAACATGTAAGGGGTTGTAATCAACCGAGGCCAGAGTCAGCTAGCAATAATGGGAGCATCACAAAGGAATATAATTTGGAAAGGAATGGTGTTAATACAAGTTTTTCTGTTTTTTTATTTATGTGATCAAGAAACAACCATGATTCATAAATGAAAGGAACTATTAATTTTACAACAAAGTTTAAGAATCCAATAGAGGGAATTGAGGCGTCTAACACTCCATATGGGTACATAGCTTCAGGAATAATAGGTACCAGTGATATTAGGACATAATAAAAGTAGAATACGTTAAGAGAACGTGAGACCAGGAGAATAACAGCTATCATACTTAGTAAATAATAATAATTTTCTTTTTCCTTTTCCAAATTGTGATAATTATTAATTTCTTTTTTGTGCTTTAAGATTTTATATTCTAAATAGGCACCATATCCAGATAATAAAAGAGTTATAAAACCTAGTAACAATTCAATGGCAATATGGAAATTCCAAATTATATTCAAAGAACTCCAAAGTAGTAGAAATTCTTATTGTAATAGCTTAGCTATCAATATCTTTAAAATCATTATGGAGATAAAGTGCCAAAACAATGGTATTCTATCTGTTGGGGCGTTTATGAAATGGCCTCAGTGAAGAAAATCATCATAGTGGTGATTATTACATCAATAGTGATAATAGGAGGAGTTATCGGGATAAATCTGGTAAGAATGACTACTGATGTGGATTCACCAAGGTTAATTTCTGTAGAATATAATCCTAATCTCAAGGTGAACACATCCACAACAATTCAGATTTTTGTTGAAGATATATCAGGTATTGAATCGTGTAAGATCTATTATAGTATGAATGGTAGTGCTTGGGTTTCTAGAGAGCTTCGACATTACATTATCATTTGTTGTCCTCCTAGATATCTAATCAGATTAAGGCCTTTTAGATCCACTGGTATTCAATGGGATTTTTATTTTGAAATCATAGATAAAAAGAATAATATATTAATCTCTGAAATTTACAGTTTTATTATTGTTGATTCTTAAAATCGATATATGGAGGAATTTAACAAAAGAAAAACTTTTTTCCAAGTAAAATGGAATTGACTCTAAAAATAAAAAGAAAAGCGTTAATAAAACAAATTTATTGTGGAAAAATCGATTACTTTCTATCTTTTTGATACTATTTATAAGAGCTAAAGAATAAAAAGACATTCTTATTAAAGACTAAGAAATACAATAAAAAAGAGAAATAAACCCGACTTTTATATTAAGAGTTGTATAAATTCGAATAATGTGCTGCGAGAAGAACAAGAATGGATAAGCGGTTAGTTGTTATATCAGCAGGAGTTGACCTATCACCATTGATGTTAGAATTCCTCCAGGCTGGTCTTAGATTCGCAATAATTCTTAATACTACCGCTGATTTTTCGTTATCAAATAATGAGGCAAAAGATAGTGGAGAGGAAGTATGGTATCACCACGAAATTGTAAAACTGGCAAATGCAGTGGTACCTGATGATTTAACAAAAAGTTCATTGGCCAAGGTTTTTTCACAACCAGCTCAGACCCGAATAACACTAAGCGATGCTGAGATGTTCTTAGTCCAATGGGTTAGCGAAAGAAAAAAGGCAAAACAAAGTTTTCATGACTTTTTTAAAGCATTAAACGAATATGCTGGTATGCATCTTGAAGTTTATCCCTTAAAATTTCCTGAAGAAGTTGTTACAATCAAAACACCTACTTCACAAGTTCCGTTGCGATATTTCCAAATTACTGGCTATGTAGATCGGAAAGCAGAGCAAAAAACCGATCTTGAGGAACTCCAAAAACTCTTAGTTGAAAGTCAGGAAATTAAAGAGAAAAAGAAAGGTATAAAACCTATTGAAATCTTTGGATTAAATCTAAATCGAGACATCTTAACTGAAGAAGCGAGAAAAATCATCACTGAAGCTGATGCAATCCTTTGGCTAGCAGGAGATCCTTGTTCATTAGCTCTCCTCCTTTTACACAAAGAGTTCACCAAAACTGTGAAAGAATCAAAAGCTCCAGCTACATTGATTTGTCCTAGTCAATTCAGTTTTCGGGAGCAATTCATACTACAATTATTGGGAGTCAAACCCACATTACTTGGAATTGCAGAACTAAGTACAGGGATTGTAGACAACCTCGTAGTTGGCCCTGAAGAGGCTAGTGAGGTTACATCTCTCCGTTCTAAAGGCTTTAATGTTATTATGGAAGATATCAGTAAAACAGAGGGTAAGAAAGGCTTATCACCAATTCTAAAGGGCATGGGAATATCATTCAAGGATATTTCAGTCGAATCTGAAGAAGCTGATGAGAAACGATCACTTGAAGATCTTGTTACTCAACTTTCCTACAAAGTTGAAGAAATTCCTGAAGTTAAAGAACCAGATACTACAGAAATAGATACTAGTACTGAAGATATAGAGATGTCTGAAACTGCAACTGAGGCTACCCAAAGCGAAACTCTTCCCCCGCCAATAACACTACTAGATACAGAAAGAAAAAATTACGATTTTGATGATTCATCCTTAACCCTAACACAAGAAATGATTGAAGGGCTCATGCAAGAATTAACTGAAGAATTCCCATCATCAGAGCAACAATCCCCAGTTGTTATCGATGAGGATGTTTTAAGTTCTGCTTCAAGGGAGAATGACAGAGGAGAACCAAGTATTCAATTTGAAAGTCAAGAATCTTTCACTGAAGCGATTCAAAAGCTTTTAAAGTTAGAGAAGATCGACCAAGAGAGTGAATTAGTTCAGGGGATAAGAGATGCTATCTCAAAGAATGCAGATATGGCAATTTATGCTGCAAAGAAGCTCACTAAAGAGTTGGAAACGCACCCCACTCAAATTATCCCAATATATCTTGAATTCCTTAAACCTAGAGCTTTAACATTTATTAAAGAATTATTAGATTGGCTATTAACAGATCTAGAATCTCCAGATTATGTAGCTTTTGCTCAACGAGTTTCCGTTATCATTTCGATGAGTAAACAAGATGTTCAATTCATAGAACAATTGATTACACAAATCGTTGATTATCATATTTCGAAGTCTCTTCCCCCTACTGAACGAGAGCGCATACGCACAATAATTGGAATGATTACTGCCCGAAATGTGACGCTACAAAGACGAGCTATTAGGACATACTTAAGCTATTATGAATCATCTGAAGTAAAACCAGATGAACTCTGGCTTGGTCTTATTAAATTTGATGCGACTCTAGTAGCGCTTGAAATCATTGAACATCAGAGTGAAATAGGAGTTAAACTCGTACAGGATGCATTATCGCGAAATTTCGGTTCGTTTGGACATATTGTTTATGATGTATTCCACGCTTACCAAAAAGGAGATATTCAGCGTGTATTAACGTTTGCAGGAACGCTCTCAGATGGTCTGCTTAGAAAACAAAAACGAATGGAACTCGCGGCAAAGATAACTAAATTTGGAAGCGTACCAATCGAAACATTGGCACGAAGTGTTGAAATTGATCCCAAGGAATTAGAAAATCTTGTTTATGAGATGATAAACGAAAATGAGATCAATGCTAAAATCGATGTCGTTGAAGGACGTCTCTGTATAGTGCAGTTGAATGACAAAGAGAAAGAAGAAGGTGAAAAGTAAGTACGGAGGATTTCTTGAACTTTAAATCTGAGGGACATAATTTACCAAAATGAAGATTACTACTAGCAGAATAGTAACTACAAAGATCCAAATAATATTCATTCTTCTTACTTTTTCAGATTGTCTCTTAGACAGGCCTCTACTTTTTACTCCAAATATCCAAAACACTCCAGTGCAAGAGAGATTGATTGCTAGGATGTTAAATAGAAGGAGACCAGTAGCAGGTATTGCCAAGTTAAATTCCCCAAGCGCTAATAAAATCCCAATAGTTGCTGCAGGGGGACATAATGATGCCGCTATAGCTACTCCAACAATTGAAACATCTAGTCCTCGTGCGACTACTATTCCTGCGGCAAGTCCTCCCAATAATGCAAGAGCTATTATCGGGGCATCTAGTCTTGTACGATTAAGTAATTCTGTTGTTAATTCAATTTCTTTTGTTAAAATTCCTAGAGTGCTAAGATATTGAAAGATCACGACCATTAATCCTCCAACTATCACCGTTACCGAAATACCTGTGATTTCAGCTAGTAATCCCCTTTTAATGAATGAAGTTGTTTCAAGACTTAATAATCCAAGAGAAGTCAGTACTATTGGCCCTAGGAGAGGAGCTACAATCATACTAGCAATGATGACAACCACATCATTATTAAGAAGACCAAAAGCAGCTAGAGCAGCTGCAAGGCAGTTCATAAGAATATAAATACCAGAAAATCCTGAAATTTCGCCAAGAGTTGCTAATATCTCTTGTTTATTTACTCCCGCGCTCGTAGGTAAGATATCTTCTTCCTTTCTACTGGAAATAAGTAAAGATACCGGTTTGACAACTATCTCGCCATAAGCTACACCTATTCCTCGGGCTTTCAGTTCTTCTAAAGCGAAATTTGTCTGATAGTCTTCAATTCTGCATTCAAAGCGGAAAGATTCACCAAAATTGTAACTTGTGGCTTGAAGAGAAAATTCCTTCAAAAATTCCTCCATCAAAGTTTTACGATCAGTAGGGAGGGTAACTTGAATTTCCTTCATGAATTTCACCTATATTAGGGAATTAATACCTATCAATAATTGGAGATGGGAAATATCAACGATTAACGGTGAATTATTACAAATTAGACTTGACCTATTTGATTTTGAATATTTTTAAATGACTGGGTTTCCACTAATCAATGGTTAAAAAACTAAACCTAAATCTATGTTTTAAATATCTTGGTGGATTATTTAAAAGATGATTAATAGATTTAAATGATTAATAAAAGAGGGAAGACAATTTATCATTAACTCCAGTAGAAACATGATACTCGTTAACTGAGCAGCAGGCTAGAGAATGACAATGATTCCTAGTTCACAGCAGGAAAAAATGAAACATTATCAAGCAAGAATTATAGAAGTCATGTCAAAGTCTGGTGTCTCCAATTTATGGTATTTTTCTATTATTTTGTTTTTTCTTGTACTTGTCTTATTTCCTACGATTTTTGTCTTAATTTATGTGATCCTAGAATTTGCTATTATCCAATCGGAGGTGCTTTCTAACCCAACAATCATGTCTGAAATTTTACAAGCGTTAATGTATTCAATTACTGTATCAGTCATTGTAACAATAGTAGACCTGATATTTGGGCTTCCTATTTCTTGGATATTAGTGCGAAAAGAATTTCGGTTCAAATCGATCTTAAATAGTATTATTGAACTCCCTTTGGCTGTCCCTACAGCTGGTCTTGGTTTCTCAGTCGCCCTTTTTTGGGGAGTGACTCCAAGTGTTCCCAAAGAAGAAGGTTTAGTATCAGTTTTTGCATTGAATTTCATACAAGATGCACTTCCTATTTTGATTCTCTTCCATTTTACTACAACATTTCCATATGTTGTTCGTTCATTGGCAGCGATATTAGATGAAATTGACATCACACTAGAAATCGCTGCTCGAACATGTGGAGCAAGTAAGTTTACAGCAGCAAGAACTGTTACACTTCCTTTATTCCGTTCTGGTGTTGCGACAGCAATGGTATTAAGTCTTGCCAAAAGTTTAAGTGATACTGGTGGAGTGATGACCGTCTTAGCCACAATTAATAGCCTTAAACAGACTGGTACTGTACTAATTGGAAATTGGAAAGGAGAGTACAAAGATGCAATTGCAGCAGGGGAGGAACCACTCAGTTATCTATTACCTGGTATGGCTTTTGTGAGTGTATTAATGATCTGTATCGCATTATTTTTAGTTTTTCTTGCGAAAATTCTAGCAAAACAAGCAAAATTACCATTTCGGAGAGTATTTCCCAGCTTTGAATGGAGAATCAGTGAGGGTACAGCACCAAAAGCTCGATCAATTTTATCTTTCGGTTTCCTAGTAGTATTTGTTTTAATTCCCTCATTTTTCCTAGTTTTATATCTTTTTCAAGGAATAAGTGTTGAAAAACTTTTCACTGCTGATTGGCTACTTTTTAGCCAAAGTATTCTATTATCAGTAATAGTAGCAACTGTTGCAACCATTGTAAATGTTTGTTTAGGGGTTCCAATGGCGATTCTAATTACACGAAAAAACCATCCTTTCTCACGTATTCTTGATGCACTGGTCGATATTCCTTATATTGTACCAAGTGCAGCATTAGGGTTTAGTGTAGGATTGTTCTGGACTACTCAATTTATTTTTCCCCCAAATGAATTATTCTTTGTTATTATGGCTCATATTAGTATGACTTTTCCTTTCATCGTTAGAAATACCATTGGAGGATTAGCTGAACTTGATCCTTCATATGAAGATGCTGCACGAAGCTTAGGTGCTCGACCTGTTCAAACATTTCGTCATGTTACTCTTCCAGTAGTAAAATTTTCAATTATCGCTGGAGCAATCATGTCTTTTACCCGTAGTATTGGAGAAACTGGAGCAACTTTAGCAGTATCTCCTGAATCTATCACTGCTCCAGTTTTCATCGTTGAATTGATAAAGGGGGTAAAGCCCGATTATTTTTTCGCAGCTCTCACAACAGTGATCTTAATTTTGATTTCTTCTCTATTGATCTTCGTTCTAAGAATTACAATAACAAAAAAAGGTAAACACGTTGTGTAGGAGAGAAGTGTAGGTGGTAAAAGCACATATTGAAATTCAAGACTTAAATAAGCGCTTCGGGAAGCTTTACGCCATACAAGATTTTAATTTAGAAGTAGAACGTGGAGAATATGTTGTAATTCTAGGGCCAACTGGTGCGGGGAAAACTACACTACTGAAATTGATTGCTGGTTTAGTTAAACCAACATCAGGGAACATATATAAGAACGGTGAGTTATTAAATAATATTCCACCTGAAAAACGCAATTTAGCATATCTACCTCAAACATCAGATTATTCTCTTTTTCCATATATGAATGTCTGGGATAACACTGTTTTTTCTCCAAAAGTGAGAGGAAATAAACCATGGGAGGAAGTATTAACCTTGGGAGATGAAATACTCGATTTAGTTAACTTAAGAACTCGCTACAATGCATATCCTCATGAATTAAGTGGAGGGATGATGCAGCGTGTTGCTTTAGCACGAGCGATAGCGGCAGATGCAGACGTTTTCCTGTTAGATGAGCCGTTACGAGCTTTAGATGCAAGGTTACGTATTCGATTACGAAAAGAGATACGAAAATTAGTTAGTGATCTTGAAAAAACAACATTTCATGTAACCCATGACCAAGAAGAAGCGATAGCGGTCGCTGATAGAGTGTTAATCATAAATAAGGGGAAAATTGTCCAATTTGATATTCCTGAAGAAATCTACAATTATCCTTCTACATTATTCGCAGCTTACTTTTTTGGTACAACAAATTTAATTCCAGCCCTAAGAGCAAGAAATAAAAATAATGGGGATGTGGTGCGAGTAGGGGAACATAAAATAAGTATTAAATCCCAAGATATTGTCCGTGGTATAGACAAAAATGAAAGTAATTCAGAAGAGGAAATTGTGCTTGCGATTAAAGCGGAAAAAATCCTTGTGGCCCCCTTAATAGAAACTAGGACTGAATTAAAATCTAATGTAAATATCTTTGAAGGAACTGTTGAACAGGCTTTTTTCCTAGGAAAATGGGCAAATCTTGCTGTTAAGGTAGAAGGACTTTCGAAGAAAGAGCTTCAAGTGATTATTCCTTCATCAGATCTTCAACATTACGATGTTGGAACTAATGTTAGACTAGAAATTCCATTTGAGAATATATCTTATTTCGTTGAACCTTGGGAGTTAGTTAAAAAACTGGAGATGACTTAGATGCCAAATGTACAATTAATAGGGGTTTCTAAATTTTTTGGGCGGATTAAGGCTCTTGAAGATATAAATTTAGAAATCAAAGAAGGGGAATACGTTGGTATTTTGGGTCCATCTGGATGTGGGAAGACCACATTGATAAATTGTATCACTGGAATCGTCGAACCAACACATGGAACGATCTTGATTGATGGAAAAAGTGTGATAAATATCCCTATTGAACGAAGAGATTTTGCAATGGTTTTTCAAAGTATTGCGATATTTCCTCATATGACAGTAGAACAAAATGCTGCTTATGGACCTTTTGTTAGGGATGTACCTAAACAAACTCAGGGGAAAATAAGTGAAGAAATGTTACGATTGGTCGATATACTTGATCAGAAACAGTTATGTCCCCGTTCATTAAGTGGAGGAGCTAAACAAAAAACCGCGGTTGCACGAGCTCTAGCCAATCAAGAAAAGCTACTAATATTAGATGAACCAATCTCAGCTTTAGATTATAAAGTTAGGGTGTCCCTTCGGTATGAACTCAGACGATTGGTGAAAAAATTAGGATTAACTGCCGTGCATATTACGCATGACCAAGAAGAAGCAATGTCGATATCTGATCGACTGGTTATTCTACGAGCAGGGCGGATTGTCGAATCTGGAACTCCTCAACAGCTTTACGAACATCCGCAAACATTATTCTCAATGAATTTTGTAGGAGAAAGTAACTTTTTAGAGGGAATGATCAAAAGCAAGAGAGCTCAGGAGTCTTATTTTAGAATTGAGTTTCGAAATCATCAATACATTGATCTTCAAGGCTTAGAAGGGGATTTTGATCAGGGGGAAAGTATTGTCTTGGCTTTCCGTCCTGAAACCATAAATTTTCGCTTTCAGGAAGAAGATAATACTTTGAGAGGAACTATTTTACGAAAAAGATTTATGGGGGGATACATTCGATATGAAGTGGAGTTATTAACGGATGATTTGATAATCATTGATTCTCCAACTCTATTAGAAGAAAAGAAAAAGATATATATCCAAATAGACCCCCAGGAAGCACGTTTATTCGCTGCTCCAGAATTTGGTTTAAAGAAGGTATTAGCACTTGAGTAAACATGAAGAAAGTAGTTTATTGCATTGGTTCCGTCAGCGGCGAAACCAAGTAATTTTGAAGGGTTTAGATGAACATAATGAGAAAATTTTAGATACACTAACCTCTTGCGAAGAATTAATCAAACATATGGCATCACCCGAGTTGGCTCGTGTAGAAAAGCTATATAATCGAGTAAGTATGCTTGAAAGGTCTGCGGATCACTGCCAAGATGATCTCGCTAATGAAATAGCACGGGGAGTGCTCCCACCTGAAATTCGGGAAAAACTGTATCGTCTTGTTCGAGTAGCTGATGCAACAGCAAATTGGACAAAGACTGCTAGCAAAAATTTAGTTATACTTGCTAAACTAGATGTAGACATGTTACAATTTGAAGATCCAATATTGAACTATTTTAAGGAAATAAATAAACTTACGATAGAATCTGTTCGTATTTTTCGAAAGATGTGTTCATCTCTTGGACGAGATGATCGAATTATTATTGATAATCGCCAGATCATTGAAGATCGTGAACGTGAGGCTGATGAGGTTCATTTTCGCGCAAGAGAGGAAATTTTAGGGATTTCTGATAGTTTTGGATATTCTATTCACTTTCTTCTTCTGGACACTGTAAAAAACTTCGAAAATGCTTCCGATGCCATAACATCTGCTGCAGATGTCTTGTACACCATTGTGTTATTAGGAACCCCAGCTTAATTAATTCTTCCATTCTTTTAATCACTGTCGGAGAACTAGTTTGTTATGATCAAATATGATAGAAACACTAGAATCACAGTGATTTCTGGAGCAGGATTCTCCCAAGCATCTGGGATCCCAACTTTCCGAGGAAAGAATGGCTTATGGAAGAACTATGATCCTTCTGATTTGGCTACTCCTAGTGCTTTCGCTAGAGATCCAAAACTTGTTTGGGAATGGTACAAGTGGCGCTTAAATATTATTTTAAATGCAGATCCAAATCTGGCACACTTAACGTTGGCAAAAGTAGAGCAGGAAGGTTTTGATGTAGTTATTCTAACACAAAATGTCGATGATCTTCATGAAAGAGCAGGATCACAGAATGTGATACATCTTCATGGTGAAATACGTCAAGTAAGATGTGTCAGCTGTGGAGAGAAATTCTATTGGACATTAGATCTCCTTAAAATTATTAATGACATACCTAAATGTGATACCTGTGCATCAGTTTGCCGTCCTGATGTTGTGTGGTTTGGAGAAGGTTTGGATAGTAAAATCATTCAAAGCTGTATTACACGACTATCTATAACAGATATATTGATCGTTGCTGGAACATCAGGAGTAGTTTATCCTGTGGCTGAATTTCCATTCCTGTCCAAAAGACAGAATCCATCAATTCAGATTTTTGAGTTCAATCTTGATTATACACCTATTTCTAATATTGCTACTAAAACAATTCTTGGATCAGTTGAGAAGACGCTCCCAAACTTCATTCAATCTAAATGATCTTCATTGTTTTCTAATAATCTTAAAAAGCATATATGAAATCCTAGCCCCATCAACATTCTTTTACTAAATTATTTGTGAGATGAACTGAATGAAGACTTCTCAAGAATATAGAGAGAGCTTATACAAAATGAAGCATAATGTATTCATAAATGGGGAGAAGGTCGGACGGAAAGATCCGAGAATGGAAGGGGTAATAAAGACAATTTCCCAAACCCTAGATAGAGTTAATGAACCAGAATTTAAAGATTTACTATCTGCCAAGTCCCATATTAGTGGTGAAACTGTAAATAGATTTACCCATATTCATCAATCCGTAGATGATCTTCTCAAGAAACAAGAGATGACAAGAAGGATTTGTCGTTATACTGGAGGGTGTATATTTCGCTGCATGGGAATCGACGCAATGAATGCGCTTTCAATTATAACTTATCGCGCAGAAAAAATGACAGGTAAACCATATCATCAACGTTGGCTAGAATACCTAAAGTTCTGGCAAGAAAATGACATTATTGCGACTTGTGCTCAGACAGATGTTAAAGGAGATCGATCCCTGAGGCCCCATCAACAAGCTGATCCTGATTTGTATGTTCATGTTGTAGAGCATCGTGATGATGGTATTGTGGTTCGTGGAGCCAAAAATCATATTACTGCAGCTGCGGTAGCTGAAGAGATCATCGTTACTCCAACAAGATTTTTGACCCCAGAGGAGGATCAATATGCGGTTTCTTTTGCTATTCCTGGCGATTGGGACAACGTTTATCTGGTTACACGAGCGTCGAATATGAGACCACGTGAGCATACATCATGTCCTTCTGCAGATGCTGGGGATGTTGAAAACTTCATCATTTTTGACGATGCATTTATTCCAAACGATAGAGTGTTTCTAGGGGGTTATGAGGGAGAACATCAGTTCGGAGGTTGGTTAGCTCTGTTATTTGCTTTATATCATAGACATAGCTACACTGGGTGCAAACCTGCGACCACTGATATTATTATGGGGTATAGTGCACTAGTCACAGAATATAATGGCGTAGGAGACAAGAAACACGTCCAATCTAAGCTCGCAGATTTAATTAGTGTTGCTGAACTCGTTAATGCAGCGGGGATTGCCTCAGCTTATAAAGCAACAAAAGATGAATCAGGTACAATGATTCCTGATCCAGTTTTCTGTAATGTCGGTCGAAAACATGCCGGGAAAAATTATTATCACGAACTAGAAACTCTAGCTGATCTTGCTGGAGGATTACCAGCCACTCTTCCTTACGAAAAAGACTTTTTCAATGATACAACTGGTCCATTTCTGCAAAAATATATCAAACGTAAAGAGGATGTCTCTGCTGAGAATGTGTATAGACTCTACAGAACACTGTCAGATACTCTTTGCTCGGGAATTGGTGGTGTTGCGGCTGTTGCAGGTATTCACGGTGGTGGAAGTCCAGTTATGGAAGACATAGCTATTCTTAAACAATACGATATCGATGAACGGAAGAAAATCGCGAAGTACCTTTCTGGAATTTCGGATGATTGACAGTGTATCAATAATTAATCCTTAAGCAGAAACTTTCAGAACTAGTCTCTAGTCTACTTGGATAGTAACTAATGGCCCAAAAACTTCTTCAGCATCATTTATTGCATCATCGAATTGGCTTAGGTCTCCGCTCCAAGTAGGAATGATAGCTTTGAATTTCTCCTCGAATTTCTGTAAGAACTTTTGTAAGAGACTATGTAGTTCAGGGTCATTTTTATTAGCAAAAATTGCAGCAGAAAGTCCCATCTTGCCTTTATCAGAAATAATGAAGTGAGTTCCATGACGAACTAGGCTTAAGTTTGCCCCTTCTTCTCCAGTTGCTTCTAGCATGAATGACCCTACAGCTGAAAGGGCACCAGAAATCAAAGGAAGATCTACTTGAAGTTCTTTCTCTCTCCCAAAATCATAATGAAAGATAGGCATTCCAGCGTCATTAATGACCAATAAGAGAAAAAATTCTAAGGGGGGAAAAGAATCTCCAATCCAAAATAATGGTAAACCAGCAAGTATGGCTAAACCAAGTAATATAAATACATTCATAATCAAGGTAATATCTAAGATTTGTTCAGAAACAAATAAATAACTTAAGGGGAAGCCAATATAAATACCTAGACCAAGAGATTGGAAATTAAGAGATGAATATTTACCAATGGAATCTCTCGGAGCTAGGTCTACCCATAAACTTCCATCAAGAGCTGGGTGAATCAAAGCGAAAGATATACCGATGATAAGAGCAGAGAGATAAAAAGCTGCTGAATAGTCGTTAAATAATCCAACAATTAATGAAGCGAAAACAATTCCATATAAAGCTAGAATAATTGAAGTTTTTCTCCCCCAATAATCAGTAAGGAATCCCGAGGGGAAAATAAAGAAGCAACTACCAATAAGTACAATTAACCAGAAAGATTTGTACCAACTAATGTCTAGAAATGTACTAAAACCAAGGATAATGCCAGCCTGGGCTAATGAACCGAAGGTCAAACCAATCATCAAATATACAAGGGTATGTGTCCAATAATAAGCCTCTACTGAAGGACGCTTGAGAATTCGTATAAGTGGAGTAACCCATGGGTCATTTATCCAGAAGGGCCAATTTCGGGTATAGTAATAGAAAACAATACTAATCACAATTCCAATAACTGAAATTACGGAAAATGAGAAGAAAAAATCCAAATTAAATAATTCAGTTCCTAAAAGCAATAAAATACAAGAAAATAGCCCTCCAAATATCGCAATCGCATATCCTCTCCCACGATGCGTCCACTTTATCGAAGATCCATAGAGAGTATGTGCTGTAATAGTCAAAACTCCCATAAAGGCCCCTAGACAAAATACTGCTATAATTAAGAGTAATCCATTTATAAATTGTAAAGCAATCATATCAATGGCAAGAAATAGCGAACTTCCAATCAGTCCCACTACTGTTACTTTTCCTAAATCTTTAGGATATTTATCTATGACCATACCACTAAAAGATCCAGTAACTCCTGCTGGAACTGCCCAGACAATCATAATAAAAAAATCATGAGTACCAGGTAAAATGTTATTATCCTTTATATAGTCCATCATATCAAAGGAATAAATTAAGACAAAAGCAATGAGTAATACCCATGTAAATAGGGATGGTAGCAAAGCGTTTGTGTAATGAATAAGTCTGCTATATTTATTATTTTTTTCATTATTTACTTTCAATCTCCTCACTACCCATTTTGCTGTGTCTTCTTTAGATTTTAAGTATTGGGATTATTGTAAGGAAAAAATAGGTTGATCAACAGTGAGAAGTTTGGCTGCTTCTATATTAAAGTTGGATCCATAGATTCTCTCTACTGCCTCATTGAACGGAGTATGACGTCTAGCTGCTAATAATTGATTTGTTCTCATGTGCAGGGATCTGCGTGGAAGTGGTTCCACATCTTTAGCTCTTGATTGCCAATCTGCTATTTGTTGTGAAATCCCTGCAATTTCGACAGAAGTCGTTGCTATAGTACCAACAACTCGTTCTTGATTTCCATTCAAGCTAAGAATGAGTTTTTGATTGTCTTCAGCTATCAAGAAGAGTTCTTCAATTAATATTCGATTGTCATCAAAGCAGGTTTTATATAATTTTGATATTTCCTGATCTAAACCATTAAAAAACGTAATCACTGTATTTGGTAGAGTATCCAGTCGTGTTAGGAAAAATGTGTCCGTTTTCTTAAAGTCTGTTTCAAAAGTTCCAACGACGTAATAGCTTTCCTCACGAACCGTATCAAAGAGATCGAAAAGATTCATATCTCCAACCGCGTCAACAGTTATTCCTTGGGTGATAAAAGAACTTTCAGACATAAATTGTGGTAAATGACTTTGTTTTTTCTCTTTCTTTACTTCTTTAGGGAGTTTGATTTTTCTTGGTTTAGGAATTGATCTTTCTTTGACTGGTGGTTTTGCTTTCTTACCAAATAATACTCGCTTAATTTTGCCAAAGAAGCCTTCTTTAACTGGTGGTTCTACTGTTTCTACCTCTGGAACAGCAGCAATCTCTTCAGATATAATGATTGGTTTCTCTTTGGGTTTAACAGCATGTTCTTCTATGGAAGTAAATAATGATTTCCAACCACCATGTTCAAGACCCCGTAATTGAAGAATTGTTAAGACTTCTGAGAGATTGAGTTCATCTGCTGGTGTTTTAAGAACAAATATTGGTTTTGCGCGCGTAAAAGGATCTCGTACGATGAAAAAATGTTCCATAGTATCTAATATACTCCCTCTCATTAGTACTAATTGTTTACCATCAAGAGGTTGATTTAAGAATTTTACAATTGAAGGTAATTCGACTTGTAGTTTGAGTGCATTTGATGGGGTTGTATTCCATAAAGAAACTAGAGAGGTTTGTTGAGCGTCAAGAAGTAAAATAGCTTTACTTTCGTTCATGTTTGGAATAATCGGATTAGGATTTGTTTCTACAACTTGTTTTTCACTATAACTTATCATCAAGCGCCAAATTGGTTCAGTTAATGCTTTATACTCTGTATATTGAGGTAAATTACCGAATTTCTGAATTTCGTCATCTGGGTACATTCTCTTCATGGCAGCTGATAAAATACCTAGTTCCCACCCACAAGGGCCTTTCCCTAGAAGTTCTGACACTACAGCTAAATAAGGGGTGATATAGCTATCTTTTAACCTGATTAATGTAGCTTTCCGTGATAATCCCCGACCAGCCATAAACAAGTCCTGTCGTCTTATGGTGGTAGCTGTTTTATATGCTAGATAGAAAATTCTCATCAAGGAGTCAGATGAAGAACAACGAGAACGACCTTGAAGAAATGAGTGTATAACTGACCGATATCGTTCCTCATCTGATCCACCAGAAGGAAGTTCGGAAGCGGTGACGATGAAATCAGCAACAAAAAGAGCACGAACCGCATCATCAATTTCAGTTAATCCTTGATTGGAAGCGAGCTCAACCAACTCTGATTGATTTTTATAACGATTCAACCGATTTTCAAGATCATATTCATCTTCTATCTTGTGAACCAAGGATCTACAAACGTCTTCATTTGGTATCTTTAACATCATAAGCGTCTCGGTGAAAATCAGTGAGAATTGAAAAAAAACAATTTCAATTATTTCATAAGAAGTTAATTAGGAGTTGCTTTTGAAACTTCCCAATGAAAAATTACTATGTTTATACATGTTTCAAGAAGATATCTTTGGTAAATTTTGATTATTCGAGGCCAATATCTGGAACTGGAGATAGAGATTTCTCCATAGCAATCTCAGTTGGTACAGCGGTCTTTTCAACATTTCGAAACCCAGTCATAAACCATGAAAATCCTAGGAAGAACAATCCCATTGATATTGCTAGAAGAAAAACTGGTACTATCCCTAACAGTTCAGCTATAATCCCTGAAAGAATCGTTGAAATTGGTCCCGATGATTGAGCAATTGATCTCCTAACAGACATTACTCTCCCCATTTTTTCTGGTGGAACGATTTTTTGCCAAATTGTTTGGGATGCAATGTTAGCCACTGGAAGAAAGAACCCCATAATGACCATACCACAGGCTAATATTAGAAAATTTCCTGTCGGGGTAATAGTACAAATGAGAAATCCAATATACATTGCAAACAATCCAATAACTACTCCATTGGCATTATTTTCGAATCCTCTCCAAGTTGACATGAATATAGAAGCTGCAATAATTCCAAATTGCTGAACTGCCATGATGAACGCTAAATCAGTTGCTCCTCCTAAATGATTGTATTTTACATACATGGGTAATAGAACAAAAATCGGATTAATGAAGAAATTGGCTGCAGTAAAAACGGTCAACAGGGCTAGTAATCCTTCTTTGCTCTTAATAAAGATAAAACCTTCAGAAAATTCTTCCCGAAACCTGGGTTTTTCTTCACTAGGAATCGTTTTGGCTTTTATTGAAGGAATCGCAATAATTATTGTTGGTATTATAGCAAAGAAAAAGGTAATTGCATCAATCCACATAACTTCCCAGATGAACCAAATTTCAAGTAATACAGCTCCAATTATCGGTCCTGTTAAAAAGATGATCCCCGTAAAGAAATAATTTAGCCCATTCATACGACTGAGTTTTTCTTTGGGGACTAATAAAGGAATAATTGCATCAACTGCAGGATTATGGAAGGCCTGAAAAATTGCTCTAAGCGTTATAATTGCTAGAACCCAAATCATTAAAACCCAAGATTCTAATCCAATCATAAATAGATAAATTAGAAAAACCGTTACCAGAGCTTGAAAGAAGTCGACAGTGGCAATAATCTTCTTTCTTGACCATCTATCTACAAAAACTCCTGCAATAGGAATTAGAAAAACTGTAGGCGCGAAACCGAGGAAAAAGGAAATTGCTAACATGAATTCGCTCTCGGTTGTGATCGTAATCCACCATACGATTGCAAATTGTACTATACTTGAACCTAATAAGGATACTAATTGACCAATCCATAAAATAATATATCCTCTTAAGTTATAGTGAGACTCCATATCATTTTCATTCGTTGTTGAATTATTACTGTTTTCAGACACCGCGAATTCACCATGTAACGATTTAGTAAATCACTGAACAGTTAGTTTTAAAAGTTTCTTGAGGTGGTAATTAATGCTTAAAAACAACAAAATAATATTCTTCAAATAACATAAAACCAAAAAGACAAAAATCTGTTAATAGCCTTTAATGGCTGCATAATTCTTTAACAATTCAGTTTTTAACTGAACCGTAATAAGATTCTTTATTGTGGTAAATTATAATGAAATCATCACAATCTAAGACACTATCAATAAAAAAGAAAAGAATTAGAAAATTACCAAAATTATTATCTGATCCTAAACTCAAGAAGAGATTACTTCAACATTGGCAAGAAATACCAGTAATAAAAGAGATACCAGAATTTATGCCAGCTTTAGTTGAACAAGAGGTTAGATCAGCAATTCTCAATCTACTACGAGAGGGAATTGAGGAATATAATGAGGAACAAGATCTTATTGAGATGAGACATGTATTTTCAGCTAAAGAGTTACGAAAACTGATAAATGAAAGAATATCCAAACGAATCAAAATTTCAAATGTTTATTTTCATATAAACACATTGAAAGATAATGGATATCTCCAAATTGTCACTAGTATTAAAGAAGGACGACAAATTACTCACTTCTATGGAAGAACCGCAAGACTGTTCCTATGGATAGGAGAACCTCTTGAAAAAGCAAAGATAACTGAAGATTCAATTTATCTTAATTTGAAGGTATTATTGAAACAATTTCATCCTGATTTGGCGTCAGAAGATATTAAAGAACTTTATAGATCATTTCTACAAATAAAACAAGAAACTCATGACAGAGTAAAACTGTGGATGGAAAAAAATGTTGAAATCCTGACCAAACTAAATGTAGATACAAGAGAGGTTTATAGTTTTCTGAAATCAATAGATCAATGTAATTCACACACAATCGAAATATATCACAGAATTATGAAATTCATTAATTTTCATGATGAATGAAAATACATTTCCTCACCTTTCATGTTATATCTTGAGGAATTTCCCCAGAACGTTTGAGTGCTTGTTTTAATAATAGGGGGCCAAGGATTTCTGCAATTAGAACATTAACAGCAACAATATCCAAAATTAATATTGCTACTTCTTCCATACCAATTGCCATGAGTCGAGTAAAAGCTATCGCTGCTAGTCCTAAAGCCACGCCTGCTTGAGAAAGTAAGGCGAGAGGTATATTATTTGTCACTTTTGCTGGCATTTTCGCGATATAAGCAGAACCATAAGAACCAACTGTTTTTCCAATTGTTCTCAAGACAAAATAGAGTAATATTATTACTAAGATAGGTGTGACTAATAATCCTAAATCCATTTCATAACCTACCAATATAAAGAATAAAGCTATTATCGGTACTGATAATCGTTCTACTCCCCTAATACATTCTTTGTTTTCACACCTAGCTATTAAATTTAGTGTTAAACCTAAAATAATACAGCTTAAGATAACAGAAAGATGCAATAGCCCAGATAATGAAATACAAATCAAAACAGATGGAAAAACAAACTCTGCTGATTGATATGCTTCCACTCCTTCAATATGAAAAGGTTTCATCATTAAGGCAAGGATAATTCCTAATAGGACAGAACCACCAATTTCAATTATCAAGGGTATCGAAATCTCAATCAATGATAGGCTTATTCCAGAATATACAGACTCAGCGAATGAAATAGCAACACTGAAGAAAATAATCGTTAAAATATCATCAAAAGCGATAAGAAACAATATAGTTTGACTCAAAGAGCCATAGGATTTGTATTCACGAATCACCTCCGCTGTGGAAGCTGGAGCAGTAGCCATTGCGATTGTCCCTAATATTATTCCAATAAGAAAATCCTGAAGTACTAATGTAATCACTAGAGTAACAATGATAAAAGTTCCAATAGTATTTCCAAGTAATATCAGAACTAAGCCCCATGATGCATCTTGGAGCTTCCAAGGGTCTAAATGCGAGCCAATGCTATAGCCAATAAATCCTAAAGCAGCTGTAGTAACAATATAATGAATTAATGGAGTAGGAGGCGTTGGAAAAGTTACGATTGAGATCGAAGAAGTGAGAAATGTGAGAAGTTGCAAAAAAAATCCTCCAAAAATCAATCCAAGTACTTGAGGAATACCTCTTTTTTTCAACACCCTTGCAACTATCAATGAAAATATTATGACAGTTCCTATCTCAAAAATAAAAATTAGAGCCTCTTCATATTCTGTCATAAGGTTGTTAAACCTCACGAATTGTTTTATGGAAATATTTTTTCTAGGATGTATTTCTTTTCTTTTTTTCATTCTCTAAAAATAATTTCTTCTTGAAACAAATATCAAAGACTAGCATCAAAAAACATACTAAAACTCTTACTTACTTTATCCAGATGGTTTTAATGTTTATAAATTCCCTAATCCCAAATAAGAAAGTTCGCGACCGGAACCTGATTCTTTTATTCCTCCAAAAGGTAACCTCGGATCCGATTTTACAAAATCATTTACAAAACAAGATCCTGCTTCAAGTTCTTCCAGATTGATGTATCTCGTTTTAACTCAGCGGATTACTCTTTTTTTACGATGTATCAGTATTACTAAAGTAATGGCTACCAATACAGGTAATATAGGAAACTGAGAATTATTTTGTGAGGTGTCTGTTGTTGTGATGGTGGATTCTTGAATAAGATTTATCAAGACATCAAAAGCGATAGCTCTCGCATTATATTCATCTTCCCTGGCTGTAGTAACGATAATTAAATCATATGTTGGATAAATTTGAATCATTTGACCACCATAACCAAGAGCTGTATATGCATCCCCAATGAGCCAGAATTGATATCCATAGCCAGAAGGGTTATTAATACCAGTTCTAGGCAATCCTTCAATATGATCTTGAGATGATATCATAATCCAGTCTTTAGAGATTATTTGATTACTGTTCCATGTCCCATTATTCAAATATAATTGACCGAATTTTGCCATATTTCGAGGCGTTAAAAAGAGTCCAATTCCCCCAAAATTGATTCCATCGGATCCAGCCATCCATATCACGTCGGACTCTTCAATGCCTAAAGGCTTAAAAAGATATTTTAAAGCGAATTCTAAGGTAGATAAACCAGTAGTCTTCTGGATTATCGCTGATAATAATTGGGAAGCCCCTGTATTATAATTATATTCTGCACCTGGATTAGCAGCCATTGGTTTTGAGAGAACATACTCCACACTATCATTAGCTACAACCATTCCCCATATATCAATCAAATCATTCCACTCCATCCCTGTGGTCATTGAGAGTAAATGATGAAGTGTTATTGCTTCTTTTCTCGAATCATTGTTTGATATTGATATATCAGGAAAGAAATCAAGAACTCGTTGATCAACACTATTAATGTATCCTTTATCAATAGCAATACCAATTAATGCTGACGTAAAACTTTTAGTGGCCGAAAAATGAGTATGTTTTAAGGTAGGAGTATATACTTGACTATAATCACTATAATATTGCTCAAATACTAAACTACCATGCCTGATTATTACTACACTATGTATTCGTGAGTTTTCTACAGTATTGGCTAAAGATTTTCTTAATGACGTCGAATTGATTCCTTGTTCTTCTGGAGTTGATGTGGGCCATTCATCTAACGATTGTTCTATACTAAGAGTTGGATAATCTCCCCATAGCTTAACTGTCCAATCCCAACTAGCTGAGGCAAGCATTGTTCCATCCAATGAGAATTTCACTGACTCAATGGAATTTTTATGGCCTACCACTGTATCAATTAACTTTCCATCAGTTGTGTTCCAAATTTGGATTGAACAGTCATGTAGTTGGCCATAAAAACGCCAATAATCTTCAGGCCATTCTAGAGATGGATCAACCGCGACGGCAAGAGAAGAATCAACTAGAGAAAGAGCTAATGACCAAGTTGATTCATTTGTTTTTAGTACGCGAGAAATATTTTTTTTCTTTACATCCCAGAAATTGATTGATTTATCAAGGCCAGCAGAAATTATTGTTGACTCATCGTGTGAGAATGTCACAGAAGTAATCTTATCTCCATGACCCTTAAAAGTTTGAAGTTCGATTCCAGAAGATACATCCCATAATCGAATAGTTTTATCCCAAGAGCCAGTAAGTAACAAAGAGTCATCCTTTGAGAAGGAAATGGAGGAAACAGCATCGGTATGACCAATGAACCTCTGTAAGACTTCTCCACTAGTCACGTTTAAAAGCTGAATGAACTTCTTTTCGTTATTACCATAAGTAACATCTCCCATCCATTCACCTCCTCCTACAGCTAAAGTTTTTCCGTCAGAGGACCATTTTAAATCAATAACTGCATGTGGAAATAAAGCCCACTTCGCCAAAAGTTCCCCTGAAGAAATATTCCAGAGATTAATTTTAGTGTCTATTCCCCCAGAAGCTAAGATTTCACCAGAAGGATTAAAATCTAATGAAATGACCCCATAATGATGTCTACTTAGTACATGTATAATATTCCCGTTACTTAAGTTCCACAAGCGAATAGTTCCGTCTGAAGAACCTGATGCAAGTATGGAACCATCTGGTGAAAATGCTATTTCTCGAACTCTCCAACCATGACCTGTGAGGGTGGCAAAGTTGTTGGAAAATAATGAAGATTTGGAACTTCTAGAGTAATGTACGAGATTTTCGTCTTCATTGATTGCACCTACGCCGAAGTTCATGCAAATTGTGTTTGTAATGAAGATTATTAGGGAAATTAAACAAAAAAAAGTTTTACTGGTTATTTTTGGCAAAATATCACACTCGAAAAGTAAGTATCCAATAAAGTAAGGTTAATACTCGAAATTTATTTGGTGTTCTTATAATTTCCCATATTTTGAGACGTCACAAAATTTGGGATAACTTATTATTCTATTCTGCAAAATGCTAAAAAGATAACGAGTGGATATGCAAAGACGCAAATAGTACTGTAAGGTTAAGAAACATGAATTCATCACATGAAAGGAAAAAATATTTTTCTAATAAACCTATATTCAAAGGAGTTATTCGTTTCCTATTATTTCGATATGGGCCTCAAACTGCTAAACAAATACAAATAAAATTAGGTTTAAAACAACAAACAACATACAATTATTTGAATGAATTAGTTGACGAAGGGAGAATTGAGGTAAAATACGAAAAACTCGAAAAACGTTCAAATTTGACAAGAGCTTATTACTACCATAAACAACTTCCTTTTTTTCCTGATCCTGAAGAGATGCCTTATACTGATAGAATAATGAAAGCTAGTCGATCTGTTGAAAACTTAGTAAAACAGGTAAGAAGTGGAATAGAGTCAAGCTTAGGAGCAATATTAGAAATAAAAGCAGCAATAGATAGGATGACCGATAAAGAAGTGGAAGAATATGTGAAATGTGATCCGATAGTATGGGGATTTTTTACAACAACAATGTTACTAACGGATGAAGAATATAGTGAACTTCAAATAGAATTTAAAGAGTTATTGAATAAGCTGGATAATAAATGGGTGAACGAACATGAAAAGGATGTGCATTCAGGAAACGTGTTTACATTTATGTTTTACAAAGCAATACCTTATAGTGAATAACAGGTTAATTCAGGATTCATAAATTCATAATAACTTCTATAAAGATCTGAAAGAAGAAGTGTGTGAAAAAACCACAGACTTTTAAATTACAGAATTTTAGAGGAACTTGTATAATTATAAAAGAAACGATTTTATCGCAAAATTAGGTGCAACAAAATGTCACGAAGAGTTTATGTTAAAGGAAAACGCACGTATGCCCACGGTCAAGCCCCAGATCTTTCTAAATCCAACCGTTACCAAAATATCGTCAGCTTAATGTCTATACGGGTAGAAGATGTCCATGAGACAAGTCCCGTGGATAGAACGGGTGAATTTTATTTCGAAGTAGGAGGTAAAGGAGCCTTAAAGCACGATTATCGCATTCCACATCAAGGGAATATTAATATTAAAGAAAATATGACCTATTCCGCTAAACAAGATTTTACATTGTGGCTCGAATTTGACGAGTCTGAAAAAGCAAAAACTAAGCAGATTCCTATTAAACTTCGAGAACGGGATGCTACCCGAGATGATACTGTAATAAAGTCCGAAATTCCAATTGTTTACGGAAGTGGAACCAAATACGAGGTTTTGAAAGGGAAGGGTATTGCTGTTAAGATTAAAATCTCGTCCCGTAAGACTCGTTTTTAAGAATGCTTTAATTTCAGTTGATTAATGATAATAGGTGCAATGAGAATGGTAAAAGACGAGGAACCAAAAAAGTCACGTAAATTGTTCGATAAGATCAAAGATTCAGGGAAGGATTTCGTAGAGGGTATGAAAGAAGAAATTCAGACTGCTCAAACCACGACTAAAGAGAAAACCAAGACTTATACAACGAAAAAGTCTGAGGAAATAAGAACTTCTGTAAAGCGTCGGGCTGCAGAAACCAGTACTGCAGAGGAACTTTATTTTTCTACATGGGCTTGGTTCTGGGCAATGATCTTTAGTGGTTTCGTGTGTCTTTCTATTTTTTTATTTAGTGTGGTCAACGCAAGATTCTTTTTGGTTGGATTACTTGCATTGATTGCCCTCCCATTCGTTGTTGCATGGTGTCTTATCCATATGATTCCGACTGTTAAAATTTTTGGTTTCACTATTTTTGATAGACGGAAGCTATCATTACGCAGACAGTTGAGCTTGGGAAAAGAAATTGCGCGATTATTTTCTCGTGAATTCCTACAGGAATCTCCCATCATTGCATTCTTCATCTTTGCATTTTTCGTTATATTTATCTTTGCCCTCCTATTTGCGTTTATCCCTACTTGATCCTCCTCTACAGTTCAAGGTAGTATTATATATGCTTCAGATGAGTTAGTCATGAAGCCATTACCTACAACAAGCTTTTCTTATGATAAGAATATTCTCTCCAAACTGGGAGAAACACTAAAAGAATATCATAGTAGTAATATTGATGTGTCACAAGAAAATTACTTATTAAGTACTGAACTTCTAGACTTACTGGATGGCGAGATTCTTCATTTTCTGTTGTTAAATGGGCTTGTTCAGAGCGAAAACGATATGGATAGATGGAATTTTCAGTACGTTTTTAGTGATAATCTACTTCTTTTCTGTGATTTACCAAGTTTTGAGCGGCATCGTCAATATGTTTGGCTATCTTCCAATGTTTCTGGAGGGAGTTGGGCTTTTTCTCGGTCATTGCCCGTAAAGAAGGGGATGAAAGTCTTAGATCTAGGTACTGGGTCTGGATTATTAGCATTAATGGCTAGATTAAAAGGGGGGACGGCTCTTGGAGTTGATGTGAACCCTCGCGCAGTACAATTAGCTCAATTAAATCGAGACTTAAACGGTTTGAATTCAGTTGATTTTCAAATACGTAACTGGAATTCTGTTGAAAGTGATCGGTTTGATCTGATTGTTTCGCAACCGCCTTTTGGGATTTCATCAGGGGAAATCTCGCTTGGTTACTCGTTCAATGGGGGAGATCTCACAGGTTTACAGGCTACAAAAGAAATTGTTAAACGTTTTTACCCTCAAGAGAATCAAACTCTTGGATTATTTGTTCATGTTTTAGAAAATGATTCACATTCTCGTTTTCTACATCTATTAAAGAAGTGGATCATAGATGAATCTATTAGTATAGATCTTCAACCCCAATACAACTACTCAATTAAAATTTGGTGGGAAAGATTACTGAAGAAACAAAGATTAAAATCCTCCCTTCCAATTTCCTCTGATCTTCAATCTTACAATGAAGTTGTTGCTTATATTGCATACTTAACTAGATAACTGCTGTATTAGTGATCGATGGATTGAAGATGAATAAGACTCATTAATCTTTTAATCCGAATAATATCTGAGTATCTTGGATTGTACCACCTAGTTCTTTAACTGTAGCTATTAGGTCTTCTTGATTTCCAACATTCATTAACAGAGGCTTATCCTGCCACCCAGTCTCAATGTTATGTTTAGAAATTTCGACTAATAAAGCTTTTCTTAAATTTTCATATCCAGGCCTAGTAGCTAAAAATCTAACGATTAGACCTTCCTGGGTAATACCTTCCAAAGGTGCACCAGCACATACAAGTTGGTTATCTTTTGATAAGAGCATCGTGTGCTTATCAGGAAGAACTCGATTTTGGAAGTAGCTTATCCAGGCTTCTTCATTGGGAAAGGCATTTTTTAAATTGGGATCAGATTTGCACAATTCTATTAACGCCTCTAAATCGTCCATGGTTGCCATCCGTTTTGAATATCCTGATACCTCTTCTTTACTGGCTTTTTGAACGTCAATAGCATATCGGTATCCTTCATCAATTATTTCAAAACCCTTACTTTTCGCAAAAGAAACTGATTCGGTAAAACTGTCAGAAAAGTAGCCCATCACAATTTCATTCTCTGGATCACGTTTTTTTATGTATTCAAACATTTCATTGTAGAGTTTTTCCTGTACGTCGGGACATGCTTCCACTGCCCAAGGGTACCCAATCCAAGTTCGTCTCTTTGTGTTTTCGTTTGCTTCTGTTACCCGAGTCTGGATATAGGCAAGAGGGTTACCACCCTCTTTAAAGGCGTATCTTATGCCTTTAGGATCTGGTTTTTCAGTCTCATACCTTTGTCGGATCAATTCTGCACTTGCAGTTACACGTGTCTTATATTTTTTTGTGTCTTCATTATATATTTGAGCTTGGAGTTCCTCAAATCCCTTATTTGGTTCATAATATAGATAATTGACTTTCATTTTCATCATCACCATCATTTCTACGCAAATTCTAATAAGATTACTTTCGATGCAAAATCCAAAATACTGAAAAAAAGGAAGAATGATTCAGGTGGTGTGGTTCAACAAGTTGCAGCCTTTCGATTTAATTCCTTCTTACCTTCAAAAAATTTTGATTAAACTAGAGGAAAGAGATAGAGAAGAACGAAAAGTAGGTCTAGAACGATCCAAACGCCTTCGACAGATTCCCCGTGAAACAGGTGAATTTCTTTTTCAGTTTCTTACTACATTCATTCCTCAGTTCCCTGAGTTTTTAGCTCTTGAAATAGGCACATCAGGGGGATATTCAACATTATGGCAAGGGATGGCATTAGTACTACGTCACCAGGGAAAATTAATTTCACTAGAGCATGATCCCAAAAAGTACCAACTAGCTTCTGAGAATATTACATCCACTGAAGTTGAGAAATATGTCACATTGATTCATGAAGATGCCAAGAATTATCTAAAAAGAAAATCTCAGGATAGATACTCCTACGTTTTCATGGATTGTGAAAAAGAAGATTATGCTTATTTTTTTAGTTTTCTTGTTGCACGATTAACCTGTGGTTCTGTCTTAATAGCTGATAATGTGATTAGTCATAAGGATGACATGTCAGATTTCATTGGTCAAATAAAAAGCGATTCAAGAGTATCTAGTATAATATTGCCTATTGGAAGCGGTCTGGGCTTTATCCGATGGATTTAGCTTCTATTCAAGAGTGAACCACAGGGGGTGTGTTAAGGTCTCTTATCTTATTTTTTCTATCCGTTCATATTCCTGATATCTAGGGTACTTTCCCCTTTTTCGGGTTTTGTTAAGTTTTCGTTTAGAAAGAAGATAAGAGATTGATCCTGGGTTCATACCTAAAACTGCTCCAATCCAAGCTCCAATTGATTTTCTTTCTAATTCCTTATCAAGTTCACCTTTCTTTTTATCCTGCATTTCCAATCCACATATTTAACTTTCTGAAAATAGGTCGTCTTAAAGAGAGGCCCATTTCTTTTAAAGCTTGTTAATGTAGAAATCTAAGTTTATGGAAAAAGGGCAATCCTGATTATAAGGCTTTACGAAATATTTTTCCTAATATAGAAAGTAGCAATAAGTAATCAAATATTATTGGTTCTCGAAATAAATAGCATAATTTCTAAAATGGAGTCATTAAATTGGTTGTAGGAAAACCCCTTCCACGGAAGGACGCTCGTCTCAAAGTTAAAGGGGAAGCACAATATATTTATGACCTGAGTTTTCCTGATGAACATTTCCTAGCAGTTGTACGTAGTCCTCATGCCCATGCTCGAATCAAGAAGATTAAAATTGATCATGAAAAGATAAAACAATTAGGAGCTACAATTGGAACAGCCAAGGACATTCCTGGAAAAAATATTGTTCATGTCATACTTGATGATTGGCCTCTTCTCGCAGAAGATGTCGTGCGACATGTAGGAGAACCAGTAGCCATCGTTGTTGCAAACGATTTTAGGAGTCTGAAGGAAGCTGTTTCAGCAGTATATGTGGAATATGAAAAACTACCAGCAGTGTTTAATCCTGATGAAGCTAAAAACCATTCAAGTATTCACATATATGGAGATAACAATGTCATATCTTATTGGCAACAAAAGAATGGAGATGTGATTAAAGGATTTGAAGAAGCCGAGGTCATTATTGAAGGAGAATATCGAACACCAGCACAAGAACACGCGTACATAGAACCCCAAGGATGTATTGCCGTCCCCTTAGGACATGATACGATTACTGTATATGGTTCGATGCAATGTCCATTTTATGTTCAACGAGCTGTAGCTGACATTCTGGGATATCCTTGGTCAAGAGTTACAATTATCCAAACGACCACAGGAGGAGCATTTGGTGGAAAAGAGGACCAACCGAATCAGCTTGCTAGTCTAGTTGCACTAGGTGCATATCTCACAAGAAAACCAGTCAAATATATCTTATCTCGAGAAGAAGATGTAGAAAATACCTCAAAACGTCATCCAGCAATTATTCGTATAAAAACAGGGGTATCGAAAGATGGAGTGTTAACTGCAGTTCAGGTGGGACATTTAATGAATTCAGGGGCTTATGCGACTCTGACACCTGCAGTTCTTTATCGTGGATGTTTACACGCTGTTGGCCCTTATCGCTGTCCCAATGTTGATGTTCAATCTTATGCTGTTGCCACCAATCTTGTCCCATTTGGAGCTTTCCGAGGTTTTGGATCCCCACAGGTTCTTTTTGCCTGTGAAGAACAGATGGATCGTGCTGCAGCGGAGTTAGAACTTGATCCTATAGAGTTTCGAGAGAAAAATTTGATACGAAAAGGTGATACCGCTTCTTTTGGACAAGTTCTCGATAACTCTGTTGGTTTACTAGAAACTCTCAAAGAAGCCAAAAGAAAGAGTAATTGGGAAAAGAAATGGAAACTTGCACCTGATTTCAGGTATGTAATAGAAGAGAGTAAGAAGGGAAATTATAAATGGAACGGAGTCGGAGTTTCGACAATTTTTTATGGGGTTGGTTTGGGCTCAGCAGGAAAACAGTTATCCCGTACTGGTTCATATGTTCAACTTGAACCTGATGGGAGTGTGCGATTTGCAGTTGGAACTACTGAATTAGGTCAAGGGATGATAACAGTTCTTTCTCAGATTGTTGCGTCAGAATTAGGGATAGATTATTCCAAGGTTCTTATGGTACCTGTTGATACTAGTCGAGTTCCTGACTCAGGGCCAACAGTTGCATCCCGAGCAACTTCTTTTTCGGGTCGAGCACTCCAAAATGCTTGCCAACAAATACGATCTTTGATGTTTGAAACAATTTCTCCACATATTGAGAGTAATTCTTCTGATTTGCAAATAAAAGGGAACTATATTATCTCAACTTCTTCTGGAAAAAAGATGTTGGTTGAAGATGCGATTAAAATAATGTACGAAGAACGAGGACAAGTGGCAAAGGCAGGTTGGGATGTAGCTCCACCTACAGACTATGATAATGAAAAAGGGCAAGGGAATCCATATGCAACTTATGCTTGGTGTACAAATGTTGTTGAAGTGGAAGTTGATGTTCAAACAGGTACTGTTCAAGTTAAAGACATCTGGGCTGCACATGATGTGGGACGAGCTATCAATCCCCAAACCTTAGAAGGTCAAATAGAAGGTGGATCACTTCAGGGAATGGGATACGGCCGTTATGAAGAAATAATTTTCACCCCTGAAGGAGGGATTTTATCAAACAACTTAGGCACTTATCTTGTTCCTACAACGAAAGATACCCCAAATATTCATTCTATCATTGTTGAAGATCCATGGAAACAAGGCCCTTACGGTGCAAAAGGTTTTGGTGAACAACCTTTGATGGGTATCGCTCCTGCATTAACTAATGCAATCTATAATGCGATTGGTGTTAGAATATCAGAGATCCCCGCTACACCAGAACGCGTCTGGAAGGCTATTCAGGATAAACTGAAGGAGGATTGGGTATGAAGGTAGAAATTTTCATCAATGGAGTATTCTATCGAAAAGAAGTATCTCCTGATTATAGACTCTTAGATTTTCTTCGTGAAGATTTGGGTTTAAAAGGAACGAAAGTAGGTTGTGACCAGGGGGAATGTGGAGCATGTAGTGTGATCTTGAACGGAAAAGTTGTTAATTCTTGTTTGGTATTGATGGCTCAAGTTCCAAAGCATAGTAAGGTTGAAACTATTGAATCATCAGATTCACTTATTTTATCCCTTCAAGAATCATTTATTGAAAAGGGAGCTACGCAATGTGGGGCTTGTACTCCAGGAATGATCATGGCATCTTCAGCATTATTGAGAGAAAAACCTAATGCAAACTTGGATGAGATTCGTGAAGGATTGAGTGGTGTCATCTGTCGCTGTACGGGGTATCAAAAGATTTTTGATGCAATTAAAGAGACACAACGAGGATTAGTACAAAAATGAGCTCGCAGAAAGATTTTATCAAGATTATGACTGAACAATTCCATAAAGGTAAAACTTTCGCACTTGTCACTGTTGTTGACGTTAGTGGTTCGGCCCCTCAACGAATAGGGGCTAAAATGTTGGTATCTTCTACTGGAAAACGCCTTTGGGGGACAATTGGTGGAGGAACTATTGAGAATTTGGCTCTTAAAGAAGCACAAGTTCAAATCAAAAAGAAATTACCTCTCCTGAAAGAATACGAATTAACTGAAGAAGGGGAGAAAGCCACAGGAATGCTTTGTGGAGGGAAAATGAGTCTGTTTATTGATGTGCAGGGTGCAGGTACTAAAGCCTATATCTTTGGAGCAGGCCATATCAGTCAACAATTAGTCTCATTGTTAACACCCTTAGGTTTCTGGACAATTGTTATCGATGATAGGAAAGAATACCTTGATGAAAATTTCAAGAATATTAATGTAGCTGAAACACTTACAGGTAATTTTCCTGAAATCATTGACTCAATTGAATTTGAAAAGGGTTGTTATATTATTATTCTTACATATTCTCATGATTTAGACGAAAAGATCTTGAAACATCTTTTAACAACACGACAACAAGAATTTGAAACCTGGAAATATCTTGGGATGATTGGAAGCAAGAGAAAAGTCTCAGAGATAATCAGTCGTTTAGAATCTCAGGGAGTCGATTCGATCCTCTTTGAAAAGGTTCATGCCCCTATTGGAATACCAATAGGGAGTCAGACTCCAGAAGAAATCGCCATTTCCATTGCAGCCGAAATAATTGATGTTCGGAATAAGAAAGAGTGATGAAAAATGTACGAATTTGAAATTTATTCACCCACGAATTTAGATGAAGCATTGGATCTAAAAGCCACTTTTGGAGCAGATTTACATCCTCTTGCTGGTGGAACCGATATACTCGTTAGTATACGGAATAATCGCGTAAATTGGGGAGATAAGCCTTCTCTTTTAAACCTCAACAACATCAAGGCACTCCATTTTATCCGAGAAACACCTGACACTATTGAAATTGGTCCTTTACTGACTCATAGTGCAATAGCTACTCATCCGCTTATTGTAACTCATGTTCCCGCTCTAGCTAAAGCAGTATCTTACGTTGGATCTCCTCAAATTCGAAATCGAGGGACAATTGCTGGTAATATGTGCCATGCAAGCCCCGCTGCTGACTCCTTACCTATTCTTTATTGTCGGAATGCGAAAATAGAAATTCAAACACATAATCGAACCACTCTAGTTCCTATTGAACAATTTATTACAGGCCCAGGTTTTATTGCAATAGACCCTTGTGGTATACTGACAAAAGTAATTATCCCTAAACTCCCAAATTATATAGGTGATTATTTAACCCTCCGTCAACGTCAAGCATTATCCTGTAACGTCGTATCTGTTGGAGTTGAGATGTTTCGACCAAATCGTGAGGGGAAAATAATTGATATTCGAATAGCTCTTGGGGCAGTTGCTCCTACAGTGGTTCGTGGAAGAAAGACCGAGGAACTTCTTAAAAATAAAATACTCACTGGAGATCTAATTGATGAAGCTTCTAGTCTCATCCAAACCGAATGTATTCCTATAGATGACGTTCGGTCAAATAAAAACTATCGTCAAGCCATGACTGGTGTTTTATTAACACGCTTTCTTCATAAATTATCTTAAGAGAAAATTTAGAAATAAAAAAAATGCCTAGATCTTTTCTATAACAGGTAATCGGAAAACGAACTTTGCTCCTTGAGGTTTAACATTCTCTATCCAGATCTTGCTTTTGTAAGATTGGAGTATCTCTAAACTTATTGAAAGCCCCAATCCACTACCTACTTTTCCTTGTGGGCCAATACTGACGAAAGGTCTGAATATTTCATCCTTTAGACCATCAGGGACCCCAGGGCCATGGTCACTGATACTAAATCTCCAAAATTGATCCTCTTTTTCCACAGAAATCTCAATTACTTCATTTGGAGGACTCCATTTGATGGCATTATCTATGATATTGCTAAAAACACTACGAAGACGTAGATCTGCTAAAGTGAAAATCTTTGGATCTGCTGGCCAATTTACATTGAGTTCTAAATTCTTGGTTTTAATTGCTGATTTAAAACCCACCATTACATCCTTAATTATTTCCTTTACATCTATCTCTGACAAGTCTTTTACTTCTTCAAAAGTCCCCAATGTCTTTAGGTAACTTCGTACATCAGTAATGATTTCTTGCATTGAACGAGTTTTTGCGTTAATTCCATCCAAAGATTCTTCTATTTCAGCAAAATTCTGAATGTGACTTAATTCCTTTCTTAAAACATCTGTAAATCCTTGAATCACCATTAATTGATTTTTCAAATCATGAGAAATGACACTTAATAGGGAGTTCTTGAAATCTATGCTTTTTCTGAGTAGTAGCTCAATTTCTTTCTCAAGGGTGATATTCTGAACGAGGTAGATAAAGCCAAGAAGATTATTTTTCTCTCGGAGCGCTTTAATACTCACTCTATAGAATTGACCTTGGGGTTCTAAGGGATAAAGGAGTTCCATCTCAAAGTTCAGGGGCTCATCGCGAATTTCTGGTAAGGAGTTTTCAATTTGGCTTATTCCTTCATGATAAGGCTTTAATCTTTCCTGTTCACTAAGGATAGCGAAAAGATTGCTTCCGATGATATCTGGGGGACATTCGCTTTCAAATATATACTGACAGGCTGATTCATTAATATCAACAATCAAATTATCTCTAGTAGTCGCTATTATTCCAATATCTGCAAGATTTTTGATTATGAATTGATGAGCAAAAGGTACCAAATCAAGAAATCCAACTTCAAACAACGCGTAGAAGAATAATATATAGCAAATGACGAATGCTACTGGTGTTAGGTCTATAAATGTAAGAGGAGGGATTTTGAAGATTCGTATTATATTCCCTAAAATGGGAAAAATTGAACCAATAATTAAGATTAAAATTTGTTTCTGATAAAGATTACTCCCTTTGGTATTAACCTTAAAATACCTCTGTAAAAGTAAAAAGAATCCAATGGCCAATAAGAGATATGAATAGATAGTATGACTATAAAAAACAGGTCCATAAACAAGATCTAACGTATTAAAAGGAGTTTCTGTGTTTAGGGTGACTGATTTATAAAACTGTTCGTGATATTCGTTTGTTATCAATAATAACCAATGAATGAAAGGTGGAAAAAATAACAAACCCATAATTGGTTTAGAGGCAGTCTCTACTCGATTCGTAAAGATTAAAATGAAAAGAAGAAAGAATGGACAAAGTGCAACTATCCCAAGATATTCAATTTTAATCCAAAATAATTTGGTAGCTTTATCAACTGCAAGTATATCTAAAGTATACCCTAGAGACCAGATCACTGTACTACCAATTAGTGCCATAAAATGAAGTACCAATCGGGATTTTGGACGGAAAATAAGGGGATAAAGGAACATACAGAAAGCGAGGACAGTCAGAGCGCCCATTACGACCGCAAATGTTGTAAACTCATAGGGCATTCCAGATGTCTCCTTTTAAAGATCCTGAGATCAAAGAGATCAATATTTCAAAAGAAAACACAATTTTATTGAATGTCTTTAATATTCATCACAATAGAGAAAATTGAATCAGTAAGATAGCGAGGGATTGAATTAGTTTTCGGCCCTTTTTGGGATCTCAAAATAAAATATTGTTCCCTGTGGCTTAGCATCTTCAATCCACATTCGTCCCAAAAAGAATTGAATGGCTTGAAAAGCGATGGTAAGTCCTAATCCGATCCCTTTTTGTTCACCAAATGCAGCAAACGGTTCAAAAACTTGTTTTTTCAGGCCATCAGGAATACCAGATCCTTGGTCTGCTATACTTACTTGCCAATCATTATTTGTGTCTATTAAACAAATTTCAATTATCCCTTGAGGAGGTGAAAACTTTATTGCATTTGCTATCAAGTTTAATATAACACTGTTCATTGCAAGATTAGCAAGAATATATGCAGGACCCTCAAGTAGTTTTAATTCCACTGATAACTTTTTTGCGTTAATTTCTGGTTGTAATTGTTTAATAGCGGCTTGAATTGCCCCAATTAACTCATATTTCTCTGTGGGTGATGATCGAAGAACATCTTCTACTTTTAGATAAGCAGTAACTTCCTCAATAAGTCGCATTGTAGCATTACTTTTAACCCGAATAGCTAATAGTCCTTCTTTCGTACCCTCAAGATCAGTTGCTTGTGCAGCTATCTCTGTATATCCATCTAGGACATTCAAATGGTTATAAAGATCGTGTGAGAGGAGTTTTAGTATGAGGTCTTGCATACGATTTTTTTGTTGAAATGTGAGTTCAGCTGTCACATGATCTGTTATATCTCTGAGAATAACTACAAAACCGAGGATATCTCTGTTACTTGGAGACCTCAGAGGGGAGGCAAGTAGGTCATAGAACTTTTTGGGAACATCCTGAGGAACTAATATATCGAATTCTGTAGAATACATAGAGGATGTACCTGTCTGTAGTTCCTCCAATCCATGTTGGACTTCATCTATTTTTTCATTATAAGCCTTCTGTAGTATCTCTGCTTTCAATAATGGAAAGATGTTTTTTCCATAAATCTCTGAAAGTTCTAATCGAGGGAGAAGAATGTCATGCGCTGCTGAATTAAGATCAATTACTCGCCAATCTCGGTCTATGACAACAATACCATCGAGGATTTCCTCAAATACTCGTTGACGTGCAATAGGGACTATATCAAGAAAACTAATCCCATATAAAGCATATGCGAACACAATGTAAGCAATAACGAATGAAGTCGGTGTTAGATCCAAATCTAAGCTTGGGATAAGATAGAATATGCGAATGATATTACCAATAATAGGAACCGTTGTACCGAAGATCAAGATTTGGAGTTGCTTTTTGTAAAGTAGATTAGTTTCAGAGGTGGATAAATATGTGTGAATCAATAGATAGTATCCAATAGCTAAGAGTATATATGAATAAATGACATTAGTATAAAACAAAGGACCATAAGCTAAGTCCAAGCTGGAACCAAGATCTGAAATTTGAACTCCAACAGATAGATAAAAAAAGGAATGAAGAGTGTCGTTTGTCAATAAGAATATATAATGAACGAAAGGAGGAAAGAAAAATAAGCCTATAAATGGTTTCGAAGTAATTTCATAACGTTGAGTAAAGATTAAGATAAATAAAAGAAGAAGAGGAGGTAGTGTAAGGATCCCCAAATATTGAAAGTAGTTCCAAAACATCATTGTATTCTCATCAGTGGCTGCTAGCTCCAAAAAGTATCCGACGCACCAACATGCCGTAGCGGCTACCATTAAAAGGAAATGTATAGCTACCCGAGATCTTGGACGGAAAAAAAAGGCGTACGAACCTAAAGAAATAGCTAAAAGTGATATCATTCCCATTATCAGTGCATATACAGATAGCTCATATGCCATGTAATCAGCCTAGTTGGGTGTTTTCCTGATTTGAGAACTCTACAGGTTTCTAAATCAACTTTGTTCATTTTATATACAATGAGAGTTGACGAAACATTAAGTTTTCCTTTACCATGAGATCAGAATTATTACCAATTAGATTTCTTTATGAAAAAACTTCTGTAGTGTTTTCTGATTAATTAATAATTGATGTTTTTTATAAATCACTTTTTTTTCGCAATTTTCTTCTCATCTCATATAATAACTTAAGAATTTCTATTCAACTTAAAATTAAGTATGCAGAACTAGACTTCTTGATTCAATCCAATAAGAGAAGTAATATTAAATTTATGAAATCGAGTTAATCTAGAGAATCTAGTTATACTCGTATTCTTATGAGTTGTTTCATTGATGTTCTTGAATTGCTTTTAAAACTCTATCAGGGGTATAAGGAGGTTCAGTTAAACGAATACCAATAGCATCATAAATTGCATTTGAAAGACATGGCATTGGTCCACTGATATTCGGTTCAGCAATTGATTTCGCACCAAATGGTCCTGTTGGCTCGTAAGTTTTAACAATAATGGTTTTTATTTCTGGTAGATCAATTGTTGTCATTACTTTATAATTCCCAAATGAGGGGTTCAACATCCTTCCCTGGGCGTTAAAATAATAACGTTCACTTAATGCATATCCTAATCCGTTTACTAATGCGCCTTCAGTTTGGCCAATGACCAATTTAGGGTTTATGGGAGTACCACAGTCTACTGCTGCTACATATCTCAGGACTCTTACTCTTCCAGTCTCGATGTTTACCTCTACCTCTGCAAAATGAGCACAAAATGGGGGAGGCGATTTTCGTGCCAGTTCTGATGCAACCGCACCAATCTGTTGTTGATTTTCTGTGTAGAGAGCTTTTGTGCCTATCTCAGTAAAACTCAAAGATTTTTTAGTCTTGGGATGAAATACAGCCTTATTCTTGAGTTCGAGTTCATTGATAGGTAAATTCAATAGGACTGCAGCATACTCAAGAACTTGTTTCTTTATTTTTTCAGCTAAATTCTTAACTGCCATCCCAGAGAGGTAGGTTGTAGATGATGCATAAGCTCCCTTATCAAATGGAGTAATGTCTGTATCTGAAGAAAGGACAACAATATCAGATTCGATGTCAAGGTTTAAGACTTCTGCGAAAATCTGAGCTAAAACAGTATCACTCCCAGTTCCGATATCTGTTGCCCCAACCATAAGGTTGAAAGAGCCGTCATCATTCATTTTTGCATAAGCGCTTGCCATGTCTATATATGGTATTGCAGAGCCTTGCATGAGACATACTAACCCAAATCCTCTCTTTCTCGTTTCAGTATTGTATTTTTTCTTGTGTTCCTCCCGATTCCACCATCCAATTGCATCAGCTCCAAGTTTAATACATTCTGAAAGCCCAACCGACTCTAGTGTTTGTTCATGTCCTTCGCCCCCTTCGCCAAGTGCTCTGAAGATGGGGGAGGTCTCACCAGGTTTGATATGATTTAATAATCTAAATTCTGCTGGATCCATTCCGATTTTTCTTGCCAGTTCATCCATCACAATTTCCATTGCCAGTGCAGCTTGCGTACCACCATATCCCCTGTATGCACCTGCTATAGGAAGATTTGTGTAAACAGTGTCACCAACAATACGGATATTGTCACAGTGGTACAATGGTAAGGTTTTACTTCCTGTATTACTTAATACTGTTAATCCATGAGTTCCATATGCCCCAGTATTGCTAAGCACTTTCATATCAATAGCAGTAATTGTTCCATCTTCCTTGACACCAGCTTTGAATCTCGTAGTCATTGGGTGACGAGTTCGTGCGGAAATAAACTCCTCCTTTCTTGTGTACTCCAATTTTACAGGTCTTTTTAGTTGAAGTGTAAAAGAAGCAGCAATTATCTCTGTAACAATTTCTTGTTTTACACCAAAACCCCCACCGATCCGTGGCTTTATTACTCTGACTCTAGCTATTGGAAGATTCAAAACCTGTGCTAGTATTCTTCTTGCATGGTACGGAACCTGAGTAGCAGATCGTACAACTAATCGGTCATGTTCATCTAAATAAGTAATTGAAATATGAGGTTCTAAAGGACAATGTTGACCATAATGATTCCGAACTGTACAATCTACAATATAATCAGCTTCAGCGAATCCTTGGTTAATATCCCCTACTTCTGCATCTATATGAGCTACGTGATTGTTGGCTGGATCATAAAAAACAGGTATAAGGTATTTTGCATCTCTTTCATCATGGATCACTATTTGGTTGCCTAAGGCTTGATCCCAATCGAATAGAGGTTCTAATATTTTATATTTTACCCGAATGAGTTTTATTGCTTCTTCAGCGATCTCTATTGATTCTGCTGCAACCGCTGCTACTCGATCTCCTACATACTTCACTTTCTTATTGAATAAACGAGTATCATATGGACTTGGTTCGGGGTAACCCTGACCTGCTGTTGTGTGAAGGACTTGAGAACAATTTTTGTGGGTGAGGATTCCTAATACTCCTGGGTGTTTTTCTGCTTCACTTGTGTCAATATCAGTGATTATGGCATGAGCATGGGGACTACTTAGAAGTTTTACATGAACTAGGTCCTTGAAATCAATGTCATCCGTGAATAATGGTTTACCCATAGCCAAACTTAAAGCATCAACTTTAGGAACACTTTTACCAACTACTCTGCCTTCAAAAACCTTTGATTTTATTGTTTTTCACCTCTCATCATTGCCGCAGCGTTAAGAACTGCTTTAAGCTGGCCAGAATAGCCAGTACATCGACAAAGATTTCCATCTAAAGCACGTTTTACATCATCTTTGGTCGGTGAAGGATTTCTATCCAAAAGTGCTTTAGCACTAATAATTATCCCAGGGATACAAAATCCGCATTGCACTGCTCCTTCATCAACAAAAGCCTGTTGAAGAGGATGGGGATTTTCACGAGTACCAATTCCTTCAATCGTAGTTATTGAACCTTCATGAGCTTGAGCAGCGAACATTATACATGATTTAACTGCCCTTCCGTTCAGAATAATCGTACAAGACCCACATTCTCCTTCCATGCATCCTCTTTTCACCCCTTTATACCCCTCCTTTCTTAAAACATCGATTAGGAGTTCATTGGGTTCAATTGTTAATATTTTTCTCTTCCCATTAATTATTACATTAATTTCCATTTTCTTTTCTCAACCTCCTTTCAGCTCATTCAACATTCGCCGAAATAACAATCCTAAAAGATGTTCTCGATAGGATTTTGAAGACCTATAATCAGCCACTATATTTATTGATTGCCTTAATGTTGTTACGGCTGTATCTATATCTAAATTAGATAATGATTTTCCCTTAAGAAATTCTTCCACCTGAATCACCCGTTGAGCTTTCGTTATACGAGATACTGCAAGACGAGGATCAACTATTATTCCATTCTCTTTTTTTGCTGCAAAAGCCATTGTAAGCCATGAATAATCTACTGTAGTTAATGAAAACTTCTCATAACGACAAAAATAATTGTCTCTGAAAGGGAAAACAACTTCTGTTATGATCTCTCCTTTATGCAATTTGTCACCTTTGAAATAATCCTTCGCGGAAACCTTTCTAATTCCTCCCAGATTTCTTATTACTATTTCTGAGTCGAGAACGAGTAAAACGACTGGTAAACCCACCCAAGGATAAGTTCCTGCAATATTGCCCCCAAGAGTGATAACATTACGGAGAGGAGTGTCACCAATGAGTTGACACGCTTCTGTTAATATTCCATTACCGATTTTCCTTATGATAGGTGATTCGATTATTTCCGTGATCGTTGTTGTACTTCCTACCCGTGCAAATTTTTGGTCTTTCTTGATATAATTCAATCCTAATCGTGTAATATCAACAAAATTCGATATGGTTCGATTTTTTGATGTAGCTAGATGAGTTCCACCAGCAATAATTGCTGTAGATTCTTTTGTAAGTAAATTAAGTGCTTCTTCAAGGCTAGTAGGGTAAGAAAATTCTTGGGTCATATCCTAAAAAACCTCCGCCGAGCGGAAAGGTAATCCATAGATGATCGCCATCTTTGAGTTCATAATCCATTGACATTCTTGTACCATTCACAATTGGAATTAAATGATTTAATTCTTTTTCAAGGAAACCGCTATCTATTAACAATTTTCCAACCAATAATCCATCATTAAGCTCTGTGAGTTTCATTTTTCTTTTTTTACTTGGAAAAGGATTTCGAACTGCTGACATCAGTTCTATGGTTATTGAGATCATAGTACATCGGTTTAACAGTAATTCAATTAGAGGATAGTTTAGCTAAAAGAATTTGTAGCAATTTCCTTGCATCTTTATCACTCTGCCAAATGATCTATATAAGTATAGTTTGCAAAAGAAAATCAGTAAAAAATCTAAAAAAGGAAAGAAATTATATTCTTTTACTTTCTGTTATTTTTTAACTCTTAATAATCATCCATTTTAGCTTTAAAATAAGTCATATCAGAAACATTATCAATATCGTATAGTATTCCTTGAAAGTTTGTTGGAAGGAATACAATTTTCTCTCTAAACTTTTCGATGATTTCCTTCAAACCTCTTTTTTCTTCTGAAATATTTAAGACATGCTTAAAGAGCTGAGATCCAATTAAAATAGGATGACCCTTTTGTCTTTGGTAAGTAGGGATGATCACAACAGGTGACATGGAGAGATAGTAATCGATCAGTTGGTCAAAGACCGTTGAGGGGATAAAGGGGATGTCTGCTGGTGTAATCATAATTGCCTGACTATCCAGCGCTTCTTCCATCCCTTGACGGATAGAGGAAGACATACCTCCCCTCTCATAATTAGGATTAAGGACGGTAATTATGTCATTGCATAAACCTTGGACTTTTTTATTGACTAATTCCGCATCATGTCCGAGAACCACTACTATTCGATCGACTTTAGAGGCTAGTATTGAACTCAGAAGCATTTCTATCATAGTGATATTTGGTTTGACCTCAAACAATAATTTGTTTCCATTAAATCGCTTCGACTCACCAGCAGCTAGTACAATACAGGTAATCATGAATGTGAATTCTCCAGAAATTCAAGTTCTTGAAAATATTCTTGTTTTCAACTGAATTAATATTTTTAAAGATATTTTTTTCTATTAGGATTAATGATAGAAATTGGATATTTACTAATTTTTTGGATAGTTGCATGCATCTTCATCATTTTTAAGAGCATTAAAATCGAAGAGATTCGAGTTGAAAGCGAAATAATTCATAAATTGATTAATTTTAGCAGCCCTTTCATCAAAGGAGTGCCTGCGATTCTTGCAGCTCTATTTGTTTTAATTATGAGGTCAAGTGACTCTCTTTTCTTTTTTGTCTTAATTGGGGCATTTCTCTTCTGTTTTGCAGGAGATTTAGGAATGGAAAAGGGGATTTTAGTAGGACTTCCCCTCTTCTTAATCGCTCAGCTCCTTTTTAGTATTGCTTTTCTTGGCCAAGCGTTTTCAATTGGTATATCATTCGAAACTTTAATACCAACAGCTGTTGTAATCGGTGTTGTAGTCGGATATATGTTCATGTTTCTTCGTTATCTTGATTCATCTGAGACTGGACTTGGAGAGTTTAAAATTCCTGTCATCATGTATTGCCTAGTCATTAGTACAATGCTTATCTCTTCATTCCTCCTCTGGATTACTTTAGGAATCTTGGAAGTCATTGTGATGATTTTAGGAGCAATAATCTTCGTTATTTCTGATTCAATTATTGGTATTCACGAGTTTCATCATAAAATTTCAAGAAACGTTTTGAAGGTTATGGGGACTTATTATATGGCCATTTTCCTCCTCTCATTAGGTGTTCTATTAATATAACTAATGACCAGGCTTATTGGTCATTCACCTTTCGATCCAAAAGCAATTGTGAGGACCTCAGTGATGTTCTCCCATTCTTGATCTATTTTTTCCCATGTACGGTAGTCTTGGAACAATCTTTTTCGAAAAGGAAGGATCATTTGAGCCATTAAAGAAAGCTTTTCTTGAGTAGGATGCTCTAGGATTTTTCTTTCAACGTTCTTAAGTGATTCTTTCTCCCAATTTGGATATATTTCTCCAAGCTGTTCACCTAAGAATAAACCTAGCTCTAATCCCGTTAGAATTCCAGAGCCTCCCGAAGGAGTAACCTGTCCTGCAGCTTCCCCAATAATAAAACAATTGTTTGAATAGACTTTAGACACTGGCCCTCCCATAGGTATTGTTGTCTGGATTGTTTCATAGAATCTCGAAGTTTGGATTTTTTCTTTGATTATAGGACTGTGTAATACTTCTTCCCAAATTTCCCAATAACTTGGTAGTGGATCTGTGGAGACTTCTGGAAAAATAATAAACCCAAATTCAGCATTTTGGTGTCCATGAGGAAAAATAAAACTTGTACCTGCTACATTCAAATTAGTATCTGAGAAAAAGAGAAATTCCATATCATTCTCATTATAATCACCGAAAAAATGCCCTCTAATAATTGGACAAAGAGGACCTGGTTGAGGTAATTGCTGACCTTGTGCTGTTAAGCTGTTCGCTCCTTCTGCTCCAACCACTACTCGTGAAGTTAAAATTTTAGATGTGTTTTTTACCACATTTTTAGTAAATACTTGTAATCGCTCATCAGGTAATAGAACAAGATTGGTTGCTCTGGTGTTTACTCGAAGAAATACATCTTCCATTACAGATTGTTTGGCAAGCTCGGTTTGAAAAAGACGGAAGTCAATCCACACTCTGTCAATATTGTCTTCAAGATGGAATGCTTTTTTCCCCGAAGGAGAGTAATAATTTCTACCAAACGACTTAATCTCATTAACAAAAGCCTTAGTAGGGAGGTCTTTCGGGAAAATCTTTGTTAATAATTTCGGACGATAGTGAATGGATTGCCCTTTTATTTGATTCCCGATCGCTGGCTGTTGATCTAAAACTAATACTTTTTCCACACCCCTTCGTTTAGCTCCTAATGCTGTTGCTAGACCAGCAGGTCCAGCTCCAATTATGATTAAATCAAATTCATTTTTCATTTATATTCACTCATGAGTTTAAGCTCTTCAAAGGATTTCCACTGGTCTCTTACTTACCACTATTCGTGCAGGAATAACAGCTCCAAGCACACTAACAATAAGTATTGTTTTATACAAGTAAGTTTAAAGAATTTTCTTGTCTGTTGTGTAAATACTTTTATTAATTCATTGATTTTTTGAAGTACAAAACATTATTTAAACAAGTAATAAATATTAACCTCGTTATAGAATCTTTCGCTGCAGGAATGATATTTATGGTAACTACTGACATAGAAATGAAACCCGCCGCTCTTAGTGGTCATTCAATCAAGTTAGATGAACTTGTTTCAAAATTAGATTCCAATCTTGAAAATGGGATTTCTCAAGAGTACGCTACAAAAAGACTTGAGGAAGTCGGTTTTAATGTTATTCCCAAACCTAAGCAGAGTTTTTGGCAAGTATACTTAGCTCCGTTGTTAAACACATTAATTGTTATCTATTTGATAATGACTGCTTTTATTCTTCTCTTGGCGCTCATTTATCTATTCATTAATCCTGATGATACAAGTATATGGATCACTGCAGCCCAATGGATAGTGATTGTCGGTGTGAACTTCCTTATTGCTATTATTCAACAAGCAAGAGCTCAGAAAAAGATCGAAGCTCTTCATAAAATGGCTGCACCAGAAGCTCGTGTAATCAGGGATGGAAAAGAACACGAGATCCCAACTGAGGAAGTTGTACCAGGAGACATTATCAAAATCGCCCAGGGTGATAAAATACCTGCAGATTCTCGTATCATAAAGTCAAGTTCTCTCCGTGTAAATGAATCGTCTTTAACTGGGGAAAGTGTTCCTGTAACAAAAGTGGAGTCGGGAGAACCTGTGTTTGCTGAAGATACACCTATTGGTGATCGAAAAAATATGCTATTTAACGGAACATTTGCAACAATGGGTTCAGGCTTAGCATTAGTTGTTAATACGGGGGGAAATACAGAATTTGGAAAAATAAGTCTTGAATTAGAGCAATTAAACACAGGAGACATTCCAATCCGTCAGAAAGTGAATGTCATTGGGAATTATTTAGCATTTGGTATGTTGGTTGTTTTTAGTATGCTAATTATTTATCAGGGAGCTGTGATTCTTGACAAATTGAAATATGGAGAACTCAGCTTTGCCGAACCAGTTCTATTGATTGGTGAGATTATTTTCTCCCTTAGCAACATTATCATCAAAGCCATGAGCGTTGTCCCCATCAATATCCCTCTATTAACTACAATTATTTTGATTACTGGCGTTCTAGCTATGGCTAAACATCGGGTAATCATTCGAAATCTGGCTTCAATAGAAAGTTTAGGGAGAATTAGTGTTCTCTGTTCTGATAAGACAGGAACAATCACCGCTGGTCAGATGACTGTGAAACGGATTTGGGATGCTACCACAGGTAAGCACTATTATGTCACTGGTTTAGGGTATTCTCCAGAAGGTAAGATAGTTGAATTAAAAGAAGATGATGATAAAATAGTTGAAAAAGATGCTAAAACTTATACTGAGTATACTGTTGAACTAGACTCGTCTTTAGGTATGTTGATAACATCTGGTATGTTAAATAACGATTCCGAAATCATAAAAGAATTTATTGAAGCAACAGGCCAATATGTGTATGATGGAACTGGAAGTCCAACCGAATCGGCCCTCTTAGCATTATTTAATAAAACAGGGATGGAAAAAAATAAGATAGAAGAAGAATTTGAGCTTTTAAGAGAGTATCCTTTTGACTCATCTTTAAAACGGATGAGTAAAGTCTTTAAAACCAAGAACGAGATCTTTGTGTTTTGTAAGGGAGCTACTGAAGTCCTTTTACCAAAATGCTCTTACATTGGATTTGGAAAGAATCGAGAAAAAATAACAAAAGAGCATAAGGATAAAATTATGGATTATATGGAAAAATTTGCTGGCCAAGGTTATAGAATATTATCTTTTGCATATAGAAACATAGATAAACTTCCAATGAAGGGAGATGAGGAACGAGATGAAGTAGAAATCGATCTTTCATACCTCGGTTTTGTTACAGTACTAGATCCTCCTCGTGAACGTGTTGATGAATCAGTAAATGAAACATTGCAAGCTGGAATCATTCCAATTATGATCACAGGCGATTCACCTCTGACTGCCTCCTCTATTGCTAATAATATTGGTATGGTATACTTGGAAGAACACCAAACACATGAGGGGAAAATGGCATCCCAACTAGCGGATAGAGATTTCACAAACACACGGGTTTTTGCACGTGTGGCACCTCAAGACAAACAGATCATTGTTGCACGGTATCAACAGCAGCAGCGAGTTGTTGCTATGACAGGTGATGGAGTCAACGATGCACTCGCCCTTAGTATGGCAGATGCGGGGATAGCTATGGGAATTGCTGGTACAGAAGTAAGTAAGCAAGCAGCAGATCTTGTTATTGCTGATGACTCTTTTAACTCCATTGTAACAGGAATTAGAGAGGGACGTGCTCTCTTTCAAAGGATTCGTGTTATTATCTTTTTCTACATATGTGCTAATTTAGCTGAAGCTGGTTGCTATATCGGTGCCTCCTTCATTTCAGGATTCATTCCAGGTTTTGAATTAATGGATCATCTCCAACGAGCCTATATTTTTGGTATTGCACACTCTTTTCCTCCTCTAGCATTGATCATTGATGGTATTCCCAAGGATATCATGGATAGAAAACCAATTGATACTGCTGGAATATTTAACAAGAGATTAGCTTTAACATTATTATTAACTTCGATCAGTCTGGCTACCGTTATTTATATCGTTTACTTCATTACTTATTTTGCTTTCATCCCCGTGAATGAAGTTTTTGTTGAGGGATTTTACAGACCTATTTTCCAGACTGAGGTTGAAACCTACCCTGATGTCCCGAATTTAAGACCACAAAATTGGAATCATGCTAAAGCACGGACATACATGCATACAATACTTTATATCGCTATTCCTCTAATTATTCTCTCAATTCGTAGAATTGACAAATCTCTCATACGAGCAATCAAAGAAGACTCTTATTGGTATACATATGTTCTGGCGTTCTCAATCTTACCTTTACATCTAATCTTAATGTACATCAAGGAAATCCAGGAATTAATTGCTAGATTTGGAGTTTATGTTGACATTATTGCCCTTGATATCAGTGACTGGCTTTTATGTATCATTGCGGCACTCATTCCACTTTTAGTACTGGAAACAACAAAATGGATTAATAGATTGAGAGGACAATATTACTAACTTTTTTTTACATATAAGTTTATCAAAGAAACCTCCTCATCTATTATAACATGTAAAAGACGTTAATTAGTAAACTATTTAGTATTATAGCTCAATTTCAGCCTTAGAATTCTCTTTTCGCCAAAATCTTCTATAGTACCACCCTCCAGTTCGCTTTCCAATAGAAACTTCATTGATGTCGGAAATCCAATTTTTTTCTATTTCACGTGCTTCTTCAAAAGCTTTCTTCGATAATTGGAATAAAATATCTTTACGCTGGTCGAATGGTTGGGAGGTAAGTTGAGATTTTGTTTCAGTAACTATTGCAATCCACTTCTGCTCATACTGTTCGATATCAGGATGAATTATTCGAATTCTTGTTTGGTAATCTTCAAGAATTAAACGATGGATTCGTTCATGCTGCCACCACATACTTTTTGGATCATACTTATTTTTTGGCCTTGGACCAATATCAGGAAGTCCTGCGTCGAGGAAAACAGGTTTAAAGAGGGAAGTACAAGGAGCTGCTGTTCCAGTAACCCAATGTGTTTGAAGATCTGAGTGGAGATGTGATACTAAAGATCCTGTTGTTTGACTTATCACAAAAATTGGCCTGCAATGAATACAAATGTTATCGAATGAGCTTTTTGAAGGATTCCAGTTATTAATCTTTTTAGGCTCTTTGATATTATGGTCTCGGAGTATAGCCATCATGAACGCTGTATCTATGCTCCCTTTTTTTTCAAGAAGCTTTTGAGTTGTGAATTTATGTCTCTTAAGTCCCTTTCCTCCCCAAGTTCTTATATCAGTTATTCTAGCGGTAAATGCCCTAGCAAAATGGAAATTTTTTCGTTTACTATAACCCTTTTTTACGGCATAAGTGATGGCATCAGGATGAATACGATCGTATTTCTTTCCGATAGTGAGTGCGTTCGAAATAGTCCTAATATCCTCAACTTTCTCAACACACCAGAACCTATCTGCAGTCTCCAAGACCCATGCTTCATTGGGATCAGCAATAAGCCATGAATTATGATAACCTCCCTCAGAATAACCTGGACATGTATGATTCCCTCCTTGACCATATTTTTCCAATAAATGTATGATTACATCTACAGCTTGGGTAGCAGTTTCAACTCTCTCTAGAGCCAAACGAATGAAATCCATCCCGAGTAATCCTTTATCTTGTTCTGGTTCTTTAGTAAACACTGCTTCATTTCCGATGGTTACCCCATATTCATTTGCACCCATTTCACATCCATATATCCAGTAAGGGGAGGAGAGGAGTATAGCAAAGGTCTCTTCAACTTGAGGGATCTCCAAATTTGTTGTTTTCACAACTTCTTGGTCAGGATCATGTGTTTGACGAGGATAAAATTGAAGATAATGGCTTTCATTCACTACTCTATCGGAATTTTTAGCCAGAAGTACACTTCCATCGGCAGTACTGTTTTTTAATGCTACTAATGTATCGCACAACATATCTCACCAGAACTTTATATGATTATTAAGATAATTAGAATGTTTCTAACAGCCAATCTATTTGCAATACCGTGTATCACTACCTGTTAATAATTATTGGAAATAAAAAGATAAATGTTGAATAAAAATACTGTTTTTTACTATAAAAAATATCTTATTGGTGTTTAGAATGGAAAATTACTTGAAGGAATCTATTACATTACTTTCAGAGCTAATTCAGAACAAATGCGTCAACCCTCCAAGTAATAAAATGAAATCGATTCAATCCATTCAATGATTCTTATGATCCGAAAAACAAAGAAAATATAATTCATTCCACTCAGGCTGTTTTACACCTAGTTTGGGAGTCAGTGGCTCCATTTCAACATAATTCTTATGAAATTAATCAACCAAGAGCCCAAACTGTAACTGTTATTCTGATAGGAAATCTTTAAGAAGATTTTCATTCTTTTGTGTTTCTACAGGAGAAATGTCATGAAAAAACTGAAATGTGTTTTCATTGATATGGTTGATGATCGAAGGAGGAGAACATTAGGAGAAGAGGAGAATCTACCCCCGTATTCTACTTTCCAGGAGTATCCATTTAATAGCCACATTAGTAGTCGAGTAAAAGAGATTTTTGGTTGGACCACGGATTTAATGAAGGATACTTCTTTCGGTGAATATGAGATTAGCATTCATGTCATTACATTAGATTATCTCCAACGACATGGCATCACTCAACACTTCTATTCGCCTCATGGGCCTAAATATGATGATAAATATTCTTACCTACATGGTATGAATTTACTTACTTTAGAGGGTTATAATAGAAGCCATTTGATATACTCGATCAAGAGAATCCGTCACATCTTTCAAAAAAAACTAATTACGGCCAAAACAAAAAAGTCCCGTTCCATTAAGGTGAATGATTTAAGAAATTCATACGTTGTACCAGTTGATCGTCCCAGAGTCGGGATTTTAACACCACGCATAAACTTACATACATCATGGGTTCAAGACTTAAATAATCTCTCAGAATTTAATATTATCTCCAGTGATATTCGTGATTTAGTACCAGATATATCTCCTGATAATTTTGTTGATTATTCTTTATCCCGAAGTTATAAGTATAATTTGGATGATTATAATCAAATATTTGATCAAATCCTTGAAACCATATAATATATTATCTGACTGTATTACTCTCGATCTGATTGTTACTTTTCGGGTTTAACACAAAGGATCTTAGATAAGTGGCTAGGAATCTTATATTCGGTGTTATTTATTTCTACGGAAACTCCTTCTGTATCCCTATCTTTAACAACTATTTTTGTATCAATCTCATGAATCTGATATGATTCCAGTTCTTTAATGGTTTCTGTTGAATGACTGCTAATTCTAGTCAAGATAACTATGTTTCCAGTCGGGATATCGACCAAGTTTTGATCATCACAACCTAGATCCTCAACGTCTCCCATTGGAATTATGTCTCCAAATGGAGTTTTTTTATCTTTCAGTTTTTTAAAGATTATTTCAGCAAGACGATCCGATATCCCATGTTCTAAGTAACACGCCTGTTCATGAAGCTCACTAAATGGTACATCAAATATTTGATAAAGCATTGCTTCGGCCAGTCTATGATTTCTTGCAATTCGTCGTGCAACTTGATATCCTAGTTTAGTCAAGAGGATCCCATCATACGGTGTATAATCAACATAGCCCCGAGGTTCTAATTTCCGCCGTACGATGTTTGTTAATTGGGTTTTAGCAATATCTTGGTCTAATTTATCTAAAATCTCTCCCATCTTTATCCGTTGTTTCATCTCTTTGTTAATAGTAATATCAAAAAGAACTTCCATTATCTCTTCTTCAATGTTCCTAAGATCAAATTTTTTTTCATGCATTTGAACATACCTGATCCTTTAATTAAGGATGAAAGGTTATATATAAAATGGTTTATCCTTTTTAATTCTTTATTCTCAAAGTTATTTTGTTGATCGTAGAAAAATCTAAGTATAATACTTTAAACGAAGTATTATATTTTGTCTTCTTTTTTTGTCACTCATGTCATTATTTACTCATATTCGCATTATAACATATTTCATTTTTACTATTCTCGTTCTTATTATATCTTTCTTCCCTGAAGGATGGTTAATCTATTATCTAATAACAACGCCAGAACTTGATGAAATATACTACCTTTTGTCCCCTCTGTACCTCTTTATAGCCTACTGCGGAACAGTTTTTTTCTTCGGTGTTGTGCATTCTCAATTCGTTGTGCGACTCCTACTCCCCTACCAGATAAAACCAGGTAAATATCCACATCACTCTTCAATGGGACGATTGGTAGCTGTAAGGATAACAGCAGATGGTATTTTCAAATCCATGTTAAAGGTGTTTACCTTCATTCCTTTTATTTGGGGGATCTTCCTCTTTCCCTATGGTTTAAGGTTATACGGACTTAAATGTGGTAAAAACGTCCACATTGCTACAAGGACATACATTGAAACCGGTGGTTTAGTTGAGATTGGTGATAATTCGTTTATCGGGTATAATAGTGTAGTAACAGGACATGCTAATGAAGATCGTGCTATTGTTGTCGATCCTACAAAAATCGGTAAAAATTGCTTAGTAGGGACTTATTCAATAGTTGCTTGTGGTTGTGAACTTGGAGATGGTAGTACTTTAGGAGGGATGAGTGGTATGCTAAAAGGGCAAAAAATCCCACCTAATGAAATCTGGATTGGTATTCCTGCAAAATATCTTAGAAAACGTGGTGAAAAAGAAACCACTGTCACCGAGTAAGCTTTTCTTCATTTAATCGTTAATTTATTCCCAATTAGGATTGAATCTTCTTTTCTTGCTTATTGACACACCATATTTCAGAAGTCCCACGGTAATAAACAATGCACAAATAACTCCATCTAGGACGGGAACGTTAAGTTTTTCCTGAAGATATTTGTCTAAACCAGTCATTCCTGCGCAACCCAAGACAATCACTTCTGCCATGTCTTCATAAATAGCAAGTTTTGCCACCTTTAGATATTTTTCTTCTTCGTTAAATTTAGCCATATTCTTATCAGGTGCTCTTATTGAAGCTAAAACATCCTGAAGATGATATTTTCTTACTAATTCTTCTTTGATAGGGATAGAATGTTTAGATGTGGATACAACAGAGAAACGATGACCAAGCATGGAAGCTATTTTCATTGAAGCTTCTCCAATTCCTACAACTGGTTTATTAGTGAGCTCTTTTATAACATCGAGGTTAGGGTCATCATGACATGCTACAATATAAGCATCATATTGTATATTTTCTTTAACTAATTGCATCATTCCTGAAGCTGCTTTAAGTTCGTCCTCATACGTTTCAATGAATTTAGGAGCCCCAGGTGTAAGCTTGCAGGTCACCTCGATATTTTCATATATAAAATCCTCTGCTGTTTTCTGGATCGCCTCAGTCATTACTGGATCGCTATTTGGATTGATAATTAGTATTTTCATAAAGACACTTCTCAGTTAAAACCTTCTTTTTATTGCGCTAATTTATGATATTCTTTTGCAAGAGTCCTAATATAGTCGATTGTTTCCATTATTATTTCAGAAGTAATATTTACATTGATGATTACTAAACGTAAAACTGTTTTATTTTGAATTTTTGTCAAAGAGATAGAACGTTTTCCTTCTGTTTTCATTCGATGATAAACATACTCTTGAAGTTGATCTAGATGTATTTTAGGAAAACCTTCAGGCGTGATGCGAATACAAAGAATTCCTAAATCTGGTTTATGACATAATTCAATATCAGGACTATTTAAAAGCTTATTATATACAGTTTCAACCGCAATGAGAGGAGTATGGAGTCGTTGAATAATTTTTTCCAAACCAAGATAACGAATAGAGGTAATTAGAGGAAGAGCAGAGAAAGGTCGTGTTGATGGGGGTGATTTTAACCCTGGGTTTGGTTCAGGATCTCCTTTACGATTCCAATAATCCCCATACATTGCCATTCGCTCAAAGTCTTCTTTTCGACGTACAAAAAGGAGGGAATTAGGTATTGGTACCCCAAATTGTTTATGTGGATCCCAAGTGATTGAATCTGCAAGTTCTATACCAGAAAAAAGCTCTTTTCGTTCTGGAACTAAAGAATAAGCCAACCCATAAGCGCCATCAATGTGTAACCAAATTCGAAATTTCTCACATAATTGTGCTATTGGAAAAATTGGATCTATAGAACCAGTTGAAGTTGTACCTGCAGTAGCAATCGCACAAAAAATGTCCTTTTTATTCTGTAATTCAGTTAAAATTTCCTGCATGTGTTTAACATCAATACGAAAATCATTATCAACTGGTAAGGTCACGAGACTTTGTTCACCAAGTCCCATTATTCGTAAAGCATGTTTTAAAGAAAAATGAGCTTCTTGAGAAGTTACTGCAACTAAACGAGAAGGATCTTCAAAACCCTGCATCCCTTTTTTGGCAAAATCAAAACCATGTTGTTCTGCAGCCCAATGAAGTGCCAAATACAAAGCTGATTGATTGGAATAAGTACCACAGTACATAAAAGTCGCGTCAGAGTTAGAAGGGAGCCCAAATAATTGGCAAAGCGCTTTACAGCATAGTTCCTCTGACATAACTGCACCAGGGGAAACCTCCCAATTGGTCACCCCTTGATTAAATTGTAGTGCAAAGCTTGCACCAAATTTAGCCCCTTCCTCAGGGAAGAAATTAAACAGAGATTGAAATTCAGGACGATCATAATGCATAAGATGTGGTAATAGTCGTTCTTCAATCATCTGTCGAAGTTTTTCTAAGGATAGCCCCTCATTTTGAAAATCAAATAACGGTTTTAAATCTGAGGTAATTTCTTCTGGAGAAGCACCAGAATAAATAGGATTGTTGAAGGATCTGTTCATACTTATCACTAGAAATATTCGCTATATTTTGATTGAGACGCAAATCCCATCTCCTACAGGGATAATTGTAGAAAATACTCTTGGATCAGAAAATGCAAGTCTATTATATTCTTGAACTCCCTTTGTGCTTTCTCTTTCAGGAATTGGTTGTATTACTCTCCCATACCATAAAGCATTATCCGTGATAAGAAGACCTCCTTTATGTAATTTGGGAATAGCTTGTCTGAAAGCTTGTGGATATTCTTGCTTGTCCACATCATTGAAAATAATGTCAAATTCTCCTTGGATTTGGTTGATGACTTCAAGAGAATCCCCCACTATATATTTAATATTTGTGATCACTAATCTTTTAAAATAAGAAATAGCTAAATTCTTATTCTCTTCAGAAGCATCTGTACAGATTATTTCAGTATCATCAGATGCTGCTTTAGCAAAATATACAGCTGAATAGCCATATCCAGACCCTAATTCTAGGATTTTTTTCGCATTAATAAGGCGGGTATATTGATACAGTAATCGGCCAACAAGAGGACTAATTATAGGAAAATCATGTTTTTTAGCATATAATTCCATTTCCACTAGGACGGGGTCTTTCTCTTTTATTAAATCTAACATGTAATCATGTAAACCATCCATTAGAATACCCATAATTCACACCAAATTCTTTAATTGAAAAAAATTAAAAATTAAAGTATTGAATGAGCTAAAATCTAGTTTATTTTCCTTTGTTAAGAATCTAATAAAAAAGATAAGTTTACTAAAAAAAAGGGTTCCTCTCTTTAGTCTCCCTCATAAATTCTCCGAAATAACAGGAAAACTGTTTCATGAGCTACTAGAGCTATAAAATGGAAATTACGGCTTAAGAACCATTTTTCCAATCTTCAACGACTTTGTTCGCCTCTCTAGCGTATTCTAACTTCTTATTATCTAGCTTGGGGTGAGGATCTTGTTCGATAAATTCGAAATATGAACATTGGAAACATTTTGTGTATAATAACAATTTAGGTATTGTTTCAGGCACTCGTACAAGATGGCAATGATTAATTGAGTTAACAAACTCCTTAAAGCTTTCTAAATCTACATTAACAAACTCTAGTGTGTCAATATAATTAAAATTTATTGTTATGTTCGTTTTTGATAGATCTAAGAGGTCTTCATTCGTAATTATAAGCTGCTCCTGATGACTGACTGATATCTCTGCCTGTCTCTTCATGAGCTTTCTTAAACTGTCCGCTGAGAAGTCAGGAAATGCCCCATCAAATTTCAAAACAAAATCTTCCATCAAAGATGTAAGAAGTTCTCCTGGATTATAATCTAATTTCTTTGATAAATTATAGAAATCATTGTATAACAATTCATCTATTTCTTTGATTAAAAGGTTTAAGGATTCTTCATTCAGATCATTTTTTTGTATCCATTTGTTGCGTGCTTCTTTGAGGATATCAATCTCACTAAAGAGAATCTCTCGTTCAAAGAGAATTTTCTCTATTAATACTATCAATTCCTCTTTAGAAACATATTTTTTCTGAACTTGATTGCGATAGGTTTCAATCTCCTTTGATAACTCAGCCTTTAGTTGAGTAGGATTGATTGCTTTCACACTCATTAAATCACAACCACATTAGTATTCAAAAGAGAACTTCATCAATCTTCAAGCGTATTTTTTGAATTGTTATCTTCAACGTTATAAACTTCAATTCTATCACAAAATTGAAGTTTGGAATACATAATAAGCTTAGGAAAAATAGATGGCATTCTAACAGTTCCACAATGACTAACACTCTTTACATATTGAGTAAAAACTTCCCGTGTCACATCAGGAAGAAATGTGAGTTTATCAATATGTGAAAAATTAACTTGTGCGTTTGCTTCCTCGAGATCAGCTCGACTAATCTTGAGTCGATCATAATGATTAATTGATAGCCTCTCAAGGGTAAAATTATTGAATGTGGTTCTTGCCCGTAAAGCAGGAAGATCATCTAGAGAGTCATCTAAATCCATAATGATGTCATTCATCATTTTAGTAATAGCTTCCCCTAAATTCATTCGTAGATTTCTAATCTTGTATGAAAATTGGTCATAGATATCACTATCAATTCCACGGATAGTAACATTTTTGAGTTTAGATTTCCCTTCTTTCCAACCTTCCTCTTCGTTTTCTGCTTCTTCTTGTACATCTTCACTTTCAAGCTCGTGATCTTTTTCTGATTCATGTTCACTCATGAAAAATTCCTCAATTAGTGGTTTAAGTTTTACGCGCTATTCTTGTATCACACGTATGACGTGTATGACAAAGCTATATAAATGCTTTGTTAAGGGTAAAGCCCTAAAAATAGCATTATTTTGAAAAAAATTTCAATTTTTTAACCAATAGTCGTTTCTTAGATTTTTTGGAGGTTATATTAATAATAGATCTAAATATAGTCAATGCTAAAATTTTCATTGAAGATGGTCTTGTCGATGCAAGCTTAGGTATTGACCAAGGGAAGATTGTTGTAATTGGTAGAGAGAGTGTTCTTCCTAAAGCGCAACAAACAATCAATGCGTCAGATAAAATCGTTATTCCAGGTAGTATTGATGTTCACACTCATATTTTAGATTTAATCTTTGATTATAGGGAAACATTCGTAACAGGAACTAAATCTGCTGCTGCTGGAGGAATTACGACTATTTTAGAGATGCCTCTCGGCATCGAGGGAAAAACTGTTCTTGAAGTATTTGATATGCAATTAGATGTCATGAGGAAGAAATGTTTAATAGATTTTGGGTTAATAGGATCAGCTGGATATTCAACTATAGATACCATTGCTGAGTCGGCCCAGAAAGGGGCGATTGCTTTTAAAACATTTATGATTAACCCCTCTGAAGAAGAAGCTGAACTTAAGGATCTTGCTGCTAAAGATGATTATTTTTTACTGAAAATATTTTCCGAGATTGCGAAAACTGGACTTGTTAGTAGTGTTCATGCAGAAAATGATGTTATAATAAGTAATGAAATCAAGACATTAATTTCACTAGGAAAAATAGACTTTAATGCACATACAGCGTCCCGACCCGCCATTTCTGAAGATGAAGCCTGTATGAGGGCGATATTACTGGCACATCATGCAAATGTAAAACTTAATCTTGTCCATATGAGTTCTAAAAATTCTTTTGAGTATATAAGAAGAGCAAAACAGAACGATTGGGATATAAGTTGTGAAATAACACCTCACCATTTATTTTTGACTTCTGAAGATGGTGAGAAAATTGGGCCTTGGGCCAAAGTTGACCCACCTTTACGATCAAGAGACCATGTAATCGCTGCATGGAGGGCTCTGAACGATGGGACAATTGATATGATCGCTTCCGACCATTCCCCTTATTCCGATGATGAAAAAGATGTGAATCAAAAGAACAACAACTATTTTGAGGTTGGATCAGGAACAACTGGCTTGCAAACACTTCTTCCTTTAATGCTTGATGCAGTAAATAAGAAGAAGACAACTTTACGAAGACTCGTTGAATCTACATCGACTACCCCTGCAAAAAGATTTGGGATATATCCCAGAAAGGGAACTATTACGTTAGGTGCTGATGCTGATCTCGTTATTATCAATATGCAAAAGGAATACACATTAAAAAGTGAAAATTTATTCACTAAACCTAAAATAACAATATTTGAAGGGATGAAGTTAAAAGGATCGATTGAGAAAACATTCGTGAGGGGGAATTTAGTGTACGACACAGGAACCTTTCATGTAGAACAAGGAAATGGAGAGTTTATCACTCCACTGTGATTTCTCTCATTTTAGAAGTTCTATAAATCCATGTTTTAATACCGCTTCTCCATTTTCATTTTTAGTTTCAAAACCAATGGTCTTACTCGTCTCACCTTCCTCCAGCAGCCAACCTTCGGTAGTAAGCGTACTCTCCATAAGAACAGGCTTTGAAAACCTTGTTTTTATTTGCTTGACCTTTGTAGGATCTCCTTCTGCAAGTTCATCAACAATTGCCTGTGTTGCGAATGCTAATGTACATAATCCATGAAGAATGATATCAGGTAATCCAACAGCTTTGGCGATATCCCTATCTACATGAATAGGATTGTTATCTCCAGAAGCGGCAGCATAGCGAACCGATTGATCAGAAGCGACTTTCATCTTTTTTGTAATAATTATCTTCCTTTCAAGCTCTTCCTTTCTCTTCGAACTGACTCCTTTTCTCGGTTTCCTGAAAAACATTCCAGCTCGCATTTCAAAGACAAGCTCTTCTCCCGCGTAACCTAAATTTTTAGCCCACAATATGTCTCCTGATTCTTTAACATCGATAGATTCTAATTCAACTTTTATTTTAATCTTGTCCCATAGTCTTAAAGGTCGGTGGTACAAGATTTCATGCTCGCCATGAACCATTCGGAAAATATCTAGGTTTAAAGTTTCATCCGCGACAATCTGTTTCATTGGATCAACTAACATTGTCACTGGGAAAAGAGGTGGAATAGCTAGTTTATCCTCTTCCGATTCATAATATCGCGGATTTTTCTCATTTGTTGCTTTGGCATAAGCCATCGTTCTTTCTGGGTCAACAGTTTCTATTCCTCCCTCGTATTTTTTACCAACAATATTAGGATTAAGACCACTTTCTAAAAGTCCCAAAATTTTTTCACCTAAACATTTTTTCAACGATTTTTAGAAATAGAATTAAAAAGTACTCGAACAAAAATATCTATTCTTGGTGGTTAATATTGTCAGAGAAGATTTTAGAATGGTTAGAAAAGAATCGAGAAAGGTTTATCAAGATCAGTAATGAAATTTGGGGTTATGCTGAGTTAGGATTATTTGAGAAAAAGTCGTCAAAATTGTTAGCCGATACTCTTGCAGGTGTTGGCTTTACAATAAAGATGGGTGTGGCAGATATGCCCACGGCGTTTGTGGCAAGCTATGGAACAGAGGATCCAATTATTGCCATACTGGGGGAATATGATGCGTTACCAGGACTTAGTCAAGCAGCTGAGCCAGTAAAAAAGCCCATCAAAGAAGGTGCACCTGGTCATGGATGCGGTCACAACCTATTTGGTACAGCTTGTTTGGCAGCTTGTTTAGCTGTCAAAGAGGCAATAGAATCAGGAGAAGTGAAGGGTACTATTCGATTTTATGGTACCCCTGCGGAAGAGAATGCAGATGGCAAAGGATGGATGATTAAAGCAGGTGTTTTTGATGATGTCCATGTTTCTTTGACCTGGCACCCTTGGGACATCTGCTTTGTCATGGCGAACAATTTTCAGGCGATGTATAATGTTGTTTTCCAGTTTCAAGGACAAGCTGCCCATGCTGCGGGAGATCCACATAATGGCCGATCCGCTCTTGATGCTGTAGAACTAATGAATGTGGGGTGCAATTATCTTAGAGAACATATGATCCCTGATGCTAGAGTTCATTATGTAATAACCAAGGGTGGTCAAGCTCCCAATATTGTCCCTGATGAGGCTGAAGTTTGGTATTTTGTACGCGGTCCTCGACTTGAGGATGTTAAAGCCCTGTATCCTAGAGTGGTTAAGGTTGCTGAAGGAGCAGCTTTAATGACTGAAACAGAAGTTGATGTAGTTTTTCTGGGTGGTTCAGCCAATCTTTTACCCAACGAAACATTAGAAGAATTATTGCATGAAAAGATGGAAGAAATTGGTGCTCCACAGTTTACAGAGGAAGAGTTTGAATTTGCGCGTCAAATTCGGAAAACGTTCCCCAAAAACTATTTTGACAACAGCTTAGCAGTCCTTCCTCAAGATGCCAGACCCTATTTGGAAAAATTTAGGGATAAAGAGTTTTTTGATTCGGTAAGTCCTATCTTTGGTAGAGGTATTACTTTAGGTGGATCTACTGATGTAGGAGATGTATCCTGGATTACTCCATTGGCTCAATTTGCAACTGCATGCGCAACTATTGGAACTCCAGGTCATTCTTGGCAAGAAGTTGCCCAAGCAGGCATGAGTATCGGTCACAAAGGGATGATTTATGCTGCAAAAATACTTAGCCTTGCGACAATTGAATTGATGCAGAGACCAGGATTGGTAGAAAAAGCGCGCATAGAGTTTGAAGAGAAGATCAAAAAAACACCATTTGAAAGTCCCTTATCTGCTGATGCGAAACCTCCTATTGAGTATTATAGAAATTTGTATAAACAATGAATGGTGAATATTCTTTTTGAGTGAAAGCTCTTAATTGCTTCATTAATTAGAATGTGGTTCTATTAGCAAGTTTCAGTTTAGATATTAAAGAGCTCCAAATTGACGTTGAAAAAAAGGAGAAACTGAATTATTTCAATCAAGTTACCAATTTAAAATTTATCCATTATTCTAACAATATAAGGTAGGATTATTTATGATTTCAAGTGATTATCTCAAACCAACGTTTTTTATTGACTCTGAATCGGATGTTGTCGTGAATTTAGCCCAGAAACTCAGATCGGAGCACAAAGAGAAGGTTGACCTAGCTATAGCGACATTCAATTATGTACGGGACAATATCAAATATACAATTGATGTCACTCGGTATGAAACTCCAGAAGATATGAAAGCGAGTGCAACGATCAAAAAAGAGTTTGGATTTTGTATTCCTAAATCCGTGGCATTGGTCGCTCTTTTACGGGCAAATAATATTCCTGCTCGACTTCATTTCGCGGATATTATAAATCATAGAATCCCCCCCCATATCCTAGAGCTCCTAAAAACTAATGTGATGATATTTCATGGATATGCAGAAGTTCATCTGGGAAAATGGATAAAACTTACACCCTCATTTGAAACCTCTCTTTGTGAACGGCATAACTTTCCAGTGTGCACATTTAATGGAGTAGACGATGCGACCTTTAAATCCTATGATAATGCTGGTAACATATTTGTAGAATATATCAATGATAGAGGAACCTATGCTGATCTCCCTTACGATGAGATATTCAAAACATTCGCAGAATATTATGAATATCCATAAAACTGGTCTTAACTTCAAAATCATTTCATAAGGTTTTTTTTGATAAACAAAAAAGGCATGATTTCTCTTCATTTCTTAAGAGTTTGAATTCCTTAATAAATATCAACAATCCTTTTTCCTTAAATGAAGAAAAAATCATCATTATCTTTTAGCAAAGCTTAAATAGAACCCTATCCAAAATTACTAAATTCTAAGATGCAAATTTTGGAAGAAAACTTAATGATTCAATTCGAGAGATGGAATTCATGAGACACAAAAAATTACAATTTATTTTTGCTATAATGCTTTTAATAGTAATCTTTCAAGGTAATAGTCAGGAACTTAAGTCTGGACTCGAAGAGGAAATTAACATTCAAAACAGAAGTTGTCTAGAGCATACCCCCCTTAGTTATGAATCTCATAAGGATGGGAGAAATCAACAAAAGGAAGATAATATCAAGCAGCAAACCACCGATGGGATTCAAAGGGGGATTGTAGATCTATGTTTTCCAACATTCTCACAGCCCTCAACTAAAATATCCTCTATCTCAAGCGTTGTATCATATGTTAGCCATAATACCATTTATATAGATGATAACACAGATTTTGGCCCCTTAGGATATAACTTTACTGGTACTGGAACTTATCATGACCCGTATAGAATCCATGGTTACGATATTACAAACTCTAGTGTAACTTTAATATATATTCGTGATACTACCGTGTATTTTAGAATTTATGACAACCACTTAAACGCTATTACAAGAGTCAATAATGGAATTGTATTTCACAACGTTACACGGGGCACTATTTATAACAACACCATTCATAATTGTTTTTGGGGTAGTAGGATTGAAATTTCCAAGAATAACAGTATTTATGGCAATTATTTTTATGATAATTCCTTAGATGGTTTTTGTATTTATCTATCTTCAAATAACAATATTTCTAGTAATATTGTTTATCAGAATGACAGGAATGGAATTCAAGTTGAGACATCCTGTGAGAAACTCACCATTTTCAACAATACTGTATTCAATAATAACAACACTGGAATTCATATTGATTCCTCTGATAATAACACAATAATTCTGAATTTTGCTTACGATAATGGCCAGAGTGGCATTCAACTATCTGCTTCTACGTCTTCAGCTCGTAATAATACTATTTCGGGTAATACATTATTTAGCAATTCTCAAAGAGGATTTACTTCTGTTAATTGTCCCAATAATACCATATCTGATAATTTCATGTATAACAACACTTGGCAAGGTATTGGGATATTCTCCGCCTCCCATAGTAATAAAATTGTTAACAATACCGTTTTCTCCCACAATGGGAGTGGAATCTTTGTTATCCAATCCAACAATGTCAAAATCTTTAATAATACCGCGTTTAATAATGGGTACAATGCATATCTTAACACAAGTAACATGGCTTCTGGTATCTCCCTTTATATGTTATCAGATGCATTGGTATTTAATAATACATCATACGATTCTTATGATATTGGTTTTGGTGTATGGAATGTGCAAAATACAATACTCTTAAACAACATCGTACATGGTAACATAGATGATGGGATTGAAGTATCTGACACTTCATTTAATATTACAATTTCAAACAACACTATCTTTAATAATAACGATAATGGAATATACGTGCTAAACTCTCACAATAACAGTATCACTAAAAATAACGTTAATTCTAACAGTCAGGATGGGATTTTTTTTGAAGATTCAAATTATAATACCATATATGATAATGATATATTTTGTAATGGGAACTCCAGCGTCTGTCCCTCAGTATTCGGATCTAACCAGTTAAGGATGTCGATTCAGCGAATCGCTGGAGGGGGTAACGGGATATTCTTGGATCCATCGAATTATAATAACATTTCTCATAATAGGATTTTCAATAACTCTCAAGATGGCATTGGATTGGAAAATTCTGGTCATAATATTATCGAACTCAATGATATTTATGGTAATGGTGCTAAGTATGGAGGGGCACCCCAAAGTATTTCTGACATTTCTTATTCGATTCAGCGAATCGCTGGAGGGGGTAACGGGATATTCCTGGATCCGTCAAATTACAATACGATTTCCAACAATGAGATTCACAATAACTCTGGGGATGGAATCCGAATCGAGAACTCCAGTTATAATCTCATTTGGGGTAATATCATTTATAACAATGGAGGCACCAATGGAGGCTCTCCTCGGGGTATTTCTGATATTCGATTTTCTTTTCAGCGAGTTGCTGGAGGAGGTAATGGGATTTTCTTGGATCCTTGCTATTATCATGAGATATCCAATAATACGATTTTCAATAACAGGAATAACGGTATTTATCTTTTTGAATCATATGATATCTCCATTTATGCTAATATAGTATTTTATAACGGTTTATATGGAATTTTTATCGACACTGGTTCTTTAGAGAATACTGTGAGTTGGAATGATTTCATTGGTAACAATTTAGAAGGCACTTCCCAAGCTTATTATGAATCCAGCAATACATTCATCTATAACTATTGGGATGAGTGGACAAGTCCAGATGTGGAACCCAAGGATGGTTATGTCGATAATCCCTATCCTATTGACGGGGAACTTGATAATTACGACCCATATCCAGCAGCTTCTCCTCAAAATTCCAGAACACTAGATATTCATTTTATTTCCAGACCAAGAATATACTATCCAAATGGGGGTGAGACAGTCGATGGTACTATCACTGTTGAATGGTCAAAAGCTATTGATTCTTGGGACCACTCTCTTTCCTATACACTTTATTACAGCGCGAATGGTGGAGACACATGGAATTGGATAGCTGAAGGGTTGTCCACTCTCCGTCATGACTGGAATACCGAAGAAGTGAGTGATGGATCCAATTATCTAATCAAAATAGTTGCGATCTGTGATAAAGGCTTAGAAGTGGAAGATGTGTCTGACGCGTCATTTACCATTCAAAACGGACCTCCACCAACAACTACAACTTCAACTACTAAATCCACTAAATCAACAGGAGAAACTACAACTCCCACTGTAACTTCAGGTCCTAGTTGGATTCTTCTTTTCTCCTCTGTTGTCATAGTTGTGGCAATTGAACGGAGAAAAAAACGCAAATCTGGCAAATAACCTTCTCTTCTCTTATTTTTTAAGATTTTTTTTTCGTCTTGAATTTCTAAATATGTTTAAAAGCTAATTAAGAACTTTTAATCCAAACATTCTGAAATATATGGAGTATTTTAGTTTTGCCTAGTCATGACCCTGCTCAATCCCCTCGTGATGCAACCACGTTAAATGAATCAGAATTTGACATCCCCCAGCTCAAACGAGTAAAGTATCTCATCCATAGAGGTAAACTCGATGGAGCCCTGAAAGAACTGATAGAACTAGAAAGAATGAATAAATTCAAGGGTACTGATAAAATAAAAATCCAAATCCATAAAAGTTTGATTTTCACTCAAATGGGTGATGCGCAGGGTGGATTAAGACTTGCTGATCAAGTAGTTGAAGAAAGCCAGCAGATTGGCGTCATGTCTATTTTATTTGATGCCATTAATGCTAGAGCATCTGCATTGTTTGAGTTAGGGGAATTTAATAAGTGTCTTGATGTAATCAAGAGTAGTGAAAAAATCCTAGAGACTTGTAAGGCTGCAGGTCTTCCAGGATATGAAATAAGAGAATCAAAGTTAAAATTCCTCAAAGGGAAAATCTATCGGAAGAAAGGTGAGTTAGGTACTGCTTTAAATTACTTACAAGAATCATTTTCTTTCGTAAATAAATACGGAAACCAATATGAAAAAGCTGATCTTCTGAATGCAATTGGAATAGTTTATGCTTCAAGAAGTGAAAATGATTCTGCACTAGAGTACTTAGTGAAAAGCTTAACTTTATTCAATGAACTTGAAAATAAGTCTCAAGTTACAAAATTAACAAATAATATTGGTATGCTTTATTGGTTAAAGGGTGAACTTGATCAAGCATTGGAATATTTCCAGCAAAGCCTAGTATTAAGCGAAGAAAGCGGAAATAAACGCTATATTGCCTCTTTACTCTTAAATATTGGCCTTATTTACCGTCATAAGGGAGAACTAAACTCTGCTTTGTCTAATTTTAAAAAAGGATTGGAAATTTATAGAGAATTGAAGAGTAAAAGTGAATTGACAACTTTTTACAATAATATAGGGCTTATTCTCATGATGCGGGGAGAGTTAGAGGAAGCTTCGGAATATTTTCAGAAAGGTTTCGAAATCTCAAAAGAACTTGAAGATAAGCAAGAATTGGCTACTTGCCTAAATAATATAGGAAATATTCACCAAGTCAAAGGGGATATGAAAAAGGCAATATTGCGTTATAAAGAAAGTTTATCATTGTATGAGGAGATTGGTAGTAACATCAATACTTGTAGAATGCTTTATCTTTTAATATTGTCTCTCGTAATTGAAGGGTCAATGAAAGAAGCGGATCTTTATTTAAAGAAGTTGCAAAAAATAAATGAAAAAGAAGATAATAAAATTATAAGTCAAGCATATCGTTTAGGTAAGGCTATATTGTTAAGAGCAAGTGATAGGATCATCACAAGAGCAGAAGCTCAAAACTTATTCTTTGAAATCACTCAAGAAGAAATTGTAAATTTTGAGTTTTCTTTTTACTCAGTTATATCTCTTTGTGATTTACTTCTATTGGAACTAAGAATTACCGGTAATGAAGAAGTCCTACAAGAAATTAAAACGATATTGACCCAGTTCCTGGAAATTGCGGAAAAACAACATACTTATTATTGGCTTATTCAAATCTACTGGATACAATCTAAATTAGCACTCTTAGAGCTTGATATCGAACGATCTCAACGATTATTGATTCAGGCTAAAACACTGTCAGAGGAAAAAGGTTTACAGATGTTAACAACACAAATCTCTAGTGAATATGAAGCGTTGATTACTCAAATAGGTAAATGGGAAGAAATTTTTGATAAAGAGCCTTCAATGAACGAAATCATTGAACTAACTCAGCTGGAAGATTTACTTGAGCGAATGATCCACAGTAGAATATATCGTAGAGAAGCAGAAGTAATGGCATATGCAGAAAAAGCCAAGGTATTAATTCAGAAGTGGGAAGGATAAAAGAAAGAGATGTGAGAATAAATTCATTGTTTGTACAAGAGAAATAATTTTTAAGAATCTCAATTATTTTTATAATGATTAGAGGTCTAAATTCTCACACTACCTTAAAAAGGTTAAAGGAAATCATTAATTGAACATACTAGATAAACAATTAAATGAAGAAGTTTTTTTAATGAAAGACCCAGCAATGGATGAAGAATGTAAGAAAAGGTATAATGAACTACTTCCCCGAATGTTTGATTATGTGGATCTCTACGCGAAAGAAAAGGGTTCAGATCTGGCACTCATCGAATATGACACTGGAGAAGAGATCACTTGGAAAGATTTTGCAACAAAATCAAAAGCGTTTTCTGCAAAACTATTGTCTATTGGTATGAAAAAGGGAGATATTATCGCCACCTCACTTCCATTATTAAAAGAAAATGTATATTTGATGTACGCCTGCTATCGCATTGGAGTGATTATTGCACCCTTGGATCTGAGATTAAAAGCTCAGGAAATCAATCGAAATTTTGAAAAAATTAAGCCCAAAGTATATTTCTTCTTAGGGAAGACTGAGCGAGCAGATTTCCGACCAATGATTGCTGAAGTTATGAAAAATCATAAAGATTCCTGTAAATATTGGGTACAATTTCAAAAAGAAGAAGATCTTATTATGGATGGTGCTATCGGCATTACTGAATTTATCAAGGGTATTAAGGGAACATACATCAAAGCACTAATAACAGGGAAGGTGAAAAAAGCGCAGAAACAAGTGGATAAACATGATCCTTGTTTGATTATCTTCACTACTGGTTCAACTGGATTTCCTAAGCCTGCGCTGCTTTCCCATTATAACATTCTAGTTCAAAATATTGGTCTTGCTGTTGGCTTTGGTATGGACGAAAAGGACATCATGTGTGTTAATCTTCCTCCAAGTCATGTTGGATGTACCACTGAGCAGTTAGCAACAACAATTTATAGTGGAGGCACTAGTGTGATCCTCCACATCTTTGATGCTGAAAAAACATTAGATGCTATCCAGAAATACAGGATTACTGTGCTTGGCCAGATCCCTGCACTTTATGCGATGCAGTGGCGGCTCCCAAATTACAACGAGTATGATTTATCATCGTTACGCTTTGCAATCTATGGTGGTCAGGCTGTTACTCGACCATTCCTTGAAAAATTAGCAACCATGGCCCCTGAAATGGGATCAGGATTTGGATTAACTGAAGGCGCTGGTTTTCTTACATATACTCCTCATGGTGGAACAGTTGATGATATTTTAGCCAGTATTGGTTATGACATTCCTATCAGTCCTATCTCAATTAGAGACCCTATGAAATCAGATGGGTCAGTGGGTGATGAGAAAAATCCAGGCGAAGTTGGAGAGATCTGCTTCTCGGGTCCTCAGGTGTTTCTTGGGTATTATGGTGATGAAGAGAACACTAAAAAAGTTATTTCCACTGATAAAATCTGTTATTCGGGGGATCTAGGGTCTTACGACGATACAGGACTTCATTTTGCTGGTCGTGCCAAGTTTATCATTAAACCTAAAGGCTATAATGTATTTCCGACCGAAGTCGAAGATTTTATTGAGCAGTCATTCAAAGGGAAAGTTGGTACTGTGGCCTGCGTTGGAATTCCCCATGAAGTTTTTACTGAAGGAATTATGGCTTTTGTAGAGAAGGTTGAAGGACAAGAACTCACAATAACAGAGCTAGAAGAAATGATGAAGGAAATAGCAGCGTATAAGCGTCCAAGTCACTTTGAAATATTAAAGACAGGAGAAATCCCTCTTACTCGTGTTGGTAAAACAGATTATATGATTTTAAGACAGCGAGGCGAAGAAATCGCTCAAAAGCTGAGATCTGAAGGAAAATGGGATTCATAATCATGTGACAAGATTAGTATCTAGTAATTCATTCTTCGGTCTTTTTTCCTGTTAAAAGGGAAAAAATTGTATTTATTATCAGAAAAGATTTGTTGGAATCAATAATATTATTATGCATTAATAAAATCGGTCTTGTGGGGATAACCTAACGTATAGTGGTAAATTATGACCCCTGACATACTTTTGTCCAATGATGATGGAATTTATTCCAGTGGAATTCGTGCTTTTGCTCGTGCTATTCACAAACATAACTGGGATGTCACTATTATAGCTCCCCGTACTCAGCGCTCAGCAGAAGGGAAAGCAATTACTTTTGATCAACCAGTGAGAATGCAAGAGGTTCCTCTGTCTTATCTCGATGGCAAAACAGGTTGGCGGACTACTGGAACCCCTGCGGATGCTGTGATTCATGGAGTCTATCAACGGGCTAACGGGGGAAAACCTCCTTTTGATTTAATAGTTTCAGGTATTAATGCGGGAGAAAACACCTCTGTTCATTCTGTTTTAACATCAGGAACTTGTGCAGTCTCTTTTGAGGCAGCACTCCTTGGTTTTCCTACCATTGCATTTTCAATGGATGTGGATGAACACCTTTTTTTTGATGATTCTGCTGATCCTCCAGGGTTGGAGATCGCTGCAGAAACAGCCTGTGAGATTATGAGTAAAGTAATGAAAAATGGGTTTCCTCAGGACGTTGGATTCTTAAATGTGAACTTTCCTAATAGCATATCCAGCGATACACCAATTGAAATCTGTCCAATGGCAATGACAAAGTATCGTGATTACACAATCCGTCGGGAAGATCCCCGAGGAGTTCCTTATTATTGGATTTGGGGGGAAACACTTGATATTCCTCAAAATACTGATGCTTATGCAGTATTAAAGAAAAAAGTGACAAGTATCACCCCTATAACCTTATATTTCGATGGACGTGAAAATCCAATGATTAAACGATCTTTAGACTTTTTAAAACGAGGATAAATTAAATCTTACTCAAGTAATTTCTATTTGTCATTCCTTTAGTGACACGATACGAGAAATGGGAGGCCTTTTACTCTTATTTATAATCACTTTTACAATTCAGGCAAAAAAAAAAAAAAGAATAAAAAGGAATGGTGATTATATCCACTAGTTTTTTTCAAACACTTCTTCTTATGAATATTTACGCTTTTTAATTATCAGAGTGACCACTGATAAGAAAATTACTGAACTTATTAACCCAAATCCAGGAATACCCTCTTCAGATGACGAAGCTGGAGGCCCTGATGTCTCTGACTCACGTGGTTCAGTCCCAGCATAAAATGCCGAATACGCTGGATCATGAGTAACTCCTTCGCCACTCCATGTTGGATAACTTGTTATCACCAAATTCTCTCGAAAAAGCCAAGAAATATCTGTTGTATGAGTATCCGCTGACCACTGAGTTAGCGCTACTGCAAGTCTCTTAGATATAGGTGATGTGTAGGGATTTCTTTCTGTTTGATTAGTGGGTTCGCCCGAAAAACCTTCAGCTGTAAGAAGATTTAGAACTGATGTGCCTGAGTTGTAAAGAGTCCCAGGATTATTATGTAAATAATACTTTTCTTTAACACCACCAAAGTTTTGCGAGTAAAGATCCTTTCCTGCTACAGTCATATCAAATTGAGATTCAGGTCGAGCAAAGGATCCTGACATATCAGCGCCAATTTTAGTCATACTGAGGTAGTAATCTCGGTGATAGGTAGCCATGCTTATTTGTTGTGAACTCATCATCTGCTTCAATTCAGCATCTTCAATTTCTGATTGCTGATAAGTGCTCTCTAAGATAGCTTCTCCTGAAACTGGATCGATAGTTAAAGAATAACTATATGTTATATCAGTTACATCAGTGAAAATACGTTCTAATGTATCATTCTTTGCCCACCATGTCATTGGTATATCAGCGTAAGTCGTTTCCCATTCAAAAGTAGCTTTTCCACCTGACTCGGTAGGCTCAGTCCAGGTTAAGCTCACAGTTGGATCTAAATCGGAGAGTCGAGGATCATATCCCCAAGTTTCATCAATAACCTTATCGACAGTCACCGTAACGGATGATTCATTATCAGCGAAAATTTGATCACCAAGAGAGAAATAAACATCCGCATTAGCAAAACCATTGGCATAGTAAGTACCCTCAAGATGAGCACCTTCGGGAAAACCAACTGCCATAAGAACATCTGGTGAGGCAATTTGCGACTCATTTAGAAATGCAGTTAGAATTTCATCACCATCAACATCCTTGTATCCAATAACTCGACCAGGATTAAAGTTACCCCAGACCGCAATATTGGGGGATTGGCTTGTAGAAGCTTTTGTTAAAAGAACTTGTGTCATGCTCTGAATAGCTCCTTGGCCATAGAGAACACCTGATTCATTGGCATAGTTATCCCATTCACCCTCAAGGCGAAGACGTAACGATTGGAGCCAGATTGGTCGAATTGATTCGGGAACTTTTGAATCATTTGTGGCGAATCTAACTTCTCGTGTCAGGTTACTAGAAAGATAACCTTTCAAAGTGAAACCACCCTCAAACTCGTAATCAACATTACCTTCAATTAAGGCAAAATAATCAAACCAATAATTAGATCCATCTTTCACAGATACATGTTGTCCATGCAAGTTCTCTTCCCATGTACCTGAGAAATTAAATTGCCCTGACAGGGAAGCTGCTACCTTAGTTGTTTCATCCACATTAACCGTATATTTAGTTGTCTTAACCCTCACCAAGACAAAGCGAGGGTTCAATAACTCTTCAAAGACTACTTCATCGTCACTGGGATCAGGCGTTCCCTTATCATAGGAGTAAGTAATATGATAGCTAGGTATATCAATATAGTCATGGATAGTACCGAGCCAATCTTTCATTGGTACGGATTCGGGATCTCCAACGGTTAAATTAGCATAAGAAGTCTTCCACGTTTGAATTAAAGCTATTTCTGCAAGACCAACATCAATTCGCCTACCAAACCATGAATAATTAGCTGCTTGTCCAAAAATTCCAGATTTCCATCCTGTGACCGTAATACCTGCATATCGAAACCATGCACCACCTTGACCAGTTTTATTGTTTAAATACCCATCAGCACGATAGCCTAGCCAATTTTGGGGAGAACCAGGTAATTCCCAGGAAGCGCTGGGAGCCACTTTTGACCGATTAGTCCAACGTTCCCAGAAAATATCTTGAATTTCCAGTCCAGTACGGATTGGAACCTGCAAAGTGTAATTTTTAGTTTTGGTATTGGACTCACTTTCAGAAAAAGAATCTGAGTAAGCAACGGACTTTGTGAAGTCTCTCGTTTCTTCTCCATATTCCCAATCAAACCCATAGAATGTTCCAGATGTTTGAATCTTTGCTGATACAGGGTTTAATGATGATTGTGTAACGAAGAGTAAGAACACAAGGACGAAAAATATCATTTTATAGCATTTCATATGATTTCATTCCAAAATTTATCTTCACAACTGGATCCATTAGCTGAACGGCTTAATTTGGATCTTTGTGAATTTCGATGTATATTTTATTTTTTACCTTGTCTCTTTTTAAGAGGAGCTTTATAGTGATATAGAGGGGGATAGTTCAAGAGTTCTAGAAAATTTGGTTTAATTAGCTTAAACTTTTTATTGAAGTGATAGAAGATAGCTGTATAAGAGAGATGTTAAAAATTGTCTCAGTATCTCGTTTGATCTCTTACCCAGAGAAATACTTGTCATACAACCCAATAAATGTGTTTTTTTGTCAGAAAATTCCTGTAATGTTCTTGTTACATTTTAATGAAAAGATGGTATAGGAAATTTCTAAATCTATATTTATATTTTGAAAAGACGATTTTATTACGTATTATATCCGAGCTTTTATATATCTTCATAGAAAAACTCTCTAAATACTTATTAACAGAAATTATTGATATTTATTAATAAAAATTATTGGTGGTCGGTTTAGTTGAGTGAAAAAGGTTTCTTAAGTAGGTTCACATGGCGTGAATACCTCCTAGTTGGCGGATTACTGATTATTTGGGCTACAGCTGCTTTCTTTTCCTTTCAAGCATTTAGTAATGATGATATCAATACCGTAGGATGGATCCTGTTTCTTGGTGTTATTTGCACAGGAGCACTTTTGATTATCATAGCACTTGTTGAAAGAATCTTTTGATGAGAGATCTCCTCCATCAATTCATTTTTTCACCAATAAGCTTAACGTTAGTAGTTGATATGGAGAATTAAAAAGCATCCTTCTAATCTCTAAGACAATATTTTTAATTGAAATTCTGAAAGAACGTGATAATTAGTAATCAACTATCACTTTTCCATAAAATAGTGGGTTGATTTTTATGAAGATAACTCAAGTTGAATTATTTCATATTTCCATCCCTCTTAAATCTACATTTTATCCTTCTTGGATTCCCGGTTACCCTCAGACACATAATCGTTTCACGCTACTGAGGTTAACTACTGATACTGATATAACTGGAATTGCTACTGGAGTAGCATTCGGGGAAGAACGGGAAGGTTTAGGTGGATTACTAGCTCCTTACATTCTTGGACTTGATCCTTGTGATCTAGATTTAGCCCACCAACGAATAATTGAAGCTTCCTTCTTAGGCTGGAGAAATTTCTGGATGGAGAGTGCTTTCTATGATATTAAGGCGAAAATTGAGGATATTCCAGTTTGGAAAATGTTAGGTGGTACAAGTGATCCAATCCCATTTTATTGGTCCACTGGAGCAACATGCCAGCCAAAGCGTCATTCTAAGGTAGTCAAACAAGCTCAGGAAGCTGGATTCAAAGGAGTTAAACTTCGTGTCAAAGCTAAAACCTTAGCTGAGGATATATCCGCAATCAGAGAAACACGATCTCGTGTTGATCAAGATTTTCCTCTGATGGTTGATGCAAACCAAGGTTGGTTGGTAACCATTGTTGATCGAACACCTGTATGGGATCTTAACCGAGCTCGACAGTTTGTGGAATCAATAGAAGATCAAAATATTTGGTGGTTAGAAGAACCGTTAGAGATGCATAAATATGAAGAATTGGCTGAACTGCGAAAATCCAGCTCAATAAAGATCGCGGGTGCTGAGTTAAATGCAGGCTGGCATGAAGCTCGGATGTTTCTTCATTTCGATAGTCTCGATCTTTATCAACCTGATGTGACTGTTTTTGGTTTCAAAGATACATTGAAGGTCATTGAAGCTACGAAGAAGCAAAGATTGGGTTTTAGCCCTCATACTTGGACAAATGGTGTTGGTTTGTGGATCAACCTCCACACTTCCGCATTAACAGATCGTAAGTTTCCATTGGAGTATCCCCACGAACCAGGGTCATGGACTCCCGAATATCGCGACGGAATTCTAAAATCCCCAATTGTACCTAATGAAGAAGGCTATATAGAACTCCCAGAAGAATCAGGTCTTGGTATTCAAATCGATTGGGATAGAGTAAAGAAGTTTGGAAGGAAATTCTTTTCCATGACAGAAGGAGATTTAAGAAAGAAGGTCATGAAAGAAAAAGGAATTGTAGCTGCGCTTAAATTAAAACGTAGGAAAGATAAAGAGGCAAAACAAGCGTAAAACAACCTCAAAAGTCGTTTTATTTGGAGGCTTTATCCTTGTTTCTTTCAAGATAATTACTCAATCCTTCAAAATAAATTATGTCTAGAATTTTGCTCCACAAGTACTACACAATTTGTTTAACACAGGATTTGTGAGTCCACATACTGGGCACTCCTTGGTTTCGGTAGGTAGCTCTTCTGTGGATTCTTCACTTATGGGTACCAAAGGAGTCAATATAAGATTTGATTGGTTTTCAATATCAATTGACCATAGATTTCCAAATAATGATCCTAGCTGTTGAGCTATATGTTCAGGAATCGTTATTCGATGGTCACTGTCCATCATTACCATTCGAGACATGTCCAACTGTGATAGATCGATCCCTTTGCCATGCTCACCTAGTAACAAGCCATCCCGAAGCTCAATACTTCTATCTGCGTAACCTGCCACATGATTACTATGTGTGGCAATTAGGAAAGTCATTCCTGTATCACGATTTAGTTGTTTAAAGAGCTCGAGAAGCTTGACGCTGGTTCTAAAGTCAACGTTTCCAGTAGGTTCGTCAGCTATAATAAGTTTCGGATTATTTGCCATAGCTCTTGCGATAGCCACACGCTGTCTTTCACCCCCACTTAAACGGCTAGCTAATTGATTTTTTCTATGCAAAACTCCCATCAAATCTAATAATTCTAGTACTCGCTTCTTCCTGGCGGAATATGCAATTCCATTGATCGCCATGGTTTGATTAATGTTATCAAAAGCTGATAGGTCCGGAAGTAGGTTTCCCTCCTGAAATACATATCCTATTTTTTCACGGCGGAATAGAGTTCGATCTTCTTCAGGTATATTGGTAATATCCTGTCCCTCGAAGAATAAGGAACCAGCAGTTGGAAGCATTAGTCCTCCTAAGATTTGTAGTAAAGTTGATTTTCCAGATCCAGAAGGACCAACAATAGCCACGAATTCCCCTGAATGAAGCTCAAGACTTACGCTCTTCAGGGCGACAACCGATGCATGTTCGGCTTTACCTTTGTAGATCATATAGAGGCTTCGAGCTGATAATAATGGATGGGGAATCGAAGTAGGGCCTCCTGTTTTTCGATTTCTCATTTTCCCGTTCTCTTCACTCATATTTCTTCACCTCTATAATTCTCGGATGACCGTTGATATTTTGGCCTTTGAAGCGCCACGAACTGAGAGAAACGTTGCGAAGAGCATCGCTAAGAAGGTAATGGATATAGTCACGAGCAAGTTTACCCAATCAAATACAAGTAATCTCTCAATTTGAGAGCCACCAGCTAATGTACTCAATGGGGTGATAAAGAGATTAAAAAAGTCAAAAAATCCATTAAACAGGATCGAAAGGCCTAAACCGATAAATAAGCCCCAAAGAACTGAAGTGAGGAGTAATACGATGGTTTCGCTAAAAACAACTTTGTAAATTTGGCCTTGAGAGGCCCCATAACTTCTTAGGATAGCGAATTCCTTTTTACGTTTCTCCATCAAGATACTCATAAAAATAAATGTCGCGAATGTTGCTGCTAACAGCGAGATCACGAAATCAGCAGTCAAAAGTCCTGGGATTCCATAATCCATTTGTTGTAATTCGGTAGATTTTCGCATTTCTTCTTCAAAAGTATCAACTGATGTGATCCAGTCATTTTTAGGCGACATGAAAATCCCTTTAATATCTTCAACATCGGCTCCTTTCTTAACTTTAATTAAATATTTTGAACTCAAAACTCCCTTGGAGTCTAATCTTGAGAGGGTTGACAGATTCGCTAAAGAATTAATGAGAGTATGGTCAACAATTATCCCATTACTTCCGATTCCGCTCGGTGTGTGATCAAACACCCCTAGAATTGTGAGTTCCTGAGAAAGATAACCATTTTGGATTCCCAAATTTTCAAGAGTGTTATTCCTAAGGTCTGGAAATCCACCGTTATCAAAATCAGGCATCGTACCATCCAAGTAATAGGTTAACATGCTTATGTTGATCTTTTGGTTTTCTTTGAGGTTATTCTCTGAGAAAATACTTTGACCCACTAGACATCCTTTTTGAGGATTGTTTGCAAGTGATTCCAAAATATCTTCTTTGTTTCCACCTTCAGAGAATGCATCACTATGCCACATTCCGACTGTACCATACACTTCAGCATCAACACTATGAATGATGATAGAAGCACTTCCCAACGTTCCTGACGTGGTCATTATTGCCATCACGTCCTCAATATCAGGAGATAAATCTTTTATATCTGAGATTGTTGTTGTAGATAGTGATAAGGTTGTTGTAATGACCATATCGCTACCAATATCGAATTCAACAAGACGTTTCTGGTGAATTTCACCCGTACCTCCTTGAACAGCAGCTAAAATGCCGAAAGAAACTGTCAAGGCAATGATGAGAGCTAATCTTGGCATATCACCTGATTTTCGAAATATATTACCTTTAATCAAAATAGAAACATCTTTCAGAAATCCGATACGCTTGACTATTGGATCCGTTTTGGAGGGTATCCAGACCGCTAACCGAGCTACAACAGCAGCTCCACCGATCCAGTATAAAAATGGTCCTGAAAGTGCGAGAAGAATTGTAGCTGGTCCTAGGTCTATTGAAACTCCAGATTCAACCAAAATGGTGAGAACAAGTGTTACGAAACCTATCACAAAAAATACTATGTCAAGATTATTCCTTTTAAGGAAATTTTCTTTTTCCCCCTCACCACGACGTACTGTCTCTGTGATTTCCATTTGGATGAAAGTATTTGACTTACCATTGACCATGGCCATGAGAATGATCACGATTAATCCACCAACAACAAAAAACGCAATTTGATCGATTTCACCAATTATGGGCATTAATCTTAGAAAATCGGGCAATTGAGATAAGGCAGTGTCATTCACTGGCAAAGAAGATTCGCCCCATTTCATAAACCCTGTTGCAGATCCAATAATCCAAGCTCCCAAGACTGCAACGATGTAACCTATGAATAAACCGAGAGCAGCTAAGAGTAACGCTTCCATCATTACTTTTCTCTTGATTTGATTAGGAGAAGCTCCTTGAGTCTTTAAGATCCCAATCTGATATCGTCTTTCATGTAAGGAAAGATCAATTCCAAAAGATAGGAGGTAAAGTGATAAAATTGCGACTGGAATCGTCAACATGGCATCGAAAAAATAGATAAAGATACTCATAAGTTGGAATGGGGCTAATTTGCCTTCAACAAGGTTAGTACCTACTATATCATCAGGATAGGAAAGCTGATAATCATTGATGATCGAATTAATCTGCCCGCTAACTCCTGCTGGATTAGCAAAATTGAATTCCTTATTTGATTCATCTATTTTCAAAGCACAATATCTCATTTCTTGTTGTATTAATAGTTCTAAGAAATAAGTTTGATCACCGCCATGGTTTGAATCTTCAAATAGTTCTTCTGGCAGATAAATTTCACCCCCACCCCCAACTGATGTTTCTTCAAGAGCTCCAGAAAATATTCCTGCTGATGCTTCAGATTCGCTAGCCATTATCCCCGCAATGGTGATATTTGTCAAAGTAACTGATCCAGCTATCTCTCGTTCATTAAAAGGATAACTTGGATCATTAGGATCCTCAACCTCAATTTCTAACGTTATTCTCTTTAGTTTGTTCCCTTGCTGTACCTTGGCACTTTCAGCTAAGGATTCGGAAATCAGAACACCATGATAATTTGGATTTGATTGGGTATAAATTTCCGGATTCCTCCCTGTAATAAGTTTGTCTCGGATGTTTATACCGATCTCACTGACATAAAAGGCTTGGGGAAAAATTCTACCTTGAGCACCGCTGTGATTCTCATTGTCATATTCGACTTGTATTTCTGCGGTGAGATAGGCAAGAGTGTATATGTTTGTCCCAAAATCAGTCGTTACTACCTCTGTTCTTCCGTCACCGAAAAGAAGTTGAGCATCAGAGATAAGGGGATTATCCTCAAATTCTTGACGATAGGCTTGTATTTGAGAGTCGCTTACACCCTCCTTGAAATCCATACGAATCTCGTAGGGGGATCCTTCGATAATAGTAGTGTATACATTTGCCATTAGAACATTAGAATAAAGTAAAATTCCCGCTAAAATTGAAATTCCTAGAATTAATCCAGCAATCATTGATGTTGAACGCCTTTTATTACGTATAATTGAACGGACAGATTGGAAAACGTATGAGGCTCTATCACGGGGGCGGAGTCGCCCTGATTTTGGCAATTCTGTTGATAATTGGTCCGATGTCATTATAACTCATCCACCACATCTTCTTCGCGGTGTAAAGTTCCATCGCGAAGGATCAAAATTCTGTCCGCCTTTTTAGCCACTTGCAGATCATGTGTAACCATAATTACTGAGCAATCTGTTTCATGAATGATTTCCTGAAACAGTTCAATAATCGATTCCCCCGTTTTTGTGTCCAAGTTCCCTGTGGGTTCATCTGCTAGGACGATTTTAGGATTATTAGCTAATGCACGAGCAATACAAACTCGTTGTTGCTCTCCTCCACTTAAATCATCTGGAGTATGGTTAACGCGATGCTCTAAGTGGACTCTCATAAGAAGCATGAGTGCTCTTTGACGGGCTTCTTTTTCCTTCATTCCAGCCAACATCATAGGAAACATTACATTTTCAATAGCGGTACAATAAGCTAGTAGGTTAAAATCTTGATATACAATGGAAGAGGTGTTTCTACGAGTATTGACAAATGTAAATTCATCTGCTTTGGATAAATCCTCTCCAGCAATTAGAACCTGTCCCGCTGTTATATCTTCAATACTAGATAGAATATTCAGTAACGTAGACTTACCTGATCCGCTTGGCCCCATAATAGCGATGAATTCTCCTGGATTGACAGATAGTGAAATTCCTTTTAATACTTCGATATCGTCCCCTCGAGGGATTCTGAAAGTCTTGTAGAGATCCGATACTTCAATTATCGCATTCAATTAATATTCACCAATTTTTTCAATCATTGTATTAGGTCAAGGTGGGGACATTCTGATTTAATAATGAGTTTAAGAAGTTTTCTTAAAAAAACAGGGGATATTAATATTCTTTCTCATGTGGGGTAAGGAAATAAGCCAGAATTCTTGGGTTAACAGCATTTTAGGCTAAAGAGATTTTTTTAATGATGACTTAGCGAAAATTGAAAAATCCAAGTAGCAGAAACCTGAATTCTTAAATTTTTCTCGCTAAACCAATATAATAATTATTGGCCATTTTGAACGCTATCAGAAAGTGCAACAGGGGTTAAGAGGATCGTTAAACAAGGAATATGTGTTTAATTCCTCGTTCTACCACCAATAGGAGTTTGATACTTTTCTTCCTGTTGAAGTCACCCCGTTAGAAGAAGGAACACTCATTATTATTGCGGTGATCCCTGACCTCCTTACTTAAGATAGTAAAACAACTATAACAGATGCACTAGTTTTATAAATATGCACTCAAGAATCTAAGAAGAACCTCAAAAGCAGGAATATTTGGAGCCTATCTATTTGAGTTTAAGTTTTATAAAAAACCGAACGTGGAAGCAATACTTCTTAATTGCGGGCTTGCTTATCATTTGGATTATTGCTATTTTCGCCTTACTTCAAGCTCTTGCAGAAGTTGATATCTTGACTGCGGGGTTCGCGGTTATTATAGGGGTTGTTTTCTCTGGGATTCTTTACATTCTCATTGTTATCATCGATAAGCTTTTGTAAGAGTATTCATCCTCTTATACTTGGCTATCAGCTAACTGGATCGTATTCTTTTGATCAAGAATGACCATAGGAGTCTTTGAAATGCAAAATCTGGTTGAAAAAGTTTTGAAAGGAAATCGTCGTGCTATTGCTCAAGCTATTTCATTAGTTGAAAATCAACCAGATAAATGTGCAGAGTTTATTGGCGCTATTTTTCATGCCACGGGGAATGCCTTTATTGTTGGGATAACAGGACCTCCAGGGTCAGGTAAATCAACTTTGATCAATAATCTTGCCATTCAATTTCGTAAACATAATAAAAAAGTTGGTGTTATTGCGGTTGATCCAACTTCACCTTTTAGTGGTGGAGCTTTATTAGGCGATAGAATAAGAATGGATGATGTGCAAACAGATTCTGGCGTCTTTATTAGGTCTATGGGGTCAAGAGGGAGTCTTGGTGGTCTAAGTCGAGCAACCATGGACGCTATCCGCGTCCTCGATGCTGCTGGTTATGACATATTGCTGATTGAAACAGTCGGAGCAGGCCAAAGTGAAGTAGAAATAGTCAGAACTGCGCATTGTGTCTGTGTTTTAGGGATACCAGGAACAGGTGATGCCGTTCAGGCAATTAAAGCTGGGATAATGGAAATCGCCGATATCTATGTTGTAAATAAAGCTGATCGTCCAGGGGCTCAAGAAATAGTTAATGAGTTGAAATTACTATTAAGTATCGATCCTCGTGAGAAAGAAGACGGACAGTGGAAAATTCCAGTCATTTCCACGTCAAATGTGGACAATACAGGGATTAATGACCTAGTAGAAACCATTTTAAACTTCAATGACTATTTGAAAAACACTACAGATTTTGCACGGGAACGAGAGTTTATTCGACGAAAGAATGAAATCTTGGAAATAATTAAAGTCGAATTTTTCGAGAATATTCTAGAGAATTTAGTGAACAAACAAAAATGGGAAGAGATTCTCAATGAAGTTATTTCGAAGGAAAAAGATCCTTATTCTGCAGCTAAATCTATAATAGATCCTTTTTTTCGATAATTCGCTAGGCTAGAAATCTTTTTTTGGTGAATGAATTACTACCATTGGGGAATAGGAGAACTTTGTGAATGCGCGTTATATTTAAACATTAGAGAGGAATGTAAAGTTACGCTTGTAGAAGGTCTGTTATAATTTGCTAGCATGGGTAAGTATTAGTTCCATAATAGGTTTTGTCATAAGTGTATTTTTATGGGTTTATGATGATAAGGGTGAGAAGTTCTCAGAAAAGGTTACAATTCCTGCCATGGCTTTAACAGGGATAGCTGTCATAATTAGTTTGGTCTTTATCGCTCCTCCAAATATCTTTACTCCTGTTGAAGTAAAGATTATGATTGTGCTTTTTTTTATGGTTGTTTTCCTATTTCTCACATTGGCTGAAGAAGAAAAGCTTCGAGTTATTCTTTTTGGTGCTGCGCTTTCTGTGATGCTAATGATAATATTTCTTGAACAATTATTACCGTTGGAGTATATCAGATGGCTTCTTGAACACCAACCAGAAAAACTAACTGAAGATAATCTATTAGAAGAGTTAAATAGAAAGCAACTGCCTCTTTCTCTAGAACAGCTCATAGATATAGCCGAAAATCCAGTCTTATTTTTTGAAGAAGCATTATTTAGCTCTTTTATAGAATGGGAGGTTATTTCCATCGTTTTCGGGATGAGTCTTCTTGTCGCAGTACTTTCGGACACGGGACTCTTTGATATGGTGTCAATCCGTACAATTAAAGCTTCCCAAGGAACACCTAAAAGACTCTTGGTATTGGTTTTTTTCCTTACCATGGTTTTATCAGCATTATTGGATAACACAACAGCTATTATCTTGTTGAGTGGAATAACTGTCACTGTCACCCGTGGATTGGATTTGGATCCGAAACCATACATTTTAGCTGAAGTATCAGCCACAGTAATGGCTGGAATAATAACAGTAATCGGATCTTTGCCAGGTATCCTAATAGCTAGTACAAAGGCAGGAAATATACCGTTCCTAACTTTTTCACTTGTCAATTCTGGTTTTATTGGAGTAGCAATCGTATTATCAATAGGTTATTTATTTACAATTTTTAAAAAGGAACTGACAATCACAGAAGATAGTAGGATTGATCCAACAGTTGTCAGTTTTTTAGATGAATGGTCCGTTGTGGATTCAAAAAGAAAACTATACTTAGGATCAATTGTTTTGGGGATTGTTATTTTAGGATTGATACTATCTAGTAATATTGGCTTATCAGTAGGATTCATAGCAATAACTGGGGCTATTCTTGCAATCATTGTAACAAAAGCAGATATAGATAGTGTTATCCATGAAATTGAGCTTGACTCAATCTTATTTTTCATTGGACTGTTTGTTCTAGTTGGTACACTTCAAATATCGGGTGTACTTGAGGTTTTAGCTGATTTAATGCTAGAATTATCAGGAGGAGATCCTCTTATACTTGTTATTATCATCATTACAGCTATCTCAGTCCTTAGCGCAGTAGTTGCAAATATTCCTATAACAATTGCATTGGCAGAGGTCATTCGTCTTCTTTTAGCTGATCCAGAGTTCGCTAGTCAAACCATTTTTGGATTCCCAGTTGGAGGGTTATTGTGGTTCACTCTTCTGTATGCAGTTACTTTTGGTGGGGGATTTACTCCGTTTGGAACAGTTACAGGAGTCATTGGTGTACAAGTACTGCAGCAAGAAGGATACCCAGTCACCTTTCTGGATTATGTAAAAAAAATGGCTCCCCTAAGTGCGATATTGTTGGTGTTAGGTTTTCTCTATTTGTTGATCCTTCAATTAACTGGTATTTTACCTTTACTTTTAGGCTTGTAGTAACTAATCAAAATTCAAAAAATAGATCTATAATATAAAGAAAAAAAAGGGTGAAAAAGAATTTTATTGGTTAACATTGAGAAAGGGACTATGAATAGAAAATAAGAATATTCTTAAGTAGAATTATACAATTTTAGGAGCCATGGGCTCCCCACAATGAGTGGGAACTGCTGCTTCTTTTCCACACGAGGCACAGCTGAATTTATCTTCTTCAAAATCCATAGGTTCACCACATTCTTCACAAGTTGGGAAGTCTTGTTGTGCACCACATTTTGCACATGTAAGCACTACCTTTCTTTCTGAAACCGCTTCTTGAGTTTCAACATGTTCTAATCCTTCTTTCCCTTTTGCTAATTCAGCATCTGATGGTGGGGTGTCTTTTTCTTCACTCATGATCATAAACTCCTTAGTGATGACTTCGATGATTCAATAAGAACCAAGTAGTTCTTTTTGACCTCTATCAGGAAATAGATATCAACCTAAAACTAACTTGCCACGTCATCACAAAGTATTATACCTTTTAACTGTTTATAAGTGTTTGTAAAACTTTTCACAGAGAAACATTATCTAGCATAATGTCTATTCATGAAAGAGATATAAACAATAGAAAAACCTTGATCAGTTAAAATAATATGTTAATGTGCTCTTGATAGAATAAAAGCGGTAAAATCTGAATGTAAATATTAAAAAAAAAGAAAAAAAAGGGGGATGGTGAAGAAATCTATCTTCTCCGTCTTCGAACAAGGATTACAGTAAGGCCAAGGACGAATACAGCTGGAATCAACGTAAATCCAGGAGCGGGCCCAGGTTCTTCCGATGAGGTTGTAGTGGTGCTTGTGGTGGTAGTTTCAGTGGTTTCAGGTGCAGCTTTGACCACTACCGTATAGGGATCCGTTGTTGAACCTTCGTACCGGCCATTTTCCACTTTGTCTTCAGCGTAGAAATAAACATAGACCGTACCCGCTGCGCTTGAAACTTCCGTACTCGGAAGAGTTGCAGACCAGACAGCACCTGTACCTTGAGTCATGCTCAATGGGAGGTATGTTGTTCCATCTATTGAATAATAGACAGTTACAAATTCCACACCGACACCATCATCAGTGACTTCTATTGAAACGACGATATTATCTCCAACTTCTGGAGCTGTTGGAGAAAATGTTGGCCCTGTTAAGCTAAATATCGGTGCTGTTATGTCACTACTCCCGATTATTATAGGGCTAGCAGTCATATAGTCTCCTGTATTACCGAGAGTGTCTTTTGCGTAAACCATGAAAGTCACATTGTCAAGCCATGCGAATGGACCTACAGTCGCTTCATAGTTCCCAGCGCCAATCGGAGTCATTTCCGTGGAACCACCAGTAGCTCCCTCAATGGTCCATTCCAGATATGCTGTTTCAATTCCAGAAGGATCACCGATAATAGCGACGACTGTGATAGAATCTGTGTCATCAGGACTAGCTGGTGCGATATCGAAATCAAAAACCTCGGGTCCAATTATATCAGGACCAGCAATAGCAGTGAGGTTTATGGTTCTCCAAGCTGGTGAACCACTCATAAATCGGACAGCATTGTCGTCTGAAGAACCAGTCATCCATGTAGTAGTTCCATCAAGAACAGCTACCTGTCCTGCTTCATCGAGCCAGAGAAGGTCGTATACATCAGGATCCGCCCACTCAGCAGCATAGCTTTTTCCTACAGATACATCATCTTTCGTTATCTCATGCGCGGAAAATTCCTGGGGAGCATCACATCGGAAAGCTGAACCCATGAGGTAGAATGAACGAAAATCGACACCCCATTTGAGAAGTGTTGCTTTTGGAACCGCAACTTCCCAACCTAGGTCAGTGATCATTTTTACGGGTATTCCTTCAGTTGTCGCCGCGCCACCACCTGCCCAGAATAGAGTATTAACTTCATTTTTGTCAACAAACGTCTGGTCTTCATGGGCAAGAGAGATCGCAATTCCATTTCCACTCGTCCATAAAGGTAGACGTAGTTCATTACCACCAACTGACCATTCATGAGTTGATGAAGAAATATCACTTGAAAGATGAAGAACTACTCTTGAAGCTGTTGTCAAATTATCGATTATCACTAAGAAGTAGAAGTTTGCCTGATCTTCAAAGATTCTGAGCTCTAATATATCTGCTGAACCGTCACCTGCGACTTTATCATCAGAGTCATTGTAGATGTAATCACCCAGAGTATTTCCGTCAAGATCTGCTCCTGTATCGTCATTGGACCAATCGCGGTAGATGAATACACCTTCAGCAGTGGTCCAATTTAAACCTTCCGCAGGGGCAGAACCAGGCCAATCGCTGATGTCTCCATCAATGGTTCGGGCAGGAACATAGAATCCAGAGGGTAAGATGAATATTATAACTGGATCTGATTCTGTAACACCATCCCTATCATCAATTACTTCGATATAATACCCCAGAAAATCACCACCTTCAAATGGCCCAATGGTTGCATTCCATATACCAAGTGCTGCGGTTCCTGTAATTAAGTTCATATCAACAACCGAAGAATCAATACTTAGATTAACATGTTGAACATAGTATCTTAGTTTCACAGATGCGATAGTTCCATCAGCATCAGAGGCATTGACTTGGACATTGATCAGATCATCAGCAGTAATATCTTTCGTAGGAGTTTGTGTCACTTCATTGATTACTGGGTATTGATTTCTCAATTCAAGTACCGATGGAATGATGACTTCAAACCAATCCATGAACGGATCCGTAAGATTTCCATGGACTGGAACAGGAATGGTATCATTATAACCACCCTTACCTGCACCACTACCTGCAGCAGCGTAAAGTGCGATCTGGGTCGGGTAGCGGCCATCAAGTCCCATGAGATCAAATGGAATAACTATTTCTATAATATCTTCATCTGCAGACTTTTGTAAGTCCCATAGTGCTAGATCACCATATTCGTCGTAAGCATCAGCAGTTGCATTCCAGGCATACCATTTTCTATTGGTAACATCTAGATCCCACATATTAATCATGAAATCAGCGAAATGTCGGTCAACACCAGTACCAATGTTTAAACCACCAACCCAAGTCCATGAAACATTAACACCCGAATTTGGGAACTGGTCTACATCAATACCAAGATGCCATCCACCATCAAAGGCACCACTGTCGATATCTCCTTTGAGAAGGATACCGACGCCGTCCGCAGCAGCAGTTACACTGATGTTGTGGAAATCAGCAAAATCATTGGCACCATCGTTGGCGTCAGTTAACGTATCGTAATTATTTGGCCAATCGGAATCATCACCGTCAGCAGTAAGAGCTGTAGCAAGTGCAGTTGTTTCAAGATCAACAACAGCAAAGTTTCCGAAAGTGTCCCAATCAGTCCATTCAGCATCATCGTTTGGATTGACTCCTGCAGGATCATCAGGAGCAACATCCACAGAGGAATCACCACCAGCAACAAAGAAAGCAACAGCAATTTTAGACCAAACATCGAGTTTAAAGTCTTCAAATGCACTATAGGGAATCATCATTTCCCACGAGGTATTGGTATGAGCAGTTTGGACATATGGATCCCAATCGTCATGGTTACCCCATGCAGAGCCATCCCAACGAGCAAAGCCAAAGTTATCGGTCTGGTAATCCCAACAATAGAAGTTGTAATCAGCAGCATACATTGGATCACTTATATTGTGCTTACGACCCCAGGAGTCACCACCTTCGGTATATCCAGAGCCTGTAGTCTGATCAACATCAATGAGTGCACCAAATGCAGCATCACCTTTACTACTGTTGAAGTCCCCATTCACACCGAAATAAATACCTTTCATGGTTGCCTTGGCATAGACTTCTTTTATTTCAGCAAAACCTGCACCTGTAGGAGCAGTGTCGGCGTCCGGATCATCAATGATGAGATCACCTGGATCCCAGTCAGCAAGATCACCATCAACGACAACAGGTTCACCTAGTGAGTCTAGATCAACTGTCACAAAGGTACTAATGACATCATAATCAGTACTTTCAGTGGCATAATCATTTGGGGTCACGGAAGCATCATCAGGTGCAATTTCAAATGCAGAGTCACCAGCAATAAAAACAGTAAATGCAATCGTACTCCAGACATCGAGTTCAAAATCTGAAAAAGCAGAGAAAGGGATTGCCATTTCCCACGAGGTATTGGTATGGGCAGTTTGAACATATGGATCCCAGTCGTCATGGTTACCCCATGCAGAGCCATCCCAACGAGCAAAGCCAAAGTTATCGGTTTGCCAGTCCCAGACATAGAAGTTGTACTCGGCAGCATATAATGGATCACTTATATTGTGCTTACGACCCCAGGAGTCACCACCTTCAGTATATCCTGAACCTGAAGTTTGATCAACATCGATGAGCATTCCCATTGCAGCATCCCCTCCTGTTGCATTGAATATCCCTTCAAATGCAAAGTATATGTGGGTTTGAGATTTCGCTGCATATACTTTTTCAATGTCGGCCCATTTTTCTGCGTCTCCTGTTGGATCTGAGATCACTAATTCATTTCCTGTATAGTCCCATAAATGCCCGTCAAGATGCTTATTTGGGTTGTTTACTGTCATTTTAGGGGTTCCTAGGGAAGGAACAACTCTTAAATTGGCTTTTTCAATGACATTTGACGGTGTAGAATACCCAATAGAGAAGAAAAATATCGTGACAAGCACTAGTGGAGCTATTTTCCTATTAAGACATCTCAAAATTTGTTTCACTCCAAAAATCTTTTAGTTACAGTTTTTTTAGGAAATTTCTAAAAAGTTTCATAATTCAATATTTTTAGAATTATCAAACTTTTATCTTTTCTTGTCTCTGAATCTCGTTGATTCTTTCATTAACATAATAGAGATTTATTCTCTTGTTAATGTTGTATTTTTTACTTTGATTTTCCCTGAATTAAAGAGTATTGACCATTTTGGTTTCACTTTTTTAAATAATTTCTTATTCATTTATCATAATAGATTGTATAATTTTAATATTGAATTATCCTGTTTTCCTTCGAGGTAGCACTAGATCTGGTTTTAATGCTATTGCAACAGCTAAAACTAAAATTATAGGTGTTAGCCACATTAAACCAAGATCTACAATTGATGATCGATAATCGGGTGGGACTGGAGGTATCTTATATTGTACTTCAAGAATAATGGTATCACTGGCCTTAGAATTACCAAATATATCCTCTGCAACAATATTAAGATGCACCTCGGTTTTTGGGAAAAAGGGTCCGAGTTGAGCACTAGGATCACCTATGCCTGTAGTCCCATAGAACACATGCCCTCTCCGGTCAAATTCTAGATCTCTTAGGACAAATGATTGACCCCCATTCAAACTGAGATTAAGTTTCATTGAACTAATAAAAGCAGAGGTAAAACCATAAGCACGCCTCACATCTGCAAAAGTTTCTTGTCTACTAAGATCTAGAGTCCCATTCTCATCTAAGAGACTCCAAACATCAGTCCAATAGTAATCCGTTGCACTAGCGTTAATTCTAATGAAATCATCGTCTGTGATCGTGTAATTAGTCGTAAATGGTGCCTTCAGAGAATTGTTAAGCTTATTATTTACCCACAATTCCACCCAGAATTGGCCAATCTCTGGAGGTTTTGTGTCTGAGGGTTGAATTTCAACAGACATTAATGATACTGTCCCCCCCTTATGATTAAATACATCATAAGCAGTGATTTTAAAGAACAGGGTAGCTCCTGTCCAACCACTAGTCAACCAAGTTGAATTATATGCTTGAAGCCATGCAGGGAAGTGAGCCTGGTAAGTTTCATTAGTACCTGCTGTTTTCGTCATTTTTAATGTTCCTTTCTCCCCATGCGTGGTATAAAATGAAAGTGTAGGTTTAGTCAATCCTCCAGTAGAGATTCCATCAGGATCAGTAATATTTGCTCTTATTGTGAAAGTTTGGTTATCAAGTACAGTTAGGTTCATTGGTACTGAATCGTATGAAATAACGAAAATATCTGTTTTAAAAATGACTGGACCTGGGACTGATAAATCCACCGTTAATCCTTCTGTTATCCTATTGTCAGTAATATTCCCTATTAAATCAAAATATACTGGTGGGGGTAATAAAGAGAGATTATACGAAGTTGGATTAGGGTAAGTTAATACAACCATCTCACCCTTAATACTCCTATCTGGTTTAATACTATGGATAAAAAGGCTATTTTCAATTTCGAAGTATGCTACTGACCCAGCAATATTTACATTCCCAATGATTGACTCACCAAGAACAGTCATCTCATCGATGGCAGTAAAGACTCTACTTCCATCCCAATTGGTAATTATCTGGGTTTCTTTTGGATTAAACAGATTTGTTGAGAAGAATGCATAGTCCCAGTTAAATGTAGACATATCCAAACTCAAATCCATGTCAGAATGCACAAAAACATCAGAGTCTCCCCCATCTTCCAGATCAAATAAAATAGCGATACTTGTGCTTGTTTCGTTAATATAGTGATCCATCTGTATAGCAATTATAACAGCACTAAACTCTCTTTCCAAACTTGGATCTTCAACACCCCAAGCTACATCATGACGATCAAACCTATATCCAATAGAAATTCCACTAATATCAACTGAAGCTGGATCATCTGGAAGACCATTTAATGATCGAACTGTACCAATGTCAAATGAGTTAGAAGAGATGAGATTTGAAATAGGGGCGATTCCCATCTCCATATGATTTGTTGTAAAATCATATTCCAAGAAAGAATGGAGCATTCGGGTATTTTTTGAAAAGTTAAGGGCTCCTGCTGGGATAATTTCATCATAACCTGGATCTGCACCAGTCTCTTGGATTTTTGGTTCACTAGCTTTCCATGCCCAGGCGCCTGATGAAACATCAACGACATCAGGAAGATCAAACGGTTCTCCTTCTATTGTACTTGTGATATTTTCTTTTGTAATTGTAAAAATGCCAAATCGTACAAGCTTTCCCTCGGGAGGTCGGATAATCTCCGTGGGGAGTGTAATATTCAAATATTTAGCAACTGTCAAAGGCCTACCAAAGATATCATAATCAAATTTGTCTTGATTTGAATAAATTTCAGCTTCATCAAATGTTTTATTAGAAATTACTTCTGTTGTATCGTTGTAAATCCAATAATAATTATCATTATCGTTAGCAGATCTAATCTCTAAAGTTCTATCCCAAGCTCCTATTGGGTTGACCGCTGCATCATTACGAGTAGGTAAAAGGACTTTTCCACCAGGATAAAGGTCAATAGTAATAAAAATACTTACTTTTGACCAATCAATTGTCTCACGAGCTCTTTTATATGGATTTGTGGCATAATCTATAGTTCCAGATCCTTTTCTTACATACTGTTCGATTGTATCATTAACCACAAAAATCCGGAAGGTTGTTTTGTTACTTGCATGATGTTGAATGGAAAAGAGTTTAAGGTTCGTTGAATAATTATTTGCAGCCCACGCTAGATTATAATCATCCCAAGGATCATTCGGCCCTTTTGGGATGTCCCATGGAATATCCAGATAGATTTTCTCCCCTGTAGGGGTAAAGATTTTTAGTTCTCCTGTTAAAGGATTTTTATAGTCGTAATTGATGATCTCAGTAATCTTTTCGTTACCAAAGTCGACTTCTAACCAGCTATGAATCATAGATGTATTTCCAGCAAGTTCGACAGTATTATCATCACCAATAACATCAAAAATACCGCTGGAAACATCATCAGCCTCTCCACCAAGATCCGCGGTCATAAAATCGAAACAAGTAAATGCAGTAAAATTAAATTTATACGTGGAGACATCTTGCCCTGGTTTTAATCCTAAAAAGTGCCACGGTAAAGCCGTATAAACCGTCCTTGTTGTTGGACTATAATATGTTATGGTTGTTGTGTTTTTCCCTACTCGAGGATCATAACGAGAAGCATCAGTACCAAATAGTGGAAGAATAGTATCTGGTAGGTCATCGTCAGCTCCGTTGATTAATCCTGTTTCATTAAGATACATGAACTCGTTATCCCAGGTATAACCTTTTTCATAGCCTATTGGATCATAAAGTCCCCAAGAATAGTTCCAAGTAAATTCTGGGTCCATATGGACTCTTGCTGCACTAAATCTCTGGCGGGAGAATATATCAAAAGTATCATTTGGATATCGGTCGTTTTCATCACCAGTATCATAGACAAAGTGGAGATCGACACCACCTAAGTCAGAATGGTAGCCCTTTGACCAGAAATCACCAGGATCACCACGAAGAGTCACATTTATGAAAAGATGTGTGTCATTCTTCCCAAATTCAAAGTACTGGAAATCAAAGTCAGCATCTTCAGGTTGAGCTCTCCCTAAAATTGTAATGAGATCATGGGAAGGATCATCGTAACTCAAAACTGAACCTTCTGGGTTAAATTCGAATGGTAAGTCCGAATCTTCAGTCGTGGATAATACTGGTGAGTCACTTCTAGATTTAATGGTATTAATATAATTATTTGTCGATTTACTGATAAAAAAACCCGATTTGGCAAAGAGAGAAGATTTAAAGGACAGAGTTATCGTAAATACAAGTATGGTCAAAATCAATGTAAATTTAAATCTATTTCCAGATCTCATTTTCCTCTAGCCTCCTTTTCTTTTACTCCATACTTCGATAAGTACACGAGCGATCGCAAGAATGACGGGGATACCTAGGAGGACAATTAATGCTCCAGTTTCGCTACCTACAGCTGGATATCCTCCACCATATACTAAAGGATAGGCAACTTCCAGGAGAATACTTGCTGAACTTGACAGTGTTACTAGTTCTCCATTTGAATCCGTTACATTTAGAGTACCAGTTTCGTTTAAAGTTGTGTATCGAAAGCCAAAAGTAATGTAATAACTACCCTCTGTGCCTGGTGCTTGTAACTTAAGAGAATAACTTCGACTTTCAAAGACTTCAAACTCGTCGTCGAGGACATAGAAAGTTTCGTTCTCAGTTTGCGACAGATCTTCATTCACAGGACCAGGAACGAGAGACCCACTTATGATTTTAAATTCCGAGGGAATATTATAGGACATAAAAACATCCCACGCCTCTTTACCAGAATTAATTACAGTAACAGATAGAATGAAAGATGAGTTTGGATTGATTTCATCTATTGAAAGCTGTGATTGAACTCCAAAGGTTGTGGGGGGTATTGGTAATGGAAATTCCACTTCAAGCCACGCTGGGGATGTACTCGGGAAGTGAACACATTTTCTATCACCTCCAGGTGCCCATTCCGATAGAGCACTGATTTGGTCTTCTTTTGTATTATAACCAATCATATCATAAATGTCAGGATCTTCCCAAGCTGTGACACGAGTCTTTTCACTCTCATCAATGACATCAGCTTCATTCACTTCATGAGCCCCAAATTCAATAGGAGCATCAATTCGATACGCCATTGCTAGAAAATACAGCGTTACCCCTGAATTAATTGCCCCTTCCTCTAATCCGATCCATCCTTCTAAATCACTGAGGATAAGTGATACTTCAAATGCGTTGAAATTGGTATTTGCTGCAACTTGGATCATATCAGGGTCATTGGTATCTGCAGCTAATTCATAATAAACTGTATTCTCCTCTCGCGTTGTTAAAGAACCATAAGGATCAGCTATAGTTATTCCTACGCCTATTTTTGTTTTTTCATAGGACCATATTGGTATTCTTCCCTCATTTCCTCCTGTAGTCCACGTAAACTTATCTGGTTCTTTTGCTGGATCATAATCAGGTAAATCTGAAAGGATATGTACAACTACTTTTGTTGGATCAGCAATCTTACGCATTTGAATTAATAGATACATTTTGGTAATATCTGTTGTTACTCGAAATTCAAGGATATCAGCACACCCGTCAGGAATGCCTTCTGGATATATTAATGGCCCATAACCGACATCATCGCCAGTGAAGTCAGTATAGATGAATTGACCTGCAATACTATCACTACTACCTGGGTCTGGTCCTTCACCAAGCCAATCTGAAGGATTTCCATCAACAGTTATAGTTAAAGCATTAGTTGGTTGTGGAAGAATAAAAAGATCTTTAAATAATATTAAAACTAAGAATAGTACTAGTATTTTACAAGAAACAACACATTTTCCATTTTTCATAATTAATTCTTCCAAAAGAAACCATTATCATGAGATGGAATGATCTTAGTATTTTTTTGAAGATTACGATGCCTCTTAATATTTTTTTTTGCCAACCTTTGAACTCATCTGATATAATTTTTCTTTAGAAAATCAAATTAGGGATGATATACTTAACGAAATTCTCAATAGAAAAATTAAAAGTTTAGTTCTATCAAGTAATTTTGAGGATTGGTTTCATGAGTGGATCGACAAACAAAACTTCTTCCGAAGTTCCTCCCCATAGGCACTGCTATCAATGTGGTAAGGTTATTTCTTTATCGAATGATTATTGTTCTCCAGAATGTGAAATAAAAGATCAAGAACGAATTAAGGATGTTGAATCAATAAAATTCAGTATGAGAATAATGGTCTTACTTGTAGCGGCTGCACTTGTTATAAATTTAATATTACCGTTGTTACTTCCTTGAATGAGGGTCATCATCATTGGTTAAAAAGAAAAAAAAGGAATCGGCCATTAATGTTACCCCACAAGATTTATTGAAAATAGTTCCAATTAAAAATCCCTTAGTGGAGGTTAAAAAGTATGACAGCGGGGAAATAGCACTCTTTCTAAAACCTGTGGAAACTAAACGTCGTGGTTTTGTCTCTAAACTCTTCCCTATGCCTAAAGGTAGAAGAATAGTATTAGATGAAATGGGAACCCATTTCTGGAATTGTTGTAATAGTAAGAACAGAGTTAAAGATATAATTAAGGTGTTTCAAGAAAGTTATAAAATGAATGAGCTCGAAGCAAGAATTTCAATTTCATTGTTTTTAGAAAACTTGACAAAAAGACGCCTCGTTGGTTTTATCTTACCTCATTCTTTACGGAAAAAATATGAGAAACAAGATAAACAATTTCTCCAATTGATTGTTTCTGATTTGCCAGAAAGTGCTCGAAAATGAGAATTTACTGTAGGAGTATCTAAATTGAATTTTTTCAGCCCAAAACATTTAGTACATTCTTTCTTAGTTATTTTTTGTCTTTTTAGTGCTTTTCTAGCAATATCAGCTTGTGCTCTCAATCCAAATAACCCAAAACATGTACTAACTGTTAATAACCAAACTTCAAGTATAAATCTTCACGTAATTGACACTTTTGGGAATTCAGTCCAAAATGCTTCAGTTTGGCTATATGGAGAGGAAAATATTGACTCAGCTCAGGGCCAATATCAATTAGCCGCATATCCAACAGAAACAGGACGATATGGAAATGTTTCAATTCCAATAATTCTAAAGCAGTCACAATATTTACTAATATCACGTGTCCATATTAATGAGTCAGTGGTTAACTTTGGAGCGGTAAGAATTATTTCAAATCAAAGTTCTGAGCTATTTATTACCTTAATTTTACATTCATATTCTGAAATTAGAATTTCTGGCACGTTTTGGTTGATAGAAAAACCTCAAAGGGATTTCGAAGGTTTTCAATTATCAGTTGTTCCAGAATCGTCAATTGATCTCCCAATCTTCGGAAAACCTTTGGAAGGAACTGAATTTGAAGGTGTTGTATATTTACCTCAAGAAATCGACTACACTCTCCACATTACCGCCTTTACAGCAAATGATGTTTCCCCTTGGACTATTATCAACTTAAATTCATCAAAAATTATATCGTTCATCAAATTGGGAAATATGTCAATTTCTGAGATTTCAATACAACAAAACTTAGGTTTCATTTGGAGTGAAATTGGATTAACTAATCATGAAATAAAAAAATTACAACAACTTGGATTTTATACTATTACGTACGAAACAACAATGAATGAAGTACGTCAACTTTATAATGAAGCAGAAGTTAAGTATCGAGATTCAAACTATAGTATATCCCATTATTACCTTCGAGAGGCCTATCTAAAGTTAAAGAATGTGAAAGACTCGCTATCTTACGTTACAAACGTATCCAAAAACAGTATTTTGATTTTATGGGGGATTATGGGCGTTTTTTCTCTTATTTTAGGGTGGTTTTTCAGTGAGAAATTCCCTAGATTGTTAGCTATCTATTTAATTACTCACGCTTGTCTTGCTATTTTCCTTTTCATATTTTTTCCTGCTATGAAATCCGTGAATCCGAATGAGTTGATTTTTTTCCCCTTGGTTACTATTTTTATAATCCCTATTAGCTATCAATTATTTAATTGGCTATCAAAGGAAGATCAAACAGAAGATCCTCAAATTCTCTCTACATTTATAGCTAGTTTTTCCCTAGCTAAAAGAAATCTAAAAAGGCGAAAATTTAGGAGTATTCTAACTGCTTCAAGTATCGTCATTATGATATTTGGATTTATCGCTTTGACAAGTTTTGGTTCCCATTCGCAAGTGATTTTTCAGTCAATACCTCGGATTCATGGGAGTCCTTCCTCTGACGGTCTTTTGATAAGAAGTGCTAATTATTCAAAAGGATATATATCTACTTCAACTCCTTTTGATGACCTTTCACATAACGAATTTGATATTGAACCTCCAGAGGGGTTTGAGATTCTTACTATCAGTGAACGGTGGGAAAATTATCCTGTGTGGGGGAATTACGGACAAGGATCGCTTCTAAATGAAAATAATGTGTTTAATATCTCTGGTATTCTAGGATTCTCTTTTACCAAAGAAAATACATTCACGAATTTTACTCAAATGTTAACAGAGGGAAGACTTCCTTCTAGCTCTGATGAAGCACTCTTACCCTCATATTTAAAACAAAAAGGTCTTTTGATCAATAGTTCAGTTCTTATTACCAGTATTACCCCAAAGGCGACATTTGGAGTTAGGATCTCTGGATTTTATGATGAAGAAAAATATGCTACTGCCATTGATTTAGATGGTTATTTTATGCGTCCTCAATACTTGTCCATATCGCAATCAGGTCCAGTAGCTTCGGCAGCAGATCCGAATCATCTGATTTTTATTACAGCTGAGAAAGCTAAACTTCTTAATTCAGTTCATCTCAATCGCATAAATATTAAATTAGTTCAATCAAGCCTCATTGATTATCGTTTCCTTGGAACATATTTTGCTGTTTCTATTGGTTTTGAAGCGTGGATAAGTCATGAAGGAACGATTAAACGTGCTTATTATGGAGAGAGTTTAATAGTAGAAGGTATAGAACCCATTGTTATCATAATGGTTGTAACAAGTCTGACAATAGCAAATGTCATGTACCGAAGGATCATTGAAAGAAGAAAGGAAATATATACTTCTAATGCTATCGGACTGAATCCAGCTCATATTACATTCATATTCTTTGGCGAAAGTCTAGTACTAGGTTTAATTGCTGGTGTTATTGGATATATTCTAGGTGTAAGTTCATATACTCTGTTCATATTCTTTAATCTCAATCTCACAGTAATTCCTAAAATTGAGGTAAGTTGGTCGATTTTTGCAATAATTTTCGCAGTAATAGTATCAATAGTCAGCTCTGTCTTACCCTCTTATTCAGCAGCAAAATCTGTCTCTTCCATGCATGTAAGAAAATGGTCTAAAGACAAGAAAATGAGTCCAGTTATGGAAGAAGGGAGTTACTCCTTTTTAATACCTATTCGCATTCATGAGTCGCAAGTAAAGGATTTTTTAGAATTTATAGAGCGCATATTCTCTTCGAATACTTCCCCACGAATGACATTTCATACACAAGAGGTTTTAAAGAAAGAAAAGGATATACCTGATGCATATGATTTAACAATATGTTTTAATCTTCGTGTTAGTCAGAAGGGCCATTCTCGAGCATTTCCAATGGATTGCGAACTTTTCCTTACAAGAACGAGTAGTCGCTTCTTTGAACCACATGTTATAAGTAATTATCCTTCTAGTTTTGGAAATCCTCCAAAGGGGTACGATAAACTCGTAGAACTAGTTATTTCCCATATCAGAAAGCAAATATTAGTTTGGGATGCAAATCAACATATGTTAAAATAAAAACCTCTTGCTTTGAGCTTAAAATGAATATGATTGAAGCTTATTCAGCTAGTTGATCTCGTAAGTAAAGGGAAAATCTTCATAGGTTATCATAACTTTCATTCTCTTTTGAGTTCGAGTTATTTCCCCATCTCTTAACCAAGATACTTTATCAGCAATATCAATGAGTTTGAGATCATGAGTACTGTTAATTACTGTTACTCCTGTTTCCTGGTTTAGTTCTCTTAACAGTTCCACTATTTGAAAACCTGTGTGAAGATCTAAATTTGCAGTTGGTTCATCAGCTAGAATTATTGGCGGTTCATTTGCTAAGGCTCGAGCAATAGCGACTCGTTGTTGCTGTCCTCCTGATAGCTCATTAGGTTTATGATTATAGCGTCCTTCTAATCCTACTCTCTTGAGGACTTCTTTTCCTCTTTTCTTGCGCTCTTCTAAGGATAAACCTTTGAAAACCATTGGAATCATAACGTTGTCTAAAGCAGTAAGTACTGGAATTAAATTAAATGTCTGAAAGATGAAACCAATTTTATAAACTCTTATAGAAGCCATTTCATTTGCATTCATCCCCGTTAATGATTCACCGTCAATTATAACTTTACCTTTAGTTGGAGTGTCAAGAGCTCCAACCATATTAAGTAAGGTCGTTTTTCCAGAGCCACTAGGTCCCATAATTACTCTATATTCACCTCGGGGAATATCTTCTGACAATCCCCGCAGGGCATGGACATTTTCTCCCCTTAAGAAATATGTTTTCCAGACATCTTGCAGAGATATTACAGTATCCTTGTTTCCCATTATTCTTCCTTCATTAGTTTAAACTATCGCCTATACTTCCACTTCAATTCGTGTTTCGATCCTTTCTACTCGACCGCTCCTAATCCAGAGAATACGATCAGAAATATCTATCATCTTTAAATCATGAGTTGAGGTCACAATTGTCGTGCCTCTTTCCTTATTTAATTGCCGAAGCAGTTCGATTATTTCTAATCCAGTCTCTAAATCAAGATTTCCAGTTGGTTCATCTGCTAAAATAATCGATGGGTCATTTGCTAATGCACGTGCTATAGCTACTCGTTGTTGTTGGCCTCCAGACAGTTCTGCAGGCTTATGATCTAATCGATCTCCCAAACCAACGATATCCAACAATTCAGTAGCTTTTTTTCGCCTTTCTTCCCTTGGGGTACCCGTAAATATCATAGGCAATTCTAAATTCTCTAGAGCTGACAGTACAGGTAGGAGGTTAAAAGTTTGGAAAATATAACCAATTTTTCGGGCTCGTAACCATGCTAATTCATAAGCATCTAATTTAGATATATCTACCTCATCGATATATACCTTACCACTCTCAGGTTTGTCCAATCCACCAATAATATTGAAAAGTGTGGTTTTACCACTTCCAGAAGGCCCCATTATTGACATATATTCTCCCCTTTGTACTTTCATAGTGACACCCCGAAGAGCAGGAACAGAGATTATACCACCTTCAAGATAATAGGTTTTTTCAACATCTCTTGTTTCAATGGTATATTCATAATATTCCATGTTATTATTGTACCTCCTTATACTTCGAACCGTAAAGCTTCTGCTGGATCTAGTCTTGCTCCTCGCCAAATTGGATAAAGACTAGCAACAACGCTTGAAATAATCCCAATTAGAATTGATAACAATATTAAGGAAGGAATTAGACCTACATCTGAAATTAATGCTTCGACAACTTTATCTAAACCGAAACGATAGGAATAAATTGCGCCACCAGTGATAATACCGATTAACGAGCCAATTAATCCTCCTATAGCTCCTAAAATTATTGATTCGATTAAAAACATCTTTAAGATGTGAGAAAAAGTTCCTCCCAAGGTTTTATATACACCTATTTCTTTTGTCCTTTCGGTTACTGCCATTAGCATTGAATTTGTTATTCCTACTAATGCGACAAGGAGTGATATTCCTGCTAACCACCATGTATATTCAGCAATAGCAGTACTCTCCCTTTCTATATAATTTAAGATATTACTCATAATTAATAAGGCTGTGAGAAAAGCTAAACCAAGAATAATGCCAAAAGATGTGATTATACTCCTTGATGGTCGTTTGGTTATATTTTCTGTTGATATTTTAATTGCTTCACTTAAAGGAAACTTGCTTCGGGGGAGTTTTACTTTACCCAATACTAATCATTCCTTAAAGAGGTTAGTAATGAGAGGAATTACTAAACAAGCTTATGCCATTCAACATGATTTTGTACGAGATCAATGAGCTGTTTTTTCAATATTTCTGCAGCTTTTTTTTCTGTTAATCTGGTCGCATTCCAAGTTACAAATGGTACATAAAATACAGCCTGATTTAATTTGATCTGTTTTTTTGGTGTGTCAATTTTTTCAAATGTAATGAACCCAAGCTCACGTAAATAGCAGGTATCATTAGGACAGAGGATATCAATCTCATTCATTTCTTTTTTCAGAAAGAGTAACTGGTAATCTTCAGTACTTTCTATCATTTTTCCACAAGGGCACTGTACAGTATTTTTTTGAGAGTTTTCAGTCTTTTGCAATGCAACCACATGATGTCCTTCATTGTAGTAAATTTTCTTATTCTATTATTTCGACTATTTTAAACATTCTTATCACTATTTATTAAAAACTATTCCTTGAAGCTAATTATTTAACTTTACTCAAGAACTGATTTGAATAACATACTTTAACAAGGAGAAGAAAATGGTAAAAACAGCTGGTTGGGATAAACTCACTTTTCAAGTTCCTGAGGATTGGCAATTATCAATTAGTAAAAGGAGCGATGAAAAGAATAAGCAAAAAGGGCTGTTCATACTAAAGAACCTTGACCAGCAGATACAGATGAGTGTTAAATGGGAACAGATACCAAAAAAGGCGCCAAATCCTAAGATTATCATTGATTCTTTCATTAAAGATTTAAGAAAGAAATATTCAAAAAAAACTCCTATAGTCATTCGTTCTCGTAGGAAAATCAAAATTAAAGGCCATGACGCGGATTATGTTTTTTTTGAGAGTAAGAAGAAGAAAGAGCAAGCTATCGTTATTTCATGGATTTGTACTCCTCATGAACGGATTTTCTTGAGTTTTTGGCCTTTTAAAATAGAGAAAAACGTGAATAATAAGAATAAAATAGACAAAATTATTGAATCTATTGAATGTCACTCCGAATGGGTTTACTGGACTGGCCCAGGTATCAGTATCAGAGTACCATCAGAGTTAGAATTAAAAGATTCCTCATTTGTTATAGGTACATCTTACCTGCACTTCATTAATGAAAATAATTCTTTTTATATCGAAAGAATAGGTTTAGCGAAACAAAGGATGGCAAAATATGTTGATCTCCTAGAATTTTATGAATCTGAATATATTCCTAAGATGGAAAAAAGAATTGATGGATTTACGTATAAAAAGCCAAAAAAGTTTAAAACACGAAGAAAAGCAATAAATGAGATCTGGAAAAGCTTTTCATTCGTTAAAACTGGAAAATTCTTGAAAAAAGAACAAGTTCCAGTGATTCAATATTTCTGGCATAATGTTTCACTGAACTGTTTTTTTATTATTGCCACTGATTTAAGATCACCTGAAATTAGAATTTCCAGTCTGAAACCTAAGCAAGTGTTTGGATCGTTATTAAAACAACTTTTTACCCAAAACAACTGATTATTCTTTTAGAAGTAGAATTACCGATAAAAGTACAGAGGAATTTTACACTTTCATTTCTAATCAGTTTTTTCTAATCCTTGTATTTATTTTCGATAAAAAAAAAGAGAAAATGTTTTTTTGCAACATAAAAATTAAAAGGTAATCTACATCCATTTCATCTAATCCCATCATTACATCAGAACATCTAGAATTAACGTAAAAAACCATTGAACAGGTGTTTTAATTGATGTTTTCCAAAAAACACCAAATTATTATTACTTTGTTATTTATACTTTATATTGTTATAGCTTTTATGGAGAATGATTTTAGTTCAAATCATTTGATTAGTAGTGAACCTTTTAGTAGTTATGAATTAAGAGACAATGAACTAGAACCATTCACCATAAAAAATGATCCTCTTTTCGATTTAGAAGTAAATGCTAAAATTGAAAGTACGCTTTTATCATCAACCGAGAGAAAGAATATTGAAGATCATATCAAAGCATTAAGTTTTGAAGAGATGGGGTATCAGGGGAGTAGGGTTACCTGTTATGGTCAGGGTTTAACCCAAGCAACTTCTGATCCTCAATATATGAACGATTTTTATGATGCTGTTGCTTACATAAATAAGACATTACATTCAACTCCAAGTATGGAAGTCTTCTTCCATTATTTTCCAGTAACAGTTCCAATTGATAAAGGATCATGGTTAGCTATTTTCGATTCAGATAATACTCTTATTAGAAACATTACAGTATATGCCTTGGAACCAAACGGCGTTAATCCATGTAGTTCGAACATAATTACCAATAGCCTTTTTTACATTAAAAATGGAAAAGTTGAGTTTTATCCTGATACAAATATTCAGGGAGGGTTTATCGCAATGGATTTCGATTCTGATGTTCGATGGAAGACTGCAATGAGTTTTGGAGCCAGTGCTATTATCTTTATCGAACCAGAAATCAACATGACTAAAGGAATGGCTTTGGGAAAATCCACACCGACTCCTTTGAATGTTCCCAGGGTTATGATTAAACAAAGCGACTGGAATCTCCTTCAACCACTTTTATCTAATCATAAATACCAATTAAAAGTGAACATGAATTGGGAAAAGCGCCAAGGGATAAATATTCTTGGTTTTCTCAATGCAACGAAAAACATAGCTCCAGATGATACTACCACTATCGAAGATAGCAGAAAAGGGCTATTTCTTATGAGTCATTTTGATACTTATTCGATTATTCCCTCGCTTGCGCCAGGTGTGAGTGATTTGGGAGGTATAGCAACTATGCTAGAAATGGCTCGGAAATATGGAGTAAAAGCATCACAAGGGGATTTAAAGCGTAATATCTTCTTTTTAGCATTATCAGGCCACTATCAGTCTTTAGCTGGTTCCCGCTATTTTGTTGAGGATTATATGTTTTCTAACGATGATTTCGACGATGACAGGGTATCAAATCCACAGGATGAGGGATTCAGAAATCCTCTAGCGGAACAAATGTGGTTCGGAATAAATTTAGATTTAACTGGTGACTATAACCTTGCTTCTCCTTTTGCTTATGGTTATTATTACTCTCAATTCTTACCCTATTTGACAGCTGCCAATAGGCGACCAGCAGACATGGTACAACGCTATTGGTCCGACTTTGTTGGGAACTGGAGCTCCTACGTTCAAGATGGTCTTCCACCTGAAGAATATACCTTTTTTTCAACAGAATTACTTAGTTCTGAACGAGGAACCTTAGATTTTGATCATTTTCAGGATTATATCACAAATCTATATTGGCTCGATTCTGAACCATTTTGGGTTTCAGGGACAACCAGCATTTCATTAATGACGATCTTTTCATCCAAACAATACAGTAATACCCCTTCTGACACAATTAATTCCTATGGTGGATTAACAGAATTCGTCGATAATTTAGTTCCTCAAATTGCGATTACTATATACTTAACTGATGAAACAATTAACGATTTCTTTGTCACAAGTGGTGAAACAGATCCAAATCTTGTTCATGAAGTAAGAAGACAAGGCGCTAGTTGGGCCGAATTTTGTAAATTGTATGGGCGAATAGTCGTTTTTCCACAAGCCAAAGAAGATACGATTAATATCAACGCTTCTTGGGTGAGTACTAACATATCGAAAGATGAGGCGGATTTATATGAGCGATCAATCAACCAATCAATTGATGGGCATTTTCTCGTCCAAATAACCCATCGAAGCGGTGTTACATATGGGGTTTCAGAGATTATTATGGCTGATGATGATACAGGATTCTTTAATGTAACAGGTCTTCATAACAGAAATATGGGAGGATTAGCCTCGGGTGGATCTTTTAGAATTGAAATTTTTTATTTAACAGATAAAGGTCAAATCTTGTATGTCACTGATAGAGGTAATTTTGGTACCCCATCAACACTTGTAGTGAACCGTCCGATACTAGGTGACCCTAGATTTCGTGAAGGCGTTCACCGTCAGCTTGGTCAAGAAAGAATTGACTATGCAGTATTTGAATGTGGTAGCTTGGCGATTTACAACGTTTTAAATCCCCGAAATTTACTTGATCCACAAAGTGAATCAACAGTTAACCGTCAAGCTGATAGAATTACAGTTACAGAAGTATTCAATTATAACGTGATCGAAGTTGGAACAGGCTCTCAACCCCAACGATTTTTTGCCTCATTCGATCCTTATGGTAACGCAATGGTTTTTGCGAAAGGAGACGAACCTATTCGAATACGAGTTTTTGGAGGTGAAGAGTATCCAATTGCTGTGTTAACAAACTCAACCAATCAGGATATTCAAGGTCTAGGTTTGAGAACACAGATAGGTACAATCACACCTATATATCATGCGATTTATAAATCCACAAAAGATTTCTGGGTAATTACTGAAGACCGAATAACTCGGATGAAAGCATTTAATGTTCATAATCCATCAGCAGAAGAAACACATCAACGAGCAACGGAATTACTACTCGTTGCTGAAGATGCTCTTTTTGCTTCTGATCCAGATTATTACACATATTATATTAATATAATAAATGCTTATTCCCTTGAAAGAGAAGCTTATGCTTCAACAAGGTCCGCCATGCTAAATGTAATTCAAAGTACAGTCTTCTTTTTCGTACTATTGTTACCATTTGCATTTATATTTGAAAGGTTAGTATTCAATTATAGTGGTTTAAAACGAATTATTTCTCTTGTCGGGATATTTATTTTCTTCAATTTATTAATATTTTTCTTTCAACCAGGGTATCATTTAGCCAGTAATGTCTTTATGGTAGGTATTGGTTTTATTATGATAGTATTGAGTATTCCTGTCTTAGTAATTCTAGGGAATGATGCCTATAATTATCTACAAGAAGTCAGAAAGAAAGTTATTGGGGAACATTTTGCGGAATTTGGCAGAATCGAAGCTGGTCTTGTGTCTTTTGGGGTAGCTATTAGTAATCTTCGCAAACGACGATTTTCAACGGCATTAACAGTTATATCTATCACATTGATTACTTTTAGCCTAGTGAGTTTCGTTTCTGTTTCCTCTGCTGCAGAGGTAAGAGCTACTCCTTTAAAAGCTGATTATATTGGATATAATGGCCTTTTAATACAGAGAATTGGTGTAGGACGACAAAAACTATCGTATGACTTGCTTGATTATCTTGAGGCTTATAATATACCTGGAAATAATGTTTCAGTCGTCCCAAGGATTTGGTCAGATCCATTACAAGGTTCAAATTGGTATATTATATCAGAATATGAAGGAAAATTCTCAAAAGGGAATATTGGTGCAATATTAGGACTTAAACCTCAGGAGATAGATTTTCTAGACTACAAGTCTATCCTCATCGGTGAATGGTTTTCAAATGAGTCATATAATGAGGTTATTCTACCAACAAAACTAGCTAACATACTATTTACTCAAGGGGTAAATGAAACAATTGGACAAGAGATCCACGTTCGTGGAGTGGATTTAAAGGTTGTTGGCTTGATAAACACTTCTAAACTGATACAACCCCTTAATGAGACTTTTGATAACCTAGCAAGAACATTAGACCAAGAGGATATAACTCCAATCAGTGATAAAGGTAATCATTTTAGTCTTGATGAAACTATCATCATTCCTTTCAATTTAGCAGCAGATAATCCTTGGAACTCTTATAAAAAAGGGATATACCTTAGTCTGGCTCAAATTGCACTTAAATTTGAATCAGATATTACTTGGGATGAACTCCAAGATATTACCATAAATCTTCGAAAATCATTGCCTCTATTAGACATCTATATTGGTTTACAACAACCAACCGACAAAAATCCATTTGCAGGTATTTATGCAGAATATAGGAAAGGTCAATCGTTCCAATTAATTGGTATTGAGACATTGATTATTCCTGTCATTATTGCTGTCTCTGTTGTTGCAGGTACGGTTCTCTCGGCGGTTCAACAACAATTGAAGGAGATTGAAGTTTATAATGCTCTTGGACTTTCACCAGAGAACGTTGGATTTATGTATTTTGCTCAGTCCTTAGTCTATGGCTTATTGGGAGGAGTATTTGGTTATTCCATCGGTATGGTTATTTTGGCATTTCTGGAACAATTTTCTCTTCTACCAGCCACTTTTGTCCCAAATTATACAGGTTTCTCAGTAATCTTAGCGATTGGCCTTAGTATTGCTTCAGTCATTGTTGCAAGTATCATTCCTATTCGAAAAGCGGTGTTATTATCTCTTCCTAGTTTACAACGTAAATGGCAGATTGCTACAAAGCCAGAAGAAGATACTTGGTTGGTTCCTTTTCCCTTCTCTACTGCTTCCTTAGATGAAGCTCAAGGCGTGATCCACTTCTTATGGGAATACTTTGAATCCCATCGTAGTGAAGGAATTGGTTCGTTCGCGGTTCTTGAAAGCCATATAAAGGTTATAAGTAAAAAACGGATTGAATTCATTGGTCAAACACGTTTAGCACCTTGGAACTGGGGAATCGTTCAAGACTTCAATATAGTTACAGAATATAACGAGGAAGAAGAGAAATATCTTTTTGAAAACACTATTAACCGAATTTCTGGTGAACGAGGAAAATGGGAAAAGGTTAACGAAAAGCGATTCTTCAGAGACATAAGAAAACAATTGCTACTTTGGAGAGGTATTGATCTAAAGAAAAGAGAATATCATATTGAAGAAGGTAAAAAATTGATTGGAGAAATCTAATGTAAGATGAATGTGTTTGTGGATAAAGTGACCTCTACTGAAAGTGTTCCATTGAAGCAAGCTCCATTATTTGTCAAAAAGCTTGATGGGCTTGGATATCTAGGAAATTGGCATCAAGTCCGCGGAACGATCTATATCACATTGCAAAACTTACCAGGAGCAATTTTAAGGTCCTTGACTATTTCAAAAAAACGGATAGGGGTAGCAGAAAATATCTGGGTATTTTCATCTCATCTTCCCATCATAAATCCAAAAATAATGATTGAAAAGCGGGAATATTTTAGGAATTTGTTTCAACGTTTAAAAGGGGAAGAATGTATGTTAGAGTGGGAGGGTATTATATCGAGAAAAATGCAATGGCGAAAAAATCCTCAACTATCAAAGTTTTTTTCTAAAATGGATAAAAAACCATCGAATTTACTAATGAACACTCTCATTGCTGAAAGCAGGATTTCAGATTTAACAAAGAAATTAAAACCTGATAGAATCATAATATCTGTTTCAGGGGGTGTTATTCCTCCTCCAATTGAGGGAGCAAAATTTGAGTATTATTCTAAAAGACAGTCCGATCTCTTCAATAATCCGATTGAATGTACTTGGTATACACAAATTAAGAAACAGTTCTATCTAACTAGAAGGATATCAAAAGCTCTTGAATATATTTTGTTATTATTAGACAAAATCATGGAACAACAGTTAAGAGTTACACGAAAAATTTCCGAGGAGTTGATATGAGTGTCTACAGATCCAATAATAGAAACCTTGGAGCAAATAATTAACAATAGTTTTCCTTTAACCTTCGATACATCGTTTCTGATCTGGTCTTCATGTTTTATAGTGATCATAACTTATGGAATTACTCAAATTGTGAACAAATATCTCAAGCATTCAGCTGTTGCTAGAATTAGTGAATTACAGTTTAAGGGTATAACGATTGTTATTCTCTCCTCTTTCCTGATGACTATCCTCGTTTCATTAGGATTCCCCCTTGGCGCTCCATATGCAGACCATCCCCTCTCCATTTTAGATATGCTTACCACAAGCCCGTTAATCATTTTTAATCTCGGTCTTCTTGGCCTTGGTGTGATTTTAGGTTTTATGGTAGGATTATTACCGTTCTATTGGATACATAAAAGGGAAAATATAGAAATTATCAAAGAAACTAAATCTGGATCAATCGAAAGAGAACCACAAAAACCTGGAACGGTTCCGATTATCCCTTTCATTGTCCTTCTAATCTTAATTACAGCAATTATATTTTTTATAGCTGATTTATGGAATACTCATCGTGTAACAGTTCAAGCTTTTGAAATAGCTTTTTTTATCTATCTTTTTTGTCTTTTTATTGTTGTATCTTATCCTATTGCTAGAATAATATTACTAGCAATTCCTACAAAAAGATTGACTGAAGCTGGAATCTCCGAAGGTGCTACGTTAATAGCTATAATCGGAGCAATGATTGGTCCTTTCATTGCAGTGTTTGTATTGAATATTACAGCATTTGTAGTTCCATTCGTTGGTTTAACAACACCTGATATTTCAGTTTGGACATATAATGGAGAATTTACCCATATTATAGGGCCATTGATTCTAGTGGGTGTACTTATGATTCTTCATCGTGTCCTTCATTGGGGGGGTTCAAAAAGGGGACTAAATTTTGCTGAGATAGGAATCATATATACTACTCTATCAATCTCGAGTATCTTTGCTATTATGCCAATGTGGATTATTCGCTTTCTAGTATTTGAGTTCTTCAAAGGTGCTGGCGCAGTTGGAGGGGCAACAGGTTCTTTTATTCCTTCTGTATGGATTCCATCATGGCCAACAGCTATTGATAATATGGTGTTAGGAGGTGAACCAACTTGGGGATATTGGGTTATTCCAATTCTCTTTTGGTCTTTATATTTTATTACTTGGGGAATAGTCCAATTTTCAAGTGCTGTCTTAAACAGACAACAATGGATAGAAGTTGAAAGGCTTAATTTTCCAGTGGCTCAAGCAATAGTAGAATCCTTCAAAGCGGGGGAGATTGAGGGGCTTGAAGAAAAGAGTAGAGTTTTTGGAATCTCCCCATTTTGGTTAGGAGGTATTTTAGCATTCCTTCTCTATATTCCTCGGCTATTGAGTGCACTTTCCGTAAGAGAAATCATTCCTTTTGACTTTTCTGTTCCAGAATTCATGAATTGGTTATACTATGATAACATTGATGAACTGGGAATACAAGTAGCACAGACAATTTTCGGTGGAAGTGCAAATCGTGTTACTCTAAATATTAATTTCGCTCCAATATGGATTGCTTTTGCTTTTCTCGTACCTATCGATATTCTTTTAGGAGCCATTATATGGTATTTTACTTTTTATATTGTTTTACCACCAATCCAAGTTAGTTTGGGTTTATACGACAATCCCCCAAACCAGGATGTCGGTACAAATTACATATTTGTCGGCCATCGTGCAGGTGCTGTGGGTACGATTTGGGAATTCCCCATACCCATATTTGGAGAAACTTTGAGTATTGGTGGTCTTTTCCCTCACTTCATTTCCAGAGGAATGTGGATTGGTTTTCCTCTTGCGCTAATCTGGTTTAATAGGCGGTATTTTGGACAAACGATTAGAAAAGCATTTGGAAGAGTCCAAACTTCTGATAATGAAGATGATTATCGCTTTGCATATTTAGGTATCATTATTGGAATGCTCATATTAGTTATTCTTAACTTGATGTCTGGAATGGGCGAGTTAGCTTTTGTATTTCCCCTATTTTTCTTATTGATTTATTGGACATGGACAAGAGTTCGTGCAGAATCGGGATTCATGTCATTTTTCATGATGTTTGGCCCCTGGTACCATGAAATGGAAGCTCTGCCCTATATTTATTGGCACATGACTCCAGAAAGAAATTTTAGTGGTTTGCCTATTTCAGTAGCAGACACTAATAGTCAACAAATGTCTACATCAGGTATAATGTTCATTTACCTTTCTACAGACAGAGCACTAGGAGCAGCACCTCAACCAGCTAGTATGGAAAGCTTCAAATTAGCAGATATGGCTGGTGTTTCTAGTAGGTCTATTTACCCTCTTCAAATTTTAGCTATCATTTTTGGAGTAATAATTGTCTTTCCATTGGTAATATGGGGGACTCACTATTTTGGATGGACTAATTTCAAAGAATTTAGCGAATTTGACTTTGGGTTATGGGAAGGAGCTGTTGGTTCTAATGTCACAGGTGATAAAATCACAGGTCTTCCTCCAGAGTGGCAAGGTTGGATACTTCAGTTCTTATTAGGTATTCCACTGGCATTTTTAATCGAATGGGCCCGTAATATGTTCTTGTGGTTCCCTATTTCAGTCCCAGCAATCATATATGGCGATGCTGCAATGACTGGTATGGGTCTCTTTATTCCGAATATTATTGCTTATATCTTAAAAGTATTGATTTTCAGATATGGTGGAACCAGGATCTATGAAAAAGTAGCTTTTCCGTTAGCTGCTGGTTTCTTTATTTTTGGTCTTTCCGCTTTCTGGCTTTCAGAAGGAATTGGACAACACGCAGGTCTATAATGATGAGTTGATGATTTTATGGCAGAAATTGATACGTCTCCTGAGAACAATGAAACAATTGAAGAACAGGAAGGATCAGAAGAAGAATTACTTCCAACATTTAGGGAGGATCCCAAATGGAAGAGTGGTGCGAGTTGGAGGGTTGGATTAGCAATTATTTATGGGACTATTGTTCTTCAACCAGCTTCAATTTGGCTGAGTTGGACCGTAGGTTTACAACCTTGGCAACTTATAAGTAGTTTTGAGTATAGTGCAATCCTTCTGTTTGCAACTCTTGCAGCAAGATCGGGCAAAGACCTTAGTCGTCAGGAAGCATTTGTTCTATTTTCAAATGTAGGAACTACAATCGTTGAAGCTCTTGCCGCAAATTTAATCTTCTTTTACTATTTCACAAGAAAATCTCCTGCAGCTCTTCAATGGGGATTCAGTTTTGAAGGTGCAAATCCTGCTCCAGACTGGTTTGCTCCTATAGTTGATATCGGACGAACTTTTCTAGATATAGCTTGGATACCCTCCATATTATTATGGATCATTATCTTCGGGATTTTAGTAAAATTAGTTGATTTATCAGTTGGATTCTTAGCGTATCAACTCTTCGTTGTTGAGGAGCGACTTCCATTTCCTGGAGCTCAAGTATGGGCTAATGCTTGCATCACAATAACGGAAAAAGCCAAAATGCCTCGTAAAGGACGAGTTTTAGTCTTTTCATCAATGATCGGGATTGCGTTTTCTTTAATCTTTCATGCAACTTGGATTCTCACAGGATCACCGCTTTTAATAAATCCCTGGATGGATATGACTGGAGTCTTAGAATCAGTAGGAATGGAAGGTGCAAGTTTCGGCTTGTTACTTGATCTAATTTTGTTCGCAGGAGGCTTCGTCATGCCGTTTAAAATGGCTTTTTCAATTTTTATTGGTGGTTTCATTGGATACTTTGTGACAGGAATCCTAATTAGGCAAAATTTTGCTAATTTAGGTTATCTTTATCCTTGGCGATCTGGTGGATATTTTGATGCTAGTAGGATTTTTGAGTTTTTATTATTACGAATTTGGTTATCACCTATCTTAGGATTGGCAATAGGTGCCGGGATGGTACCCATTATCAGAAATCGAAAGAAAATTATTGATGGATTAAAGAAATTACGAGATATTAAGGATATTCGGGAGCGGACAGACATGATACCCCTTTGGTTAATAATTACGATGTTTTTAATGGGGACAGGTGGTTCAATTCTCATTACTCTGATTTTGGTTCCTGAATTACTTTATCTCATCTGGTTATTAATTCTCTTATCCGTAGTATGGACATTCTTTTATAATATTGTAAACGCAAGAATCATTGGGGAATCTTGGGTTGGCTTAAATATACCCTATCTGACTCAAGGAGCATATTATGCTGTGAATTATTCTGGATACAAAGCATTTTTCGCACCGCTATTAGTAGGAGGTGGTGGGGGTGCTGGACAAGGTGGGATTGCACCTGCAGGGTATGGTTGGGCGAGTGTCTTTAAAGCATGCAGGATGACTGAAACTGACATTAAATCATATCTAAAGATCTATTTCTTCACCTTTCCTTTAACAATGCTTGTTTCATTTCTGTGGGTTCAAGTTTTTTGGCAATTTTCCGATATTCCATCCCAATTATTCTCATACACAGCTGATTATTGGCCAGTTTGGGCACGAACTACTTTAATTTGGCCTTACTTAGCTCTAAATCCTGCTCAACAGGAGTTTCAATTAATACACCTAGACTGGTTAGGCTTAGCTTTTATTCTTGGATTCACATTGACCTGGGTGATATCTGTATTTGCACTTCCGTTTGAGATGGTAGGGCTTACTATTGGTCTCGCACAACCTATTCTTTTCAGTAGTATTACATTCCTAGGAGCACTCTTTGGTAAACTGATGGAAAGGATTAAAGGAAAAGAATGGTGGGGTGAAAACAAGAATGTCATAGCCGCAGGATTTGGATTGGGAGAGGGACTCACAATAGCAATATTTGCAGCTATTGCTCTAATTTTCAAGGCAATGTGGATCTGGCCTATTTAAGTTACCTTACAGAGTATTATTTGCAAATTCAACATCAATATAAGCATCAATTAATTGATTAGCTATAGCAGTTGATTGTTGATCAGTGGAATTAAAAAAAGCACAATCATAAAAATCACTATCGGATTCTCCATCAATCCCCCCGCCTCCATTCCACTCTGTTGGGTCAAGATCTATCTCTCGGGTGGAATCAAATTCTTCCAATCCAATCAGTAAATAGAATCTCATTATTGGACTATATATCTTATTTCTAGGAACGCGGAATTCCAACCAATTATCTGTAGTTGATAATTGATAATCGTTTTCATTAGCATCAAATATGAGTTGCCAGTTAAATATATCTTCCGTATTAAAGCATTCAATGTTACGACCGATCTTAAGTAACCGTTCACAGGATGAATTCAAGGTTGTCTCTGCTTCCGTAATTTCCAAGAGACCATTGTCATCATTATGTACTTGGTCAGTATCAATTCCTAGATAAATCATCGCTAAATCTTGTCCGATTGGACTTTGCCACCCAACTTGTGTAAAATTAACTACTTGAAGCAAAAAGTAAAAATAGTTACTATTTATAATTATACGTAACTCTAACAAGTCACAATAATTCTTTGTAGCAAAAATTCTATTTGGACTGGGATATGAGTAATCTCCATCTCCTATATCATCATTCAAAGCATCTTTCCAAATAATTTCACCCTCAATAAATACTTGTGAATTTACTGAAAGATTTTCAGGGAGTTTTTGCCAATCAGCAATCGAAAAATCATTGAGATCTCGGATAGAACCAGTAATATAGCTTTCGTTTTGATTTTCTAGAAATTGAAAACTACCTAAATAAAGGATAGGTATTATAATCATTGGGATCAGACAAATCACGATTGAAAATGGTAGATTTTGCCAAGGAATTTTCGCAAGATCTTTAAAATATCGTTTAAAAGAATCTGTTAGATGAGTTAATCCTTTTAAGGATTCTATTTCCCCATATATTGCATATTTGAATAAATTTTCGATGAATATTCCACAACATATTGTTATTGGTATTTCAAAAAGAGTAAGATATTGAGGCCATCTTGTAGTCCAAAAGATCAAAAAAATAACGTTTGCACTATAAAAAAGTATGATTGTCCAGTATTTTCTTGATGAACTACTTTCTTGGGAGTTAAAAGCTAATAAAAATAGCAAAAAAATCCCAAAGATGGATCCTACAAAGATTATTCCATCAAGATATATTATTGGAAAATTCTGATGCCATATCGTTGGATTTGAGTCCCCTAATAACCATTCAAATTGACGAAGGAGATTTGGATCCTTTACACCCTCTGATTGAGAGTAATCATAATGATAGCTAAATGAACTAACGAAGGCCAATGGATTATTTAGAATCCTTGGATTAAAAATGCAAAAAGCAATCAGAAATATTAGTAGCCAAATAATCGGTTTATGAAATATTTTTGTACAAATAAATACTAAACTTTTGAATTTGGACATCTTAAGAGTAATTAGATTTTTAATCTTGCTTTCCTCATTCAACAGACAGATTCCTAAGAAAATAATTCCAACAGTGATCATTGCATGATATTTTGAAGCAAATGCTGCCGCAACTAAGATTGCACTTGATTTCCACCAGAAATTATTAGTATCTTTTATTTTAATAAAAGCAATTATCGCTAAAATACTAAAGAAGCAAAGACTCGCTTCTAAATAGGCTTGTGATGTATACTTAATTGAAAACGAAGAAACTGACCAAAGAAGTGCAGAAGTGAAACCAAATTCTTTCCATAAAATTATTGCAACCCCTGTTGCTAGTAAAATAGATATTAACCTACATGCAATAAAATTATCCATCTTGAAAAGGGATCCTTCCCCTACAAAGATAATACCTATTGCAAATAGAATTTTCGCTAATAATGGGTGTTCTGGATTGTCTTCGGAAGTAATGATCTCCCCCCAGTTCCAGTTTAGAAGAGATTTTGCATACATCTCTGCTATTGGAACATATACAAACTCATCAAAATCCCCCTCCCCAGTCTCATACATCGTAGTTGCAGCTTGGAGACGTAATCCAATTGAACAAATGATTATAATACTAAGAGATAGAATCTGTATTATTAACTTGGGTGAGAATTCTTTAAAATTATTGTATGGTTTCATTTTGAATTATTTTCCAAAAAATGTATTTTATTTATTTATGTCTTTTTAAGTTTCTAATTCTATTTTCATTCTTCACTTTCAAATAAACTCTAGGGTTTAAGGCTTTAACATAACAGTTTCCTCTGTAAAAAAGCCAGTTTGATATTTTATTTAAACCAATAATAATCTACTTCAATCAAATCAAAAGGTGAGAAAAAAATGATTGGAATAAAGAAAAACAAAAAAATAGAAAAAGTAAATGCAAAGGAAAAATCAAAATTCTTTCATAAGAATAAGCAAAACATTACCCATCCATTATATGGCAAAATGTCTACTGGTCTTTTCTCCTACCCTTAACATATTTTCTTTTTTTTATTTATATCTCAAGGCTCAGATTATACTTTTTGGGAAGAATCAATAGCATTATTTGGGAGTAACTATCATTTTCTGTTCTGTTTTCTCCAATGGTAAATAATAGTCAGGGAGAATAATAATACAACGCTTGGCCATACTTCCCAAGTGGATTTTGCCGTAGTTGTTGTAGTAAAGGTTGAGCTTAATGTTGTAGTCGTTAGAATATCTTTCACTCTTATTTTAATAACAGAAGTTTGAGCTTTATTACCGAATTCATCCGTTGCACTCACAAAAATTGTAACCTTTGGAATATTAAATGGTCCTATAATGGCAGCATAGTAATTTAAATTAATTTTAGTCATAAATTTCTGTGTAAAAGTTGTTCCATCATCTAAACTGACATGCAATATAACTGAAGTGACAGCTGAGTGATCGCTGATATTTACAGTTATAGTTATTAGTTGGTCTCGGAATATTTCTGATGGAGCATTAATTGCTAAGTTAGGAGGTGTTGAATCACTAATTATTGTATTAATCGTTTTTATTATTAAAACATCGTCATTAAATGAAAATAAAAATCTTATAGTTGTTTTTCCTCCAGCTATTCCTTTGAAAAGGACATTTATTGAATTATTACCAGGATTAAGTAAAATATAACTGTACCAAGGGAAAATTTTACTTCCAGTAATATTTAGAAGACCATAGATACTAAAAAGTTCATGATTTTCAAGTTTAATTGGCAGGTTAATTTCCTCTTCAACGTTAATCCTAGACAAATCAATATAATGGATTGTTGGTACTATACTAGGAGGAGCAGTAGTAAAAGGTTTCATAAATTGAGTTGGTTCTTTTAATTCAGCTGCTACTAAGATAAATGTTAAATTTTTAGTGGAGATAAAGCCTGTTACATCTACTGAGAAAGTAACCAGGACTGAAGAATGAGAATTAATATTGCCTACTGTAACGTAGGTCGTTTCAGAAACAAGTCCAGGAAGGAGAACAATACTAAGATTCACAGATGTTGCAGGAACATTTGCAACATTAGTCAAATATATTCTTATTGTAGTGGATGTACCTGGTTGTAAGTTAGATTGATACAGAAGTGAACCTGTTAAGAATCGTGGGATTTCAATAGTAAGTTTCAGTTTTCGTTCATGATGTAATTTACCGTTAATTAAGATTTGGATTGTACAATAATATTCCATACTAGTAGCATTCTCTTTTCCTCTTATGACCCAGGTGACCTGTTTTGCTGTTAATGGAGCCATATCTCCTAATTCTTGGAGAGGTGAGCCTTGATAGAGTTCTAAATCCTCAGGTAATATCAATTCGACTACTACTGAATCTGCTGTAATTCCTCCCCGAGATTCAACAGCAAATGTTACCTCTTTGGTTTCCAAATTTGAGAACGAACCAAAATCAATAGTTCGATCATTAACAAGATCAATATTAACCAAATTCAACAATGATTTATCTTGTGAGTTTCCTTCCACAAATTGCTGCCAAGAGTAACGTGGTTCATTAATTGTCACCATAGGATAATTGAATGATGTTGTTATCGCATCAATGTACTGAATCATCCGTCTACAGAATTGCCAGTCGTCACCAATTTGCTGATCAGATCCTAACCACCAGAAAGCATCACTCCCTTCAGCAATTGTAATATATCGCCATAATGTTTCGTTCTCAGTATCCGTTAATTCTTCCTGATGATTAACTAGGAAGTCTCGTCCTTCCATTATATAATTCCAAAGTAGATTTTCGTCTGGTTCACCGTACCAAGTTGAAGTAGTCCCATCGACCCAAGATCCACCACCATAGGGAGGTGGATAATTTTTTGTATAGCTAAGCTCAGATGAAGTTAGTATTTTTGTTGGAGGAATACTTTGTATAGCTTCCTCTAATGTCGCAGTTTGTATCCACCCGAGTATTTGTGATTCCTCTAAAGCAGTATATACATATTCCAATAAATATCGTGCTGATGGGGCTCCCCAGATCATCCAATTTTCGCCATCAGCAGCTATTGTTAATACTCTATCTGAATCGCTTTCTACAACTTGTTCTTTATAGATTGAGATGAATTGTCCCATTAAATCTCGAGCAGCATCTTCTGCTGATGGATAATTATTATAAGTAAAACCTATATAATTAGAAATAGTTGTATGTCGGAAAAAAACAACCATTTTCTCCCCTGTGATAGAATCAACAACCCAATAAGGTTCATAAGGTCGATTCCCACCACCTAGGTTCACATCTGACCAGATAGTGTGGTTTATTCCATTTTTAATCCAATATGGAATGATTGGAGTATTGAAACTCATTTCTGGTTGCCATGCTCCGTGTGGATTATAATCAAAAAGATTTGAAGTTACATCTTTCCCGAGAGACATTTGACGATTAATATCATCCCACCATCCCCAGTTGGCTAGAAGTGCAAAAATTGGATGATTATAACCAGAAGTCAGTATTTCTAGTTTTCCATTTCTGCTTTGATTATGCAGAATGTCGTAATGGAGCTCAATTGTTTTATTAATGTTTTCGACCCAATCATATGTCCAGGTTCCACTATTATTCCATCCGTTTCTGGAAGCTAACCACTGTACTAGGAGGGAGGGTTGTAAATTGATGGTCACTGAAATATTGGGATGACGATAGAGATCTTCCACATGCCATAAGTAAGGTCCTTCTGTGTGGGCTTGAGCCCATGGCGCAAGAAAGTTGGGGGGATCTGTAAATGGTTCTGTATAGAATGGTTGATGTTGGTGCCAGACAAAAGATACGTACAATTTCTTCGTTGTCAAAGTTGTATCAACAATATTGAGGTTAATTGTTTTCTCAAAAACGATATTACTTCCCTCTAACACCTCTACATCTAAATTATATGAACCCATGTCCTTACTATGATTGAATATATGAACCAACGTTAAATTGCTACTGCCTGGGAATGGAAGATTCGTCCATTGGTAAATAAGTATCCTATCCAGATGTAGGTTCACTGTTACTTCTTTTTGATTCTTAGCTACATTCTCAAGAAAAATAGTTGCATTTATGTCCTGATCAGTGGTGTAAACAAACCTATCCAGACTTAGAGAACCAATAATTCCAAGCTTTTCTAAGAAGCCAGTGATCCCTGCTTCCTCCATCTCTGAAGTTAAAGGCCCTCCATATAGACTTAAACTATAAGTCACTGATTCCCCTGGAGAAAGAATCTTTTCAGAATAACACACTCGTGTTTCAATCCCCCATGAAGATGACTCCAGTCGAAAATATTTTGTTGTATTGTGATATATCATTCCACCAAATGCTCCTTCCGACAGATCATAAATCCCTGACCATTCCAAGTCGTTCCATTGAAAGAAATTCCATGAAAGAGTCTGACCAATAGTTGATTGTCCTCCATGACTATAAGCTTGGTAGTCACTACTGTGGTCTGGCCCAATTTTACTGCCCCATCCTAAGGTATAACCCATTGGATTTCCCGTATCTTGGCCCTCTAAACCAATTGAGGATGCTGTTGGATTAGTAAAGTTGATAGTTAAATTACCCCAATGTTTATTTTCAGCTATCTGGAATGTTATGGTAACATTAAGGCCAGCTAAATCCGAAGCAGTTCCCTCATATGTACTATTAAAAACATAGAATCCCTGAATTGTTGCTATCCCCCCCACTTCCTGTGTCACCAGATCAAATGGTGCGTCCCATAATTCTCCTGTCCAAGGTTGGTTTGTAACCCAACTCCATAATGGATACCGATTTGTGATTAAATCTCCACCTGCACTTGACACTCCAGAGTTTGCTGCTAGTTCCGTATTCGAGGTATTATCATACCATTTTACTAACCGAAACCCATAACGAGTTATCCCAATTGTGACTACTCCAGTATTAATGATATATTCATTCCCTGGAATGTCAGGATTCAGGTCAATTTCTCTTATCATACTTTGTTGTATCTTTTTATTAAATCCAGAATTAACCTCTTTTTCCGAAAAAGAATGAAAAAGCTTTGTAGAAGACGTAATTTCATTAGAAGACGACATAAACGTCATTTCTATTACAATCATGGGAGTTATTAATATTAAAACAACCAATATTCTGCTAAAGTCATTCTTTTTCATATTTATCCCTAAAGTCCTTTATTCTTGTTATTACGATTTTTAAAGGCTAGTGTTAAGCTTATGAATAAAAAAACAATGTTCAAAAATAGAAAACCTAGAGCTTCACTTATCGACGACTTTGAAGTTGAAAGAAAGGTGACCATCTACCAATATTGTCCTACTCTTGGATTCATATAAACTTAGAGCGTTTACGGATGATTTTAACTAGAAGTAACAATAGAAATAATGATAATGTCACTTCGAGAGCTAGAAAACCTGGAGCCCTACCTTCTGATGATGTAGTGGTCATACTAGAGGTAGTAGTTGTTGATGTTTCTATTTCAATCTTAAATTCAATCTGTAATTCCTTTGTTTGGACATTCCCAAGTGAATCTGTGGCTTCAATTTTAAGGTAAAGTGTTTCAGCATCTTGAAATGGCCCTATAATAGCTGACCAGTCATTCTCTCCTGTTTTTATCATACTTTTACTTGTCCAATCCTTAGTAAGATCAGTCTTATATTTTAACACAACAATTTGGATTCCTGATGGATCAATCACAGTTACTGTGAATGTTATCCGATCAGTTGCTTCTGGTTCTTCTGGTGACCATCGTGCATCTTTAATACTAGGGGGAACTTCATCATTAATGAAAATATCACTCGTGAATTCCTTTATAACGCTATCATGGAAATAACAGATGATTTTAACAATTTTTTCTCCTCCAATCAATCCTTGAACCTCAAAGTTTATAGTTGATGTCTCTAAGGCTTGAAATTGAACAGTTTTGTTAACTGGTACAATTGCTGAACCGTTAATTAATATAAGAATGGTTACAGGATAAGAAAGTGTATTTGAAAGGTTAATTCGGATAATTTTTGGTTCAGTGATATCTAAAGTTCCAACTAATTTGTTGAAAATCAAGATATCTGAACTTGGTATGGCTGTTCTAATTTGGTGAATACTGATTACTACATCTTCTGCATTTTCAATTTCTATTGTGACCTTAAGTTCTCCAAACGTGTAAGCATTTACTTCAATAACCCATTCAAATGTAGTCAATTGACCAATATCTATTTCATTAATTGTTTTATTATTATCTCCTTGCAACCCTTGTGGCAAATCTAAAAAGACAGTAACGTTAACCGCTTTAACAATTCCTATATTTTTCACATTTATACCTAAGATTCCGCTTTTTCCTGGGGAAGCATTTTTAATTCCTAGATCATTGATAGATATTACACTTAATTCTGGTTCAGCTGCGTGGATAGTGAATGTATGAACTACATCATCTATGTTATCTGCAGAGATTGTTACTGTAAACTGATAAGAACCAACATCAGAGCTCACATCAAAGATCCAGTTCGCAATGTACATGTCAATAATTCCATATGCCAAGTCTTCTTGGAAAGTTATTTTATCTAAAGTTCCAATGTTGATCGTTGAAGAGTTCAACAAAGTTAATCCTGGATCTGTACTTATTACTACTCTCACATTCTGAACTGCTTCTCCTCCTCTACTTTGGATAGCGAGAGGAATGGCGAGAGATGACCCTGCTTCGATACCATATTCTCTTGGGAGTTCTAAAGTAGCTGCATAGCCAGGATAAACAGTATCCATTGTTTGAAAATTAAAAACAGGTTTTTTAAGCCCACTTTCTGTTGTATAATACAGTTGAGGGAGTTTTTCAAATCCAAAGACAGGATCAGATAGGAAAGGCCAGAGTAAAGTCCAATCTAGTGATACGAAAGCCTTCTCAAAATAACCAGTGATATGATCCGCCCAGTGACGAACTTTAATGAATTGACCTAAATCAGCACCAAACCCTCCAGCCCATGTTGCTTCTTCATCACGACCAGCGTAAAAAGCCCAATCAGAACTTTCAGCGTTCATAAGCCACCTCCATAGTTTTAATTCTTCTTCAACACTCAAAGATTCTCGCTCTTTATAGAAGAAATCTCTTGCTTCACTCATGTATTTCCACATATCGTTCTCAACGATTTCCCCCCGCCAATTACTGAAGGAAAATCCTTCCTTATCAGCCCAGGAACCTGATGGAACATTTGAAAGGATTGGTGCTTCAATAGTACCATTTTTGATAAACTTCTCTAATTCTGATAATTTTAGCGATTTAATCCATCCTCGTGGTTGTTGTTCTTCCAAAGCAGAGTAGAAATTGAATAAAAGCTCATGCGCGTTTGGAGAACCCCCCATAATCATCCAATTTTCACCATCTAACGCAATAGGTAAAATTTTATTTTCTTTACCAAAATCTAACCGCTTACCTAAATAGATATCGATCATATCTCCTAATAGTCTCCTAGCATTCTCTTTCATGTCTCCCTTATTATATCCGAATGCTATACGATCTCCAATTGGATCTTCTGCCAGTAAAATGATTTCTTTTCCGGTTTCATGTCTAACTCTATATGGAAGGAGGGGATCATTCATCCCCGAGGCTCTCAGCATAATTTCTTTATTAACAACTGTGTAAGCTATCCCTGTATCATTCAAAATTGGAATACAGTCCATAGAAAATGACATTTCAGGAAGCCAAGTACCTCTGACTGTTGTACTTAAGATACTTTCTGTAAAATTCTTCCCCATTTCCATTTGACGGTAAGCATCTTCACTAAAACCAGCTTCTATCAATAGTGGCAAAATTGGGTGGGAATAAGGAGTTGTTGTCACTTCTAGCGGGCCATCAGGCTGGGAAAGCTCACTATATTTCTGAATAGCAAGTTTTAAATCATCTGTCGCACGATCAGTCCAAGTTCCTGAATCGTTCCATCCATTTTGGGCTATGTACCATTGGTAGAGTAAAATTGGTACAATGTTAATAGATACATGTGCTCCTGGATGAGCTTCTAGAGCCTCCCAATGTCTTCTATACGCTCCTTGAGTGTGCAAAAGAGGCCACGGGGATGTAAATGTACCACGCCAGTCATAGTTTGCAGGATTGTGTAAATGCCATAAAAATACTGGATATAGTGTTCCTCCCTTGAAATCAACAATATTTAAGGTAACACTCCTAGGGATTTCTGCAATTCCCATTGTAGCCTTTAGTTTAAGTTCAGATCTGCCTTCAACCTTCAATACAGAAGAACTAAAAGTGTGCCACTCATTATAAGTTTCTCCTGGATTAATAGTTATATCTTGTTTAGTATAGATAACACCATCAGACTCGTTAAGTAATTCAATCTTATCTACCGTTGTGGCTATTGTAGCAAAATTCGTGATAGTATAGCTCGCATTTATTGGATCATTAGAACCATAAGCAAATTTATCAATATCTAAAGTGACCCCTACTCCAACACTATCCATAAAATCATTAAAACCCGCATTTTCAATGAGAGTATTATTCATTTTTCCTGCATAGAATGTTAATGGATAAGAAATAGATCCATTTGAGGGGATATTTTCTATTTGGAATTCCATTCGGAGCTCATTGCCAAAATCTTCTGGCCATTCGTCCCAAGATACTGTACTGTTGTGATTTTTAAATCCAGAAGCCAAACCAACTACAGGGTCATAAGTCAATAACCATTCTACATCACCAAAATGACGATTATCTTGGTACAAGAGTGTATACCAGGCAAAAGGATCATTACCTCTTTTTTTGTAAGCATAAAAGTCATCATTCGAATCTGGTCCAATCCACCCACACCAATTAGTTGTAAATCCTATTGTGTTACCTCCGGCATCATATCCATCAAGGTTGATTGAATGGTTTGTTGGATTGATAATAAGGATTTTAACATCAAAATAAGCCTCATCAGCATAAAAAGTATAGATTTGGGTAATATTTAATCCTTCATAATAGTAATCAGGGATCCCACTCGCTGGATCATAATTTATTCCTTCCATAATATAGCTATAAGCGAATTCAACGTTTCCTGTATAAGTACCTATTGGATGAGTTCCAAGAATGGGTATAAAAGGCGCCTTAGCTAGCTCACCTGGCCAGGGTTGTTTCGTCAACCAGTTCCAAAGAGGATACCGATAGTAATTCAATGAGAATCCTGCATCAAAAACACTATGTCCATCTGCAGTAATTGCGTTAACAACACGGAGACCCTCAGTTGTTAAAGCAAAGGTCACTTCCCCTGTATCAATGACCAATTCATCTCCAGCGACCTTGTCGACTACATTCGACATAGTAATGTTAATTGTATTTGTCTGAGAGATAGATGTAATTTTCTGTGTCCCGTCTAGTTTAATAGCTGATTGAGTTTCATTTGTTTCTTCTATAGTATTGTTCAATGTAAAATGTGATAAATTGAATAAGATTAAGATTAATAAAACAAATCCGGTAGATCTAATACATTTCATAATAATCACATGGATTGCGGCCTTTTTTGTGAATCCTTCTAGGAAATCTAAGTATTTTGTTAAACAAAATAAATCTTTAAAAATCAGCTTTTACAGCTTTTCTTCCTGTTCTTTTTCATTTTTACTAATATATAAAATATGGTAACAGGAAAAAGGATCTGAATTGTCCAACTAGGGGTTGTAGTGGAGGTATGGCTGATAGCTGACCTTGATGATGTCATTGGGAGAGAAACTCCACCTGTGATAGTAAAAAAGCCATCAGATATATCTTCTGTTATCAATCCTTCAGAACATGTCGCATTAACCTTGATTAGACAGTTTTCACTATTAATCGCAGTAGAAACATCCCACAAGAATAGGGTTCCTGTAAGATTATCTGCTAAAAGGATCCATGAATTCCCCCTGTTATATGAATAGTATAAGGAATAGAATACTGAATGATTCAACGTGTCTATTGATTGAGACCAAGTAATTCGAGTAGGAGATCGAAGAGTTTCTCCTCCGTTGGGAAATCGAACAGTTAGAGGGGAAAGGAGATGATTTCGGATAGTAAATGGAGTATCAGATGTATCTTCTGCAGTTAACCCCTCGATACAGGTTACATTTACTTTAATTAGGTACATTGCTCCATTACTAACTGAGGTTGTATCCCATAAGGTTGTAGATACGGTGAGGTTGATTGCAATAGGTAACCAAAATTCCCCAATATTAGGGGAGTAATAAACTGAATAATAAAGTGTGTGATTTAAAGAATCCTTAGAAGCAGTCCAAGTGATTGTAATTGATTCGTTAAGAAGGTCTCCCCCATTAGGGAACAGAATTATTGGAGAAGTTAGTAAGTGGTTATAAATTGTGAAACTTCCGTTGGTGGTATCTTCAGCAACTTGACCATCAGAACTATGCACCACCACTTTAATTATATACCCTGATTTACTTGGTATAATCTTTGTATCCCAGAGATATCCTGTATTTGTAAGATTTATTTCGATTTGCTTCCAATGAATTCCCCCATCTGACGAATAATAAAGAGAATAAGTGAAATTATGTTCATATGAATCAGATCTGACTGTCCAAATAATGATAGATTGACCTGAGAGGATTTCACCTCCATTTGGAATTAAAATATTGCCTTTAAATCCTCCAGCTGACTTATATGGCTCTGCTATTCTTCTGAGTTTAGTTATTACCCCATGGTGATCAGAAACCTCTCCAATAACCTCTGGGCTGAAAATGATTTGAGAGGCGTTAACAATATATGAGTCATTTTTTTTCATGAAAACATAATCAATTCTGCCAGGAAATGATCCTTTTACAGTATCATATTTTGACTCTTCCTCTGAGGGCTTTTTCTGATTGGCTTCAGGATAGATTTCATAAAATGTGTCGATATAAGTATTATTCTCCATCATGGTTTTGTAGCCATCACTCCACGGATCATCACTTGTTGGATTAACATTAAAATCACCACATACAATTGAAAGTACAGGTTCACTAGTTTCTACTTCTTTTTCTGCAACAAACGCCTTGAGACTTCTTATTTGAGTGTTTTGTTCCTCATCAGTTTCAGTGGTACGCCAAGATAGATGGGTAGAAAAGATGTTTACTTTCCCGATCAAAGGAACGTCAACATTAGCGTGAATGGCCATTCGTGAGGCTAATGGATTACCTTTATCGGTAGAAGTAGATACATAACGACTTTCCCAGTCCAAAATCGGATACTTGCTTAAAACCGCTACTCCTTCTTCGTAGACACCAAACCCAATATGAGCCCAATCCCAAACAAAATAATAATCCTTTTGATAGTTTTCCTTCAATCGTTGACAAATAATGTAAGCCATATTATCAATACGGAGAGTGCTGTTTTCAGTTAATTTTGGTTTATTCCAGCGTTGAGCACATTCTTGTAAGGCAATAAAATCCATGTTTAATTCAGCAATGGTATCCACAATCATATCAAATTTTATTTCTTGATTTTCTTCCTGATAGGTATGCATATTCAAAGTCATGACGAGAAGTTCGTTATTTCTGCATTTGTATATGGTAGAATTAAGACCAGAAATAGGTTCATTTTTAACAATCCTTCTTACCATATTATTTCCATCCGATGTCAAGTTTGAAAATGGCAAGTATTCGTTATCAGATAGACTAAAAAATAATAAATCTTGAAAACCTAGTAATATTAGATTAAATGCTAATAATCCCAAAATTAATTGATAGAGTATGTTTTTCATATTTTTATCCTACCTAGGATAGGTGAAAAGTGATATTCATTAATACTAATAAGGGTCTCCCTGAGATTCTCACAAGAAATCAAATAATATCAGAAAATTCTGTATCTTTTGAGGAATAATACCATGGCCAATCACCTCCCTCCAAAATTGACTCCTAAAATTATTTTGGAAGGAACCCGTTTAACTCAAAAAACTAGAATCGCTTTTAAACTAAATGAACATCCAAAGATTGTTGGGCCAAGAAAATATCGTTATCATTCTCCTGTTATTTCAGCAGAATGGTGTGGTTTTACTAACTTTCCCTGGGGAAGAGGCCTCATTAATTTTGAACCTTTCGAAGAAAAGAAGGCACTAGAAACTTATCGTACTTGGATTAAACTCCTTGAATTACTCAAATATTATTCATGGATTGTTGATCGGTTCCATGTGAGTACTATCGTATACCAAGCTCGTCTGGGTCGTCATTATAACTTTAATTGGCTTGAGAAAAGACTAAAATCACTCGGTTTCTGTATAATATTATGCACAAGATCCCCTGAGAGCTTCAAAAGAGCCAGAGACGAAAGAATTAAGATTTCTGGTAATCCTAAACAATATGATGATCTTACAGTTTTCATTAATGAACAGGATGAGTTTAGAAGTGCCATTTCTGAATCGATTCTACCACATCATGAAATTGATGTTTCTGATGATGATCTTGATAGAGTTTGTGATGAAATAGCTGACTGGTTAGCGAAAAATTACCTTTTAGGTCTCTATGAATGAGTTTGTTTTATCTATGAATTATATCTTCCAATATATCAGTTTAAGTAAAAGCCTGGATCCAGTATCTTCATGTTAAGGTGGTAATTTTAACATGTTTGGCAACATTTCTAACCACCATTGAAAATATATTCTTAATAATTCTGCAAGACTCCATGCTTGACTTATGGTTCCTCTCGAATGGCCTAATGAATCGTTATCTGACCCGTCTAAAATCTCACCAAGAGTTCCCAATGCGCCCCGCGTTAAGACTCTTTTAATAAGAACTTCTGTTAAACTTCGTGCTTCCTCAAGTTTCCCAAAACGGATAGCAGCTTCAATAACTGGTCCTGATAACCATAACCATACATCACCATTGTGATAACTGAAATCATGGTGTTCTTCTCCTTTTCTCGAACCATAGTCGTGAAGTGGATGATAATTTGGATCATCTTTGGATAAAGATCTTATCCCATGATCTGCTAAACAATTGGTAAGCACATCTTCAATAACGCACTCAGCTTGATGTGTAGTGATAAGAGGATTATCTAGTAACGGAACAGTTATAGCAAAAATAATATTAGGACGTTTTTGAAGATTTGGTATGCCATCTTTATCCAAGTGATCATACAGGGTCTTATTTGAAGAATCCCAGAATTTATCATTGAATACTTTTTTCAACTTGTCCATTATTTTCTTCAATTCTTTAGCAAGAGCAATTTCCCCCATAAATCTAGCGATTCTTTGTGCAATATCCAATTCAGTAAAAAATAGAGCTTGAATTTCTACAGCACGATTACCCCTGGGAGTAGCAATAACTCCATTCGTTTGGGCATCCATCCATGTTTCACGATCTCCATGTGTGAGAAATCCTAATTCGTCTGTTCTGGACAGTTCTCCCTTTATAGCAATTTTTATAGCAGGCCAAATTTCAGATAAAAATTTCTTTTCAAGACTTGTATATTCAAATAAATCCCAGATCGAGCGAATGAACCATCCTGTTGCATCTGCTGTTTCATAATTTGGATTCGGAACATTAACTTGTAGGATATTTGGAACTCTCCCATAGGTTGGACTACTTGAATCTGTATCTTGACTATTAATCATTGTACGAATCCATTCTTCTGCCATCTTGAATTGTCCTGTAACAAGTAACGCCCCTCGAAAGGAAATGAAACTATCCCGACCCCAATATTCAGGAAACCAGTGTAATCCAGCATAAATTCCTTTCCCCCTTATATTCATTGTAAGGCTATCTAAGCTTAACACTACCCAATTAAGAGCCTGATCCCAATCATTGTTATCAGATGCAATATATGTATTATTCAATATGTCAATAAGTGGATCAGATGTCTTCTGCCAAAAATTCTGATAGTTATTCATCCCTTCAACTAAAAGCTTTGTAACCTCATCTATAGTGTTCTCTATCACAATTATAATAAAGACTGGTTCGTTAGGATCAATTTCAAAGACTAAGTTTCCAGGTTCATAAACTCCTCTTTCCGGGCTGTCGTCTCCTCTAAACTTATCTTTTCGATATATTCTTTTAATTATTTTCTCACGTTCAATGAATTTTACTAATTTTGAAACTTTTATTCCAATGAATTTTGGTCCAGAGTAATCTGTGCTTGATGTGGAAATTAGAAGAAGATTAGTAGATGGATCGAATTTTAAGCTATAATTGCTTCCAATAGCAGCCCAATCATGCCTCATACCAAATTGAGGCCTAAACCCAACTTCACCAGTGAATTTTGATTGATATTGAATGATCAAAATATTCTCATTTCGGACAAGAAAGAATAGTTCAGTAAAATCACCAATTTTTGTCGAGTGTTCGATTTTCACACAATGGGGGTATACTGTTGTAGAAATTACATGTTTAGGATTAGTCTTTTCAAAATACGTATCTAACCAGAAGTTTGTGAGTGTTGTCCATCGGTCTTTAACTAATCCCTGCCACTTCCTAGTTTCTTCTTTATTCGTTTCACCAGACCAATGACATCGTTGTCTGTTTGTCATCACATACTCATATTGCTTGGGAGAAGAAACAGTCAATCCTAGCTTTTTTAGTTGAGGAATTACTTTTAATGGACTCATTGATCCGTTGTGAATATTTCCTAGATGTGAATCCTTTTTGTTTGTCATATGAACACTATCTTGAAAATTTACAAATAGAAAATAATATTGTTGTTTTAGAAGAAATAACTATCAGTAATAATTAATTAAATCGAATTAAGTTAAATTATGAACTAGATATGTTAGGTTATTATTTATGAACAGTATTAATCCTAAAGCAGGAAAAAAAGTACATTCTTTTCAAAATTTTCTCTCACAGCTAAACAGAATTGATGATACGGAAAAAGAAGGATACATTCAAGCTTATTTGAAGGATCAACTCCTCCAAGATAACATTCCTATCATTGATGAGAGAAGTTGTACATTCATCTATTATGGTTCCAATAATAAGGTAGCAATAGAAGGAGACTTTACAGGTTGGGACTCAGAAGAAATGACTAAGGTACAAAACACAGACCTGTGGTTTTTTACGAAAACTTTTCCAAATGATGCGAGACTTGATTATCTCATTACTATTGATGGGATTTCAACACTTGATTTTGGGAATAGACGTTTAGTTCCAAGCGGTTTTGGTTATAGAAGTTATATTGAAATGCCACAATATAAACCTAGTAAATCAATTGAATTTAATGACCATATTCCTCATGGAACTGTTGAAACAATTGAAAATTTTAGTAGCGCTATTTTTAATAATACAAGAGAAATCAAGATTTATCTTCCTCCAAATTACAATCCGTCTATAGCTTATCCTTGCCTTTTTATCACAGATGGATTAGAATATCTCCAATTTGCACAGTTTAATAATGTGTTAGATAACCTTCTTTATAACAAAAAAATACGAGAACTACTTGCAATTTTCATTCCTCCTATTAATCGTAATATGGAATATTTCATTGAGAAAGAAAAATTCTGTAATTTTTTATTAAAGGAGGTAAAACCGTTTATTGATAAGAAATATGCAATAATAAACAATCCTTCGGAATGTGGCTTAATGGGAGCTTCACTTGGAGGTTTAATTTCTGTTTTCACTAGTATAAATAACGAAGATACTCTAGGGTTAATTGCTTCGCAATCTGGTTATTTTCCAGAAGATTTTATGGGAATTTTCAGTAAAAAAGTTCCTAATGTAAAATTTTACTTTGATGTGGGTGTTTTTGAAACCTCTATTGGCTCCAATTCTAATTTTTTACAAATGAATCGTGAAATGAAAAAAATAGTTGATGCAAAAGGATTTAATTATTACTATCAGGAAGTGAATGAAGGACATTCTTGGGGGAGTTGGCGAGCCCGATTAAAGGATATATTAATGTACCTCTTTCCAATGGAAGAATAAAATTAATATAGTATTATTTATTGGTTAACATCTCCAAAATAGATGGAAATTTTCAATAATGTACTAGTTTTTATGCTAGAAATAACGCTATCTTCAATTCCAGAATTTAAATTTGAATATACTTCACTGCAATAAAATAAAACATAATTTCTAAGAAATGGTCGTGATTAATATTAGGATAGTGACAGGAAAAACGATTATACTGGTTTTATTATGCACTATAATTTCTTTTTCCAATTTTGTCAATGTTTCTTTAGAAGAACAATTCACATCTTTTCAAGATTTTTTATTACAGGTCAATTTGGCAAATAAAACGGAGAAAATTCAATTAATTCAATCCTACCTAAATGATCAGCGTTCAAAAAACAATATCCCTGTGATTGAGGAACGAAATTGCACTTTCCTATTTATCGGGAACCACACTACCGTTTTAGTTGCAGGAGATTTCAATGGATGGACTGGTGAACCTTTGTTAAGAATCAATGATACAGAATTATGGTACTTAACAAAGTCTTTTCCTCTTGATGCTAGATTAGATTACAAGTTTGTGATTGATGGAACATGGACATTAGATCCAGAGAATGACCAATTAATAATGGGTGGTTATGGTAATAATAATGAAATCGTAATGCCAAATTACCACCCTGATCCTGCAATAAACCATTATGATAATATCACACACGGGACAATTAAACTAATTAGAAACTTCTATAGTTCAGCTTTTGAGAATTATAGAAACATTCAGGTTTATTTACCACCAAATTATAATCCAAACAGTTCTAAAACATATCCTTCTTTATATGTTACAGATGGTTTTGAATACGTTGATCTAGCTAAATTTGCTAATGTGTTTGATTATCTACTCTTTCATGATTTAGTACGGGAAGCAATAATCATTTTCATTCCCCCTTATCCAGGTGAAAGAAATAATGAGTATTTTTATGATAAAAATACCTTCCTAGATTTTTTGACTCTTGAAGTTTTACCATATATCGATAAAAACTATCGTACTAGCCAAAATCGTTCTGAAAGAGGAATGATGGGAGCATCTTTGGGTGGTTACATATCTTTTTTCGTTGGTTTTAATCGAGAGAATCTGTTTGGATTAATTGCCTCTCAATCTGGTTATTTTCCGTATGATCTAATATTTACGTTAGGGAGCCGAGTTCCTGATACAAAATTCTATTTTGATATCGGTACGTTTGAAAAATCAATTGCTGGAGGAACGGATCTTTATACTCTCAATAAAGAAATGAATAAAACGATGACAGAAAAAAAATATTCTTTTCTCTATCAAGAAATCAATGAGGGCCACTCTTGGGGCAACTGGCGAGCGCACTTAGATGATATTCTAATATATCTTTTACCCCATGTAGACACTCCTCAAAATACATCCTTGTCATCAAATACCAATGATTTAACCTCAGTTACCAGTAGTATCATCTCAACTCCTTCATCTGGAAGTACTGAGAACAATATAACTTCTCATGAAACATCTAGGATAACTTCTTATGACACTTTTAATAAAAAAACTAATACTGTTTCCTCTACTCAACCGACAAACCAATCAACAGTATTTCCATTTTTCCTTGGAATTTTAGCAATCTTCGTCTTCTATTTATTTAGAAGAAAGAGATTTAATATTTGAAAAGAGGGTTGAACCATATGGTTTTATTTCAAAAATCAACGCTCCATTCTCAACGATAAATTCATTGTCAGTTATCAAGTCATATACTAAACCATTAACAAGACCAATTTTCCATACTGGAATTTTAACCTCTTTAGCTCTATTGGAGTTATTAAATACTGCAATAATAATTTCATCTTCAATAAATCTAGAATAACAGTATATCTTCTGATCACAATAAAGAGTTTTGATGGATCCTTCTTGTAAAGCTTTTGAGTTTCTCCTGATCTTAATAAGGCGTTTATAATTCACCAAGATATCTTTATTCCACTTATCATTATCCCAAATCATACATCTTCTGCAATCAGGATCTTGTTCTCCCTCTAGTCCTACTTCATCTCCATAATATATCGATGGGACACCAATATAAGAAAATAGGAAAGTTATTCCTAATTTAACCTTATTTATATTCATATCTACTAGTGTAATAAATCTTGGTAAATCATGACAGTTTAATAAGTTATAGTTAAGCAGTTGAATTTGAAACGGTAGAAGTGAACGGAAATCTGCCATTTGTTGATCCATATCAATGGTGGAATAATTGAATTGGATAGATTTTCGATAGTATCTAGGGGGATCATAAATACTAACAATATCCTTCTTTAGAATCCATTTAAGGAATGGTTGGTAAAAACCACGGTAATTCATAACACCATCTAATCTCGTTCCATTTAACAGGTCAGTTGGATCAAAGAAATGCTCCCCCATGAGATAGCAATCTTTTTTAACATTTTTTACGTTATATCGAAACTCCTCCCAAATCTTCTTATACTCTTGGAAATCCTGTTGCCTTCCAAGCATGTTTGCTACATCAATTCTCCAGCCATCAATGTTAAAAGGTTCACTAAGCCAGTATTGAGCAATAGAATCTTTTTCACGAAAAATATCATCTCTTACTTTTTTTGATTTATAGTTAAGTTTTGGTAAGGATTTATGGCCTAACCAGCATAAATAATCATCAGGATGGGTATGAAAAATAAAATATTCATAATATGGACTATTTTTATCGCTCTGTGCACTTTTGAACCATGGATGATTAACCCCAGTATGATTAAAAACGCCATCAAGGATTATTTTAATACCATTTTGGTGTAATTCATTAACAAGATTAACAAACTCTATATTAGTGCCTAAATGCTCATCTACATTTTTATAATCGATTGTATCATATTTGTGGTTTGACAAAGACTTGAAAATTGGATTTAAGTAAAGAGCATTAATACCAATCATTTTAAAATAAGGTATTTTTTTTCTTATCCCTTCAAGGTCACCCCCATAAAAATCGATGTGAAAACTTCCTGTTTTATAAGACTCAGGCGGTTCCCCCCACTTCTTTAATATAGGTGATCTTCCTCGATACATATACTCATTATTTTTCACGTTCCTTTTTGGATTTCCATCAAAAAATCTATCTGGGAAAATCTGATAAAATATTGATCGTTTAATCCAACTAGGATCTTCAAAATCAGAAATTATTTTGAAGTCTCTTATATCAGATGGCATATGAGAGGTTAAACCATGTGCATTGAACCAATATTGGTCTTTTTCTGAAATAAGCATGAATCTATAATTGAAGGATTTTGTAATTATTTTTGTTTCTGCTTCATAATAAGAAAAAAATTCTTCTTCACTTGACTTTTTCATAAGAATATTGAATTCTTCGCCTTCTGGTGCACAGCAAATAAAAATCTCTTTGATAGGATTCTTTCTATATAACCTGATCTTAATTTTGATTTTGTCCCCTAAGTCTGGATTGGATGGAGTTAGGAAATCTTTTGATCCATCAGAGTGAATTGTTTCTTTCCATTTAATATGACTCATTGATAATTCTCTCTTCAAAAAAATAATGGGGGGAGAATTTAGCTTATTGGGAATATTTAGATTCCTGATAGGCAATTATTTGATCTTTTTGACTTGCGGATTCGATTAAGATCACTCTAAGCTTCCTCTATAATCAATTTATCTGGGAATCTTGTGAAGATTAACAGTGCTATTAACATGGGGATGAACGCAAAAACACCCATTAATAAGATTGGACCTAATGGGTCATAAATATAATAGTAAATTCCTAATTCTTCAGGATAATCAGGATGGAGGATTTTTTCGCTTACAAATGCTCCCAAAATAACACCTTCAAGAAAAACAGCAACAGCAATAGCCAACTTTTCAGTGAATTCTTGGAAAGCATAGTACATCGACTCTCTTCGTAATCCCAATCGTCGTTCTTCATCATCAACTATATCACCAACAATAGTAGGAGGAAAAATCCATAAACCACCCATTCCAAAACCAATAAGGCAAATCATTAGGAATGCTATGAATAAGTTTCCTGGTGATATAAGAAATAGGAAATTTAGAAGGAGAGGGAATGTAAATATTACCATCGATAAAATGAATGCCCTTTTCTTTCCAAGAAACCGTGGTTGTGCTAATACTCCCCAAATTGGAAAGCTGATAATGGCAACTATGATCCAAGGCGCTGTTACGATCATTAGCTCATCGAGTTCAAGAAAAAGTACACTGACTGCAAAGAAGGGCATTACTGCATTTAATATTCGGAATGAAAATTGCATTCCAATCTGATTTACTAGATAAATCTGATAAGAATCGTTTTGTAGGCTAATGCGTAATGATTCCATGAGTGGCACTCGTGGTTGTTTCTGGATGTCATCAGTAGGCATTTCCTCGATTGGTAGAACAGCAACTATAGTTACGAGGACAATGACTCCTAATACGATACTTGTCATTGAGAATCCAATGCGGTCATATAGAATAGGTGCAATCACTACACCGACAATATTCGCGAGAATAGCAAATATGTTTCCCCATACTGCCAATGTTATGCGTTCTTTCGATGTTGGGGCAATTTCAGGTAAAAGAGCATAAATTGGTACAAAAACAAAAGTGAATAATGCATCAAAAATGGATATAATAACAAAGAGAAAACCAATAAGTAGGATTTCTCCCAATCCATTAGGAAAGAGAGTTAACACGAAAAGTGGAGGATTAAACAAAAGAATGAAACTAATAGTCATTGGAACGATTCCAACCAGTACGAATGGTCGGCGCCGTCCCCATTTTTTCCACCTTGTGTTATCAGACAACCAACCAACTATTGGATTTACAAATGCATCTACTACTCTCCCAACCATTAATGCTGTTCCTACTAATGCTCCTATGACTAAAGGTTCGAGACTAACACCTGTCATTCCCTCTGTCAGGTAGAAGTATAATACAAATCCCAAAATAGATGCATTGATAATCGATATACCGAAATTTCCAGTGGAGTAGAGAAAGATCTCCTTACGTGAGAGTTTTCGTTGTTGAATTATGTTCATCATTAAATCATCTTCGTGAAATAAGCAATGAAAGTATTTCAACTGGAAGAAATAAGGATACGCTTGTTTAGTCTCTACTTCCACCAAAAAGGTAGATGAAAATCATTAAAAGCTCTTTGAGTAAGTAAATTATATCATAGAATAACCATAATGCCATGAGAGCTGGTGAAGAGAACATTCTGTTTTCTAAACGTGCAAAATCAATGAACATGTAAATACTGAAAATAGCTGCTCCTAATAAGCTGATTAGTAGGTAAAATAGAGGATCTGCACTGAAAAAAAAGAATCCAAATAAGGCAAGAATGAAAAAACAAATAACCAAAATGATTACCAATTTCGTTATTTGACCGATCCTTTTGTATGTATGTCCTGAAAATAGATATGCCGCTAGAATGACGATTGTGGTTGTACCAACAGCTCCAACAACTAAGGCAACATCTAGAGCAAGAGCTATATAAACTAGTAAAGAAAGTGTTATGGAGCTACAGACAGCAAAAGTATATAATAAGATAGTAGCAGTAGATTCACTGAATTGCCAACGGAATAACGCTGAAAACAACAATATCATGATGATAATGAATTCCCCCGCGCTTCCTACCCAATAGAAAATAATTGGGACATCAAGCCATAACATTATACCAACAGTGATGGTAGCTAGCATTAACGCAATACCTAGATGCCGATAGGCATCGACTTTAATGTCATAACCAGTAAATTGTCTTGTTTTGGCTTCATAATAATAAGACATGTTTCACACCTTAAATGATCGTGTTGAGACAAAAATAATTTTGTCTATTAATGCTTGTTATTAAATAATATAATTTTATAGAGATTACTTTTTACTTATGTCTTTCATTAGTTCAATAGCTGCAGCTACTTCCATGATGCTTGTATCATCTTCGATTGTGCTTAAATCTCCTAATTTTTTCCCTTCATACACTCCTTTCATAATTCTACGCATAATCTTACCGCTGCGAGTTTTGGGTAACATCTTAACAATTTCGACTCCTTTTGGCGCAGCAATGGGGCCTATGTCATTCCTTACAATTTGAATTATTTCTTTTTTCAGTTCTTCTGATGGTTCAATACCTTCTTTCAGAACAACAAAAGCAATAACAACGGTACCCTTTATTTTATCTTCTACACCAATACAGGAAGTCTCAGCTACAGCATCATGTGATGAAACTGCTTCCTCAATTTCACGAGTACCTAGTCTATGACCTGCAATCTTTATTACCTCATCTGCACGACCTAGTACTTTAAAATAACCTTCACTATCTTTAATTGCATAATCACCCGTGTAATAGTATTGCTTATCAGGAAATACTTCCCAATAAGTTCTTTTATATCTCTCATCATCACCATAGATAGTCATTAAAGTACCTGGTGGTAATGGTGCTCGTGAAACTAGTGTTCCCTTCTCTCCAAAAGGCATTTCATTGCCTTGCTCATCAACAACTAAGAGATCATAACCCATTGCTGAAACACCAGCCGCTCCAGGTTTTATTGGTAGATCTTCTATGCATCGTCCAGTTAAAATACTCCAACCAGATTCAGTTTGCCAGTAATGATCTACAATTTTTGTACCAAGGATCTCTTTAGCCCAGTAATAAGTAGGTTCATCTAGAGGTTCCCCAGCTAAGAAAAAATACCGTAAAGATGATAGATCGTGATCCTTAATCCATTTTAATGGAAATTTCTTGAGGATGCGAAGAGCTGTTGGCGCAGAAAAAACACAAGTAACCCCATATTTTTCCATTACTTTCCACCAAGAATCTGGATTAGGATAAACTGGTGTTCCTTCAAATAGAATCGTTGGAATTCCCAGAAGAAGAGGTCCATATACGATGTATGAATGTCCAACGACCCATCCAATATCGCTAGTAGAGAAGTATACGTCTCTATCAGGTTCACAGTCGTAAATTTGTTTCATTGATGCGTATAATGAAACCATATAGCCACCTGTGTCCCGTACAACTCCCTTTGGTTTCCCAGTTGTTCCTGATGTATAGAGGATGTAACTTGGATCAGTAGAATCTAATTTTTCTGGTTCTACATAGGACATACTTATTGTTTCTAAGAGTTCTTGCCAATCTAGATCTCTTCCTTCCTGCTTAGGACAATCGGGGTTTAGATTGCGGTTGTAGACTAGTACCCGACTTGATTTTTCTTCTGCAATTTCTATTGCATCATCAACAATCTCTTTTAATTTGACAACCTTTCCATTCCTGCTCCCTGCATCACATGTTAGAATTAATTTTGGTTTTGCATCGTCTATTCTACCAGCAAGAGATTCTCGGCTAAAACCTGCAAATACTACAGAGTGAATAGCCCCAATTCGTACACAAGCTAGCATTGCAATTATTGCTTCAGGAATCATTGGCATATAAATGATGATACGATCTCCTTTCTTAACATCAAGATTTTTAAGTACTCCTGCAAACTTGTTAACTTCTCTAAATAGGTGATAAAATGTGTAGACACGAGATTGATTTGTTTCTGGAGATTCCCAGATTAATGCGGCTGTTCCTCTTTTAGATCCTAGAGCGTGTCTATCTACCGCATTATAACATAGATTTGTTTTCCCTCCAACAAACCATTTGAAAAAAGGATAATTTGAATCATCTAAGACTTTATCCCATTTCTTATACCAGTGTAGTTTTTCACCTTCTTGTGCCCAAAATTTCTGAGGATCTTCGAGAGATAGATTATGAGCTTCTTTATACGAGGAATATTGTTTCATTGATCTATACCGCCCTGTTTATATAATGAGAGTTGAGAATTGATTACGAGTCGGTCGTCTCTGGGATTTATAAAGAATTTTTCTCCTTTAAACTCATAAAACAAAATTCTTTACCATTTTTATTTTGATTCTGATATAAAGAAAAAAGAGGTATGGAAGTTTTATGATCTTAAGCTTGAAGAAACTCCATAAATAGATGAACAGGCATCTGTTCTAATCTTTTCTGATCTTTAAACAATGCTATGAGATCTTCTACCTTTTTTACTGGATAACGAGCTGAGATGTTATTATTGAACTTCTCTTCTAATAACGGAATTGCTTCTTTTCTCCTTCTTCTGTGACCTAATGGATATTCAATCATAATTCTATCTGTATTAGTTCCGTCTTTGAAGAAAACTTGAACTGAGTTTGTTATAGATCGTTTTTCAGGATCATGGTAATCCTTCGTATATTGGAGTTCTTCTTTAACATCCATTTTTTCCCTTAACATATCGATATGTGGATTAGAAGCAAATTCATCTTCATAATCTTCGTAAACTACATTCCCTTTCAATAATGCAATAGCAACCATATATTGAAGACAATGGTCTCGATCTGCAGGATTGTGTAAAGGCCCTTTTTTATCTATGATACGAATTGCTGCTTCATGTGTAATAATTTCTATTTTCTCTATCTCTTCTAGGCGATTAATAACATTTGGATGAAGCTGAATTGCAGCTTCAACCGCAGATTGACCGTGGAATTCCGCAGGATAACCAACTTTGAATAGAACATTCTCGATTACATAAGTTCCATAAGGGAGTTGAAATTTAAACCGACCTCCATCCCATAAACGATCATAAAAGCCCCACTTAGGTGCACTAAGGCAAGTCTTGTAACCCATTTCTCCTCGTAATGACTGCATAGCGAGAAAGACACCTCGGCTTGTTGCATCCCCTGCTGCCCAGCTCTTTCTACTACCAGTATTTGGAGCATGACGATATGTCCTTAAAGGCCCTATATCGCACCAAACCTGAGATATAGCATTGATAGTTTGCATCTCATTACAACCAAGCATACCAGCTGCTATAGCAGCACTAGCCAGTTTAACCAGGATTACATGATCAATACCACGTTGATTAAAACTGTTCTCCAGAGCCATCACCCCTTGAATTTCATAAGCTTTAATCGTCCAGGTGAAAACATCCCGTATATTAAGCGGCTCCAATCCATTAGCAATATTTTTACGGGATATATGGTCGGCCAGACTTAAAATCGCTCCCAAATTATCGCTTGGGTGCCCCCATTCTGCTGCTAACCAAGTATCATTGTAGTCTAACCAGCGAATCAAAATCCCGATATTAAATGCAGCAGTGAGAGGGTCGAGCTCATACTTTGTACCAGGAACACGAGAGCCGTGGGGGACAATGGTTCCTGGGACGACAGGTCCCAACATTTTGGTACATTCAGGGAATCGTAATGCTAGAACTGCACCACCAATGCTATCCATTAAACAAAGACGTGCTGTATTATATGCTTCATCAGAATCAGGAGTATATTCCAGAACATATTTTGCCATATCGACCATTTCTTTATCTATTTTGTTTGACATCTTTCAACTACCTTTTTTCTATATTTAAGTTAAATCTCTCAAAGAAATCAGTAAGGGAGCATGTTATGCTCTTTCGGAAAGAGGAAGAACCTCTCGCTCTTTTGGGCCTATATATTTCGCTGTAGGGCGAATTAACTTATTATTTTCACGTTGTTCCAAAATATGAGCAGCCCATCCGCTTGACCTGCTTACAACAAATATTGGTGTAAAGAGGGGAGGATCAATACCTAATATATGGTATACTATTGCAGTATAGAAGTCTAAGTTTGGAAAGAGATTTTTTTCCCACATTACTCTTTCAACAGCTTCAGCTATTTCAAAAAGTGTTTTAAACTGGGTTTTTCCTTTAATTAATTCACGAGCTCGTTCTTTAACTACTAATGACCGAGGATCATGATCTGCATAGACTGCATGACCGAAACCCATTATTAATTCCTTTTCTCGGAACATACGGCGTACCTCTGTTTCAGCATGGTCAACGTCTTTAAGACTTAATAATAATTTGATGGCTGCCTCATTTGCTCCTCCATTGAGAGGACCTGAAAGCGTTCCAATTGCTGTTGCTATACATGAATAATAATCAGCTAGTGTTGAGGCACAAACGCGAGCAGCATATGTAGATGCTGCATATTCGTGTTCTGCATAAAGTATCAGTGACATATCCAATGTTTGCTTTTCAAGAGCGGTTGGTATCTCCCCTTTAATCATGTGGAAAAGATATCCAGCCATCGTTTCTTCTGAGGAATCAAGAGGAACTTCTTTGTCATAAGAACTTTGTTTCTTCTCCCAATAACCGATGATACTTGGTAGAATACCTAGGATCCGAAGTGCTTGAGGTTTTCCTTTTAATCCTTCCTCAGGTTCAATTGTTCCTAGAGTGGATATAGCTGTCCGCAGTAGAGCCATTGGATGAGTATCTTTTGGTAAATCATTAAGTACATTTTTCAAAGGTTCTGGTAAAAAACGATTGTTATTAAGTTGCGACGTCCATTCTGACAACTGGTCTTTATTCGGAAGATCACCGTGGATGAGAAGGTAGGATACTTCTTCATATGTGCAATTTCTTGCTAAATCCTCAATCAAATAACCTCGATAAGATAAATGTATCCCTTCTTCGCCTACAGGACAAATTGAAGTTGTGCCAACATCGACACCACGCAATCCAGGATCTATTTTGTAAGTCACTTCCAGTTTTCTTTTAGGCATTTTTCTTCTCTCCTAACCTATCAAGTATGTTTTCCCAACGGTAATAGTCTAGTAATTCATACAGTTCCGCACGTGTTTGCATTCTATCAATTAAAGATTTTTGCGTCCCTTGGCTTCGGAGAATCGAATAGACGTGTTCTGCTGCTTTATTCATTGCACGAAAAGCGGTAAGGGGATATAGAACCATGGATACTCCTGCTCCCCTTAATTCTTCTACAGTAAATAGAGGTGTCTTTCCAAATTCTGTAATATTAGCTATAACTGGTACGGATATGGCTTCAGTGATGGTTTTATATTCTTCCAGTGATGTGAAAGCTTCAGGGAAAACTGCGGTTGCACCAGCGTCAATATATTGGTGGATCCTATCAATAGCCCCTTGAAGCCCTTCATTAGCTAAGGCATCTGTTCGAGCCATTACCATAAAGTCAGGATCCCTACGAGCATCAACAGCTGCCTTAATTCGATCACACATCTCTTCTGTTGACACTATCTTTTTTCTGGGACGATGACCACATCGTTTTTGGGCTTCCTGATCCTCTATATGGACTCCTGCAACTCCTACTTTTTCTAATGTATTGATTGTTCGAGCAATAGAAAAGGCAGTCGCTCCAAAACCAGTGTCAATGTCAACCAATAAAGGAAGATCTACAACATCAGTAATACGTCGAGCATCTTCCGCGACATTATCAAGGGTAGTTATACCCAAATCGGGTAATCCATAGGATGCATTTGCTACACCTGCACCAGATAGATAGAGTGTACGGAAACCAGCACGTTTTGCCATCATAGCCATGAGGGCATTGATCGTTCCCACAATTTGTAAGGGTTTCTCTTGACCAAGAGCTTCTTTAAGTCTTGTTCCTGGGGATTTTGAAGAAACTTTCATTATTAGATGTTCCTTTTTAAAAATTAAATTGATTCGTTACATATTTGAATCAAATTTCTTTACACTTTAAAATAAAATGCATCTTAATTATTTTTTGTTGATAGAATTTTCTCTTTCTTCATAGAATATTTCTGAGATTAAACGAATTGTCTTACAAGTAAAAGCAACGAATGTTGTGATAAAGCAGTATGTCATCAGAATTTCACGATAAACTGTATTCCATGAGCTTTTATCTCAATAATGATGTTTTATTTATTTGTTCAATTCGATTTTAACTTGCTTTATAGAAAAAATTATTGAACTATGGAAAACTACACAAAATTTTTTCTATTACAATAGGAATTGAAAGTAAAAACTATTACAAAATAATATTTTCCCAGAAGTATTGCTCTGTTGTTTTAGGTTTTCGAGAGGTTAGCTAATTGAAGATTAAACTTATTGCCATATCTGATCTTCACCAAGGCAATCCAGTCTCTCTTCCTAGCAATATTAGAGTGGTTCAACAGGAAAAATTATTGCAAAATCTTATTCAACGTAAACCAGATGCTATTCTAATTGCTGGTGATCTTCAAGACTACTTTTGGAATCTAGGAATGGATACGCACCATATTAATCAAATTAAAGACCAATTGAGGAATGACCCAGTATTTAATGCTTTGAACAAAGGAAAAGTTCCAGTTTATTTCATTTGGGGAAATACGGATGTTATGGATTTTGAAAAAGGAAAACCTTACCATGAAACTCCCGTGACTGATGAGTTACGTGAGTGGTTTTGTAATACATTTCCTAACCTTCAAGATTGTCATAATAAAGTCAAATATATCAAAGGGATTCCGGTATTGGGATATGCTGATGCGAATAAAACCACAGATGATCATTCTGGAAAATGCTGGGATGAACCTGCAATCCTCAAAGACTTTCAACATATGATCCAAGGTTTACGTCCAGAGGAAATCCAACAAACCATCTTTTTCACTCATACCCCCCCTCGGGGTCTCCTCGACTTTTCTAGTCTGGGAGGGCGTCACATTGGGTCATATTATTTGCGAGAGCTTATTGAAGAATTTCAACCACTTCTTTCAATCTTTGGCCACGTCCATTATTGTGGAGGATATTCAGAATATATAAATAAAACCCAATGTATCAACGTTTCGTCCTTTGGACTAGTAGTTTCACACGAAATACTTTTTGGGCAAAGTGCTTTTGAGCTCCAAATTAATCCAGATAAAGAGGTTACTTCTACAACAATGATTGTTTCACACTATTGGGAAGGAAACCAGAAAAAAGCATTTGTTGAATATCGTCATTGCCAAATTTGTGGAAGACACACTCCATTTGCTCGAAAACAGTTCAAAACCTGTCGCGTTTGTCTAGGCGCACGAAGGATAGAGGATAGTCAAAAGGAAATCACCAGAAATGATTGGTGATTACAAGCATGATTATTGGAAATTGTATTCATCTAATCTTAGTTCTTTTTGCATTATAAGCATATCTTGAAGAATTGACGAGTTAATAGGAATACCTGTTTTATGACGATCAATCTCCATTTCATATTCCTTTTCACCAGCAGTATATATCCTAGTTTGACCTGGAGCCTTTGTAGAGTTTCTTAATCCTCTCACAATATCTCCTGCGATCTTTTGGAAAGTATTGAGCGGAAGGAAGCTCTCGATGTTTATGGCTAGGAAGAAATGACCCAGTTTATACCCCTTCTCAAGAGTTAAATCTTTCATAAAGGGGCCTCCTGTTAAGGCAGCAGATAATATTTCAACAGCAGTTCCATATCCATATCCTTTATGTCCACCAAGGATTTCACCAACCCCTCCTAAAGGAAGTAATGCTGCTGTTCCTTTGATCAAGTCATTTAGTATGGTAACTGTATCTGTAGATGTTTCACCATTTTCTTTTATCACCCAACCTGATGGAGTTGGTGTTTCTGTCCTTGCTAGGACTTCTATCTTACCTCGTTGAGTTATTGAGGTAGCACAATCAATAAGAAAAGGAAAAGGTTCATCTGTTGGGCAACCGATAGTGAGAGGATTAGTACCAAGCATAGGTTCCACTCCAAAAGTAGGAGCAATAGACGGACGAGCATTTGTTATTGTTATCCCGATCATTCCTTCATTAATTGCCATAAGTGCATAATAACCAGCTATACCAAAATGAGTTGAATTTCTAACTGCAACAGCTCCTGTTCCATACTGCTGAGCTTTTTTTATTGCTAATTCCATCGCACGAAAAGCTGCAACATGTCCCATCCCATGACCTGCATCTATCAATGCAGTGGTTTCTGTTTCCTTAACTATCTCCAATTTTGTCTGGGGGTTTTGAATATTGGCAATAATACGATCATAATACATTTTTAGTCTTTGAACACCATGAGATTCTATTCCTCGAAGATCTGAACTTATGAGGATATCAGCACAAATTTTTGCTTCTTCTTTTGGCACTTTAAGACCAATGAAAACATCTTGCATAAAACTATGTAAAGTTTTAACATCTATGAATATAATATTTTCAGTCATTAGGTTCCACACTCATAAAAATTAAAATATTAATGAAGAATTAGTAGTTCAATCAGAATGCTTTAAAGCTTCATTGCATTTATCAATTTTTACAGAACAAACATAAAGATTCATATGAACTAATACTGAAAACATAATTATCATTGAACGGGTTGGATTTTCATGAATAACTTAGCTTTAGTGGTCATTGATATGCAAGTAGGAAATTTTACTGGACTAAATCCTATTTATAAGGGGAAAGAATTACTCTCAAATGTCCTTTCGTTGATAACTCGAATTCGATCTCTTGATGCCCCAATTATTTATGTGCAAAATAACGGTAAAAAGGGTGACCCTGATGAACCAAGTACTCCAGGATGGGATATTCATCCTATTATTGCCCCCATTGAAGGGGATATTGTAATTCAGAAGTCGACACCTGATGCTTTCAATCAAACCTCTCTAAAATCCGAACTAGAAAAGATGAAAATTGATAATTTAATTATTGTTGGCCTTCAATCTGAGTACTGTATTGATACTACGTGTCGGAGGGCTTTTAGTCTTGGTTATGAAGTAGTCTTGGTTGAAGATGCCCATAGCACATGGGATTCCCAGCTTCTTACAGCACAACAAATTATCAAACATCATAATAATACATTAAGTGGATTCTTTGTCACCCTAAGAAAGACTAATGACATAATCAAAGATAACAAACTATAAAATGTAATCAATAGTCTATCCAGATTTAATTTAGATTGTTTTTAGCTATTTTATCTAAGTCTCGTTTCAATTGGTCGTCTATTGGTTGTATGTTAGGACGTTTACTTAATTTCATTGCTATTTCTTTCGCTCTTTTCCGTGCTGATGTTTCACCACTTGCTTTCCATGAATCACGAGTTTCTCTGTTTATTACCTGGAAACCATCAATTAGAAATGGAATATAAAGTTCTTTTCTAAATAGCTGCAGTGTTGTGGGGTGTGATAAAAGTGAAACGCTAGGATCATAATCCATGAGGACTTCCTGAGCGAAAGGTTCACCATGATCTGTAATTCCTTGAATAAGTCTCTTTACCATACCTGCAATCTCATTATCAATGACTACCTTCTCAAAACTCTGGGTCGACTCAAAATCTAACATCCCAGGCCCAGATATCATATTGATTCCTGCAAGTCCTGCTAGAAGAGCTCCCATACCTCCCTCGAACCCAGCTTGGGCATCTGGGACTTTGGAATCAGATAAAGTCATATAAGCATGTGTTGGGAGTTTTAAGAACTTCCCCATTTGAGCATCTGCAATATTTATCATCATTGTTTCAATAGCACCCATTGGAGTTGTACCAAATTTCATATCAAATACAGCTGGGGATCCCCCCCATATAATCGGTGCCTTTCGTTTTGCAAGTTGAGCAATTACAAGGCCCGCTAAACTCTCTGCTGTATGTTGAGTAACACAGCCAATTAATGAAATAGGGGCGGTTGATCCAGCAAGAGGCATACTTACGAATTCGGATGGAATTCCACTTTTTGCTGCATCAATTACGGATTGTGTGGTAAGATCTGACCACATGAGAGGAGGACTTGGACAAGCATCAAAGATAGCAAGTGGTTTTTCCTCTAACTTTCTATCAGAAGTTCTCATTACTTCTAATAGATCACGCATAATCGTAAAGCTTTCTTTTCGAAAAGTCCCTGTAATAACAGGTTTAGAGCAGTTTAATAAAGCGAGATATAATCGGTGCCAATCTTGGGCCTCTGGTGGGACATCTGAATATACAATAGCTGTTGATTGAGCATCAAGATAAGTTAAATGCTCAACAACTCTTGAAAACATAATAAAGTCGGATGATAAGGCCTCTCGGATATTTCTTGTTTTTAAATCTTGGATATATATTGCTGCGGACCCAGGATCAAAATGAATATTGTCTGTGGATAAATGAATCTTTTCTTTCCCATTTCGGTCGAATAAAGTTATTTCAGAAGGAACATGAGCTCGTAATTTATCGATTAAATCCTCAGGAATGAAGTAGCTCAATCCTTCATGGTTAACGCCCTCTTCTTCTAATAATCTCTGTGCTTCAGAGTTTTCAATCACTACCCCTTGAGTATGAAGGATAGATTTCGCTTCTTGAAAGATCTTTTTTATGTATTCATCTGTTAATAATTCGATTTTTGGTCTTAAGATAGTCAAAGATTATCCTCCTGTGAGTTTATCTATAATAATACGAAGCAATTGTATGTGGGTTGGTCCAGTACCACAACATCCTCCAACAATCTGCCCATCGTGTTTGAGGATTTGTTCAAGGTCATTAACAAACTCCTGAGGAGTTTGTTTATATACTGATTTTCCATTTTCCAGTTGTGGATTTCCCGCGTTTGGTTTAATTGAGAGAGGATATTTTGGTGCTACAGTTCTCATGACTTGTATCAGTTCTCCGAAATCGTTACTACTTAGAGTACAATTCGATCCAATAACTGCTACTCCAGTCTCGATCAGTTCAGAAACACAGTCAACTAAAGAATTCCCCATAACTGTAAAGTATCCTTTAGGAGTCTTTTTATAAGTCATACTAGCAATGATAGGCTTATTTGATTCAATTTGAACAGCTAGAATTGCTGCTTTCATTTCTTGTATATCAGAGAAAGTTTCAATGTGCCAAGCGTCAATGAAGGGTGAAAGAGCACGTGCTTGCTTTTGAAAGCCCTGTTTTAAATCATTAATAGATGCCTTACCTACAGGTGGGAGGAATTCTCCACTAGGTCCAATATCACCTATCACGCATTTATTTGGAGGGCATACACTCCTTAATATTTCCCCAGAGCTCTTGTTAATATCTTCAAGAAGGTTCTGAATACCATACTTTTCAAGAGCAACACCATTTGCTCTGAAAGTGGCAGTTTGAACTAAATCACTCCCAGCGTTGTAATATCGTTCAAAAACCTCCCTGATGACCTCAGGACGATCTATGTTCCATTTATCAGGAGCTTCCCCAGGTTTTAAACCCCTACTCATTAGTTCAGTCCCCATTGCCCCATCAAATAATAAAATCTTCTTTTCCTTTAAGAGAGAGAGTAAGTCCATAAAACCTCATCCATTTATTTTCGTCGATTTAAGAAAGACCAAGAAGTTGTTTCGCTTTAGTTACTGCAGCAACAGCATTTTCTGCAAAACCATCTGCTTTACATTCTTCTACCCATTTTGAAGTAACAGGGGCGCCGCCAAGCATAACTTTGAATTTGTTTCTTATTCCCTTTTGTTCGAGTAATTCTATAACTTTCTTTTGACCTATCATGGTTGTTGTTAATAGAGCGGAAACTCCAATGAGATCAGCTTGATGTTTTTCTGCTTCAGTGATGATAACTTCAGCTTTGACGTCCGCACCCAAATCGATAACTTCAAATCCATTGGCTTTCAACATAGTAGCTACTATAGTTTTCCCTATAGTGTGGATGTCACCCTCGATAGTCGCCATCACAACCTTACCTTTTGTTTCTCTCGCTTCAGAATCTTCAAGATGAGGTGTTATAATGTCCACTGCTTCTTGCATTACTTGAGCTCCTCTCATGAGCTCAGGAAGAAAGAATTCACCTGCATCCCATAAGTCCCCAACCCTTTTAATCCCTACACCAAAACCCTTTTCGATTGCTTCGAGTAAAGGGAGTTGTTCATCTAAAGCTTTTTGAGCGAGGCTTTTTGCTTTCTCCATATCGAGTTCAACAACACTTGCTGCCATTTCTTCGTAGATTGAGTCCATAATAAGCACCATTTAACTCAGTGATCAGAAATATCATTGATTTTTAAATTTAGTAGCAAAAGAATCGTTAATATTAGTTATCTATTTAAGTTTTCAAAATCTTTCTTTGGAGTAAAAAATGTGGAAAATCAGGTTTAGCGAACAAAATTAAATACTGATTATTTATTGTAATCCTTTCTTGAATTCTTCCATTTGGATGACTCTATTAGTTATTCGCGCTTCTTCTGCCACAAACGCCATTAAATGACTTTCTAGTGAAGCTTTGGCGCTCGTTAGGGGTTTTTCATGACCAAGGCGTAAAGAATCAAGAAACGCTTTTATCAATCCAGGATCTCCACCACCATGCCCGCTTTCAGTATCAAATCGCATTTTTTGATCAATAATGATTTCTTCAGTCTCTTTAAAATGATCATAAAAAACTAATTTTTCTCCTGTGGAAAGAAACTCTCCGATTAGAGAGCCTTTTGTACCATCAATGCGAATTGTGCGGCCTTCTATATGTGAATGTCCATGCATTGTAAAAGTAGCAGTTGTGTTGTTTTCAAATTCAATAATAGTTACTTGATGATCTACAACGTCGTTATTAGCAAAATAAACACATTTCCCATAAGGACCTGTTCGCAAAGCTTCCCATTTTCCCTCTAAAGATAAATTTTCTGTAATGGTAGAAACTGGCCATCCTCGATATTCATAAACTTGTCGAAAGCGAGGAGCGTTCTTTAATTTTGTAAAGAGATGGGGATAGTTCAGGGCTATGTTTCCTATAAACTTTGGGAGGCCTGAACCTCCGATTTGTACAATACGAAGTAGAGGAATAATATCAATATATATCCGTGGGGCATAATATTTACAGGAGTCAGCTATTGGACACCCATCTAAACATCGTTTCGTTGCCCCTTCAGGGGCTTTTTCTGGTTTAAAATGTGTTAGGCTGCCAAATGAGCTTATAGATCGTGGTGGGTAACTTACAAGCCAATAAAGAATGTCTAAATCATGACATGATTTTGCTAGAATCATTGGACTCGAAATACTTTCTTTAGCCCAGTTTCCCCTAACAAAAGAATGGGCCATATGCCAGTAAGAGACGTTTTCTCTGAGATCAATTGTTATAATATCCCCTAATCGGCCTGATCGAATGGTTTCATGGATTTTAGTAAAAAAAGGAGTATACCGTAACACCTGAGCGATTATTAATTGTTGTCCTGTCTCCTCAGCCTTTTTCACTAAGAGGATGCATTCGGTAATAGTGGTGGCCATTGGTTTTTCTAGTAACACATGATAACCAAGGTTTAATGATTGTAATGCAGGTTTAGTATGCATCTGGTCTTGTGTACAGATAAAAGCTGCATCAGCTAGTTTGGAATCACTTAATAAATCCTCCCAAGTTTTAAATTGATATGAAGAAGGAATTTTATGGGCTTGAGCAAATTGTTTTCGTCGGATTGGGTGGGGTTCTGCGACTGCAACAATCTGGAGTTCTTCAGGATGATTTAACGCATATTGCCCATAAACTGATGTACCACGATTCCCAGCACCTACTATCACGGCATTTATGCACTCTTTTTCATGCAACACTTTCACAATCTTTTATAATGCTAGAGAGTCAATACTCTCCCCTTTCTTAGAACTTTATTTAGATTATCCTCAAGATTATAATTGTACTATTGGTATATGATTAGAAATAGAAGTGAAATCAAGGAATTCTTCTTAAATAAGTTCTAACAATTATTAGGAGGATAAATCCGAAAAATATCATGAACAAATCAAAGCCAGGGGTAGTTTTACCTAGAATTTTATCTAAATCAGTTCTTTCCAACTCTAGATTTAAAGCAAACTCTGCATTATGAGATTGTTTGTAACTTCCTTCCATAGATGTAATTATTTCATATGTGAGAAGTACTCCTGTGTCTTTCTCCCAACGAAAACTTGCACTAAAGTCAAATTGAAGACTAATTTCCTCTTCTATATTTGTCATGTTCCCTTCATAACGGATCCACATGTGATAATCGTGCTCATTATCTGCGTCATCTAGTTTTAGAATTGTTTCCATTCCTTCTAATGCTCCTGGGAGAGTAGATTGGTTCCAGATTTGTAAAGGAGAAGACAATAATTTGTCTACAGGTACTAGAAAAACCCAATCACCGATAGTGACTCCTGAATTACTGAGTAAGAATTCATATCCAGTGCCTAGGACTCCACGACCTAATGATTCTTGGATTCCATATTCAAATAGTGTTTCTGAACTATTAGCTATCACTGAAGTATTCCCCCAGCTGAGCTGGTAGGTTGTTATTTCCAGATTTGTTTTATTAGTAGAAAGAACTGTCATAATTATTTTTTCTTTTTCAGGAACTAAGTCATCCCCTAAGCGATAACCTTCTGTCGAAGATATAACATCAAATAATCCAGTAGAATATTTGAAATATCGAGATGCTTTTTTTACGATGAAAGTCCAAGAATCGTCTGGTTTAACTCCAAATGAATGATTGGAGGCGCTAGAATAAATGAATACCGTACTTAGTAAAATCAAGGAAAAGAGAATGCTAGAGACAACCCAATAAAAACGTTTAGATTTCGATCTCACCTTAATCGAGATACATCCTGATTGGCCTAACTTATATAATTTTAGAAGAAGGAAGTAGTTTTATCTTCCATAAATCAATTTATATTTCTTCTGATTGTAGAAGACAAAGAATTCAACATAATTAAGGGAAATGATGGTGAATCCTATTTATTATTATTTATTGTCATATTTTGCTCCGAATACTGTGATTTAAAGATAAAATGTTTAAATCTTATATTATTAGCTTTTTTTATACTAAGAAGCAGGTTCTATCTTGATTTCATAATTAACCGCTGGTTTTATATGTTTTCCAATAATACAATACTTTGGAATCAAATCACAAACCCTTTGCAGAAGAAATACATCTCCACTAATATTGATCTTACATTTGATTGTAGAAAATTCATAGTCATTTTTTGATGTATTAAACAGAATTTCGGCTGAGGTGGTGACCTTGAGGGTTTCAGGTTCAGTACGGAGGCTATCACATAATTGGAGTATTGTACTCAACGTACACGTAGCAACAGCAGCTAGAAACAAATCCTCAGGTGAGGGATGATTGGTACCTCCAAAAACTGGAGGGCAGCTGAAAGGTAAAGGCTCTTTCCATTCTGTTGTGATAAAAGATCCCTTTCTCTTCTCCTCCCAGGTAGCAACGGTCTTTATGACAAAACTCTTAGCTTCAGGTTTAATCATGGTTAAAATTTCCATTTAATTTCTGATTAATTGCCTTGAGGGTTATTGACACATTTATCTTAGGATTTATGTTTTTAGAGTGTTTTGTTAATTTACTACCTCAAGATTAAAAAGATAGTTAAATAATAGAAAAAAAATGGAATGAGTTAATATGGAAGAAATGCCAATTAATTCAATCATAAACGAAGATTGTCTGATATTCATACCAAAATACATACCTGATGAATCCATTGATATTATTATTACAGATCCTCCGTATGGTATATCATCTGGCAATAAGCTGTCAATGAAAAATATCAAGAAGCAACAGGGCTTTGGCGGGGATTGGAATATAATGAATGAAGACTGGGATACGTTTTCGTTTCGTGATTATTCTATCTTAATTGAGAAAATGTTGAAAGAAAGCTATAGGGTTCTAAAACCAACAGGAACAATATTTGTGTGTGGGACCTATCACAATATTGGAATAATTAATTACTATGCTCTTCAAACTAATTTTAATATCATAAACGAGATTATCTGGTTTAAACGAAATGCTTTTCCTAATTTGTCACAGAAATGCCTTACAGCCTCTCATGAGAATATTTTGTGGTTAGGTAAATCCGATTCTTGGAATTATAATTATGAGACCATAAAACAGACAAGTTACCCTTTTGATAAATTAAAAGAACCAAAGAAACAGATGAGATCTGTTTGGGATATTCCTAATAATAAAGAGAAGGACGAATTAGCTTATCGGAAAGCGTTTCCTGACAAATCATATTGGATAATGTCTCAAAAACCTCTTCGACTTGTTGATCGATGCCTTGAAATCACTGCTAAACCAGGAGATATTGTGGCTGATTGGTTTAGTGGTGCAGGAACCACCTTACTGTCTACTTTGAATCATTCGTTATCATTTATTGGTTGTGAAATCAACCCAAATTATGTTGAAGTGATTCGTTGGCGTCTAGACCAGTTAAAGTAAATCAGAGGGATCTACTTGCCTAGATATGGCTTTCTGAGTCATCCAATCTCTGATATTTTCTGGTGGTTCTGGTTCTAGTGGATCCCGTCTAACCAGATTCAGAGCTTCTTCTGGGCATGAAATGGCACAAACACCACAACCAACACACCTTTGGAGATCAACTTCACAAATCTCTTCTGGTACATTTAAAGCATTAAATTGACATCTATCAACACAAGTACCACACCCTGTACACAACTCCTCATCCACATTCATTATAAAATTTGATTTGATAAATGCTCTAGGTCGATTTAATTCTGTTAACCCTCTTAGGACTCCACAACAACATGTACAGCAATTACAAATATAATAATGCTCAGTTTGAACATTCATAGAGCAGTGAACAAGTCCAGCTTCCTCTGCTTCACTTAAGAGTTCTATTGCACGCTCTTTTGTAACAGGCTTAGAGAGTGATTCTTCAGTATAGGCGTTTTCTCTGCTTGAGAAAGTTAAACATACTGTTGTAGGATATTTACATGGTTCACCAAGTAATGCTTTCTGTTTTTTGCATATACATTCTCTGATTCCCCAACTTTTAGCTTTATTGATTATTTCCTCAGCCTTTTCATAAGGAAAGATTGTTAGTTCAGGTTTAATTACTCGATCCACTGGAATCACTCGAAATATTGGGGGTCCTTTATCAAATACCTCATTCATTTCTGTTGTTTGGTAATATTCTTCAAAGATTTGAGCAAGTTCCTTATCCATTCTGTTTAATTGCTCTTCATAAATCCCTACAATAAAAGGCATTAGAGCGAATTTTTTTTCCCCTACTTTCGTGTCTATAACACGTACCTGTCCCTTTTTTGCCATTGATTCAAGCTTGTCAGCTAAACTTTTTATGGGAAGATTTAATCGTGAAGAAAGATCCTCAACAGTCGCTCCTGTTAATTTCATCTTACTAACGAGATCAGCTTCGTCTTCAGTAAAAATCCACTTGAGGAGTTTAATATGTACACCTTTATCATTTGAAGGAAAACCATTTGGTATAGTGTTCAGAGTTTCTGCGAGTTTTTCGTATGGATTTAATGTCGTGTTCGTCATTCTTGGCCCTCTATATCGTTAGTCACCATGATAAACTCTTAATTATAATTCTTTTTGCATTAAGATTAAAAGAAAAATAAAATAAATGAAAAAAGTAAGGAATATTCATTTTTCACAAGGAAATAAGGCCGCATTTTCTTCTAGCCAAGTCTCTATGTCATAATCTAATAAAATTTCTTCGTTATCAGGATTATTAAGAAAGGCTTGAACAGAGAGGAGTTCCTCATAATATTCGCTTGTCTTACGGATAATTTCGTCCAGATATTGTCTTTTTAGTTTTTTATTTGGAATATATATTGCTCTAGTCAAAAAAAATCTAAAAAAATTCAATATTTCTATTCCTACTCTGAATTGTGTTGTTCGGTTCATCTTAGAGACTAAAGCAATAGGTTGATTATATGTCTGCTGCCACTTCCTAATTGCACGCCAAAGAAATCCTCTGATGACAAAGTCACTGAGCGGCATCATACTAGCAACTTCCTTCGCAATTTCATCAGCTATCTCTCTTTGATCAGGAGTAAGATAGATGATATTGAGGTTCTCTTTCGCAAGGGATATCCTTTCTTCGAATGAAACAGGAGGCATTTGAAATTGTGAGAAAATATGCTTAATCTTTCTTGATGCAAGGAAGAGTTCTAGTGATTTCGTTTGAATTTTCCTAACTTCTTGCTGATATTTCTTCATACCCAAGTGTATTGCCTCTCTAAAAGAATCTCTAATTTATCTAAATTTGAATCTGTCCTATGATTAAGAGAAGTATCCCAGCATTATAATCTACAATTGTGGATGATTGTTAAAAGGTTATCTGTTATCATTTCTCCTCCTAAGGAGCTTTCTAATAAAATATTACTTTCATATTATATTAATGTCATTTTCTACTTAGTTTTTTACCATTCTTTTTATTCCTTCAGCGATATGATCTTAAAGTATATCTCAAATCTCAACTTTTACATATTTCCAAGGAGTAACTTGACATTTTCATCTTTATGAAATCAAATGATTTTTAAGTACCCCTAAGATGTGCTTAAAGAGTCGATAGAGGCTCAAATCTCTCTTTTAACCTAAGAGTTATCCTTCATGAAAATCATAATAATCCTATTGAACGCTCTCCATTCCCAGATTAAAGATAATTTCACGCATAAGAAAGGGAAGTAATCCACTTAAAAGATATACAAAGGTGAGAGGGACGTAGAGAAGTATGATAAAGGTTTTCCAATCTAAAAATGGCCAAGATATCGAAATAAAGGCCAGAGTAAGGAAAAAAACCAATTCAATTATCACACAAAAAAAAAGAAATCATCAATAAATTCTTGGGCCAGTTATAAATCATCATCTTCTTTGAACTACTGATTTTCATTTATTGATTAGTTTGAAATTTATTAGCAAGGAATGCAAAAACAAAATAATAAATCAATTCAAAGTGACCATCTAAAGTTCCGATGATTTTCGGTTCCAGTTTATTATTCTCTAATTCTGCTAATAACGATTTAAATCTTGTTAACACCAGGTTGCTTCCTCTAGAGGAAATTTCTAATCATAACAACCAACAGTATGACCAACAAGAATAGTTAAAATTGAGTTATTAACTGGAAGGTAGGCAATGATTTGAAAAAATTGCATATCAGAGCCAACAGTATTATCCATAGAAACGCTCTCTTGTACTAGATAAATCCTGTCTTCAACCCAACTCAATTCTGTTATTAGACCCATGTGTTCGTCTTCAAGTACATGAAGGCTATTGTTCCAATAACCATACTCGTACTGAAATTCATATTGAACAAGCTGAAGGATTTCGTCCCCTGAAAGGCCATTTTTTTTATAAGCGGTAATTTTAATGGAAGTTTCTGCTTTGTAGTCCGAGGATAAAATACTATTTATATAGGAGATCCTTTCTGATGCTCCAAGAAAATTGGGAGCTAGTTGGAATGATCCAAATCCAGAACATGTATCAATGATAATGCCTTGGATACCAGTGAAATATTTACTTATTTCAAGGTCAAGATAAGAATCAATTACTTCTTGGGGACCTTCATACTTGTATTGGATACTATTATTCATTAATCGTGGAGTAAGGAAAGCGAAAATAATAAGGAATGTGAAACAGCCTGTAAAGATAATCTCTGGATTTATTCTAATTGTACCAATAATATTCTGAATTTTATTCAACATGGCAGTTCCCATTTTATGAGTTGTTTCATTTATGACAAGTAAAAAGGATAACCAGAAAGATACAGCTACAATGAAGAATCCAGTGATAATGGTTGATTCTGTATAGAAACTGAAAATCATTACCATAACCATTAGAGATAGGAGAGGGCTCATTATCGGAAGCGCAGCTAGTATTCCAATTACAATGACTAATCTACGGAAAAGTCTATCTGGAGAAATTCTTTTTGTGATATCCAGGTTAAGAGAATCAATATAATTGATGATCTGCTCATGAAAGAACTTCCAGGATATGATTATGACAAGTAAAATGATGACTAGCAATATTGAAAATATCAAAAAGAAGTTTCTCAAATCAGATCTAGCAATCAGGCCATAAAGAATAGACATAGAGGCAACAAGTATCCAAGGAACCAAAAACCAACATATCAAAATAAAAAAGATGGGATTTTTAGTGTCTTTTCTAAAGTAGAGGAAACAAATGAAAATTCCTGAAAGTAATAGGGCGAAAAGATCCCAAATGGTTATTAATGAGATTAATGCCCAATTCTGAACAGGAAATATGAAGCTACTACGAAGAGCAAAGATTAAACCGATGAAAATGACATTAAATGGAATTTTTCGGATTTTAATTTTGGAATTTTCACTTATTGAAGACACTACTCCTCACCTGTCTTCTACTCATTGTGAGAATATTAATAATTAGGGAGTATTTCCTGTTTATTAATTTACCATATGTGGTGGAAATGGAAGCTTTATGTAGAACCTTTCGGTCTGTTGACGCAAATCTTATAGCTCTCTTTATTTCACACAGCTTGTAAAACTCAAACCTATCGAGGACGGTCTATTTTTCTATGTATTAATAATATATGGTTAAAGAGCCACTAAAAGCTCTAACCCTTCGTTCAAAGTATTAGTATTAGAATCCAAAAGTATTAATCATTTGTAATTGATTATTTGTTGGAAGAGAAGAGATGGGGGAAATAATTTTTCTCTCTTTTAGAATAGAAGTTATATTTCAAGAAATAGCGTTATGAATAACTCTCCTTTCCTAGGTGTGCGATGGTTTCACGCATAAGAAAGGGAAGTAATCCACTTAAAAGATATACAGGAGTAAGTGGGACATAGAGAAGAATGATAAAGTTATCACGATCTAAGAAAGGCCAAAAAATTGAAATAAAAGCCAGACCAAGGAAAAAAACTGTTTCAATCATCAAGAAAAATGAAATCACCTTTAATTTCTTTGGCCAATCATGGATAATCATATTCCTTGAACTATAACCAATGTTCAATTCTTGATTGGTCTGATATTTGTTAGCTAGATAAACAAAAGCAAGATAATAAATCAGTTCAAAGTGACCATCTAAAGTTCCGATGATTTTCGCTTCCAATGAATTGTAAGCTGGAGAGAGATCCTCGTAGGTAAATGGAATAAGCTTCGTTCTTTCTCCAATCGGTTGAAAGGGCCAAAAAAGGGTAACTCCGTCAAAGTAAAACATATCTAATGAGATGTGAATCACCATTCCCGCTATTAGACCAATAATAAATGAAAAATAGGTTGTGTGAGCACTTTCAAACCGTAAATTAGCAATATAGCCAATCACAAACACCATGAAAATAACCAGAAGACTGTGAGTCACTGAACGATGAAACCCAATAGATAACTCTTTATCTCTAGTAAGCAAGAAAATTAGAACACTTCCAAGGAGGTCTAGATCTGGTATCACAGAGCCAGCAGCTACTCCGATTCTGATATATTTGTGCTTTGGATCCAGCTTACTAGCAAGCCATAATCCTAATAACCCATGAAATCCAGTAGGAGCCATAATAAGGTTCAATCCAACATTTTTTCACAAGAAAATTGGTTTATGTATCCATCGGAGAATTTTACTAGTAACCTTAATTAAAAACGTGATATCTATCTCAATCAACCTATAGATTGATAAATTCCTATTAAGTCCTTATCTTAAAAATCTACGGAGAATTCTAAATGACCATTAGAGCAACAGGTCGCGTAACCCGAGTCCTAAAGCAAGCAATTCCACATGGTTTTAGGGGAGTTTATAAAATTAATATTGTAGGATCCACTGGTGCTGGAAAAACTGAATTCCTCCGATGTTTGTTAGGTGATCTTTTTGAACCTTCCACAGATACTCGACGCCGTTCTAAAACTGAAAACCTAGTAGATGCAACACATACCTGGTTCCGCATCGGAAAAGAAAGAGAGGAATCAACAACTACTATCTCTCTAAATTCAGTTGGGATTTTACTTGTACGTACTCTATTTAACTCTATAGAATTTCATCCTATCAAAAAAGTTGATGAGTTACTGTTACGTGACGACATTGAGGAAATTTTGCAGTTTGTGTTTTTTGATAACGCTGGACAAGAGCGATTCGATTTTATGCCCCAAATTACAATGCGGGGGGCTGATGCTGTCATCGTTCTTGCAGATGGTACGAATATGGCAAGTATAGAAAAAATTTCTTATTTCTTAGAATTAACTCGAGAAGAAGAATATCGTGCGAGTGATGGAGTAAATCAAATTCCAGTGCTCATTCTTCTTAATAAAAAGGATCTAATTGAGCGTGGTTGCTACATTGGTTTAGAAAGTGTTCGTCATATGATAGGTTCCGCAGAAGACTATGTTTTTTATGAAACCTCAATGAAAACTGGTGAAGGAGTAGACGATACTATTCGATCTTTGATATCACGACTGTACGAAAAAAATCTTGAAAAGTAATAAGATAATTCTTATTTATTAATATTCTACTCTTTTCTCAATGCCTCTACTGGATCCAATTCAGCTGCTCGCCATGCAGGGTAGAAACCTGCTACCATTGAGAGTACGACTGATAGAACCCAAGTGAATACAAAGATATGTGGTTCAAAAATGGGAACCATCCCCCATCCTCCACCACCTGATACAAGTTCATTCATAATATGTCCTAGTATTACCCCAAGACCAAGCCCAATGGTTCCACCAATCACACCAATAATGAGAGCTTCATTCAGGAATAACACCAGAATTTGACGTTCTGTGTATCCTAATGCTTTCAAAGTTCCTATTTCTTTTGTCCTTTCCATCATACTTGTATAAAGTGTGGTAATGATACCAACAGCTGCAACCCCTAACGACACAACTGCAATATTATTAACGAAATCTGCGACAGCAGTACTTATTTGGTTTACAATATCTGTTAATGTTTTAGGATTGAGGATTGAAACATCGTATCTATCATTTATTTGATCTCGAACTTGTCTATTTAGACTTTCATCCTCGGTAATTACATATAAGCCATCATATACTCCCCCACGATCAAAGAACGCGTTTGCTTCCCGTAAGGAAATAAAACACATATCATCAACAGGAACCAACATACCAGAAGAACCAATATAATCCATCACTCCCCGAACATAAAATGACTTCTTAACCACTGTTGTTTTTCGTCCCTCACTCTTCTGGTATTGAAGCTTGACTACATCCCCTACATTTGCGTAAGAATTTGGAGATTCTGGACGAACCAGTTCATTTCCAAGAATAACCCCGAAACTATCAGTTTCAGGAACAATTCCTCCCTCATAAAGAGCAAAAGTTGGAAAAATTAAAGGTAATTTGTTATTGTCAATTCCAACAACAATACTAGTCAAATCTTCTTGACCAGAGGCAGAAATTAAAATTCCACTTTGGATGAAAGGTATTACTTGAGAAATCCCACTAATTCGAGAAATATCTTCCACTTCAAAATTGGTGAGCTCCAAATCGCTTGATCGCGGGGATACAACAAGAATATTTGGATTTAATATTGCTAATTGCTTGTCAATATAGACTACTGTCCCCTTACTCATTCCATTCACTGCAATGATAAGTGCACTCCCTATTAACACCATTATTATAGTCAAAGATGACCTCAATTTCCTATCGGTCAAAGCTTGCCAGCTCATTTGAAAGAATGAAGTCATTTTCCTCGTCACTTTACTGATTTTCGGCGGAATAATATAAAACCAATCGCTAGGAGGGTACCTCCACCCAATAATAGTGTGAATCCTGACCCAATGATTAGAGAATACAAATCGATACCAACAGAGGTACTTGTCGTCTGAGAAAGACTTTCAATAGTAATTGTGAAGGATATTAGTAATTTAAAGACGTTTAATAGGTCATTCTGGTAATAAACAACACAGTTTATCTGATGCTCTCCAAGTGGAGCGGAAGAATTAATGATTCCACTCACGGAAAATGGGAGAGGGCTATTTGGTTCTAACTCTCCAAGATAATTTTTACTAGTTGCTGTTTCAAGAAGAATATTATTCTTGGATTGCAGGGAAGCATTAACAAATAAGGCATTTGTGTTACCTGTATTAAGGAGAGTAGCTGAAATTACCACATTTCCGCCCTGATTAACTGATGTTACAGAAATATCAGAAGAGAAGACCGATACTTTGACTAAGCCATGAATGATAACTCCTTTTGCTATTGTTTCATAATAGATTGTTCCATGTTTATCAGTAAATTGTATTGTGAATAATACAGACCCTGTATTCCCTATTGCGACTTGAGGGGTGAAAATTTTCGTAGAAAGAACTATTGAATCATCTTCTGTGACATTAAGAAAGCTCCAGCTTGAATTACCTTGAATTATTAACGGGGATGGAATCTGTAGACCGACTCCAACTCTTCCCTTCCATAAGTTGTTCGTAATCGTTGCATTGAATTCAGAAGTTATACCAGCTTTTAAATATTGGCTACTAATATCAATCGAGGTTTCACTTGGAACTTCAGTTTCAATTAACCAAGACCGTGAAATTGTAGTGTTTTCATCGGAAATAAAGACTACTACATCTTGAACACCGACATTTTCTTGAGACATGAACAAAAAAGAAGGTTCTGTGATGTTAGCTGGGATATTATCAACCTCCCATGAGTATTCTAATGAATCATTATCTCTATCGCTACATAATATAGAAAAATTGATTTCTTCCCTGGGTTCAACAACAATGGTGTCTGCAGTAGGTCTTAACCAATCTATTTCAGGTGGAGTATTTGGAATTTTCAATTCCACGGGTAGTGTAGCGTATGAAATTGAGGAGAGGTCACCACCCGATTTGGTGAAGTAAGACAGTTCTAAATCAGCAAAATAAGATCCTTTTGCTGCCCCATCCGCTATATCTAACGCGAAAGATAGTAGAAACGGTTCCCCAGATAAAACTACGAATTGACTTAAGTTAAAATAATAGCTTAATGATTCTCCATAAGCAGTGGCATTTTTGTCTCCATCTATTGCATCAGTAAATGGATATGAGAGCATTAAAACACCTAGAATTGCTGTTATGGTCTTATTATGGAGATTAGTTACTTGAAGCTGCACTTCTGCAGATGTCCCAGGAGCCCTTGAACCAATCCAATCAACTAAATCTAAGCGAAATTTAGCTTCAGGTTGTGCTTGAACTTGAATGAAGTTCTTAGAAACCATTAAATTGGTTATTAAAACGATAATAACTATTATAATAATGACTTTAGCGTTCTTCATCAGTATGCCTCCTAAATACTCACATTTTCTTTAATACCAACATTCTTACCATCTTTTAGAAAATAAATGCGATTGGTTAGGTTCGCCACTTCAGGATCATGAGTAACAACAACAATTGTAACTCCTAGATCCTGATTGAGTTTCTGAAGAATTTCCATGACCACAGCTCCTGATTTACTATCAAGATTTCCTGTGGGCTCATCAGCTAATAGGATAGTTGGATCATTCATTAATGCTCGTGCAATAGCAACACGTTGTTGTTCTCCTCCGCTCAGTGTTCTAGGATACCGATTATATTTATCACCTAAACCCACACTTTCAAGCAGTCTCTTTGCTTTCTCTTTTCTTTTTTTTGCTCCAAGTGAAGTGACTAAAGCTGGTACTTCAACATTCTGACCAACAAAAGAACGTGAAATAAGATTATAAGATTGAAATATGAACCCAATCTTTCGATTTCGTAACCAGGCAAGGCCTTCATTATCCAATTGAGAAATATCAACCCCATCAATGAAAATTTTCCCCTCAGTTGGACGATCCAATGCTCCTAAACAATTTAGTAAGGTACTTTTTCCTGATCCTGAGGGACCCATGATTGCTACAAAATCACCCCTTTTTATTTTTAAATGAACTCCTTGTAAAGCATTTACTTTCACTCCCTCACCTAAATCAAAAATCTTCTTTAATTCCCGAATTTCAATCGCAAGGTGGTTTTCCTTTTGAGAAGGTGTAATAAAAAAGTCTTCTCGAGTTTGTTGTGGTAGGAGAAGAGTCATCCCGCCAACAACTAGAACAGCTACCAATAGAATTTGCATTGTTATAGTAGGTAAAAGCAAAGGAACAATAGGATTGATCAACAAAGAAACACTTAGTAAGCCTAACTCCGTTAGTGTAGCAAATAAAGCGAACATAATATTGGTTCTTGAAGCAGTTAAGACCCCTAAAAGTCCTAGAATACCGAAAAAGACCATTATTATAGGAATAATCATTGAAAAGGGGTAATCTAATGTGATAAGAGCAGAGGTGAACATCCCAAACATTTCTGCAAATGAGAAAAGAGTCATACTTATGAATAGGACAATAGAAATGTCCTCATGGATAGAAATAGATTGGGAATTCACTTCTTGTTCCATTTTCAGGTTTGACATATCTTTTACCGTTTAAACTCATAACTCTTTGTTAAGTTTAAGACTAAAGATTATTTCGGTTCCTTATAATAGGGATGTTCAGCTTCAAAGATGATTCTTCCTATTGTTTTTCGCAAATGGTAGTTCTCAGGATATATTTTAGCATTTTTTGACAGAGTAGGTTTTTGTCCAACTTGTCTTGAGAAAGTAAATTTTGTTATTTCCTCTCCTGATCTATCAACGTGTTGTCTTAGAGTTTTAAGATTAGGAAAGTTGTTATTCTCATCAGGAACTCCCTTTAATCGATGATTCGCAATGTCAACATATTTCTTAACGATTTCACAACCAATAAATCTTCGATTGAAATCTCTAGCTACAATTGCAGTGGTTCCTGAGCCAATGAACGGGTCCAGTACAATATCATTTGGATCCGTCGTTGAAAGAATAATTCGAGCAACAAAATCTTCAGGAAATTGACAAGGATGTTCAGTTTGTTCTTCATGGTTGTGTTTGACATTTCTAAACGCCCAAACATCTCCAGGGTTCTTACCTCTTGGATCACTTGTAAACTTTCCATAATCTTTACATTTACGATAATTCTTTTTCTTGGGATATATTTGAGGAACACGAATTTCATCCAAATGGAATTTGTAGGTTTCAGCCTTAGTAAACCAAAGAACAGTTTCATGACGATTAGAGAACTTATACTTAGCATGAGTCCCGTGTTGGCGAATCCAAACAATCCTATTTCTTGGAATAAAGCCTAAGTCAATAAAAATTGGAAAAAGCATAATGTCCCAAGGATAATGAGCACCTTTATTACCAACATACGTTCCAACTTGATAAAAAATGGATCCTGTGTTTTTTAGTATCCTTTTACATTCATTCAATACATATTTTGACCATTTCAGGTAATCATCCAAAGGATATCTTTTTTCGTATTCCTTACCAATGTTGTAAGGTGGAGAAGTGATTATCAGATCAACATATTTCTCTGGGATCTTTTTGGAAAATTTAAGAAAATCCTCATTATAGATTTTGTTAAAAATGACCATGAGAAAATAATACCTCTTTATGGTTCTTCAGTCAAGTTGATTTCAATCCAATTACTAGTTATTTTTTCTATTCTTCCGAATCCTATTCTCTCAAGTTGGATTAAGTCAGCTTCATTAAATTCTAAAACGGATTTTTCTATATATCCGCTTCTTTGAACTAATGAATGGGGATTAATGTCTTTCCCAATATATAAGGGACCAGGAATATTAATATCCATTTCAATACAATAATTAACTGGCACCCACTGGATTTTAGGAAAATTAAGTGACGGATTAGCATCATATCGTGCTTCTATAACATATTGGCCGCCTTTTAAATCCTTAATTTCATCAATGTGAATATTAACAAGATCTTTAAGTCTAATTATTTCTCCTAGAGATAAGATTTCTAGATCTCCTTGACTTATGTAAAAATTACCATCATAAGGAATTGTACGACTCCCAAGTTCATTTGATTTCGGGTGAAAATCAAGTTGTACTTCATTTTCATTTAATCCTGAAACTCTTAGGGTTATTGGATCTAAAACTGCAAAACATCTTTTAGCAATATTATCAACCATTTTCCTATTTAAAGCAAGAAGTATTGACAAGTCTACCTCTGACTGTCCTGTACTTAATTGCATTTCAAAGGCTAATTGACGAATAGTTTCAGGAATAATACCACGACGATGCATCCCAGAAAGAGTACTCAATCTGATATCGTTCCACTCTGATATAATCCCTTTCTCTATCAATTCTCTTATTTTTCTTTTTTGTACAGGTATATCTGATATCCTAAGCCTTGAAAAATGAATGAATTTTGGTGATCTAAGCTTAAGGAGGTCTCTGATGTGATTTTGCAATGGTACTTTTTGAACAAATTCTTCTGACCTTAAAACATGCGTAATCCCAAGTAATGAATCCTCTATTGAGACCGCGAAATCATATAAAGGCCAAACGCGATATTTATCACCTTGTAAGCAATGGGGTGATTCTATCACACGCATTATAGAAGGATCACGCATTGCTGCATTTATATGAGACATATCGATCTTCAGTCGAAGTGCTAAAACCCCTTCTGGACTATCTTCTAACATTCTTTCCCATAATTCCATGTTCTCAAAAGTTGATAGATCTCGATGATTACATTCTAATTTTTTGGCCCTACATTCCCGAACTATTTTTACAGGGCAGCTGCATACATAAGCATTCCCTTCTTTAATTAATTGTTGGGCATATTTATAATAAATAGGTATCCTATCGGATTCATTAACTTCTTCATCCCATTGGATTCCCATATGACGATAATCATCACGAATTCTGTCATAATACTTCAGTTTAACCTTACGAGGATTAGTATCTTCAAATCGCAGAATTAATTTTCCGTTATAACGTTTTGCATAATAATAATTGATGAAACCTGCATATCCATGTCCAATATGCAAATATCCACTTGGCTCTGGTGGTAATCTTGTACACACTTTTCCTTCAATTGCTCCTTCGAGAGGAGGTAGTTCAGTCTTTTTTAATTTAATTTTTTTTTCTTTCTCAAAAATTTCTGGATATTTATCACGACAGGTTTGTTTTATTGTGTTAGCATCAAGTTTGTTAATTAAAGTAACTTTAGAAGCAACTAGCTTTGCCACTTCTTTCACTTGTCCCTTCAACTCTGGATATGCAGCAATAAGTGCTCCCATGACCGATCCCGTCTTCGCTTTGCCGTGAGTTAAGGCATTTTCGAATACAAATCTATCAATGATCTTTTCAAGATTCAAAATTTCCATACCTCTTCACTAGATGGTGAGAATTCTAGTTCTCATAAAGTGTACTAAGAATTTAGCAGCTTCAATAAATTCATTGGAAGTATCAAGCTCTAAATAAAGCTTATCAGAACGAATATGTAAATAGGGCGGTATTATAAATTTTATTAATTGCTAAGGATTTTTCCCCGAAATAGAGTGAATTTAGAGTTAGGGTTTGTAATATGCAGAAATTATCCCTTGAAGATATAATAAACGAAGATCTGGAAGAATTTAAGAATTGTCCAAAGTTTCATAATTGTGAGGATTGTGAAAAGCCAACCTGTGTCATGATAGTGGCAATTGCTGATTTTCCAACTAAAAATGGACATTTCAAAATTGTAGGATTTGTTAATAATAAAGATCGTGAAGAACACATTGCAATAATTAAGGGTGATATTTTAAATAAAGAAGGTATATTAACACGTGTTCACTCTGCATGTTTGACTGGAGATGCCTTAGGGTCTTTAAGGTGCGATTGTGGCCCCCAATTAATTCACTCTCTTAGTATGATTGAAAAAGAAAAGCTTGGAGTGGTACTCTATATGCAGCAAGAGGGGAGAGGGATAGGATTATTGAATAAGCTTCGGGCATATGCATTACAAGATAATGGTTTCGATACATACGATGCAAATGTTGTCCTAGGCTTTGGACCTGACCAACGAGATTATGAGGTTGCTGGGGAGATGCTTTCTAAATTAGGGGTAAAAAGCATCAAGTTATTAACGAATAATCCAGAAAAAATCAAACAACTAGAGGCTTACATAGAAATCCTGGAAAGAATCCCAATTGAATTACCTCTAACCAAGTATAATCTTAATTATATGGAAACAAAAAAATTACGATTTGGTCACTATCTATCAGAACATATGAGAAAAAAATCTCCATGAAAAAAGCAATTTGATTTAACAAGGAAAGGGGTTTCATTGAGTCAAGCAAAACTACCAAAAGAAATTCAATTAGATATTATAAGAGAAAAACATCGTCAATTACCATCAATAATGAAAGAAAGCGGAATTGACTGCTGGTTAATTTTTATTCGAGAAACTGAGGCCAATCCAGATCCAATCATGGATTTAATTATTGGAGGAGATGTTGTGTGGGAATCAGCATTTATATTCAGTAATAATCATAATGGTTTTTCTAAGGTTGCTATTGTAGGAAATTTTGATGCACCAGCAGAGAGGAGAAAAGAGATCTGGGATAATGTCATAGCTTACAAGGAAGGGATCACAGAATCTCTAAGAGATTATATAAATGATATTAATCCTCAAAAAATAGCCCTTAATTATTCTGAAGATGATGTGGTTTCCGATGGTCTTTCCCATGGCATGTTTTTAAAAATCTCAAGCATTTTGACGAATAAAAAGGAGCAATTTATTACTGCAGCACCGATTATTCAGGCGGTCAGAGGAAGAAAAACTAAGACCGAAATAAAATTAATTACAGAGGCCTGTAAATTAACTGAGAAGATTAATCACAGTATAACTTCGTTGTTAGAGCCTGGCATGTCTGAAACAGAGATTCAGAGACTATACCATGAGGAAATGGATCGGTTAGGAGTTACTGAAGCATGGCAAAGGATCTCCTGTCCTGCTATTGATGCAGGACCAGATAAAGAAATAGGGCATGTTGGTCCTTCCCCTGAACATTTTATAAAAAGAGGACACACTTTACACAATGATTTCGGTATTAAATTACAAGGATACTGCTCTGATCTACAAAGAATGTGGTTTTTTGGTACAGAGATACCGATTGAGTTGAACCATGCTTTTGAAACTGTGCGTGATGCTATCCTCAAAGCTGCTGATTTTATTAAGCCTGGTGTCACGGGGTATTCTGTAGACAGTATAGCGCGAGAATTTATAAAATCTCGGGGTTACAAAGAGTTTGCTCATGCATTGGGCCATCAGGTGGGGACAAAAGCGCATGATGGTGGGATTATATTGGGTCCACTTTGGGAGCGATATGGTGATACTCCTAAAGGCCTAGTTGAGGAAGGTAACGTCTTTACGCTTGAATTACATGTTACAACGAAAAATTATGGTACAGTGTCTTTGGAGGAAAATATTGTTATTACAAAACATGATTGCAAGTTTCTTGTCCCTCCCCAAGAGAAATTCATATTACTTCCATAAGAGGACTATGAAATTCAAGGTGTAAAACTAAATCAGCCTAATCGGTGATAATGTGGCATTCATAGAGGGATTCATAGACCTTCTTTCACGTCTACTCATTGTGTACTTGATGATTGGACTAGGAATAACATGGCGATTCTCACGTTTTTTTAAGCAAGAATATGGAGAATGGATAACGAATGTCATTATTTGGGTATTTTTTCCGATAACTATTATTTCTTCATTTGCTGACATAGAATCTTTTTCGGGAGAGGTGTTTTTCTTAGTTGTAATTGTTGCTATTTTCGTTCATGGTTTCAGTTACCTTTCTAGTAGATTAATTGTAAGGAAACGCCCTCCTGAAGAAACTGGACACATAGTATTGTGTTCTACGTTCCCTAATATATTTTTATTTCCATTTCCAATAATTATTGCACTTAATATCCCATCTGCATTAGTTTATGCTTCCATTTTCGTATTTATCGCAATGATCATTAGAAATACATTTGGTATATTAATTGGAATATGGCATAAACCTGATCTTCAAAATGATTTAAGCAAAGAGGAAACTACATTAATTACAAATTATAAACATGTTGTTAGAAATCTTTTCAAATTCCCTCCTTTTTTAGCTGTGATTTTAGGCTTTCTCATTCACTGGTTAGCTGGTCCTCAGGCTATCAGTTTATCTAACTATCCAGCCATTCAGCCATTAGTTGAAATTATTAAGGCAATATCACTCTATGGATCACTACTTCTTATTGGGATATCATTTCAATCATCTAGCCAGCTTCATCCAAGAAAATTTATTTCTGAAGAAGTTCTGCAAGTAGCTTCTTCTCGCTTCATTATTGTCCCCTTAATGACCTTTCTACTATTATATGGGGTACAAACAACAGCATCCATAGCGATTCCCCTTTTTATCCAAAGTATGGCTCCTCCTGCTGTTTCAAACGTGATTTATGGAAAATTCTTCCATTTTAATGAATCAGAGGTCTCATTTTTGATAACTAGTTTGACTTTGTATGCACTTATCATATTACCCTTGGAATTATTTATCCTTTTCCTAGTGTTTCCTTTTTAGCGTAACAATCTTGAAAATGGTGAGTTTCTGAAAAGGGTCTTAAAAAATGAATTTCTTCGGTCTTTTCCTTTTGAATTTCATAATTCTAACAAATTCTTGGTGAAAAACAAATGATGTTCATTGATGTTTTATCACAACTTCTGACAATCCTAATTGAAGGCTTACTTGGATTATTATTAGACCTATTAATTATTTATATTATGATTAGTATTGGGATTGTATGGCGTTTTTCAAAGTTTTATAAACCTAAATATGGTGATTGGATAACAACAATAACGATTTGGTTCTTCTTTCCAGTTAATATTATTTCTTCTTTCGCTTCAATTGAGTCTTTTGTTGGTGAAATGATAATCATTGTAATAGTGATTGCTGTAATTGTCCATATTGCTAGTTTTATTACAATTCATTTTATCTCGAGAAGTAAACCGCCAGAGGAGGTAGGTGCGCGAGTTCTATGCAGTACGTTTCCCAATTCACTGTTATTTCCATTTCCAATAATTTTAGCGATTTTAGGTGAATCTGCATTAATTTATGCGTCGATTTTCGTTTTTATAGCAATGATATTACGAAACAGTTTAGGGGTATTATTAGGAATTTTATATAATCCTATTAGTGCAAATACTTTGAATAATAATCAAAATATGCCGTTAATGGATATAAAAAAGATCATGATTAATCTCTTGAAATTTCCACCATTACTTGCTGTAATTGCTGGCTTCTGTCTTCATACTCTTATAGGGCCAGAACCTATAGGTGATTTTTTTGCTCTTCCAGGACTAAATATTATAAAACCTATTTCATTATATGGAGCTTTAATTCTAGTTGGTATTTCATTCCGAGACCTAGATCAACTCCATCCACGAAATTTATTTTCTAAAGACGTGTTTCGTGTAAGCTTTGTACGTTTCCTCATTGCTCCTCTCGTCATATTGGTATTTCTTATCATTCTTCAGGTTCGTGAACCAGCTATTGCAATAACACTTTTGATTCAAGGAATGGCGCCCCCTGCGGTGATTAATATTATGTATGGAAAATTCTTTCACCTGAAAGAAGATGAGATTAGCTTGTTGATCACTAGCTTGACAGTTTTAGCTCTCCTACTGTTACCTTTAGAGCTTTTTATTCTTCTAATTCTGTTTCCTATCTCTTAAGAGAATTTTAAAAAGAAGTAGATAACCTACGCAAAAAAAGATTTCTAGAGAAAAGCCATTAATTGTTCACTTGTATGATCATCAATGAACTTATCTGTACGATAGACTTTCTTGGTTGTTACAGTATAAAGGGCTCCTGTTGGCTCGACTTTTTCATCAATCGCTTTTAAAACCTTCACTATTTCATCACTACTTGGAAAATGATCCCATTCAAATGCATAATCATAATCACCGATAAGGATAGAAGATTTCAATGTATCCAGAGTAGTTGTAGGTTCCATTTCTTGGATTACCTGTTCAATAGCACGAACAGCCTTTGAGATACTAGGCCCATGAATACGAATGAATGAGAAAATAGTATGACGCGCTTTCTTACCCATCTCTGCTGTTACGCGACTAGTGTGGCGACTTTCAGTAGTAATAGAATATTTTGTCGGGAGGCCAGTTAAAGCTGTATCAATTTGTTCTAACAACTGTAATAGTGGTTGTGGTTTTGGATCTTTTTGCCAATGGAAGATAAAATCATATTTTCCAAAGGTCACTTCTCCTCCAGAAATAGGAAGATAGGTTTTGAGAGAATCAGCAAGGTTTGATAATCGCTCAATGGCCTGGGGAATTCGTGGTCCATAAAGTCTGATATTTGATTTCATTAAAATCACCTTCTCGATAATTAATGTCAGATTTTTTTCCCTTAATAATTTTTTACTCTTTTTACTGAAAAGAATTGATCCTTTAGATATAGTGTAGTGTTTCGCATCTTGGATACTTATTTACAAATATATATAACCTATAAGAGATTTTAGAAATTCATTGCATACATACTGTTCCCGCTAAAAAAAATATCAAGTTAAGGATAATCAGCCTAATATTGATCAGGCTTATAGACTTAAAAATAAGAACAAAACTTATAATATTAATAAAAATGAATAAATAATCAAAATATTGAAGAAGATAATAGAATAAGGATATAATATTAAGCAAACTAACTACCAAAAACATAAAATGAAAAATTTCCTCAAAAAAGACATCTAGTAGCAAAAAATTAAATGACCCCTATGAATAATACGGGTTTAACCTGTATATGCCATACGGGTTCATTTTGCCCTAGCTAAGATATTTAAGCTGATCTCTAAGTGTTTTCTTTCCAAGAGACAACAAGTTAAGCATACTGTGGTGCATAAATAACGAATCTAAAGCCATTAAAACCTTTCCTTTAGTATTATCTAGATGAGTAGAAGTTCTTTTATTGCAAACTAAAAATAAAATTATGAGTGTTGTTTGAAAACATGGCGGACATTAAGGCGATAGCTTCGTTCATTCCCCAAAATCGGCTCGAAATACAAGAGCTAGTAGATAATTATCATAGTATGTCCACACTTAATTATAGGGTTGCTTTACGTAAACTTAAGCGGGCTGTTAACCGTTTTCGGGGAAAAGCCTTAAGTAGTGTTCGTTGGGTATATAATCAACGATTACTTCTTCGAGAAAAAGTAGTTCCTGGCCCCAATGAAGACGCTTTGACTGCAGGAGTTCAATCGTTGAATTATGCCATTCGTCGTGCTGGTATTCAACCTCATGAAATTGATGCTCTTTTTGTTGTGTCTGAATCTTTTCCCTATGCTGTTGGCAGCTCAACAAAGATCGCGGGGAAAGTGGGTTGTACTGATTTAAAGTACGGTTCGCGAGGAGAATTTGCCTGTAAACCTTTTGGTGAATTTCTCGACATTGGAACTGCATTAATTGACGCAGGTCGTGCTAAATATGTAGCGATCACCGCTACTGATGCCAGTCAAGGTGCCCCTGGTGATGATTTGGAATTTTCAGCATCATTTTATTCCACTAGCATTATCTTAGGTCCTTGTGATGGAGTAGCTGAAATCAAAGGGCGAACCTCAATTAATTATGATTTTTCTGATTTTATACGCAAAGAAGGCAGCGATTTTCCTGAGCATGAAGGACAAGGAACAAGTCTTGCATTCCGCGGAATGATACTTTCTACTCTTAAAAAGCATGTGGAACGATATAGTGATATCAAACCAGAGACACTTCCTAAGAAGACTTGGGTCATTCATTCTCCTAATGGATCTTTTCCCAATGAGGCGCTTAAAGACATTGGGGATCATTTTGGGATCCCATTAGCTGAAAAAATCTTTGATGACGATGGTAATCTTCTTTCTATTGAACCCCGAGTAAAAATTTCTAATTTAGCTCCTGAAATAGCTAATGGTTATGCGGCCACAGTTCCCACAGCCCTTTGTGCAGCCATGGAAGAAGGAGAGATGAATGAAGAGATTTTGGCTGTACTTTATGGTTCTGGAGCAGGGTCAGATGTAATCTCCATCAAACTCAAAGAAAACCACACCCAAATAGCCAACAATGGTGTTCCAACCGTACAAGAACAAATTAATACAAAGCAAAAAATTACTGTTGAGGATTATTTCCGTTTCAGAGACAATATGGAACAAGCTTCTAGAGATATCGCTTTACTCTCTGTGGATCCGATTGGTAAGGAGTTCTACGAAGTTCAAGGTTGTCCTAGATGTGGAGCCGTTTACTTTGGGGACTCTTGGACTAAAGAAAACTTCCCTGATTTTTCTCCACCCGAAAAATTCGGCAAATTAGAAGGTAAATGTCTTAGAGGAATCCAATATACAAGGTTTGATCCAACCAAACGAATTTGTGGAGAGAAATTAGAAAAAATAAAAATTTCAAAACGGGGACGAATTCGCTGTGTTAAATATCACTCTCCCAAGAAAAAGCTACCAGGCCATCCTGAAAATCCACATTGGGTCATGTTTGATCAGCATTTAGTACGGGGTTTCAACTATAATCCCAAAGTATGTTCATTCATTGAGGGGGAGGAAGTTGAAGCAATTATTGGGAGATGGCGACCAGACCCTAAGGACTGGGTTCCCTATCTATACGTTCCCATGTATCAAGTAGTTAAGAAAGAATAAATCTAATAGCTTCTTTTCATCTTCTAAGAGAATCAGAACACTTCTTTAATGATATTAATTAATTTTTTCAATAAATTCATGCGAAAAATAGATTACCTTGACTAGTTCTCTTTTTCTTTCTGCATCAAAAATGTACTATTAATACTGAAAAGAATGTAGAAGCCTCAATTGATTTTGAGTTATTTTTACTAATAATAGAAGATTATTAGGAACATAAAAGGAAAAAAGCCAATTGGGTTATAAATAATGGATTACATGACAAAAGAAGATATTAAAAAGCTTTTACAAAAGAAGAAAGGTGACCGTGATGAAACTCGGATTGTTGTGAAGATGAGTCTAGTAGGATTCTTCACTATGATCCTGGGGACAATATATTGGGTTATTAGTTACTTTTCACGAAGTCCTGATAACTTCCTGTGGAGTTCTTTAGTCATTTTTACTGGGAGTTGTTTATCAGGTCTATCAATTTTTCTAATATATATAGGCGAATATCTCTATTACCAATTCCACGAACCTTTTCTACCAAGACATTGGTTGTATCAGGGAGTATTGCGAACTTACTTTCAAATCTTTTACTTTGGTTCGTTTAGCATTACTTTTCTACTTTGTCTACGTTTTTACAATCATTTTGATATTGTTTTTGCTTTATTTTTTCTCTTTCTCTCTCTACCAACTGATGTGGGGATCATTTTTGGTCGTATGAATAGAATAAGGAATCTGTTTGAAGACTTTATATCTAATGGGCGTACTGATTCAACAGAAGTACCATCTGAAGCTTAAGTCAAATTAAATATCATTATTTCTGACATTGAGAACAAAAAAATGAACTTCGGTTTTTTTGAACAATGCGACTGATTTCAGTCCCACAAACATAACAAGGCTTTCCTTCACGGTTGTAAACCTTGTGCCATTTTTGAGCGTTCCCAGTGTCACCTGATGGTAGTTCATAAGGCTGAAAAGCCATTGTACTCCCTTTATCATTCAAAGCCTTTCGTAAAGTTTTCCCTATAGCTAGACCTAATTTTTCTCTTTCATTATTTGAGAGTGTTTCCACTTTTCGGAGTGGATTTATCTTTGCTTGAAATAAAGATTCTGTTTTATAGATATTTCCAACTCCTGCTACGAGTCGCTGATTCAATAGAACTTCCCCAATTGGTTTATTAGTAAAATTTCTTTTCCCCAGTCGAATTAAAAATTCTTCAAGGGGAAAAGGAGTTGCAAGTCCATCAATTCCTAGATACCGAATAGGGTCGTATTGTATTACTTCTTCAAAAGAATGGAACACTTTAAACTGGCCAAAATTGCGTGTATCATCGAAAATAGCACTAGGTGGATTTTCCAATATTACTAGCACCTTTACATGGTTAGCAGTAGCAGGTAGATTCTCCATGTCTATAAAGAAACACCATCGTCCAGACATACCAAGATGGTTCAAAATAACTGATTTAGTATTGTCAAATCGCCAAACAAGGAATTTGCCAAAACGAATAATATCAAGAATTTTCTTCCCACTAAATTGGTCAAAAAGTGGTTGTTTATCTTTATATTTCAAATATTTTTGAGATAATGGAGTTAATTGAATTTTATCTACTATTTTGGAAATGAGCTGACTCAGTTCAAGTCTTACATTTTCAACTTCGGGTCCTTCGGGCATTTTCGGGCTTTTCCATAGTCAGTAATAGACAATAATACGGTTAAATTCTTCTTTTTATTTTTCAATTACAATGACTTTATTAAAAGCTCACCTCGGTTCGCTTTTAATCTTGATTCCTTAAGTTGTATTCTAATCAATTGCTGGATAGAAAGACCCTAAGAAAGAAGATTTGCAGAATGAGTAGATTCAAGTTCTCCACTCCAATAGTAGATATTATTCCGAGACGATATTCTTGCAGGACATATAATGTAGAGCCAATTGATGATATTATAAAGAGTAATTTAATAGCATTTGTCAAGGCAGACCATATTAGCCCTTTTAATGGTGAAACACGGTTTGAATTGTTAGAAATCCCAGAACTAGATTTAAAAAAGAAGATGCAACTTGGAACATATGGTTTCATCCAAGGGAGTCAAAATTTCATTGTTGGTGCAACAAAAGAATCTAAGTATAATCTTGAAAATTTCGGTTATATCATGGAAGAGCTGATTTTATTTGCGACTGATTTAGGTTTAAATACGTGTTGGGTAGGGGGAACTTTCAAACGAAACAAATTTGCAGCCCAGATTAACATTAGAGATGATGAAGCAGTCCCCGCCATTACCCCTGTTGGATATGCAGCACAAAATCGCAGTAAAGTTGACAGACTTGCACGTTGGGGAGCTAGGTCTCATAGACGTCACCCATGGAAAAATCTTTTCTTTGAAGGAGATCATAAACATCCACTAACTAGAGAGAAAGCAGCTAGGTACAATCTTCCTCTAGAGATGATTCGACTCGCTCCCTCAGCCTCTAATCGTCAACCTTGGCGAGTAATAAAAGATAGTAAGAACTTCCATTTTTTCATTCTTCGGAAAAAAAGCTTATCTAGTCATTTTCTCTCTTGGCCTGATTTTCCACGATTAGATCTGGGAATTGCTGTATGTCACTTCCATTTAACTGCTCACGAACAAGGACTTAGAGGAAGCTGGCAATTCATCCAACCCGAAATTACTATCCCAGCACATTTACAATATGTCATCTCCTGGTTTGATGAGTAAAATCCAGATAATAGTCTCACTGTAATGATTTAGGTTTCTATCGGCTGTAAATTCTCGATATTTTTCATGAAAAATTTTTTAAACAAAAAAGATACCTCGGAGTGTTATGTTAAACGCCCAATCGTTAAAAAAATATGTAAACCAATATTATTCAGAATTAGCATTATTGAGTATTATATTCTTATTTTTCCTTGAATTAATCTCGGATTTTGTAGAGGCTATTTACGCGCTCTGTCTACTCACCCAATCCTTGAATGAAAATGTTCTTAGTGTTTTATTTATGTTATCTCCTATAGTGATAGTTTTTTTTCGAAAAGGTTTTCCCGAGAAATTATTGCTCGTTGTCGGAGAACTGATGGTCGTATGTAGAGTTTTAGAACCACTCTTAATCGAATACACACAATTTAAAATGATATTAGCTGGCATAGGTGTTTCTTGCTTTCTTATATTTTTCCCTATGTTTCTTCAGCGAAATTTCAAGCAAGATGAAGAACAGAGTAGTGTGTCACTAGGATTAGGATTAGCTATCGGTCTTGCATTATCAATCCTTTTTAGAGTGATTGGTTCTTCATTTGATATTTCCACCTATAGCTGGTTTCAATTGATTGGTTGGATTCTAGCAGTAATCGCAGCTATAATGATCATTGGTATGGTTTCGATAGAGCAAAAAACAGATATAAATAGCTCTGTAAGTCTAGAGGAATCCAATAACACTATCAAGACATTTGGTCTTGCTTTTGGATTGATTGGTATTCTAATGATGATATATTATTCCTTGGCAAGCCCCACTGTTATAGCTAGGTGGACCGAGGGTGATTATTTCGTTATTGTCCTTTTAGCCATACTAATGCTTACCTTTTTTGTCATTTTTATAACATTCAAACGTGAATTGCTGATAAAATTGGAGCCTTGGCTGATTTGGCTTGGGAATGCCTTATTTATTATTACATTAGTCATGACCATTATGTTGAATCAGACACAATTCCCTTCATCTGCTAGTAGTTATCCAATTGATGCTCTTCCAACAACGATTATACATCAACTACCATTAATAATGATGTTAATCTTCTCTCCAATACTCTTATTTGATTTTATACTTCTTTCTCGTGAATTGATGAACATTAAACCATCAATAGGTAAATTAACAGCGGGTTTTACTCTTGCATCGTTATTTTTCTTAATAATGATTTTTGCACATGTATTTACAACGGTATATGACTACATTGACATTGTAGGCCCTCTGTTCAGAGATATGTTCTGGTTAGTGTATTTAGTAGTGGGTTTAAGTGTTGGATTACCAGTATTACTTGTGGCGAAGAAAGCATTTACTTTCAATAAACCAATTATTGGATTACAATCGAGAATTATATCGACAATCATTATTATTATTGCTATTATAACGATCTCGAGTACATTTCTAACCGCCCCTATACTTACAATGCCTGAAACAACAACTTCTATTACAGTTATGACCTATAATATCCAGCAAGGGTATAGTGGAGATGGCATTAAGAATTATAATGGGCAATTAAAAGTAATTAAAGCAGTTGATCCTGATATACTCGGTTTACAAGAATGTGATACTGCTAGGATCGCTAATGGAAATACAGATGTCGTCAGATATTTAGCTAATAGTCTAAAAATGCATTCATATTATGGTCCAAAGACAGTCACAGGCACCTTTGGGATCGCGTTACTTTCTAAATACCCTATCCAAAATGCTAGAACATTTTTCATGTATAGCAAAGGGGAACAGACTGCTACCATTGAAGCACAAATCCAAGTAGTGGACACTCTGTTCAATGTATATGTGACCCATCTAGGCAATGGTGGTCCCTTTCTACAACAAGAAGCTATAATAGGAGAGGTAACTGGAAAAACGAATGTTGTGTTAATTGGTGATTTTAATTTCAGACCTGATACTTCTCAATATAGTGAAACAATTGCAGTTCTTAATGATTCTTGGCAAATTGCAGAAACACCAAATATAGACTATTCAGATGATCTCGAATACAATATTAGTAGGAAAATAGACCACATATTTGTATCACCTGAAATATCAATATCTGAATGTCAATATATAGTGAGTAAAGATTCAGATCATCCTGCAGTTTGGGTGACAATCGAATTATAAAGACGAGTACTAACATGTGACAACTATGAAGATGTCAATAAGAGCTGCTTATAATTTATTAGGATTGACATGTCCAACTAATTTACGAAATGTAAAAATTAGATTTCGTAGATTAGCAAAAAAATATCACCCAGATGTTAATGATGATGAAAATGCCTCATTACAATTCCAGAATATTTATATGGCTTATGAAACTATACTGGAATCATTGGGAGAATCATCAAAAACCATTGAATCAGAATTCGCAGATGATTTAACTTGGTTCTATGAGTGGCATAGGGATAGACGTATTAAAGCAGATATGGATCCATTTGAAGTAAGATATGAGCATTATTGGATGCCCAAGATTGCTAAAATGTTAGAAAACTTGAAGAAACAAAAAATGAAAAAGAAAGATCAATAATCGTCTAGGGGAATTCTAATGATAGACTGCAAATTCTGTGATATTATCAATGGTAAAGAACCCGGAATTCGTATTTATGAAGACAAAAAGACTGTAGCTATTTTAGATATTTACCCCATTGCAAAAGGACACACGCTTGTTATTCCCAAAGTTCATTCAAGAAATCTATTTGACATTCAAAAGGCTGACATGTCGGCAGTTGGAATAACAGTCTGTCGTGTGGCTAATGTGTTGAAACAAGTCCTTCAATGTGATGGGATCAATATTTTTCAAGGAAATGAAAAAGCAGCATTACAAGAGATATTCCATACACATTTTCATGTACTACCACGGTGGTTTAATGACAACATTGTTTTTGGAGCACAACGAGAAAGACTTAAGGAAGATCCTGTATTGGTATCGAAATTGAAACAGAGTTTCCTTGGATAATCAGAACGAGGTGTCTTGGTATCTCCGAATTTCAGAACCAAATACTTCATGGAGATGCATTTGAACTTGTTGAAGATTTGTCTGATAACTCAATTGATACTGTAATCACAAGCCCACCCTACTGGCGTCAAGTAAGATATAGTGAATCTGAAGATGAATTAGGACAGGAAAGTACTCCACATGAATATATAGAGAAAATTTGTCGCCTCTTCAATAAAATAAAACCCAAGATCAAGGATCATGGATCACTCTGGATAAATGTTGCAGATAATTACATTAGTAATAAATTAAAGAAGAATGGATCTAAAAAATCTCTCATACACTCTTTAAGTCTTGCAGCGATTCCTGAGCTCTTTAAAACTGCTATGGTTTATACATATGGATGGATTTGCCGAAATGATATTATTTGGTATAAACCAAACGCCCGACCAAGTGGTGGGGTTTCTAGTCGCTTTGGAGTCGATTATGAAAGACTATTTTGGTTCATTAAAAGTCCTCATTATTATTTTGTCACCCAACGTCTCCCTCATGAATGGATTGAAAAAGATAACCTTTCATTAATAGGTAAATCGAGTAAAGCAGAGCTAGCGGAGGGAAAAGAAAGTACAGGTATGCATGAAGTATTGAGTTTGCGAGGTAAGCCTCGCACAAAAAGATATCACCCGTTAGGGAAATTAATGCGAAGTGTGTGGCCTATTGACGTTCGTTCTGACGAAAAACCTTTTGTTATCTACCCCACAATTTGGGCAATTAATACTACTGGGTACTCTGGAAAGCATTTTGCTCCGTTCCCTTCTAAACTAGTGTATCGACTTTTAACAGCTACTTGTCCAAGAAGAGTTTGTATTAACTGTGGAAAGCCAATTTATGATTCTTTAGTCGAGAGGTATTATCCAAGAACCACACACAAAATCCTCTGTGATTGCGGAACAGCTTTAGATTCCAATAATTCTACTCCAGGGTGTGTTTATGATCCACTCGCTGGAACAGGTACAGTAGCAAAAGCAGCAATTGAATGTGGAAGAAACTTCATTGTAAGCGAGATCCTCAAAGACAATGTTCAGCAAATACATAATAGAATTAATGATGCTAAATTCAAAGCATATTATATGATGGAATTTTTGGATTATACAGAAAAACTGAAGAAAAATTCATCTGAAGAAAATAAAGGGCTATAAATTAAAAATAAGACTTTCTCCAAAAGTAAATCTTCGAAGAGATGAGGTATATGTCTGTAAATGAAGGAAAGTTTATAATTGGTATAGGTGCAATTATTGAACATTTTAAGTCTGGTAAGATACTTCTCCTCCATAGAGCTCCATCTATAGATTTTGCGAGTAACCAGTGGGATGATGTTGGTGGGCGTATGCGCCAATTTGAAACTCCAGAAGAGACATTAAAGAGAGAGGTGAAAGAGGAAACAGGTATAACACATCTGGTTGTTGTTAAACCAATAGATGTGTCACATTACTTTCGAGGAAACAAGCTTGCTGATAATGAAATGATAGTTATTACATATTGGTGTAAAACTCCATCTGATGAAATAACTCTCTCTAAAGAACATGATGATTATCGATGGGTTTTTCCAGAGGAAGCTTTGTCATTAATAGATGATCCCCCTCTGAAGAATAATATTCTAAGATATATTGAAGAGAGAAAGTCTTAAAGTTCACTAGGAGGTCTAAAATAGATCAAAAAGATAAATTAATTAGTCTACAGGCTTAATTATGACTCTAAAAACTTATAAATAATTACAATAAGTCCCAACATTGTAAAAGTGAAGCCAAAGAAGATTATAATAACCCCAAGAAATCCAAGAACATCAATGTAAGGAGGTTTATCCTTACAGATTGTTATACGCCAGCTATCTGCATTGATATCAGAAAGAATAACTTCTAATTGCGTTTCAGAAGTTGATCTGGGAGTGAAGCTTTCTTTTATGAAATCGCTAACAGGGGAGGGATCTTCTTCATCGTAGCTGTCATCATACAAATATCGTTTAGCAATCAACAGATCATTAATATAAAATTCAGCTGTTGCAGAAGTCTTTGTGGGTAAAGATACTCCATCATGATATTCAGAAGCTTCGATCTCTATATAAACCTCGTAGGTATGATTAACTTCCATTAGAAAAGTAATACTCGTATAAGAACTAGAACCTTTTGATTCATGAACTGTATATTTTGTAAAACTCTCCCCCATTTCACCCAACATAAAGAAACCTATTAAGAGAAGAATAATGCCTATAATCATAATAATAGCTGCTAAGATTTTCTTTTGTGAATCACTTAATTTTTCAAATTTCGACCATATAGTTTTGAACATAAATAATGAAAGACACATATTTTTAAAATAGCTTTCTACATCTATCTATGCTGAATTTTCTACTCGAAAAGCATCTTATCGAATTCAAAGATAGAGTGTAATAATGATGTATTTTCAGATTTATGATGAAATTAATGCAATTTTAGTCTGTCAAAAGAAAAATGTTAAGATTGGGGGTATTTCATTAATAATTGTAGGGATATTAGCATTCATTCTCATGCTACAATTTACAGACCCAATTAACATTCCAATTGTCTCAATAATCCCCTTAACAATAGTTTTAATTGGCATATTTGTAATCTTTTACAAAACTTTGATTACTGTAGATCACTCCAGTGGAAAAGTTATTCGTCAGACAAATATTCTCGGATTTTATAAATGGGTTCGAAATGTCTGGGATGTAGACAAGATTGTAGAATTGAAGAGAGAATATTGGGAACCCTATGATGATGAACCAGGATATAATAAGTTTAAATTGAAAATTTCCGATAAAGAGGATGAAATTACTATTTTTAAATCTCATTTAGAATATGAAAACGTTATCAAGCATTTCAATCTCTATATCAAGGGTTTGTAACAGCTGATTTGATACTAGGTTTTACTAGTAAAATCTAGGCAAATATTACGAGATTTCTCAGTTAGAAAAAGAAATGTAAACCGAGGAAAAGAGAAAAAAAGAGGGTGA
>JBHLMN010000025.1:0-81722 GCA_048938105.1 Promethearchaeota archaeon
GCAACGATTCTGGATGCTGATGGAACCAGTTTTAAAGTCGCAAAAGGAGCTCCACAGGTCATTCTATCTCTAGTTTCCAATAAAGCAAAAATAAAAACTAGGGTAAATAAGTTTGTTACTGTTTCAGCTCATAAGGGTTATCGGTCACTTGGTATTGCCAGAACAATTGATAGTGAAGAAAACTGGCAATTTGTAGGCATAATTGCTCTTTTTGATCCACCGCGTGAAGATTCAGCTGAGACAATCGCTATAGCTGAAACTATGGGATTGCAGGTTAAAATGATTACAGGAGATCATCTTGCTATTGCCAAAGAGATCGCAGGACAAGTTAATTTGGGTTCCAATATTACTCGGTTCACCTCTTTTCAATCTAAAGCCGCCACGGGGGTGCCTCATTACATGGACAAAATTGATGGGTTTGCACAGGTTCTGCCAGAGGATAAATACCACATTGTCGATCATTTCCAACAAAATGAGCATATTGTTGCTATGACTGGAGATGGGGTTAATGATGCTCCTGCTTTAAAGAAGGCTGATGTGGGAATCGCGGTTGCGAATGCTACGGATGCAGCGAGATCTGCAGCGGATATTGTTCTTACTAACCCAGGGCTTTCAATAATAATCGACGCCATAAAAGAAAGTCGAAAGATATTTCAGCGAATGACGAATTATGCGGTTTATCGTGTCACAGAAACGATTCGGGTTGTAATTTTCATTACTTTAGCCATAATTATTTTCAATTTTTATCCTATAACACCTCTTATGATAGTCTTATTAGCCATTCTAAACGATGCACCGATTATGACTATTGCGTTTGACAATGTTAGATATTCAAACAAACCCGAAAAATGGGATATGTTAACCTTATTAAGTGTTGCCAGTTTTCTTGGAGTTATAGGAGTTTTATCATCTTTTGGAATGCTATACATTGGGCAAGAAGTGTTACAACTGAATCGAGAGGTTCTCCAGTCCTTAATTTATCTAAAACTATCTGTCGCAGGTCATTTGACTTTGTTTGTGGCAAGGACTAAAGGTCCTTTTTGGTCATTAAAGCCAAATAAATTATTATTAATAGCGGTAATATCAACACAATTAATTGCTACAATAATCACAGTTTATGGAATATTGTTGCCTCCGATGGGCTGGGGATTGGCCTTGTTAGTATGGGGATATGCATTAATAGCGTTTATAATTACGGATTACTTAAAAGTCCGTTTTTATAGATTATGTGGACGCAATGGCGTAAAATATCATAACTAAAAAACAGAATAGGAAAAGTATGATTCTATGCACACTTAATAGAGTTGTTTAATTATGAGAGTTCATGATGAATATCATCACATTCATTTAAAAGCACCCATTCTTGAGATATGGACTACTCATGAAATGGTGGTTGAGCTATTTAAGCTGCTGAAGTTGAATGGAGCAGAGATTTCAGAATTTGATAAAAACTTTGAAAAAAAACACTCAATTATTTCGATTAACAATGGCGCTTTCCATATTAGTATTGAGGAAGAAACGGGAGAAGATAACCAGATTATTAGCTTTTATGAATCTGATGCTTCTTTACACCCTCATTTATTACACAATGTGCTCGCTTTCGCGCAGGAAAAAGGTTTAAAGATAATAGCTAACAAGATAAATAAGTTACACCCTGAAGATTACCCTCCTCCTTCCCTTCATGGCTGATAATCCACTTTTGGTTCCTGATTATTGTATAAAATGAGAGAATAAAAATAGGAAAAGGTGAATATAATAGTATTACTCTTCGGAAATCTCACGATTCTAATCCCTCTCATCCCGATAATAGCTGCATTTATTGCATTATTCTTTGGCAATAAAATTGATCGCCCTCACCATGGATTTCTGGTTGCCTTCATCAGCCTTGGCTCCAGTCTTGTATTAACGCTTTTGGTTTCAGGAGAAGTTATATTCCAGCTCCTCTTCTTGGATGCATCTGTCGAGGAGGTCACGATGAGAGCTGTTATTGAATGGTTTCATGTTGGAGGGATTTCTCTTGATATTGGTATTTTGCTAGATCCTTTAACAGCTGTTGTTAGTTTAATGGTAATATTAATCTCATTCTTGGTAGTAGTATATAGTCGAAGTTATATGGCGCATGATGGCTCACCTCGCTACTATGCGGAGATTAATTTATTTGCCGCTGCAATGCTGGGTTTATGCCTTTCCCCTAACTTCATTCAGTTTTTTCTTTTTTGGGAAATCATGGGGGTCTGTTCATACCTACTAATTGGTTATTATTATGACAAAGAGCTCGTTCCAGAAGGCCAACCTCATCCTGCATCTGCCGCGAAGAAAGCTTTTCTTACGACTAAAGTCGGAGATGTATTTTTATTTGTCGGAATCATCTTAATTTATCTAGAGACGCATACATTTGATTTTTTGGAAATGCAGCGTTTGCTTGAAGAAGGGGTTATTAATATTGATCCAAATCTTATTATGCTTATTGCATTACTTATCTTTGCGGGAGCAATTGGAAAATCTGCCCAATTCCCGCTCCATGTTTGGCTTCCCGATGCAATGGCAGGTCCTACAACAGTTAGTTGTTTGATCCATGCAGCTACCATGGTCAAGGCTGGAATTTTCCTTGTTGCAAGAACCTATTTCATTTTTGAACAAGCAGATATGGCTAATAGTGGGTATACACTACTCGTAATAGGGCTAATAGGTGGAATAACAGCAATTATGGCTGCAACAATTGCTCTTGTCCAGACAGATATTAAAGGTGTTCTTGCTTATTCTACTATCAGTCAAATTGGCTTTATGACAATTGGCCTGGGTATTGAAGGAATGGCAGATTCGATATTTTATCTGATAAATCACGGAATCTTTAAAGCTTTACTATTTCTGTCAGCAGGATCAGTCATTCATGCTGCTAATAGCCAAGACATAAGGGAGATGGGTGGATTGAAAGAGAAAATGCCTCATACTTGGAAGGTTATGTTGATTGGATCGTTATCACTAGCTGGGATTGGTAATGGCTTCTTTAGTAAAGATGCAATCATTGAACGCGACTTATTTGAGGTCATAGATCCGCGTTTTCCTCTCCTCCATGAACAACTAGTGCTGCTGATCTGGCTATCAATGGTAATTACTACTTTTTTAACAGCGTTCTATATCTTTAGATTGTGGTTTTTGGTTTTTCCAGGAACCAATCGGCTACCTGGACATGAGATTCATGAATCCGATCACTGGATGATAATACCATTATGGATATTGGCAATAATATCCTTATTGTTGACAGGTTACTATTCAATAGGATTATTTCTTTCTAGCATTTCATTCGAACATTTTCTTTTTCAGTGGTTGGAACCTGGTGTATCAATATTGGAGTTTGATTGGCTTGTTGGCATTTCATCAATTGTTTTAGCTGTTGGGGGAATCGCTTTCGCTTACTTAATCTACTACCCTCGAGGTAGTGCAAAAGTCAGTTTTTCAGAGGAAAAGGACATCAAATTTGAAGTCTATAAAAAAGATTCAATAATTGCTACCCAACGCGAAATCCGTTCAATGGTCAGTAAATTTAAACTATCTGTCTTTGGTGGAATGATCCTACGCCTGCTAGAAAAGGGTTATTATATCGATGATTTATATCTAACTTTTGTTTATTTTGTAGATATGAAATATTGTGCAATGATGAATTGGATTGAATTTCATGTTTTTGATGCGACTGTCCGATTTATTGGTAAGCTTGGATATTGGCTCTGTGGTGTCTCAAAATGGTGTGATGAGAAAGTAATTGACCAAGGTATTATCCGAAATTGCGCCAATGGGGTGATGAAAGGTGCGAAGTATTTACGATATATTCAGACAGGTGTCATAGAAGATTATTTATTTTACGGCCTAGTAGGAGCAATTGCACTTTTAATAATTGCTTTAGCATTATCAGGGTAATGATTGAAGTAAAATTCAACCAATATGTCTTCTAATAGGCTTTGTAGATTTTTTTATTCAACCAGAGCAATATGCGAGTTTACAGTGAAATTGATCCGCAACAATATATTGTTTTAAAAACAGATCAAATATTCTATCTTATCCCTTTAAGATGAGATATAAGACTCTATTCAACTGCTAATAAGCTTGTACGAGGTTTAACGACGGATCCTGTTACTCCCCTCCTTGATCTTCTTGCTAATTTGTTGGAAACTCCTCAAATATTTCAGGTTTGGATTTCAAATTTATATTGCGATACTTATCATTCATCACTACTTTCTTAAGCAATTCATAAGCTAAACAATATTGATAAGAAATACGGTTGTATAGCTATTCACAACTCACCAGGATACGATACAGCGTTACGATTTCTTTTGCTAGCATAAGGTGACAATTAATGACTGATTTGATTTTTGGTAATTTAGCATTCTTGATTCCGATCATCCCAATCCTAGCAGCATTTTTTGCAATATTTTTCGGAAAATTTCTAGACAAAAAGGCCCATGGGAATATAATTGCCCTCATGGCGTTAGGAACAAGTTTAATACTGACTATTATTGTTTCAGGTGAGGTTATACTCCGCCTCCTCTTCTTGAACGCATCTGTCGAGGAGGTCACGATGAGAGATGTTATTGAATGGTTTCATGTTGGAGGAGTTTCTCTTGATATTGGTATTCTGCTAGATCCTTTAACAGCTGTTGTTAGTTTAATGGTAGCATTAATCTCATTCTTGGTAGTAGTATATAGTCGAAGTTATATGGCGCATGATGGCTCACCTCGCTACTATGCGGAGATTAATTTATTTGCCGCTGCAATGCTGGGTTTATGCCTTTCCCCTAACTTCATTCAGTTTTTTCTTTTTTGGGAAATCATGGGGGTCTGTTCATACCTACTAATTGGTTATTATTATGACAAAGAGCTCGTTCCAGAAGGCCAACCTCATCCTGCATCTGCGGCGAAGAAAGCATTCTTAACAACAAAGGTTGGAGACGTGTTTCTTTTTATGGCAATAATTCTTCTCTGGTTGGAAACCCATACAATCGATTTTATCGAGCTTCGTAATAAATTGGAGGAAGGAACAATTAATATTGAACCTATGTTGTTTTTCTTCATCGTTTTATTCATTTTTGCTGGAGCAGTTGGAAAATCTGCCCAATTCCCGCTCCATGTTTGGCTTCCCGATGCAATGGCCGGGCCGACCACGGTTAGTTGTCTGATTCATTCAGCAACCATGGTCAAAGCAGGGATTTTCTTAGTAGCACGTACTTATTTTTTGTTCGAGCATGTACATGAAGTGATTCATGAAAATACGTTATTAGTGGTTGCATTAATCGGTGGGATCACTGCTATTTTAGCTGGGACAATTGCTATTGTAAAAACTGATATTAAAGGCATATTGGCCTATTCTACTATTAGTCAATTAGGGTATATGACTATCGGTCTAGGTGTCGGAGGGATGGCTGTGTCAATTTTTCACGTTATTAATCACGGTATTTTCAAAGCATTGCTGTTCCTATCTGCTGGATCAGTTATCCATGGGTCAGGAACTCAAGATATCCGAGAAATGGGGGGATTGAAAGAGAAAATGCCCCATACTTGGAAAGTAATGTTAATTGGATCCTTGTCTATTACTGGAATTGGTAATGGTTTTTTCAGTAAGGATGCGATAATTCTTCATGCTCTTCACCGTTGGCAAGATCCCTCATTTTCTATTTTCCATAATCAATTGGTCATGATCGTGTGGCTATCTGCGGTCGTTACAGCTTTTGTTACAGCTTTTTACATGTTTAGGTTATGGTTTTTAGTCTTTCCAGGCAAGAATCGGCTACCTGAGTCTGAGATTCATGAATCGGATAGATGGATGATAACTCCTTTATGGATATTAGGTATTATATCGTTAGGGATGGCAGCATATTATACAATAGGGTTATTCAACACGGATCTTTCTTTTGAACATGATCTTATTGCGTGGTTAGAGGGTACTCACGTGTACCCTCTTCCATTTAATTGGAATATGGCGTTTATAACGCTAATTCTATCAATTCTTGGAATCGCTTTGGCTTATTTAATCTATTATCCAAGGGCTGATGCACAAATCAGCTTTCCCAAGGATGAACCTTCATTCTACATTGATGTAGCTGAACCTGACAACCTCGCAAAATTACAGAGAAGAATACGCTCCTTTGCTCGTAAACTTAAATTAACTATATTTGGTCTAAGTATTCAACGGATTCTAGAAAATGGATACTATATTGATGACCTCTATCTCATTTTTGTCTATTTCATTAATGCCAAATTTTGCTCTACAATGAATTGGATAGAGGAAAACATCTTTGATGGTGCTGTTCGACTTGTTGGAAAAGTGGGATATGAACTCTGTAGCCTTTCTAAATGGTGGGATGAATATGTGGTTGAGGGATTGGTAAATTCAGTCGCACAAGCGTCCTATGCTTTGTGCGGGTTTGTAAAAGTTATTGATGAACGTGTGATTGATCACGGTATTATCCGAAATTCTGCTAAGAGAGTTATGAAAACAGGGGGCTACCTGCGTCGAATTCAAACAGGTGTAGTAGAAAATTACGCTTTCTATACTCTCTTGGGAGCAATCTTTCTCATCTTGGCTGCAATCTATTTAGTAGGGGGATAAAATAGTGAGGGGAAAATCTATTCAGAATATCTTCCAGTAACACATTTTGTATCACAATATATAAGGCGAGTGTTATGGTTGACTTCAAGACACTGTTTTGACAAAAGATAAGTAATCAAAATTGACGCTGGTCGGATGGAACTCAAAGGATTCTTTTCCATTAAGACCAATAAACCTGGAATGTTAATTGCGTTCTCCTTCTGTAATATCTATGGCTTTTGAAGAAGTGAGGAACCCCTCCCTCTAATAATGACTTTCATGTCATTATTGGAGCAACCTCTTTTTTTTATTTTTTTCCAATTAGCTTATCTGACTATATACTTATTAAGGGGAATTTTATTCCCAATAAATCACGATTATAATGAAATACATTGTTATAGGCAATGGAGTAGCTGGTGTTTCTGCTATTCAAGTCTTAGCGCAGGAAAAATCATCTAATTCGACAATACTCCAATTTACTGATGAACCTTTTCCAGGTTATTATAACCGCCCAAAAATCCCAGCTTTCATTGGTAACAATAAGATAGCTGTGAAAGACATCATTGCTTATAATCTTGACTGGTACAAAAAATTGGAAGTAGATTTACATACTCAAGAAAAAATAGAGAAAATTAATATCAAAACAAATGAAGTTTTGACTCACAAAACAGCTTATCCGTTCGAACGATTGTTAATAGCAACTGGGGCAGATTGTTGGTGCCCTCCTATTGAGGGAAGACAATTAAATCATTTTTATGAGGTAAGAAGTCTCAGTGATGCGTTAAAAATTCGTGATCGATTTAGAGTAAGTAAAAAGGCAGTGATTATAGGAGGTGGAGTTCTTGGGCTTGAAATTGCTAGTGCAGCTGTCAAACAAGGCCAAGAAACAACTGTTATTGAATTCTTTCCTTATCTATTACCAAGACAATTGGATGTGGAAGGAGGAAACATCCTCAGAAAAATACTTGAAGAACGTGGGATTAAAATCTATGTAAAAAAAGAAGTTCAGAAAATTGCTGGAGAAAGTGAAGTGGAACAGGTCATTACTAAAGATGGTTTAGAAATCTCAACAGATTTGGTACTGGCTTGTACGGGTATAAAACCTAGAGTAGAACTGGTAAAGGATTTCTTGAAAATTAATCGAGGTATTATTGTTAATGATTACCTAGAAACATCACAAAAAAATATTTTTGCTTCAGGAGATTGCGCAGAACATAATGGAATGGTATATGGGCTTATTCCTCCTAGTATCCAACAAGCAAGAATCGCGGCCCATAATATGATTAATATGGAGACTGAATATAAGGGTTCGAAGATTTCTTCAACTCTCAAAGTAACTGATTTATTTTTGAGTTCTTTTGGTTACACTGGAAAAGAACCTGAATTAGGTTATAGCATAAGAAAATATGTTAATGAGAATGAATATGTTAAACTATTTGTTCACAATGATAAAATTAAAGCAGCCATTATTTTAGGTTTCAAAAGAGCTATCCCTCTAATTAGAAATATATTTACAGAAGAGAAATCCGTTTCAGACAATGAAACCAAAATAAGAAAAGTTCTACCAGAGCTAAATTGAATTTACATCATTATACATAATAATGAAGGATTCCTGTACTCTTAATTTATTCTTAACCTATTGACAACGTTATAATATTGGGGGACGTCTTTCAGGAATCATTTTCATAGGTTGGTTTTGATCATAATCGATTTTTACATAAAGAGTGCAATAACAATAACCATATTCTAAAATATCTGGTTCTGCATACCGACAAGGGCAGATAATATCTCTGTCAAGTTGATGGTCTTCTTGACTGTCACGACAAGGGCAATTATAATATCCCAATCTATTAAAGTTAGCTAACAATCCTTTGATCAAATCATTCAGGGTTTCAGGGTCAGAATTCAGCTTCCATCCTTTTCTGTTCGAGATTTTCTTTACATATTCCTGAACATCTTCAAATGATTTTTTTGTCATTGGATAATATCCTCCCAAATTTCTGGGTTAAATCCTGAATCATATTGCATTTTATTGACAACAAGAAAAGGAAATCTTGGTCTAATTCCAAAAACCTTTTCAATGTCGTTTTTCAATTGGTTCTTTTTCGTCACTGGAATTTTATCTATATCAAGGTACGAATAACTATATCCATGCTCATTAAGCCATCTTTTACCCCTTTTACACCACATACACGTTGAGATTGCAAAAACAAAAATATCACTATATTGTTTTCTTGTACCTTCGACAGTTTCAATATTCCCAGGGATTTTAATCGAATCTAAAGACATAATCGTACTACTCATGCCATTTTTTGCATAAAGAAAGTCAATAAAAGCGAACTTCAGCATTTTAATGAAATTCTCTATAAGTAAAAAACTGTTACGTTGTAATTTCCATATTTTGAAAATTATAGATCAAAAAAATGTTGGTAAAAAAGATGTTTTAGAAAATAATTATATCTCTCTCACAATAAACCGAAATCATTATTAAAAGAACTTGAATAATAAGTTCTGCTAGTGAGATTACTTTAAATCCTCCTAATGAACATAAAAAAATCACAGCTTCTGAAAAATGGGAAATTTATTGAAAAAAGGTGATTATAATGGCTAAATGGGAATGTGACATATGTGGTTATGTTTACGATGAAGAAGTTGAAGGAATACCATTTGCAGAGCTTCCAGATGACTGGACATGCCCTGATTGTGGAGCAGGTAAGGAAGATTTTTCAGAAATAGATTGAATGATCAAAAAAGCAACAAAAAACAATCCAGTAAAAACTTCTTTTGGTAAAGTTTGAAAACCATAGAATTAATTTGAACAGGACTGTTCAGTTTGGGATTCAATCTGAAATCTCTAAGTAAGCTCAAGTGGTATGAGGAGTGTATAGTATTTGCCAGCAATTAAGCTAACAGATACAATTTTTTGGATTGGAGTTAATGATCGAACAACTGATCTTTTTGAAGGCCTCTGGCCAATAAATGATGTTGGAGTTTCGTATAATAGCTATATCATTAAAGGAGAGAAGATTGCCCTCATAGATTTGGCTAAAGGAATTAAAGTGGATGATTACTTAAGTCAGGTTGAAGAAGTAGTAGAACCTTCTAATATAGACTACATTGTTATCAATCATGTCGAACCTGATCATACAGGATTAATCAAAATAATATCTAGATTAGCGCCCAGCGCCACATTTATTGGAACCGAAAAAGCTAAAAATATGATTGCTGATTTCTATCAACTGGAAGACGCAAAAAATATCAAATGGAAGGTAGTTACTAATGGAGACGAAATTCCTCTAGGAAATCATCAACTGGTGTTTTATGAAGCACCATTTGTGCATTGGCCAGAAACAATGGTTACATATGATAAAAAATCTCAGATATTATTCTCTTGTGACGCATTTGGAAGTTATGGGGCATTAAGCGGAAAAATATTTGACGATGACAAAGGTATTGACCAACACTTCTATGAAGAAGAAGCCTTACGTTATTACACTAATATAGTGGCGAAATTTTCTAGATTTGTAATAAAGGTCATTAATTCATTAGAGGGATTAGAAATTTCAATGATCGCACCAAGTCATGGTCTAGTATGGAGAAAAAACCCAGAACGAATAGTTGAACTCTATAAACGTTGGGCCGAATATGCAGATGACCCTACTGGGGGTGAAACTGGGATCACTCTTGTTTATGCTTCTATGTATGGTAATACAAATAAAATGATGAATGCTATTGCTCAAGGAATAGGAAAAACAGGAATCCCACTCAAGATATTTGATGCTGCACGAACACATGTTTCTTTTATTTTACCTTATCTGTGGAAAAATAAAGGTGTCATCATTGGAGCTCCGACATATGAAGTAAATATTTTTCCCCCGATTGCATATATTCTGGATATGGCATTACGAAAAAGAATTCATAACAAGAAAACAGCTTTTTTTGGTTCTTATGGATGGAATGACGGGGCAAAGAGAGATTATGAAAAAATCGCTGAAAAACTAAAATGGGACATCTTGGAAGCCTACGACTTTATTGGTGGGCCTTCTGAATTAGATCTAAAAAAAGGAGAAGATTTTGGAGAAAGAATAGCGAAATTGATTATGAAATCTGACTAAAAATCCTCTCTTTGAAAGAATTACAGAAAGTTTAAGATCAATCTTGTAGCTCTCTAAGAATCTTGAAAATCTTATCTTCGTCTGGAGGACCTTCATTTAATTCATGGGGAATATCAATATAACGAATAATTCCTTTTTTGTCAATAATGAAGATAGCTCGTTTTCCAAATCCCAAACTGGGGATAAAAGCGTCATATTTCTTACTCACTTCAGCATAAGGAACCCAATCAGCAAGGAGAGGAAAATCTAAACCTCCAAGACTATCTATCCATGCAATATGGACTGGAATTGACGCCACACCAATCGCAAGAACTTGGGTATTTAATTTCTCAAACTTATTGACCTTTTCACTATAAGAAGGGAGTTGATGAGAACAAACAGGTGTGAACGCTTGAGGAAAAAAAGCCAACATCACATTTTTTTTGCCACGATAATCTGAAATGTGAATTTTTTTCCCATCTTGAGCAGGAAGTGCGAAATCTGGGGCTTCATCTCCAATTTGTAATTTTGATTTGCTTTGAATAACTTTTTCGGTCATTTTAAATCACTTTGAATTAATAAATTGTTGTTGTTAATCTACGCGAAGATATTGATCAGGAATTCTTAACTATTGTTATGTGAAAATATTATTTTCATTCAAAAAACAAAATTTGTGAAAAAATCACAATAATCAACTTTAATAGTAATCCAAAAAAAGTTTAATTGAAGTAATGATCTCTAAATATTAAAGAGGATCAGATATGCTTTCTAATTCCTATTTTAATCACCCACCTTTCGATAGCTTTCCCTTTAAAACATTTGCACAAGTTATTGATAAAATGGAATATCTAAATGAGGAATCTTCTCCATATGAAATTTCTCCAGGCACAGATCTTTGCATAAGTGACACATATTATTCATTGGGTTTCTTAACTTATTTACATGCTTTTGGGCGAGTAAATAACAAAGAAAGTAAATGGATTCTTAATCCTAGAGGAGAAAAGCCAACAGAGAAGCCATATAGGTTCAAGTTGATATCAGATGCTGCAGAGATTCTAGAAGCCCTTTTGAATGGACATAAAACTACTGGTGAAATAAAAAGAGTTATTCCTAATCTCACTGAAGAACAGATTAACGAATACCTTAATGTTCTTTTATTGTTGGCTCAAAGAGGGAAAGTTGTACAACGCGCAACAGGATGGGATGCTACTTTCTTGTTAACAGAATGGGAATAAATTAAGAAATTTTATAGAATAAATGATCCAAATATTTGAGATTAATAAAAAGGAGTTGAAATTATGGCTGATGATGTATTTATATTGCAAACTTCTGGAGTTCCACTTTTTGCTAGATGTTATGGTGGGGATTATTGTAAATTACACCCCGATCATGCCTTACAAACGGGTTTTTTGGCAGCAATGTATTCTTTCGCAGAGGAATCTTTTGGACAAGATGAATTGATCTCGGTAGTATTCAATGATATCAGGTTAGATTTCAAAATCGATAAAGAAAAGGAAATCATTATGGTTTTTGCAAATCCATTAAGTACAGAGAATGTTGAAGATCGTTTGAATCGAGCAATGAAGATCTTCCTAGACAAGTTTGGTTCGAAGATTGGCCCTGTTATTAAAGAAGGTATGTTTCAGGAGTTTGAAAATGATTTACTTGATCTTGATATTGTACGAAGTCAAGCAATGGGTGATATTTCCCCTAAAATGAGAAGAGGAAAATCATTTTGGGTAAAGCTAAAAAACCTCTTTAAGAGATAAAAAATCCAAGCTTACATACAAGAAATAATATTATCATAGATATCTGAATATTATCAGAATGGTTACGTAAAGTCATCACTGCAATTACACTCACATGACTAGAAGCGATAATAACGACATATATTGATATCACTTTCAACAAAAAGGACACATAAAAGGCATGGGCTCTGAATTTTATTAGAGCTCAAAAGTCTTGACGGAGATTCAGTTCAGTTGCTATATCTGAACTTAATAGATAACCACAACACTTCTTTTTTTTGATATTGAATATTATAAATGATTATAGTTTGGCTGTAGAAACAATTTAACACATAAGTGATTCATAAATGGAGAGTTTTTTTTCTTATCTTTTTCAATGATGTCAAAATAACATTAAGGAATTGGAATAAACGATTGCTTGAGTATCATTATTCGGATTCTCTCTACCAGAACCATTGCGAACAGTAATCATATCGCTTCATTTATTCTTTTTTGGATGACTGCAAAACAAACATTCAACATCTGGTCTCATTTTTACATTTATTTAAGTGAATCTTTGCATAAATCCTTTTCTAAAAAAGTTTATTATAATTTTATGTAAAAATATTTAAAAAAGTTAAAAAATACATATTTCTTGAATAAGAAAACACTCCACAAAATTTTCATTAGGCGAGTAATATATGCTTCAAGTAGCTAGTGAACAGCTTTCATCTACTCGGTTAGAAATTCTTAGCTATTTACTTGTAAATTGTAATATTCAAGACGATTCACAGGGATGTTCAATAAAAGAGATAGCAAAGACATTTAACTTAAGTCCCAACGCGATTCGCCAGTATTTAATAGAATTAGAGAAAGATAAGCTAGTAGTTAGAAAGAAAAAGAAGGGAAAAACTGGCCGTCCAGCGATGACTTATTTCTTACATAAAAACGCTTTACCTATTTTTCCAAAAGCCTATGCGGATTTTTCTGTTCGATTACTAGATCAAGTGCTGAAGAAATACGGGGAGGAAGAAACACGATGTCTTTTGATTGAGATGGGAAAAGATAAAGCCGAAGAAATGAAAATTAAACTCATTTCAAGATTAAAAGAAAAGAATACGAGTTTTAATTCGCTAAAAGAGAAGATAAATGCAATTATTGATGTATTTCAAGAATATGGAAGCTTTCCTAAAATAGAAGAGGATAGTAATTCATTTAAAATAACTAATCACAACTGTTTAATTTATGATATTGTTCATAATCATCCATTAGCATGTATTGTTGATGAAACTCTGGTAAGTGAACTAGTGGGGAAAAAAGCGGATAAGGTTCAATGTCTATCCAAGGGAGACAAACTTTGTGTTTATAAAATAAATAAATGAATCTGAGAAAGCTAATATAATATCTAAGGGCTTTCAAGCTAAGATATTTGAGGTTGGAAACCTTGATTATCTTTCAGGATTAATGGTTTTAAATGATGTATAAGAAAATAGACTGTTGTCCCAAGAAAGAAGAATGCTGTGTAAGAAATTATTGCAGCAATCGAATAGAATAATATTGATAATTCTGTTGAAACGAAGGGGATATATCCCATCTGGAACAAATAAACACTCGCTGCATATCCATCAGTGACCGCGTTAATCATAGGAGGATGTATCGGAAAAAGATTTGGAATATCACACAACAATATAAACTTTAGAAAATGATTTCCAGCCATTTTAAGGTCTGATGAAGGATTTTTTTGAAGAGTAATAATGCCTAAAATAGTCAGAATCAAGATTGATAATGGGCCAATGAGGAAGGAAATAACTGACCCCAAACAGATAGGAAGATTCTCAAACTTGACACTAGCAGCAGTGATTCCATTATCAAGTAGATGGAATTCAACCTGAGCTTCTTTCCCTGGGAAAAAGCATCCAAGTGCTAAAAGGTGATTTAATTCATGAATTACTGTAAATGGGAAGATTATCAAGTTGTAGATGAGTGCGAAGACTGAGAAAAGCTGTATTAAAAGAAGAAAAGTAAGGGCAAAGATAAAAGAAAACAGGAAGTTGGGCTGCTGTTTTGGAAGTATGTCCGTGTCATGTCCTAGATACACTTTTATCGTGTAGAAAGTAGTCCAAAAGTGTATAAAAAGGTATTTATTAATTTATCTTCGTTTTAAACATATTAAAATCTTTTAATATATTTTTGTTGTTTTAATTACAAAAATAATAAAATTTCCCTCCTAAATTAATTTTTCATTATACAGGAATTAAATCTTATCAATTGAAAAAGGAAGTAGGTTTTAACCATTTTCAAATCTTTATTAAGTAGAAGAATAACCAAAATTAGAAAAAAAAGGTAAAATATTTTTCTATCTATTGGTTCCAAAGTCACTGTCTAAGAATAAAAATCAAGTAACTTTGATCTTCTCTTTACCAGTTACCATTCCTTTTAAACGGTGCCGATTTTGGGGGATTACTGCGAAATAGAAATGAAGCAACGTGGTAAAGAGGAAGTACAGATATATTCCAAAGTGAATGAACCGAATATCCAGTTCAAACATTTGAAAAGGGAAAACTAATAATCCTAATATGGCTAATATCCCTGTAGATCCAGGAACGAGTTCTTCTGCAAGAGCAATACCCGTTACTCCCATAAGAAAGATCATTATGATATTACTTACTGTCAGAAGTTTTTGAAGGGGATGGTATTGCATTATATACTTCTTTTTCTCACGCACATAGAAATCATACTTCGGATACTTCTCATCTGGAAGAACTCCTATCGCACAAAGAAAGATTATAGCAATATCAAGAAAATCCCTAGGATAAGGAATGATCTCATTGAGCTTTTTACTCCCAATTATAATCGCACCAAAGAAGATTATATCCCAGAAACCAGCGAAAATCCCTAAGGCAAAATGAAGTGTTCGGGTAAAGAAATAATCTCCTATGAAATATATTTGAATGAATAATTCAAATCCAATGAGGAAGAACACAACCATCACGATAACATGAACCCAATGGTGAAGTCTTTGGAGATTATTATACCTAACAACGGTAATAGTTACATCAATATCAGTTGTTGACTCAACACCTTTTTTGCTATCAACTGTATTAGCTTTTATCATTTTTAATACCAATATATATAAGAAATAAAAGGCTAATATTCTTATTCTTTCTTGGAGAGGAATGTCTCTTTAAACCTTTCAACAAAGGTTGGAGGTTTCCATGAACTTGAAACAATCCTCCCATGATCGTGGTATATCGGACTGTAAAAAACTCTACGGATCAGATGAATACCCATGAAGCCAAAAACACCAATAGGGGTGATTCCCAGCAATAGAAATTTGACCTGATTAAGATCTACTGTTTCTGGAATATCAGGAATAATTAGTTCTCCCTCTGTTGAATCACTACCAACATGAACATAAAGATAATATATATCGTGATTCCCAAAATGCTTTTTCTCGGATGCAAATCGAAGTAAATTTGTGCTACCATTTTCAAAGACAATGTCAAGACCATCTGGATCTAAAGTATCAAAAGGTCTAATTACTTCAATGTAGACTAATCCTTCGGAAAAAACACTTTCTATTTGTAAGTCGTTTTTCTCATCATCTTCTGGAATACGAGTACCTATAAACATAATGTCTTTCGCTAGTACTGTTTCATTCTCCTTATCAATATAAAAAGACCAACCATCATTTAAATTTTTCATACATTGAGAGGGATCTGGCTCAAATTCAACTGAAATCCAAGTATTTTCTATTGAGCTGACTAAGAGTGCATACAAATGAGTTTCATTGTTAGCAAATTTTACATAACCTTGTTCTCCAAATTCAGTGACATTTTGATAAGTTGTGATATTTACCCAAAATGATGTGATTTCTCCATCATTTAGATTTATATCACCACCTATTTTCGGTGAAATAAAACCTGTTTGGTCATCAGTAACCTCTCCTACAACAGTAAATACAGTAAAACTGATCAGGCTGAAAATAATAACAAAAAAGTTGAATTTTAAAGTTTTTTTCAGGATCTTCATCTTTTCAACCACATATAAGGAGTAAAACACATGTTACAGAGATAAAATCGCTTTTTCAAACGTGAATGTTCAGTTTCTTTGTGATTTCATCTGGATTAAAATTTATTTAATTTAATTAATAAATATATCTTTTTACATTTTTTTTATTTTTTTCCAATAAAAATTAAAAAACTTTCACTTTCTAGAAGATTTGAAAAAATAAATAAAGAGGTATAAAAAAGCACTAAAAACAGATTGGAGTAATAAGATCGACCTTTAGACGATTCGGATCATTCTACGCACAATCTTCTGATAATATTATAAATTCATTTATTCCTTCAAAAACCATGCTTGTATTCTCGACTCCGCCATTGATTATGAGCCTAAATCGTCTAAAGACCTCTCTTTCTGTTATTTAGAGTGTCTCTATAGGGAGACAGAAGGTACTGAAGCTTTTTCGATTGGTTTCCCATCAAAATAGGTACAACGGATAGCATATCTCTGTGCACATTCAAGGCAGCGCTCGGGGGTGCAGAGTGTCGTTGAAAGATATCTTTCACCACCATCAGGTGCTATTACGACCATCACTCCCTTTTCGAGCTCTTTTGCCTTCTTCATGGCTATATGTAGAATCGCGCCAGAACTGGGACCGATAAATAACCCTTCTTTTAAGGTGACTAACCTTGCCATTTCTTCAGCTTCATCATACCTGACGAGATGGATTTCGTCAATATACTCTGGTTGCCAAATTTTTGGGGTGTAGCTTGCTTCTGGAAAATTCTTAAGCCCAGGTATTGGTGTGTCAGGAGATGGCATTACGGTAATAACCTTTAATTTAGGATTAAGGTGAGTCTTAATTCTTTTTGAAACCCCAAGAGCAGTACCTGTAGTGCCAAGGCCGCAGATGAAGTGGGTGATAGTACCATTTGTATCCCTCCAAATCTCTTCCGCGGTAGTTTCATAGTGGGCTAACACGTTGGCCTTATTCGAAAACTGGTCAGGTAGGAAGAATCTGTCAGGATATTCTGTCACCAAGTTCCTCGCATAATCTTCTGCAGCATTCATCCCTTTTTCAGCCTCGGTCACTATTATCTTCGCACCGAGGGCGATGAGTATCTGCTTACGTTCGAGGCTCATATTTTCAGGCATTACAGCAATAAAGTCGTAACCTTTAAGTCTGCATACGAGAGCTAACCCGATGCCTGTGTTCCCGCTTGTCGGTTCAATAACAATCATTCCCTTTTTTAGAGTTCCCTCCTCTTCTGCCTGTTCGATCATGTACTTCGCGATTCGATCTTTTACAGATCCCCCAGGATTAAATTTTTCGAGTTTAATGTAAATTTCCACTCGTTCATTTGAGTTCATATTTTGCAGCCGTACCATGGGGGTATTGCCAATTAAATCTTGTAAACTATCATAGATCACCACTAAATTTTCATCTCCATATACGTGTTTGTCTTATATAAAATAATTTGATAACTGGTGCAGAATGCCATCGTTTGTGATACATAATGCTCATCTTTTCATCAATGGATTTATCATTGAAAAGAGAGAACCCACCTGCTTTGTTAAAAGAATACAATTATTCATTAATGTCTCTCCTTTTGATCACCCCTTCGTCTTTTTGATGGAATATTTCCTCGGTTTTATTTCCAGAATATATGTTTGTCTTATCGAACATGTCTTTGAAATGCTTACATTGGAGCGATCTACAAATTGAACAGATTTTATTCATCATTTTTTCATTAGTTTCCTGTCCTTCGTTTTTAACTAGCATATTTGATATAATTTTGATCTCATCTTCTAATTTGTTGTCATATTCTTTTAAGTCAAGTATTGAACCTCGAGTCTTTGTACTATACTGACTAATTGCACTTTGGGCGACATTCAATCTTTTTGCAATATCTACTTGTTTTAATTTATATGTAGTCTGGAGCTCACTTACGATCATCGCCCTGATTGCAGGAAGTATATACGATACAACTCGTTCGCATGGAGGTCTCATAATTACCCCTTATTGCCAAGTTTATGAATTAATTTCTTATTAATATTCTTCTTACAATTATATCACACCGTGATATTTTGATTTTTTATATATAAAAACTTTACTACAATAATTATCTTGAAGTATTAAGATATACTCTTTTTACTTCAGACATAATGTCTTATATTTTTTAATTCAAGGAGTAAGTAGTACCTAATATCTATGGGAGAAATGAGAGTGAACTAGCATAATAGAGGTAACTTTATTGGATAAACATATATCAGATGAATGGGATCTTGTTTTTCTTTATCTAATTTCACCCAGTCTCTTTGGTACGCAATAACTCTTTTATTGAGAGAATTCGGCTTCATTTTTGCGTCTCTTGACTATAGTGCTTTTAGAACAGGGAGACTAAACAAAGTACATTAATTTGAGGAAGATTTATAGTGATATATTTAATAAAGATGAAATTTTCCCAAAAAAAAAGAAATCTAATCCAGAACTCATTGAAAATTAATGAATGATGAAAAAAATGTAGGATCAAGAGCTCATGAAGGAGTGCTTAAGAAGAACTTGAAATACGTATTTTTGAATTACTTCAGAAACCTTGATCAATTATTTTTCTTGTTATAACCTTAACTACTCTATATCAATCTTTAATTTTCTTTATCCTATAGAGGCAACATTCATCTCCCTGCCTCAAACATTTTTCTTTTATTGCTTTCTGACCAATAAGTTCGCTGACAATGGTCTCATCAACAGCACAAACCAATGGATCTGCTTTCGCTATTTCATAGATTAGACAATTTGAATTCTTTAGAGCGAAAGATTCTTCTTCTTCAATCAATTCGGGGTATTTTCCATACTTCATATAGATCTTAGCTACTGCTTCCAGTCGATTTCTTAGAGGATCTAAATCTTTATCAGTATTCATTTCAGCCTCCATTTCACCACGTACCTCATCAGCGATCCGTTTTCCAACATCTATTAGAAGTTTATTTGTCTCTGCTATACCAATGCGTTCTTTGATTTCATTGATCAATTTTATGGTAAAATCTGCATAAGTTTTTGGGAAAACACTCAAAGCATCTTCAGTAATGGTGTAACCCATTGCAGGCCGACCGCTACTTCCCTTTTTTTGAGATTTGGTAACAAATCCTTCCTTTTCTAAGACTATCAAATATTGTCTGGTTGCGTTTATGCTAATATCTAATTCACTTGCTATTTGTTTTATTGAACTTGTTTTTTCTAATGAGCGATTCAGCAACAAATATTGAAGAATTTTGTCCCTAGTGGATAAGTATTGACCACTATCTTCTTGAATTGCCAAAATTAACACTTTCTATTTTTTATCGGACATTCTTATTTGTTCTTAAGGATTAGAAATTTCTTAAATTATTTAAATTATTTAATAAAATAATTGTATTTTTTCTTTATAAGTATTCACCTAAAATTCATTGTTGAAATTTCAGTAAGATCAAATATAGTAGTGAGAACGATCATAAACACTTTGATCAATGATCAAAGAGTTTGTACACTATTTTCCCTATTGTTAGCTCAGTTTCAATGATATAAATTTAGGTTATTTTTCTAAAGAAATAAACCATATATCAATAACGTAGTTTAAAAATTGATATTTAATGAAGATAAAGCGAAAAATCTTTTTCTTTCCTTGAAGAATGCATAAAATTCTTTCTCTTTTAACTTTTATTTTGGAGATTAAAGGAGCTCAGGTTTCTTTGCTAACTATGGTTAAATGTATTATGAACAAAATTCGCGAAACATTTTAAAATGATAGTCGCGTTTCTCCCAATTGTTTCTCTAATTTATCAATTTCTTTAATGTAAAATATAAAAAACATTTAAATCATGTTATTGTTACATTAACAGAATGGACTGAGAAATCAATCTGTACTCAATTAAAATCAATAAAAAAACAATGATTCACCTATTACATTATGATAATGGGTGAGGATTGTACTTTACGGCGGTATATTAATGAATGACCAAGAAGAAATACTAATACAAAAAACTAGATGGAATAGTCGCAGGTTTCTCCTTTTGTATTGGTTCGCTTTCGTTTTCGTAGGAACTGCAGCAGCAGCTGGTTTAGGAACTAGTGTTCTAAATCCTAAAATAAAGATTAACAAAGTCGATCACAGTTCGCTCAACTTACCAAGTGAATGGGGTCCAGAAGACTGCACAGGTTCCATGTGTCATAATGATACAGTCGCTTCCTGGAATGAGACAGGCCATTCAAGAGCTGGGACTCTCTTGCCAAATGGCTCATGGCTTGTAGGAGACGATCATATCTACAACGATTCCTTTTTCCGCTCCTGTTATGGAGGTGATGAAGCATTAATTCAATGCCATACTACTCGATACAACGAAACAGATGGAACCTACTGGACTGGAACCAACGGTGTTAGCTGTGCGGCGTGTCATGAAGAACCAGGTATGATAGATTATGCAGCTGACAACTGCCAAATCTGTCACGAGTATTCAAATAATAATATAACTGGAGACTATCAGATGAGTGCACATAGTAAATCATATGAAGATTTGTTAGCAGGTGGATATGCACCTAGCAGCTGTTTACACTGTATGACTGGTCAAGGGGTATATATGGATGTGACAGGTCAAGAAGACATCTTGACTTCGATAAACTGTGGAACTTGTCATGATCCACATGATGCAACTAATGAAGCCCAACTCAGAGAAACCGAGGTTAATGAACTTTGTGGCACTTGTCACAGTAGTACAGTAGAAGTATTCGAGGATTCCCGCAATAAACACTTGAACTACGTAGATGAAGCTTGTGCTTCATGTCATGGATATCAGCTAGACCCTAAACCCTGGAACCCCAATAATGCGAGGATTAACCATTCATGGACGATTAATTTCGAAGATGCCTGTGGACAATGTCACACAGGTCAAGTCGACACACGAAAAGACATGTTAAATTATATCCAGGGGAACTTCGAATCTCTGAATGCCACATACTACACCCAACTCGCTAATGTCACTGCTAAAGTTGATGAAGCAAATGGGACAGCTGGAGTGGATCTGTGCACAATCGAAGATGCGTATGCTCTGATCGAAGAAGCTGAAGAACTGATTTATCCAGTTGAACATGATGGAAGTTATGGTTTCCATAATCCCACAATGATGGAAGATAATTTTGCACTGGCCCTAGCCAAACTAGATGAGGCATATGTTAAAGCCGAGACTGCTATTGGTGGTGAACAAACTAGTTCTACAAGCACTACTGGATCTACTAGTTCAATTACAACTTCAGGTGGTACACCTGGATTCGAGTTGTCCACTATCTTGGCAGTAATCAGCCTCGTATCAACAGCAACAATCTTATTACACAGAAAGAGACGCTAAACACTTGGTTGGATCCATCTCTAAAATAAAAAACGATAACAGCTCATTCGCTGTTATCTTTACCCTTTTTCCAGAAGTGTGGGGAATGAGGAAGGTTTCGTTGTAAAACATGAGTCTATCGAGCTTGCTTGAAGTGTTTTCCAAGATTTAATTTTTGCTTTTAAAACTGGTACTTTTTCAATAATCCGCTATAAATTACGATTGTCTTGATACCCCTTCAGAAAAACTGAGATGATTAAATATATGCAAAATAGTTTATCTACACTACTAAAGTGTAATCAAAGGTATCTTTTCTTGCCTTTACTAGTATTACTTATCATAATCCCTTCGATTATGATGTTATCTCCGACTAGTAAAAGGTTGGATTTTGTAGAGTCTCAAAAAAATACTTCTAGTATTTCTCCTAAAGTGAGTAACAACGAACAAGACAACAATCCTGATGCTTATTTTCCAAATTTTCTTTATTATTCAATTTCAGTGGCAAATGCCCTGATTGATTACTTATACGACAATGATTCTGGTGGATTCTTCCGCTCAGTTAACCAGTTCTGGTCTAATAATTCCATTAATATGTTGAAATATTCTTATGATCAAGCACAAGCTATTCTTGCATTATTAAAACTTTCTGATGCTGTAATTAATGATTCTGAACGTGATTTTGCGATTCATTTTGCTGAATTAATCGGTAATTATATGATAACACGTCTTTATGACAATGAAGTTGGAGGATTCTATACATCCACTAGTAGTTCATATAAAAAGCCAGGAGTGAATGGAAAAGTTATTCAGTCTCTCCTCTCCCTATACAAGACCACTGGCAACATTTCTTATAGAGATAAAGCAATTGAAACTTTTGAGTTTATAGACAATTTTGGTTGGGATAGTGAAAGTGGTGGTTATGTTTATCTACTGTCTCATAGTGGTCTCATTGCATCATCGAATCCCAGTTCAGCCGATCCTTATGATCCTAACTCAAAAAAAGTAGATCATAATGCTATTATGGGGGAAGCCTTACTTGAACTATATCTTTTAACTTCTGATCCTTCATACATTTCTAAAGCAACAGAACTTTACCAGTTAATCAACACCTCTTCCAGAGACTATACCACTGAATTGTTCTATATTGGATTTAACAATGGTGGAATTGTTGAGCCGGATTATACTGACATTTTTATAAATTCCCTGATGCTAGAGTTTCTATCTCAGCTCTACAACATAACTGGGGATTTGACTTACTTTTATGATTTTCAATCTTTAATAAATGCTGTTCTTTTAAATTTTTGGGACTCTTCCAATGGAGGATTTTTTGCCACATTCCCCTATAATAGTCAAGTTGAGAAAGACGAGAAGAAATACACAGAGAGGCAATTTTATGCAATTAGAGCTCTTGATGAGGCCTACAAGTTGACAAACAATAACTTATATTATAATCTCATTCTGGATGTAATGGAATTTCTAAATAATAATCTCTATGATAATGTTCATGAGGGATACTACCTATTAGCAAACGCTGATGGAACAGAAGGAGAACAAAACTGGAAAGATAAATATTCTGTTACTCAATCCCTAGCTATCTACGAATTAGCCAATCTCTGGCTTTATAGTAAGCCTAGTGTTCTCAATGCTCTCTGGTCCCCTTTAAATCCACGACCTTCAGATGCTGTTACGATTAGGATTGCAGCGTTTGATGCGGATGGTCTTTCCACCGTATTGTTGAATTATTCTATGAATAACCAACCCTACAAGTTAATAGAAATGACCACCAATGAACTAATAGGGAATATGTATGATTTTACCTTTGATTCTCAACCACATGGCACAACAGTGAATTTTAACATCATTGTTAATGATACCTTAGGGAATATCGTTGTTCGAGAGTCATATTTCTTTGTTTGGGAGAATGATATTTTACCTCCTCATATTATGTTATTGGGAATAAATCCAAGTAACGAGATTTTTGTCAGTTCTAATTTTAGTATAACTGTGAGTGTACATGATAATCCTCCCCAAGGAGATGTCACGAGTGTTCGTATGTATTATAAAGAAACGGGTCAATCAAAGTGGGCATCCAGGGCATTATTTCGGTTAGGTGATTATTTGTGGAGGATAGAATTCCCCGATGGTTTCAAAAAACCTAATAGATATGAATACTTCTTTGAAGCAATTGATAATCGAGGAAATTTTGGATTTAGTCCTTATTTTTACTTAGAAGTCTATGGCCATCCAAAAAACTTCCCATTAACTGCATTTATTGGTGGCCTTTTTTTCATATTATTTATTGTTCCTGCAGGGATTATTGTTTACAAAGAATACAGTAAAAATAGTGCTCGTACAACCTTAAGAAACATTAAGAAGACACGCAATGTAAAACGGAGGAAAAAGAGAGGGACAAGACGTATAACGTAGTGAATGGAGAAATTACAATGATTTATATTGATTTTGGAGCTTTTGGGATGGATTTAGGTATGTTGATATTGCTTTTTAGCCTAGTAGCCCTTTTGATTGATGTCTTTTTAGTGATTTATGGTGGATACATTGAAAAATGGGAAATTTATTCAGAAATAAGCCTTTCTGCTGGTATTCTGGCTATTATCATCTCTTTCCTATATTTTAGTTATTCAGTTATAACAGCTGATTATCACTTCACCTATGTGAGTGATCATATTAACAATGATATGGACTTTTTCTTAAGACTATCAGCCATTTGGTCTGGACAGTCTGGATCTTATTTCTTTTGGACATTTCTAGTTGTAATGGTTTATTCAATCTTCAGGCTGATGTTCAAAGAGTACGCGCATGAGACAATCTTTTGGCGAGCGTTTGTCTTATCAGCTCTTCAAACATCTGTTTTGGTGGCCTTAACACTGCTAAGTGATCCGTTTAAAATAAATGATGGTGTTTTTTCCGATGGTATTGGATTAAATCCATTATTAATGACGTATTGGAATCTCATACATCCTCCAATTGTTTTCATTGGTTATGCTCTATGTTTAATTCCAATGGTCATTGGAATAACAAGAATCTCTATTCTTAAAAATGGTGAGTTGCCAGAATTTGAAGGTAAAGAAAAATTAGATAATTTCTTTGAATTTTTAGTTTCATTTGCATGGCTTATATTAAGCCTTGGAATAATAATTGGTGCTTATTGGGCTTATATGACTCTCGGTTGGGGTGGTTTCTGGGCATGGGATCCCGTAGAAACAGCTTCGTTGATACCCTGGCTTTTTATAACCCTTTATTTCCATGGAAAACCTTTTTTTGGCAAAACTAAATACCTAGAAAATTACATTATTAGCATGAGTTACATTGGTGCTTTGTTTACTACATATTTAACAAGAAGTAATATAATTTCAAGTGTACACGCATTTCAATCCGAAGCAACTTTAGAAAATATTCTAAAGATTTTTATCCCAGAAAATAGTTTTTTTATGTCCATTATATTGCGATTCATTCCTGATGAGAAGATGTTATTACTTTTTATTGTCATAATAAGCACTTTTCTTATCCCACATTATTTTGGAATTAGGAGTAAGGATATAACAAGGATTCCAATCTATTTTGAAAGAAAAGATTTTCAAGGATCAAGATCTCATATAACTGCCTTAAAAATCTCCTTTATTTCAGGTCTTATAGGTTCTTATATTATCATCATAGGTTTGATAACCCCTACTATTTATGATATTGTTGGATATATAATCACTTTCAGTCCAGAGGGAGTTGGTTCAAGCATTGTTGTAGACCAATTGTATTTTAATACAGTTATAACGATTTTTGGAGGTATAATGTTACTTGCGCAGTTTTTCTGTACTTTTTATCCGAGATTGGATGTTAAGAAGAAGTTTATGTTAATGATAGGAGGATTAACAGCAGGAATCACATTTTCAATAGGAGGTTTCTTATATCGAAGTGGTTTTCTTAATCAGATTCTTGGAGACAAAAACCTAATACTTCTCTTATTCAATAACTTCTGGACAACTAGTGACAAAGCAAACTTAGTAATTCCTCTTCTATTTCTGGGAGTGGTTGGATTGCTAGTAGAGTTTTTAAAAGTGGCTTTTAAAGAAGAAAAGAATGTTATCCGAAAAACATCGCAAATACTGTTACATCTTTCTTTCTTAGTAATTCTCCTTGGTGCATTAATGAGTGCAAATATGACTGTTTCTAGTCAAATTTTGGGTCAAGAAGGAGGTGAATATAAAATTCCAGGAACTTCTGTAACAATTATTATTATAGATTTAGATAGAAGATTTCCTGAATCAGGTTTCAATCGAGTCGAATATGATACACAATTCATGTTGTCATCAGATGCACGAATCATTGCATTTGGAATCAGTAGACTCGCTTATGATAAGATAAACCGAATGGATCATGAGGTGACAATAATTAACGATCTCTTTTCTAACATTTACATCGTAACTAGTGGGGTTTTTGAAAACCCCATTTCTGGAATTTTTGAGGCTGCTTCCCTCCAGATTAAAGTTATACCATATATTAACATTTTGTGGGTAGGATGTCTTCTCCTCCTTTTTGCTATCCTCCCCTTGACCATAGGGAGATTTATTATCCTGAAAAAGACCTTATCTTTTAGAGAAATAGAACAGAAAGATGTTAAAACGAAAATAGTGCCAATTAAATGAGAGTACATGAAATGATTAGATCTAAAAACCTTATGTTCGCTATAATTATAATGTTTGTAAGTGTAAGTGCATTATTGTTTCTATTAAGTAGTTCCAGTGTTCCAGTTTTTTCCGTAAAAGAACTTAAAAGCCATTCCCAACCCAGTTCTTTCTTAAATCATAATATTCAAGTGGTAGGTGTCGTTCAGGATATAAATAGTACTGGTTTTTTTATAACAGATCCAGAGGATGTAACAAATTCATCCTTGATTATATACATTAATGCGACTAATGTAGAAAAGCCTGTAGGTTTTGAATCTGGAAAAACTATTCTCGTTGAAGGAAAACTCATTTCAACAACAGGTATGTGGAAGCTAAAAGCGTCAATGATTAGCACTAAGTGTCCATCTAAGTACACAGAGTGAGATCTTTTCTTATCAAGAAATATAGAGTAAAGTGTTAAAGTGAGTATAAATGAACATCCAATCAAAGAAAGTAAATGATGAAAGTCTTGAATGGAGTGGAGAGTTTAAGCAATTCTTAAAGGAATGGTTCTCTGGGTTAATAGCTGGAATTGAAAGATTGAATGATAGTACTTGGCCTATGATTTTAGAGTTAACGGGTCGTGCTTGTGCACGAATCCATTCTAATGCATTATTTTGGGAGATTTGGGAACTTACCCGTAACCTTGATGATTTCATTGAAAAAGTTAATGAAATATATAAAGAAAAAGTCTTTGAGATTATTGACAAGGATACTATCTCTGTATGTTATTCTAAATGTAATTGCCCATTAGTCGAACATGGTTTAGTAGACTCACCTCTCCTGTGTAATTGTTCCCCAAACTGGTTAGCAGAGAATTTTGAATCAATTCTTAAAAAATCAGTAATAATAACCACTAAAAATACGATTTTAAGAGGAGCAAAGAGTTGTAATTTTATTATTTCTATTGAAAGCGAATAAGGGTATATTAGAATACAGTTATTTTGATTATTTCAATTTGTTTTATCATTCTGAATTATTTTTTGGTTTAAAAAAATCCTCACATAGTTTTACTATATATGGGCATCTGATTATCTATAAGGTTTTACTGATTTTTCAATCAATTCAACAACAATGAAAACAACTCTACATGATATAGTCTGTCTAGCAAACGCATTATCTCTTCTGAGAATGACAAAACTGATATACATCAAATAAACTAGATAACTCTATGTTTAAGGTTAGCTTCGTTAATTCTGATAACAATAATTCTGCTGATCTTCCTTAGTGAAGCCAAATATAATTCATTTCATCTTGTTTCTTAATTCTTCCAAGTTATTATTTGCCATAATCAGTTCTTGAAGAGCTATTTCAGAAAATTCATCATTCAATCCGTTATTAGGGTAGCATTTGAAAAAAAAGTTACAAATATTACAATTTGGGAAGAAATCACGACAAATCTTTTCTCTATCGGTCTTTCCATTTTTCATTTTTTCACTTCTCCTTAATACTTATTTACTTAACAACAATTATGTTGTAGTTATGTTATATTTTTTATATTTATAACATTTTTTATTTTTAAAATTTTTTTTGTGTTTTAATTATTTTATTCATTCTATTAATGAATGGTATATTTCTGAAGAAATAAACTAAATAACAATAAGACAATTTAGAAATGGGTGCTTGAAAACTTAAATTGAATTTTTCCCTTCTATCCCAACGTATAGCACAATTAGCAGAAAAAAGAAAAAGAATTTTCTGAAGATATGATTAGCAAATCTTTGGTTATTTTTATCAATGTAAATAATGTTAACATACTTACAGGATTTGAATCTGGAAAAACTGTACTGGTAGAAGGAAAACTCATCTCAACATTTTATACATAGTTCCTTAAAGCTACAATGATTAATACCTAATGTCTGTTTAAAAATAAAAATGAATTATGAGGAACTAGTCTTGATAACTAATAAATTTCAATGAAACCTAAACTGGATTTTTTTATCATAGTAATTTGTATTGCCATCCTGAACTATTATTTCGAAGATCCTAAGCTTCCCATTAAGATAAATACCTTTCTCTTTCCAATTTGATTTGACAAGATTGCAGTTAAAATATCAGCAATCAAGTAAGAAGCATAGAGGGCTGTGTCGAAATAGGAAGCTTTCAATAAGTATAAACTAAACCGCTCAACCAGGAATTCATATTGATTTGTGTGTAGAAGTGTTGGAGTCAAAATGGTTACGAAAACCAAAACACCCAACACAATGATTTGCGTCATTGAACTGGGATTTATTGCACTCTAGAAATCCCGATCCCTATTTTCCTTTTTCATTTCTCATCTATTAATTAATATATTACTGATTGGTAATTCAAACCTTTGTTGAAATAATTTAATTCTATGATAAATCCTTGTTATGGGAGAAAAGAAGTAATGACCACTCCCACAAATAACCAGAGAAATGCAAATGCCATAAAAATTGATGCCAGTTTGAAGATCTTAAATGTCCTTTCATGAGATGGTTTTCTAAGATTAGTAAATGCTTGAAAAAGGATGAATAAACAAAAAAGAATTAAAGGGAGAAGAGCGAGAAGATTAATTTCTAGACTGATCCCAGCTAGAACAATGATTGAAGCACTAAGAATAGCTGATAATGTTACAACACGAATTGTTTGGGTTTGACTACTGACTACAGGCCACATGGGGACACCGGCATTCTTATATCCCTCTAGGTTCTTGGGGATAAGAGCTAGAGTAAGAATATGCAAAGGAATCCAACAGAGAACAAAAAGCCCCATCAATATTGCAGTCAGATCAATTATTCCAATCACTGCAGCTCGCCCCGCAACAGCTGGGAGTCCTCCTGCAACACCCCCAAAAATTATAGATAACCGTGTTCGTCGTTTTAACAAAAGTGAATAAACAACAACATCAAAAAAAAACCCTAAGAAGACAACAACCATTGTAAGAAAATTAACAAATATTCCCACCACCAGAGTACCTGCAGCTGTGAAGAGAATTCCGTGTTTTAACACAGTCGAAGGAGGAACTCTTCGACTGGGTAAAGGACGATCTCTTGTTCTTTCCATAAGTGCATCAATATTACGATCTACGTACATATTAAGCAATGTGGAGCCAGAAATTGCAAAAAAAAGCCCAACAACAAACCAAATGAATGACAATAGGTTGAAGCTTGCGCCCCAAGCGGTTATTAGATGAGCAAAAATTGCAGTATATAGAAGAAGAAATGTTTGTTTGCTTTTGATAAGTTCCCCGTATGTAGAAAGAGAAAGAGGGGGGTATGAATATTTTACCAATTCTTCATGTTCCAGTTGTTGTTGGGGAATTTCCATTTCATCCATCAACAAGCCATTCCATAATTACTCAATTGAATAGGGTATTATTCTGGGAACTCCTTAACATCTTTTCTTCCTTTGAGAATCTGGATGAGCTGATGGAAACAAAAGATGGTAATTGCAATGACAAAAAGCATTATTCCAAAATCAATTATAAGATTAATTAAAGATAGATTGGGTAGTAAAGGCATATTGTGAAGCCAGTAATCCAGTACATCATCGTATTTATCTAATTCTGCCGCCCAAGTCTGATCAAAGTGGGGAAAATACATATAGATCGCTGTAGGAAGAAATGCCATGATGCTACCAGCAAAAGACAGCCAACCCATTGCTATTCGTGGCTTACCTTGAATATCTAATATGTCAATGAAGAAAAGGAGGAGGAGGATCGCTGATAACACAGCTAAAACGTGCCAATGACCACGGGCAACCGTATCTTCGATAGCTACAGGGCCCGATCGAAATGATACCATACCTGTTACCCTCGTCAAAATTGAATCATCGCGAAGACTAAGCGCAAGGAATATACCTGTAAAAGTCATTACGAAATTTACCCATATGAATAAGAAATATAACGTAAGTTTCACAGGATCTTTGAACACAGCTTTTGCACGAGTAAGCCAGGATGCAGATCCATAAGAATCACCAAGGATTTCCTTACTCGTTTTATTCCAACCAGTTAATGCCAATATTAAACCAACAGTTACGAGAATTGCTGAGCCTGCATAAATTAGATAATGAATATCAACATCAGCGAATGAATGAATCCACTCGGAGATTGTAACAAGCCAACATCCTATTGACATGATGATAAATCCTGGAATAGCAAGTAACATTGAAATAAGATACCACTTCCCCTTTTGATCTGGAACAGTGTACCGATATACAACTAGTAAGATAATCACATCGATAAGTCCCAACATTATATGTAAATGACCCTTAATCCCATCAACAAATATAACTGGGTAAGTAATATAGTCATATTCTCTAAGAAAATATTCTGCTTGTAATACTGTCAATCCATTACCGAAGAAAGCTCCTATTGACGCTCCGAGTACAACACTTGCTAAGATACAGATAGTAAGTAGTGCTAATGCAAGTTGTGCGACAAAAATATTCCTACCTGTATCTGGATCTCGTCTTGGGAAGGTCCTGGTTGGGAAAACACCGATAAGTAACATGATACCCGCATAGAAACAAAGAGACATCCCTACCAAGAACAGACCATGTAATATCCACGCCTCTGGAAGAATATACGCAAAAATCAGTGCATTCGCAGAAGCTAAAATACTCCCAATAAATAAAGGCCATTTCACGCGCGATCTAAACTTCTCCCGAACATCCATGAATTCCAGAACAAAATATGTACATACAGCAATGAATGGAACCGAGATTGCATGATAAACCATAATTATACGGCCCGCTTTTTCAACTGGATCGGGGTCTAATGTCATCCAAGGCTCTACATTTAAGAGTCCCGTTATTGGTTCAGAAAAGGTCGATAAAAAGAGAACAATACAGAACTCCCAAACAATCGTAAAAGTTATCATTCCTTTATAGGTCAGACCATAATTGATTTTGTACTTTAACCAGGGAATAATTCCTTCTTCTTTTACTTCAGTCGTCATATAATAACCTCTTGAGTAATATCTCTTATTATGGTTTTTTGATGGTTTTTTGACATTTTATCAATTCTTCATAAGAAATATTTATGATTTAATTTCAACTACTTTAGTAAGTTAAGACTGAGATTTCGATATTTTTATTCAATCTTCTGACAATAAGTAAGTTTTCTATGGTTTTTCTAATTTGGTGAGAAAAAAGTAATCTGATAACTTCCATTCCCAATGATTGGAAAAAAAAAATAAGGTAGAAAAGACATATTTTCTACTGGATTGTAATTATTTACCTTCAATGTGTTTGAACGTCAATTACTAGGAATTTATTTAGAAAGGGATTTCTGCTTTCCATTTACTGGGTAACAGAATTCCTAGAACGAAGAAGACTCCAACAATTACTAATAAGAGAGGTAACACATCAAAAATTTGTTGTTCAGTTAAAAATGGATTTTCCAATGCAACAAAGGCAAGCAATACTCCACCAAATGAAATTAGTAATCCACCAATTGAGAAGAGAATACTTGTCATTTCCGTTTTTTTAGTGAAGGCGGTATAAAGTGGAATACCAACAATTGAAAGACCACTGGGGATATGGAGGCCCATTAATACAGGTGAGGAAAAGGCATCAAGACCAGAAATGAGCTCAAGTCGGACAACTGCCAAAACTAGTACCATTACAACTGTAAAAATAGTGTAAAATAATCCGTAAGGTTTGTCCTTCCAAACAGCAAAGAATAGTCCAATTGCTAAACAAGCAGGTATAAAAGCTGCAACTACTGGCACTAAGGGTTCCTTAAGGATGATAAAACCGTTCAATATAATCAAAACTCCCGATACAAACAGAACAAGGAAGCTAATGGCCCATGCTATATGATAGACTTTCTTATTCTTTAAGTAATTTAAAATAAGCAAGATTGCCATAACTAGTGCCACAACACCAGTCACCAATAATAGTAGTATTGGTATTAGGTTCGTTGATATATCATCTAACATCTTTAAACCTCAAATAACAATTGTTAAATCTGCAGAATAGTAGTAGGTGGCAAAAATATTAGGATTTGCTAAACGAAAGCTCATGGATTAATAGTTCAGATAGTACATAACAAAAAAATAACCTAATTATTTTTGAGGTAAAAAAATATATACTTGAATTAGGAGTAGCTAATAGTTATTATGAAAAATTATTCAATATAATTAATGAATAATTCCCTATTATTAAGAACTGGTTTTTTTCTTAAACCTAAGTTTAATTAAGAAGGTAAATATACGATGAATAATTACTCAGAAGATGAATGCTCTGCTATGGTCGCTATCAAGATTCTTGGACGGAAGTGGATTCCTTGGATTGTGTGTGAACTCTTATCAGCGGGAGAACTATTCTTTTCTGACCTCCTAGACAGAATTGAAGGAACTTATGGGGAAAAAATATCCGCAAGAGTCTTATCGGAGTCTTTGTCCAGGTTAGAAGAGATGAACTTATTAGAACGTACGGTAGTTAGCGAAACAATGCCCATTAGAGTGAGATACTCCTTGACTCCTAAAGGAACAGATCTTCAGGTAGTTTTTGCGGTTTTAAAGGGGTGGGGAATAAAATGGGGAGACATTCGTCAGAAAAGATGTCGTTCATTCAGTTGTATTCATAATTGTGTTCCAATGATTGATATTGATAAAGCAGCAGGTTTGTTGGAACTAAGAGATCCAGAATCACCCCCTCTGAATAAGATTGAGGATTCTTCTTAGCTTGTCGTTCTAGCGTTTTTTATTAGGATTGATCAAAAAGAACTCCATATCGAAGGGTTTATTGTTAAAAAACGAGGGTACTTCATTCGTGAGATGATTAGGTAATAAAAAAAGAGTGGAAGAAAACCTACCAAGTTGTTTTCTTCGGATGTTGTCAGGCTTAGTCTCAAGAAAATAATTTCTTAATTAGGTTTTCAAAGGTACTGGTTTAGGAGAATAGATTACATTTAACAATCGTCCAGCAATTTGTGTAATCATCCCAAGTAAGAAACACAACATTCCACCAAAGAACTGAAGTGTGCCTGAGGATAAGAGATAACCATATCTATCTACACCAATATTTACCCCATCAATTATGTGTGTTGGCATAATTAAAGGTTGAACCATCATTACAATCCCTAAACCAAATAACACAAAAGCAAAGTTTGCAACTTGAGATCCAACGCTTCCTCCAGAAGAAGAAGCAGGTTCTTCTATATGTACCTTAATTTCTTGCTTAAACTTTGGTAATAATAGTAAGATCAATATGATCAAATTCAGGATCGCTGAAATCCAAGAAGGGGTGAAAAGTAAACCTGTCCGTGGTGTAGAAAAAAAGCCAATTGACATTAATATAGCAGGAATACCTCTCCCTATAATTCCTGTAATACTGGCAATAAGGGCTGCTGGATAGAACCACGTTTTTCTAGCCCAATATGCCCAGATAAGAACTCCCCACGCAAGCGCTGAGAACCAGGTCACAAAGTAAGTGATAAACCAGATTTCTGAATAGTCTCCTGCAATTGCGAATGGCCCCTTTTGCCAAAATGGATCAAGTGATACGCACGTACTTCCAATGGCACTAACAACTCCAACAGCTGCTGCCGCACCTATTAAGAATTCCATTTTATGTTGAGTTATTGCTTTTAATATACTACTCAAGTTCCTAACCTTCTTTTTTCTGATTAAATTTCTGCATTAATTTTTAGGATGTACAAGGCTTGAAATTTCAACTAATCATTTGATTGACTATCAAAAATTCAGTTCTTGGTTCCTTCCAATGTTGCGAATAAGAGCATTTGGTAAGATTTGAATAATATAGTGAGAAGAAAGTAACCTGATTACTTAGTAAGGGAAAAAACCAGAATAAAAATCATCCTAAAAATATACTACAAAAAGCTTTGAAATTAAGATGTTAATTACTTCCCGAGAATTACAGCGCTATCCCACACGATTTATTAAATTCACAATTACACTAAGCCTATAAACAACCTTGCATGTTATCGGGTTACTTTCTGTTTACTTGATTATTGAAAACTTAGAAAACACTTCTTATTGAAGGAGGGTGCCTTTTAATAGAGCCCCCTGAAATTTCAATGATCATTCTGATGATTGATTGATATTTCAAAGAGAATTGGGGCTTAATGGCATTAATAAACATGAGGAGATAAGGATTTGAATGGAAAGCCGAAACATACCATGCTTTTAACCTCAGTGATTGCTATATTTTTCTTGATCGGAGGAGTATTTGTTATTAAAACTTCTGTTCATTTTTTCCCGATAGATAGCTCAATTGATTCGAATTTAATTAGCAATGAAGCGAATAAAGTTATTCCTCAGAATTACACCAGACGGGAGGTTATGAATGTTCAACAAGACGCGTGTTGTGGTCATACTGATACAACTCCTCCTACAATACAAATCAATTCGCCTGCTAATAATTCCTTTGTACTTGGAGGTACAATTATTGATCTAAAAATTTTTGATGATAATCCGTTTTATGATTACGAAGCAAAACAAGTCCTTTATCGTTGGGGAACAGACCAAAGTAATACAACCCTTGACTCTCCTCATAATGTGGTTATATCAAATGATATTGGAACATATGTTTTGTATGTCTATGCAGAGGATAATGATGATAATTGGGGTTCAGCTATATTCAGTTTTACAGTTACATTAACTTACAATCCACCGACTATAGAAATAATTTTCCCCAGCACTAGTAATCAAACTCTTACAGGAATGAAGTTATTCAGTGCCAATGTGAATGATGATAATGGAATTCTCGACGTAAAAATACAAATCGATGTAGTGGTGGATGGTGTTAGGTATCCTGGTCGTACTTACCCTATGTATTATAACGAGACATCTAGTTATTATGACATGAATTTCAATGTTTCATCGCTGACTAATGGCTACCATTGGCTTGTAACAATCGCTACAGATCTTGATGGGGAACAGCACATAGTTACTAAAGAAATTGATTTTACAGTTATTGGTGGGATAGGAGTAATTGTGGGGGGTGATCCACCTGAATGGGATCAAATCCAATCAGTTCTTCCCAAAAATGTTAGTAAATATATCGAAGAAGATAAATTCTCAGATTACGAGGCAGAAGTTGGTGATGTTTACTTTAAGCTGGTTGTATCTGATGAAGTGGGAATTGCAGCAGTTGATCTCACAGTTTACGCGTTGGATGATTTTGATAATAGTACTGGTGAGTTTGAGCTTGGTGATGCTCGGATAGAATTATCTGAATCTCTAAGTCAAATTGGAACCAATGGAAACTGGCTTATATATGAATATACATGGGATAGCACATCTTCTTTGGATAATTATTATCTATGTAAATTTGAAATCCAAGATGAGGATACGATAACGAATCGCTTAATAATCAGCATAGTTCTTGAGATAGACAACGTTGTTGATGATCAACCAACCGTTGACTTTGGTTCACCAGGGTTTGAGGTAGAAATACTAATTCTCGCTCTGTCAAGTTTGGTTCTCTTAGCTGTCCTTATCAACCGTAATCATACTCACAAGAATGACTAGAGAACTAGACTCCAATCATCTCATCTTTCCCCAAGATTGCTATTTGTTTATTTTGTGATTCAAATTTTCTCATTTTTATTTCCAGAATTATTATTAAAATAATCATGTTCAAAGGTGTAGAAGACAACCAAACCTACTCTGACTTAGAATTCCATAGGTTCTCTGCTATTATACCTCAACACAGGGTACTCTAATGATGATAATTTCGAGTATTTTTTACATGTAATCAGGTTACTTTCTACTTACTTGATTATTGAAACCTTAGAAAATCTTCTAAAAGTCGTAGGATGTTCTTTATCAGACTTGAAATTTCCTTAATCTTTCTTATGATTAATCGAAATTTCAAACAGAGCCTATTCTCAAAAATTTAAATCAAAACAGAAATTTGCAGTAACTTTAAATGAAATCCAAAAAAAATGGCGGAATTTTAATGAATGACCAAGAAGAGATCTTAGTACGCCAAAGTAAGTGGAACGGTCGCAGAGTTGTATTGCTCTACTGGTTTGCTATTGTCTTCATTGGAACAGCAACAGCTGCTGGTGTTGGAGCTGGTGTTTTAAATCCAAAATACCAGTTTAAAGTGGAACAATACACCCATGACGATAAATTCGGCGATGGAACTATCTGGCATCCCGAAGAATGTGCTACTTGCCATCCAGCGGAATACGAAGGTTGGAACCAAACTCTCCACTCTTATCTTTTCGCTGAGTATAATGAATCTTATTTGATTCATTATAGCGGTACTTACCAGAACACAACCGCATTCCTGGAAAGTAAAGGCTGTTGCCATGTAACAAATTGGTACAATGATACTTCTGTTGACCCTTCAGGTGAACTTAAAGTTTGGGATTATGGAGTGACTTGTGCAGCTTGTCACGAGGATCCGGATAATGGATTTGATCCCGTGGGTTATATGCCATTCGGTCCAGCATCCTACCCCTGTGGTGGTTATGGTATGAAGGGTATGCCACTATGTCATATCCCCCGTGGTGTTTCTCAGTTTGATATGATTGGTCCTCACTCCCAAGCGCTCGATGATTTGCTTGCTAGTGACGATATAGACGATTCTTGTCTCCATTGTATGACTGGAAATGGTCTTGTCTATGGTTATGGCCCAGGTGAAAACAAAAGCTATGAGTACGGAGAACTTATCGGTATCGAGTGTTATGTATGCCACAATCCTATGGGTGTTTCCAATGAACTGTATAAAGAGGATAAATATCCTAATCTTACTCTTAATTCTACACTGAGAGCAAATAGTATTCCTGAACTTTGTGGAGAATGTCACAGCGGAGATTACGACTCATCTTATGCAATGATAACAGATACTACTGTTCAAGGTCCCCATTCAAACTTCGATTGCACACAATGTCATGGATATTACTTAGATCCTGCAACTGAGTCGCAAAATGCTTCTTTTGAGCTCAATCATACATGGACACTCAAACTTCCTGATGCGTGTGCTACTTGCCATCTTCCTACGGGTACAAACATGAGTGCTCTCAATGCCACAATAATGGCAACTACTATGGAATCTAGGATGGAGCTCCTTGAGGGCATCCAAGAAGATATTGCAGCATTAGTAGATACAGTTGAAACTGAGATAACAGCCACCACCACCAAAGCAGACGAAGCTGCAGCAGTTTCAGGTGCTGATGAGGATGAAATCGCTGAAATTTACCTCTTGATTGAAGAAGCTAAAGCCTTGGTCGAGTTTGTTGAAGCCGATCCAGCAGGTGGATTCCACAATCCTGATCTCACGGAAGTAAAACTACAGTTGGCATTGACTAAGTTATCTTGGGCGAAAACAGCTGCAGAAGCTATAATCACTCCCCCAGGTACCACCACTGAAGAACCGTTAACAGTAACCAAAACCACACATGCAACTGAAACTATAACTGAAACCACAACTGCAGCAGCAACAGCTATTGGTATCTTAGCAGTACTCAGTATCCTCAGTGCAACCGTTCTTTTCCAGAAAAAAAGGCGTTAAATCTAGATAACAAATTTCGCATCATAGTTCATTTCCAAAGCAAGAACAGCAGTTTTCTGCTGTTTCTTTTGCCTTTTTTTTCCAAGTGTTCGGGAGCTGAGGTAAGTATCGCTTTTTTTGCTTTCTATGATATTATCTCTAATTTAAAAGAATTAAAAGAAACTAATTCCCGTCTTATCATAAAATAACTGCCTTCATCATAAAATAATTGTGTGAAATTACTAAAGAGATGGAATAATTCATGATAAATAAAGTAAATATCCAAGTTATTTCTCTAAGAGAATGGTTGTTATATTTCTTCATATCTATATTAATATTAGGTACAACTCTACCAAGTATTACGTCTTTTACTCAAATAAATTTCACTTTTATTACTATGGAGAATAATAATCAGAAACTGTCTTGGAATCATGGCATCAAACCTGATATAAAGCCTCTTTTCCCTTTTAAATCGGTAAATCTGGTTGAAGACAACCCAGAAGCATATTTTCCAAACTTTCTTTATTATTCTGTTGAAATTGCGAATACTCTTATTGATCATTTATACGACAATAAATCTGGTGGATTCTATCGTTCCGCTGATCAGGAATGGTCTAATAATAGTATAAATAGACTGAAATATTCTTATGATCAAGCTCAAGCGATTATTGCACTACTAAAACTATCAAATGCCGTAATTAATCAAACAGAAAGGGAATATGCTATTAAAATTGCAAAGAGAACAGGAAAATGCTTAATCACTGATTTACTTGACGTTCAATTTGACGGATTCTTTATTAGTGAGTCAAACAGACTTAAAAAACCTGGAGTTCAAGCAAAAGTAATTCAGGCACTTCTTTCTCTTTACAAATTAACAGAAAATCTTACCTATCGAGACATGGCTATTAATACTTTTAACTTCCTAGAAGTCGACGCATGGGAAAATATCGACGAGAATAAAGGATATTACAATTATCTATTGTCTCACACAGGTTTGATCGCTACGTCAAATCCAGAGACAGAGGATCTATATGAACCCAAGGCAAAGCGAGTAGATCATAATATATTAATGGGTGAAGCATTACTAGATCTTTACCATATAGAATCAGATGAGATATACTTAAGATATGCTAGGCGAATTTATAATTTCTTTAATACCACATGTAGGAATAGTACTACTGGGCTATTTTATACTGGATTAAATGACAATAATGAAATTGTAGAAAATAGGTCAGCTGATTTATTCATTAATTCCCTTGTGCTTGAATTTTTAGCTCATTTATATACTGCCACTGAGGAGCAGAAATATTATGATGATTTCTTTACCTTATTATATAGCGTATTAGGTAATTTTTGGGACGATTTATATGGGGGTTTTTATAAAACTTATTCTTATGTAGGGCCTGAAGCAAGAGACAAAAAGAAACACACAGAAAGACAATTTTACGCTATTAGAGCTCTTGATGAAGCGTACAAACTTACCAACAATAGTCTATACTATAACCTTATTTATGACATGATGGAATTTTTAACTAATAAACTCTATGACAATGAGAACTTCGGATATTTTCAAGAGGTTAATCAGGATGGAACAGAAGGACAACCATACTGGAAAGACAAATATGCTGTAACTCAATCCTTGGCTATCTATTCATTCGCAAATCTCTGGTTGTATAGTAAACCAGGTGTTCTTAATGGAGTTTGGTCACCCTCAACACCCCTAGCTGATCAAGATTCAGTGACCATTTCAGTTGCTGCTTTTGATTCTGATGGGCTATCAAATGTTCTTTTCAATTATTCAATAAATAATGATCCATACAAACTTGTAGAAATGGTTCCACATAAGCTTATTGGGAATATGTTTGAAACCATGATGGAAGCCCATCCTGATGGTACAACAGTCAATTTTAATATCATTGTCAATGATACTTTTGGTAACAAAATTGTTCGTGGTTCCTATTTTTTCCTTTGGCAGATTGATGTTTGGGCTCCTCAAATCTTCGTAATTAGTATTGATCCTGGAATTGAAATCCCAGTCCACAAAAACTTTTCGATTATTGTAACTGCACAAGATGTGCCTTCGCAAGGTAGTGTTGAATATGTGCGCATGTATTATCACCTTGCAAATAAGCCTGAAGAAACAATTTCTTTAAAACAAATGAGTATCGGATCATATTATTGGAAAGCATCTTTTTCTGAAGGAATCCCAACACCTGGCACATATTTATATTATTTTGAAGCAATAGATAATAGGGGGAACCCTGGATTTAGCTATACTAGCTCTTTTTCCATTCTAGGCTACCTAGAAACGCTACCTGCATCACTTGTATTTGGTGTACTACTTCTAATACTTGTTTTCATTCCTGCGGGGCTCTATACATATGTGGAATTTAAGAAAAAGAGTGCAAGAAAAACATTAAAGAATATAAAGAGGGCACGAAACCGGAAAGGGAGAGGAAAGAGAGGAGCAAAAAGAATTAGAAGCACAAAGGAGAAATAATAATGATTTACATTGGATTTGGAATGGATTTAGGCATGATTGTGTTGATTGTAGCTCTAATAGCACTTTTACTCGACGCTATCATTGTTCTTTCTGGAGAACATATAGAAAAGTGGGAATCTCTTTCAGAGCTCTGTCTTACTGTTGGTATCACAGCTATTATCATCTCTTTTGGCTATTTCAGTTATTCAGTCATTTCTGTTGATTATAGCTTTTCTTATATAAGTGGGTATGTTAATAATGACATGGATCTTTTCTTGAGGCTATCAGCTATTTGGTCTGGACAGGTTGGATCATATTTCTTCTGGTTATTTTTGGTTGCTCTTCTTTATGTGATCTTTAGGTCAATGTTCCGAAAATATGCACATGAATCTGTCATTTGGAAATCATTTGTAATGACGAATGTCCAAGTTATTGTGTTAACAGCATTAACCCTTTTTAATGATCCCTTCAAACTCAATATAAAGACTGTCACTGATGGTGTTGGACTTAATCCTATACTTTTGACTGAGTGGAATCTTATTCATCCACCAATTATTTTTATTGGTTATGCCCTTTGCTTGGTTCCTATGGCCATTGGAATGGCTAGAATTTCTTCTCTTGAAGATGGGAAGGTACCAGACTTTGAAGGTAAGGAAAAACTGGATAATTTCTTTGAATTTATGGTTTCACTTTCTTGGCTTGTTTTAAGCTCAGGAATAATAATTGGGGGATATTGGGCTTATGTAACTCTCGGATGGGGGGGTTTTTGGGCATGGGATCCTGTTGAGACGGCCTCCCTAGTGCCATGGTTTTTTATTACCCTTTATTATCATGGAAAACCTATTCTTGGTAAACGGGAATACCTTGGCAATTACCTTGTAAGTATGAGCTACTTAGGTACCTTATTTGCCACATATTTAACTAGGAGTAATATTATATCAAGTGTACACACATTTCAACCTGAAGCAACCTTAGAAAATATTCTAAAATTCTTCATTCCTACGAATAGCTTTATGATGAAGATTATCTTACGATTCATACCTGATGAATGGTTATTATTTTTATTCATTGTTCTAATTGTGACTTTTTTAATTCCCCACTATTACGGAATTAAGAGTAGGGAAATATTTCATATTCCTATCTCACTTAATAAGAAAGATTTTCAGACTTCAAGATCCCGTATAACCGCATTGAAGATATCCTTCATTTCTGGTCTTTTTTGTTCTTATATCATCATCATAGGCTTGTTAACACCTGTTGTTTTTGACATTATTGGTTATTTTATTACTTTTAGTCCGAAAGGATTTGGATCAAGTATTATTATCGATATGGTGTTCTTTAATACAGTTATAACTATTTTTGGAGGACTAATGCTGCTTGCACAGTTTTTCTGTACTTTTTATCCTAGATTAAGCCTTAAGAAGAAGTATAGTCTCTTGATAGGTGGGGTAATAGCTGGACTCACATTTTCAATATCTGGTTTTTTTTATCGGAATGGTTCTCTTAATCTGATTCTAGGTGAAAACAACCCTATCCTTGTTTTTTTAAGTAATTTCTGGACTACTAGTGATAAAGCAAACTTGGTTATTCCTCTTTTATTTCTGGGAATTATAGGATTGATTATCGAATTTATTAGAGTAGCATTGAAGGAAGAGAAAAATCTCATCCGTAAAACATCTCAAATAATGTTACATTTCTCTTTTTTAGTAATTCTTCTTGGTGCCTTACTGAGTGCAAATATGACATTTTCAACTGAGATACTTGTTCAAGATGGTGGTGAATATCCAATTGAAGGCACTTCAATTAAGATTACTATCCTTGAGCTAGTTAGAGAATATCCTACTTCAGGCCCACTTGATGTTGAGTATATTACTAAATTCATGCTATCCTCTGACACACGGGTCATAGGATTTGGAATCAGCAAATTAGTCCGTCATAAGCGGTGGATTAACCCTTCAGATGAATTATCAGGTTACAATGCCAAAGTGACAATTATAAGTGATCTTTTTTATGATATTTACATTATTACTGCTGGTTTTAATCAAAATCCATTAATTGGTTTTACAAATTCTCTTCTTCGAATAAAAATTGTACCGTATATTAACATTCTATGGTTGGGATGTCTTTTCCTTCATTTTGCTATGATTCCTTTAACTATAGGGAGATTTATCCTCTTAAAAAGGGCTTTTTCACCAGTTGGAAAGGAATCAGATAAATTTAATTCTAAAAGTGGCACCTCAGAGAACGAAAACGTTGTTAATGGTGGTAATGAAAATGGTTAAATCCAAAAACGTCATAACTTCTGCAATTATCATCATAATATGTATAGGCGCATTTTTATATCTATTAGCCAGCTCTTCTACTCCAATCTTCACTGTGAAAGAATTTATGGATCAACAGCAACTTGATTCCTATAAAAATCGTAAAATCCAACTAATAGGTGTTGTTCAACAAGTTAACAAAACAGGTTTCTTTATAACTGATCCTGATGATATAAATAACGCATCTTTGATTATTTATATTAATTCAACCAATGTAGAAAAACCTGTAGGATTTGAAACTGGGAAAACTGTCCTTGTTGAAGGAAAACTTATCTCAACAACTAGTATATGGAAGTTCAAAGCTACAATGATTAGCACTAAATGTCCATCTAAGTATCAAGATGAAACATAAGGATTTTTTATGAAAAATGGTTGTTAATAAAATGTCTATTATTTGTATGTGGAAATATGTTTTCATGTTGAGACATTACTTTTTCTTAAATACACTGGTTACTTATAAAACCACAGTGGTGATTAGATAACGATGCTTGAGAAAATACAGGAAAATCAGAACTGGATTATTCTGGCTTTGATGAGTATCTTTGCCGTTATTAACTATTTTCTCGTGTTTATAGTTGTCAAACCGTTTCAAGGTTTTAATGTGAGTGGGCATCCAATTTTTTACATGGTTCCATTTGCATTTTCAACATACCTGTGTTTTGCTGTTGTTCTTCTAAGTGCTATTCTTTACTTATGGAGAAAAGACACGCGATTCGATCTTCTTCTAGTTTCTGGGGCTCAGACTGGAGTCGTTGTTGGAGTAATAACAATTATAGTTGGAATAATCTGGTCTAAACCAGAATGGGGCTATTGGTGGCAATGGGAGCCCAGACAAACTGTAACATTGATCATGTGGTTGGCTTATGTTGGATTACTAGTTTTTAGAGAGATGATGGATGAGAAAAACTATGAGAAGAAAGCTACACTTTCCGCGATATTTGGAATTATAACTTCCCCCTCTGTTCCTTTATCCAACTTCGTCGTTGGTGCATTGCATCCACCCCCTCAACAAACAACACTTGGACCAGGGGTAGGTCTTTATTTAATGTTAAATTTCTTATTCATTGGTTTTTTAACCTTATTACTTATTTATATGTCTTATAGGGTCAATAAGATTGATGTGAAGTTGAAAAAAATTAGAAGAATTAAAATGGACCAAATTTGAAGCTGGCTGGAAATTAAGAGGTGATGATTATCATGACAGATATTTTTGATGAGCTATTAGGATCTGATTTGAGTTTAATGTTTTTCATTTCGATTGCAGTTTGGATTTTTATCTTTATATATCTGTATTTTACAAATATTAGGTTGAAAAAACTTGAAAAAGAATTGAATAGCTTGAAAGATGAATGAAACACCATAATAAGCAGAATAACAAAGATCTTCGCTGATTGTATGGAAATGGATAAATTAAACAGAGTGTGCTAAGATGTCAGTCTTAAACCACAATAATCCTCCCGTCGTGAAACTAACAAACGTATCCAAGGTTTACGGTTTCATTAATGCCGTGAAAGACATCGACTTGACAATTAAAGAAGGTGAAATCGTCGGACTATTAGGGAACAACGGTGCTGGAAAAAGTACACTATTAAAGATCATTTCTCTCTTAATTATACCTACAACTGGTAAGATTGAAATGTTTGGGAAAGAAGTGAAAGGAGACCAATTTCTCCTCAAAAGAGAGATTGGTACTCTATTAAGCCATTCTTTTTTTTATGAAGACTTAACTGGCCGTGAAAATCTTGAATTTTATCTTAAGATGAATAGAAGAACAGATGACCATGTTAACGTTATTAACAAGGTAGTTAAAGAATATGGATTAAAGTTTTTTATTGATAGACCTACCCATGAACTCTCAACTGGTATGGCAAAGAAACTTGAACTCTTAAGAGTCACTTTACCCAAGTTACCTAAGTTAATGTTACTTGATGAACCTTTTAGTGGTTTGGATATTGAAAACAAACAATTTATAAAAAATATTATAACAGAACGTAAATCTAATACTACTATTATTATCTGTTCGCATGATTTTAACTCAATTTCTCACATATGTACCAAAGTGTATTATCTTGAAAAAGGGAGGATAAATAAAATTCTGGAACCTTCAGAATTCGATTACTTCCTCAATAAGCAAAATTAAACCTTGGGGATGAATGTTGTCAATAATTACTGATATTTATTTTCTAGCAAAAAAAGATATTCTGCTAGAATTTAGGAAAAGAGAAACACTCTTCTCCATGGGCCTCTTCTCCTTTGCTTCTGTCCTCATCTTTTCCACACTCTTTAATCTCATAGATATATCAGTAGAGGGAAAACAAGCTATTTCTGCTGCTTGTTTATGGTTTATCATCACATTTATGGTGATGTTAGGCTTAACTTCTGTTTTTTCTCGTGAATTGAAAAAAAATTCGATTTATTCACTATTATCTCTTCCAATAAAACCACAAGCGATCTTTCTAGCAAAACTTTTCTATTTAGTCGCTATTTTAACATTTATTGAAATTATTACACTAATTCTTGCGGTTATCTTTTTGAGGATAACTTTACAAGTAAATTTTCTTCTTTTATGTGTAGTTTTAACAATTGGAACTCTCGATCTATGTGTTGCAGGCTGTATTGTCTCCTTTCTAACTATTTATGCAAAGTCAAAAACATTGGCGATTCCAATCCTGTTTTTTCCCCTGATTCTTCCTTCTGTCTTAATAGCCACACAAACAACAACTAATCTCTTCCTTTTCGACGATACAATGACAGTAATCAACAATACCTTACTTCTCATCTTTCATGCTGTAATTATCCTTACTTTCATTTTACTTGTGACAGATGAACTCATTAGAGAATAGATACGTTTAAAATAGTATGATAATGATTTTAATCACTACTTGACTGAAGTATCCTTTCATTCATTACAGAGAGACTTTTTACTCGCTTGATAGCTATGATAATGACAATATAGTAGAGAACATATGTGAAAACCTCAATCAAAGCTGGGTTATCATTCCAACCAAATAATCCAACAATGATTCCACCAATAACACTTTTTTCAAACATTGTGGGATTTAGTGGATCATAACCCCATCCAAACAACAATAATAAGAATTCCCCAAGTGGAGAATCGTTAATATTCCAGACTTCCATCCAGATGACATTATTAATGAAAGAAGAACCTGAAATTTCTATAAATTCATAGATTTCATGAATACCATGCGCAAGTAACCCCGCGGCAAAAATAATAAGTATTACACTAGTTACTTGAAAGAACTTCTTAATATCTAATTGTCGGGTCGTCGTAAACAGCAAGAATGCCATTATTGAAGCAAATAATAGACCAGTGAGAGATCCAATAATTATTGCAGAAAAAGCTGTAACAACTCCTACGTAACCCAAACTGCTTATATAACTGGCATATAAAAAGAAGACTAATTCTGCCCCTTCTCTCGCCACTGAAATAAAAACTAAAAATGTTATACCAGCTTTTTCTTGATTTGAAATTATTTTGTCAATTTTATCTTGGATATCTGAACGTATGTTCTTAGATTGGTGTGTCATCCAAATAATCATCCATGAGAGAACCGCTGCAGCTAAAAGCATTGCAATTCCTTCGAATAATTTTTGATATTCAGCTAGATTTGTGAGAAATGTGAGAAAAATCCAAGCCATTCCAATACTGAAAATTATTGCTACAAAAACACCGTAGAGAATATCCCGATATAAATCTCTCCGATTTATTAAAGTTAAATAGCTCATAATAATACCTATGATTAGGGCTGCTTCCAAAACTTCACGTAATGACGTTACAAAACTAAAAATTACACTTCCCAAGATTTCATATGCCATTTCTTGTTACACCATCTAAAAGACTTATGAAAAGCTGATAGAACATCATTTACAATAAAATTAACAATAGTTTAGTATATTGTCTTACGATTAAAATATACAAATTTTAAAATTAAATTGAGTAGTATTCCAATATTAAGAATCTAGAACATAATACGGGTATAAGAGTATGGTAGATATAATTAAAGCTAGCTACGATGATCTAGAAAGTGTATATTCATTGTTGAAATTAGTAAGCCTCCCTATAGATGGTGTTGCTGATAATTTTCACAATTTTTTTGTTTTGTGGGAAAAAAACCAACTTCAAGGTTGTGCAGGGATTGAAATTTACGATGAAATTGGTCTCCTTCGATCTGTCGCGGTTCATCCCTCTTTTCAGGGCCAGGGATTGGGGCAAAAACTAGTTGAGACAATTCAAAGATTCTCCATTGAAAAGGGACTGACCGAAATTTATTTATTAACTGAAACAGCAGAAAGATTCTTCTTAAAGCTGAACTATGTTGTTATCTCAAGAGATGAAGCTGATGATAAGGTCAAACAATCTATTGAATTTATCTCTCTATGTCCTATTTCAGCGGTTTGCATGGTAAAAAGATTAACTGAATGAATCAAAATTAACTGTAGAAATCTGATAAATTGAGATTTAAGAAATTAAATCAATAAATTTCGAAGAAGTCACCAATTAATTTATGATAAATCTTAAAGGATGAGATTTAAATGTCAAGCATCAAATTAACCGAATCAACTAAGATCAATGATTTGATTGAAGAGTTTCCATTTGTTATAGATACTTTAATAAAGTTAGATCCTAAATTAAAACGATTGAAAAATCCTTTCCTTCGGAAAACTGTAGGAAGACGAGCTACGTTAACTGATGTATCCCAAATGTGTGGAACACCCCTTCCACAGTTACTTCAAGTCATTAATTCAGATATTGAAAAAAATATATCGAAAGAAGTTCTAATTAAATTAACTGTTGAAGATGTGAGTGGTTGGCATAGTGAACAAGCAAGAAGGCAAGAAATGCTTAAAGCTTTAGTTCTGGAATTACATGAAGGAGGAGATTTGAATGAACTCCAAAGGCGTTTTAATGAACTCTTAGGTGATGTTGAGGCTTCTGAAATTGCAGCCATGGAACAGGCACTTATTGATGAAGGATCTTTAACAGCGGAACAGATTACTAAGCTATGTGATCTCCATATCGGGATTTTTGAATATTCACTTGATCAACACAAGCGACCCGAAACAATTCCAGGCCATCCAGTTCATACATATATGCATGAAAATCAAGTGGCAAGAACTTTGATTTCCGAAATCCGTCAAACCTCTAATCTTGAAACAGTTAAGAAGCTTCAGAAAATCGAGATTCATTATACACGATTGGAGAATCAGCTTTTTCCAAGGTTAGAAAATGTGGGTTTCACAGGCCCCTCTCAAGTCATGTGGGCAAAACACGATGAGATACGGGAATTATTTCGACAAAAAAATATCAATGTCGAAGAACTGACTAAGCAGGTTGAAGATTTAATCTATAAAGAAGAAACAATCCTTTTCCCAACAGCTCTCGATTTATTGGGTTCAAGAGAATGGATTGAAGTCAGAAATGGAGAGGAGAAAATAGGTTATGCTTGGGTAACACCAGGTACAGAATGGGTGCCCATTACACCTGAAATAATTCATCAACCTGAGATTAAAGAGCGTGACCTTCTAGAGTTAAGGACTGGTCAGTTAAGTCTCTCACAAGTGTCACTCTTATTAACCCATCTCCCAATTGAAATATCTTTTATTGATGAGAATGATATTATTCGCTTCTATTCTGATACTCCAAATCGAATCTTTCCCCGTAGTCCAGGAGTGATAGGGAGGAAAGTCCAAAATTGCCATCCTACAAAAAGTGTTCATATTGTCAATCGTATCTTAGATGCCTTTAAAAATGAACAGAAAAATAGTGCAGAATTCTGGATTCAATCAAAAGAAAAATTTATTCATATACGTTATTTTGCTGTTCGAGACAAGAATAGAAAATATCAAGGAACGCTAGAAGTAACCCAGGACATATCTAAACTACGGGGACTAGAAGGGGAACAGCGACTTCTTAATTGGCAAGATTAAATTATGATAGGATGACGAATCAACCTTTAGCTCTAGGTTCAGCTACAATTTGAATTCTATTCCCTTCAGAGTCATACATGTCAAAAAAGGAAACCAATTTTGGAATGTCAGTAATATCGGTTGTTTTTATGTCATTTTTTTCTAAATATGATTTAGCTGCATCAAGATCAGTTACATCGAAAGTAAGTATTCCTGAACCTGGAGTTATTTCGCCTTCTAGTTTTAAACTCAGTCCGAGTTTTACTCCTTTAATAGGGAGGGCTAACTCACACCATCCTACTTCTGAACCACCATCCCAGGTAACTTTAAACCCAAATATATCAGCATAGAAATTCTTAGCACGATCGATATCCTTTACATTGTATTGAAAATATATTGAATTTTTTTTAAAAGGAAATTCTTTATTCATTGCAGTTTCACCATCAAAAATAGTTGCGATCCTTTGAAATTTATATTTTTTTCTGTTTAAAATCCTTTTTTTAACCAAATTCAATCCTTAATTCTGTAGCATTAACCCAGAGTTCTTGAAATTTTGGTTTTAATTCCATTGCAAGTTTTTTCTGCCAGACAAAAATCCAAGCAAAAAACTCGTCAGGGTTTACTGGATTCATTACTTTCAATAGGATTTTCTCACCATCAATAATATCAAAAGCTGTTGGTGTTAATTGAGTACGTTTTACTTCAGCTTTATCTAAAAGAACGAAAAAATGTGCTATAGAGGTAAAATATCTCTCTTCCAAGCTGCCTGGTGTAATACCGCTCAATAAGACTTGAACAGTTACCCCCCTCTTGGTTAACATATCGATTGTGGCAATTAAATTTTGAATTATCCCCTTCTGGGGCACACGAGCTGCAACTCTGATATTAATTATTGTTTGTAATTCCTTTTCAGCTTCACTAATTTTTTCAATATAACGATTAATTGCTTTTTCACCAAGAGCCACACTCCAGAATAAGCTATCCTCTGGTTTTATAGTTTGTAAATTGCTTAATTTCTCTTCAATCACGGCTGCTGTTGCAGTTAGAGTTTGAAGTTCGGCCCTCTTCATCTTCAAGATATTGTTTAAGGCAATTTTGGGTTCTTTTGCAATGAATTTTTTTGGTCTAGATTCTTGTCTATCAGCAAGTCCTTTGTCTTCTAAGGAACTTAAAACATCATAAACTCTTCCAAATGGGATTTTTGATTGATTAGCTATTTCTTTTGCGGTTCTAATTCCAGTTGATAATAAAGTAAGATAAGCGCGAGATTCATAGTTGGATAAACCAAGCATTTCAAGCTCTTTAGAAGTTATTTCTGCATTATTACTAATAATATCCACCCAAGTTTTATTGATTATTCTCCTTTTTATAGTTTACAACTCTTTGTTGTGAAAATCTGAGTGAAAGGTATTAATACACCACAAATAGTTGTTATAGATATTATGATTTATAAAAATCGTAATGAGGATTGGTTAACTCATGAATAAGCATCAACTCTTAGGAATTGTACTCTCCTTAGGAGGTGCAATTATAGGAATAATAGGTGGTATGGTACTCTTTTTCCTGACCTACGAACCTTACTGGATTGCTGAGCTTGATCCTGTTAATTTAGGAGAACAGGGATGTGATATCATTATAAGGGATATTCTACCCATAATTGCTGACCTTTGTATCATTGGTGGCCTTTGTTTTGCATTAAGTGCTTATGGTTTTTTCACAGACGAAGAATGGGCTGTTTCATTAGCAGTTGTTGGAAATACACTTTGTTTGTTGGCTGGTTTCTGGCCAACAATTCCTGCAATGCAAATGGGATTAGTTCCTCTATGGGGAATCGTGTTTATCCCCAACTTAATCATTTTCTTCATCATGACACATTATGTTGACAATATCCCATGGATTACTGTTCTATTTGCTTTAATGATGGGAATTGCCTATGTCATGGCTTTCTTGAATGGTGTAGCTAGTACAAACCGTCTAAACTTATATTCTCCTAATATAGACCTCGAAGGAACCCGATTGCCATCAATACATGCCATATTTAAGGGTTTACAACGTGTGAATTGGATTGCAGCCATCGGTTTTGGTGTTGCAACAATTGGAATACTACGTCGTCCAGAGAAAGATTGGGTACGCATAGTTGCTTTAGGATCTGCTATTCTAGAAGTTGTCGCAGGGTATCCTGTAGCTGTTACATCATCAATAACTTTTGGAAAATTCTCCATGTTTTTCATGGCACCAATCCTTGCTACTTTATTATTAATAGTACCATTTTGGCCAAATTTATGGAAGAAACTTGCCTCCCCAAGAGCTAAATCATCAATATCTCTCTAGAAGATAAACTACATCCAAAATGTATCAACTTGAATGTATTTAACTGAAAAATAGGGCTATTTTTGGGGATATGAGAACGGTGTCTTTCTTTATATCCCCAACAACATCCAGGGATTAAAAGAGAACCTAGAAACAACTCTTCAATAGTCTAAATTACATGGGAAATAGTGAAATGGATTTTTACAATAATTTAACGGTTCTCCAAAATGAAATAGTACTTCCTTTTGACTACTCCTTCGGAGTTCCAATGCTTGTCTCTTGGATAGTTACTTTTCTGTTTTGTATTATATTAATAGATGCAGAATTAATGAATAAAAAGATAAGCTTTCTAGTTTATCTAATTACTATCATTGTTGGAGGTCTGCTATTAGGTGGTACTCCAAATGCGGTCATGCCTATCCAACAAATTCTCACAACTTTAAGTATCAAAGCTGAAGTTGGCTATCTTCTTCCAGCTATCATCACATTATGTGTCTTGCTAACTTCTTCCATTCTTATTGGTAGGATTTTTTGTGGATTTGCGTGCCCTTTAGGCGCATTACAAGAGATAATCTCAAAAATCAACTTTAAAACGGATTTGAAAGCACAAAAAAAGGTTAAATATCGCATTGAAGTATCCTCACAAACTCCAACCATAATACGTTGGATATTTTTAGGGATCTTAATCCTATTTGTGTTTTGGGGTATATCGCTTCTTCCTGTATTCAATCCATTTTCTGGATTTTCGTTTCTCAAGACGCCATCAGAGCAAACACTATTATTACCTTTTTTTGGTTTAACTATAGTGTGTATCGCTAGTGTATTCATGTACCGTCCTTGGTGTAGGTTTTTATGTCCATTTGGAGCAGGATCATCTTTCTGTAGCCAATTTGCTAGAAGCAAATATCAACGAACGGAAGATTGCACTGAATGTGGATTGTGTGAAGAAATTTGTCCAACTCAAGAGGCTGCAAAAGAGAGTAAAAAAAGTGAATGCTATTATTGCAATCGGTGTATAGAAATATGTCCTCATAATGCTATCAAACTCAATTTAGGTTGAAGCAAGAAGAAAAGATGACAGAGACTTTGGTAGAATTTCTACTAGCATAATTCTGCTTTTTTAAGACAATAATGATATCTAATCCCCGAACATCGCAGAAATTTGTAAATAGTAAAACTACGAAAACCTTAAATATTACTAACTTAACAATTGTTAATTGGAAAATATTTATTCAATATAGGTGAATATAATGATTTCTGACGATATTGACAGACAAATTTTGGAAATTCTAAATCGTGACGGTAGAACTAAATTTACTACTATTGCTAAGAGAATAAAACGAACTGAAGGGACAGTTCGCAACCGTGTCCGTCGTTTGCGGGAACAGGGAATTATTCAGGGATTTCGTGTTGTTACTGATCCTGAGAACCTTGGTTATGAAGGACAAGCAGTTGTTAAATTCTATTTAGAACCTAGCTATGATACTTACGCCCAAATGGATCAACTACCTTTCTTATGTGATACAGAACAGTGTAAACTAATCTCCTTATATAGATCTAATGGTGAGAGTTCGTTCATACTCGAAGTTCTTACTAAGAATAAACAAGATTTGGATCGCTTTGTCCATGAATTAGGTAAATTTACAGGAATAAAGGATATCGAAGTACTTATTAAAGAGCAAAAAATCTATGACCATCTTTCCTAGTGTCCAAAATCCCCACAATATTTAAGTAGGGAGGGAGTATTATCCCTTTTGAAGATCCAGAAATTTATTAAGGGATAAAATCATGAAAGATAAAGTGAAGTTCCGATTCAGTGGACGTGGTGGGCAGGGCATTAAGTTTTTAGGAAGTGCATTGGTTCGAGTTGCAATGCTTGCCAAATACCATGCTACGCTCGCTGTTGATTATACCCCTTCAGTTCGGGGTGGCCCCATTTTTTGTGATGTTGTTCTCAGCGAAAATCCAATTTCTTACCCATATTGTGATGGAGATGCCGATTTCTTTTTGGCAATTGACCAAAATGGGATTGAACGTGCTACAGAATGCACTAGTGACACAACAGATTGCTTTATTGATTCCGATTCAATCGATGATATAGCTGAGAAAATCATTAAGAGCCCGATGCATCGTGTTCCCATTACTAGACGTGCTGATGAAACTAATATGACTGGATCAGTAAATATTCTTTCTCTAGGATTTCTCTCTGAACATCTCAATAAGAAAAATGCCATTAACTTGACAGATGATCAATATATCCAAGTCTTTAAAAGCATGCGAAATAGTGAGAATAATATTCGAACCTTCCAAATCGGGAAAGACTTGTATCATGAAATATTTAGCAATGCTGCTTAAAATAGAACATTAGTCATTAGAATATTATAACAAAAATTCATCTCTGAAGTTTTTATGGATTTATTTACTATAAAATACGATAACGCGCTTTTAATGGGCCACATTTCTATTGATATGACCCTAATCGCATTTTATTACACTAAAACGAAAAATCTTTTAAGCAGGGATTCTGGTATTATAAGAGGTTTTGATTATGTTAAATCGTCCGATTTTAATATATAATGGTACTCTTGTTGACGGAACAGGAAAACCAGCTGCTCAAAATAGTGCGGTTATTATCCATGGATCTCGTATTGTTGGTGTAGGAACAGTTGGGGGTATCGATGTCCCAAAGAATGCGGAAATTTTTGATGCAACAGGAAAAACTATTATTCCAGGCTTCATAGACAGTCATACTCATTTTATTTTGATGGGAGTTCGAACGCTCACTACTATAGATCTTTCTAATACAAAATCTATCTTAGAGCTCGTGGAGCAGGTCAAAGCAAGATTGACTAACCTGCCAAAAAGAACATGGCTTAGTGGCCATGGATGGGACGAAAGCGGTTGGTTTGAGAAAAGATATCCAACGAAAAAAGATCTTGATCATATATCTCCTAATAATCCCGTGGTTCTCACTCCTTGTTATGGACACTTAATGTCAGTTAATTCTCGCGCACTCGAGCTGGCAGAAATAACCAAAGAGACTGTCGACCCTTCAGGGGGGAAAATTGATCGAGATCCGATAACAGGAGAACCAATAGGCGTACTGAGGGAGGAAGCAATGACATTAATAGATAATATTAAACCTCTTATTACAAAAGAAGAATCCTTGAAAGGTTTGCATAAGGCTTGCGAAATCTCATTGAGTTGGGGCTGTACGAGTATCCACGAACTTGAAGCACAAGCTCTCGACTTCCGTACCTACCAAACTGCTCTTGAACAGGGAAACCTCAGAGTGAGAGCTTATGTCATGCCCACAGCGCGGTTCACTGAGAAGATGTTGGATGGAATACAGACTCTTGGTGTTAGAACATTTTTTGGGGATGAATTTCTTAGAATCGGAGCTGTGAAGATCTATATAGATGGGTCAATGGGAGCTCGCACTGCAGTATTTTCTGAACCATATTCAGATGATCCTTCAACCAAAGGGATTTTTACTATATCTCCCGAAGAGCTTGAACAAAGAGTGATAAGAGCGCATAAATTAGGAATGCAAGTTGCCATTCATGCTATTGGTGACAGAGGAATTGAAGAAGCCCTTAATGCTATTGAAGTGGCACTTGAACAAGAACCAAGGAAAGATCATAGGCATAGAGTCGAGCACTGCGAAATACTAACAGCTGATCAGATCCTTAGGATAAAGCGTCTTGGAATTATTCCATCAATGCAACCAAACTTTGTTGGAGAGTGGGGACAACGAGGAGGGATGTATGAACAACGTTTAGGGCCAAATCGCCTTAAACTTAACAATCCCTACCGAAGGTTGCTTGATGAGAATATCACAGTGACATTCGGCTCTGACTGTGGTTATTGCCCCCCTTGGCCTTTTAACCCAATGTATGGAATTTGGTCTGCTGTAAATCACCCTATAAAAGAGAATAGAATCTCTTTAGAAGAAGCTGTAAGATGTTATACCCTTAATGGAGCATATGCTTCTTTTGAAGAAGATATCAAAGGGACAGTCGAACCTGGTAAACTTGCTGACATTGCCATTCTCTCTAAAGATTTAACTTCCATCCCTCCAGAAGAAATCAAGGATATAACAGTCGAATTGACCATGGTAAATGGCAGAATCCAATGGAGAGCTTAAATGTTCATCTTTTTTTTCTAAAAAAGGAATAGCGGTATTAACCATTAATTTAAATGCAATTAAAGCTCTTTCTGCAGATTTTCTCCATAGCTGGATAAGGAAGAGTCGTATTTAATTGCCTCCTCTGAATTTATCAATTCATATTCATTTAACATTTTTCTATGACTTTCAGACCAGTCACCTAGTTGGTCATGCATTTTAATATAATTTGTAGGCATAGGATGCGTTCCCACAATAACAGGTAACTCAGTATACTCCTCGATGAATTTTTTAAGAACATCCAAATAAAGACATGGAGGATAACCTGCCAATACTCCTGTGGCAAAATGAATTGCTTGAGCCCCATACTTTTTCATTCCCATGACTGCATTTTCAACATTTCCTCCAGGACAACCACCACAGGTTGTATAAGAAACCACTTCTAAAGATTCCTCTTTTGAGTAACGTCTAAAAGCTCCCTCTCGATTTCTAACTGCACGAAAACACTTCCCTCCTTCGCATGATTTATAGCGATCACATATTATTATACCAATTCTCATTTTAATTCCCAGATCTTTACTCAGTTATACTCATTTTAAAACTTCCTTATTACAGAGTTATAAGAGATAAAAAGGAGAAAAGAATGAAGATTAGCTAATGATAATTATTATTCTTTCTTTTTCTCTACTAATTCTTGCAATCTTTTCTCAATAACTTCCATCTCTTTCTTCAAACTTGTAAGAGTCTGTTCTAGAAATTTTGATTCTTCTTTCGGATCTAGAGTAGGAGGAGCAATTGGATAAGGAGGAACTACTTCTGAGGAATAAGGATATGGATAGTAGAAAGGCCCGAAATCTCGTCCCCAACCTATATCCAGTCCAGCACGGCCCCAACCACGGCCCCAACCGCGTCCTCCACCGCGACCCCAACCCATGCCTGGCCCCTTGGTATATCCAGGACTAGAGAAACCACTACAATATCCCAGTCCTCGGCCAGTTCTAGCTCCAAATCCCCATGGTCCAGTTCTATCTCCTCTTGGCATTTTATCACCAATGAGCTATTGCACAAAACTTCCTTATAAATTTTGTGCATATGCACAAAACTCAAATCGCTATTTCAAATGATTTTCCTCATCTTAAAGTACTTATTCTTTTAAGAAAACATATTTCTCGGTGTAATTTTTAAAAAATTTATATCCTCCACCTTCCTGTATAATCTTCATTGTTAATTTGGAGTCGATTATTCTTGAACTTCCAACAGCTGAAAATCCAAGATCAAAAGCTAATTTAGGAAAGATCTGAGCTGATGGCCCAACAAGGACTTTTTTTCCAGATACATAAGGTAATAAATGGATGATCTCATCAAAGTTATCAAATAACAAAGCTGAACCAGAAATAAGGATAATATCAACTTCATTAAGATCTGATACCTTATAAACTTGAGTAATACTGTTTATATGTGTTGGTGGCATAAATTTGTCTAAAATCCTCATTGAGACGCCTTCTTTTGCCAAATAAGAAGAAATTGGATGGACATTCCCTACCATTCCTACCACCATGCCAGGTAATGGTGTAAAAATCTCGATAATATTGTTACATGATGCATCAGAAAAATTAATATGAGCTTGACAATAAGCGTTAAGTGCAGCAACCCCAATTGATCTTAATATAGCATAAGGGGAAGAACAATATTCAATTAATTCAATTAAGGTTTTATCTGAAAGAAATCCTTTACGGAGAAGACGATGGTACCCCTCATGGTCGATTGAACGATCCGTTAATGTGAAGGATACTCCAGTTGTGTTATCTTCTAATTCAATTCCTGTATAGAGAACTCCTACAACTACTTTTTTAATAAACAAATTCTTAGTTGGTTTAATTAATTTTAGAGCTCGTTTCGAAATTTTTGCAAGTTGAGAAGACATCTATTTAGCCTCACAAATAACAAAGGAGTTTTAATTCTTCTTTCATCAATTGACATATAAAGAGTAGATTCCTCTTAATTCCCCCTATTTACGAATTTTTAGTTTTTGATAGAATTTTCTCAACAATAGGATTGAAATACTTAAAAGCCTGTGTAATCCCTTGATCCTCATCAGCTCTGATTTTAGGATCAAAAGGAATCTGTCCAAGAAGTTCGGTTCCAAATTCTTTAGCCATTCTTTCTCCACCCCCTTCTCCAAAAATTGCATGTTTTTTCCCACAAGAGGGACAGACAAACCCTGACATGTTTTCTATTATCCCAATGACTGGACGATCCATTTTCCTTGACATGACAAGTGATTTTCCCGTATCTAAGAGACTCATTTCTTGCGGGGTAGTAACAATCACAACTCCATCCATATCTGGAATTATTTGCATAATAGAAATAGCTTCATCTCCTGTTCCAGGTGGTAAATCAAAAATTAACACCTCTAAATCGCCCCAGATGAAGTCTGTTAGAAATTGTCGAAGAGCTTTGATCTTTAAAGGACCACGCCAAACGACAGGTGTGGAAGTTGTCTCTAAAAAAAAGGCCATAGATACTATCTTAAGATCCAGAGGTCCTTTCATTGGATGAAACTTCTCATTTTCAGGAGGGTCTAATCTTCCAGCCTCCACACCTAATATTTTTGGAATATTAGGGCCCGAAAAATCTAAATCAGCAATTCCAACCTTACCAGGAAACTTTTCCGCAAAACCTAAGGCAAGATTGGCCGCGACTGTTGACTTTCCTACACCTCCTTTACCCGAAAGAACTACAATTTTTCGTTTAATTCTTTTCATGTAAGAATCGATTTCTTCTTGTTGTTTTTGTAAGTTTTTTTGCATTTAATCTTCCTTCATCAATTGTTTTGACTTTCTATCTATTGAGATCCATTTATTTTTTCACAAATTCACTTTTTTTCTGTATTAAATCTATACATCTATTCGGTTTTTTGGGCTTTTTTTTGATAAATTACGAATCCCTCCAGAATTTCTTGAATTGTTTCACCATGAAATTGATATAATAAGACATTATTCTCAGTAAGAACCGCTTTAGGACCAATACCAAAGGTTGTGGTATCCTTAATTGCAAGTACGTCTATTCCCTCTTTCACCAGAAATTTAGCACTTAAAATTCCTCGTTTTCTTTCAGCCTGTCTATGAGGATTCTCTACTATTTTTTCTGTAAGAATTGTTTTTCTTAGAATATCAATATCAGTAAGTAGAAATGCTGGTGCTAGTCCAAAATGCTCTGTAGGAATTTCATTTGTGTTAATATCAATAGAGGAAACAGCTATTGCAACTTTGAAATGAGTTTTTACAATAGGCTTAACACTTATCATGATACTATCTAGTTGAGGTATTTTTTCCTTCAATGATGATTCTAATTGGTGAGTCACATCAGCAAGGGATTTTACTGTCTCTGTGGCTTGCATTTGAATTTTAATATCTGCAAAATAAAAAGGGCCAGAGCGTCTAATTCTAATATTTGACACCTCTTGAACCTCGGGAGATTGTATCACGACTGATCGTATTTGTTTAATTATATCAGGATCATCAATGGCATCTAAAAGGGTTAAAAGGGAATTTTTACCAAATCCCAACCCAGTTTTAATAATAAGAATACTAATCACTAAACCAACCAATCCTTCCAATTGAGGAAATTCCACTAAATGAGCTAAAATTCCCAAAAAGACTAATGAATTGGTAATAATATCTAATTGAAATTCTTTGGCTGTCCCGATCATTGCATTAGAGGCTATTTTGGTACCAATTTTCAAATTATAACGATAAAGAAAAAATGCTGCGAAAATAAAGATTAGGGAAATCATTAACCCGAAAACAGGCTGAAATAACGTATTGGGGGCCAAAATAATACTAATACTTTCAATAAAAACACTTATACCAAACAAAAGAATGAAAATAGCGACAATTAAGGTAGCTAATGTTTCCATTCGGTAATATCCATAAGGGAATCGAGCTGATGGATCCTTTTGAGAGTAACGAAGACCTAAAAGAACTGCTAAAGTTGCTATTAGATCTGTTAGAGCATCCAAGCCAGAAGCAAGTAAGGCGATACTTCCAATAAATATTCCTGTAGCAATTTTAAAAATAACCAAGAGAATGTTGCATATCATTGTTATAAATGTAGCCCTTTCTCCTTCAGCTAATAGAACCTTTCTATCCTGCTCTTTTATGGAGCTCACCCTCTTTATAGCTGTAATAACTCTTGAATTTCTAACCACATATCATTCAAAGGATTCTCTAGATCTTCAATACCATACTCTAATACAGTTTTTCTATTAATCATCGCCTTATAAATCTCCAAATTGTAAGGAATCTCAGTTAGAATGGGAATTTTTCTTTTTTTACAAAAATTAATGATATTGCTTCGCTGTTCCTCATTTATAGACGCCTTATTGATGATGATTGCTGGAGATAACTTAAAAAATTGTACAAGTTCTAGAGTTCTTTTCATGTCATGAATTGCGGTAGATGTGGGTTCAACTACAATGATGACTAGTTTTGCATTAGTTAAAGCAGCAATTACTGGACAACCAATCCCTGGGCTACCATCAACAATAACAATGTCTTTGTTAAGTTGGTTAGCTTTGAAATGACTTTTTTGAATGACTTCACTGACTAATTTTCCAGAATTTTCAGCCCCAATATCTAAACGAGCATGTACCATTGGTCCAAATCGTGTGTTAGCTTCATAGACCTTTCCAGATGGCTGAATTTCCATCTTTATTGCATTTGTAGGACAAATCCAAGCACAAGCACCACAACCTTCGCAACTCATGGGTTTAATGTCAAAATCAGCGGTTATTGCTCCAAAACGACACACCTCTAGGCATTTTCCACAATTAGAGCATTTTTCAAGATCCTTAATTGCTAATTTCCCACTCATAAATCGTTCTTCTGAGGTATTGGTTGGATTCATAAGTAAGTGTAAATTCGGCGCATCAACATCACAATCTGCCAGAAGAGATCTAGGAGCTGACAATTGAGCAAGTACTGCAGTGATTGTAGTTTTGCCAGTTCCTCCTTTGCCTGAAAGAACAGTTATTTGACTTTTAATATTTTCTGTCATTTCATGACCTCCTCAATTCGAGTCCACAGATTTGAAAACATTGGATCAAATTTAATTGTTGTCCCGATAAGAGGATGCCCATTTGAGTAAAGCCAAAGAATCTCTTTATCATGGGGGATGTTTAATAACAACTCATAACCTTCGTTTTTAACCAGAAGATCAATGCGATTATCACCCACATCAGAGCGATTATTTACAATTCCGAAAGGGATTCCAAGCTGTTTTACTAGATCAATAGCAATAAGGAGGTCATGTTCACCAGCAGGAGTTGGTTCTGTTACCAAAATTGTAAAATCAGTTTCAGATAACGCTTCAATAACAGGACAAGCAGACCCAGGCGGTAAATCCAAGATGATAAATTCATGATTTTCTTCAAATGCTATCTTCTTAAGTTCATGTATGATTGGGGTAGCAAGAGCCTCCCCAACCCTCATTATTCCTTCATAAAATGTTAAGTTGTTATTTCCTTTTCTCGATTTTCGAATAAGTCCCAATCGATGAGATTTCTCTTTTATAGCTTTCTCGGGGCAAGCCATAGAACATAATCCACAGCCATGGCATAATTCCTCGAATACCATGACTTGTGTAGGTAAAACTGCTAAAGCATTGAATTCACATAATTCACCGCAAAGACCACAATGTGTACAGATTGATTCGTCAATTAATGGCCTTGATATATTGACATCTTTAAAATTAGTTAACTCAAAATGAAGAAAATGATTATCATTTGGTTCTTCAACATCAAGGTCAAATAAAGCTACTTTATGCGATTTTGTTAGATAGAGTGCTAAGTTAACTGCAATTGTGGTTTTGCCAGTCCCACCTTTACCACTAGCCACACTAATAATCGTATAGTGTGCCTCCTAATGGTGATGTCCATGATGTTCCCCATGTGCTTCCCCACGATATTTATGCTGTTGACAGGCATCTTTATCTGTGGCCATTTGCAATCTTTTTTGGTTATACTGTTCAATTGCGTCCTTAACTGTCCCTTGCGCACCTATATACACTTCAACTCCGAATTGTTCAAATAATTGTATCGCTCGTCGACCGACTCCGCCACATAGCATAATATCAACGTTATGATCACGTAAAAGTTCTGCAGGTAATTTTGTTCCACCCATGTGGGAGGAAGTATTCTCTATAATTTCAACCTCTTTTGTTTCATCATTATAAATAGTATATGATGGTACTCGACCAAAATGATAACCTATTTGAGCCTGAAGTCCATCCTTTGTTTCAGAAGGAATACCTAATCGCATTACATTTTACCTCTAAAGTAATTAATATCAAATTTACCTTAACCTTGACCACGACCCATACCGCGTCCTCCACCGCGGCCCATACCTCTTCCCCTGCCACGACCCATACCAGGTCCAAAATTTGCAACCCCAGTCATCTCAACTAATTTTCCTGCAATATAAGCTTCAATATTTTGCTGAACAGTACCATTTATTCCTGTGAATATTTTTATACCAGCCCCCTGCAGTACATTCCAAGCGTTTGGGCCCATTCTTGGAGCTATAATTACCTCTACTTGTTGATTAATCAGTGATTGAGCGGCCTGAATTCCTGCGCCTCCTGCAGCATTTCGGGCTTCATTTGGGTAAGTAGTTATAATTTTCTGTTCAGATGAATCTACTACTACAAAATGTGAGCAACGTCCAAAGACTGTTGCAAATGCTTGAGAAAGATCATTTCCATTTGAAGGTATACCGATTTTCATTCAATTCACTTCTTTGTATTCATTTTGTTTTGTTGAATTGGTTGTTTGTCATTGGAATGACCATGAAGATGAAATTCGGTTGATCCACACTTTTCACATTGCCTTACTGTGCTTAAATCCTCAGGAAATGACCAAGTGTGGCCGCATTGATCACAATGAAAAAAATCTGCAGGATTAGCAATTCGAATTGCATACCCCAATATTAAAGCCTTAGCAATCTTATGATGGGCCTCTTCTAAATGCCTTGAAATAGTTGATTGCGATACACTCATTCTTTTTCCTGCTTCGTTCTGGGATAAACCTTCCAAATCAGTCAAACGAATTGCTTCTAACTCTTCCAAAGTCACGGCCACTTCACCTTTGATTTCTAACAATGGGATTCCACGTGGTTTAAAGTAAGTATGTGTAGGATCACAACGAATTGTTCTCGGATTTCTGCTTCGTGGTATTGTTTGCCACTCCAAAAAACTAATTCTATCTGTTTTTAAAATTATGAATATTTATTCATAAAGTTTTTGCATAATTATTCATAATACATAAATTTATTTAAATTTTCTAGGAATACCTCCATTCGCTCTCTCTAATTTCATTGAGATAAATAAGATAAAGTGATAATGATGGGTTTTAAAGAAACGTATGAAGCAGTCAAAGCAGACCCTTCCAAGGGTGAAAAAAACTTTAACGTCGTTGTAGAATCTCAACCTGATGGAAGTTTCCTAGCGAACATGGGAGAAGATTTTCGATTTACTTTTGACGCTCCTCCTGGACTTGGAGGAAAAGACCTCGGCCCCTCACCACTCTTAGGTATTCTTGCCACGGTTGGGGCTTGCATTGGTGCAGTAATCAAATTTTGGAGCCAAATCTTGGACGTTCCTATTGATCATGTTAAAATTTTCTCACGAGGCCATATAAATTTAGCTGGCATATTTGGTACAGACAATGCAAACTATAAGGGAATGTATGATAAAGTTGAACCCACAGTGGAAATCAAAACTTCAGCACCAAAAGAGAAAGTCGATGAGCTCTTGGATCAAGTATGGAAACATTGCCCTATTGTCAATAATTTTAATAACGAATCTGGATTACAATGGAAAATAAGAATAAAATAACTCAATTTTCACTCCAGTTTCTCCCTTTTTTTCTATTAATTTTTAAGACACCTTTCTATGCTTAAACTGTACTATAACTATCATCAAGCACACTTGAAGACACCACGAGGAAAATAAGATGAAAATAATTGTTATAGGGGGAAATCCTGCAGGATTGAGTGCCGCTAGTGCTATTCGTAGGAATCATGCAGATTGGAGAATTGATGTTTATGAAAAGGATCAATATATTTCCTATGGTTCATGTGGTATTCCTTATTATGTTGCAGATGAAGTTAAAAGCTTAGATAATTTAATAACTCTGACAAGAGAAAAGATAGAACAGAAACGAAATATTCCAGTTCATCTATTTCATGAAGTTGTCAATGTTGATTTCGAAAAAAAAATGGTTCAGGTAAGAGATATTAAGAACAATAAGGAATTTGAGAAAGAATACGATTATCTAATCATTGCTACGGGGGGTAAAGCTAAAGATATTCCAAATATGGAAATGGATCATCCGCATATTTTTAAAATCCATACGTTAGGTCATGCAAAGAGACTAAAGACATTTCTGAAAGAAAACAAGGTGAATTCAGTAATAATTATTGGTGCAGGTTATATTGGATTAGAAATGCTCGAATCTTATGAAGCACAAGGAGTCACTGAGGTCACCATCATTGGTCCTCGGCTAGTATTCAATTCACAAAGCCAAAACTATATTAAAGAAGAACTGGAAAAACATGGTGTAAAAGTAATTCTCCAGAAGCGCGTTAAAGCTATTGAACCTTTATCGAATAAGCAATTGAAAGTTATCCTAAAAAGTGGCCAAGAATTAATAGCTGATATCGTACAAGTCTCCATTGGAGTAGAACCCGCGACAGATATCTTTAGAGGGACGGATTTATCCATGTTACCCAATGGGGCAATCATTACAGACGAATATATGCGAACAAACATTGAAAATGTATACGCTGCAGGAGACTGTGTTGCTTCTTATCATCAAATTTTAAAAGAAAATGTCTATATTCCATTGGCTCCCGCTGCTAACAAACAAGGTAGAATTGCAGGAGTACATATTTCAGGTAATAAGGTTGACCCGTTTCCTGGTATAGTTGGAACGTCGATCTTTAAAGTGTTTGATTTATATTGCGGAAGAACAGGAATATCTGAAAAACAAGCTAAAAAAATTGGTTTTAGAGTTCAGGTAACACACATAGAGAATAACGAAATAGCTCATTACTATCCTGGTGTCAAAAAAATGTCCATTTTAGTCATTTTTGACTCCAAAAGTCATCTTTTTCTTGGTGCTGAAATTATAGCCCCATCACCATTAGGAGCAAAGAAAATTGATGTGTTTGCAACTGCTCTTGCTGCTAAAATGAAGATTGAGGATATTCAAAAGCTCGATCTCTCCTATGCACCCCCTTTTGCTCCAGTTTGGGATCCAATTCTCATTGTTGCTAATGTTGCTAGAAAAAAATGCGAATAACAATAATAGTTAGTTGTCTCTCACTTGTTGAATGGTAGAAATAGCTCATCAAAAATTGGATATAAATTTCTCAGACTTTCAGTGTCTATATTCCAACTTAAGAGTATCGTATCGTAAGTTTTTAGTTCTATTGCTAGGTTCATTAGTACTTTTCGTATATATTTTGTGCTTGCTTTACAAATCGCATATAGAAGATAAAAATTCTCTTCTCCTCCACATTTGAATCGGTAGAGACTGGTAATGAAATCTTCCATTTGAAATACTCCAGGAATTTCACAATAAACTGTCGTGGAGAAGACTTGGATAGCTGACAGGAGCTCGCCAACAAGAATGGGGCATTGAGATAACTCTGCAGACCCAATATATTGTCTTCGGATAACAGACAATCCATTATTCATTAATCCTACTTCATAAATGGTTTTTTTTGACATTAAAGATCAACTATTCTAAATCAACAATAGCAGAATTATTACTTTTAACAATCCCTTCCAAAGGTATATATTTTTCTGAATTAAACCAAGACATTGGTTTTGAGAGTTCATTAACTGAATATCATTTATCTTAAATCTTCATTGATATATACATGAATATCAGTTTTGCCTGAATAAAGAGCTGAAATTAATTTTTTTCTAGCTTGTTGTAAAATTCGCCATAATGTCCCCCGTGATATATGCATTCTTTCAGCTGCCTGCTCTTGGGTTAAATTCTGTTCATCAACAAGTCTGAGGGCCTCTAATTCTACTCTAGAGAGAGATAAGATGGTCTTACCATTTGAGCTATTCCATTCTTTACCAATGAAAGGTTGAACTCTAGGTCTTCCTCCCCTAAAGCGTTTTCGCATACCAGATTGACTACCCCTGCCATGACCTCTAATAATTCACACGCTCGAACATTAATAAGTTTATTTTTTCTTCTGTTTTATTTCTTAGAATTCAATTAAGTAGCTTTATAATATTCTATATATTTAGAATATCTCTTTTGACTCTTTCTTGAATTAGAAAATGTAAAGTTCTACTTTAATTTCATAGCTAATTTTTCATAAATAGCTAATTTTATTGTCACTCAGGTTTAACACAGAGAAGTCTAGAAATCGAGAGGGGAATTCTTCGTAGGTTTTCATTTATTTCAACCGCAATTCCCTCATTATTAATGTTTTTCACGCACATTTTTACCCCAACAGCATCAATATCATACGCTTTTAATTTTTTGGCAAATTCTGTCGAATGATCTTGGATTCTAGTCAGAGTCACTGGTAATCCTACAGAAACTTCATTTAAACATTTATCTTCACAACCCGAATCTTCATCTTTCTCCTTCATAGGAATGGGCATCCCAAAAGGAGTCATTTTCACTTTAAGCTTGCGATAGATGTATTCGGCAATTTCATCAGAGATTCCATGTTCGAGATGACATGCTTGTTCATGAAGCTTAATGAATGGCATCTCGAATATTTGATAGAGCATGGCTTCTGCAAGACGATGATTTCGCGCAATTCTTCTTGCCATTTGATATCCTAGTCTAGTTAGGTTAACACCTTCATAGGGAAGATAATCAACATAACCCTGAGGTTCTAGTTTTCGGCGTACAATATTTGTAAGCTGGGCTTTTGTAAGCTTATCTTCCATTCTCTCCAATATTTCTCCCATCTTGATACGTTGTCTTTCACTCTTAGAAATATGTAAACTAAACAAAACCTCCATGATATCCTCTTCGATGACTCTTAATCCTTGTCGTTCTTTTTCATGCATTCAATCTCACTTAAATCCCCAATTGAATGAGATTTTGTTCACCTTAGAGGTTTCTTTTTTCAATAAATGTCGCTGTGTTATAGGATATAACAAAGATAACAATTACTTCATTTCCATTCACAAACAAGGAAAATCTTAGCTGACTATCGTGAAAAGAAGAAAAGGCATTAAATAGAAAGTTAATTAATCTTTCTTCTTACTAGCCAATTCTGCTAATCTTTTCTCTATTAATTCGATCTCTTTTCTCATACTTTTTAGTGTCTGATCAAGATATTTTGATTCATCTTCTGGACTAAGCGCAGTTGGCCAAGCAGGCACCGTCACGGGGGAAAGAGGCGGCAAATCAGGTGGATAATAATATGGATCTGGATAAAATCCCCGACCTCGACCCCAACCGCCTCCTCTTCCCCATCCACGACCCCACCCACCTCCCCAACCCATACCCATACCTGGCCCCTTGGTATATCCAGGAGTGGAAAATCCACTACAATACCCCAAGCCTCGTCCAGTTCTCGGCCCATATCCTCTTGGTCCAGTTCTATCTCCTCTAGGCATTTTATCACCAATGAGCTATTGCACAAAACATATATATAAATTTTGTGCAAATGCACAAAATTCAGTATAAACTTTCTCATTATAATACAAGATGCTAACAAGATTTTTGCTTTTTCCTTTTTTTCTCTATGTAAGGTGTTTACACCCTATGAATTTTATGGTACTAGTCGGCATTATGACTGGAAAATTAGCTTTTAAAGAAAAAATCAAAGATTATTTTAATTACTCATCTCCTTTAAAGGACACTCATATAGAGTAGAATTGCATTCGTTTTAATTAGATTATTTATCAAAAAAAAGTACTCAATCTGGCTTTTTCTTCTTACCTAAAAACCCCTTCACAAGAATTACCAATTCTTCATGTGTACTGAATATAGATAAGTGACTGATGCCTTCTTCAAACATGTGTGCTTTGATATTCTTAAATAATGATTTACAATCTGCCTTTATTCCGTTTTAAACAGTTAATCACTTTCTGATTCTAAAATAAGGACTTTCTCCACCCAATTAATGAAACTCTTGGTTGATAGGATATAGTATTTTATATAATCATTCATATTCATTTATGTACTCGTTTTTAATTTAGAGAAAAAGAAAAAAAATTGGATTTGATGACCCGAAGATTATCAGTTGTCCTGCTATTTTAGCCTGTTATTTTTTCTAGGACTGGGGTCACTTTGATAGTGTGCATTTTAAGACCTGTGGTGAAATCCATGCCCATACTAATTCCTAGTAGTTCAGGATAGATAAATACTGGAAGGTTTGTTTTATCAAACTGTTTAGCCATTAATCGTTGACCAACATCATATTGAACGAAACAAGTTGGACAAACAGTAACAAGAGCATCGGCCTTAGCTTTTTCTGCTCCTACTATCTTCTCATGTGCCATAGCTATTGCTGTATCTTGGTTAACACCACGAGTTCCAGCTCCACAGCACATAAGTTTATTTAAATAAGGAACTGCTTGAGCTCCTAAAGCCTCAACCATTTCATCTAGTCTTTGAGGATTCTCTGGATTATCAGTCTGTAGAATCTCTGGAGGTTTAACGAAGTGACAACCAGTGTGAGTAGCCAACCTCACTCCCGTAAGAGGTTTCTGAACTTTAGCTGCAATCTTGTCTATGCCTACTTCATCATACAAAACTTCAGCAAAATGTTTTACTTCAATAGTTCCCTTGAACTCACGACCAACTTCATTTAGATGTTCATTTACCTTGTCTTTAAGGCTAGAATCGTTTTTCAACCTTGTATTACTTACTTTTAACGTTTCAAAACAACCACTGCATGCTGTAATAATATTTAGATTTGCTTCTTCTGCAAGACATAAATTCCGTGCTGCTAATGTGTACCAAGTCTCACTATCGAATCCTTGTACGCCACCAGGATCAGGACAACAAGCAAATGGTAGATCGCTGAGCTCAATGCCAAACTCTGGTAGTGTCTTACGGATTGATGTTTCAACGAAAGGAATACGATATGGTATGGTACAGCCAACGAAAAACGCATATTTTGACATTAGTTTGTTTCCTCCTTTATCTGCTTAATATACTTCGCAGCTCCTGTCACTTCGAAAATTTTTCGTATTTCGTCAAGATTGGGCGGAGGTAACTCTGGCAACTCTAATGTAGCTCTTCTCTTCATGATCCCTTTAGAGATGGCTGCTGTTACCCCTGTTTCCATAATTGCCTCCATTTCAGCCACGATTCCTGGAGGAGCGTTCTTCATTTGTACCGCGAGGTTTTTTATTTCTGTGATGACATGTCCAATATCAATCCCTTGAGGACATCGAACACTACAAGTATAGCACATCGAACAATACCATATCTGTTGATCATCAAATATCTGCTCTGAAAAATCCTTCATAAGTAATTTTTCCATTACTCTTCGCGGATTAAAATTAGGATATTGTCGAAATACAGGACAGCCACCTGCGCAAGTACCACACTGATAACATAACTTTGTAACTTCTAAAAGTTCTTCAAATTTTTCAAGGAGTTCTGTTGATTCGGTCATTTGTATTTTCACCCTGTGTCTAAAACCTTCAGCGTTCTAATTTACCCAATTTTTTGAGTGTGTTTGCCATCTGGGTTGCTGTGAGAGCAAATCTGTCACAACTCATAAAATAGGTAGTCTGTTTTTCTAACCGCCTAGGATCAATTCCTGCATATTCGAGCATTGACTTGAGAATTTCCACACGAGTACCCGATGCTTTTGATCCGGTTTCATAATGACACTTGTCTTCATAACAACCAAGTATGATTATCCCATCTGCACCCATTGCAAATGTTTTTTGGATCATTCTTGCAGAAACATTCCCTGTACACTGAACTGGGAGAATTCTTACGTTATGAGGATATTCTCCAGCTATAAATCCTCCACTGTCGTATTGTGCTGCTTTCAAATGCGATGTCGTCTTAGGGCGATAATTCATATTCATTCCTAAAGCATCAGTTGCAGAATATGCGCACTCCCAGCAAGCAAAGGTCACAATTATTGGGTCAGGATTGTCCTTCGCATCATAAAGCAATCCTTCGACTTGCTTAAGGATTTGATCCTCTGTATAATAATCAATATTGATCGCAGAGGCAGGACAGGAGGAAGCGCATTGTCCACAGCCCACACATATGGTTGGACTCACTTGAACTTTGATGCCTGGATTAGCCACTTCTACAGCTTCAATTGCTCCGAATGGACAAGCAGCTATACATATCTCACAACGGGTACATTTATCATCGTCAATCTCTGCTATTGGGAATCTTTTCTCAACGGTTCCTTTCGATAGAAGCATGTCGAGATGACTCGCAGCAAATCCTGCTCGTGTTTTTGTTGTTGGAATGTCGGCTGGAGCGATGGCTGTACCAGCTACAAATACGCCTGGTTGTTTTGTTTCTGTTGTCTTAAACTTTGAATAGAGAGATTTGAAATAACCAGACTCGTCAATGTCGATATTAAGTTTCTCTGCTAATTCTTTGACTCCAGGGCTAGCTACCATCGACATAGAGAGAGCAACCATGTCTGTTTTGATTGCCAATAGTTCATCAGCTTGAGCATCTTCTGTGTGAACATATAAGGTAGTTCCATCACTTTCAATCTCTGCAGGACGCCCTCGGACGAATTTGACTCCGAGATCACGCGCCTTGTTGTAAAACTCTTCGTAATTGGAACCAACAGCCCTGATATCAATATAACAGCATGTCACATCGATATTAGGGAAATTCTCTTTTATTTTTATCGCATGCTTGATTCCAATCATACAACAGATATTAGAACACCAAATATTATATTTTTGTGACCGTGATCCCACACAATTTATAATAACAAGGCTTTCTACATCACTACCATCTTTCTTTATCAATCTACCAAAGGTCGGCCCTGTTAGATCAAGTAATCTAGCCAGTTCACTTTGGGTAACAACATTTTCATACCCAGGTGCCCCATAATGGTATTCCTCTACTAGTTTAGGATCATATTCTTCAAAACCAGTGGCCAGAATGACACCACCAGCTAATATCTCATGAGACACTGCCTTCATGCCTAGATCTATAGCATCTACTGGACATGCCTTTGCACATTCCGTACAACCATCTGGGCACTCTTCTCTGTTGATAACATATTTTGTAGTGTTAGAATGAGGAGCAGGTAAGTGAGCTGCTTTTCGAGTTATTAATCCAAGATTCATTTCATCAGGCGTATCAACTGGGCATATATCAGCACATAAACCACAATTCACACATTTGTCCATTTTTACATAAGTGGGTTCCGTGTTTATTGTAACTGAATAACTTCCCAGAGCTCCACTGACATTGGTCACTTCCGATTTTATATAAAGGTTGATCTTTGGATGGAGATCAAAAGCTGAACGATAGTGACATCGTCTTACACTTTGTTGATCTAATCCCGTTATTCCTACATTAGGCATACACGTAGCACAATCTTCACTTGGGAAGAAAGTCCCAAGTTTTGTAGCATTACCCCCAATATACGGATTACGGTCAATCAAGTGTACTGTATGTCCCTTTTCAGCTAAGTCTTGGGCAGCTTGAAGGCCTGCGGGACCAGCACCAATAACAACTGCAGCTTGGGATATTTCGATCTTATAGGGTTCCACGGGACTCTTAAAGCTTGCCTTGTTAAATGCTCCTAATAGGGCTGCTTTCGCATCCCTTGTAGCTAGTTCCTTATCTTTAGTGATCCATCCTATATGTTCCCGTAAATTCGCTCCAACAACTTGGAAAGGGGACATATTGAGTTCTTTCATCGTATCCTCGAATAAGTAACCAGCTGTCTTTGGGGTACAACCTCCAAAAACTATTGCCTCTGGTTTTTCTTTGTTTACAGTTTCTTTGAACCATATTTTCCCCTCTGGTGAACAGAGGCTTTCGTGATACACACAAAAGTTACCTTCTCCACTTTTTTCTTTCATGAAGCTTTGAAGTTCATCCCAATCAATATTCTTAAGGGAACCTCCACAATTGCATAAAAACGTACCTATCTTCATCGTACTCACCTTCGTTCATTCTCCCAATTTTTCAAAGTATGGGTGATCTTTCCCTTGTGATCTATGATTTGTAGTTCTGTAGCAATAACACCTGATCGCAGATAATGGGTAGCACAACTGAAGCAAGGATCGTATGCTCGTACAATCATTTCAAGTCTATTGAGTAAACCTTCCGCTGGTTCAGCATCCACGATCAGTTCTTTAGCAGATGCATGAACAGAGCGATTTATTGCTTCATTGTTCCCTACAGTAGCAACAATTAAGTTCACGTCAGTTGTAATACCCTTTTTGTCAGTTACATAATGATGAAATAGTGTACCACGATGGGCTTCTAATATTCCGACACCTTCACCCTCACGGGCTTTAACTGGTGTTCTAAGCTTAGTTCCTGTGATATCAGGATCAGCTACTAAATCTAAAATCGTTTCTACTGTATAAGCTAGTTCAATTATCCTTGCATAGCTATAAAGGAGCGATTTATTTGCTGGTCTGCCAAATTTACCACGAAACTCTGTGAGAAGCTCTTGAGCAATTGGTGTATCAATCTTATCAGCAGCATTAATTCTTGCTAATGGACCAACGCGGTAACAACCGTCTTCAAAAGATCGTTTCTTGTAGTATGGAAACTTCAGATAAGAATAATCTTTGATCCGTTCAGCAATTACATCTCTATATTCAGCACCCCGAAATTCCTCAAGTACTTGAGCATCAGTCCCGAGTAATCTCACCTTTCCGTTGTAAAACTCTAGTTCACCGTTGTTATCAACTAATCCCATATGCATTGTAGGATAATCACCAAGAGTATCAATAGCATCAGAATACTTATCGAAAAGCGATAATGCCAAATCTTTCGCTTCAATCAAGAATCCGCTGGCAAAATCCTTTACTTCCCTTTCGATTTTGTCCCGATTTTCATTTGATAGAGGGTGAGCTTGGCCTCCAGGAACACAGGATACTGGATGAACTGTTCTACCACCAAGTATCTTTGTTATTTCTTGGCCTAGTTTACGAGCTGCAATTACTTTTTTCACTAGTTCAGGATTAGCCTCAAGTACACCAAAGACATTTCTTTTAGCTGGATCAGAATCTGGGCCCATCACTAGGTCAGGCGCAACCAAGTAAAAGAAGTGTAACACGTGACTGTGGATATACGATCCATAAAGCATTAATTTCCTTAACTTAAATGCTGTTGGAGGAATATCTTCGGGTTCAAGACCGAAAGCAGCATCAACTCCTTTTGCTGAACACATGTGATGTGGAGCATGACAAATACCACACATACGGGGAGTTATTAATGGCATCTCCTCTACTGGCCGTCCAACTAAGAATTTTTCAAATCCTCTAAGCTCAACAACTTTGACCTGTGAATCCACAAGTTTATTATTATCATCAAGGAAGAGTTTGATTTCTGCATGACCTTCGATTCGCGTAACTGGATCTACTTTGATTATTTTGGTTGCATTCATTCTTTCTTACCTTCCTTAACTTTGTTAAATTTAGTATAACCATACTGATGCTGGTACAATATCGGTATTGGATCATTACCCATTGCTTCCATAACTTGCTCCATTGGAATATCAGTAGATAATGTTCCCAAAAATGAAGCAGCATCGACACCAGGATCCCGATCAGGGTTTAACGGACCGTGACATCCTCGACATGGTACTCCTACTTTCGGACATCTTGCATCGCATAATCCCCAGGTTACTGGTCCCAAGCAAATATAACCCTGTTCTAAAAAGCAACGATCTGGATCAATATCTTCTCCAGCTGATTTGTACCACCGTTTCAATTCAGTAATCTTTGTATTCTTTTTTTCTCGTGGACAGGGTTCACAAACAGATTGATTTGGTAATTCCAAAGGTTTTCCTTCTAACAGACTCATCACACCTTGAGCAATGAGTTCAGGAACTGGAGGGCAACCAGGAATTAATACATCTACATCAATGACAGAGGAGAGTGGAGCTACTTTCTCTGTTAATGGGGGAACATCATCCTGAGGTTCTCGGCCTAAGGGATTGTCTACCCCCATTGTATTGTTGTAGACTTTATCAAAAAGTTCTTCGCGTGTATACATATTTGCAAGACTGGGAGTCCCACCGAAACAGGCGCAACTTCCTAGAGAAACAATGATTTTACAATTCTTCCGCATTTCTTTCGCTACATGAATGTTATGTTCATTCCTAATACCCCCTGTTATGATCCCCACATCTGCTGGAACAAATTCTTTCACATCAGCAAGAACAGGAGATCTTACTATTTCTGCTTTCGCTAGAACATCAACAATTGCTTCATGGATGTCTAACAGGGAAATATGGCATCCAGAACAGACCATGAGCCATTCAGTAGCAATTCTTGCTTTACCACTCATTTTATGTTATCCTCGTTTCGTCTATCATCAATTAACTTTTATAAAATAACAGATATTTAAATTTAAAAAGAATATATGAATAGTTTGAGTGAGGCATTCAACTTTGGGCAATTTTAAAAAAGTTTGCTTGTAACTATTGTTAAACTAGTTTGGATTTTATCTGAATTGTGGTTATTTTGTCACCAAGGCCTCTCTGTATTTTCTAAATGAATAAAAATTCATAAAAAAAAGAGTATAAAAAGAGTTAAATGACGAAAAACACAATTGTTATCCTCTTTTCCTCCTCATTTCTTCAGGTAAAATATCTTTATAAAGTAAATAATCAATATTTAGAAAAGTAAATCCTCTCAATAATTATCAAGGAACCTTATTTATATTGAAGATAAAAGAAGTAGGCTACAAAGTAATCAAGAAACTAGAAAACTGGACATATATTGAGTAAATAGCTAAAGAATTAGATAGTCAATTAGAAATTATAAAAAATAAAAAGCTATTTCTCTACTGCTTGAGAAATCCGCTTGATAACCCCACAAGTACCACATTTATCTTGACACTCATGCTGCTTGAATAATTTTTTACCAGAACCATTAGGAATGAAAAGCCAAAAAGGTTTATCTGAAAACCCTTCTGATTCCTTGACAAAAAAGCTATTTCGGCGTTTAACTCCTGGAAGATGACTGAGGGGGAATGTGTCAATAAAAGTGGAAATTTTTTCTCGGGAGTCAGCCACAAGACAAATTACAAGATTATACTCAAAACCAGATAGAGAAAAGATAGCTGTGACGAGGGGACAATCATAAAAGTAATCTAGGATCGCTTTCTCAGTCTGTGGATCAGTGATTTCGATAAAAGAAAGAGCATGACTAAATTTCAATGCAGAGAGATTTAACCCAATACCTTCAGAGATCAGGTTATCTTTAATTAATCTTTCATATCGTCTCTGTACTGTCCCTTTAGCCATTTGAAGATCTTTAGCAGCTTGTGTGAAAGAACTTCGTGGGTTTTTCTGAAAGTGTTCAATAATTACTCTATCTTTGTCATCTAACATTCAGAATCTAACCTCATCAGTTGACCTCATATTACATTCGACCTGAGAGGAAACCATAGAAATAAAAAAATCTTTGGTATTTCTTAAAATAGTAGAATAAGCGATTAGAGATGTATCCAAGCCCAAATGGGGAACGGTTATAGTTAAAATCGAAGAACATTGCGGAAGTCAGCGAAGTAAGCACTAGACATGTCGCATGCCCATTATATTTCTCCTTAACCTCTGAAATATTTAATTTCCCCTTTAAAACGTCTTTTAGGTTATGAGCCACGGCCATCGCTTGATAATGGGCAGAAGAGCCTGCCTTTGAAACTGGAAGATTAGCAGCATCGCCAATAGCGAAAATGTGAGGATATTCTTCATTTTGAAGAGTTTTAGTGTTCACATTGACCCAACCACTCTCATCAGCAATAGGAGTTCCTTTCAGATATGGTTGGCCAGTGTGTGGAGGAACCATAATTAGAAGGTCATACCCTATCTCATCACCTTCAAGAGATTCAACGACCTTACGGTCAGGATGAATAGCATCGGTATTAAAGAAAGTGTGTAAGTTAATGTTCTTCTTTTTGAATTTTTTCTCAATATGGACATTTGCTTGTTCAATAGAGAAGGCTCCACCTATTGGTGAAAGATAGTGAATATTTGTTGTTTTTCTAAGCTTTTTACGTCTTAAAAAATGCTCCATCATAAAAGTTCCTTCAAGAGGAGCAACAGGACACTTGAAAGGTAAATCAGCTATCCCAATAACTACATTCTGAATATCATCTTTTCCCTTACCATTCTTTCCATTTACCACAAAAGAATCCAGAGCCTTTCTAAGCTTATGGATACCTTCTTCATTGTAATAATGATAAGCACCCTCTTTAAATCCAGGTACGCTATCAAAATCATAATAGGCTCCAGTTGCGATAACTAAATAATCGTAAGGAATATTAGATCCACTCTTGAATGAGACAATCTTTTTGTCTACATCTAAACCCACTACTTCTTCTTTAAGGACATTTACATTCTTATTGACAACCTTACGGACTGGTTTATACATAGATTTCAAAGACTTCTCATCAAAGATATGGAAAGGTAGATCTGCTTCATAAAAAACATTTTCTTGTTTAGAAACTAAAGTAATGTCAGCTTGCTTCTTAGTTTTACGACCAAGAACATTTGCGACAATAACTCCACCGGTACCGCCGCCTAGAATCACAACTTTTGATTTCTCTTTTTTCATAAAAATCACCAAAAAATAAAGTTAGAGAAAATTACCTCATTTTTCTGACCTGAAAACGAGTGTAACCATTCTCTTCAATAATAGATATCATTTCATGAGATGCTTTAGCCACCCATTTGGGGATATCTTTTATTGAACCCGCGTCTTTACTCCAGACCTCATAGACTTTACCAACTTCACCTTTTTTAATGGATTTAATCAGTTCCATGAGAGGGCCTGGACAGAAGGCGTTACGAGCATCCATGACTTTATCTGCTTGTACTACTTCAATACTCATTTTTAATACCTCTTTAAAATGAAATTACGTGATCAGCATCAGCTGCTTCTTCAGTAAGGGTTGCAACACCTGCAACCTGATCAACAAGGGGAAGAAAATCATCTTTCGACAAATCCAAAATCTCAGCAATTTGTGCACAAACTATGATTTCCAATTCACCAATATCTTTGAGATCTTCTAGAATAGAATCCCAGAGTACTAATTTTCCTTCAGCTCTAGCTTTTTCAACTTTTTCAGTAACTTCAGGATAAGTACTGTTAGTTCGTAAATTCATAGAAGGATTACTTTTGTGCATAGCCCAAACGGCGTCGTGCATAAAGAACATGACAACACTATGATCGTTCATGATCGCGCCAGAGGCAACCAAGGCCGCAGTCTGGAGCTTATCGAATGAACCCTCACTACACACAATAATGTATTTACCCATTCTTTCTTACCTTCCCAAGAATAAAATTTTACATGTAAAGGGTGATATCAGCATCTTTGGCGAATTCTAGGAATGCTGCGGCACCACCAGTTTCGACACCATCAATTATATCTGATTCCTTGATGCCCATAACATCCATGGTCATTTGACAAGCAATCATTCGAACGCCACCTTCGATACAAGCTTCTCTTAATTCTTCAAACTTGGCTACATTCGCATTCTTCATCCAGCGTTTCATCATCCAAGTAGCCATCCCAGTCATCCCTGGGATCATACCAACAATATTGGGAACAGGCATTGGAGCTGCAGGGTTAGCAATAGGACTAACTTTCAACTTTTTACTACGTTTCTTATGGATTAAATCAAAACCATAGAATGTGAAGAAAATTGCTACTTCCATATCCATAGCTGCAGCTGTTGATCCTAGAATCATAGGAGGATATGCCGCATCAAGAGTACCTTGGGAGACGATAATTGCCATACGTTTGGGCTTCTCTTCACTAGGAAGAGTAACACTTTGAGGGATAGATTCAGTCATAATATCACCATTCTACTCTTAATTTAGTCTTCTAACAAGAAAACGATAATCTTTAGGCCCGCGTTCTTCCGCGGAAATGAGTTCCTGACCTGTGGTACGAGTCCAAGCTGGAATGTCTGCCATACTCCCAGGATCAGTAGCTAAAATTTCTAACACTTGGTTAATTTCCAAGGCTTTTAATGCCTTTTTTGACTTTAAAACAGGCATTGGACAAGACAAATTCCGTGCATCTAATGTTTGATGTACTTCAGTCATATCTTAATTCTTCCTATTCAGTTTTACTCATGTTTTAAACTCTTTTCCTACAAGAGATAAAAGGATGCGAGTGAACAGAGTTTCCCTCTGAGTGAAAGCTATCTCCGAGAGGCTAAATAATCAGCATAAGCAGTTATTAACCCAGTAGGGGAAGTCGGTGACATAAATTAGGGAAAAGCTGTTCAATGACCAAATGGTCAATAAACTTTATAAAGATATTGCCTAAGTGGACAACTTATATGTATAAATTGTTTCCAAATGGTCAATATTAGTATATATTGTCATTATTTCCCCATTATAATATAGTTAATTCAAGCAGTTAAAGTGAAAGAAAGGCAGACTCTAAAATCATTGTTTAAAAATGCGACAGTGCACACTTTTGAAGGAGATAAAACGAGCCATTTATCTTTATTCAACAAGTGTGAAGAATTTATATCCATTGTGAAAGAGTTTTTCCAAATAGCTAGCTGAAATCAACCTTAAAATTGGATCTATGACCCATACATTTTAAAACTAAAAATCAAAGAAAAAAAATTAGTTAGGCTTCCTCTTCTTCTTTTTGTCTAGCTTGTTCATGTACTAGCATTTGTAGTTTAAATGATATAAGAAAGAGAGAACTTGTAAGTTTAAAAACGATGATGTCAAAGATTCCTAGGATCATAATTTCTATCATTACAAACTACATATTCATGAAAATAATTTACAATGCTGAAAGGGATTTTTTAGAAATCTGTTCAGAAATTCGAACACCAAAGCCTAGCGTGTTCGAATAAGCAAGACAGCCTGTTCGGAATTATAAACACCCTATACTATTTTTTTTTACCATGTTCTAATCTATAGTCTTATAGAACAATTTATTTTATGATTTATACGTTAAAATTTCAATACTTAGTAATGCAAAATGATGAACAGTATTTTACACACCAATCCAACATAATAAAAGTATACGCAATAGAAATGATGTTTGTCACTTGTTACATAGTAAAATATGATTTAACAGGAGCCATGAAAAGTCAAAATGTCCATTAGAGTCGCGATAGCAAGAATAACAGATCCTATCTTCTTAATCTACGAGCTACTAATTGGTAACCGTAAACTTGTTTTCCCAACAATGATTGGGTTGATCATTGCATTAACAGTGATCTCACAAAGTGGTGTTCTCGTGGAATCTTATCGAGAAAAAATCTTTGAAGAAACCGTCTTTAAAACTCATGATGAGTACTCGGGAGATATAACAGTTGACCTGTATATTAGTAATATCTTTTCAGATATAACCTTCAGCGGATCAACCAACCAACAACTTCATTGGGGTCCGAATATATTTACTAATTTTACGCTTTATGAGGAACTTGTTAACAAATCAATCAAAGATGTAAACTATTTTAGATACCTTTCAGAAAGTTATTGGTATAGTGCCCCTTCGCTTGGTCTATGGTTGAATTCAACAGATATATTTCGAGAACCAGGGAAAAAACAGAATAATGAAATGGAATGGTCGATATCCATTCTAACCTCGTCAGCTCCTACATTTTACAACCAGCTAGAACTGATCCTAGAAAAGGAAGGAATAGGGCAACAACCTGGAAATTCTTCAGAAGTTATCCTTGTCCGCCCAAAAGAGGCAGATCCTTGGGCAGAGAAACAGTTTGAAAATCTTACACTTAACACAAAAGTAAACATTACCATTCCAAAATGGACCCTCCCTGAAGGAGAAAAACAACCAAACAAAACTATCACAATAGTCGGTATAGTAGAATATGAGAGGAAAGCTTCTTCAATTTTCTTCCAAAAAAATGAATTAAATGCTGCCTCTCCAAATGATAACAGTACCGCCCTCTTATGGAAATATTTTACCCCTGAATTATATGGTTACTATTTCTTAACCCGTCCCTTACTCTTAAACCAAACACTTAGAGAGCTTGCAAGTGATCACTCCGATCTAAACTGGCAGGGGCAAGTCAAAGGGAAAATTTTCTTAGATAAAACACAGTTTGATGCATTTAACACAAATAATGAGATCCTTCAACTACAATATTTTCTCCAAGCCCTCCAACAGAATTTTTATTCAATCACCTCTTCTCCAAATGTCCACAGCCCGATCCATGGTTTGATGAAAGAATTTGAAGCTACTATTTTTAGTTTAATCCTGATACTTCTGTTGGTAAGCTTACCAGTAATCAGTATTGCTCTCTATCTAGTGGTTTATTCCTTTGGACTGATCAGAAGGGAAAAACAAGCACAAATTGGAATTATTAAGACGCGAGGCGGCTCCTGGATTCAAATCCTAGGAATCCTGCTTGGGGAAATGATGATCTCCACAATTATTGCCGTCCTCGCAGGTTTTATTCTCAGTCTGTTCCTTTCGGATTTTATCATGCGATCTACAGACTATTTGACATTCTTGGGACAAACCATCCCCATAAAAGCCTCATTAGAGCTACTCCTTGGCTTAATTGTAATAGGAATAGGCATCACCCTGCTTCTAAATTTTATACGAATCATTCACATGAGTCGCCAACAGATTATTGAAACACTCGTTCCAACTGAAGTGCGCGATCCCCTCTGGAAACGATATTATCTCGACATCCTTATGTTTATCCTTGGTAACGCGGCTTGGTTTATTCTTAATGCTCTGGTACGTCCAGTTCCAGGAGGAGAAACCTTCCAAGATCCATCAGATGTTCGTCCCAATCCTAATCCAAGCTCAGGGCTAATCTCTCTTCTTATGTTATTAATTGGCCTCCCTGCGCCTTTCCTCATATTCTTTGGAACGATTATGCTAATAGCTCGCTTCTTTCCAGTCCTGATGAAGAAGCTTGCTGATATGTTGTGGAAAGTGGAAGGTGGAGTCAACGCATTCGCCATTCGTAATATTGTCCGCCATAAGCAAGCCGCAAATCGCGCAGTACTGTTGATTACATTGGCATTATCTGTTTCTATTCTTGCTTCCGCCTTAATCTTTTCATTAGATGAAACCCAACACCTCAAGCTCTATTATCAAGAGGGAGCAGATGTGAGTCTCTCAACAGGCACGGATTTGAATGAGACTGTGTGTACCCTGTTAGAACAGAATGCCTCCCATTTAAGCAGTATTTCAGGAGTCTATTCTGCCAACTATTGGTCTGGAGGCACTATCTATCGCCACTACCAGTTCCTATTTGTCGATCCTGCAACCTACGCGGAAACAGCATTTACGGATCCGAGCTTCAAGTTGAGTAGTAGTTTGCCCACTTTAATTAACCAGCTTGCTGATAATACTACGCTACTCATCTTCGATGAAAATCTGAAAGCAGATATCTCCAAACCACAGATAGGTGAAAATCTTTCGATCCAGTTCAAAACACCTAATAAAACGGAGATACTCTCCTTCCATATTGGTGGAACGTTTAAACTATGGCCCACCTTTTATCCACAGACTTGGCATGACCCTAGTACCAATTATTGGATCATTGGGAGCTTGGGGATGTTTAACCGTTTGAACCAGTCCTCCTATCTTAATAATGTGGAAGGTGCATATCTCATGAAAATGGACTCCCTCACTCATATTGAAGAGACGGTAGAAACTATCATCGATGTAACAGGGAAGAGGCCTAGTTCAGCTGCATTAGCCTATAAAGAATATAAAACCTCCTTTGAGCGATATTTCCAACTTTCTATTCTCAATTCTGATTTGATCATCAGTATTGCCGTGGCAGTGATAGGTGTGATCATGTTCGCTTTCTTTACGTATGTCGATCGCGAGAAAGAGATTGGAGTAGAGCGTGCTCTTGGAATGACGCGTTTTCAAACTGCTCAATCGTTTTTGGTGGAAGCCGCAACCATTTTGATATTTGGGTCTGTGATTGGTTATCTTACGGGTGTATTTTTTGTGACGATGTTTTTGCAAATCACTCAGGTAGGGCAGACAATTCCCCCTCAAGTCATCATTTACCCAACAAAATTGTTGGTTCCCCTCATCGCAGGGATCCTCATTGCTTCAGGGATTGGTTCGGTGTTACCTGCTTATTTTGCGACCCGGAAAGATGTAAGTCGCATTTTAAAGGTGGAATAACCAAATGACATTTCTCGAATGTAATGATGTGATAAAACTCTATACTGAGGAACAGAGTAGGCTCCAAGTTCCAGCACTCCGGGGGATTGATTTAGCAGTCAATGAAGGGGAGTTGATTGCGATCATTGGTCCTAGTGGTTCAGGTAAAAGTATATTACTAAACGTATGGAGGGATTGATAGACCGTTCCTTGATACCTATGCTTTTATTGCCAGCAATAAGAGCTGCTCATTCCTGCTTCATAGGGTTGTGCCTGGGAGTACCAGGTCTTATCAACTCTCCACAAGCGTTTTCCGTCTCTGGGGAACTCTCAGCGACGGGGGC
>JBHLMN010000046.1:0-5297 GCA_048938105.1 Promethearchaeota archaeon
TCTGGATCAGTCCTTGGAGGGTTTATTTTCTTTGGGTTAGAAGCATTATTAAGTGACCTATGGGATCCAGTATTTATATTCTCTATTATCTTAATTTTAATAATTAGATTTGCTGAAATGGGACTTTTAAGACCTGCCTTAGAACATTTAAGAGATCTCAAAGATTTAGTATTAGGAAAATAATAAAAGTTATAATATTTTAAAAAAGTGAATTATATTATGGGAGTAATTTTAGAAGTTAAGAATCTTACAAAAAAATTTGGTGGATTAACAGCGGTTAATGATTTTAGTTTTGAAGTTCATCAAGGAGAGTTTCTTGGATTAATTGGTCCAAATGGTGCTGGAAAAACTACTATTTTTAATTTAATATCTGGTTTTGAAAAGCCGAGTGCGGGGACTATTAGATTTGATGGTATTGATATCACAGGTATAAAGCCTCATAAAATTGTAAATTTGGGAATTGCTCGAACCTTTCAATTAGTTAGATCATTTAAATTTCTCAATTTGCTTGATAACGTTACCGTTTCATGTCTCTCTCCTAGAGGAAAAAAAGTTGCAAAACATATCGGAATTGAGGAATATGCTAGCTCAATTCTTGCTTCTGTTGGACTTGTAGATAGAGCTAGACTCCCTCCCGTTATTTTACCGCATGGGGATTTGAGAAAATTGCAAATTGGTAAAGCTGTTGGTACTAATCCTAAATTACTTCTTCTTGATGAACCTTTTAGCGGTCTTACCCATGAAGAACAGGAAGTTATAACAGATTTAATTAAAAAATTACATGATGATGGGGTAACCGTTTTTCTTACGGGACATGTGTTAAGAGAATTGATGCAATTAGTCCCAAGAGTACTTGCTATGCATCAAGGTAAATTTATTGCTGAAGGTCCTCCATTAGAAGTTGCGAATAATAAAATAGTACTTGAAGCATATTTAGGGAGAGGTGAAGAATTTGCTTGAATTAAAAAAAATATATCATTATTATGGAAAGGCAAAATCGCTTGAAGAGATAAATTTAAAAGTAGAAGAAAAGTCCTTAGATTCCGTTATAGGACCAAATGGTGCTGGAAAATCAACTCTTCTTAGAGTGATTTCCGGATTAGAAGAGCCTGATAGAGGTAAAATCATCTTCGAAGGAACAAGAATTGATGAAGAGAAACCTTATAGAATTGCGAGAATGGGAATCGCCCATTGTCCAGAACGAAGAAGGCTTTTTTATGATATGAGCGTTGAGGAAAACCTTAGTATGGGAGCTTATTCACTCAAGGATAGATCAAAATTAAAGGGATTAAAACAATTAATATTTGAGATTTTTCCTCGTCTTAAGGAAAGGAAGAAACAGCGAGCTGGAACTCTCAGTGGCGGTGAACAACAAATGCTTGCTATAGCACGTTCTCTTATGTCAAATCCAAAATTGCTCTTAATGGATGAACCCTCTTTAGGACTTGCACCTAAAATTAAAAACAAAATATTTGAAGCTATTCAAAAAATTAAAGAGGAGGGTACTACGACACTTTTAATTGAACAAGATGCTGTCTTAGCTATGGATGTAGCTCAAACCATTCATGTTCTGGAAGAAGGAAAAATCGAAATGAGAGGCACAAAAGAAGAATTAATTCGAGAACCTAGAATTAAACAAGTATATTTAGGAATTTAGGTGAGTTAAAATGTCAGCACCATTAGAAAAATTGTTAAGAGATGCAAGAATAGATTTAATTTTATCAAGAATCGAGAAAGATTCCTCTATATTAAATGAGGTTATTGAATATTTAGATAGCGAAATAAGATCGATTGAATTTAATGCTATATTGATATTAGGAGAATTAGGTCAGAAATCTGTAAATGGAGTTCCTAAATTAATTAATTGTTTAGATAGTGAGGATTGGAGCATAACTCGTGAAGCTGTCCGATCATTGGGAAAAATAGGACCATTAGCAAACGAATCGGTTTCGAAATTAACAGGATTATTAACCAATAAGGAAGATACAATTCGAAAAGAAACGGCTATAGCTTTAGGAAATATTCAAAATCTCTCTTCTGATGCGATTAAAGGATTAACTAATGCTTTAAAAGACGAAAATGAAGATGTTCGAGCAGAATCAGCAAAAGCACTTGGAAAGATGGGGCCAGAAGGTTATGAAGTTATTCCAGAATTGATGAAAAGTCTTAAGGATATAAGTTGGTTAGTTAGAACCACCTCTGCTCAATCCATAAGTCAAATTGGGAGAGTATCTCCCAAAGCAATTCCTAGCTTAATTAGTGCCTTGGAAGATAAAGATTGGAGGGTTCGTTATAGAGTCATAAATACGCTGGCAGAAATAGGAGGAGAGGAAATAGTTTCTAATCTTTTAAAATATTTAAACCATAATAACTCACAAGTTAGGAAGGAAGCAGTTGATGCTTTAGGAGAACTTAAACAATCTGATCCTGAAGTTCTTGAAAGTTTATATCAATTATTAAAAGATACAAATGAAGCTGTTAGAGGTAAGACGGCTGATACCCTCCGAAGTATTGGAAAAAAAGCAATCCCTACTTTAATTAAATCTTATGATGATAATTTGAAATTTCCAATTGATTGGGTTCTTTATTGGGTCTTAGTTTTCTTAGCTGTACCCTATTGGCTACTTTTCGGAGGGATCTACGTCTTGGTTTTGCCCTTACTTATTTCCCTTATTCTCACGCTTGAAAGGTTAATAGTTCATTTTATAGCCAATAATAGAAAAAAAATAATGATTATTTCTAATATTGGAGGAATGGGCTCAGATGCTATAGAGGCAATTCCATTTATTATAGATTTATTAAAGACAAAACCTAATGCAAAAATTCGAGCTGAAATAGCAAGAACATTTGGAAAAATTGGAACTAATTCTGAAATAGCAGTATCAGCATTGGAAGACGCTCTTAACGATCCAAAAAGTACTGTAAGACGTGAAGCAGCACTAGCCTTAGGGAAAATAGGTTCTCTTGCCACCACAGCAGTTCCTACATTAGTAAAAACATTACAAGATAAGAATCCAGATGTGCGATGGAGAGCTTCTGAAGCGTTAGGTTTTATTGGGGTTAATACTAACGAAGTTATTTCTAATTTAAATAGCTTGATACATGACGAATGTGATTATGTGTGTGAATCTGCTATCAATGCTTTGGATAGCTTAACAGAGGATTAATATAATTATTTTTCAAAATCTTTTTATATTATATTGAATCTTTTGAATTAATATTAATAACCAAAATTTAGAGGTAAAATGAAATATGAGTGAAGAAAATCCATATGCATCAAAACCTTGGCTAAAGCATTACGATGAGGGAGTTCCTCCTCACATAGATTATCCTGAAATAAATCTCTATGAGTTTTTAGATAATGCGGCAAAAGATTTTAGTAGTCGTACAGCAATATGGTTTATGAAAAATAAAATCAATTATAAAAAGTTAAAAGATATAGCCGATAGATTAGCAACTGCTCTTGTTAACTTAGGGGTCAAGAAAGGTGATATTGTTGCGATAATGATCCCTAATTTCCCGCAATTCATAATGAGTTACTATGGAATATTAAAAGCTGGGGGTGTAGTTACTTGCTGTAGCACACTCCATACGGAACATGAATTAGCTTACCAATTAAACGATTCTGGAGCAGAAATAATTATTGCTTGGGATAATCAAGTAGATAAAATTAATAAGGTTAGGGATAGAACACGTTTAAGACATGTCATAATTACAAATGTTTTAGATTATTCTCCAATGGCTCCACGAAATCCTCCCGAAATATCAGGAACTATACAATTCCTCAATTTAATTGATGATACAAAACCAAATCTTCCTAAATTTGTAACTAACCCGAAAGAAGATGTTGCTAGTCTTCAATATACAGGAGGTACAACTGGAGTGCCTAAAGGTGCTATGTTAACTCATTATAATCTAGTTTCAAATGCTCTTGCAACACTTTCCTGGATAGGTCAAGAATCACACAGGGGTAAAGAAACTATCCTAACAAATTTACCACTTTTTCATATCTATGGACAAACTGTTTGTATGAATATACATATTTATAATGCCTCAACAATAGCTTTAAATCCTGATCCTCGTGATCAAAAATCTTTATTTGAAATAATTAAATCAACGCAACCTACGATGTTTCCAGGTGTTCCAACAATATTTATGCGTTTGCTAGAAAGAGATGATTTAGAAGATTATGCTAAAGATCTTAGATCAATAAGAATCTGCAATACAGGTGCGGCGCCAATGCCCCCTGAAGTTCTTAAGGAATTTGAAGAAAGAACTGGTGGAAAAGTAATAGAAGGATACGGAATGACAGAAACTTCGCCAGTAACAAACAGTAATCCTATAGCTGGAGAAAGAAAGATCGGCTCTATGGGAATGCCAATACCTGATACTGAAGTAAAAATAGTCGATATTGAGGATTATACAAAAATAGTTCCTCTTGGAGAGGCAGGAGAATTGATGATAAAAGGACCACAAGTAATGAAAGGTTATTGGAATAAACCTGAGGAAACAACTAATCAATTGAAAGGTGAGTGGGTGCTAACTGGAGATATCGGAAAAATGGATGAGGATGGTTATTTTTACATTGTTGATCGAAAGAAAGATATGATAAATGTTAGCGGTTTTAAAGTTTATCCTCGAGAACTTGAGGATATTTTGTTTGAATATAAGGCAATAGAAAATGTTGCTATTATAGGAATTCCTGACCCAGATCTCCGCGGCAGCGAAAAAGTAAAAGCATATGTTGTATTAAAAGATGGATATCAAGAAAGTGAAGAAATGAAAAGTGAAATTAAGGAATTCTGCCGACAAAACGTTGCTCCATATAAAATTCCAAAATTCATCGAATTTCGAAAGGAACTTCCAGAAACCTTAGTTGGTAAAGTTCAAAGGAAGGAATTGAAAGAAATAGAAGCAAAAAGAAGAGGAGAAGAAGTTTAATCCTCTTAAAAAACTAATATTTTTTATCGACTCCTTTTTATTCTTTTTTTCTTTACAGATTATTTTATAATTTTAACTTTTAATGGTAAAATAAAGCATGTTGGAAGCAATTCGTAAATTTGCGAGAGAAAATTCTGAATCTGATGATATTCATGGATTTCCTCATGTTGAAAGAGTATATGATTTGTGTCTTAAAATAGGAAAAAAATTAGATGCTGATATTAAAATATTAAAAATTGCAGCATTACTTCATGATATCGGAAGAAATAAAGAAGGAGCAAACACCTTTAACAGAAATCATGCTGAAATTTCTGCAGAATTAGCAATTAACTTTTTAACTAACGTAGATATTGGAC
>JBHLMN010000001.1:0-492920 GCA_048938105.1 Promethearchaeota archaeon
TCGCTAATAGCCACATTATTCCTGCAATTTGTGCATTGATTTTATAAGATTCAGTTTTATTCATTTTAATACCTCTTTTAAAAGTCAAACATTCCATTTACAAGTAGTTAAACTTTGAAACTTCTTCTCTTTTTTTTAGTACTTGAGATGAAAAAATAGCGTTATTTTTTTAAAATGCGTTTAAACAATTTGCGATCAAATCTGCGTTTGAAGATATTTGAATTAGCTCTTTCTTTTTTCATAGCTGTTTGAGTGTAAAAGTATTTACCTAGAAATGCATATTTCTTAACTAAATAAATGTCTCATTCTTTTCTCTGAAGAGATTTAAAAAACTTTGAAGCTCTGTACAAAGAATTGCATACTCACTTAGCTTTTTGTCCAAACTTGAGAATGAAATTAGTTTAGAATGCTTTTTAATTACAGAATTGTTCTAAAACCAAAACTAATATATTAAAGAGAAATATGAAGCATTTCGAAAAAAATTATGATCCCAATATTTATTCTAGATATTCAGACAGCTTATCTATTGAAGTGAAAGAATGAATTACAGAGAAATTACTCCTTCTACCTTTTCAAAACAGATCTTCTCCTTTTTCCTGCAGTTATTATTTGATTATGATTATGATAATAGCAATAATGAGGATTTTAAGGAATTATGGACTTTTTTCAAAAGGTTATATCAAGGGGGGTATAGTAATTCATTTGGATTTCCTGATTTATTACCAATTCAACTGAAAGATGAAGAACATAGAAGCAAAAATAAAGAATTAAACAAAGCTCTTGGAAAAGTAAGAAAACCAATAACTGATTTTTTAAATTTTCTCTATGCAGCGAGTCTTCAGGGAGAAGTTAGTAATAATAATCTCGTAATCCCGACAAATGATTATATAAAATTCATGAAAACGCAAAAAAGAATAAAAGCTAAAATTTTGGATTTTGTGGGATATTTAGGGTTGCACGTCGAACATAAAGAATCCTCTACAGTGATTAAAACAGATGAAAACAGTAATCTAATTCTATTATTAACTCAGTTTGCTAGGATCTCTGAAAAAACTGGTAAACTAAACCATTATTATTTTAGAAGGTGTGATCTTCGAATTATAAATCCAGGATATAAATTTGAAGTTGATGAGATATTTTTAAGACTATTTACAGAGTCAGAATATGCTTACTATGAAATAATTCATTCTTTTCTCTGTACTAGTGGGTTTAAATGTGGATTAAGACTTGATAACGATACTTCCTTGGAAATTACTTATACTAACAAAAAAATCAAGAATACACCATTATTTGTTCTAACCTATGATGTCTGTTATCTGAATACAGTACGGATGACTGTGAAATTTGTTGCTATGAATAGGATTACATCAATATCGCATATGGTACCTATTCCTGTTCAAAGACTATTATTTAATACTGCACGACGCTGCAGTGAATGTGGTTTTTGTAAGAAAAACGCAAAAGGAGTGAAAGGACTCTTAAAATCCTCAGTATTAAAGTTCGATGGTCAAGAAAAAGTCGTTTGTTGGTACAACCAAAGTACTTATCATGTAATTAATGAGGAGTCGTGTGGAGAGATTTTAGATTTTATAAAATTACACCAGTATTTAATTCTAGATTCCTAAGCGATTCAATCCCCATTATTAGAGAATATTTTATTTTTTGGGGAAAAACATGATTCACGAGACATTCTATTCTTTGTAGATACAGGAATAGTTGGTGAAGGAGAATAGATGTGCTATTCTCCTAGCTATAACTACTGGTAATGCCAGCTTTAACAATTATAATGTGCGTTTGAAGACATTTGAAAGAACTGTCATACATTGTATGTGAAAGAATATTTACATTTAAACTAATTTTAGGCACATTATCTATAAAATATAATTGAGGAACTAAAAAATGATTAAAAGGAGGATAATGAATAATGGAATGTACTTTGTGTAAAGAACAAATAAAAAATTATACCTGTGAATTTAATCAACTTGAGATTAATGAATCAATTAGTGTTCATATTTGTCAATCATGCGTTAATAAGTTTATTAAATGGCAACAAAGAAAATACGCTAAATTATTTCCTACTAAACAAGCTAAAAAGCTGTTTAAAGAATAAGACCTATAAAAGTCAGCTTTAGCAATTATATTTTGTGTTTGACGACTATAAGTTTAGTTCTTAAATTTGACCTGCAAAATCCTCCACTGTATTATACTAGATTTTTGCTAGATGAATATCATGTAAGCGTTTAATAAAACAAATTAATAATAGCATGATACATGAATAAATTACTTGAAATCGAATTCTATTGATTATTTAACGCAGGTTGAAAAGGTTAATCTGTCCAATATGTAGAACCTCATGTTCAATAAGGGGGAAAAGAATCCATTCAAACTAGTTTTAACAAATATAATTGTAGTTTAACAATGTTAATGAAATATGGTATAACCAACGTTATGCAAACAAAAATCTTTATGTTTTCTTTATATAGTCTGAATGTCGTTTAACCTTTGTATATTACTTTAATGAATTTTCCTCGTTTTAAGTTTTTTTAGTCACAGGGCGAATTTCAGTAATTTACGCTACTAGGGACGAGTACAGAAAAAATGGGGCAAATAACTAAAAATGTATATTTATGCAAATGCATACTAGCTTGTGTTATGCATCTTTCAGAATATAGTTTTAAAAAATAACCAAATACTCTTCATTTACTTACATGAGCACAACAGAACTTTTAGAAGCAAGTCACAAAGGTAATCGATTTCCTTCAGCGACTTATGTTCTTGGATTATGTAATTATGTTGGATCTGTGATATTTGATAATTTATACCAATTTTTAGCAATTATGCTTGGAGCTACAGGCATTATTCAAGGTTTTTTAACCTCTTTTCGCCAATTAGGTGCCGCTCTATTTAATCCCATTTGGGGGTATTTGGCTGATAGATTTGATAGAAGATTGTTTTTATTTGGGGGAAATTTTGTTTTATTTCTCGGTTCTTTCTTGATACCATTTTCCACCACTCCCCTAATTGTCCTTTTTTTATTAATATTTCAAACTATTTTGGGTCTTGTAGTGGTTGGACCAGCTTGGTCTGCTTATCTTGCTGATTTTACCACACCTAAATCTAGAGGTACAGTATTAGGTCGTATCAGTTCCTTCATAACTTTAATTGGTAATCTTGTTTTATTAGTAGTTACTTTTTTTATGGATCAAATTGATCCAGTTCGTCAAGATATTCAAACTTTAATCCTCCCATTTTTCATCAGCTCTCTTGGCTATGGTTTTGCGATGTTACTCACATTAACCCTTCCCAAAAGTCATAATATAATGAGAGTGGAATCCACAAAACTTAAAAGGAACTTCAATCTAAAAGAATTCATTATATCGCTACCAACTCCTTTGAGAAAATTCCTTATTGCAGATTTTATATTCACTTTGGCTTGGGGAGCAGGATGGCCCCTATTTCCATATGTTACCTTCGGTCTTTCTCATAATTGGTTTGAAATTGGTATATTAGCATTTTCATCAGGAATAACGATTGCTTTTAGTCAAAATATTGGAGGATGGTTAACTGATAGGATTGGACGGAAGAAAGTTATTATTGGATCACGTGGAGCCTTAATACTTCCTCCATTCTTTGTAATAGCAGCAATATTAACAAATCAGATCTTTTGGATCCTTGTGACTAATATTCTTGTTGGCTTTTTCTTAGGTGGATCAGTTATTGCTATTCAATCATTGGTCTTTGACATTGCAGAAAGTTCTATTGAAAACTACAATAAAAAAGCTACTTATGTTTCAATGGTGGGACTAATTGGTGGAGTTAGTGCTTTTATTGGATCTAGTATAACAGGTTTAGCCCTGCAATTTTTAAGTGGTAACCAAAAACCAACATTAAATTTAATTGGAACACTTATGTTTTTTGTATTATTATTCCGGTTTTTACTTTGGTTTAGCTACTTTACAGTCGAAGATCCGATTGAATTTACAAAAGAGACAGCTTTTCATCCACTTCTTTTTATTAGACGTTTTGTAAAAAGCAAATTCAATCTATTTCCAAAAAAATAAATGTTGTATATCCAACTTTTCTTCAGAACGGTTCTATAACTATGGTTTAACACCAACACATATAGCAACAGATCTGTAACATTTTATGAATCCATTTTGACTTAATTTTTTTCCTTAATCAACATTAATAAGTTAGAGAACTGATAGGAGTTTTTGACTCTAGTAAGATATTCATTAAATACACCTTTCTAGGGGTAGTCATCTTCTTGTAATTTAATGAAATTATCAAATAAAAGAGAAATAGAATTATGTTCAACTTGTTTAAGTATATTAAGAAATCATTTATCGAATCTATCGAAAAGAAAAAACGCCCAGGAGCAGGAATAGTATTATATTCTGTTTGGTACGCCTTATTTTCAATAATTATGATCACAATAACTTACTCTTTCTTTATTCTTCCATCATTAATTATCATAGATATAATCTGGATTTTAACCTCAGTCATTTTGGTAATAATTTTTTTACCAATGACAGTATATCCATTCGTATTATTAAAGGATCCGATGATATGTAAACTACTAAAAGAAGATTTCAATGATTTGAAAAAAAGTTCAGGTAATAATAAAATATTTTTATTTATAACCGAAGGTTTCCTTGGTTTATTGTCATTCCTATTCACGTTAATGTATCTTAACAATATTTATTTGGGATTAAACCCCTAACTCATTCTTCTTTAGTGATTGTCAAACAAAGGTTTTTGATCAGTTATACAAGCGATTATTGAATGATCCCTTTCATTCCCCTTTAATTTTTTCAAGTATTCTCTCAAAAATTGATTAAGAATAGTTAAAGAAACGCATAGTTAAACACTGGGCTGTTTTAATAAGGATGGAAATTAATAAGTATGCTTCTCATGTAAGAGGCATTATTCTTTAAAAAGATGAAGTCATTTTTGAATATAACTAACGTATTGAGATCCAAAATCATAACTGAGACCAAGTTTCAAAATTTATTATCGAGAAAAGGAATAAAATCTCAAATAATTGATTAATCAATCATGGTAGAACTTACACCTAGGGACATCGGTAGCCAATTAAAACTAGCAGGAAGATTAGATTCACAACCATTATGTGCTTATGGAACGGATACTCCTCCTGCTAACTCTATTCCATCTATTGATATGGATCGGTGTATTGCAAAGGTGATTTACTCAATAGCTACTGAATCGGATAGTCCAATAATCTATATTGGAAGGGACAACACGAAAAAATGTTGTCCAGGGGGTCAAGCATGGTTTGGTTTTCAACCATTCTTGACTCACTTGAATTCCTTTCTATCTACAGGATCCCATTCTTTTCGGAATGGGCATTCAGAGTTTCTCATAGCAACTCCTGATTTAGCAGAGAAAAGATTGAAATCTGTTGGGAAAATCACTCCCCTCGGAAAATACATCGTAATTCAACGTAGTGATCAATTATATACAGAGAATCACAAAATAAAGTTGTTTTTATGTTTTGGAAAGGCTGAACAGATCAGAAATCTCTGTTCGTTAGTATATTTCAGTTCGCAGACTAATCACGAAATCTATATTCCGTGGGGGCCTTCATGTTCCTCATTTATTTCTTACCCTGCAGGAATGATTGAAAATTCCCCTAGCAATGCTGTTATTGTAGGACCTACAGATCCTACGGGAAATTATTGGTTTCCTCAAGATTTTTTATCGATGGGAATTCCTTTTAGTACTGCCAAACAAATGACTGAAGGTTTAGCCTCATCTTTCATCAAGAAGCGACCAAAAGTAGCCTATCCAACACGAATATAATAATATTTAATGGAATTCAATGATATAAAGCTTTATCTAGTGATTTTGATGTCCAGAAACAATACCTTTATTAGTTCTATATAGGATCATCCTATATAGAACAATCCATTTTTTTAAGTAAAAGGACGGAAAATGGTATGAATGAAAGAGAAATGAAAGTTTTTTGCAATAAATTCATGGAAGAAGAAAAAACTGCATGTTTTACTACAATCGATGAAAATGGCTATCCTCATACAAGAGGAATTTTCAACTTGAGGAATGTTAAACAGTTTCCGACTTTATATAAGGTCTTTGAAAAGCATCAAGAAGACCTCACGATTTATATATCAACAAACACCTCATCTAGTAAAGTACAACATATCAAAACAAACAAAAAAGTATCAGTTTGTATTTTAGATTCAGAAAAGATAACAGGAGTGACTTTTGGAGGAGAGATTGAAATTATTACAGATAAGAAAATTAAAAAAGACCTCTGGCTTGATTGGTGGGTCCAATACTATCCAAAAGGAGAAAATGATGAAGATTATACAATATTAAGATTAAAACCTAAAACTGTCGAAATATGGTATAAAGGTAAGTATAAATTTCAACTTGAGTGACATCAATGAATTCTATGAAGGAACAGCGATCAGCAGGATATCTAATTGCTAAAATCCATCAAATAAGTGGTCGAATATTTACAAAAAAACTTAAAAAATATAAGATCTTTGATATTAACCCATCCCAAGGGAGGATTTTATTCGCATTATGGAAAGAAGATGGATTATCAATAGTAGAATTAGGAAAGAAGACTGCTCTTAGTAAATCTACTTTAACATCAATGTTAGATAGATTAGAAGAATCTGATCATTTAAAACGAGTACCCTCTGAAGATGATCGAAGAAAAATTTTGATCTTTCTTACAGAGAAAAATAAAAAACTCCAAAGTAAATATATTGCAGTTTCGAGAGAAATGACAGATTTATACTATATGGGCTTTAGTGTAGAAGAAACAGATCAGTTTGAACTTTATCTTCAGCGCCTTCTAAACAATCTCTTACAATTTGAATAGATCTTGAATAAAGATACCAGTAATTTTACAACTCCTGTTAATGGTGTATACATCTCGCTATTTAGAATAAAGAGGATAATTCATGACTACACCCACAAAACATCATCTAGTAATTGGAGACTGCACAAAAGCCACGAAAATACTCGATTTCCCAGCTATTGATCTTTTAGTGACCTCACCACCATATTTTAATGCCCCTTTTGATTATAACGAACTTTTTCATAATTATGAAACCTTTTTAGATATGATAAATAATTTTGGAGAATTATACTTTAAAGTCTTAACACCTGGGGGAATAGTTGGCCTTAATATTGATGATATGCTCATAGAAGGTATCAAATATCCAATTATCTCCGATATTATAAAAATATTCTCTACTTTAGGTTATCACTTGAAAGGAAAAATTATATGGAAAAAACCTGAAGGATATATTCGCATTAGTAGGCGAAGTGGGGTTTTATTACAGAATCCTTTTCCAATGTACTATTATCCTGATAACCTCCTAGAAGTAATCCTTATCTTTCAAAAACCACCGTATAGAAATCTTCCTAGTAATAAAACAGTACATTCTGAGGATATATGGGAGATAACTAATGTTCTACCTTTGAAAGGACGTCTTGAGACCGATATTGCCGCATTCCCAGATGAACTGCCTAAAAAGCTCATCAATATGTTTACAACAGAAGGATCGTGGATTTGTGACCCGTTCCTTGGGTCTGGAACCACAATGAAGGTTGCACGAGAGTTAAGGCGGCATTCTATAGGAGTAGAAATCTTAGAAAACCTATTACCTATAATCAGAAGAAAATCAGGTTTTACTTCTGAGAATCTTGCGAGTTATTTTGATTCAGATCAGTTAATAATTGATAATCTCCAGATTGATACAGAACACAAAAAGGATACTATTAAACGTGTTTCAAACCATTCGTTACTCCCCCAGGCTTTGAAAGAACATATATCCACCAAATGCAAGTTTAAACATCATTTATTACTTTTAGATTGTAGAAATATATCTAAAGATGTTTTTGATGAATCACTTTCCGAATTGCTAGAGAATTTATATCCTGGCCGTATAATGCTCGTTCTATTCGAATCTTTGAACAATTCAAGTGAAAATTTAGCTCTGAATCAAATAACTGATCATATTATGCGCCATGGATTACGATTACGTGATAAAATAACCGTCCAACATCAACCAGAGGGGAATTGGGAAGTTACTTCGCGGTTTAAATCCAAAATTGTATTTTATCATTCTTACTATGAAGTTTTTATATTCCAAAAAGGAAAATTCAATTATAAAAGCAAGTCAAAAATGGAGAAACAGGATTGTCTTATTAATAAAGATCGATTTCAAAAAGAAAAATGGTACCTTACTCTTTGGGATTTCAGAAATCAATTAAGAAAAAAATGTGACTCAATTGTCATTAGTAGACTACTAGAATTATTTCTTTTCAACGATGAAATTGTTTGTACAAATATTAAACAAATATCTTGCTCAAATAGGCGATTTATCATAGAATATATCACTCTAATATGATTTTTCTTTATTATGGCAAGGAGAATACGATTATTGTCAAAAATATGGGATCCACAACTCATCAAAATTGATTTAACAGAAGAGAAAGTTTCTTCAAAGGAACCAATTGAAACCAGAGTCATTGAAAATTTCCTTGGTGGTCGTGGAATAACTGTTTATCTTGGTTACCATGCAATTCCAACAGATGCCAGTCCACGAGGCCCTGAAAATGCGGTGATATTAGGAACAGGAGTTTTTACTGGATCATTATTCCCGTCATCAGGCATGGTAGTTGCAACTTTTAAATCTCCTCAGACAAATACCTTATTTACTTCAGTAGCTACTGGAAAATTTGGTGCAAGTTTGAAACAAGTTGGTATAGACTTTTTACAAATATCTGGATGTGCTAAAACTCCTAAATATGTTTTAATAGATGAATTTTCTGATGTTACACTTGAGAATGCAGAAAAAATTTGGAAAAAAACTATATCAGAAACAGATACTTGGTTACGGGCAAAGTATGGGAATGATGCTAGTATTGCTACAATTGGCCTTTCAGCTGTTAACCAAGTTATATTTGCTGGATTAGCAGTGGATCGTGTACACTTTTTTCGTCGTGGAGGATTAGGAGCTGTTTTAGCCTCAAAGAACATTAAGGCGATCGTAATCACAGAATCTCCTCAAATTAAGGAGTTAGAAGGGTTATCGTCAGAATCTATTGACCAATTTAACAAATTTGTTCAACAAACTTCTTGGTATAAAATGCTTCATAACCGTGGAACTTTTTCAACAATATTTCCTGTTATTGAAAATAAAGTTCTTCCAGCAAAAAATTGTACTCGTCTATTACAGCTAGCTCCTGAAAAAATCTCTTCCTTTCAAGGCTATAAAAACCCATTTCAATGTTGGCAGTGCCCAATGCAATGTCAACGCAATTCATACCAAGCTTTTGTTGCATTGGGCCCAAACTTGAAAATTGTGGATTTAGAAAACATACAACAAGCCATTGAAGCCTGTGATAAAGAAGCCTTAGATCCTCTCTCTACTGGAGCTGCTCTTGCTTCATTATTTAATATCCAAGAAGATCGAAGAAAATTGTTGGATATTGATCTTGGATTTCAATGGAACAACCCAAAAATCTATTCTTTAATTGAAAAAATAATTGGAAGAGAAGAAATGGGAGATCAGCTATCTCGTGGTGAAAATTACCTCTACCAACAAACTAGTGAACCTTCTTCTATTATTAAGAATCAGATGGGGGGTATGTATTATTATCCCAATATCCTAGGTCTGAGTCTAGCAACCAGTATTTCTCCTTATGGAGCTAATAATTATCACTCAGATTATATGATTTTTCCTGAACTTTTAGGTTCCCCTTTTAAGCTCAGTCCGAGTTCTAAGAGGGGAAAAGTCAAAACTATTATCTTATTGGAAAATTATATAGCAGCACTAGATTCTCTTATAATCTGTACTAGATACCTTCCTATTTTCTTACAACCACGTAGATGGTTAAGTTGGTTGTCATTAAGCCTACGGAATCGTCTCTTCAATCTTCTTCCTAGTTTATTAATTGAAGATTTCGGATTAAACCTAAATACTTTATTATCCTCTATTAAAACGACTTTTGACTCAAAAATGACTTTCAAAAGACTATTAGCAATAGGAAATCGTATAACCCTACTTGAACGAATATTCAACACACGGGCTGGAATGACCCAAACTGATGATCATTTTGCTAAATTTCTTAAAAAAAGACCAGATTTTTTTAAGAAGCATGAGGAACTACTTATAGAATATTACTTTCGAAAGGGTATTACTCCTAAAGGATTGGTTAATAAAAAAACTTTAGAGAAGACAGGTTTACTTGGATTAATTACTGTTTAAGAATTATCTCTTTAAGAACTCTTTCATTTAGTCATTAATCGTAGAGATGATCCCTTTAATAAGCTTATAATCCCAGAGAGATAAGAAATAAGCTTATCATCTGTACTAGTAAAACCTAGGGTATCTGGTAATACTAGAACTGCACTCTCATCTTTAACAGCTAGAAGTCCTGATAATTTCATTGCTTTTGACTTGTAGAAATTAATATTAATTTGTTTTTCAACTTCTGAAGCCCACTTTTTACCTTTCTTAGTGAAATCAAAGTTTGTAATGATAAAAATGCGTTTTTCTGAAGGAATAGCCTTCAGATCAGCGACAGATAAGAAAGTAGGATTCGAAGTAACGATTGTTACTTGTTTGGATGATGTCGTAATTATATCTTGTATGAACTCATTTTTTGCTTCATCAGTAGCTAGTTTAATTAAACGAATAGTATCTATTGGTTTCACACGGGAAAATTCAGTAGATAAAGCCTGTAAAGATTGAATTTGCTGCTTGTTTGTGTTTGATAAATTATCGAAAAGCTCATGAGATTTCTCAAGAACCTCAGAGAGTTGATTATCGAGTTCTTCCGTTAAAGCCTGAGTAGTCTGATTGGCCTTTCCTGCGAGCTCAAGCGAATTCTTATTAAGATCAGTATTGTAAGAGTCAAGATTTGCATTCAGAGTCTTTCTAAAATCAGAACTTGTATTTTCAGCTGTTTCTGATAGCTCTTCTTTGAATTTCGTAAGCTGATCTAGTAATTTTGTACTCTGTTCCGAGATTATCGCTGACAACGTAGAAAATAAACTTTGGATCTGCTCCCGTGATTTTTCAACTTCTTTAAGGGTCATCTGGATGCTATCAGTTAAATCTAAGGATAATGCCTCAATTTCTTCGCTCGTTGATTGGGAAAATTTTCGTAACATTTCATTTATTTCATTTTTCATATCAGTAAAGTCGAGGTTCTGACTTTCTTCTTTCAGATATTTATGTAACTGACTAGTAAACGTGGTCTGTGAACTAGATATCAAATCTCCTAAATCCTCGAGATAAGAAGAAAGATCTTCCTCTGTTTGGGTATGAACTGCATCGAATGAAGTGACTAATTCTGGAACCATTTGTTGGTCAAATTGATCCATGTGTGATTTTAAGCTATCAGAAATTGCTGATTTTAAACGTTTGTTTGCTAGTTTAACCTTCTCATGTATCTCACGTAAACCAAAAATGTCTTCCTTTGAGCCTTCAAGATCAAAGATCGTACTAAAAGAATGTATTGCTTGTTCAACGTTTGTTTTAACAATTACTTCTAAATTCTCAAGGTTTGCTTCAATAGATTTGTCAATAGCATCCGATATATCCTTTATCTTCGTTTTACTTTTTTGCAGCTCTTTATTCCAGCTATTGATAAGTTGAGTTAAACTTTCCTCCGTCTTTTCCTCTAGCTCATGATTTGAGCGTGAGCGTGCCTGAATCAAATCATCAAAAACCTGAGAAAATTCCTGAGTCAGTTCTGGAATTTTAACTTGGAATTCTTGATCTTGACGTGCACTAACATCTTTAATTCCAGTACTTAAACCTTTTACAGCTTCATTCAGCTCACTTTTTAAAATTTCTATTTCTTCTCGAACTGTTTTAGCAGAGTTTTCGATTTCTGACGTGACAAAACCCGTGGTAACACCAATTTGGTTTTCTAGGTCCGTTAAGGAATCTGTATAATATAGATCAATATCTTCTGTTAACTTGTCAAGACTATTGGTAGCACTTTGTAAAGAATCATTAACTAATATTGAAAGCTTATCTCCACTTTCCTGAACCTGTCGTATTAAATTATTAACTTCCCCAAAAGTAGACTCTGAATAACCACTATAATAAACTCCAAGTTTCTCCATAGCACCTTTTACTTTTTTATTCTGATTTGAAACTTCGGATTCTATCTGATCAATGAAAGTAAAAATATCATTAGTTCCTTTCTCTTGATATTTGTCAATACTCGATTGCTGAAGATCAACAACTTCATTTGTCATTCGGTTACTCTCATTGATAAAATTAGCTACAATTTTCTGACTTTCTTCGATTGTATTGCTTAAATCAGTTTTAAATTTCGAAAACTGTTCCACACTTAGTCCTGAAAATGAATCGATTATTGTATTTAGGTTGATTTGCTGATTTTCACTATTCTTATTTATTTGATTAAGCTGATTCTCTAGTTCAATCGTGAATTCAGCTTTTATTTGGCTGAAACCCTCTTTAATGACATCAAGGGTTCTATCTAGATGACTCTGCAAAGTCGTATCTAGCTGAGTAATATATTCAGCAGAATCCTTTTGATTTTGTGTGAAGATTTGATCCACATCATTTTTCAATTGAGTGATTGAATTCTGAAGAGACGATTCAACATTTGATGTGATACTCTCAGTAGAAAGCCGTTCAATAATATCTCCAAATCCTCCCTCCATTGTGCTTATAACCTGTTGAAAATTACGAGCTATAGCTTCAAGCTCTGTGTTCATAACTTTAGCTCTTTGTTCAAATCTATACTCTACCTTTTCCAAATATGCCTCTTGAAGATTTGAAACTATATTATTTAATTGTGTCGTGGAACTAATTACTTTCTGAATTTCATTTTGATTTTCTTCCATAATTTCCTGAAATGAGGTTTCAATTCTTTTCTGAGTACTTGTTAAAGAGCTATAGATATCTTTAATAGGGTCTAAAGATGATTCATTCATTCCTTCCTTAAGTTCCAAAACAGAATTGTTTAGAGAATTCTTTAACAACGTTTTAAAATGATTAGATTGCATAGGGATAGATATCAGTAAGTTTCCAAGCAATTGTACAATCGATTGAGACAATCTTTGGAAGTGACTGACATCCATGTCTTTCCTCGCAATTGATTTTTCAATCATCGTGTGGAATGAAAGGATAAGTTCTTCGAATTCTTTACTCTGTTTGATCAATCTATTTTTTGCAGAACGCCTAATTTCTTCCATGATGTCAGTAGCGGCTTTTTGGACACGACGATAATTTGTTTCTAATGTGTTCAAATCTGCTGTTATATGTGCTTGTAATTGTCGCTTAAAAGTATCTGAAACTGTCGTTAATTTTTTCTCTGAGGACAACTTTGTCAGTTCTGTATTTAAAACCTCTAAAGGGGTTTTCTGTTCCTGAATCAACTCAGAAGAAGTTTCAACGAACTCTTTGAACTCAGTTTTTATTTGGTTTGAACTATTGGTAATCGCATTATTAGTTTGATTTTTTACCTCTTCAACTGCTTGGTTAATTTCTGTATCTATTTCTTTGGCTAAATTTTCCACCACATTCTGTAAAGCTTTTGCTATCTCTTCTCCAAAGGTTATTTGTAATTTTTTAATTTCACTTAGAAATTCTTTTTCCTGTTTCCAAGACTCTTGTAAGCCTGTGTTAAAATTCGTCCTAAAATCCTCTGCAAAAGACTTTGAATTAGTAAAGAATTCTTGAATGTGATTCGTAGACTCCGCTTCTATTGCTGCAACAACATCAGATAATTGAGATTGTATGGATAATATTCTATTTACAGTTATTTTTATGATTTCAGATAATTCTTTCTCATATTTGATAATAGACCCCTTAATAGTTCTTGTTCCTGTTTCAGGGATATTTTGGAAACCATCAAGAACTTTAAGCCATTCTTTTTCGAAATTTGTTGACTCAGAAGATAAAGAGGTTTGAAATTCTGTTTGTAAATCAGTTGTACTTGTCGAAAATGATGATAACATAGATTCTGTTATCTCTTCCATCCGCTTTAATCTCTGTTGTTCCGCTTCATCAAACTTTTCTTTTAAGGTCGTTTGTAGCATATTACTAGAATCTTTAAAACCCTCAAACTGTATTTCAAGGGTTTCACGGAGTTTTTTGCAGGTTTCATCAAAAGATTTTCTGTATCCTTGAAATTTTTCAGCTTGATCCTTTTTGTTTGTTTCAATCCCTATGATATTATCATTCAATAAGGCTAAAACGTTTTCTACTGGAAGAGATTGATAATATACTCCTGAATCTTCATCCAATTGAATAAATCCTTTAGTAAGTAAGGTTGTAAGTGCTTGTTCTGCTTTCTCAACGTTTAAATCAGTTGCTAGTATTAATTCCTGCTTTGTCTGGTTACCAAGCTTTACCAATGATGAAAATACTTTGTTTTCCGTTTTTGATAACGAATATTCATTTTCAGATCCTGACATTAAAAACTACACTCCTGGTTATTTTATTCTTACATTAATTTGATTAAACATTTGAACACTAATCATATTCTCCAAAAATACGTCTTCCCACTCGAATCATTGTTGATCCTTCTTGAAGGGCTATAATATAATCATTGCTCATACCCATTGATAATACTTTCATCTCAATATTCGAAGGAAGCATATCAAATTTCAGTATATTTTCATAAAGTATTCGCATACGTTTAAAGTAATTACGAGTATCTTCTGGTGAAAGGTAAGGAGCTATTGCCATAAGTCCTTGAATCCTTAAATGGGAAAAAGAACCTATTTCAAGTAAAACATCCTTTATCACGTCCTCACTAGGAGAAAAACCAAATTTAGAGCCATTTTGACAAATATCTATTTGTAGGAGGCATTTAACAGTGATGTTTTCATTTGACGCTCGCTTTTCGATCTCTTCAGCTAAAGACAACCTATCAAGGGAATGTATCAATGAGAATTTCCCAATAATCTTCTTGACTTTATTTCTCTGAAGGTGCCCAATGAAGTGCCAATTGGCTTTAGTGGCACCACATACTTCTATCTTTTTAAGGGCTTCTTGAACACGATTCTCCCCAATGATTGGTTTATCTAATCGATTTATAATTCTTGATACTAACTCAGCAGGTTGATCTTTGGTAACCATGACCAATCGGGGGCATTCTTTGCCATGTACATATTTCTGCAACAATGAGAGGATATTATGATAATTCTTGATTATTTGGTCTTCTCCAATCACGATTGAACCCTACTACTTCAACTAATCAACAATATTTCGGGGGTATACATGAAATTACTTATCAACTGACTCATCTCAAAAATAGATAAAGAGTCTTTCAATGTTGCTTATTAAAGAGTTTCTCGACAGGAGAAGAACCCTATGAAATATATCGCACAACCACAAGTTTCAGAAGAAGAAATTTCCCTAGTCGCACAAACAATCAGATCGAAAAGCTTTGTGGAAGGGGAGAATGCTCGAACACTTGAAAAAGAGTTTGCAGAATTTGTTGGGGCTAAACATGCCATTTGTACTGTCAATGGGACTGCTGCATTACATTTGGCTATGGAAGGATTGAATATTCCTCCCGGTGCAGAAGTTATTACCTCTGCTTTTACGTTCATTGCATCCGCTAATGCTATTTGTTTCGGAGGAGGAATCCCAATCTTTGCTGATATTCGTACTTCCAGTTTTAATATCGACCCTGAAAAGATCCAGGCCCTTATTACTCCCAAAACAAAATGCATAATGCCTGTTCATATTTTTGGTCTACCTGCTGACATGAAAGCTATCTTAGATATAGCAAAAGATAATAACCTGGCTATAATTGAAGATGCGTGTCAAGCTCATGGGAGCCGTATAGATGGAAAACATGCTGGTACCTTTGGGGATATTGGTTGTTTTTCCTTTTATGCAACGAAAAATATGATCAGTGGTGAGGGAGGTATGATTGTCACTAATAACGACGAAATTGCCACACGAATACGAAGCCTTAAGAATCATGGCCGTGGGCCGAGTGGAGGATATCATCATCACCTTATTGCTTATAATTATCGGCTTGCAGATCCTTTGGCAGCCATTGGCTTAATTCAGCTCCGAAAACTTCCTAAAATGTTGGAACAAAGGCGAAAAAATGCTGAAATGATTAGAAGCACGATAATGGGGCTTGACTCCCTTAGAGTTCAGGAGATCCCTGTAGGAGTTACTCACGGACATTATGTCTGTGCACCTGTGATCGAAAATCCTAAATTTTCAGTTGATGAAGTTATTAAAAAGTTACAAAATTTAGGTATAGGATCTAGAAGGATCTATTCTGTTCCTTGCCATCAACAACCAACATATCTGGATGGAATCAAACGCTGGCGATGGAATAAATTTGTAAATTATCCTGATTACTCTAAGGTCAGTCTTCCTGTGACTGAAAAGATTGCACGATCTCATTTTGAAGTTCCTATCCATCCTGGAGTAAACTCTGAAGAGATTGTTGTAATTCAAAACGCGTTAGAAAAAATCTTCTCATAGAGGACTATTCTATCTGAAAGAAGAAGAAATAGAATACTCTGAAAAAGACAGACTTGTAATGTGAATAGGAAAGTAAAATATTGAAATGATTAGTTAAATTCAACTTACATAACCGGGCATCCAATCTAATAAGTAATCTCTTCCGATTTCTCTAAATTCTCGTTTTATTTGATCAATTTTTGTGAAAAATCCTTCTCGCATGGACTCGAGTTGAAGATTCGCAAGAATTTTATTTAACTTAGGTTGAATGTTTTTAATGCCTGCAATCATGTTAAAATACTTATCTATCTTCTTTTCAGTTAATAATTCATTGTTATAGAGCTGAATTTGGGTGGATAATCCACCAGAAAGAATTTTAAGTCCTTCATATTTGTTAAAACTATTTGGATCATTACATGAAGCCAATAATTGATCAAAGCATTCTTTATTGGGTAAGAATACATTTCTTGCTAGAACACCACGAAGGTACATCTGTGTGGTTCTTTTTGCGAGAATGATCGAGAAGGGAATCGAGGTCATGAACTCTGTCATTCGCATCTTTTCGCTATCCAAGATAGAACCTGATACATCTTGAGCTTTCTCATATAGATCTAATGGCAAGACAATACCTGTGATTTCACGATAATCGGTTACGATAGATTTTGGTCCTAACTGGAATTTCACCCAGTAGATCCCTAGTCCAGTTATAAGAAAGAACGGTTCCCCTGTTGTTTCTTCAAACCCCGATAACGCAAGATCAGGTAAAAACACAATTGTATCTTGAAAGATTTTTTGCACTGGTTGATTTAAATAAAATCCATTGAAACGCGACCCAAGCAGTTTTCGCCATGAAGGAATAAACAGAAGCTGATCTAAAACCCCAAAGACGGATTCTCGTAGTTCAACAGTTGATTTATCAATTTCTTTAATACGTTGGTCTATTTTGTCGAAAATAGATTGTTTATTATAAACCCCGACACGATAGGGGTAATCATGATCTTCTTGAAAACGTTTGAATTCACGAATTGAGACTCCGGTAATCTCCTCCAAATCAGCATATGATAATTCTCGTTCATAATAAGCTTTGAGTCCCTCAAGGATTCTCTTCTCGCGTTCAAATTGAGATATTTTCTCTTTGATCTCTTTTTCGCGTTGAGACATACATATTCTTTCCAAAAACTTAGAGTGTAGGGGGATTTTTTTTTTATTTATATCAAGTTGGCTTAATATTGAGACTTATCCATAAGATTAAGGGGTTTCTTTTTAACTAAGTTTAGGATATTCGATTAAACCAAAGCTGTTACTAATTTTCTTTCTTTTAACCTTATCTAAATTAAAAGACCAGATAAATCAGTCCTATTAGAAATTAAATTATATTAAAACAAAAGCTTTTAATTCTTCCCAAATCTCTGATGCTCGTTTAGGAGTAGCAACACCACGAATCAATACATTTCCTCCCTTGAAAATCGTTATTAAGATGTTATTTGGCAATAAAAGAGTGAGAGAATGAGTACCCACTTTTTTTATTTTATAATTTCCTTCCAATTGAGATTTAGTTTGAATTATGTCGAATTTTAAGTTCATTTGAGGAACTAACATGAAATTATTTCCTCCACAAATATCTAATGGAATCCATCCTTTAATAGGTGTTATAAGTGTATTTTCTGATGTTTCTGAACAAACGGGACAAGTAGGATTTTTTTGAATGGGAATCTTATCGAAGCTAAGACTCTTTAGATCAACAAATAATAAAGATCCATTTAATGTTGATTCACCATTAAATATTATTTCTACTGCTTCATGAACCTGAATACCTGTTAAAATTGGAAGTATTGCGGGATGAATCCCTGTAATATCGCAAGATTCTAATTCATTATCGTTAACCCCATGATATAAACAGGAAAAGCACGGAGATCGCTTAGTCAAATTAAATACCGTAATATTCCCAGAACGGGCACTAACACCACAAAAAATGAAGGGGATTCCTTTCTGAATACATGCTTTATTGATAATGCGTCGAGTTTCAAAATTATCTAGTGCATCAATGACAATGTCAATCCCGTCCAAAAGATCATCAATGTTCGCATTTCCGATATGACATGCATGAGTATCAACAGTCATCGATGGATTCAATTGCTTGAGCCGATCTGCTGCAACTTCTACTTTTGCATGGTCTAAATCATTATTAGTATATAATGGCGTTCTATGGAGATTTGTACGCTCCACAATATCGCGATCGACTATTCTTAAATAGCCAACACCCATTTCAGCTAACAAAAGACTAGAAAACGTCCCTAGGCCACCAACACCAACCACTAAAATCCGAGCTTGTTTGATTTTTACCTGTCCTATATCACCAAAATCTGTCATAACAATCTGTCTTGCATAACGAAGCTTTTCAATATCTGATAGATCGTCCATCTTAAACGCTCTTCCACCTTAAGTTTTAACGGGGAATTAAAATAAATCCTTGATGTGGGGGGTCTAAAACTAATATTGAAAAATCTTATTCTCCTGTTAATAAAGTTGAGTTCGATTCTATTTTCCTCCAAAATTGTGTTACTTCTAGTTCTAGATTGTGACATATTAATTCTTTTGGGTTTTTTTGATAATAATATGGAGGGAAATAGTTTGCATAGTGAAGAGAAGCAAAGCGACGGCCAACAAAGATGATTATACCACGATCAGAAGATGTACGAATTAATCTGCCTGCAGCTTGGAAAGTTCGTGTTAATCCTGGAAACTGATAAGCATAAGCAAAACCATTGCTAAATCTCTCTTCATAGTATTGTTTGAGTAATTCTTGTTCAAAAGTTACGGTAGGTAAGCTAGGCCCAATTACTATAACTCCATCTAAAATGCCTGGAAAATCAATTCCCTCTGCGAAAATCCCAGCCGTAACAGCTATGGCTAGTACATAAGGAGAGGTTTCCAATGTATGAATAAAATCTTGACGATCAGTTTCTTGCATCGTGGGATCTTGTCTTAAAATTAATAAATCTGAACTAGGTGTTAAAAATCTAGCTACTTTTTTTGCAAATTTAAACGAGGGAAAGAAAGCAAAATACTTACCTTTTTTTATTTGCAATACTCTTTGGATTAACTCAGCAATTTCCTCGTAATAATACTGCCTTTTTTGATATCGTGTATCAATATTAGGTAACACAATGATTTTACGATTTTTAGGTGAAAAAGGTGATGGAAAACGTTCATATACAGTTTTATCAATGGGAAATCCCAATAAATCGCGATAAAATGGGAACGGAGTAAGAGTTGCAGATATTGCAATTGATGACTTGAAAAAATTCAAGCGTTGTTGAAGAAATGGAGAGGCATCTTTACATAGTATTTTAATTTTTCCTTCATTAGAGTAGTACAAGATTGAAAACTCTTCAGCATTTTGTGCTAGTGCTGCGGTTTCTACAAACTCACGGAGATGATAAAAAAAGCTAAGAACGGGATCATCAGGCCAAAAGAGCTCCTTTTCCACTAAAAACTGCACATACTGGGTCACCGCTTCTTCAAACTGAAGAATAATCTCCTGAAATGACGTGAGGTTGATGTCCTTTAGAACATGAGTAGAAAAATCAGTACTTTGTTTAGTTCGAAGATTTCGAAAAATTCTATCTAATTTCAAGGGGATAAACTCAGGTAATTGAATACCCTTAACCTTCTTTTTCAGTTGCTGCATCGATCGTTTAAAGACGAATACTTCTCCTTGAGTTAAAGCGTGAGAATAATAAGATAAGCTCCTAGACACTAAATTATGAGCTTCATCAATTATTAAATAAAACGAGGATTTTTTCTGGCGAGGATCCCCAAAAAAACGTTGTAATGATACTCGAGGATGGAATACATAATTATAATCCCCAATAATGATATCTGCTTCTAAAGATATGTCTAAGGATAATTCAAAGGGACAAAACGCTTCTGTAGTCAAAGCTTCTCTTTCGATAGATTCTGGATCTATTACACCTCGCTGTTGGATAAATCTTTGTAGAATCTCGTCAGGATAACGCTGAGTATAATTTTTCAGGAACGGACAATAATCTTCATGGCAGAAATAAATCGAATTCGGACACATCTTTTCTTTTGCCTTTAGTGTTAGAGCTAGAAACTCTACTCCCTGTTTATAAAACAACTCGAGAGTTTTTTCCACTACATGTCGCTGGGTAGCCTTTGCAGTTAAAAAAAAGATCTTTGTATCCTCAAGGATGGCTTTAGGAATTAGTGGATAAAGTGAAACCACTGTTTTCCCCAGACCACTAGGAGCTTCCATTAGAAAACATAATTTTTTGTCCACAATTTCCTTAATATGTTTGACAATTTCTTTTTGATATTTTCGATAATGAAACGGAAAGCGTAAATGAGATAGTGATTCAACCTTTTTCTTAAGACGAAGTTGTTTATCCTCTTCAGCAATAATAAGTTGTGCTATTTTCTTGATGATAAATTCAGACATATCTTGATACGGGATAGGGATAACATGTTGTTTATTATCAAAACGATTAACTAGAATTAACTGTAATGATAACGAAGGATTGCCAGTTTCAATTTGGCTTAGCATCCATGCATAACACTGAAGTTGTAACCTGAATGGTTTGATTCGTGGGTCGTCAGGGGAACCAGAAAACTGTTTCAAAAAAATTGACTTTATTTCTTCAATTTGAATGGATTCAGATGAACGAACGAGTAGATCTATCCTACCACGAATAACAATCTGCCAATCATGAATTGAGAACTGATATTTAATGAAATATTCGGTCTGATAATTAGGGTTTACCCTTTGTTTTTGTGTCTGAATCTCCTGATGAATCTCCTGCCCGATCTCTGCATTTTTAAATGAAAATTGAGTTCTAGTTAACCTAGGGATGCCTAGGAATGAAAGGTCTCTTACACTGAGCCGTAGTTTTTTCTTTTTATAATTAATCTGGATAGTCAAGGCAAGATCCCATAGATTGCAGCAAGCATGTGTATGTGAACTACCACCAGCTAAAGCAAGTGGCTTCCTACGAGTTCGCCAAACCCCTGATGAGGGGAGACTTTCGTTTTACCATTGACTGTGTATCGTAGATTATCAATCTGACTTAAGAAGGATTGATAGCCCGTCCACAGGGCATTATGTGAGAGAAAGCGCTTCATAATGTTGATCGCAGAGTTGTGGTCGCGATCGAGGACGATTTCACACATCTCACAGTGATAAATGCGTTCAGAAAGAGACATCCGCTCTTTTATATGACCACAGACGGAATAGGTTTTCGTAGTATCCCGCTCATCAATTACTGTTACTCTTTTACCTAACTTTTTAGCCTTATAGGTCAGTAATTCGATAAAACGACCTAGATGACCAGTGTTATGTACACCACGGTTAACACTCTTCTGATACTTTTTCCTCTTTCCATTGTTTTTACTGGCAACCATTTGTTTAGGGGAGAGATCACCCACGACAATGGTTCTGGCTTTAGTATTCCGTAAGAGGTTGAGACTTTGCTTATGTTGCCAGTCCTTCGTCTGATTTCGACATTTCCGCTTAATGGTTGCCAACCTTTGAGTGAACAATCGGTGTCTACGACTCCCCTGTTTGCAGTGATCTCTTCTTCGCTGCAAGGAGCGAATCTTCGGTTCCCAATACTTGTCAGGACGCTTGACTGTTGATTCGAGAAACTTACCCTGCAGATTAATGGCTGTATGTTTAGTTGTACCAAGATCAAACGCTTGGTACAACCCATTGTCAATGAAAGGAGGATCTTCACGTTCAAATGTAACGGTTAAATAGAACCTCTTGTCATAATGATCCTGAAAGATCTCAATCTGTTTAATGAGGTGAGTAGAAAAGTCAAACGGGACTGAAAAGATCAATTCTGTCTTACTCGAATGTTTGTGAGAGAATCGAATCGTCTCTTTGGTGATGGTGAAACCCGATTGGTTGTAACATAATGTAAAGAAATAATCCTTACCACGGAAGCTGGGTGGTCGAACAGTATGATCTCCGCTCTTGAGTAACCCAAAAAATGATTTATACGCCGCGTCAAGCTTTTTAAGTGTCATTTGGAGGACTTTGGAGTAGACCTGATTGTACCTAGGGAACAGCTGCTTTAATTGGGGTAAGGCGTTCTGCTGCTCTCTATAAGTAACACAAAGGTTGTAGGTATCATAAAGATACTTCCTTTCTGCTAGCGCATGGTTGTACAGTAGTCGACACGTCTCTGATAATTCCCGTAGGACCTCCTCCTGTTTGTATGTCGGAATGACTGAGAACTTCCATGTGAGTGTGACCATACAACCAACCTGAGCTATTTTGTACCCATTACTTTATATAAGTCTTCTTAACCACTTTTTCCAATTTAACCTGCAATCATTTCCCCTTTCACCCTTTCTGATTCGATTGTTTTTTACTTCCCCTTTTTTTTGTCTTTGAGATAGCTTTTGTCTCACCATTCATCCCCCACCTAAAGCAAGGAGACTTCTGGTAAAGTCAAGTTAAATATATTATCAATTCTATTCACACGAGGTTATCATCTAGCTCGTTGCTGTAGTTAGCCTCCATCGTATGGGATGTAATCCGAGAGTCTCTATCCTGACGGCTTTAACAGCGTTCAGGAGTACCTTTTTGTAGAATGTTATAGGCACCATTCACGTTAGCATTAATAATTATGTCTTTATGAGATTTAAATAACCCTCTAGTCATTCTTTGACCTAAAAGTAGGTTATGATGTTTGATTGGCTCGTTATTTACGAAAGAACACTTACTCGAATAACTTTCCTCTTGTTTAATGACCGTTATTCCCTGTTCTGCAGCTTTACAGACCAATTGTTGAAGTAGCTTGTAGTACGGAAGAGTGGCAAAATTTTGAGTATTTCTTTTCCCTAGGTGACAGTTTTGTTTCCAATCGGGATTGTACCCGATTACAACGGTACTAATGTCATGAAGTACACAATACTCAACAATTTTTCTACTAATCTTGTGGAAATAATTATTTAGTTTTTTATTATGTTTATTGGTCAATTTTCATATGGCCTTGCCCGTTTTTATTCCCTAATTTCACTAAAAAGAAGTATTTAATCTTTTAAGTTGAATATATTTTTAGTAATTTTCACAAATCACAACTCCCATAAACTTTATGAGTTTCTTTTCATTTTTCACAAGTGAAATAAAGGTCGAATGTGACTTGAAAGAACTTGGTAGCAATGATGACTTTCTTTCACGGCTTAAGAATAAGCCTTTTCTCAAAGAAAACTGGGCGAATCTATTTTTCATAATAATAATTGCTATCCCTTTTTCCATTTTTTTTATCCAAGGGCTTCTCTATGGTTTCAATGAATTAGAGCATTCTGCCGTTACAGGTTTGTTTATTTCTGCCTTTTTCTATAATTTATTCATTATCTTAATTATAGTATTCGTTCTTATGAATATGAAACTACGTTTAACACCTACACTCCTCTATCTCGGCCTTATCTTTATGGTAATATTTTTTATTCTTTATCTCCCAGGAATGTATGGAGGAGACGTTAATCAAGTCGTTTACACCGGGGCACAATGTTTATGGGAAGGGAAAAACCCTTATGATCCAAATGAACTGTATATTAAACACGGCAGCCCAACAGGGGCAGGTGTTTTTCATGAGGGAACCTATCCATATCTTCCAGTGGATTTACTTTCGTACGGATTAATTTTAGGTATTTTTAATTTAATTAGCTCTGTACTAGTCAATGGTGATGTCCCAATTTGGTTACCTGGTTTCAATGATGTTGGTCTCACTCTTGCAAACTTAATTTTTACTGCAATAGGTTGTTTATTCACATATTTCTTATTCCCTGAAGATCGTTTTCAAGGACCTATTATAGCATTTCTAATGATGATTCCGTTTGTTTGGAGCAGCGCTCCTTTAATGTTGTTATATGCCATCATTGGATTTTATTTCTATCAATCTTCTTTAAAGTATAAGGATTACTTTGTCATTCTATTCTTTTCATTAAGTGCCCTTAGTAAATACTTTGCTGGGATCTTTTTAGTTGCTATTTGGATTACTTATTTACATGAAAAATCATGGAAAAAGATAATTGCTGCACCAGGAATTCCTTTTCTTGGATTTCTTATTGTATCCCTCCCATTTAATATTTTATGGGTTTTAGAATCAACAGTTCTTTTTTATAATTCAGAAAGACGTCAAATTGAAGATGGTTCCCTAGGTGGAACAATTGTTGCTGAATTTGCAAGAGCATTTAACTTGATAGAAATAATTGGAATTTTAACCTTAATTGGTCTGATTTTAATCTTCTTAATAGGAATTTTCATCAAGAAAAATACTGAATTACGGCTTATTGTTATGTCATTACTATCATTACTCGTAATTAATAGCTTTGCCTTACCATTTCTTGCTATAGCTTTATTTGGGGTGATTCTATTCGATTATATCTTGATAACAAGCTCACAAAGGGAGAAATTTGCCATAGTCAAGAAAAAACCAATAGAATTAGTCCCCGAGTCAGATTCAATGTAAATCTGAATTCTCACTTTTTTTGACAAATTAAGGTTAGATTGCTTAAATCTTTTGATTTACTAATGTAAAGATCAGGATCATACCACAAATTAAAATTATATGCATGACGGTTCATTCTTCGATAGAGTTTACTGCGATGTAGAGACGAAAGAAGTGTAAGCCCCATCTCAGAGAGGGACATCAATAATTTCTTGTAACGCGTTTCCATTATAGCATTAATATTACTGAATAGGATTGGTGGATCTTTTCTTCCAGTAAACTTTATTAGGTGAAATTTATTCTTGAATGTTATTTTTAATAATTCGTACGGGTCAAAGCGGCGTAAATGTCCAGCCAAACTATCGAAATGAGTCCATAACTTTTGGTGAATTGGAGTGGAGAAAATAAAGAACCCATTTTTCTTTAAAACTCGCCTGACATCTGAGAAACTTTTGCGAACATTTGGTACATGTTCAATCACTTCTAAAGCAACTACAACATCAAAAGTTTCATCTTTAAAAGGGATATTTTCTATACTACCAGTTGATGTATTTGCCCCAACTTTTTTCAGATTAGCTGCGCCTGTTATAGTTAACTCGAGAAAGATAGTTTTAGAGATAGGCGATTTAGGCCAATTACCAGGCCCAATTTCTAGTATTCTACCATTATCTTTTAGGATTTCCCTTATTATAGCGTTTATTGGCCACATTTCAGGATTCCTGATAGAATGAGTAGACCAACTTTGTTCATATAGTTCTTTCTGAGTTCGATCCATATTATTTCAACGATAAATTCCTTCTGATTTAAAGACACTCAAGAGAGATTGAACAAGAAAGAAATTTTTGATTGAGTAATTAAAACCATACCCTAAAAGGTTTGGATTATTTCAAGTTTTGTTCAAGAAGAAGGAGTAAATCACTAACAGGTAAATCAGAAATACCGATTAAGGTTGTTCTTCCCGCAGATTTTCCGTTTTGATGTCTATTTTGTACTTGTAACTTAATAAGACCTAGCTCAGCAAGATTTTGTAGATAATTCCAGAACTGAGTTTGTTTTCGCGGTTTTTCTTGTGTTTCTTTACATATTTCATTATATTTATTCCGTAATTCATTGGTTGTAACGAAAGCACGGTTTTTCTCATGATTAAGTAATAAGGCAAGAGCAAAAAGGACTTTTTTTAGTTGTGAGGCTAAATCTATAATAATAGATTGTTTAATAGGAAATATACTAACCTGAGCTTTTCGGATATGTTCAAAATCAATGGATTGAGATTCTTCTTGTTCTGCAACTTTAGCTGAACGCCATAATAACTCAATAGCGTAACGTGCGTCTCCATTTTCATATGCAAGGTCAGCAATCGCCTTGAGAATATCGTTAGAGTATGTTCTCTCGTGTAATCCTTGATGAGCCCGAAGAGACAATATATCGAATAATTGAATGGTAGTATAAGGCTTAAATACAATCACACGTTGTGATAATGAAGATAGGAGGGCGGGATCTAAAAATTTCTGAAAATGGGGATTTCGCGTTACTAGAATCAGAGAAATTTGAACCTGTTCGCTTTGATTAACTCCTTCATGATGACGAGTTAACGAGTAGAGCACATCTTGACCCTTAGATTCGGATAAAAGGTAATCAATCTCATCTAAACAGATTAATAATCCTTGATTTCTCTCCTTAATGATTTTAACTAAGTATGTGAGTAATTCGTCAACACTAAACCCACGAATGGGAAAAGCGGGTACTAACTGAGTTAGAATTGATGTTAATATTAAATACCACGACCTCTGACGCCGACAATTCATATGAAAATAGGATAAATTTGCTATACTGGCCTCAGACTTAGCATGACAATAGGTTTCAAGAGTAAGGCCAAATTGCTTTACTACTACAGTTTTTCCTAATCCAACAGGTCCTTGAATTATCACTTGTTTTCCGGGTATCATGCTATTTTTGTAGAGGATTGATTTAAAGTGATTAGCCAAAAGAGTCAACTCATTCTCTCTATGTACCAAACATTCTGGAATGAAATTTGGTTCAAAAACTTGGTCATCTTTAATGATAGTATGTTTTTTAGTAAGAAATTTTGTAATATCAAATTTTGATCTATTCAATCGTTTTTTTCACCACTAAATGCTGTGTGAACGGAATAAATCATAATAGATACCCAACCACAATTAGAAGAAGTCTTGTATTTCAACAAGAAGATCTTTCTGAAATGAGGAGGTTTTTAATTTACAGCAGAATATTAATTGTATAATATTTTAACCAACTCCATATTAAAAACTAGGATCAATTATTCGCAGTTTTTTTCATGAAGGTTTTCACAGTTTAATCATAAATTCATAGAAATTTGATGTGTTCCAATTAATTTCATCTTATTGAGATTGGTTCGTATTAGACATTGAATTATTCAAAAAAATCAGGTAACAACCTTGTTAAACATTGATTTCTCTTTAATACAACTAGAAAAAACCTGAAACCTCATTGGAGAATCGATTAGACAGTAAAGTGAAAATGACCCAGATGATACAAATAGTATCTTACTCATGTTTAAAGAAATATTTCTGTCAAATATCTATTACACACCGACTAAACTGAGAAAAAAATATAAACTCTCATGAACTATGTTTATAACCAATACTTTATGAGTTATATCTTTTATATCACACCACACGATAAGTGTTTCATTTTCTGGCTTTTTAAAAGAGAAAAGAGTTAGTAATACTTTAAACACAGATTTTTTTCTTGTAAAAAATAGTGTCCCAGCTATTAGCTTTTAACACAGTATTGACTCTTTCAATTAAAAATATTGACTAGGGCCAAAAATGCATACATCAAGTGATTTAACAAAAAGAATCTCGTCAAAAGCACCAAAAATCCTGACAACTAATGTGATGGATCTACCAGGTGTAGGACCCGCTTTAGCTAAAAAACTTCAAGAAACAGGGTTTAAAACTTTAGAATCGGTTGCAACGGTGAGTATCGGAGAGTTAATGGCTTTAGGAGGCCTTGGTGAAAAAACCGCTGGAAAAATTATTCAAGCAGCGAGAGATAAATTAGGTTATGGATTCATAACAGCAGATGTAATACTCGAATCTCGACGAAACATGCTGCGAGCTACAACAGGGGCAGAGGCATTAGATGACTTGCTGAATGGTGGGATAGAAACAGGTTCTATAACAGAGTTGTATGGAGAATATCGAACAGGAAAAACTCAACTTGCACATCAGCTTTGTGTTACTTGTCAATTGCCTCCTGCTTTGGGAGGATTCAACATGGACGGGAAAAATCCCATTACTTGTATATATATTGATACAGAAGGGACATTTCGTCCTGAAAGAATTGTAGCAATGGCAAGTCGCTTTGGAAATGATTTAAATATCCAAACAGTATTGAAACATATCCTCCATGGTCGTGCTTATAATAGCGACCATCAAATGGTGCTTGTGGAAAATATAATTAAAGATGCTCCATCTAATAACATTAAACTTGTGATTGTGGATTCTCTCATTGCACATTTTCGTGCTGAATTTGTTGGTAGGGGAACTCTTGCTGCTAGACAACAAAAACTAAATCAACATCTCCATTCACTTCTTAAACTTGCAGAAATATCCAATGTAGCTGTAATTGTAACAAACCAAGTTCATTCACAACCAGATATGTTTTTTGGTGATCCTACAGCACCAGTTGGAGGCCACATTTTGGCTCATGTGTCTCATACTCGTATTTATCTTCGAAAATCTAAAGGAGAACGCCGTATTGCCCGAATTGTTGACAGTCCTCTTCTTCCTGAAAGTGAAACGGTTTTTGCAATAACAGAAGAAGGAATCGTGGATGTAAGTTGAGGCTTTATGACCAAATACCTTTATCTAATTTTTACTCCCAGTTTTTATTGAGTAGAAGTAACCAGCTTTAACAAAGGTAAAATACAAAAGCTAAAAAGGGGAGATATGTTTTATATTCTAAAATTCATTAATGGAGATTCTACAAATGGAAGAACCAACAAAAACGATAGAAGAGAAACCTAAAACGATAAAGGAGTATATTATTGTAAGAGCTTATCCTGAAACATTATTCTTCTACCCTAGCATGATTGTGGCTTTCATTATCTTTCTTTTAGAACTTCTCATGCTTCCTAATATGGAGGCAGCGGATGCAGAAGTTTTAAGGAATGGTCTTGGAACATTTTTCTTCGCAGTATTTGCCTTTAATTTTATCATCGTTGCATTTGATTTCGGTCTAGGGAAAACAGCATTAATTGCTTTTGGTGTAATAATAATCGTTCTTATTTACTTGCTTTTGCGAACGCAAATTCCAGACCTTAGTTTTGGTCTTGAGTGGCCAACCATTACTGCTTCCATGGAATTCTATTTCTTCTTTGCGGTACTGGTTTTTGTACATCTCCTCATAATATACCTTTATAGTCGTATTGACTATTGGATTATTTCACCGACTGAAATTTATCACCATCGTGGGATTCTAGGAGATGAAAGACGTTTTGGTAATGCCCAACATGCACACATTGAAAAAACCACCCCAGATATTTTTGAAAAAATGCTTTTTCTAAGTGGAGATCTATTTATTAAACCCGAAACTGATCCACATATCTATCGGATCGCCAACGTTTTCAGAGTAAATAAAAAAGAAGAAGAAATTAGGAAAATTCTGTCCTATGTCCCAGATAGACGATTAGAGCTCTGATAATCCCCCTCTCCCATTCCTTTTTTATGAATTTATTCTTTATACTATTTTAAGTTCTTACGAATAACTGACCCAGGGGGAATTACCTTATCAGAATCGACCACAACACCAGGTAACATCACAGTATTTGAGCCTATTATGGAATGTGGCCCAATAACTGCACCTAATTTACGATATGCCCTTCCCTTTATCATTTTAGTTATTTTTTGGGATTTTGTATCCTGAAGAACGTTCATGGTTGTGACACCTGCTCCCAGAGTCGCATTTTCTCCGACAACGCTATCACCAACGAATGAAAGACGCCCAATTTTAGTACCATGCTGAATGACTGAATTTTTGACTTCAACTGAATAACCAATCTTACAATTCCGTTCTATACAAGAATATTCTCTAATAAGGCTGTTTGTACCAATATAACAGTTTTTACCAATAAAGCAAGGGCCAACAATTTCTGCGTTATGATCGATTATAACATTTTCTTCAATTAACGCTAAACCTGAAATATGTGCTGATGGAGATATTTTTGCTGTTTTATGGATACGTGAATATTCTAAAGTTCTATATGTATCTTTATTTGCTGCTAGCATATCCCAAGGATAACCAACATCTACCCATTCATCTTGCCATACGGATGCACAAATTCGACGTTGTTCCTGCAATAATCTTGCTAATGCAGCAGTAAGCTTACGTTCCTCCCTCAAAATTCCAAAGAATTCTCCAGGTAAAATCGAAGCACCAGCAAAAATGTAGTTAGCATCGCTCTCTTTCACAGGAGTCTCTGGTAAAATTTCTGTGATAAATCCTCTAGCATCAATAGCAGCTATCCCAAACTCGGCGGATTTCCCAAGTAATGTCACAGCAATGGCTCCATCTGCAGCTGTATTAATATATGAATTCATCAAATGCTGATAAAAGGTAGAGGGAGCAAGAATATCTCCATAAGCTAATAAAAATGGATCTTTCTCAGAGAATTGGTCATCCGCGGAGATAATAGCACCTTCTATTCCCAATCGATCCCTTTGATCAATAATTTTAATCGGAATCCCCATTTGTCTGTATTTCTCAACAATTGACCGTACTTTGTCTCCTAAATATCCCACAACTACAATAAATTCTTCAATGCTAGTTTCCATAAGCCCAGTAAATACATATTCTAGAAGATGTTTACCATGAAGAGTCAACATCGTTTTGGGGTAATATTTTGATAAGGGTAGCATTTCCTTCCCGCTTCCTCCAGCTAACACCAAAGCTTTCATTTTTATTTAATCACCTCTTCAGAAATAAATCAAGTAACTATAACAATTGAGAATTCATATATTTAATGTCTATATTAATTTTATTCAGCAATTTTAGGAGAAAAAGAACAATAAACATTGTAAATTGGTAAATGATTATGAATCCAACTTTATTAACAACATTTAATCTATAATCTCCAGTTTATCCATCGAAAAATGTGAAAAAACCTAATTTTATTAACAAAAAGGCCTTTTTTAAATCCTTTTTCAAATTTCTCTCTGAAAAGTATAGAACGACGTGAAATAATTAGATGTCAAATAACCTTAAGAGAACTCCTCCACATTGGATAGATAAGCTAACCACCGATCTAATATCGAACTGGCCTGGGTTACAAGCCTTTAATAGCAATTGTGGTATTTCCGTATCAGGTCAACAACACATTGGTCGTCTTCGCGGAGAAATTGTTCTCACTAATGCAGTAGTAAATGAACTAAAAAAGCGTGGTTATGATGCCACTCATTCCTTAATTTTGTATACTGCAGATCCTTGGAAAGGAAAAGAAGCTCAATTAAATTGTTTTTCGGATCCAACTGAAGCAAAAAAATACATTGATTGGCGATTAATCGATGTACCAGATCCAACCAATCAATATACATCTTGGGTCGATTACTTTTGGAGAGCTTTCGGGGATTATCTCCCTAGATTCGGCAGAAATATTGAAATTATTCGTACTCATGAGTTTTACCAAACAGAAGCAATGAAAAATACTATAATCAAATTAATTGAAAAGAAAGAACAAGTACGGAAAATCCTTAATAAATATCGACAAAAGAACCCATTTCCTGAAGATTGGATTCCTTTTAATCCATTATGCACCCATTGCAACCGTATTGGAACAACTAAAGCCTTGGAAGTAGACCTAGACAAATTTCATATCTATTATCACTGCGAGTCGTGTCAAAAAGATGACTGGTCTGATATGAGGGTAGGAAAACTGACATGGAGACTTGAATGGCTAGCGATTTGGTATACTCTCAATATTCATTTTGAACCATATGGAAAAGATCATGCCACACCTGGTGGGTCACGAGATAGTTGCATTGAAGTACTTGAGACTGTACTCCAACATCGGGGACCATATGGATTCTGGAACGAATGGGTTGGTTATTCTGAAGGACGAACTGATCTTGGTGATATGACTAGTTCGGGATTCATTGGATTCACTCCCAAAAAGTGGCTTAAATACGCAGAACCAGAAGTACTGAAATATATTTACCTTAAAACACCTCCAAAAAGACGAATCGTCTTGGGATTAGACAAAATTCCGAGCTATATAGCTGAATATGACAAAGCTCAGCGAATTTATCACGAATTAGAACCATTTAATGAAACTACAGAACTACAAGCTATTAGAAGAAGTTATGAAATTGTTTTTTACAACGATACTCCTCAATATCGTGGATTTCAACTTGACTACTCTCACGCAATAATTTTATCACAATTAGTTCCTGATTCACTGGAAGGGACAAAACAAGCAATTCATAAACTACAGGCTACTGAAATTCTAACATCACCGCTTACTAAAGAAATAAAAGTACATATCCATGAACGACTATCTAAAGCGCGAAGTTGGGTTCTAGATTATGCACCACCCCACCTTCGGATACAGATCCCTGATCATATCTCAAATACAATAATTGATAAAATAGATAAAAAAACATGTAATTTTGTTCTAGATCTAGCCTCAGAGCTAGCCTTAACGAAATGGACTGAGGAGGAAATCAAGCGAAAAATGATTTCTTTTCGGGGAAAAGCAGCCCTATCTCGGAAAGAAATGTCGGGACTCTTTCAAGCACTGTATCAGATTCTTCTAGGGAGTTCCCAAGGTCCGCGTTTTGCACCATTCATAGCTGCACTTGATAAGGAATGGGTAATAGACCGATTAAGAGAGATTCAAAAGCCCTAATTGGAGATATTCTATGAAATCTAACCCCGAAGATCCGAATACTCCCTCATCCCTCTCAGAAAGTAATAATCCATGGAATATTATCATTGGTGTCGTACTAGCACCTTTGAGCAGCTTTCTCATTGTATTTTGCTTTACTACTGTAATAAATTTCATCCACAATATAGACATTAATGTACTAAATGAATTTCCATTTCTAATGCCATACATCAAATCGCAAACAGCAATAATTTGGCCTATAGCAATATACGCAGGAGGGATAATAGGAGGAATAATTGGAGGACTCTTAGCATATTGGGAAATAACAATGAAATTGAGGAAAAATAGCCCTTTAAAACCAGTTCCCCTTTTTTCTTCAGATATTTTTTATCTAGGATTGTTAATAATATTGACTTATGTATTAGAATTACTTTCAGAGAGTGTAATTCTCCAAGGTCTTCTATTTATACTGGAAATTGCCCTTTTCACTGTTATTGGACGATACATTAGCAGAATGGCTGTGAGTATTTCTGAAACTTCAGTGAATTCCAATATTACAGATGTGGAGCCATAACGTTAGAGTAAAGCTAGAGTAATAGATCATTCCATATTACAACCAAACACTTTTTTAGAAGTAAGTTGTAATACATAGGATCAAAGGCAGTGGACTGTTAGCTTCGAACTCCATTTAAGATGAAACTGGCATTCAAAATTGACCCTGGGTATGGATCAAATTGCAATTTAGAACCTTTGGTTGGATAGCTCGGCAAAATCCAGACATCCGTATGACAAAAAACAAGATTGAAGACAATAAAAAATTCACATTTCCCGAGCTGTCTGATAAAAAGATTCAAGTGGCAGTTAAGGATCGAAAGACTTGGTTTAAAAAGGGGGAATTATGGCCAACAATAATTCTTGTCGAGAAGGGATGGGATAAAACTGGCACTATAAAGAAAGAAGACGCTTACATCAGAATATTTAGGCATGAGGATGGCGCTATTCTTGATATATTGGTCGGCGAAAGTCTCGATGATGGAACTCTTCTCGCCGTCGACTACGAGGTACCTTTATTTAGTGTGACTTGTTCACGAAAAGGAACACGAGGTACGGTACAACGGATTCACCTAGATATCATCTGATAGAAACTGTTTCCTCTATAATAAGACTTTTTGGTCTGGTATTACCTTTTTAACATCACTATTAGAACATCAAACCTCACTCTTCTGAAGACTCATCTTTATGAAGAAGAAAGGTGAACTTGGTAATGGTAGACATATTTCGTACTCTTCCCTCAGAATCAAGATAGAGTAGTCGAGCATGTGATTGTTCATCATCGATTCCATGTAAATCAAGAAATAGATCTAAACCCGTCACATCAGGTTGAAGTTGGTTCGCTGGAATACCAAGCGCCAAAGTCTTTTTACAGATAGAGCAAGGTTCAGTTCGAAGTCTCATAAGGCTAGACAACTTTATACCCTTCAATCTATAGTATCATAAGGAAATTCTAGCTAGAAATCTTAATCATTCTCAGAGGTACTTTTGGAGGGGTCAGTTTCATCAGCTTCATCTTTGTCAGAGTCATCATCAGGAAAATCTAAGAATTCAGACTCAAAATCACCCATAATCTCTTCTGAAATCTCATCTGTCTCTATTTCAATCTCATCTAAAACCTCTAAAGTCCCTGAAATAAACAATCGGAATTCTTGGGCCTTTCTAAGAATAGTATCCTTATCCTCACCAGAACAGATGAGATCTTTCAACTCTATAATACCATCTTTAATCTCTTCTTGGAAATTATTCGCAGTTTCACCCCACTTTTCACGCATCACCAACATTAACAACAAGATGCCTTGTCCACCACCAACAGGCACTTGGTCAAGAGTTAATGCTGATAACCATTGTTGGGGAAGAGTCGAAACAGGATACGCAAATGTAATGGCAGAGCATCCAATTTCTTCAATCTTAAAGTCAACAAATGTCACTTGATCTTGAGGTCGGGTTTGCATGATAAAAGCAACATTGTTGTTCGCTTTATCAGTGAGCTCTTTCAAATACTGATAAAAATGCCCTATTAGTTGGGGTTCCCACATTAAAATGCTAGAAACACCTTCCCTCTGACCGTAAGCTGCTATAAAACCAAACATAGCCTCTTCTCCAAGATAAGCTAATCGTTCACTCCGACCAAGGGCAGCTTCGAAGCGTCTTCTGCGAAGAGCCTTCAATCGCTGTGATTGAGCGACTTTAATTGCTGTGAAAACACTCACGAAAGCTGTTACTATGATAATTTCCATGATTAATAATCCAAGAAAAGTACTAAAAAAGATTTTAGTGGTATATTTACCAATAGGTCGATTTTCCTCATTAATTTCATTACCTTCATTATCTACTGCATATACTCTAAATTGAATTTGTTCATTACCCAGCCATCCTGTATAAATTTTTGCAATATAGCGATTTCCTTCTTGAGTCATATTTATACGGTTTGTCCATCCATCTTTAGTTCTCTTCTCGAGTATAACTGATTCAATACCACTTCCTAAATCACTCGCTTGAACCCGAACTTGTAATAAACCAGGTTGAGAGTATTCTAAGTTTTCAATTCTAACTTTAGGTGCTAATTCATCACGTACTACATAATAATAAGTCTCGCTATATTCATTAGGATCAGGTGTAGCTTTATCTCGTACAACAACAGTAATTGAATAATTCTCATAGTCCTCGCTAAATGGTAATTGTAATGCTGCTACTCCAGCAATTTTACCTAGAACATAAAGACCAGGAGTGGTTGTGTTCTTAAGCAGGACATGAGAATAAGCTTCAAAAATTGAACCATTTTCATAACGAACAACGAGATACACCTCGTCAATTTCACCAAAGGGATCTGATGCTCTGACTGTAACATGGGTTCTTTCTTCAACTGTTGAGTTCGGTGTTATTGTGACCATATGAATTTCAGGTAATACTTCATCAGTAACAGCCACAATCCTAACTCCAGGATAAAAATCTGAATTGCCAGCCACAGTATCATTAAAAGATATCCCAAATTCAACAGTCTTTCCATAAAATTGACTAATATTAAGGGTGAAAATAGCTTGATAATCTGTTCCACTACCAGTAATACTTATGGGATCTTGAATTTCCCCGTCAATTGTATAATTAAGTACTAAGGTATCGATTCCATAGCCCCAGTCAGTTATATTAACACTAATGGTTATAAGACCAGTTCCAGTTTGATTGATGACCGTACTTTCAATTACAGGAGGACTATAATCTCCAATAATTGTACTCTGAATTTCTGATACAAAACTATTATTTGCATAATCAAATGTGACAAAATAAAATGTGATCTCATCACTGAAATTGAAGGGGGTGAAAAATTGCCACTTTGTTTGAATATACCCTGCATTAGTGACATAACTAGGTGGTAGATAATTCAGACTAGAATTCAATGTTTTGTTGTATTCAACCCCACTCTGGTTATAGAAAACGGTGACATTTTTTATTGAGCTTTCCCATGTACCTTCAGAGAAATTAGCCCAGAATTCAAAAATAGAAATATTATTAGTTCTATCAAGGCCCATATCAAGGGGTTGAGGTGGATTATTATCAGGAATGTCGGTTATACCTATAATCCGAATTTCATCAAACCAAACATCAAAATACTCATTCCAAAACTCTCTCGTGTTTAAATATGCCCCTAGTTCAAGTGTAAAGTTTGATGACTCGGGGTTAACTTGAAAACTATACTTGAAGGTATACCATTCTTCATCTTGAGTAATATTTGATCCCACTCGATAAAAAACAGTCCCATTGGGATTTGTTTCACTGATCGGGTTTCCCACCCAAAAGGATTTATCGGAATCCATAGGATGTTCTATTCTGCAACGAATCTCTTGAAAATCAGGAGTTCCATCCCTAACAATGACTTTATCACCGTATATAAATTCATCGTAATCATCGAAACCGCCATTGGGGGTATCAAAACGCCATTTAAAGCTGATATTAATCATTTTGTATGTGTTTTGAATTGGAAAGTCAGCTTGCCACCCTGCGGAAATATTTGATAAACGATACTCAACTAAATCCTCTACTGCTGAAGATTCGTTCTTTATTCCGTAATCATTCCCATTATTTCCTATTCTAGTGAACAATGAGGCTCCCTGTCCATTACCTGCAGTATTGTAAGGATCAATTAGACAATTTTCATACAAAGAAGAATCATATGAATCTGTACCTAGTAAATCGGCCCAAATTTTATTTTCATAACTGAAAGAGGTATCCTGTTCATCTAAAGTCTCATATAATAACACATCATACTGTTGTTGAATAGAAAATCGTGGTACATGATCCCCTGAATTTAGTTCTCTGTACTGGGAATTGATGGAGTTCACATCAACTAGGGACTCCTGTTCAAAAGGAGAAATTGGAGTCAAAATGGACTTATCAGACATTATAAAAGATTCACTTTTTAATCCAGGTAGATTCCTATCTTGAAAGACATAAACCAAACCTGTGTTTGAATTAATCGTGTACATTAAACTTCCAATATTCAATATCAGAGCAGTTAATACAATAATATGTCTGTACCTTACCATTTTTCATTCCACCATAGAATCTGACTCATAATCAATACCTGTATAGAGTTTATTAAATGAAATCATCAGTCTTGATACAAATTCTCGGAGCTGACGAGCATTTTTCTCAATTTGAGATGAAGATTGTTGACTTTCAACCATCTTACGAATTTCACGTAATTTTTCCAGTAATTCATCTTGGAAAACCAATAAATAATCTCCCCACTCTTTCCTCAATAAGAGAACGATTGTTAGATTTTCTTTACCCCCACGGGCTTCAGGATTGGGAACAGCAAACGAATATCCCAGAGCAGTACACTCATAACTTCCAGTGGAGAAATCAAAAGTACCACTTCTTTCTGCTTCCTCCAGCCTTACAAATTCAAGGGTCGAGAAGGATTTATCCGATAAGTCAAGCATTATTTGTTCTTGATCCTCAAGAAGGGGGGGTTCCCAAATAACAGGAACAGGGCCTTGGATTTGGTCAAAGAAATTGACAGTAACCCCTAATGCAAATTCATCCATTTGAGTGAGAATCACTTCTCGAGAGATCTTTTCACTTTCGTCCAATATCTTTTTCATATCATAACCAACTGTTTTAGAAGTGATTCTAATACCCACGATGATCATTACAACCAAAACTATACCAATAGCGAGAATAACAAAGGGATTGATGATTAGAGGGGGAAGTTCAAAATCGCTATCCACCTTCCAAATATCCTTAAGTTCTTGTGGATTATAATCTCCGACATTTCCCACCTTGTCAACAGCAATAATACTAATTCCATACGATTTTGATCCAATAATATTATCAAACTCTATTTTTGATGAAATAACAGCAGAATATGTGGTTATTGATGAAATCAGCTGCGCTCCTGTACCTCCAATCTGTGTAAGATTAATTGATTGTGATCCAATTTTTAAGATTATATAGTCTACACCAAGACCTGCTTCTTCAACTTTCACTGTAATCCTTATTTTTCTATCAACTGTAATCTCGTAAGTAATCTGGTGTATTCTTGGAGCAACACAATCCTCAATTTCTTCTTCTACTGAGTATGATTTCGTATTTCCGGCATTATCTGTAACGATAACAGTAAAATGATACATTTCAAAAACAGTGAGATTACCTTGCCATGAAAACCGTAATTCATCACGTTTATTTTCTAGAACTCCTATGAGCTCCATATTAATTATCTGTGTCACATTATTTCGGTCTGTAATAACTAGCTGAACAGAATTTTCATTCAGCCCAGACCAAGTACTATCTCTGGCTACAACAGTGATACTCATGTTACCCTCTCTTATTTTTGTAGGATCTTTAGAATTGTATATAGTTAAGTAAGTTACATTGATTTTCTTGCCTTCTTGTTCAATGAACTGCGGTTTAAAAGGATCATAATTAGCTGTAATGTTAAATGAAATAATTTTAGAGTGAAACTTTTGTATCGACTGACTAACCTTATCAAAATTAGTTCCTGTATCGGTGACATTTACCTGAAAAAGGAGAGTATCATTGAAATCAAATTGAAAGAAATCTTCATTACCCACCCACTCTTCTATCGATTGATCATACGAATATGTATAAATATAACGAGATCCTCCAGAAGGTAACTGATAATACGTTGGGGGTCTAGGAAAATATTGTTGAACCGATGAACGAGCATCAAATAATTCGACAGATTCAATCCCACTCCCTATCCAAGTTTCACTATCATCTGTTACATCGATAATAATTAATATTGTTCCATTTCCTAGTTCATAAGTGAAGAGTTCCATAATCCTGGGCTGCTGATCATCAATCCAGAATATTTCTAACCAGTCTTCCTTAGGTTCTGCGTCTGGAATATCTAACCATTGATACCATTGTTCAAATTGAGTTAGTCCAGTTGCTAAATCAGTCATACTTATAACTTCAATATACTGATACGCAGTCTTTAGACTAAATATGGAGAACTCAGTCCATGAAATATTTGTATATATTGAGCCATTCAGAGAAATGTCGAATCTTATCTTTGATGGGTCAATAGGAATCTCGAAATCAACAAATTCTTTGATGTCAACAGGGATACTTTTTAATACTTTATATTCCAATGAAACAGAGATATTTGCCCAGCTACCATGAGGATGTTTTTGGTTTGCTACTAATGTAATTATTATTCTGTCCCACAATATGCGTACATCATTTGAATCAGAGTTTGCAATCGAGAAAATTCCAAAACTAGGATCTGAATTTATTTTTAAAACCCGGAATCGAACAGCACGATATGCTTCAGTTCGATTCCCCTCCCAAGGAGCAATTCCTGCGGTAAACTCAAGAAGATGTGACTCCTGTTTTGTGAAATCATGAAGCGAGGCTGTTCCATTAAAAGGTGCATTATCATATGTATGGTAAGCATAACAGTATAACGTAGCATTTTGCCCAAAATTCGCAAAAAAGAGTCTAGTACCCCAATCCTGACTTGTTACATTCTTTTCGGGGTCATAGGAGTCAGAAAAGGTGAAAACAATATCATCCCAAACAATATCCACAAAGACGATTCGATCGTCAGGTTTGTCATCTATCACATTCGTAAATTTCGTAATCCCAAATGATGCGTCCTCAATTCGTACAATATAATATCTATAACTGTCAGAACCAGTTTTAACTAACCCTAGCCAACTTCCATCTCCATCTTCCATATTAATATACTTTTGAATCCCAGATTCAAAGTCTTTAGCAATGATATATCCATTGAAATTGGAATAATCATGCTTCCAATAGGCATTAAAATTCATATCTACCTCTTTTCCTATTCCAACTCTGGCATCAGAAGGAATCATTTCAATAATTAAATATGTCCAAATAATAGTTAAATTAAAACTTGCCGATTCTGCAGTTTTATTTACAAAGAGATATCCTTGAGGATCTATGGGAGACCCACTAATAATTCTACATTCAAAAGATACAGGTTCTGGTAAGTGATGAGAGTAAAACAAGAAAAACTTCCCATCTGAATTTATATCCCAACTTGTTCCATCAGTTATATTTTCCCACAAATTCTCTCCAAATCGATACGATATTTGGGCACCTTTAGCAGGAGATCTATCAGATTCGTAAAGAACTGACAATGTTAGTGACCAATTTTCATGGATATCTACACCTAATGCTTTTGGTTCAGGATCAGATTTGGTACCTGTGTCCACACCGTCTTCGTATGTATAGTCATACAATAATTGATCCCAATAAATTACAACTTTAGAGGGATTCTCCATTTGAGAAGATTGATGGCCTTTCACATATATTAATAAGTCATAACGACCTCCTGCAGTAGTAGCATTAAGAGTCAGGGTTCCGGTACCATCAGCTTCTGATGTATCGGATAGTACTGCAAAAATATTTTCAGGTTGATTTGGATCTTGAAACCCTATCTCTTGAAGTGATGATTCATTCAATTGTGTAACATTATTGAAGACATAATAGCTAATTGTTAGGGTATCCCCAACATTTAACCGAAATATCACTTCATCTTGGCTATCGTTTGTCAATTCCTCATGCTTTCGCGCGGGGTATGATCCTACAGCTATTTCATCAAGGATCACAAGTAACACGGTTCCTCTAGCTTCGAAATAATCTATTAAACCATAATCAGTAATTCCACGTGGTGATGTAATGGATACTGATAGATTATGAAGACCATCAATAAATTTTGAAGCAAGAGTGGCAGTCATTAAGACAGTAAAAAGCCATTGTCCTGGAGTACTATTGTCTCCGAGAAATTCCTTAAAAATTAGTTGCCCACTCACTCCTAATTGGGTGTTGAAGATGGTTACATTTGGATTTTGAGGAAGATATGAAACTGATTGAGTATTTTCATATACAGATATTGTTATGTTAAAAGATTGATTTCCATCAATCTTATTGTTAAATTGTTGTGGTTCGGGGGCACCTACAAATGAAACTTTTAAATCCACCATCGGGAGAAGAACGGAATCATTTGAATTAGTACCAGAAACACTCGTATAGATATGTAATTTGTAATCCCCTAATTCAAGCTGAGAGAGAACAGTATTATTCAACTCAAATAAGAGCGAGTACCTGGCACTTGACATAGGTGTCCAATCTAAATACGAATCATTCGTAATTCGATAAAAATTAGGTTCACCAGTACGTTTGAGCGTTAAATTTTGGATAGCTTCATCAGGGCTACTAAGCCACGGTGCATCAGTTATAGTAAAATTCAGTAGGATAGTCATACGAGATCTATTGATTTCCATTGCTTTTGGATAATAATCGGTTATATTAACATCATATTGTGCACTAATCTTGAATGTAGGCGGTTTCAAATTATCAGGAACAGAAGGGAATGAGATGGAATTATTCTTTTCATCAAAGATATTATCTTCAGTCAGAGAACATGAGGAACATTTAATCTTAGAGGAGGTGAACACAGTATTAACTGAAGATGAGAAAGACATGAGTCTTATATCTTCATGAGAACGGTGAATGTTATTATAATTATCACGGGTCTGATCTATTTGTTTAGTAAAAGCTGTGTAATAATATTCTGATACGAATGAAATGATAAGTATTCCTAATAATAAAAGTACATTGATATACTTAGGAGTAATAGATTTTGTCTTCATTTTTGATCCTCCTTTCAACATTATTCAATGAACTCCTGCTTGTACTTCCTTCGGAATAATAACATTACTCGTGTAAAAAAGTTACGAGTATTTTCCATTTCCTTTTGCACAACTTTGACATCTGCTTGGCTTGCCATCAATTCACGGATCTTTCGTATATTTTCTAGTAATTCGTTTAAGAATTTATTAATATTCTCAAGATTACCAAAGGGAGGTCTAATTACAAAGCAGATTGAAAGATTCTCTTGACCTCCACGGGCTTCAGGATCAGGAACAGCAAAAGCATACCCAAATACGGTACATCGCTCGCCACCAACTTGAAAGCGGAAAGTGGCATGTTTATCTTCTTCTGGTTTAGCAACAAATCCTAAGGTTGAAAATGATCTATCTGCAAGCGAAGCAAGCATTGCTTCAGATGTACGCATTTTATCTGGGAAAACAATAATTGGTACTGGACCTTTTACTTGATCAAAGAAGTTAGCTACTAAACCAATTGAAATATTGTCATTCTGTTCCCAAACTTCATTATCAGCGACTTTAACCAAATCATCCATTATTTTACCCTTGTCAAAGCCGCGAATAGTGCGCAGCCGCTGAACAGTTATGTATGCGAAAGCAAGAAGAATAACAATTATCAATAGAATAACAAAAGGATTACTAATAAGCTCAAACGATGCTGGTGGTATGGCAAAACCTTCTGGGGATAAACCCGCTAAGAATTTACTTAATTCTGAATTCGTGATTATGCGCTCATTTCCTTCAGAATCTGTTAAACTCAATTTAAACTGAACTGTATTTGAGCTTAAAAAGTCAAGAATGGTGAATTTCTTAGTAAAGGTCTTCTTATACAAATAATTTGGACTTTGAAGTAGAGATCCCCCACTCCCACCAGATAAGACTTCATCCAAACTCACTGGTACCCCCTTACCTTTGATATAATAATAAAGGGTTGCATTATCTATCTGTGCTCCATTGTCTCCTACTTCGATTTCAATGGAAAACTCTCCAAATGGATTATATTTGAAGACACAATCAACTAATTGGGGACCAGCCTCATCAGTTATTAGAATTGATCCTTTTATTATTCCAGAATTTCCAAAGTTATCAGTTACATTCAGCTGATATTTAACTGTTGCCCCTACATCAAAGATAGAATTAAACCAAAATTCTCTGGTTGTACCGTTGATTTCACGATAATTCATATTGTGAGGTTCCATCCAAGAGCTAGTAGTAGGATCAAAGAAGCGAATACTGGCTGTTTCTAGTCCTGACCAGAAATCTGAAGCATTAATTGCAATAGTGAGATTCCCATCACTACTATCGTCATAACGCAATTCAAGAAAAGCAATTTTAGGAGCAAGACTATCAAAAACTAATTTAGTTGGAAATTCGTAGGAAACAGTATTACCACGTTTATCCTTGATTTGAATTGTATAATTTAACCTAGCATTATAATAAAAATTGTCACGCACACTAGTTGTATCAGTTGATATAACAATGAAGTAGAATAACCCAGAACTGGTGTTTGTAAAAAGATCCAATGTTACTCGCCTCCCTGGGCGGGGGGAGCGCTCAATAGTTAACCATGCAGTAACCTCCTCTATCCCACTACCAAAGTACTTCTCTGGCTTATCATCAGTTACCATCACTCCAATACCAAGAGTTCCATCACCAAAATCAATTAATGTTTGTTCTAATAATATTGGCGCTAGAGTATCATACCAGGAAATAGAAACAAATGGATTAACTTCCTTAATAACAGAGTAGGCTCCTGTCAAACCTGTAATGGGATCATAAGCATCAATAATCTGATACGTATGATTAATAGAATACATCTCATGATCAGAAAAGAATTTTAATGTTCGATTTACTTCAGCAATCTCTGGTACCATCTCACCGTCCTTCGTTAAGTTGTAGATGAGATTAGTAACGGCTTTATGATCACTTTCATATTCAGCAATAAGTGAAATGGTTATTGATTCTCCAGGTTGGAAGATAGTTTCATCGGGGAATTTTATAATAATTCTATCCCAACTAAGACTAAGGAAGGGAACATCTTCAGTTGTTGATAAAACTTGGAACCCGAGACGTGTCTCATTCACACTAAGACCCCATTTATCAGAAACAATGTCTTCTATCAGAAAAAGAGCATCCCCAGGTTCATCTTGATAAAGTATTGGGAGGGTAACTGGAACACTTACGTTCCAATATTGTGGTGCTAATGAAATATTCTGATAATAATCATGAAGAACTGTAATAACTCCATTAAAGGGTGTATTATCGTATTCATAGTAAGCTTGGATCTGTACAGAACCATGAGTATTTACATTGAAACGTAACAATGATCCCCAAGGTTCAGCGAGTGATATGCGGAAGATAACACGATCCCAGATGATCTCAACTCTAATATCTCTAGCTTTTGTAGTTATATGTTCAAAAACTGTTATTCCAAATTTCTGATCCTTAAATCCATCTTTTGTAATGTTAAACATGACTTTATTGACAGTATGAGTTATTCCCTCAAATTTAATTCTGTGGTTAACCCATACATTATTAGAGGTCTCAGCTGCGGAAACATTATCACGAATAGTAAGTAAAACACCATCCAGTGGAATGGAAAAATCATGTGCGTAAAAAGCTTCAACATGAATTTTACATGAGGTTAGCTGAGGGATGCGAGAATCGGCAGCCCACATACGAACTTGAAACTTAGTCCAAATCACTGTCGCCTTATAATCTGCGTCTGCAGTCTCATTGATATATGAAAAAACTGATCCAGGATACTCGTATTCCTCTGGATAGGATGAATAGAAGCGATAGGCCTTGTTTGAACCTTCATTCATTTCATCAGCTATTCTAACATCTAAATTAACTTTAATAACTTCGGAAAATTTGAGTTGAATGTTTATCTGTCCATCAGCGTCATCTATATTTTCCATTTCGTCAATGATTTTAATGATTCCAACTTTGGTAGTTCCATTGTGAAAAGTACTAGTTATATTACCACTTCCGTCCGAATGATCAATGGAGAATGGATTTAAGGAGACCCATTGACCACCAAGGAACTGCCACAGTTCAATATTAATATTGAAAATTACTCCCCCTGTTTTTACTAATGAAGCTTTGCTAGACCTGTAAATTTGAGCAGAATATGTCAAATCATACATTCCATTAACATTGAGTACAGAATTGTTATCGTCTTCTGTATTATCATCAACAGCCTCAGTTGTTGCTTGTATTTTGGCCCATTCAAGGTAAAAACGCCAAGGGGCAAGAGAAAACTGTTTTTCACTATTTCCTTCAGCATAAGCAATGAAGGGACGGCTAGGAGATAATCTATCTGATTTTACAGTTATATTTACGAACTCTGACTCATCTGGAGAATACCACAATGTATCTGTAGCATTCCAAGGGGTATGATCCCAGAAGATCGTAACTTTATCAGTAGTTGGAATTTTTCCAGGAACTTCTAATTTGTAGATTTTGAAACAAACAGTAATTTCATCGCCTACTGAAAGTCGGAAGGTATAATCAAGAGTAGCATTCACCTCGGTAAAGTTGAATCTACCATAGGGAGTAATAATCCATTCTAATCCTAATAAAGTTACAAAGTCTTTACTTTCCAAGTCAACTTTTGAATTTGTGACATTATGTCCAAATTTATCGTTAATTGTAAGAATTAAATTAATGAAATTCAGACCTAGTTCACTGGCTTGAATTGAATCTAACACAAATTCAATAATATACTTACCTGGGGTCGGGGGATCTTGGAAATCGAACCAATCAACTATATTATCCAATGATACATTCTCATTTGCAGATTCCACGTTTATAAGATCCATCCAAACGAAGTTAGATGCATTTAGGGTGGTAACTGGAGAAATCGTCCCATTGCTATCTTGGACAGTGAAAGTAATATAAAAGGTTGTACGATCATCAGGATCAAATTCGTGAAGGTCGGAACCAACTCGTGTTGTTTCAATAGTATTAATGGTCATCTGCAAATCATGTCCCTGTATGTATGTTTCACCCCACTCATATAACTCTGAGATCGGATTCTGGATTCTGAAACGGACAAGGATGTCTCCTACCCAAGATTTCGGAGTAATATCATCAGTAAGAGTAAAATCAAAGAAATAATTACCTAGTGATGTACTATCATTGTTATCAATCAAATAGGTCAAATCTTGGCCCTTGATGATGAGACACTGCAAATCGGAATTGTCAATAAGATCATAGCTTTTATCACCCTTATCCTCAGTTACAGTAAAGTTCACTAAAAAGTAGAAATCACCGTCAACTTCAAATACACGTAAGGATTCTGGTATACTTGCATCTATCACGATATCATGATAAATAACAATTCCAGCTGGTTTTTCAGCCGCACTGGTGTTCGATTCGACAACATACTGATAGATACCAGTACCCAATGTCCAAACAAAATCAAGATCCTTTGAGCCTGTATCAAGATGCTGAGGGAGTTGAATAGTAATGTTATGATATCCATTACCTAAGTGTTCCGCTCCGAGAAAGGTGGCCTGGGTTTCATTTACCGTGAAAATAATATTTTCTATCGCTAAATTGCCAGTATAAGGAGAATAGTCTTTTTCAAGATACAAGGTGACATTCATAATATCATTGTCTGTGTTATCAGTTTCAATAATCTCAACATTATCCTCTTCATACTTTATTTCAAGATCATGGTAAATTACGACATCGCTTTTCTGATAGTCAATTTCTACCTCAATGTTTGAGTCAAGAATAGCCCAAATAAGGCGAAGTTGCTCCCCAAAAGTCGCGCCAATAGTTAAATTTTCTATTGCCGACCTTCCTGGTAAACTAATGGCTAATGTAAAGTTATGTTCATCAGTAGGAGCCCATATTAAAGAATTAATAGGCATAGAAGTACCAGCAATTTGAACAACGAACTGTGTTTCATTAACCCGACGATCTATGATGTTATTAGATTTGTTAATTATTTTATTATCATATTCTATCCCAATAATAATATCCCAAACGCCTGGATCGTCAATTTCGACATGTTTAGGAATATTGTGCTTTAATACAAAGAAACTGAGTGTGTGATAGGTTATTGTCGCATTATACTTAATAGAGTTGTGTACATTATCATAGACCTCTAATTCAATAAGGACATTTTGACTGGGAGTGATGTCATTGAATGCAGAATTATTATTCACAGTCCAGTCAGCAAAATCTTCTGATATTATGTTTTGAAAATGATTGCCTGAAAGGTCTCTAATGGTGATATTTTGTACATCAGAACCAGCATCGAAAGCTTGGCCTGATAAACTAATATTCCCATTCTGATGTAATACCGTATTATCAAAATATACTGGTTTAGTGTTATCAAATTGAATTGTGATACTTGTTTGATTTGTGTTACCAACGTGGTCATAAGCGGTCAAAGTTAATGTGATAATACCATCAGTATCATTTTCTATACCAAAAATAGTACCATCTCCATCCTTACCCAAATCCACTCCCATACGATCAGGACTCCCAGTACTAACCCAATCTAAATACACTGTATAAATACCGCTCTTAGGATAGGGACCGTTGGGAAGATCCAAGGGAGCTGATGATATCATGAATCCTGATGTTAAAACACCTTGGTCATACCAATTACTATCATTATCCAACTCAGTGCCAATCACATCATAAATGGGATCAGTAACATCAGTAAAGTGGATTGTAGGAGGTGTAGTATCCTTAATCACATGTAATCTGACAATATAGGCATTGTAAACATTATCTATTATTGTGAAATCTATGGTGGCTGTAGTATCATCTGAAGTAGACAATGTATAAGTACGTGAATAGTAGATTGTTGTGGAAGTAACTTCCTGTACTCCTTCAGTACCAATTCCTGGAAAAGTAATGTTCGCGATTCCTGCAAAAACGGAGCCAGGATCAGTAGCGTTCAATGTAATATTGACAGGAACAGCAGACAATCCCATATTGTCAGAATACCAAAGTTCAGGAATGAAACCATTAGTATTATAGGACTCAAGATCTTGTGTTTCATGAACAAATAATGATTCAGGAGTTTCTTCAATGCTGATAATGAATCCTTTGGGTTTGGTGTTGTCTCTTCTCACTTCCAAGGATGTGGAGGCAGAATTACCACAATTATCAAAACTCGTGAAAGTCATGAACCCGGAACTAGAACTAGCATTAGAAATATAATAAGTTTGAGTGGGATTGGTCGTATTAAAAACAGTTGTATTAAAGAATGTAGGAAATCTTATTCTGTACAGCCCCGAATCAGAGGGAAAAGTACTATCATTTGTAGTGACAGTAATCTGGAAATCAATGTCGAATGGCATTCTATTACTGTACCAGAGGATTTGAGTCCCATCTTTCAAATAATGAGTATAATCGGTATGTTCATCAATAGCCATTTTTGCTAAATCAATCTTTGGAGGATCATTATCACGATGACAAATCAAATTGATTGGGAATGTGTTACCAACGTTGTCATACAAAGTTAATTCTAATTGTCCTTCAGTAGCATAATCAGATTTCGAAATAAAATAAGTTAACCAGTAATAATCAGAATAATCGTTATCAAAGACACCACTATTATTGAAATCGTCCTCACCCACTATTTTTTGTAAACTAGCCCCAACCACATTATCTGAAGCTGTGACGCTAATGGAGAAACTAACACTGAAAACCTGATCATTAGAGTAATAGAATTCCCCAGAAGTACTATTGTAATATAAATGTGGAGATGATTCAACAACTTCTTCTATACTCCCACTAGGCGCCACATTATCTTCAATACAAGTTAAATCAATGGAATTGTTATTTCCAACGCGATCGTAGAGCCAGATACGAATATAACCATTTGAAACTGGATCACCCAAATCGACAGTATAGTTCAATTGATAATAATTCTGAGGTAAGTAACTAGGGTCACCCGAAATAGGATCATTGAAATCTGCTTCTCCAGTAGCGTTAAATCGGCCAGCACCACCAGTATCACTACCTGTTATTTGAATAGTGAATTGATCACTCATTGGTTGATCGTTTGAGAAATAAAACTTTTTAGAACTGTCATTATAGTAGAGATAGGGAGAAGTCTCAACAACTGTATTTATGCTTATAGAAGGTTTTGTATTATCTTTCTGTAATGTTAATGTGGTAGATCTAGAGTTCATAACTTGGTCATAGACAGTTATTGTGATCTGGTCTTCAGGGGCAGTTTCATCCTTCATTACAGTATAATCAACCAAGTAATATCCTTGAGAATAATCTGAGGATGATGGGGAGTCAGTAAATGCCATACTACCATCGACACGCATTAATCCACTAATCAGGTCATTAGATGTTATATTAATACTGAATTGCTCATCCTGAGAGCTATGCCAATTGGAATAGTATAATGTCGTTCCTGAATAGTAAAGTAAGAAACTATCTTTAATGATACCCTCAATAGTGACAAATTCTGGTCTATCATCATCGAGAATGCAACTAAGATTTATATTTTTACTGTTTCCTACATTATCAAATACTGTGAGGGTAATTTTACCACCTGAGGCAGATTCACCCGTACCCACATTATATGTCAAGTTATAGAAACCACCAGATTCTTTAAAACTACTAGCAAATTCATTAAAGTCAAAACTCCCTGTGACATTCTGAATTCCGCTTGATGATTCAATTGCAGTCAAATAAATGATGAAGGGGTCATTCATTGACTGATCACTTGAATAATACAATGTTCCATCATAATACAGATAGTCTGAGAATGAATCGTCAACATTCACAATTGTTAGAGGATCAGGGGGATCATTATCATTAGCAAGGGGTAATGAGTCAGTAGCGCTGTTTCCAACTAGATCATAACCAGTTATAGTGATGCTAGCTCCCTCTAAATCATCTTTATCTACAAAATAATACAAGCTATAATAACCTGCAGTATAATCAGTAGAAGAATCAGTTTCAAGGAAGGCAGTTCCAGTCGCGTTGACTCGCCCACTCCCACTTCCATCGTCAACTGTCACACGAACTTCAAACAATTCGTGCATTCCTACATGATAATTAGAATAATAGAGCATTGTGTTACCAACATTATATAGAAACTCCGATGACTCAATAACACTCATAATATCAACAACAGGGTCAGTTACATCTTGTACAACTTGAACAAGAGATTCAACGTTACTAGTGCGATTTGACGCATCAACAGCATAAGCTTGAACCCAAATCCCATTGGTAGTTAAGCTGTTGACCCAAAAGACAGCTGTGTCAACGACATCTTGACTTGCGACAGCCCCAGAATCAAAATCCTCAAAATGTACAAAACCCCCAGTCATTCCACTTCCGCTATCGACTGCATTAACTGTAACGTTAAATCCAGCGTGGGAATTCCCCATCTTGTCACTGAAGTATAATTTTTTGTCAGCTGCATTTGCATATATTGTCCAGCTTAAATTCAATTCAGTAATTGTTGAAAGGGAGATTTCTGGAACATATTCGTCCACAAATAACCACATCTGAGTCCAGCTACTGTACCATTCTGTACTGTCTTTAGCTCTAATGAAGATGCTACGATTGCCCTCTGTACCGAAATCATAATTTATGAGTTTGTTTGAGAGATAATAATTATTCCCATCATTTGACCACTGAAGATCAGCGAAATTATATACTTGTATGATAGCATTCTGATCACTATAAATGCTAATTTGATCCAGTGGAGCAACAGATGTATAATTGAAATTTAGGATGAAATCTGTTCCATCCCAGTCATAGATAGTAGTATCCGAAATATATTGTTCATTACCTAAAACAGAAGCTGTAGCGATAGCAGGACCGTTCTTTGTTAGGAGAAAATTGAAACCTGATGTCCCTGGAATATAATTATGAGTGAAAACATTTCCTGCTTCATCTGTTACTCTCAGGTCTATTGTATTCGGACCATTAAAGAGCGTATCAATCCAATTCAATATTTGCCAATCATCAGTAAAATCGATTAAAGATGGATCGGATGAATAATCAAAAATTGTGTACCATCCACTACCATCATCTGTCTGATACTCAGCGCTGAAAAGACCACTAAAGAACGATGGTGATCCTAATCCGCTAACATCAAAATCAATATCAAAATAAATACTTGCATTGTCATTGATGCTATAATACACATCAGTTGTTTTTCCTGCTTCAAGGAGTTCATCGTCCCCTCCTAGAAATATTATCCAATTATAGGAGATACTAGGATCAGTATCGTCGTGCCAAACCTGAACACTATACTTATTTCTATTTCCAACTCGATCTGAAACATAAACTGTCAGTGTGACATTTGCATTATCTATGGTTGTTATATTGAAGGTATTACGCCATGTATTACCACCAGGAGCTTCATTAACAAATGATTGATTGGGAGAACCGATATAACTGGAAATTACTTCATCAAATTCAGTAAAAGCATAGGAGTTCGTGTCGATTCCACTTTTATAGGTACCTCCATTATCAAAAACGTTTCCTCCAAATAGCGAGACCCCTCCATCTGTTTTATTCCATACTTTACTGTCTGGATATTCAATAGTAATGGTTGGAGGAGTGTTATCCACAATACAGCTGAGATTTATGGTGTTGTAATTTCCTACATGATCAAAAACTTTGATTACGATTTTCTCATCGTCCCCTACATCTTCATCATAACTTACAATATATGAAAGATTGTATCCATTAGAATAACTAAGATCAAAGCCAAATTCACCAAAATCTAAGCTGCCTGTAGCATTTTGAAGCATTGAAATAGGATCACTAGCCAAAATAATGACATAAAACTCCGAATCTAATCCAATAGTATCATTTGAATAAAACAAACCTATTCCTGGTTCATAATAGAGATTAACAGCATTTTCTCCAACTGATTCAATAGCTAGACCTGAAGGTGGAGTATTATCCAATGTACAAGGTAAGCTTGTCGTTTTAGAATTCCCAACACGATCAAAGAAGTAAATTGACACACTTCCTTCGCTTGCATATCCCCCATAATCAACATAATACTCTAATTCATAATAAGTAGTGTAATCAGTGTCACCAACATCAAAACTGTTAAAATCATCCTCACCAGTGGCATTCAACTTCCCAGCACCACCTGAATCACTACCGATGACTCGGATAGTGAATTTCTCATGCATGCCAATGGTATGGTTAGAATAATAAAGGACTCCTCCAGAGTAATGAAGGTATTCACTGTCCTCTATGACTGTCTGGATAGCAACATAAGGTTCAGTTATATCCAAGAATGCATTAGTTTTGTTGCTTGCGTAGTTTCCAACCTTGTCATAGACGTAGAATCGAATTTCGTTATCCGAAGCAGTCTCACCAGAATTAACATAATAAACCAATGAATATCCCCATGATGGAAGGTATTCTGTAGAGTTATGTTGTTCGTTAAAATCAATTGATCCATTAACACTTCGTAACCCCGCACCAGTACCGTCAGATGCTGTTATATTAATCCTAACAGGATCATTCATAGGATTTTGGTTATTGTAGAAAAGAGTATTCGTAGATGTAGCATAATATAGATAATATGAGTTATAAACTTGGACAGAGTCTATATGGATAAACGTTGGGGCAATGTTGTCCTCTATACAGGTTAAATTGAGTTCAAGATAATTACCAACACGATCATAAAGCTTAATTGTAACATTCTCGTCTGATACGCCGTCATTCTCATCTATTGTATATACTAATTCATAATAGGTCGAATAATCAGTATCCCCGACTCCTGAGTCTAAAAACTCATATTCTCCAGTTGCATTAAGACGACCTGATTGGTTAATCCCTACGTCAGTACTAGTAACACGAATAGTAAAACTATCACTCATGCCTTGATTATTGCTGAAATAGAACCTCTCAGTACCATCATTATAAAACAGGTGAGGGGAGGATTCAATTATTGTATCTATATCCCCAGTAGGGGCAGTATTATCTAATCTGCAAACCAAATTAATTGATTCGTTATTACCAACACGATCAAAGATGAATAGCTGGATATATCCCTTGGTAGCAATGTTTCCTGGATCAACCGTATAATCTAGCTCATAATAATTCCCAGGGAGGTAACTAATGTCACCTGGTTTTGGATCGCCAAAATCGGGTTCACCAGTCGCGTTCAATCGGCCAGCATCATCATCAATGCATGTGATTCGAATGGTGAAACTTTCACTCATTGTGGGATTCTGGTTAGAGTAATATAACTCCTTAGAGGATCCATTGTAATACAAGAAATCAGAGGATTCAATTACATCAAGAATACTCAAGCTATGCGGGCTAAAATTATCTTTGGTGCAATTTACAGGTCTTGACTCATAATTATTCACATTATCGTAGACTGTTACGCTAAATTGTGTTGGAGAGGTTTCTTCATAAGAAACAGTATAACTAATCAGATAATAGTCATTAGTATAGTCAGAACTGGATGGTTGTTCCCCAAAAGCCGTACCCCCTTTTACAATCAATCTACCACTTGCTAAATCTTCACAGGTAATATTTACGTTAAAAACTTCATTTTGCAAAGTTCTATAGTTTGAATAGAACAGTATAGTCCCATCATAGTAAAGGAATTCACTACTTTCAATAATACCTTCTATCTGAATTTGGGCTGGAGGATCATCATCTAGAATTGCAGAGAGTTCATAATTATTATTGATATTCCCCACACGATCATAAACAGTGATTATTATCTTATTATCTACCCCCGCAGTTTCAGACTCACTGACAGTATATTGGATCCAAAACTGGCCTGTGCTATTTGTAGTTGTAAATGGTGTGGTCTCACCAAAGTCACTTGACCCAGTAACATTTTTCACACCGCTACTCCGTTCAGTCACATTCAGCTGTAATGTGAATTCATCATTCATGCTTTGGTCAGATGAATAAAAGAAAATCTTCTTAGTCTCATCATAATATAAGTAATCACTATTTTCTTCGAGATGATGTAAGACAACTAAGACTGGAGGATCATTATCTAGGACACTGGTTAAATTAACTGTAGCGCTGTTCCCTACACGATCATAAACCCATATGATTGTCTCATTGTTCGTTGCATTTTCTGATTGACCAATATTATAATGCAATACATAATTTGAGACATAATCACTATCTGATACACCCACGTCTCCAAAATCATTTTCTCCTGTAGCATTGAAAAGCCCTACACCAGACCCGTCATGGGCTGTCACAAAAATACTAAACTGTTCGTTCATTTCCTGATCATTAGAGTAATAAAGAGTGTGATTTTGTAGCGTTATGTTATAATAGAGGTATTCAGAAGAGTAGGTGTCCACATATTCAATCGTTAATGACTTCGGCGGTGTATCATCTAAATTTACTTGAAGAGTATATTCATTACTGTTGTTAACACGGTCGTAAATTGTTATAGTAATACCTCCTGAAGTTCCCTCACCTGTATCAATAACATAGGGTAATTGATAATAATTTTCGGGTGTATAACTCAAATCAGAAGGAGTTGAGCCAAATTCTAATGATCCTGTCGCCTTGTGCAAGCCACTTTGAGAATCGCTAGTTGTAATCCTTATAGTGAATGAATCGCTCATTGTTTGGTCACTAGAATACCAAAGTATCTTTGTACTTGAATTATAATAGATATTACAAGATGATTCTATGATTCCAATGATAGTAGGTTGTGCGGGAGGAGTTGCATCATTAACACAAGTCAAGTAAAAAGTTTCATTATTTCCTACATTATCATATACATTTATAGAAAGAAGGTTATTGCTAGCGCTCTCTCCTGCTTCAATACCATATTGTAAGGAGAAATATCCGTCTGAGGAGGTGGTATTATGCTGTTCTCCAAAATCGTAAGACCCATTACCACTAAATAAGCCACTATGAATATCCTTCGCAGAAATCTTTAATGTGAAAATTTGGGGAGATATAATGCTTGGATCATTGGAGTAGTATAAAGTAGTACCAGTATAATGAATAAAAACACTGTCTTCTGTAAGCTCAGAAAATGCCAGATTCTTTGGACCAGTATTATCCAAATACAGGTAGAATGAGGTAGTATTTGAATTCGCAACGTTATCCCACACCTTTATGGTGACTGAACCATTGTGTGCTCCATTCAGGGCTGTATAACTATAATTCCAAAAGTCTAATGCATAATTTGTATCATATCCCCCTGAACTAAATCCAGCACCGATATCGGGGAATGAAGCATTACGAAGACCTGCACCCCCAGTATCAACTGAAGTAACCTTTACCGTAAACTTTCGAGGCCCTTTATCAGTACGAACATTAGAGTACCATAAGATCGCTGTGGTTCCACTAACATAATGGAGGTATTCAGCTAGCAAATCCTCTGTAATCTCATGAATATTGACACTGGAGGGGCCTTCATTGTCAGATACGTAAGGTACATCAACTTGACGTGAATTATTAACACGATCAATGAGAAAGATACGAATGAATCCAGTAGTGTATTGTTCTGAGTCTAGAGAATCAATTTCATAATCAAAGCTCCAATATGTCCCATAATTCGGACTAAATGTACTTCCAAATGCATTTTCGGATATTATCCGATGAACTCCCACTCCTCCGCCATCACTTGCTGTACCATTAATTGTCATGGTTTGCACAGAAAGCATATTAGCACTAAAGAAGAACTGAGTCCCATCATCATGGAGATAATCACTTTCATGGTCATTAAAGAATAAACTAGTCTTGTGTGGTGGAGTATGATCTACATAAATTGGAAGAGAAGTAGAATTTTTATTTCCTACTTTATCATATGTCTCAATTACTATTGAAGTGCCATTAAAAGCAGTATCACCAGGATCAATTGAGTAAGTCAATACATATTGATAAGATGTAGTACTAGGAGATTCCCCAAAGTATAAACTACCATTAGCAAGTAATCTTCCCGATTCAGAGGATGGTTCAGTGTTATTTATGTAAATTGAGAATGTTTCACTTGAAAGGGAAAGTGTACTAACATACAAAGTTAAACTCCCTGAATCATTTTTCAGATAGATATAATTTGACCCCTCAATAACTTGATCAATAAATACATCCTGAGGGGCTTTATTATCTAAAGTTGCGGTTAAATTAACAGTATTCCAGTTTCCACACAAGTCATAAACAGTATAAACCACTTTTCCTTCAGTAGCATAATCAGATTGACTAATTATATAGCTAAGTTCATAATAACCCTTTGGAAGGTAATTAATATCATTAATGTTGGTATCGTTAAATTCATTTTCTTCTCCTGTAGCGTTTTTCAGTCCCACCTTTGCGTCTGCAGCTGTTATCCTAATAGAAAACGATTCATCCTGAGGTTGATCATTACTATAAAACAGAATTTTGCGTGACACATCATAATAGATGAATGGACTTGTTTCAATAACATTTGTAATTAGAAGACTGCTAGGTGGATCATTGTCTTCTAGACATAATAATTTCACAATTTCGTTATTCCCTACTTGATCAAAGACCCATATTGTGATATTTGTCGTAATCGGCTCTAATTCATTTATATTAATCTGATATGTTAAATTGTACCCCTCATCATAAGTGGTATCCAGTCTTACTGTTTCTCCGAATTTAGCTTCTCCAGTAGCGTTTAATAGCCCAGCTCCTGTCCCATCATCGGCAGTTACTTGAATTGTAAAGTCTGCAAACATAACCTGATCGTCCGAATAATACAGCCTCTTGGTTCCTGTTGAATTATAATAAAGATGTTCGGTTGTTGTATATACATAATAAATTACTGGAGTGGGAGGATTATTGTCAAGTTTGACTGTTAGATAAGAAGTTTCATTGTTTCCAACTAAATCATACCCTGTTATTGCTACACTACCTCCTTCGAATTCGTTATAGTCTACCCAATACGTGAGTTGGTAATAATTATTCGAGTAGTCAGAAGAAGTATCTTGATCGTTGAAAATTGTGCCATTAGCATGTGAGCGATTACTTTCAGTATCATCTACAGTTACGCGTACTCTAAACAATTCATGCATAGTCAGATGTTTATTGGAGTAGAATAAAGAAGTACTACTCTCTTTGTAGAGATATTCAGAATCTGGAATAATGATATTGATGACATTTACACTTGGTTTTGTAATATCTAAATGTAGTTTAAAATCTGCAGAATTCGAGTTGCCCACCTGGTCATAGATTGTTATGGTATAGCTTCCTGTCTTATTTGTTGGCTGAATGGAATATTGCCATTGCCAATAACGAGCATGAGACGTGCCATTCTTTGTACTAGTATTATCATAATTATCTCCTCCAAAAATTTCAGGGAAAGATGCTTTTTTCACTCCAGAATTGATACTAGGAATGGATTCTTCAGCAAGCACAGTTACTGTAAAGAGAGGAGTGCCTGTGCTTTTATTAGAATAATAAAGGAGTGTTTCGTTTACAGGATGCATGTATTCTTTGATTGCATCTTCTGTAAATCCTATTACTGTTATTGTTGGTTTTATTTTGTCTTTTAAGAAAGTTACAGTTTTTATATCTGTGTTGTTTACTCTATCTACTCCAGTAATTATTATATTTGTCTCTGGGTAGGATTGTTCTAAATCATTGGCATGGATAGTATAAGTGGCTTCCCAAACTGGAGTCCCTACATCTTCTGGAGGGGAATCTCCAAAATGAGTGGTGAAATTTACAGTTAAATAACCAGAGTCCCCATCATTTATAGTTCCATTGATTACTACATCAACTCCACTAGGATCCATGAGATTACTAAAGTAGAAGTATGTTCCAATAATATAAAGATAAGGACTTCCTGAGGGATTATCAACTAGATCAATAGCCACATTTGGTGCTGTATTATCCTCACGAAACTGGAATGTATCTATAAAGGAATTATTCACATTATCAGTGGCTGTATAAGTTATAGTGACATCATCATAAATGATAGAATCTCCTGAATCGATCTTATACGTAAATGTCCAAGCATTTAGCGACCCACCTCGAATTGGGTCATTTCCAAATAATGTATTATCAGTAATAGAAAGCAATCCTGATCCGCTCCCATCACTGGCATCTCCACCCACTATAAAATCAGTTAAAGTCAGTCCCATATTATCGGAATAGAATCCATGATCTGAACTCCCATCATAATAGAGATAATCTGACAACTCGCTAGTACTTACTGGATTATAGGCAATACTTGGATTGGTGTTATCCTCTCTAAGTTCAAAAGAAGCAATAGCGGTATTTGCCACATTATCGGTAGCAGTATAAGTCACCGTAAAGGTACCATTCCCAGCATCCCCTTGATCAATGGCATAAGTAAAGATCCAGCTCGCTAAGGTGCCACCACGAGGGAGATCATTCCCAAAAGCAGTATCATCCTCTATAGATAAAAGATCCGCTCCTCCATCGCTAGCTGTTCCTCCCACGATGAAATTAGTATCTACAGCACCCATGTTATCTGAATAATAACCATGAGCAGAACTCCCATCATAATAGAGATAATTTGAAGACTCGCTAGTAGTTACTGGATTATGGGCAATACTTGGATTGGTGTTATCTAATCGAAATTCAAAAGTATCACTAGCATTTATACTTGATGTTTCGACTATGAATGCAGTAAAAGTAATAATAAATGTATTAAAGATTGAATCAGATGAATTAATGGAATAAGTGAAACTCCATGTGTCACTTGTACCACTTAGGGAATCATTAAGGGGATTATTTCCAAAAGATGTATCATCCCTTACAATGAATAAAGTTCCTGTTTCTGTACTGACTGTTCCTCCAACAGTGAAATCGACTGAAGTACTTCCCATATTATCCGAATAATAACCAAAATCGGAACTCCCATCATAGTAAAGGTAGGGGGACGATTCTGATATAAAGGCTGAGTCAATAGTGATGATGATTTGGCCTACAAGCTCAATTGCATCATATTGAAATTCTAAATAGTTACCAGCATTATTTATAATCCTAATTATAAATGTACCATTCTTATCTCCCCAATAATTAAAATCTTTAAGGTCAGGTAGCCCACTGGTATCATTTATTGCAACTCCAAATGTGTTATTCTTATCCCATTCAATTTTCCAAAACCCACTATTATTAATATCTCCAGTATTAAGAACTGTGACAGTAAAGTAATCATTTTGCTGACTATCAAAATAAATTGAAGAGCCATCAAAAAAGGCATTATCAAATGGAGCACCATCAGCTCTATCCCAATCTAAAGTAAAGCCTTCGGGGGAATCAGTATCGACAATAACCCATTGTGTTGAATTATCACCTTCATTCCCGACATGATCTATTACTTTAAGGTCAACAGTATGATTTGCTTCAGTCATGGTATATTGTTTAGTTATCTCTGATTGCCATACAAATGCTGCTCCATCATAGCTAAATCCATAAGGAGAACCAGGTAATCCTGATCCAGTACCATCTGTCGCTGTTCCTCCTACTGTAAAGTCAACGGTGGGATCATCATAATAATTAGTATTGGGAGCATAACCAATCGTTTTCGGATCTGCATCTAAAATTAACCAGTAACTACTTGGATTAATGATATCACGACTAATAGTTATTGATGTGGTACCAGCATTCCCTAAGAGATCATAAACAGTGATAAGTAAGCTGCCACTCCATGAGTCAGCATTGGTGATATTGACTACTGGTACGTCATAGGTTCTTCCTGCTTCAGTATCCTCCGTATCATCAGTGCGGTCTTCAGGGGATCCTCCAAGATTAGCGGCTGCAATTGCATAATTCAACCCAACACCTGTTCCATCATCCGTGTTTACCCCCACAGTAAATTTCGCCTCACTTGAACCCATGTCGTCTCCATACCACCATATTGAACCATTCCAATAGATGTAATCCTCTTGACCATTTGCAACTTCGTATTGGTGGGTATAATCTATAGTTGCAGAAGGAGCTGTATCGTCTAAAGTAATGTTATTAATTCCTGTAAAAGTGGTATTAGTTCTCCCAGCTTTGTCTCTGATAGTAATTGTAATAAAGGTTACCCCATCAGTATAGCTTGGATCAAGGTTGATAATTGAATAAAACGGACTAGATTGACCTTGACCTGCGTCACTTGCTTGATCACCGTTTAGATTACAGACCACTTGAATGGAGTATACATTAACTTCATTAAAACTAATGCTATAATTTGCAAAACCAGTTTCTCCTTGATCATACCAATTTGGAGAGTAATCTGGTAAAATAAAGTTCGTTGTGATTGATTTAGGATTGATTGTATCAACATGTACCTCATAGGAGCGATTAAAGAGGCCATAATTTCCTACTTTATCAACAGCTACAGCCCAAAAAGTGTAATCACCATCATCTCCTATATCGACAGGATATACGAAGGGATCATCAGATGAATTATATGCATCAGGCGAATTATCATCAACATCGAAAACCACTGTGTTTATTCCAGAGGCACCATCAGCAATCGGGGATGGATTGATTGAGAACCCGCTTCCATCTTGATCCCAACCAGCTACTGGAGATCCATCATTACCAGATGCGGTAATACTCGCCATCGTCGGACCAGTGGTGTCTGCTGTAGTGATAAGAGTTACTCTCTGACTTAATCCACATTGATTAATTATGTCGACTGTAATACTCCCTATAGCCCCTGTATTAGAATGATAATTTTCAGAGAGATCAGTTGAAGAGAAGGGAGGAGACGAATCATTAACAGGTGAAGCAATTCCCCAACCCTCGCTGAATACCACACGCCAGGGTCCGCTATTTCCCCAGTCACCTGAACTATCCATTGATATACTCCATTCTGTATCACCTCCGTTTCCCAGAAAAAGTTCTCCCGAAGTGATATCAGACGAATCAGATATCCAAGCGTAAGAAGGAGCCGCCAAAGTCCATATCCCTGTGCCAATTATATCTATATCCATTCCCGTTGGTGTTTCTGTGGAGTAATATACATCAATATTGGGGGAAAATGTAGATGTAGCATTGTTACCTACATTGTCTACAACTTGGTACCAGATAGTATTGATGGTTTCGGCTGTAAGTGGGCACGAAACATTTGATCCATCAGTAACAGAATCGCCATAAGTTCCTGTCGTATTAGACTTAATCTTTAGGATATAAATACCAGAGCCATCTTCAGTACGGTATACTGTAGCGTTAAAGGTTGAATCATCATAAAAAGCTTGTATAGTGGTGTTTCCTTTAGTCGGTAGGTATCCATCACCATTATTATCAGTATTGTCATAATAATCAGCAATCGATATTGCTGAAGGATCATCATTGTCCTCTCGAAACTCAAAAGTCATTATAGCAGTGTTGTTAACGAGATCGGTGGCTGTGTATTTCACCCTAAATATTCCATTCCCAAAATCTCCTTGGGTGATGTTATAAGTAAATGTCCAACTTGATAACGTCCCACCCATACCTGGATCTTTTCCAAAAGTAGTATTATCTACTATAGATAAAAGACCCGCTCCTCCATCGCTAGCTGTGCCTCCTATGACAAAATCAGTACCTACAGGACCCATATTATCTGAATAATAACCATGAGTAGAACTCCCATCATAATACAGATAAGCAGAAGCCTCAGTTGTCGTACTGGAACTAAAATCAATCGTTGGGTCAGTATTGTCTTCACGAAACTCAAAGGAAGTGGTAAAGAAATTTCCCACATTATCAGTCGCATTGTAGGTTACCGAAAAGGTGCCGTTCCCAGCATCCCCTTGATCGATCTCATATGTAAATGTCCAGCTGGTTAAGGTACCACCACGAGGGAGATCATTCCCAAATGTAGTATCGTCCTCTATAGACAAAAGATCCGCTCCTCCATCGCTAGCTGTGCCTCCCACAACGAAATTAGTATCAATTGAATCCATGTTATCTGAATAATAACCATGAGTAGAACTACCATCATAATACAGATAGGGAGAATCCTCTGTTGTCGTACTGGTACTGATTCCAATAGTCGGATCAGTATTATCTTCCCGAAACTCAAAAGTTATGATATTGCTATTGTTCACCCTATCAATGGCTTTATAGGTCACTGTGAATGTCCCATTGTTCTTATCCCCTTGATCAATGGCATAAGTGAACGTCCAACTCGTAAGGGATCCCCCTCGTGGGGGATTATTCCCAAACGCAGTATCATCTTCGACTGCTAGCAATCCTACGCCTCCATCACTTGCAGTCCCTCCTATGATGAAATCATTATCCACAGAACCCATATTGTCCGAATAATAACCATAAGCAGCACTTCCCTCATAGTAGAGATAAGGAGACGATTCACTAGTTGCACCTGGATTATGTGTAATGGCAGGAATTGTATTGTCCTCTTTAAACTCAAAGTAAGCAGGTTTAGTATTACCAACACGATCAGTGGCTGTGTACATAATTACGAACGTATGCTGGGCAGAGTCACCTGAAGTAATGCTATAAGTAAAGATCCAGTCCGTTAATGATCCACTATTACTTGGATCAGTTCCAAATGTGGTATTATCAATTATTGAGAGTAAACCTGCGCCACCATCGCTTGCTGTGCCACCCACCACAAAATCAGTTGGCGTACTTCCCATATTATTCGAATAGTATCCATAAGCTGCAACGTTATCATAATAAAGGTAATTAGACGACTCACTTGTTGTACTTGGATCGTGATTATTAGTTGGATCAGTGTTATCTACACGAAATTCGAATAATGTTGTCCCATTATTACCTACATTATCAGTAGCAGTGTAAATGATGTTAAAGGTTCCTTCAGAGGAATCATCTGAATCGATGGTGTATGAAAAAGTCCAACTACTTAATGAACCACCTCTACTTGGGTTATCACCAAATGTAGTGGTATTATCGGTAACCAATTGCATACCTGCATCTGCATCATTAGCTGTTCCCCCAACAATAAACGTTACAGTTGTTAATTCCATGTTATCTGAGTAATACCCATGTGCAGAACTCCCATCATAGTAGAGATATGGTGATGATTCACTCGTTGTACTTGGATTATGGCCAATTGTAGGATTGGTATTGTCTCGACTAATTAGTATTGTACATGAATTGTTAATATTCCCAACTTGATCAGTTATAGTCAAAACAAGATTTATATTGGGCCCTATATCGGCTGAATTAATATCTACAACTGGGACATCATATGTTCTTCCTGCTTGAGTATCCTCTGTTTCATCCGTTCTTTCTGCAAGTGTTCCACCAAGATCGGAAGCAGCGCTTGCATTTTTTAAACCAGCACCAGTTCCATCACTTGCATCGATTCCCACTGTAAAATTCGCTTCATTAAGTCCCATGTTTACTCCATACCACCATTTCGAGTTTGAAGCATCCCAATAGAGATATTCACCATATGCAGTCTCATATTGGTGTGAATAGTCTATTGTGGCCGAAGGGTTATCATTATCTTCTCGAAATTGAAAGGTTACGATATTGCTGTTGTTCACCTTATCAGTCGCTTTATAGGTCACTGTGAATGTCCCATTGTTCTTATCCCCTTGATCAATTGCATAAGTAAATGTCCAACTCGTAAGAGATCCCCCTCGTGGGGGATTATTCCCAAAGAAAGTATCATCCTCGATTGCTAATAATCCTACACCTCCATCACTTGCAGTCCCTCCTATGATGAAATTAGTATCTACAGGACCCATATTGTCCGAATAATAACCATAAGCAGCACTTCCCCCATAAAAGAGATAATCAGATGATTCACTAGTGGCACTCGGATTATGCGTAATAGTAGGATTAGTATTGTCTTCTCGAAACTGAAAAGAAGTAGTATTAGTATTTCCCACATGATCCTTGGCAGTATAGGTTATTAAAAATGTCCCATTATTCTTATCCCCTTGATCAATCTCATAAGTAAAAGTCCAGCTGATTAAGAAACCACCTTGCGGGGGATTATTGCCAAAAGAAGTGTCATCCTCGATTGATAATAACCCCACACCCCCATCATCACCTGCAGTTCCTCCTACGATGAAATTAGTATCTGCAGTTCCCATATTATCTGAATAATAACCATATCCCGAAGCGCTATCATAGAAAAGGAAATCAGAGGCCTCACTTGTTGTACTTGGATCGTGATCAATATTCGGAGCAGTGTTGTCCTCGTAAAACGTAAATGAAGTAGTCTTGGTATTACCTACTTTATCATTGACTATATAATTTACAGTAAATGATCCAAACGAGGAATCACCTGAATCGATAGTGTACGCAAAAGTCCAAGCCGTTAATGAACCGCTATAACTTGGATTGTCCCCGAAAATTGTATTATCTTGAACATACTGTAGTCCTGCACCTCCATCACTAGCAGTGCCTCCTACATTGAATGTTTGTTTTGTACCCTCCATATTGTCTGAATAGTAACCATAATTAGAAAGAGTATCATAATAGAGATAGGGAGAGGTCTCATTAGTAGCACTGGGTTCGTGAGTGATGGTAGGATCATTGTTATCCTCTCGAAAAGTGAAAATAGTTATAGCAGTGTTGTTAACAAAGTCTGTTGCTGTATATTTCACTCTAAATGTCCCATTGTTCTTATCTCCTTGATCAATTACATATGTAAATGACCAGCTTGCTAACGAGCCACCACGAGAGGGATCATTCCCAAAGCTGGTGTTATCCACAATAGATACTAGACCAGCCCCACTATCACTAGCTGTCCCTCCTACTACAAAATTGGTATCTATAACACCCATATTATCTGAATAATAACCATAAGCTGAACTCCCGTCATAATATAGATAATTAGAGGCCTCGCTCGTGGTACCGGGATTATGGGTGATGGTAGGATCGGTATTGTCCTCTCGGAATTCAAAGCTGACAGTATTACTGTTATTCACTCTATCAATGGCAATGTAAGTCACCGTAAAGGTGCTATTCCCTGCATCCCCTTGATCAATTTCATAAGTAAACGTCCAGCTGGTTAAGGTCCCACCACGAGGGAGATTATTCCCAAAAGTAGTATCATCTTCTATAGATAAAAGACCCGCTCCTCCATCGCTAGCTGTACCTCCCACGATAAAATCAGTATCTACAGAATCCATATTGTCTGAATAATAACCATAAGTAGTACTCCCCTCGTAGTAAAGATAATCAGATGACTCGCTAGTGGTACCAGAGCTATGGGCAATTGTAGGATTGGTATTGTCTATCCTGAATTCGAATTCAGTAGTATTAGTATTTCCTACGTAGTCTGTAACGGTGTATGTTATAACAAACGTACCATAGGAGGTGTCTCCTGATGTAATTTCATAAGTATAGATCCAACTACTATATGATCCCCCCATAGAAGGATTTCCACCGAAATCTGTATTATCAGTAAGTGATGCAATTCCTGAGCCTTCATCGCTTGCAGTACCACCTATTATGAAATCAGTCGGTGATGCCCCCATATTATCCGAATAATAGCCATATGTTGAGCTAGTATCGTAATAAAGATAATCTGATAATTCACTGGTCGTTGCAGGATTGTGCTCAATCGTAGGGGGAGCATTATCCCATCCAATGTCTGGAAGGCTTGCAGCCAGAGTTGGATCGATATAAACTTGAGGTCCATAGACATTCTGAACTCCTTCTATGGCAGATCCCACCGTTATATCATCCCTTTCTTGGATAGTCCCAGCTGGGGGATTTTCTTCTACATCATTCCTTATTAAGCCTGTTGTTGCCCCATAAGCTCCAGTATTTCCAACATATCCAACATAAACCTCTCCAGCATACGGATTTGAAGTATAATTCCACACTGCAGAAACAGTAATCCAGATCTCATCGTCTGACGCGTCATTATCCTCCCAAAACCGAGAACCATCATTATACTTATGACTAGATATAGTGATGGCTGTAATTTTGACACAATCAACTGCCACTTCGACATTTGTGTTGTTAAGATAGTGGGTGGCGCCATCACCCGCAAGATCCACGACTGGATAGTAGGAATAATTCCCTACTGTAGATTCTGAATCAGCAGAAACACTGAACGACGCGACACTGCTAGATATTGTGGTTTCGTCTCCAGTAGTAGGATTTGCAGGGTCTCTAAAAATAGAGACTTGATCAATTTGTGCATCTGGAACTGAATAGGAAGTCCCTTTATAACGAATAATTCCTGTGAATGTGAGATCTGACGCATTATTCGGATTAATAGACGAATCATCTGAAGTAAAAGAAGAGACAACGATATCATGATTGAATGAATAAGTACTTATCGAATTTTCATTATCCGAATGTGCTAATGAGTCATTTACAAATGCCTCAATTGGAATCCCTGTTCCTGTGGGAAAATCCCAGTCAAATGTAATGTCAAACGTTACTGATAAATCATTCACAGAGCCAGTTCCGCTTGCTGAACTTAGACTCATGTTATTTAAGGGATCCCAGATTTCACTATAGCTACTATCAGTCCTATTGTATCCGACTGAGAATTCAACACCATTTACTGTAAAATTCAGTTGGACATATTCAATATCTGTATAGCCAGAGAGATCTGTCGCATTCACTCGAAAAGTATAATCTTTTCTCTGGGAATGAATTTCTCCCTCATCGTCATTAGTGACAGTAATTTCTGTTATTTCAGGTATATCATTTTCTTCACTATCAATAGTTATTGTTGGAGGAGTTTCCACCGCAGCCATCACTGCCCACACGCCTATTTTCATATATGAAAAAGTAGTACTTTCGTAAAACGTTAGTGAACCACTTGAAGGAAGTCCACTTGCAGTGTGGCTTAATGTCCATGCACTTGGCTCGTTATTCCCAGTTGCCCAACGTTTTCCTTTAAGGGTATCTCCTACAATCTGGAATTTATAAAAATACCAAAGTGCAGTGGAGTAACCTCCACTTATTGAAGTATATTGGATAGTAGAGCCAGTATATCGACGAAGAGATATGGCAGTTGAATTTTGATCTAAATAGAGATAATTTGGTCCACCAATGTTTGTCCTTAAACTAATAGAAGAGCTTGTGGAAGCTATTGCTTTATACATTACAAATACTTGAGTGTTATTGGTTACTAGATTTGATCGTTCAAGTGTCCCATAAGCTGTATTAGATCCTGACGCGATATTATTATTAGTCCACCATCCGATGTTGGTGGGTTTTGTTCCATCAGTTGTCGCAGCCCAAGATGTTGTAATATAGGAATTTAAGTTTCCACTGCTAAAGTCATCATAATCTATGAAGATTTTTGAAGTGTCTGAAGGAGGATTCCCAGGATCTCCGGACCGAAAACCATAATAAATTGCATAATTATGATCTGATGAAGATGCAGTTATTGTTTTTTGGAGTTTAAAGAACACTGCAGTTTTTTGTGTATTATTTTTCAGAACCACCCTGTTTAGTTCATACCAGGTTGAATCAGTTTCGTTATAGTAGACCACTCGTAGATCCTTACAATCAGCTCGCAGTTTGGACGCAGAAACCAGAGTTTGTGTATCTAAATCTACTTGGATAGTATAATTTGTCCCAATTTCGGATCCTGCTGTTATTCTAACTTGCTTGACGTATTGGTAGTTGCTATTCCACCACGAAGGACTCCCTGTTATATCGCTAAACGCAAAATTTGGTTGCAAATAGGGATATGCAACGTCAACTAATGGAGAAGTTGATTCCTCCTCAATAGTTGTATCAATATGCTCTGTTTCATTTAATTGTAAATCTACTTCACTATCTTCGATCGTTTGCTCAATTTTGGGATAAACAACGCTAGCGCCTGTTCCTGATAGTGCCTGTAATTCAAATGCTGTTGATAAGTCCTTTACCATTTGAAGTGAGAAATAACCATTTCCTAAATCTCGTCGTTCGTACACTCGGTTAAAGAATGTGAAACGCGTTACACCTTCCTCCTTTTCTTCAGGAAGAGAGGTGAGGATATTCTGCACTTGAGTGATTATTGTTAGGGGCATCATCAGAAGAATGATTCCAAATAACAGCAACAAAATGTTTCCAAACTGCTGTGGATAAACTATTGATAAGCCAAATAATCCAATGGTTCCTAGGATGAGTAAGAATAACTGACTAGGGATCCCTGTTATTGGGGTCAAATGAAATCGTATTTGTTCAAATTGGATTCCTTTTAGGCTGTCACTGGCATTCCATGACGAGAAAGACACCTCAAAATATTCTAACTCTTTGAAAGCGGTAGTATTAAAATTAAATTGAATGTTTGTTCCACGGTATAAATCCAAGGCATTTATTACTTGAACAGAGTTGTTCACTCCCTCAATAGTAGCCAATTCAAACGGAAAAACGTTAATTGTAACATTATGTAACCCACCCCAACAAATAAAACTGGTAGTTTTGGTTGTGAATAACATTTGCATACGTAATGAGAGCATTTCAAAAGGTTCTTTGGGAGTCTTGAAGATGAACCGGAATTTATAGGCATCCTGTTCACTAATCGCCTCTTGGATCTTCATTCCACTTTCTGACCTATAACTCTGATTATGAAGCCCATTAGTAATAGTTCCATCCTTCCCAAACGCGAAATAATTGCTAAAAGGATAAATTGTATTGTTTGGCTGATTCATGGACACTGATGATATCATTAAAACTAGGAGAAGCAATAAGATCGCTTTTAAAAAGTATTCTTGGTATTTTAGTGTCATTTTCTATCCTCAAGAAAACAGAGCTATTTTTTGTCGGACTTTTGAAAAGCATTTGGTTGAAATGGAATATTATATCCATTTCTTGTCTATCTACAAGAGATCCTTCTTCACTTGATATAAGCAGATATTATGCTGATATTAGGAATATCACTTAATTCTATATTTATATAACCCTAACAGGGAAATTCTGGAATTTTTACTTTTAACCTCTTCCGAATGGGAGGACGTAAAGATTTCAACCGAACAGAGTGCTAAGATGATAATCTACCACATCTTATGACTTAAAATTAATTCTTTTCCTCCTCACTTCTTTAGGGAGATTGTTCTACATTTTTTTTACAGGAATTCTTTAAAATTTAGAAGTGAGAAATTCTGCTATTTCTGTGGGACTTTTTCCAAACAGATAAAGGATAGCTTCGAGGCCGACTCCTCCAGCATCAGCAATTACTTCAATTTTTCTAATTTCTTCACTAGAAAATGTTTCAAGGGTTTTTTTCCAATTTTTATCGGCTTCCTCAGTTTTAACGATGTATTTTTCTGATTCCAGCGTTTTTAAAATCTCTTCTGTGTTTCGTAAAGATATTACTGATCTATGAGCTGACCCATGTTTTCTAAAATGAATTAGGATTTGAGCGAGAGTGAACCCTTGTTGAAATTCGGGAGAAGAGACAATTCTCCCTTTTCCTTTGATTTTGATTATTCTACCAGGAAAACCAGCAACATCGGCTAATGTTTGACTATTCTTGGCTAGACTTACAAACTGACATCCAATTTCAGGAATTAATTGACCAAATGCTTCTCCAGTGTTAACTAATCTTTGTCCTGCTTCAAACAGTTCTCTTGTCGTCTGGAGTTTTTGGTTGAAAACTTCAGTTTGTACTGCTGATGGAAAGCATAGGTTACAATCAGGGGGAAAATCCAATGAAGTTTTCTTTCTATGAACGTCACATAATGGTCCAGCAGTTCTGAATTGTTGACATTCTTGACAAATGATTTCCATAAGATCTAATACTGCTGTTGAATCGCTCTTAATTCTCAATACAAGATTAGAAACTAGCTCTTTAAAAGCAGGTCTTGATGTTACAGGAGTGGGAGGAGACTTTGGTGCCTTTAAATAGGATGAAACTACAGGTTGTGAAACACCGAGAAGTTGTGCGATCTCTATCTGAACAAAACCCTGATTAGCTAATTCTTGAGCCAAAGCTTTTCGCAGGGGAGTTAAGAAGCTCGATGGGACGATTTCGCAAATAAAATGCATATAATCACATAATTAAATTCTATTACTTACGACTTATTTTTTTTATCAAAAGGTGAACATCATTAAAATATTGCTTATTTTCGTAGTTAATAAATTCTCATGTGAACCGCCACCAGCTAAAGCAAGGGGCTTCCTACGAGTTCGCCGAACCCCTTATCAACAAGATGAGGGGAAACTTTCGTTTTACCATTGACTGTATATCGTAGATTATCAATCCGATTTATGAAGTACTGATAACCCGTCCACAGGGCATTGTGTGAGAGAAATCGCTTCATTATGTTGATCGCAGAGTTTTTGTCGCGATCACGGACGATTCCACACACCTCACAGTGATAGATGCGTTCAGAAAGAAGCATCCTCTCTTTTATATGACCACAGACAGCACAGGTTTTGGTTGTATCCCGTTCATCAATTACTGTTACTCTTTTACCTAACTTTTTCGCTTTATAGGTCAGTAATTCGATAAAGCGACCTAGATGGCCAGTGTTGTGGACACCACGATTAATACTCCTCTGATACTTCTTCTTCTCCCTCTTAATCATTCCATTTTTCTTGCCAGTCATTTGTTTAGGTGAGAGATCACCCGCGATAATGGTATTGGCTTTGGTATTTTGTAAGAGGTTGATACTTTGCTTATGTTGCCAGTCCCTCGTTTGGTTTCGACATTTCCGTGTGATGGTCGCTAACCGTTGACTGAACAATCGGTGTCTGCGACTCCCCTGTTTGCAGTGATCTCTTCTCCGCTGCAAAGAGCGAATCTTCGGTTCCCAATATTTGTCGGGACGCTTGACCGTTGATTCGAGAAATTTTCCATGTAGATTAATGGCCGTATGTTTAGTCGTACCAAGATCAAACGCTTGGTATAATCCATTGTCAATGAAAGGGGGATCCTCGTGGTCAAACGTAACTGCTAAGTAGAACTGCTTGTCATAGTGATCTTGAAAGATCTCAATCTGTTTAATGACGTAAGTAGAAAAGTCAAACGGGACTGGAAAGATTAATTCTGTCTCACTCGGATGTTTGTGAGAGAATCGTATAGTCTGCTTCGTTATTTTAAAACCTGATTGATTGTAACATAATGTGAAAAAATAATCCTTGCCTCGGAAGGTTGGTGGCCGAACAGTATGATCTCCGCTCTTTAGTAACCCAAAAAATGATTTATACGCCGCGTCCAGCTTTTTAAGCGTCATTTGGAGGACTTTGGAGTAGACCTGGTTGTACCTAGGGAACAGCTTCTTTACTTGTGGTAAGGCGTTCTGCTGCTCTCTATAAGTAACACAATGGCTGTAGGTATCATAAAGATATTTTCTTTCTGTTAGTGCATGGTTGTACAGTAGTCGACACGTCTCTGATAATTCCCGTAGTACCTCCTCCTGTTGTGGTGTAGGAATGACTGTGAACTTCCTTGTGAGAGTTACCATGTAATTAACCTGAGATATTTTTTGTCCAATACTTTATATAAGCCTTCTTAACCACTTTTTCCAACTTAAGTAGCAATTATTTCTCCTTTTGACCTTTCTGTTCCTATTATTCCTTCTTTCCCCTTTTCATTGTCTTTGAGGTAATATTTACCTCACTGTTCATCCCCCATATGAATAAAAGGGGACTTCTCGTGAAGCTAGGTTAAATTTGTCATGGTCTTTTAACTACTATTTAATACAAAGAGATAAAAGTGCATTTCCTTAGTACTTTTACTTCAGATCACGAGAATTCAGTAGTAATCGCTGATCAATAAGGATATTTAATCAAATGAACCACTACTCAAAGCTTCTAACACAGATTCCTCCTATTCTTCTACCAAAAGAAATCACTTCTGCACGCATAATCGAAGATGGTTTAAACAATAAGAATATCCTCATTAACGATTCATGGTTAGTCAAGGAATATCAAATTACAGATGAAATAAATGATCCTATCTTTCTACGTTTTCTACGTGAGAAAGATAGCCTTTTGCTGCTTAAACACAACGCCCATGCTCCTCGACTATTGAAATATTATGATGATGGAAAAAGGTTTTTCATTTCTCGTAAGTGGGTTGAAGGACAACCTTTCACTCACGATTTACTCATAAATAATATGGAACTTCTATCTAATGCTCTCATGTCTATTCACAGCTTAACGGAATCCACAGCTGGTGATTTCCATTACTATGATGTGATTAAACGATATCTTCTTGAATACAAAGGGATTGAACGGCAGTATCCTACCTCTCCCTCTCTGGAAACAGAGTTTTCACATTTTCCTTCGTATGAGAGAGTGAATCAATTTTTTAATGACCATATTCATCAACTTCAAAGTATGAAAACTGCTAAACCTGGTGTTCGAATTCATGGAGACCTTGTTTTCTCTAACATCATTTATTCGCAAAAAAATAATGAAATCGCTTTCATCGATTGGGAGTATTCAACCCTAGCGGATCCATGTATTGATTTAGCTTATCTTATAACTCAAAACCAGCTTCCACAAAAAACCCAACAAACTTTTGTTCAAAAATTTGAAGAACAGCTGGGTGATCAAATCAATCCCAAGGTTTTGAAGTTCACTTGTAACTTAATGAATTTAATGTCTGGTTTATGGTATGTAATTCAAGCAGCGCGATTTAAATCAACATCTGTTTCCATTGTAGAGCCGCATCCCTCTTTTATCGAGTTCCTCTCTTTTGCCCAAGAAAGATTTCAAGCTCTGGATCTGGTTAAGGCTTTATAGGGCCCCTATATTATTAACCTATACTATTTAAATCTATGAAAGGAGGTTTCTTTGTTTTCAATAATCTTTCATAGAGGTTGTACGGACATGATAAAAGATGTAATAAAACCAGTTCGTGGAATATTTCTGAAGTGGACCTTAATAGTTGTAGTTCTTATCGTTTCAGCCTCGCTCATCCTCGCTCAAGTCTCAATCGCTAGTGGTCATCTCAACTCGACCTATCAAACCCCTACTTTAACCATTTACACTTATGATTCCCTAATTAACTGGGGATTAAATGCTACTGATGCAAACCTTCGCGTCTTCGATGCTTTTGAAGACCAAGAAAATTGTATTATTGAACTAGAGTATTTTGATGATGCAAACTCTGTCCTTGCTAAGGCTGTAGCAGAAAAAGATTCGCCAAAAGCTGACATTATTATAGGAATTGACAATATATTGATTTACGAAGCGTTAACTCAAGGTATCCTCATTCCGTACGAGGCTTCTACGCTGCCCGACCTTTCGGAAAGTGCTATCAATGGACTGGATCCTGACCATTATGTCACCCCTTACGATTATGGCCTTATTGCTATAATTTATCACAAACATTTAGTGAATTCATCAAATGTACCAACCATTGACAATCTCAAACTTGACGATTTACTTGACCCCAAAGTAGCTCAAATGCTTGTTACCGAAGATCCAACATTAAGCAGTACAGGTCTTGGTTTTCTTATGTGGACAATCGGAGTTTATGAAAAAGTCCTTGATAAAGACTGGGAACTTTGGTGGAACGATACAAGGAAGGATATACAAGTAGAAGATAGTTGGGGGGACGCATTTGATGTTTTTTACACTCCTGCTGCTAATCGGCCAATGGTAGTGTCATACGGAACGGATCCTGCATATGATTACCTTTTCTACGGAAAACCTTACAATACAACTTACATAGGAGCAACAGTTTCTCATGAAAATGGTTCGAAGTACGGCTGGTTACAAATTGAAGGTTTAGGTATTTTAAAAGGAACTGAAAATCTTGTTTTAGCTCAAAAATTCATTGATTGGTTTACAGGAGTAACTGTACAAGAAATAATTCCTGAAACCAACTGGATGTATCCTGCTAATGAGCTTGCTAAACTTCCAGAGAGCTATAATTATGCAATTGATCCTACAACTGTTACACCACTGAATGATTTTTTCACCCCTGATGAACTAAAAAAGTCTTTAGATGAATGGCTAGATATTTGGGAACAAGTAATGATCTTAGGTTATACCATAGCTGAATCAACACCATTTCCTCCGAGTTTATTCATCCTGATCCCAATGATTCTCATTGTTATTCGAAGAAGGCTAAAGAGAAAAGTTAATCTTTCTGTTTGAACATTGTGAAGGTAGCATATGTGGTTCAAGTACTCCAGAGTGAAACATCAAAACAACAGATCATTAATAAATCATTCAACGCAATTTTATTGACTCCTTTGCTAATCTCTCTTTTGTTCTTCTACATTCCCCTTATTTTTATTTTAATTGATGCAGTTACATCTACTTCAGGTGTATTTACTTTTGAATTCATGAGAGATGCGTTAATAGATCCATTGAATCTATACTTTATCCAATTTACTATTAATCAAGCTATTATCAGTTCAATTATAACAGTAATTATTGGATTACCTGGTGCCTACATCTTTGCTAAGTACCAATTTACAGGGGATAAATCTTTAAAAACTATTTTAACTGTACCGTTTGTATTACCACCAATTGTCGTTGTACTAGGTTTTGTTTTACTAATCGGGCCAAATGGAATTATCAACTCTTTTTTAATGACATCTTTTAACTTAGAGAGTCCTCCAATCCATTTATATAAAACATTCGATGGAATAATACTCGTCCATGCTTTTTACAATGTCCCTATTGTTTTACATCTAGTATCTAGCGCTTGGGCAAAGGCAAATGTGGATATGGAAGAGGTGGCAACTACTCTTGGAAGTCGAAAACTCCACTTCTTTCGTTATGTAACCTTCCCCCAAATTAGCTCAGCTATTCTAGTTAGTGGAATCCTCACTTTTCTCTACTGCTTCACTTCTTTTGCAGTTGTTCTATCTTTGGGAGGAATTCAATTTAAAACATTAGAGGTACAGATTTACTCTCTATTTCACTATCGATATGATTATCATCAAGCTGCTGCATTAGCGTTATTTCAATTATTCATTACCTCTATTCTCATTATTTCATACCTTTATTTTTCTGAACCTGTTTTCAAACGTGAAAGATTTCCAGTATTTTTCTCGGCAATTTGGATTAAAATTCTACAATGTTTAATTTTGGGGGGAATAGTTCTGTTTTTTCTTTATTTCCGTGTCAATATTATACTGATATTCTTACTTGGACTTATTGGAGGGGGATTTTGGAAATATGGCAGAACTACACCTTTAACCATTGGAGAAATCCGAGAGAGATCAAAAACGAAATTAAAAGGCCTTCTTTCTCATGATAAGTTCCATTTCTGTATAATAGTCATCTATATCACTTCTATAACCATTTTTCTTCTTTCCCCCATCGTTATAATCTTTTTCTCTGCTTTTTATGATCGCATGACTAATAATTGGAACATTGAAGCGATTTTCAGTCTTTTAGGCTTCAGACTAAATGAAGCTGGTTTAGTGTGGGCTCCAAAGTCAAATCCTGCTTTAGGGGCAAACACATCTGCAATTAATTTAATCTTCAATTCAGTGCTTTTTGCTTTCATCACATTAATTTTATCAGCTTTTTTTGGAGTTGTTTCGATTTATGTAGTCAGAAGATCAGAATTTCTAGGACAGCACCATTTCATAGCTCTGATCATTTCGTGGTCTCTAATTCTTCCATTAGTAACTTCTTCTATTACCATTGGCCTAGGAATGCTCCGAGCTTTTGGATTTATCCGAATTTCCTCTCAAGATGCATGGATACCCATCATACTCGCTCATCTTATTGCTGCTTATCCTTTTGTATCACGTACAGTCAGTACTGCGTATAATAAAATTGATTTCAGCTTGATTGAAATTGGAAAAACATTGGGAGCCTCTAGGTGGTATATTTTCCGAAATATTGAATTCCCGATAATTTCATCTGGTATCTTAGCTGGAGCGACTTTCGCACTCGCTATTAGTCTTGGGGAATTTGGAGCTACATATTTTATTGCTCGTTCAGAATTCACAACGATGACGATTGGAATCTATAAATTCTTAAATCTAAGACAATTACAAAATTCTGCAATAATGGCTTCAATTTTAATCTTAGTTTGTATTATTGCCTTTCTCCTTGTCCAAAAACTTGGTGAAGACGAATTCCATTTTTAGAATTGGAGTTTGAGAAGAATTATGGCTTTCCTCGAAATTAAAAATCTTTCTAAGAAATTTGAGGATGTAATCGCTGTTGATTCAGTTAGTTTTTCAATTGCAGAAGGGGAGATATTAGGAATTCTTGGGCCATCTGGATGTGGTAAAACAACCATCTTGAAGGCTATTCTGGGTTTGATAACTCCAACAAACGGGGACATTCGTCTTAAGGGTGAATCTATTGTAAAAGTTCCGCCCGAATTGCGTAATTTTGGATATATTCCGCAGAATTTGGCTTTATTTCCTCATTTAACCGTTTTTGAGAATATAGCTTTTGGATTAAGGGCAAAAAAGTGGAAAAAACCAGAAATAATTGCTAAAACAAAATCCTTGTTGAAAATGCTAGAATTAGAAAATCTAGAATCAAAACTACCCTATGAAATAAGTGGAGGCCAACAACAAAGAGTAGCTCTTGCACGAGCTCTTGCTCCAGAACCAGCATTATTATTGATGGATGAACCTCTGACTTCATTAGACACCACATTGTCCTTTCATCTGCGTTGGGAAATTAGGAAAATCCTCAAAACCACCACAACAACTGCTATTTTTGTTACTCATAATCCTGAGGAGGCTATCTCCATTTGTGATCACTTAGTTTTGATGGATGCTGGCCGAACCATTCAAATTATATCCTCTAAAGATGTCTTTGATTCTCCTACTTCTGTAAAAGCTATGCAAATTATGGGTAAATCCAACATATTTCCTATTATTAAACATACAAAGGATCAAAATGGAAGAGATGTGGTAATGACATCGCTAGGTTTGCTTCCTCGTCCAAAGTTTACACTAGAAAAACCGATTTTAGGGTGTTGGATCCCTGAAGCAGATATTGGGTTTCAAAACTTAAATAAAAACCAAAATGATCATCTAGATACTACAGGAGAGTTGTTAGGTATTATATGGGGCAGGACTAAACATCGACTCATTTTCCAATTACCAGACAACAACCAGATCGCAGTTCAAATACCCTCAAACTATCCTATCCTCCCAACCATTGGAGAAACCATTACTCTCATTATACCCTTAAGTAAAATCCGCTGGTTTTAATTCATCTTTATTTCGTTTGTTTAGATCTATTTGGTTGATCCTTTTAAGCTTATATACGTATTAGCACGTTATAATTGATTATTATTGTTTCCAAGGGATTCACTAATGATAAGTGTTATTGATTTCGTTATTCCTTCAATTGAACGAATTTTCTTAGTCATGAGGGTTCCTAATGCCTTAACTTTATCCGTCTGTACTTCAGCTACCAAATCATACTCACCAAATGTAATACGACATGACTTGACTTGGTCTATTTTATTTATTTCTTCTTTAACAGAATATTCCTTACCTGGAAATACACATAATAATACAACAGCGTCAACCATAAATCTCAGTCCTTTTTACCTACTTTTTTGACTTCAATAATGAGATTTCCTACTATTACATGGTGATTTTCTTATGACTAACAGAAAAATTAGAAGTATTAAATCTGTTTGTGAATAATCTAAAACAAAAAAATGGAAAAACTTTTTAGTTTCTTGCGAAATTACTTAGCAGGAATCATAATTTTTGCTGAATCGAGGTTTAAACGAAGATCATTTTCGAATAGTCATTGATAGACCAATAATAATGAAAATTCTAACAATAAATAACCAATAACCTTGACAAGAGGAATTATTGTGACATCCGTCCAAGAACTTTATCATCTACAAAACAGTCTTTCTCAGATTTTCGATAGAATCGGAATTACGCAGGAAATTCGAGAAAATTTTTCTCTAGACGAATTATCACGCCAAGAGCAAGAGCAATTAACTTTCCTGATTGAAAAATTCGAAGTTAGTCTCAAAGAAATCCGTCACTCACCCAATATCATAGAAGAAATAATTGATCAACGTTTGTTAATTCGTCTTGGGAATTATTACTATTGCCAAGGTGATCTATCTCAAGCCTTAGAACATTATGATTTAAGCAATCTAGTTGAAGAAAATGAGTGGGCGTACTTCAATTCAGCTAGAATCCTACAGATCAACGAACAGCTACGACCTGCTTATGAAAAATATGATTTAGCAATAAAGCTCAAACCTGATTTTCCCCTGGCTCTCCGACATCAGGCTGAAATTTTAACTCATCAAGGTGATCATGAAGCAGCTCTGAAAAAATTACAAAAGTGCCAACAGCTTAATCCAAATGATCCTGAAACTAATAAGCTTTTAGCAAACTATTATATTGAGCATGGGGAGAAGGAAGAGGCGTTGATACGCCTTAAAGCCATACATCATCGCGATAAGGATGTTATAGAGAAGATTGAAGAACTAGAACGAAAGGAATCCTTCCTAAGTCGTATTATCGGCCGATTCCGTAAAAAATAAGAGTAAAATCTCATTCGGGACTATGTGAAACGAATGAAAGATGGGAATATGTCCTTATGTCTCCCAAGCAAAAAGGCTCATTGCGGTTAAAACGAAAACATCGTCCCCGATTGAAACATAAAAAACCTGAATCGAAGGGTAGTGGAATCTCAAAAGGTGACGGAGTGCTTTTTCCTTCTACCAGGGTTCCCAATGGTATGAATAAAAAGACAGCAAAAAAGTTGAAAAAGGCAACACGTTACAAATATTAAGAATAATCATCTGAGAAATTATATTCTATTTTTCCATTCAGCGTAGTATAGAATTCTGATTACCATTAAACTGACAACCTCTTCAATCTGAGGAAGCTTCGTGAACACGCACATTTCAAGATTAATTATACATCCCACTGTTCGTCCTCAACAGCAACGTACTTTTAATGCTATTTCACAAAAATGGTCTCAATATAACTCTTTTTTTTGTTCACTCCCGACAGGATCTGGGAAAACCGATCTTGCTGCATGTATTATATCAGATTATCTTCAAACCAACTCATCAGATAAGATAGATATTTTGGTTCCCTATCGGATGCATCAAGATTTTTGGTTCAACATCTTACAGAAGTATGCTCGAAAACATGATTTTTCCGTTGCTTTATTAAAGGGAAGATCAGCATATTATTGTCCAATTATACGTTCAGGAGCAAATATCTCCCCTTGTGCATTTGATCCTTACTATGCTCAGAATTGTCGTTCAAAACGGCAGTGTCCTTTATTAAAAGCTCGACAACAAATCCGAAGAAGCCAAGTTCGAATTTTAAACTGGTGGGTCTTTAAATACGTAGATTTGGGGGAAGATAAAGCGACTTTCCGAATATTTGATGAAGCACATAATTTATTCAATCTAGAAAATTTATTGCGTGTGGAAATCAATAAGTCTTTTTTATTTAACATTACCCAAGACCAGGAATTATTGACCAAGTTTGTGAATTGGGAAAACAAGCTTAAGAAACGCCAATGGATTGAAGTAAAGCAAGATACAGGATTAAATTTCATACGACAACTCCAAGCTGTCTTAACTGAACGTGAAAGAAACATCGCCAAAATGTTGAATGAAAGTTCTCAGATTACCATTAAACTTGATTTGTTAAGAGAACTCCAAAAGATCACGGAGATGGTTGCTGCTCTTTCTGATTTAATTGCTAATCCCGTATCTTCAGATCTAACATTCTTTTTTCAACGTGACAAGTCAAAAAAACAAGTTCAACTTATTATTCAACCCTTTGAAATCGCATACATTTTTACCCAATTATTTAGTGGAAGTAAGAACCTATTTTTGTCAGCAACAATTGGGGATGGTGAATACCTAGCTAAGTTACTTGGATTAAATACCCAATATTGTCATTATATACATGAAGACTCCTCATTTGATAAAAAAAATCACCCTTTCATACTGTTGGAGGAAGCAGAGAAGCTTTCGACCGCAACTAGTGAGAAAAAGGGAAAATCATTTCAAATTATAAAAAATCAATCTCAAACTTTTCTTGATTTATTGAAACAACACCATTTACGTGCTTTGATTCTAACTTCTAGTTTTGAATTAGCTAATCTGATGTACGGACTTGCGAGGTCAAAACAGCTTGAAGTTATTACACATTCAGCTGGAAAATCAGACAAAGCTATTAAGAGTTTCATATCAAATCGTCAAGGAGACGTTCTAATTACTCCTTCAGGGTGGGAAGGGATTTCCTTAGATGATGACCTAGCACGATTATGTATAATTCCAAAATTACCTTTTCCAATGTTGAGAGATCCAATTATTCAGAAAAAGGCTAAAAAGTATCCTCAATTCCTTGAGAACGACGTTTTAATATCAATACAACAAGCTCACGGTAGGATTCAACGAAATAGTGCAGATTGGGGAATATCTGTTTGTTTGGATGGAAATTTTCGATGGCTTAAAAGAAAACGAGCGAAGAGTCTAGAACCGTGGTTTTCAAACAGGATTCATGAAATCTCAATGTTGGAAGCAAAAAAGCTAATTCTTCAGTTGATTTCAGAACAAAGATTGGAAAAAACATCTAAATTATTATCAAAAACAAAAGCCCCAGCTTTTTCACGAATGAGTAAGAAAGATAGGGAATGGTTAGAATCAAGCGGTTTGGGAGATTTATTGAAAAAATGATCCTCATTTTGTTATTGAATTTCCTTTGCACAAGTCAATAAAACAAGTCTTATATTAAGAACAGGTTAAGTTAAATTTATAAAATTCCTAGTTAAATGATAACCTCAGATTTGATAAATCCACCAAATAAAAACATATTTAAGAGTAAATCGAGAAAAGAATCGCTAGGATCTATGACTAAGACGGGTCTAGTGTCAACGGGTGCAAAACCTTGCTCTTCGCATTCATCCCGGTAAGAATGGGAAATGGTCAGGTGGGCAGACAATTTTGGCCTAGACATCCCAACCGAATCACAGGAAGTCATGATTACCAGTAGAGTTAAAAATAAGCATTCCTGAAAGTTTGGTGAACAAACAGACAGGATAGAGGGCATAGGGTTATGCCCAATATGATGGAGGTTCGTATCGGTAACGAGCTAGCTGATGATCCCATGTGAATACAAATGTCTATCTTTTATAGCATTTGTGATAACCTGTATACATATATTGTGGTGAAAGCGAATTGTATTTTTCCTTATTCCCTCCAATATCGATTGAGGGGCCAACAACGGAGAAAAACTTAGATATACCTGGACTAGAAGCGCTGAAATCTGTTCAGGTTTCGCCTGATAAGGTTAGTTGTGTCCTTGATATCGATGGTAGTACCCGAACAATCGATGTGATTAATTTCAATGATCCCAGTCCAGACATAAACCACCGTATTGAAATCGATGATAAATTTCCTTTAGAGCTCATGCCACTTGTAACAATAGAGTTATTAGAAGATTTAGCTCAGAAAATTGGAGGATATACCCTAATTTTTACAAACCCTCCCGAAGCTGGATATTTCGAATTCTACCGTGGAGATTTTTATCCTATTTCCATTCGTGGAACTGATAAACAGCTTTATGCTTCCACTGCTGAACTACGGCCTCTAAGAAATGATTATTTCGTCGCATTGAACAGTTTGCTTGAAATTGATTTCGAGTCACAGCTCGAAACCTCTCTCGCAACCTTTTCTGAAAATGTCCTTAAACCAATGTCTACAACAATGGATGAAGTTTTCTCTTTGGATAATGAGTTAGATTCTGATGACTCAATTGTCAATATCATTGGTAGTGATTTTAAGCGACTTATTTCCCGAACAGATCAGCTTATCACCATTGTTAGTTATCATATGGATCAAACAGCAGAACGGAATAAAGCCTTCCTCCGTTTAACTCTACCTCTGATGTTAAAACAAGCCCTCCTTGAGAACTTTACAGAATATCTCCAATTTGAAGCGGAAAATTCTGAGCTTAGACTAAAAATCATTAAACGAAAGAGCCTAGCCGTTGAAGACCTTTTGAATCTAATTTTGAAATCTCTTCAATAATTTAGGATATTCTTCTTAATTTTTGGAGCTTTGGTTAAATTGAACATTTCTTCCCTTAAAGAATTGATCTCTTGCGCGCGTGGTGAAATACCTTCCAATTTGCTAATTCGAGGGGGAACACTGGCAAATGTGATTACTCGAGAATTGTATAAAGCAGATATAGCAATTTGTGGTAACCGTATAGCGAATGTCGCAGAACCAAACTCATTAGATCCAGAAAATTGCCATAAAGTGATTGATATTCAAGGTAAATACGTGTCACCTGGCCTTATTGAGTCTCACCTTCACATTGAAAGCACAATGTTACCACCAACGGAATTTGCCAAGGTTGTGGTTCCCCGAGGAACGACTACTGTACTCCTAGATCCACATGAAATTGGTAATGCTTTAGGAGTAAGAGGACTTCAACTTCTTCTCAATCAATCCGAAAATCTTCCTTTACGATTTCTAATTGAAATACCATCTTGTGTGCCTGCAGCACCAGGTTTAGAAACTTCAGCTCATAATATTGATTCTAAAATAATAAAAAAGCTCATTGAGAATGAACCTCGTTTTTTTGGCCTTGGAGAAGTAATGAATTACCCAGGAGTACTTTTCAAAGACGATGAATTATTAACTAAAGTTAAATTAGGTTCTAAACTTAATATTGTGGATGGTCATAGCCCTGGCGTCTCTGGTAGAGATTTAGATGCCTATATAGCAGCTGGTATAGAGTCGGACCACGAAAGTACTACAGCAGATGAATTTCTGGAAAAATTACGTAAAGGTATGAAAGTTATGGCAAGAGAGGGATCTCTAACTAAAGACCTAAGAAATCTATTGAAAGCAGTTAAAGGTACCAATTTAGATCTGAGAAATTGCCTCATAGCATCAGATGATCGTAATGTCATTGATCTTTTAGAAAATGGGCATTTGGATAATCAATTAAGGATCGCTGTTGAAGAAGAAATCCCTCCATTATCAGCATTACAAATGGCTACCATCAACCCAGCAACATATTTTGGGTTAGATCACAAGCTCGGAAGCATCGCTCCTGGAAAAATTGCTGATATAGTTGTTTTTGAGGACCTACGACAATTTCAAATAAATTCAGTCATTTTTGGCGGAAAGATCGTCTTTCAAGACAAAACACTGAATTGGAAGTTTCCTGAACCTAATTTTCCACAGTGGGCTATTGATACGGTAAAATTAACACAACCAATCACCCCAGAAGCATTTCGCGCAACAGTCGCACTTTCAGATGGAACGTATCAAACTCGAGTTATTGGTGTCCTACCGCACTCAGTGATTACTGAAGCATTAGTAGAAAATCTCAAAGTGGAAAATGGATGGATACATCCTGACCCTGAGAAAGACATCCTATCATTGTCAGTCATTGAGCGTTATGGGATTAATGGTAATATTGCGAATGCTTTTGTCAAAGGATTTCGTATTACATCTAAGGATTTTGCAATGGCAACAACAGTAGCCCACGATTGCCACAACCTCATCGTAACGGGAACTGATCATATCATAATGACCAAAGCAGTTGAAATATTGCATCAAATCAAGGGAGGATACATTGTTATCATGGGAGATAAAATCCAAAAGCTCCCCCTTTCTTATGGTGGCTTAATGAGCATAGAACCATTTATGGTTCTTTTTAATCAATTAACTGAGTTGAATAATGTTTTCTCTGAAATTACTGAATTTGATGAGCCCTTAATGGCGTTATCATTTATGGCTCTCTCTGTTATACCTCATTTAAAGCTTACAGACAAAGGGCTTGTAGATGTTGATAGTTTCACCTTCACTGACCTTATTATCCAATAATTTTAAATAACGGTTTCCTTCCTTGTTTAGTGAAACCTTATATAGGAAATACTAGGAGGAGATGCCCAAATGAAAGTCCAAAAGCATTGTATATATAATCTAGATTTTTCCTATACCCGAATTACAGCAAATCAAAACGAAATTGATTTTCGAGGTGTCCTTAGCTACCATATTAAAGGCCTAGAATTACTCAAAGAGTCTACAAGAGGGCTTTTAGAACTTGATTCAGTAAACATTTTCCTCTTCTTTCAAGTTCAGCGTCATATAGATCTTGTACTTAATGATGTAGATGAAAATGATGTTGTAAACCAGCGGCCTATAATTATTAACAGGCTGAAAATGATTCTTCGTCGTGAATTAATTGATATTGGACTTGAACTAGTGGATTTCAAGCGAATATCACTTTGGTGTTATGGTGCAGCGGATCGAGGAGTGGAATTCTAACATTTTAGGAATCTTCCAAATTCTCAAGGAAGGAACGACACATTTCCAAGCTTTAATAGACTTCTCCTAGGAAAAAGTTCAATGTAGCTGATTACAATTAGAGTTGTAGATCATTTTTAGTACTAAAAGACTGTTAGGGGGTAATTAAACTATTTTTCATTAGGATATTTTATCCAATGATATATAAAGCCGTTTTAAAGAGGATTCCCTCCCAACCATAAAATGATAATAAACTCCCTAAGCCTTTTTATCCTCAAGATTACCTTTCAAGAAACTGAGAGCAATTTAATCATAAAATGCGTGAATTGGTTTAAATGCCTTTGATTATGATGACTGGATTACCAGGTACAGGGAAAACCTATTTGGCGCTAAACCTAATTGAATCTCTATTACATCATTACATCTATTTGAGTACTGACAACATTCGAAGAAATCTTTTTGATTTCTCTCATCATCAATATGTGCCCTTTGGAGATAAATTATACACCCAAGAAAAGCGTGATCTTGTTTATAATGCATTATATTTAATTACTGACATTTTATTAACTCAACAACTTTCTGTAATAGTAGATGGTACTTTTTACTCCCAAACAAAAAGACAACCACTTTTCACAATTTGCCAGCGGTTAAATCAGAAGTTGATTATCATCAAAACAATCTGTTCTGAGGATAAAATCAAACAACGAATCCAAGGACGAAAAACACAAGTAGAAAATACCAGTGATGCTGATTTTAATATTTATATGGAAATCAAAGAAAGATTTGAACCAATAATTCCACCCCATTTAGAAATTAATACAGAAAAGAATCTACCGTTAATTCTTAAGGAAGTGAAAGCTTATATTGACAGCTTTTAATCCTAGTATGTTAAAGGCACCTTCAGCTTATGATCATCCCATTGAATCAATAGAGATACGAGAAACACATATCTCTTGGGTGTTTTTAACTGGACCTTTTGCTTACAAAGTAAAAAAGCCTGTAAAATTCGGAGATATTCTCGATTTCTCTACCCTGGATTTACGCAAGAAATTCTGTTACAAAGAAATTGAGTTAAACAGACGATTTTCTCCAGAAATCTATATTGATGTCTTTTCAATTAATTCAGAGGGTAGGATCGCTGGATCAGGAGAGATCGTGGAATATGGGGTAAAAATGAAACAACTTCCAGAAGAATGTTTAATGAAAAATGTTTTGATGAAAAAAAGAGTAACAACCGCTACCATTGAAAAAATTGCAATGGTGCTTGCGGATTTCCATAAAAAAACTGTAAAAGTCCCTGAATGGGGTAAATTAAAATATATCTGGGAAAAGTGGGATGAAAATTTCCGGACTACAGCCCAATTTCGCACTGAAAGCGAAGAATTTCAAAATCAGATCTTTGGTTTCATGCGGGGAAATAAAGGCTTATTTCAAGAACGTATTAATGATGAACGAATAACGGATAACCATGGAGATCTTTGTAGTAATAATATTTTCATTGTACATGAAGAGGAGATCAAAATTTTTGATTGTATTGAGTTTAATCCTCTATTACGATATGGGGATGTGTGTGAAGATGTAGGATTTTTAGCAATGGATCTCGATTATTGGGGAGAATCGAAATTATCAAAACATTTTATAAATAAATATGTCGAATATAGCGGAGATGAATTATTACCAGAGATTATAGATTTCTTTAAATGCTATCGTGCATATGTTAGGGGAAAAGTATATGGGTTTCAAGCAATGAATGAATCCAATCTTCAAAAAAAGGAAGAACAAATAACTCTTTCAAACCGATATTATAATTTAGCACACACATACGTCTTAAATTTTGCAAAATAAAAAAAATGCTTACAATACCATTTCACATCTTATACATGTAATATGCTTGTTTTTGAAGCCGATTTAAGAAGAATCACTCGGATTTCTGGGTTATTTTAACTTCGAAAGCACGTAAAGTCACCTGTTCCAAGCTCGGTGAATATTGTTGATTCTCACGTGTTTCAACTGCATATGATGCAAGAGCAGAACCAATTTTAGCAGCCTCATCAATTGGTTTCTTTAATGATATACCGTAGACAAGACCCGCGCGGAATGCATCCCACCAAAACTCTTCTGCCAGAACTTCTTCTGCTGGACCTTTAGACACTTTCATCTTAAATTCCTTAGAATGGATTACGATTTTTGATCTCTCTACCATAGAAACAATATATATTAACCGTCTTGAATTTGCTAATATCTCATTACTTGTTTGTTTCATCCGTTCTTCTATTATCTCCAGTTCTTTTTCTGTACAAACCAACACCGTGATTTTATCAAGGATTTGAGATAATCTCCATTTGACCAATTCATTCATATTCAGATCTGGAGAGTAGACTACAGGAACTCTATTAGCCTGTTCTTGTACCTTTGAAATAAATTTAATATCAGCCTCAACCTTTCCTGTCCCAACGAATATAGTATCAAGAGTTTGAAACTCACTTGATTCAAGTTGCTCTGCTAAATTTCTTTCAGCAAAGAATCGATAACTATTTTCTTGATCAACAATAAGAATTTTATCCTGTTCATCTTTTATTCTGTAATAACAAGCAGTCTCTTTTTCTGGATGAGTAAAAACTCTCACGTCAATTCCTGTTTTTTCCAGGTGGGGACGAAAGATCCAATCAAAGTCAGGCCCTACCTGGGATACAATAATCGGATGTGATCCTAAAATTGCCAGACCATAAGCGACATTTGCACCCATTCCACCAAATGTTCGTTTAACGTCAGTACCAACTGTAGTAGGATTCTTATTATCCTTATTACATAGAATAGAAAACTCAGATGAAATAGAGAAGTCAAAATGATAAGTGACCTTTCCTATTACCAGAATCTGTGCCACAAGACCACTTCTTTTAAACATTGAAGTTGTGAATTTCTAAGTTTAATTATTCTTTAATATCGCAATTGAAGCATAACCAACAACTGCACTTTTAGATCCACAAGTCAACCCGCTAGTTGAATAGTTTAGCAATTTAGCTGATTTCGCCTGTAATCTCTCAGTGAATGAAAGAAGAACTTTAACAGGCCCCACTCCGCACATTGATATGTTATTTTTTTGTACTGCTTCCTCCAATCCTTCAGGATCTCGATTTAACAAGGGTTTCAAAGCAAACTTATCAAGTGTAGAGACTTGATCGTGATTAAGAATAGGGAAATAATTGCCATGAGTCATATCAGTACTAGCAATAGCGATTGTTGAATCTTCAATTCCTTCCTCCTTGATTAGATCAGCTAAATAACTCCCAAAAGATTGAGTAAGACTTGTCGGTAAGTAACCAATCGCAATTGGGGCTATTTTAAAGTCTGAAAAAATATCTTGGAGAAAGGGAATCTGTAATTCAATTGAATGCTCGTCCATATGAGCTGTTTCGTCAAAATCTATCATTTGTGCCAATTGATCGGGTAATTGATCCTTATTTTCAACTAATTTTCTTAATAATAGCATATTTACTGGAACTTGGCCAAGGGGGGTGTTCCAGGCATCATAAGGGGCAACTGAAATTTCTGGTCCACGGTGAGAATGTTTATTTCCAAGTAATACCGCTGTATCGATTTCCTTACGATCTTCCGCTAAGGCTAAAAATCCATGAACAGCAGTGGGAGCAGAGCATGCATAACCAGCATGAGGTGAGACTATCCCCAAAATATTCTTAACGTTTTTCCTTTGATCTAGTGCTAATGGTTTTCGGCCTGGGCCTACTTTATGGGAGTACATCGAATGAATTTCATTAATTAGCCGATCTTTTTGGCCAGAATACCAACTACCAGCACGCACAGCAGCACGAACTCGCATATTAATTTCAACTCATGATTTGAATTTTTAAAATAGCGTTTTTTTGAAATCGATTGAGTCAGTGCTGGGATGATTTTAAAGTGTTTTGTAGGCCAATTCTAATACTGATTTATTCCAAAAATTCCTTAAAATTGAAAGATCTTTCACAATGGAGGAATTTCATTTTAGAACTTATAATTTCTATTGGACCTTGTTACTTCTACTCTAAATTGAAAAAAAATCTAATTTTAATTTCCCCAACTTCAAGCGTTAAAACAATTAAATAATTACTGGAAGTGACTTCCTATTTCTTAACTACTTGAAAATGCTTTCCTTTCATGATTCCATACTGTTGAATTAAATCTCTATTCTTAGACTTAAATTTAAAATCACCAGTATCCTTGCGTAAAAATCCTACATAAAATTCTTTTTCATCCTTTTCTAACCATAAATGTATGAAATTTGCAAATTGTGGGTCATCAGATGGTTTTATGCTAAATTTACCTAGATTTTGTCCTTCGTCTGTAATTTTGAGAGAATACTCAATAACTGGTTTTTCTTCTGTCGATACTTTACGTGGTTTTGTTTTTTCTCTTAATTTCTTCTCTTCTTCGTCTAAATAAGCAATAGCTAATTGTGTTGCCTCTTTAATTGCATCTTTCATTACTGAGGGATCACTAACATCCAACTCATACTCTATGAAGATCTCTTCAGGTTCAAATTGCCTCACTTGAATTTTACGACTCCTCCCTATACGTTTAGGCATTATACGCCATTTATCTTTCATGGGGTTCCCACCTTGGCCTTTAAAGAATTCTTTTACTACTTTTTTATTGCTAATGAAGTTCAGCTAATGAATTAAGTTATAAGTTTTATACTCATATCTTTTTTAACTTATTTCTCGACTTGCACTGTTTCTATTTTCCCTAGATCTTTCTCTAATATCATCTCATGGATGGCCTTGGCTGCTTTTCGTCCAGCTTCCATTGCAAGAATAACAGTAGCCGCTCCAGTAGCAGCATCACCCCCAGTATAAACTCGTTCTCGTGTTGTTTTTCCTGTTTCTTCGTTATGAACCAATGTACCCCACTTTGTAGATTCAAGACCTGAAGTTGTTTGGGTAATTAATTGATTTGGTCTTTGGCCAATAGCTATGATTACGGTATCTACAGGAAAAATAAATTCGGTATTAGGGATTGGAATGGGTCTTCTACGACCAGATTCATCTTTTTCACCCAATTGCATACGTAAACACTTTAATCCAATTACATTCCCTTTTTTATCACCGAGGATTTCCACTGGGGATGTTAGTTCTCCTATAAGAACTCCCTCTTCTTTAGCGTTAATGATTTCCTCCAATCTTGCTGGACATTCTCCCTCAGTACGACGATAAATAATATCTACTTCACGAGCCCCTAGGCGGAGTGCAGTCCGAGCAGAATCCATGGCAACGTTACCTGCCCCAATAACGGCTACTTTTTCACCCACAGACACAGGAGTGTCATATTCAGGAAATTGATATGCTTTAAGAAGATTTACACGAGTTAAGAATTCATTTGCAGAATAAACTCCTCTTAAATTCTCTCCAGGTACTCTTAAAAAGTTTGGTGTCCCTGCACCAGAAGCAATATATACCGCATTGAATTTGTTTTCATTTAAAAGCTCATCAACTGTAACTGTCTTTCCTATTAGAATATCTTTCTCTAATCTAACCCCTAGACTTTGTACATATTCTACTTCTTCTTTTACAATTTGTTTTGGCATTCTAAATTCAGGAATTCCATAAATCAATACTCCCCCAAATTCATGTAATGCTTCATATACTACCACTTCATGACCATAATTTGCCAACTCAGCTGCACAAGTCAAACCTGAGGGACCAGAGCCAACAATAGCAACTTTGGTTTTCAATCTTTTATGTGGGGAAGGTTCAGGTCGTTTCCCATGATCTGCAACAAATCTTTCCAGTGCGCCGATACTGATTGCATTGGGGTGTATACAAAACTCTTGACATTGATTCTCTTGCGGACAAACCCGCCCTGTGATAGCTGGTAGACTGTTAGTAGATAGAATTATCTCTTTTGCCGCATTAATGTCTCCTTCTCTCATTTTAAGTATAAAATTGGGTATTTGAACATTAACAGGGCATCCTTGAATACACCGAGGCCGTTTACACTGGAGACACCGTGATGCTTCCTCCAGTGCCTCCTCCTCTGTAAATCCCAGAGCAACCTCTTCAAAGTTTCTAATTCGTTCGTCTGGTTCTTGAACTGCCATACGGACTCTTTGTTTCTTAGTTTTCTTTTTCTTTGACATTGTTTTTGCTCCTTCTATGACCTCTCTCGGGCCATTTTTTCACCAGCTATTCGTTCTTCATATAAGTAGGCCCTTGATCTACGCGTTAATTCCTCGAAATCTACCTTAAGACCATCAAAATTAGGCCCATCCACACAAGCGAATTTAACCTCACCGCCAACAGTCACCCGACAGGCACCACACATTCCAGTACCATCTACCATTATAGGCGCTAAACTTACTGTAGTAGGTATGTTATGTTCCTTGGTGAAAGCACATGTGAACTTCATCATGGGAATTGGACCAACAGCAACGACATGGTCGAAATGCCTTCCTTCTTCAACAAAGTGTTTTAAAATATCAAGGCCAAATCCGTGATGGCCCTCTGTACCATCATCAGTAGCAATATGGAGCTCATCACTCACGGCCCGCATCTCATTACGACATATTAAAAGTGAAGATGTTCTCGCTGATATTATACTTACCACATAATTCCCCAACTCTTTCAAAGCTTTAGTTTTAGGTAATACTGGTGCAACACCACAACCACCACCTAATACAGCTACTGTACCCCACTTCTTAATTTCGACGGGTTTTCCTAAAGGGCCCAAGAGATTGAGAATGTGATCACCAGCTTCCATTGTCCCCATAAGCTTGGTACTCTTCCCTATTTTTTGAAAAATCAGTGTTATTGTACCCTTTTCCTTATCGCTATCAGCTATAGTAAGGGGAATTCGTTCACCATTCTGAATTACTCTAACAATAATAAATTGTCCTGGTTGAGTTTTTTTTGCAATCAATGGTGCTTTAACAATCCATCTAACAATTTCTGGAGATAAATCCTCTTTTTCAATGATAGTACATCTACCTTCAGTAAATCTTTGAACACGGATTGGTTCTTCCTTTTTTTCTTCTTCTTGAACCTCTTTCTCTTCTAACTTAGTAAGATACCTTGAAATTTCTTCTGCTGCTTTAATCCCCTCTGCAGCCCCAACACCTACTACTGAGTCCCCTCTTGTTGCACTACCTGCTGCAAAAACACCAGGAATATTTGTATCTTGATTAGGTGAATTTACAATAATTCTTCCCTGAGGAGTAGTCGCTAAACCTGCATCTTGGAATAGCTCGCGGTTTGTGTTCTTACTACTCAGAATCAATACCATCTCTGTTAAAATAGAATATTGTTTTCCGTCCCTGTTTTTGAGACGTGTTTTTTTCAACCTATCAGTTCCTTCAAAATATAAAACTTCATGTGAATATAGGACTTCAACAAAACTTTCATTTAATCTTCTCATAAGAGCAGGATGGGCATCAAAAGCGTCTCGAACAGTAATCAGGTAGACATGCGCGCCCATGGCATCATAATGAAGCGCATTTCGGACAGCCCACGATGTATGTCCAATTACTGCAACATTTTTTTCTGTATAATCTCCCTCTGGAAGAGAATAGAATACTCCTTTTCCTCTAAATTTTCCCTCACCAGGAATATCAAGTTTCTTAGGTTGGAGGCCCGTGGCAATCAATACAGCTCTACTTTCGTACTTAAATTCTTCAGTAAAGAATTCTCCTCTTGTGACTTGGGTATAAATCCGCTTTAGGGGATCATTAAGCTCAAGATTACTAACTTTTTCGGCATAATTGATAGTTGCATGATACTTTGCTTGTTTAGCCATTTTATCCAGTAGCTCTTGCCGAGTAATGCTAAAGAAGCCTGGGTAGCCATCTACAGCCATACTGCCTGCGGTAGCTGTTCCAGAACGTGCATCAAGAACAAGAACATATAGTCCTAGTTCTGCAGCCCGTATAGCACCAGAAAGGCCTGCTGGCCCACCTCCTACAACAATGAGATCCCATATCTGTGAACTCAAAATATTCTTCTCCAAGTATTTGAGAGTTTTTGATTAATTGTTTCTATTAGGGTGAGTAAATGAGGATATACTAAAAAATTACGTTTCAAAGTAGAAAGAATTTTCTAGTGATATTGAATTTAGTTACATTATTTCTTTGCCTTGTTAACTTGGTTTATTTTAGTGACAAAAAAGAATTTTTTGCACTTACCTATCTAACTACTATAAAAGAGTCAAAAGTGCTCAATAGAACTGGATAGAAACAATAAACAGTCAATAGTCTCACAAAAGAAAATTACATTGTATTTGCGAAAACTTTTGAAGTTGGAGGGAGATGTTACCCCTGACTGTAAACTGTTCCAAAAAGACTTATTCTCGTCAATAAATTAAAAATGTAAGGAGAAACGATGAATATCGATCCCTTTTTTGAAACGAATATCAAAACAACACCAAATAAGCAAACTTTCGTATCAAAAGTGGGCTTGATAGGGGTTTTTTTATGTTCTTTTGATACTACTTATGGTTTACAGATCCTATTTTCCATTCCATCAAAATTACAGCATGATCAAAATGAAATTAACATCCTGAAGACACATTGTGTATGGAAAATAGAAAATGTACCTCTCCGAATTGACCTGAAGTTTTCAGAATTTGTATATTCAGCTTTTCAGCTCCAAACGACTTCACAGGAAATAACACCACCGAAGGATCAACCAATTTATGGTATTGTAATAAAAAATTGGAAAGATATTAATCCCATTCCAAATGAGGTTTATCTTGATTTTAAAACCACTTTAGAATCAAGTATCGCTTCAGAGCTCGGATTGTTATACAAGCGTGAACGATTAGAATCAAATCCTATTAAAAAAAAGGAATACAAAAAGCTTGTAAAACTCACAGAAAAAACTGAAAGACAACTAAAATCTATGTGGAAGAAATTCTGTATCCGTATTGGTGAAAAGATTGATACTTTTACCACAGAGATAATTCCAAGCCCAGTTAATTCTTCCATGGTTCCAATAGAAACAAGTCAATGTGCTCAGGAGTTATTTAAACAGAAAATAACCATGAGGATCTTATCATCAGAGGATACAGGGGGATTAATGGTAATTTTAGTTAATCAGAGTGAGCATTTGAAGGATGTATTGATTCAGGTATCAAGAAGAACTGAATTTTTCAGTGAACCTATCTGGGAGCAAGAACTTGAAGATTGGCCGTTGAAAGAGGATTTAATTTTGGAATTTCCCAGATCCGATGTAGTCGAAAATTATCTCATCAGAATTAGTAGCAGAAAAACAACGATAGACATAAAATCTCTTGAGGTTGGTACAGCTTCTGTCAGTTAACTTAAAGATCACTAGAATTAACAATAAAGTTGCAAAAACATTTTAGGTTTTGTAAGATTGATGTATTGCATCAGAGAAAGCTCTTATAATCATTTAAAAATTGCCTAATCTCGAAAAAAAGGAGAAATATCTAGTTATGAGACATGGGGATCTGTCCCAAGCCACAGATATTGATCAATCAACCACAAATGATACTTATGGATTTTTTCTCTACTTTTTTGATGAAATTCAAGGGCATGTCCCCCTTTTTGCTTATCCACAAGAATTACTTAATAATAAAAACGAAAAACAGATTATTTCGATTCACAGTATTTGGTGGCATCAAGATAAGTTCTTAGAATTAAATAAGTTTATCTCCATGGATCTGGAATTAGGAGGAGTTATTTACTGTGCTACTCTCATTTTATGTCAAACTAGGAGAACTAAAAGACGGTCTGGTATGGATTCTCAGAAATGGCAAGCAGAGAGATTTGTTTTAATCGTAAAAGCCCCCTCGGCGGTCTCTTTCATTGCTCAAGAGATTTTACATGAATTAAAAACGAGGATACAAGGAGTTATTGGCGAAAATTTGTGTTTTCTAGTAGAAGACCACCTTAAAATGCAAGAAGATCCAGAGTTTGGAGAACTTCTGAAAAAAAAATCTAATCATATTGAACAAGAGCTTGTAAAGCTGTGTGTCTCGTTAATTCCTAAAACCCCTATATCAAAACTTGACTTTCAGTTAGAAGGAGGGTCCCAAGAAAAAATAGATGAATTGTTGGCTCCAACCATTCAAACACCACAAGAACAACAAAAGCCCCTGAAAAAACCCCAATTAAGATTTTCAATACCCATGGGGGATAAGCATAAAATAAAAAGGGAAAAACACGAGGTAACTCTAGCTCCAGAAGCAAAACGTGTAAAAGTAGTAAAAATCAAGCGTTCTGAAGATGATAAGTTCGTTCAAGTAACTGTTCGTAATAATAGTTTAGATGTTATTAACAATGCTCTTCTAAAAATATATGAATCACAGGGATTTTTCGGAAACGACATTCTTATTTCGAGGCTGAAGAAATGGGCACCAAATGAGGAGATTTCCATTGAATTTGAGCTAGCTAATACAACTGGAATTATCTATTTCCTGAAGATTGAAGATGAAAAAGAAACGATAAAAGTAAAAAGAATCGTTGGATAGGATGTAGTAACATGTATTCAACTAAAGTAAAAGACCTAATGAATAAAGAAATAATTGCTGTTAGTGTCAACGATAACCTTGATAAGGTCGCCCAATTGATGTTTGAAAATCATATCGGCTCAATATTAGTACACCAGGATCATGAACCAATTGGAATTATTACAAAGCGAGATATAATTGAAAGAGTGATATTAAATTGTCAAGATCCTTGTGAAGTAAAAGCAAAAGATGTCGCGACAAGAAACCTTATTACGATATCTTCAGGAGAAACCATTAAAGATGCTTTGATGTTGATGTATAAACATAAGATCAAGAGAGTTCTTGTGAAAGATCCTGAAAGTTTTGAACTAGTAGGAATAATCACAACATATGATTTAATTGCAGCCTTCAACGCATTGGAGCTCCAGTCTTCGTCTCCAAACGAATTCTCATCCTCCATAAATAAAAAATCCGACATCTAGCTTAAGGATGGTAAAAAATGACTGAAATTAACCAAGAACAAGGTCAGTTGATCAGTTATCGATTATCTAAACGGAAATTACAGGGAAATAAAGAAGCAAAATTTGCTACGCTGAAAAAACAAGTCATTGACACTGGATTGTGCAGCGCATGTGGAGCCTGTGTTGCTTCATGTGTTGAAAATGCGCTAGAAATGATTAATGATCGACCACAATTAACAGGAAAATGCACAGCTTGTGGAGTCTGTGTCCACCAATGTCCCAAGACAAAGACTACTGTCCCTCAACTAGTGGGCAATTTTATTGAAGCTTTCCGTGCAAAAAGTCTTCTTTCTGAAGTAGTTGGTCAGGATGGAGGAGTGGTGACTAGTCTTTTGATCTACTTATTGCGTGAGGGAATGATAGACGGTGCAGTAATAACCGCAAAGGATGATTCAGAACATTGGAAACCAAAACCTATCATAGCCACCACGGAAGATCAAATATTATCTTCTTCGGGATCTATTTATAGTCAAAGTTCAGCAGTGGGAAAACTCCTTGAAGCTATCAAATCGGGATTGAATTCTATTGCTTTTGTCGGATGTCCATGCAATATTGATGCTGTAAATAAAATGCAAAGCTCTCCATACGGACTAGTCAGATTATTTATGCGAAGTTCAGTTCTTAAAATCGGTCTTTTCTGTATGGATGCTTTCTCTTATGAAAGATTACGGCATTTTGTAGAGGAAGTTGATAAAGTCCCTCTGAAAGATATAGAGAAGATGACAATTTCTAAGGGAAAGTTTCACATGATACAGGAAAGTGGGGAGACGATCAGTCACCCAGTAAAAGAAATGGATAGATTACGAGCAAGCTCCTGTCATTATTGTATTGATTTTTCCAGTGAAAATGCGGACATTAGTGTTGGATCTGTTGGGGCTCCAGAGGGATACAATACAATCCTAGTCCGCACAGGATTGGGATTGGAAATTCTTCAAGATGCTGCTGATAATGGTTATATCGAACTTCAACCAATCACAAGAAACCAACTTAATCCAGTATTAAAACTTGCTAACCTAAAGAAAGTCCAATTATACACCGTCAATCGTCGTCGATCATACACTTTTCAGGTTCCTTCATCTCTACCAGCAGAACGCCAACCCCTACCAACAAGAGAAATCTTAGTTGAAAAAGGAGTCAGTGGGGTAAAAAGACGCCGAATCGTACGAATACAAAGTTCAAAAATCATTGATGAAGGCCGTAATATCCAGGTTACCTTACAAAATCGGAGTGGTAAAGTTTTAGAACGAGTTCAAGTACGGATAACTCTATTAGCAGGAGAATTGTTTGAATCACATAACTGGGAAACTACAATCCGCGAATGGTTCCCTGCAGAGGCTTTAGACTTCGAATTTCCACGTTTTGATGACAATAGTGAGTATATAGTGAGTCTCACGGATACAGAAGGGAAGCTGTTAACAAAAAAAGTTGCTGTTGCAGATCTTTTAGAAGAATAAAAAAACTAGCGATAATAGGAAATCTCTTTTATTCCTCTCTACTAGCTTCAATAATTAATTCCGCAAACACTTCCATATCTTTTAACAAAGCTTCGATGTCCTCTGGAGGATCAATAGCTGCTCCTTCATCTACCATAATGAGAACTGCAAGCACAAAACTAAAAATGTGTAATTGTAATTTCTTTGTATCAGAAACTGCGGAAAACGAAGCTGAATCACTTGTGAGGAAATTCTCCCGTAAGACATTACAAGAAAGAATATAATCACGCAAATCCTCACGGAGCTGGATTCCCGTCGAAAAACCCTTGATACTGTGAGTAATAACATTCCCATTCACATCACTCACTATAATCTTTGAATTCAGCTTCATAAGGTGCTTTTGAGCATGCTCAACACTATCTCTCAATTGATCAAAGTCTGAAATCAAAATTTGGCGAAAGACTTCACTTAATTCTTCTTGTCGATAAATGGATGTAATGAAAGATTCAGGTTCATATTCATGGATAAATGGTAATTCTCTGGCTTTGTCGAGATTCTCTTCAAGCTGTTCCTTAGGATATTCCTCAGTATCATACTTATGATAGAAAATAATTAATCGGGGTTCTCCACCATTTTCCTTAATAGCGGAATACACCTGCTTGAAGTAATCATCTGCTTTGTTAAAATCCTCAGGATGATGGAGATCAAGGACAAGAATTAAAACCGTGGTGTTGGCAAGAAGTTTGGGGGTCTCAAGGTAAGATTGGCGATATTTTTCTTGTCCACCAAAATCCCAGAGGGAAATTTGAAGACCTAGATAGTTATGGGAGCGCGTTTCATACATGATAGTCGGCCCGAACTCCCTAGTCTGAATAGGGGTCATTCCACCTAATGTCGTTGAATAGATTGACGTTTTACCACAACCACTTAGTCCAACAAGTGAAATCTTCATATTTTATTCCTCAGTTCAAAACTAACCTAAGATATGTCTTCTTTAAAGCGAATTTGAACAATATGACCGTTTGCCCTACATAAGGCACAAAGAATTTTAAATTTTCCTTATTTTGATAAAATTTAACTGCATTATGACCTTTAATGCAAACTTAATAAGACAACGTAGAGGAAGAAAATATTTAGTTTATAACACCCGATAGCTAAGGCTAAAGGGTAATCTGAAAATTTTTCTTCTCCAAAAGGAAAAGAGAGCCGTGTCACGCAGTATAATTTCGAAATATACTAGGGATACTTTACATTTCATTGGCCAACCCATTTCCTTTTTGCTCAAGAAGCAAAGTATGGTTCTTTTTATTGCAGTTGCTGTAACGGAATGTGCATTTGCTTCATCAGCATTTGGTTTACCTCTATACCTTCAAGCATTGGGTAAAGAAAGTGGAACGACAACGGTGGGTATCGAAACCGCAATTATTACAGCCACTTACTATTTCGTTTCATTATCAACTGCATCATTTTTCGGTTTAATTAGTGATCGTTATGGACGACGCCCATTTTTAATCATTGGTACTGCCCTGTCAGGTATTTCCTTTATTATTTTTCCCATTATGTATCCTTATTATGCAACTGTTCCAGCTAGTTTTCTAGTTCTAGCCTTCTCGAATGGATTGAAAGGATTAGCTGCTGCTATGATCTCTGGACCAATATTGGCAGTAATTGCAGATTTATCCCCCGAAGAAAAGCATGGGGAAACAATGGGGAAATTCTATTTAGCAAAAGCTGCTGGGGGAGCTATTGGGAATCCATTTGGTTTAGTAGCATGGGCGATCTTTGAACATGACTCCTTCTTCTTCTTTGCAATCATAATGTTCCTGGCTAGTTTAATTTATGCGTTTAGGTTCTTCGAACCTCATAGAGATTTAGCCTTGGATGATGAAACTGATATAATGCTAACAGATTTCACTCAAACTGTAACAGATTCAGAAATTGACATAAATCCATTTAAAACTATGCTTGAAAGTCTTCAAGACAAACAGTTTCGAAAATTCGCTATTGCATGGTTAGCTTATACCTCACTTATAGGAGCTAGCACTTTTGTAGCACCTACTATAATATTTGACCTCGGTATAGAGGTAGGACCTATTATTATAGTAATTGGTATTCTTGCGATTGGTATTATGGGAATAATGCAACCTGTATTAGGTAGACTTTCTGATAATATAGGGAGAAAACCCTTCTTGGTAATTGGAGTTGTTGGTACTAGTATGCTTTTAGTAACGCTTGCTTCCATCCTTGATTATAAATCTGTAAATGGAACACAAGTATGGGAACTTTCCGAATTATCTGATCTGATAACAAATCCATTCTCATTAACAGATACAATTTCCATGAATCTGATCCCTGAAAATCCACTTCCAATCCCTCATCTCCTTGTTATCTTAATGATTATAGTCTATGGTCTCTCCGCCTCTTGTTTTATTTCAGCTGCCTTAGGTCTAGTTAGTGACGTAACTAAATCGGGACAGCGGGGTCGTGAAATGGGATTTACTCAATCAATTATGGCTTCAGGTAACATCATAGGGGCCATTATTGGCGGATACTTTGTTAGTCTTGGACCGGAAGGCATTATTGGCCTTTTAAGTTTTTGTTTTGGACTCAGTTTGATTGCCATAATCATCATTGTTCTATTTCTATACGAAACAAGTGGTTTTTACCACTTTACTCACAAATTAGTCTAGCCTATCTAACACAGTAATTAAAATAAATTCTCTAAAGTGATTTGTAGCCTCAATAGAAGTCTTTGAGCTTTAGATTTTTCCTCATTTTTTTATCAAGCATTCCTCGATATTTCAAGGGATCTTCTTCGATATACTTCCTATTAGGCTGTTCTTTCCGTCGAGGTTTCTGTTTTTTCATCTTTTGAGAACAAACACCTGTTGTAACATCTAAGGCTGAAGGCCGAAAAAAACAAAGTGCATATTTACATTTATAGCCTATACATTCGTCACCTTCAACCATTCGACAAAGAATTTTCTTCTCACCGTGTTTGCGTGTGATCATTAAGAATCGTTCACTGCATTTAAAAAATTTACATGTAGTATCACACAATACATTCCGAGATTGGCTTTGTTGCAAGAATCGAACGCTCCAACACTAGAACAAAAAAGAAACGAGCTTTTTTTTTTCAGCGAACTATCAGTTTTTTCTTAATAGAAGTTTATACACTTCTTATCAAGGACTTATATAAAAAGATTTATTTGATGAATCGTAAATCTTTACACTTGCAATTGTGTAATTATTTCTATGTGTAAGTTTTCGAGAGGTCTATCCTAATGAGTCACTACTTAAAACAATTGAAAACTCAGAGTTCTCGGAAAATAATACTTTTAGGTCTTTCGCAAGCAGGAAAAACATCTATTCGTGATGTAGTCTTTGAAGGGAAAGCACCTGAAGAAACTCAAAATTATGCAGCGACTTTGAACTATGAACGGCAGATTGAGCAAGTTGCGGATGAGCCAATCACCGTTATGGATTTGGGAGGACAGGAAGTCTTCTTGAAGCGTTTTTTGAGTAGTATGAGTTCGTTTATCTTCAGTAATGTTGCTGTGTTAGTTTTTATATGTGATATTGCGACTCCTGAGAAATTTCCCGCTTCACTAAAAGCATTTGTTGAAGGTGTTACTCGGTTAGAAGAGATGTCAGACGTGCAACCCGCTATTTATGTCCTGTTACACAAGACAGATCTTATGCCCGACCTTACACAAAGGGCTGAAAGGATGGAATTCTTGATGGAAATGTTTCAGGATGCGGCAGCAACAAAGAGTATAACATTTTTGCAAACATCTATATATGACAATTCAATTCATGAGGCATTTAAGCGAATAACTGCAGAGGCAAGTGAAGTCATTCCTGAAGTAGAAGATATAGAAAAAGAAGAAGATTTAGAAGCTATTAAACAGAAACTTAGACTTCGACCGATCCAACAGGTTCTTCACACACTCAAGTTTATGAATCGTCTGGATGAGGTCATTTTAATATCATTAGATGATCCAAACTTTAAGATTAACGCATCAGAATTAGAGGATAATGAAATCAGGCATATATTGACTCTCTTAGACAAATCAAACGACCTAAGATTAGTTACTGGTTCAAAATCCGAATTAGAGCGATTAGGATCAGTAATGATGTATAAATCCAAGATTCAACCGAATCATTTGTTGATTCTAATCTCTAGAGACGATAAATCAATGCTAGAAACTAGAAACCTTCAAGAAATTGAAGAAACCGTTGATCTTCTATCTAATCAACTTGAATCAATGCTTAAAACACCAATTTAGAGGAGTAAATTTGCGTCAAAACCTTATCGCGCTGTCAGGATTATCCCATTCAGGAAAGGATCTTCTATTCAACCAACTCATGAAGCTAGGGAGGTCTGAACCTGATCTAAAGATTTTACAGAATGTAGTCTTCTTTGATTGGTTAAACACGTCTTTTAAAAAAGAAGACATGTATTTTGAAACTTTACTTCCATCTATTCGTGAAAAGATCTTAATGAAAATAAATACTCTGATTTATGTCCATGACATCTCATACCAACTACTAGATGAGATATCCACTGACTTTCAGAATATAACTTCCAATATCAGTACTATTAATAAAAACTATCAAGTGGTTCTTTTATTAAATCGAGGACATTTAATCCATAATGAAGCAGAGCGTAATAAGGTAAAGAATGTAGTTATTGCGCGCTTGCAAGAATTTTTTCCTCAAGAAATTCCCTCTTACATTGTTTCGCTTAAGGGACCAGATGAACAAAGATTAACTAACCATATTTTTACACAAATAATCAAAAAAGCCTCCGAATTTAGCAAACAACTTTACTTTGAAGAACAGTTGAATCTAGATCAAGAAAAACAGCTTCAAGTCGAGAATATTTTGAGTGAGAAAATGAACACCTATGGTTTCGCTGGAGCTTTTTTATTGTCTCGAAACCATAACATTATTCTAGCTAAAGGAAAGAGTCAAAGCTGGCAGGAGAAGGTTGGACCCCAAATTATTCGCATGTTAGATCAATATGAAGCATTTGATGTTACTCCGCAGGCAAAAATGAACATTCTTCGAATTGAAGATTTTTTAATGTTAACTCAAACTATTACTAAAGGAATGAAATTGATATTAATTGGAATAGAACCTACACTTAATCTTGAATCCTACAGCACTATAGAACAAATATGCCTCGAGATATCAAATGAGCTTATTTCAAAGCTGAATTGAATCATAAAGCCTGTGAAAAGATGAAGCAAATGATTTCTGGACTTATTGTAACTGCGATGACCGATATGGGGCCATATCCTGTACTTAACTTATCCCCAATCTCTGAGGACACAACGGTTAAACTAAGTGTCATAGGAATGACTATCCTCTCTATGGGAGCAGGAACAGTAGCAGAAAAACAGCATTATCGTTTACATGGTTCCATACCTATTCCTGATTCTCCCACTTTAGAAGCCTTGGCAATGTCTTTCACGGTTACTCCAACAAAGACCAGTGATGTACGCATTGACCAACATGGCCGTGAATCAACCATCTGGTTATTATTCGAGTCTAAAGATCGTAATCGTATTTTTCTTCAACATAGTTCCATCGAGAAAGCCCTAAAAGAGGAAATTAGTACTATCCACATCGAAGATAACCTCTCTGATCCTACTATCATGAACCGAATTCTTGATCGTATTAAAGAAATGCTTAGTACGGCAGAAATCCCTACAGAGACACCCTATTATATTCCTGAAAGAGGAGGATTGGAATTCTATACTATCAATGCAGATGGTGACCTAATCGAACTGGAAACTAGTGTTGACCTCAGTGCTTATTCTATATTGATGGTAATCAATGCTGTTGTTAAACGAATATTTCTAATAAAACTAGATGATTCTACCCCCCAGCGACTCATGTTTTTAGCCGGCCGATCAGCTTCAAACCTAAATGTAAACCGCTTTAAAAATGAGTTTACGATTCGTGATGTATCAGATCCAATCGAACGTGATATGATTCTTGAAAAAATTGGGATCATTCAAAAGATTGGCGTTTAAATGAGGTCTAGTAAAAATGTCTTATCTTGCGAGGAAAAAAACAAGTAAAATTCTGATCTTAGGGTTAGCAAAATCAGGAAAATCAACTATCATACGAGTGGTAACAGAAGGAATAATCCCCTCGAAAGACGAAAATTATCATGCTACCATTGATTATGAACGCAAACAAAAGGTCATTGCTGGCACAGAGCTCACTCTTTTCGATTTAGGGGGGCAGACAGCCTTCCTTGACCGGTTCACTGGAGAATTATCAGAATTTATTTTTAGCGGAGTTAGAACTTTGGTGTTTGTGGTTGATTCAATCGAAATAAAAGATATTTCAAGGGCAAAATATTACTTAGATTTATCATTAAAGAAATTAGCCCAATTTAGTCCTGAAGCTTCTGTCTTCATCTTTCAACATAAAACAGACCTGATTCCTAAAAAGCTTCAAGATGAAGTCAGAAAAACAATCAGGGATTATCTCTCAACAGGAGTTTCTCAACAGCTTAAATTTTATTCAACTTCCGTTTTTTCTGACTCTGTCTTTAAAGCGATGGGAGATGTATACGCTGAAGCCAGTGGTGCACGTAAAACTCTAAGACCATTACTAGAAACCTTCATTCGCCATAATGCGGCAGATATGGCACAGATATTCACAAAGGAAGGCGCACCCCTAACACAAGTGAAGGATATCTCAAAATTTGACCATATATCTTTATCAGAGGTAAAAAACTTTTTTGACGCAGTTGTAGAACGCTTAGCAAATTCTGAAAGCCAAAGATCAACATCTGTTCTTGTAGAATCAGATCGCCGTGTATTCATCATTAGATTTATGGAGAGTGGTTTAGCTTTATTCTTTGGATTTCCTAAAGAACGCCTCAGGGAGAAAAATGAGCAAATCCCTTCTCTTTATAACAAAGTACTCGCATTCAGTTCTCAATTAAAAAGTATGATAGAATCTTAGGTTACATCTACTAGATTAGTAATCAAAAATCACCTAGGTAGTCACCACAAGATTTGCGGTACAATGTATCTATAAAGCTCTTAAAATCTGGATAAATGAATTTTCTTAGAACATACAATGAACTGTAAACTTTTACACCTGATTTTTGATAAAAGAGATCAATTTCACTTCTCATTTAACCGAGATGCGCAAGTAGAAGCAATTCTTGAGTTGGGACGGGTGAAAAGAATCAGTATTGACTTTTTATCTGATATATGCCATCATCCGAAACATCCAAGTCGGATTTTTTGGCATGAAATTCCAATAGTTTGTATCAGATGCTTTGGAATCCAATGTGATTTTGAAGTGCTTGATAATACACACAACATCCTATTCCAACTCATTCAACCTGTGATCCAACTTCCTGCAGTACGATATATTGCAATATTAGTCAATCTTGCGCTACCAGGGTGGAAAAGTCATCAAGAGTTTATTATGATCCTCAATCGTGTGGGAAAATTATTACTTATCCCTTGTGAAATAGCTCTAACCCCATTAGAACTACTAAAAATTAAGAAAAACTGGAGAATTCGAGTTAATAAGTTGATTGAGTTAAAGAATAATTATAAGTTGTTGGATGCCATTGCGCCTCGGTTATTTCCAAACAGTGAATTTCGAATATTTATCCAATAAATGATTTCTAGCTAACGATCAAATGAAGTCGAAATGTGGTAGCTCATCCTTCTTAAAGTAAAATGTTCGTATCAAAGGGTTTATCAAGTGTCTTTGACCACGAGGGACATGAAATTCATATGTATGATATCTTCAATAGTAAGGGATTTGGGGTTTTTTCACAAATTGATGGAATAATCAGTAAATACTTCACTATTACGTCTATTTCTTACAAACAAATGGCTCAAACCAAAAGAACTTTACAGGTAGAAGTCATTCCAGCCTATGAAATACTCCGCCGAAGTGATTTGACGTCTAACATGCAAACAGTTAACCTGGAGCTTAAACAATTAGGTTTCATGCCTCTTTTGCGTCGTCATCCGAATATTGAATCACGAGGGATGTTGTATGTTTTTCCTATCAGCGATAAAATGAGGACAACAAAACAAAAGCTAACCACTCCTCTTATTCTCTTTGGACTCACTGTATTATCCGTGTTATTTGTAGGATTTATGAGCTGGGACGTATTACAACAGATTCAACCAGACCTTGATCCCCTTGTTACCAGCCTCCTGTATACTATTGGTTTAATTGGAATTGTCGGGATTCATGAAGTTGGCCATATGTTTGCATCAAAGATGCATGGAATTAACGCAAGTTGGCCTTATTTTCTACCCTTTCCTTTTGGTTATGGAACATTTGGAGCTTTTATCTCCCAAAAGACTCCTATAAGATCAAGAAATGATCTCTTTGACGTTGGACTTGCAGGACCAATTTTTGGTTTAATTCCCTCTATTTTTTTCACCATTTTAGGTTTAATGATTTCTATTGTTGTTGATAGCTCTCTCATCCCCGAAAATTTTGACAGCTCCCCATTTGCCTTGGACTTTAGGTTATTTAGTGACACCAGATTCCGAATTCTTCTGTTTGAAGCTCTAGCATCCTTTATAATTCCGAATAAAGGAGGAAATACGCAGATTATTCTTCACCCTCTAGCATTTGCAGGATACATCGGCCTTTTAATAACAGGATTGAACTTGATTCCAATTGGTCAACTCGATGGTGGACATGTCGCTAGAAGCTTGTTTTCGGAAAATAATCATCGTGTCTTGACTTATATCAGTGCAGGACTGATGATTCTTCTAGGTTTTTGGATGTTTGCGATCCTAATCCTCTTAATGTATTCGCAAACAGGTCACGCTGGTCCTCTAGATGACCTTTCTTCCGTCACACTTAGTCGCAAAATTATGGCTGGTTTTTCGATTCTCCTCGCATTACTATGTTTACCCATTCCTGTTGGAACTTTTAAATTGATTTTTCCTTTTTTCAGCTAAAATCCAAGGCTAAATTTCATAAATCATAGTAATATGCCTCAATTTCTCGCTGCGCACGGTCTAAACGACTTCCTAACTTGTTCAGTCGTGCACGACCTGTTTCAGGATCACGTCGGAATGTAATGTTAATTCTTTCCAAAAAATGGTTCAAACCCTCTCTCTTTGAGAAAGGGCCAACAGTGTTTCCAGAATATCCAGGTTCTCCTTCAAACAACAAAATTCTATCAGATAGTGCTTCTGCAATTTGTATATCATGTTCTATAGCAATACACGCTGCTCTATTCTTAGAAACTATATGCCGAATGACTCGTGTTGCATTCAATCGTTCTTCAACATCTAAGAATGCGCTTCCTTCATCAATAATGTATAAATCAGCTTTTTTGCCCAAACAGCCTGCTAGAAAGGTTCGTTGTAGTTCTCCTCCACTTAATGCTCCTATAGGTTTTTCTAAAAGGTGTGAAATCGAAAAAGGTTTGAGAATATAGAGTTTATATTCATTAGATTCAATAAATGTATTCGAATAACGAGTGAGAAAGTCACGTACTGTCCCCCTAAATTTTTTATGCAGGAATTGGGGTTTATAGGAAACTTTCGCTGTTTTTAAGGTATTAAATAAATACTGAGCAAATGTAGTTTTTCCTAATCCATTCTCTCCTAAGACACAAAGAATTCCCCCAAAATGGATAATTCCTTTGGTGGCCGTTAAAGTAAATGAACCCAACTGCTTTGTAAAAGATGGATATTCAATACCTGGAACACCATCCCATTGACGCTCTTTAACCACTCGGGTGAAAATAATTTCCTTCCCACGAATCCGAATGTTCTCATCTTTCAATTTTCCAATTAAAAAATTATTAATGCCTTTCTTAACTGAATATGACAAGCGAGACATGACACCAAATTTATGTGGTTCGCCATAGAAAATATATATCAAATCGCTTTGAAAATCATGGATAGCAATGTCATGTTCAGCAATAAAAACAACTTTTCCTGCTTCAGCTAGTGTATGGAATATCTTAGCCATCTTTATTCGTTGGCGGAAATCTAGAAAAGTACAGGGTTCATCTATCAGGTAAATGTCAGCATTTTTCAGTAGTGCAATCCCTATCGCTAATCGTTGCAATTCACCTCCCGACAATTCTGAAGGAATACGATCTGAAATAGAGTCTAATTCCATTGATTTGATTACTTCCTCTCTCGAAAATAACCCCTCTTGATAACTGGAAGAAATGACCTCTTGAATTGTATCTGATCTTGTGAGGAGTTCAGTAAACACTTGGGGTTTATATGCAACCGATACGGAAGTTAAATCAGTTAAGAATTGCCGAAAACTGGCAATGGATAATTGGTCCATAAATTCACGGAAACCATCTTTGGGATTACGAAAATTACCACCATTCAGTTGTTTTCGGCCTGCCAAAATTTCTAATAATGTCGATTTACCAATACCATTTACACCTAGCAAACCAACAACTTTTCCAGGACTAATTTGGGGCACACCAAAAAAGCGAAAGCCATTTTCACCATAACAATGAACTTGAAGACCAGCAGTTTCAGGGCTAGGAAGATTAACAACACTAATCGCGCCTGGAAAGCATTTATTGATACATATACCACAGGTTCCTTTTTTAGCCATTAGACATCTTTTATTATTGATGATAGGTTTACCTGTTTGTTTTCGAATGGTAATGACTTTTTTATCTCCCTTTTTTATAAGAGGACAATAATTAAGACATGCATATCCACAGAGATCGGGTTTGCATTTGTCGTAATTAAGGTTGATAATTCGGATAATAAACCACTCTACCTACATGAATCGATCTATTCATTAGTTTGTGTTTGTTTGCTGAATAACATTGTTGATTATCAGCAATTTCATGATTATTGAAAATATTATTTCATTGATTATCTGAAAAAATCCAAAGGAATAATTCAACAACTTTAAATAATCTCGCTTTGTGGGAGGCATTACACTGTCTTACCCCCAATGGTTGGATAGTACCATTGAAAATGAACATATACACACATTCAAAGACAGTCTACTGAAGAATACTAAACATTTCTAATGTAACCAATTACTATCAAAAACATGGAGAACGATGATCCATTGGAACCAATCGCTCACTTAGAATGGACCTTGGGCATAAGTTTAATCTGTTTATCTATATGGAATACCTCAATTGATGCACTAGGACTTCTCTTATTAGCTATTGGATCAGTTTTTCCTGATATATTTGATTGGGTATTGTTTCGTGGGAAAAGATTCATTCATGGGCATCGTGAATTTTCCCATACCGTCTTTTTTGTGTTTATTCTCCTTATCATCAGTCAAATAATCCCTATACTCATCTTCCTAACTTTCGGTTCAATTCTCCATATTCTGGAAGATATCCTTTCAGGAGGCAATCCAGTCTTTCTATTCTCCCCTATAACCCACCGAGGGAATATATTGCTTATTAGTAAAGCTCAATCCATTAGAATTGGTGCTTGGTTTAGAAAAGTGATTAAAGGATCTTATATCGGCTCTGAAAATATTGGGGACGAGCTTTCATGGCTCTGGCTCCTAACAATACTGGGTTCTTGGATTTTGATGTTTGGAGTCTTAGTTTTCTTTGGCTCATTATGATAAAAGAAGTTGAATACAAAAATGGAAGCTTTAAAGCATACGGAGTGGACTCTTGGTGTTATATTTTTTTGGTTTGCCTTTTACAAAGCCCAACTTACCGCAAGTTGGATTTTAATAGTACTTGTAAGCAGCCAGCTTCCAGATTTTCTCTCACTATTTTTACGTAACTTAAAACTCCAACCTAAACTGGTTCGTAAGATTACTCATGATTATATCTACGTTATTCTACTATGGTTGATTTTTCCGTTTCATATTAATCCAGAAATCAGTTTATTGGCCACGGGGATTGCAATCCATTATGGAGTGGATCTATTTTCAGGATTAGAACCTATCTATATTGCAGGTTTTCTTTTCGGTGACCACACAGCAGCTCTTTATGTTACTGCAGCTCACAGAATATCTATTGGAAAACGAATCGAGGGCTGGGGTTCAAACTACCTAATCACAGAAGTCGAAAAGCCAACTCCAGAATTGGCATGGTTTTGGGTTATGCAATTATCAGGAACCATTTTTTGCGGTTTAGGAATGATATTCTATTTGCTGTAATCAAAATGATGATACCATAACATCTCTTTCAATCGAACTTATGACACGATATCCAGTTATTACCCAACAGGCAATTTTAATTGAATTAATAGTCACTGTTCAGAATTTAGAACGCGATTTTTTCAACTGTTCTAAAAAATGGCTTCATTAAAGATGTTACTAACTGGTATCAACAGATGTAATTCCCCCTTTACTTGTACTGTAGGAAACTAGTAATGAACATCTTCCAAGATATTAAGTTTAATATATGTCTTACTGATATAGGATGTTGTCTATCCAATCTCCACCTTAAGGAATTTTCGTCAATCTTTCAACCCAATATCGCGGGATTATGAGCCTCATGTCAATCAAATTACTGTTCACAAAAATCACTAATCATATTTTTCTCACCTATGAGCTCATCATAGGAAATAGAAGACTAATCATACCAACAATGATTGGACTTATAATCGCCTTAACTGTCATTTCACAAAGCGGAGTCCTTATTGAGTCCTATCGTCAAGAAATTTTTGAAGAACTCGTCATTGAAGAACTTGAAAACAATTATTATAAATATGGAGAGAGTGACATTAATATTGATATGTGGCGATGGGAGTACAGTCAATCAGGGGAATCTCACAATATTACTGAGTTTAAATATTATAATACACTCATCAACCAATCAATAGATCAGGTGAATTATTCTAATTATATTTCAGACCAGTTTTGGTCCAGTCGGCTTGATACTTTTATTTGGTTAAACAATACAGAGGAGTATCTTGACAAAGGAATACACACAGAGCAAATACCTCTATACGTTAGTTCTAGCCCCGATTTTTATTCAGCACTCGAAAATATTCTGAGTTTGACAGGTAATGGTCGACTCCCTAATAATTCCTCTGAAATTGTTTTAATCCGCCCAAAACGAGATCCTAAAGACGAATACTACGAAATGGAATATAAAAGATATGAAAATGTTACATTAGGAGCAAAGGTAAATATTACCTTAAATCCAGATTATCGTGAGGGAGGCCTAAACAAGACTGTAAAAATAGTTGGTTTAATGGAACATTCACTAAATTATGATGATTATACTGATAATGGCACTTCATTGCTCAGAGAATATTTCATGTGGCTATGGGGCTATTTTTTTATTACTCAACCTAATTTTTTAGACCAAACCTTCAAAGATCTTTCCAATCCCTTTGCGGATCCTAATATGGATACTAGGGGGAAAATTTATCTCGATAAAACGCGTTTTGACGCATATAATATTAATATTGAAATTAATAAACTACAAGACTTTATTCGGGCATTAGAATGGCAATTCCAATCTTATTCTCCGTGGCTTTATTCAAGACTTCTAGAGAAAATGAGGGCCTATGAAACCAGTATATTTTCATTACTCATTACAATGATGTTGTTAAGCTCTCCTGTTCTCTGTATCGCTCTATATTTAGTAGTTTATTCATTTGGTCTCATCAGAAAACAAAAACAAGAACAGATTGGTATTATAAAAACACGGGGAGGATCGTGGTTACAGACATTGATAATTTTGCTTGGTGAAATGATTATTTCGACGATTCTGGCTGTTTTTATTGGATTTTTACTTAGTACATTCTTGGCAGATATTGTATTACGTTCAACAAATTATTTAGAATTCCTAGGAGTACAAACCCCAGTCCAAATAACCATTGGAATGATTCAAGCACTATTTTTATGGGGAATATTCTTTGCTCTCATCCTTAATCTTCGGAATATTATTCGAATGAGTCGTCAAGATATTTCAGAAACTTTAGAACCAACTGAAACCCAAAATCCAGTTTGGAAACGATATTATCTCGACATAATAATTTTTGTTATTGGTACCGCTGCTTGGGTTATTCTTATGACTCTGATTCGGTCGGGGGGTGAAATAGTAACACCAGAATTCTACATAATATATATTTTAATCTCATTGCTAGGAATTCCAGCCCCATTCCTCATGTTTTTCGGTACAATCATGGTAATCGCACGGTTTTTCCCTTATATTATGAAAAAGATCGCGGAAATTCTCTGGCGATTAGAAGGTGGAATCAATGCTTTTTCCATTCGAAATATTGTTAGACATAAACAGGCTGCAAACCGTGCGGTACTTCTCATTACTCTTGCGCTATCATTTTCGATTCTTTCCTCTTCACTAATCTTCTCAGTCGATGAGACAGAACGTCTGAAAAGCTATTACGACGTAGGCGCCGATTTATCTATCTCTATGGGAGTTTCGTTAAATACTACAGTGTTAAAAAACCTTGAACAGAACGTTTCCCATCTGAAAAGCATTTCAGGCGTGTACTCGACCTATCATTACTCATCTGGTGATTACAGTCCAACGCGATCTTATCAATTTATGTTTGTAGATCCCTCCACATATGCAAATACTGCTTTTGAAAATCCAAGCTTCAAGTTGAGCAGCTCATTGCCTAGTCTTATGGAACAACTTGAAGATAATAATACAGTGATTCTCTACAAAGGAAATCTGGAAGCTGATCTTTCAAAACCAAAGATTGGGGATAATATTGAGCTGCAGTTTAGTAATGATACTCATTCTGAACAGCTCTCATTCCGTGTCGGAGGGACGTTCAAGTACTGGCCCACTATGTTCCCATACGAGTGGGAGGACCCTGCATATAATTTTTGGGGCATTGGTAGTTTAGGAATGTTTGAGAAATTAAACCGATTGAATTATTTTAGTTCAATTGAAGCCACTTATCAAGCAAAGATTGACTCACTCAATAACATTGAAAAGACTGTAGAAAGAATATACAATGTTACAGGTATCACTCCCAGTTCTCCCGCTCTCTCTTACAAGGAATATAAAACAAGCTTTGAACGACGTTTTACGCTTTCGATACTTAATTCCGATTTAGTTGTCTGTTTTGCAGTAGCAGTGATTGGTGTAATCATGTTTGCATTCTTTACTTACGTTGAGCGTGGTAAAGAGATTGGAGTAGAACGAGCTCTGGGGATGACTCAGTTTCAAACAGCGCAATCGTTTTTAGTAGAAGCTGCCACGATCCTATCTTTTGGTTGTATTATAGGATACATTACTGGAGTATACTTTGTTACGATGTTTTTGCAAATAATACAACTTGGAGAATCAATCCCGCCATTAGCAGTCACTTATCCTACAGCGTTTTTAATCCAGATATTACTGGGAATCATTATTAGTGCTGGGATTGGAACCATCATCCCAGCATATATTGCCACGCGAAAAGATATCAGCCGGATATTAAAGGTGGAATGATTACATGGCTTTCCTTGAATGTCAAGATCTGATAAAATTATATGTCGACGAACAGAGTAAAATTCAAGTCCCTGCTTTACGGGGGATTGAACTCTCTGCCAATGAAGGAGATTTGATCGCAATCATTGGTCCTAGTGGATCCGGAAAAAGTACATTAGTAAACTTAATTGGTGGAATCGATCGCCCATCTTCGGGAGACATTATCTTAGGAGACAGTATCATAACTAAGATGACCACTCGACAATTGACAAAGTATAGACGCCATCGAGTGGGTTTCTTATATCAGCTCCCTGAACGCAATCTAATTTGGAACTTATCTGCTTTGAAAAACGTAATGTTGCCAATGAAGCTCGCAGGATTACTAACTTATGGAGAACAGAAGAAACGAGCGCATTTATTATTAAAAGATGTAGGTTTAGAAGGGCGTACAAACCATAAACCATCTCAGCTATCTGGAGGGGAAGCCCAGCGCGCTGGGATTGCTGTGGCTCTAGCGAATGATCCAGATATTGTGTTAGCAGACGAACCAACAGGGGAACTTGACAGTGTAACGACATTTAAAATCATTGATTATTTTAAATCACTCAACGAAAATCTTGGAAAAACCTTTATTGTCGTCACACATGATAATAGATTTGCTAACATGACAGATAAAGCATTACGAATCTTAGATGGTAGAATAGTAGGCTTACATCGTGCAATAGACCCCACAAAATCACTCGCGACTCGCGAAGAAGTGATATTCGTTGATGATCATGGTAACCTACGACTCCCAGATGTAATCCGCCGCCAAGCAGGAATCAAAAACCACATTCAAATAGAAATGCGAGATGGATTTGCTACTCTCATTCCCGTTCGAGGTGACCTTAGAAGTGAGTAAAGAGAACTTATCGATTATTGAACTAGAGAACGTAAATCAAAGGTATACTCTTGGAAGTCACACCATTGATGCTCTTAATAACATAAACTTATCTATATTCGAAGAAGAATTCATCATGATAATGGGGCCTTCTGGGAGTGGTAAATCTACGCTTATAAATGTGATGGCTGGCCTCGAACAACCCTCTGCGGGTACTGTTCGTATTCATGATGAAGATCTGTCAACTCTTAGTGATCGTGAACTGTGTAATCTGCGACGTCATAAGTTAGGCTTCGTTTTTCAATTTTTCAATCTCCATCCTGTCCTAAATGCGATCGAAAATGTAGAACTGCCTATGCTAATCAGTGGAGTCAAACGAAATCAACGTGAACCACGTGCTTTAGAACTATTAAGACTAGTAAATCTTGAAAATCGAAAGCATCATCTCCCACATGAACTTTCAGGTGGAGAAAAACAAAGGGTTGGTATCGCACGGTCTCTAGCTAATGACCCCGAAGTGATTCTGGCTGATGAACCCACAGGAGATCTAGATTCGGCGATAGGGAATGAAATTATGACTTTACTAAGGGATCTCAACCAAACTCATAGAAAAACAATCGTCTGTGTTACCCATGACGAGGAGATGCTAAAACCAGGTATGCGCCTAATAAAAATGGAGGATGGGCGTATTATTTCTGATTCTCACTTGTGAGAACCTCCCCCAACAACCCTAAACACTTCCTTGATTCCTACTATTGATGAAATTATATTGCTTATCAATTTACTCTTGAAGTTCTCATTCCGATAATGATTTCAAGAAATCCATAAGCATATTGTTATAAAGAGTATCCTCACGAAATTATCCAAATAGTCGCGATTCAATGGTGATAAAAACTCTTGTATGTTTCTAAAATTATATCCCTGACTCTACTATTAATAATCATCGGAACAGGATGGTCAATGGCAATTAGATCACTAGCCATTAGTGAAAATAGCACTAGTCTCCAAGAAATCAAAATTAACAGTGAGAAATCGCCTCAAAATTACTTTAAAATTAACCAACGAACTCCTATTAAATCAAGAATGCAGAATTATATTGAGACGTCTGATAAATCCACTCTAAAACCAAAAAAACAAGTTACTCAAACTGTGGGAGATACGAGACTTTTTTGGGTTCTAAACTTAAAGAGGTCGTGGGAACTAAATGAGTGGATATATGAAGAAATAAATGCCACTTTAATATTAGAAGGAGCCCACTCCCAAATTTATACAGACCTTACTGTTGATTCAATCCTTAGTAACGTTATCCAAGCAATAAACACTTCATTTGAAACCATTATTTATCCAACAATTACAGGAGTCTATGGTTTACCTCCTGATATCGATAGTAATGGGAAAATTATCATTTTACTTTTTGATATTATTGATGGTCAAGGTTCTTCTTCTTACGTTGCAGGGTTTTTTGATTCAAATCACGAAACCCAGAATTTCAAGTACAGTGAAAAAGCTGAGATCCTCCATATTGATGCTAATGAAGGCTTACCACACCTCAAGGCTGGTGAATTTGAAACAATAGCTCATGAATTTCAGCATATGATTCACTATTACCATGATTATGAGGAGAACATTTGGTTAGATGAAGCAGCCTCTATGCTTGCTGAGTATCTTATTGGAGAAAATCCTTTTGATGGGACCGATCCCTATCAACCTGCTTTTGAATCACATCCTGATGTTTCTTTGACTTATTGGGATTATTATGGAACCCCAGGATTAGTCTTTGCCAACTATGGCGCTTCTTTTGCATTTTTCCTTTATCTTCTTGAAAAATATAATGGTACTAATAGTATCCAGAACATTGTTAGGCGTTCGGGTGATCAGGGGCATGGCATCCTCAGTATAGAACAAGCTCTCCATAGTGAGGGATATCAGGTAGAATTCAAGGATGTCTTTCGAAATTGGACAATCGCTAACTATCTAGACGATCTAGAGATTGATAAGGCGTTTTATTATGAAAATATTGATCTCTCAATGGATCACGATCACAGCGTTTATTATTCCTCTTCTGTCCCACGAAGTGAGAATTCTGTGCCTTATTGGGGTACAGATTACTTAAAATTTGCTGATCGTACCAATGTACCTTTTATTTTAGAATTCCAAGGGAAATTTTCATCAGATTTTATGGTCACAGCTATTTTCTCAAACACCAGCACCATTCCTTCCAATACTGAAGTTATACCGATTGAAATCTCTGCTGATCAATTTGGTAATTTTTCAACAGAGGCTTATGGTATTTCCGCAGATGAAATCGTTTTGATAATCAGCTCTTATACGCCAATTGGACAATTTGATCATGATGATGAATATCCAGCACCTGCACAAGATTATTGGTTTATGATAAATCCGCAGGGGCTAGTCATCAACCCAGGTGACATTTCTTTTTCTAGTAAAAAGCCAGTTCTTTTTATTCAGAATATTGAGGTTTATGACCAGAGTGGGATTTACTGGAAAGAGGCTGATGGAGCTACTTATACTATTTTAACTGATTCTGGAGATTCTACTGGAATTAGTGGGAACTTAACCTTCAATTCAGAGGCCAATTTTTGGGAATCAAATGCGATTGACATATCACCTCTTTTAATAAGGAATAATACCTATCGTATAAAATATCATTTTTTCAACTCCACTTGTAGTGGAATTGCTTTTTCTGAGACATTTGAAATTAATCAAACTTATACGACTCAATCGTCTAATAGCACTGCAACTGAGGACACTTCACGAACTCCAGGATTCATGTTGGTTATTTCGGTCATGACAATCGTGATTCTCATTAGTAATCGGAAGAGAAAAAGAGAGAAGATGAAGTAAAAATACATCCTCATCTTTTTTTTACTTGATTCGGTACATTCATACTTATTTCTTAAAAACAAGAATACTCTGATGAACAACGCTGGGGATATAAGAAAATGGATATCCAAACACATGTAACGCCTTATCTGGTGCATACCAAATAACTTCGGTTTCAAAAGAGTAACCTATATCTAACAGGACTTTAGTAAGCATAGAAGACAGAAAGAGATATTTTCCCACCCTCCTAGCTACTCCGTTACTGACTTCTTTGATAGTTCGATACATATTGCCAATGAAGACCACCAAATATTTTCCAGCAATAACCTTCGGATAACATTGACTAAAAACTGTTTTTAGTAACTCAATCCATTCTTCAATTGTTAAAATGGAAGCTTGGTTGAAGCTATGCAGAGGGGAGGGTAATCTGTCTCGTGATTCTTCACCAGCCTTAGAAAAACGACCTCGAGTTTTTTGAAGTTTATCCATTGCCCAATAGGGGACATCCGTTAAAATTAGGGCAATGCTATTGTCTTCTATTGCAGTTTTAACAACCTGTCGGGAATCTCCAATGAGGAATTCTTGTGGTATTAAACCATTATCTTGTGAAACTGTTAAATAGATGGTTTTCCAACGTTCATTGATATCGATTCCAACAGCTTTTCTCCCAGATAAACTAGCTCCCATCAGAGTTCCTCCAACTCCAGCAAATGGATCTAATATTACACCTTCTCGGCTTTTTGAATATTTTTCAATTAATATTTGAGTAAGCTCCGGAGGTTTCATACCTCCGTGTTCACTTCGTAATTTGTGATTAAATGAGGGTGGAAACGACTTATGTATGATGTATGTGTCTCCTACTGGAATATCATGCTTAAAAAAAAGAGGATTATGATTAATACCGTTGTAAGAAGATTCTTTTCGGAAAACCAAAAATCGACGAAGCAATTTCTTATAGGTTATCTCGCTGGATGAATCAGGTGCAAACCAGATTCTTTCTGCTTTAAGAACCAATCCCATTTCTTGTAGATTATATGCTAAAATTGCTGAAAAAGAAAAATTTACAGGTGGAAAGCCCTGTTTTTTAGATTTTCCTTTATTAAATCCATTGGGAATTGAGACGACAATATATTTGGATTCTTTCAATTTTCTCGTCGTTTCAGAAAGAACATGGCATACTGAAGAACACCAATGCCTTATAGATTCTTTAGGTGACCCCTTATAATCATTGAGCCTTATACCAATCTTTTCAGTATCTTTTGGCCCCGATATATCCCAGATTGGGATATCAGTGAGTATAAAATCAATAGACTCATTTTTTACTTTTGATAGAACTAGAACTGGATCACCAGATAACATTTCTTGTTCTGAGATGTTTAATTTCTTTATCAATTGATAATATCTTTGGATAAGGGATTGATTATTTTCAATACCAATACATTTTCGTCTAGGGGTGGTTCGGCTTTCGTTTGCAAAAAAGCTTCCAATTAATGTACTACCTATTCCTGCAAAGGGATCTAAGATGGTATTCCCAGGTTTTGAAAAGGTTTCTATGAGCTCTTTGCTTAAATCGCTAGGAATGGGGTTATAATTCCTACTCCTTATATTAGATGGCCAAATCAGAGGATATTTCTTCGGAATAATTGTTTTTGTAGAGAAAAGCCATTCTTTTCCTGTTAAATCATTTAGAACATTACGCTTATCATAAATTCCCCGTTCTTGACGATTTTCTTGATAATCTTTCAAAGAAAGTGATGGCAAAGCTGTTTTCATCCATAATTAGAATTTATCTGTATTATCTTCTTTAAATTCTTGATAGAACTGAAGAAAGAAGCCATAAAACAATTGGACCACCAAATAGCAGTAGTAAGCCTAAGTAAGCAATCATACGAACCCGCATAACACGATTATAACATGGTTTACAATATATTTTCTGAATGAAATCCCTTTTTTGGCCAAGGAATTGTTGAAAGAAGTTCACAGACCAATCTTCAATATAACAATCGGAACAAAAATATTCGTTACATCGTTCGCATTCTTTGGTTTCAAAGTTATTCGGATGATTTACACACATATGGCCCTTTCTAAGCTGTTTCTCTTTCTTCTTCGTCATATATTATATCACGCTTTGTCTACACGCTTCTGACGTTGTAATTGATCTTGATAAAGCTGTCTTACTGTTTCAATGGTATCTGCATCTTCAATATTTTTATCATTTCGAATTCTCTTTATTCTAGCAAAACGTAACGCCATACCCGAGGTATATTTCGAAGATTCTTGAATATTGTCAAATTCAACTTCTACAACTATTTTAGGCTGAACACTTATTCCATATGATTCTTTTGACATTTCTAACTCTTGTAATTGTTCAGTTAATTGTACAAATTCCTCATCTTTTAATCCTTTGAACGTTTTACCAATCACATAAAATTCATTATCATCGTGTGCAGCTAGATGATAATTTGATAACCATCCTGTTCGTCTTCCATGTCCCCATTCCGCTCCTACAATAACTAGATCAAGAGTAGGTAAAGTAACCTTAAGTTTTAACCAGCTTTTGCCACGTTTCCCAGCTTGATATGTGGAAATTGGATCTTTAAGCATTAAGCCCTCTGAACCATTCTGAATGGCCTCTTGAAGTTGGTTCTGAATATCTACCTTATTTCCAAGGGTTTTATGTCCCATTTTAATAATATTCTTTCGATCTGGAATTGAAGAATATAATATTTCCTTTCTTTTCATCAATTGAGTATTTAAAAGAGATTTTCCTTTGTATAAAAGGATATCAAAGACATAATAATAACATGGAATAGATTTGACAGAGACATCGATATCTCGCTTCCTTTGTATACGTGTCGAAAGATCTTGAAAAAACACTGGTTTTCCATCAACGAGCGCAACCACTTCACCATCAAGGATACTAGAGGTTAATTGTTTTCTAAACTCACTTGAAACCGAGGTTATAATTTCAGGAAACGCATGTGTGACATCTTCAAGGTTTCTCGAGTACAGTTTACACTTATTCTTCCCTATATGTAGTTGCGCACGAAATCCATCGACCTTTGGTTCACAAACTAACTGTTTATAATTATTCAACGCGTCATCAATCGATTCAGCCTTTGAAGCTAACATAGAGCGTAATGGATGAAAAACCCGTGGCTCTAGTGATAATAAATCAACTGAATGATCTTTAGCTATTTGAGAAACATCTCCAATGTCACTAAGAACCATATATGCATATCTAACATCTTCATTGCTACGATTGAAAGCTAATGCGATTGCATCTAATAACAAACCTCCCCGAAAACCAGTTCTCGTGTCAGAAGTAATGATTCGAGCAATATATTTTGCTTCTAAGGGGGAGGCATTTCTTAATAATTGTAGTAATTGGTTTTGCTTTGCTTTTTGTGATCCTTTCCCTTTAAATGAAGCTATTTCCACGAGATGCTCATTTACATCTTCAATTGAAAGTTCCTTGGTTTCTCTTTGGCCAAAATAGCTGTCAAGAGATTTAGGTTGGGATGTTCGTTTCATTAAAGCATATTCTATTAAACTCCCAAAATCTGCTTTTGTACCATAAAAACCTCTCAGATCATCAGGAGTTCTACTAGTGAGTTGATGAACAACATTCATAAAAGAACTCCAACCAAATTGAATCTTATTTTCTGAAGTTTTTGAAAATGGTTGACCTGTGGCATAATAACACACAAGAGGTAGTTCAGGTTCCGGTAATTTTTTTAAAAACGATGCAAATATTGTAACTTTTTCATTCTTTTTGCTAGTTGAGTCGACTTCCTCCATCACATCACAAAAATCTTTGAATTTCAGTATTATCGTCCTCTAAGACTTCTAATTGGTTGTTGTTATGATATCAGAGAGAATTACCTTGAAAATAAATTTTATCTTTATAAATTAGGTTAAGAGGGAATTAGCTAGAGGAAAGAATAAAGGCGAATTAAATGAAATTCCGCGAAGCAACAAGCGAGGAGCAGGTTGTAATTAGAAAAATAGCTCGATATGCTTTTAGTGGTCACAGAAATAAGTATGAAGATCCCAATAACCCCGAACCATTTGATTTCCCATATTCAGCGAAAGATTATATAGTTGAAGATTTTAATACCATCATTGCTGTTGTAGGAGTAATAGATTTTTCCCAACATCTTCGAGGAAGTTGGATAAAGATGGCAGGGATGACAAGAGTAGTCTGTCGACCCGAATATCGCCGTCAAGGCTATATTACAAAATTATTCCAATTCGTCTTCAAAAAGATCTATGATCAGAATTTTCTAGTTTCAGCACTATATCCCTTTACATTTAGTTTTTATGAGAAATTAGGGTATGGACAAGCGGATTCACTCCATGTTCTTACCATTAAAAGTTCTGATATTATCCAAAAACCAGTGTCAAATCGTGTTGTTGTTGAAGACTTCGATCCAAACTATAAGCGATGTCAACCTCTCTACAAACGTCTGAGTCAGCAAATAGATGGATTAGTTAAGAGACCTGCTAGCGTATGGAAAAATCTTGATAGTTGGGATTGGAAAAAACACGGATTTCAATTTATTTGTCAAGACTCTCAAGGGAGAGATTCGGGTTATCTATTGTTACGATTTGAGCAAAGAAACCAAGATAATCCTTTTCCTTTCCTCGGAGTAAGAGAAGTAGTGTATTTTGATTCAGAAACTAAACAAGCATTCTTAAATTTCCTAGCAAATCACGATTCGCAGAGAGAATATATTAAATTGGTTCCTTTTGAGTCCAATTTTTTACCCTATCTTAAAAGTCCTCGAATGAAAGAAAATTTACTAATAGCAAATTCAATGTTTCGAATTATCAATGTTGAACAGCTTTTACCTCGTTTAAAATATCAAGAGGATGTTAATGAACAAATTACCATTGATCTTGAGGATCCATCAAATCAATGTCCTTGGAATAATGGGGCTTTTACACTGGAAGTTGCAGACGGAAAGGGAAACATAATAACGAAGCCCAGCCCAAATAATTTACGAATGGGTATTAAATCTTTTAGTCAAGTTCTTATTGGATTTCACAGTCCAGAGGAGCTCGCTGAAGCAGGTCAGATACAGGGTTCTACTCAATCCATAAACATTTTGGGTAGAATATTCCCTAAACAAACAACCGCTTTACGTGATTTTTTCTAAAGGATTATTTTCCTTTAAAAGCAATTTCAAATTGTTTAGCAAACCTCCCCATGACAATTTTAGTTTTAGCTAATCTTCCAATCTCTGATTGAACTTCCGGATCTAAACGTGCTGGTGAACTATTTTCCCAGGGGGTACCTGGGAGGGGCATAAAGTAATGGAGTCTCACACGAGCTTTTCTTCCAAGGTCATGAATTAAAGCTAATGTTTGCCACTGTTCATCGGTTGTTTCAGAGGGTACTCCAAGTAAAAAGTCAAATACAGGTGTAAAGCCTTGGGCGATCAATAAATCAGATGCATGTAGCCCATCTTCGACAGAATGTCCTCTACGCATTTCACGAAGGATTCGATCGGATCCACTTTGAAATCCAACTGCCACTTGACGATTAGTCACCTCATCAAATAACAATACAGTTTCATCTGTTATGTACTCTGGTCTAATCTCTGAGGGGAATGTTCCAAAAAATATTCGGATATTATATTGTGAAAGTCGTTTTAAGAGCTTAGTTAAGGCTTCACAATTCGGCTGGCCGCGTTTCTTCTCCATGTACCCAAGTGAGTTGGGTGCAATAAAGCGAATATCAATATTTTTTTTCAATGGTTTAAAATGTTGAATATAATGTTCTACAATCTTGGTAATAGTCTCAATCGAACGAAATCGAGGATTACCATAAACATAAGGTACTTGACAAAACCGACAGCGAAATGAACATCCCCGCATTAACTCAATGGGAGGATGTAACGGGAAATTTTTGTTATCAGAGTATGGACAATGATCATTTAGATTTATCCGATCTCGTGAGGGAGTGTGAATTAACTCTCCTGCTTTGTTCAAAAATACGATTCCAGGTAAAGAATTTATACTATTCTGTTGAAATCTATTGTTCGCTAATGTAAGTACGAATTCAGGAAAAGTTACTTCCCCTTCGCCTTTAATCACATAATTCACTCCCATCTCTAAGATTGTTTGAGGATCTCCAGAGGCATGGAATCCACCAATTACTGTGATTAACTTTGATGACAATATCTGTTTGTTGATATCTGTTAATCGATCCTTGAGCGAACTAAGGGTTGTGATTCGTGCGGATTCTCCGTAAATAACATGAAGGCCACGACCTAATTGTGTCTGGATCTGAGAAATGGGATCTCCCTTAATAATCTCATAAGGAAGCCTGTGTTGTCGTAGACTAGAAGCCAAAGGCCCGAGTGCATACCACGTGGTTTTATCCCAATATAAGAGAATTATATATTCACTGGGAGGTTGTTGCATGAAGACAGAATCCCTCAATAACAAGAATTCATATATCTGTGCATCAAGACTTCATTTATAAGTAATATTAAGCGCATAAAAGAAAAATACAATCCTTGCATAATAGTAACAAGTCCAAAAAAAAGCACAATTAATTTTAAAAAAAATAATAATTCGGTCTTCATGTAAGTTTTTGCGAAAAAAACTATATTAACCAAATTATTTTGGTTTTTAACCAAAATGAGTGATTCATTCCCTTGGTAGCTCAGCCTGGCAAGAGCCCCCGGCTGTAGGCGCAGACGCCACACCCTGGATGATGCGATGAAAGGGTCGATAATTGGTATCTTTTAACAATTAAATTCGGTTTATACTCCTAATGGTATTGAATACTGGTTTAATTCCTAAATGTTTGAGAATCCTATTGTAATAATGTTTGTAAATGGTCTTATTCCATTTTTTTTGAAATTCAGAATAATTATTAATTTTCTTTAAAGCAACCAACTCTATTAAGCCTCTTATCAGAGGTTTAATATCATTTACATAACATGTTATAGCCTCATTTAATTGAGGTTCACTAATGACATACTTTAATGATTTTGTGAAAGTAAACGCTGCAAATCGATCATAAGCGCTATTTATCTGATTAAAAATTAATTTTAAGGCTGATCTTTCAGATTTTTTAAGGTTTATCTGATTAGAAGTTATTGATTTATAGATTTGCTTAACAATTTTGCGACATCTAGCGTTCCTATATAAAATCGGATCTAATAAAATATTTCTATTGTCTCTCCTCTCATAGAAAATTTTATTTAATTTATTTGAAATTTTATGATTATTCCGATAATCTAATTCATGAAAAATCAACCACTTGTATTTTGCTACTTGTGCTTTAATATCTGATTCAATAATCACCATTGCTGTATTAATTCCAGAATCTGCCTTATATTTCTTTAATTCCATTAGTTGAAAGAAGATACCTGTAGCATGAGGTTTTGCTATTGTTCTTGATCGTCCTTTTAGTTGTATAATGGCATAAATCTCTCTATTAATTCCCATTATGCCGTTAGTGACTAAAATGTCAGGAGCAAAAGTATCAGACCTTAAAAATCCTCTCCAGTCTTTTAATCCCCAACCCAATTCGAACTCACACGTCTTATATTGGTCTTCAGTCAAAATTCCATATTTAATTAATGGTGATGATTCAAGATTTGATTCTCTAAGTTTTGTTATTCGATTTATGAAAAGTCTTGAAGCACCTTTATTCTCATTATCAACTTCTGTTTGTTTCAATCCTTTAAGAGCAAGATAAGCATCTGACTCTGAAACTACATCTTCAACTTTATTGTGGCTAACGATCTTACTTTTTTTCTGTGCAATAGCAAGGTTATTCACAATTTCATTCATTGTAGAATTTAAAATGCCTTTTTTACCTGCTTCTATTGCTTTAATAACACATAAATCTGCATCTAAAGCTATATCAACAAAATGTAGCTCATTTTGAGCTTTGAAAGCTTTAATTCTCTTTGAATAGCCTCGTAGTGGTTTAACTTGATGAAAAAAGAAATCTCTTACTGTTTTATTAGATATTTGTCTCGTTTGACTAACCCATTCTGCAGATTTGTTTTCTACCCAAGTTGAAGGCTTCTTTACTTTATTTTTATTTAGAGCGTAACCTATCCAAGCAATTTTTTCATTAACTATATAATTCACTCTGTTTTTATAATCCTCATACAAATCAAGATCAATTTCAAAAATACGAAAGTTATGAGGGGACTTTTTGTTAATTCGTATGAAATCAAGAAAGCCCCATGTCTGCAATTTTCTGCTTCTTACAGTTTTTCCTGCCTGATTAACTGTACCATATTCAAATCCAATTTTGGTCCCTCGTTTGATAAAAATATCTTGATTCTTACCAGAAATTGTGAGAAAAAGTTTGTGTCCCATTATAGCATAGTTTACTGATATTTTCTCAATATCAACGTTTATTACACCATTTGAACCGTCTATAAAATTTTCCCTTTCATCAATAGGAGAAGGATCCATTTTAGAAATAACATACGACTCAAACTGTTCAAACCATTTATATTGAGAATATAGAGTCTGTGATTTCAACTGCCACCCGCGATAAAAAATGCTTGCACAATATTTCTGATTTGAAGAGGTTATATTGCTATAATCCCTTTCAGAAGGGTGTAAAGACTTAAAATTAGCCTTTTTTTTTGCAAAAAATATTTGCTTTTTAGCCATTGAATTAATTCCTTTGAATGCTCTGAACCGATCAAATAAGATATTAAAAGACTTTTTGGATAGATCTCTTATCTAAATTCGAAAACTTCATGAGAGAAAGTAGGAAACACTTACATAGAGCATTATTTCAACTAAACCTGAGATTTTAAATTTTAAAAGATTTAATCTCCCTCTTATCAATATTAAATTCGCCACAATTTCAGTTATTCCACGAAAAATTATGTAAAAATGTTGTCTCCCTATCCATTCGACGTGAGACTTCTCCAAAACGACTTTTTACATCTTTTTTAGATTCCTAAGTCTTTAAAAAATATCGAATTGTTACTTTTTTCTTTTCTATAAGGTTTCCCTTCCCTTCATTTTTGATCATTTCAGCACTCTTAAAAGATAATAAAAAATTGTAATTCATCCAAATTTCGCTATATAATCTCAATGTTCTTATTAAAAGAATCTTTACATAGGGAAGAAAAGTCCCTTGGCCGTGAGTTTCGGGAAGAAGTGTTTAAATCCCTCCATTCGAACACGGGACAACCCGGTGGCTGATCCAGCTGACACACTCTTCATAGGTGTCTCGGAGGTGCGAACTAAGTCTACAGCCGGGGGCTCTAGCCAGGCTGAGCTACCAAGGGAGAACTTTGTAGTCATATAGGGCCTCTAGAAGGAGATTTATAAAGATTATTTCTGAGAGATAAAGATCATTATTGGGTTCTGCATAGTCTTAGACATTACTCTTGTTCTGGTGTAAGTTCAAGCTTTGCTTCTATATTATCCAATCGTTTATGGAGTTTTTGGAGGGAACTTATGATTATGGCTAATTTTCGGTCTAATTCCGTGGCTTCCCCACCCAGCTCGAATTCTTGTGGTAGCAGAACCTTTCCTTCACCTAATCCCGATTGTTTGTAGAGATCACCTGCAACTTGGCTTAAAGCTGCTTCCGTGATTTGATGTTCAATATCAGCTTCAGTACAGGCGAGTTTGAGTGCACTTCGTATGGATGCATCAGTTACATTCCCTGTAATATCAATAGTTGTGATAGAATCACCACGAAAAATCAGCTCTATAACATTAGCTCCAGATTTTTTTGACAAACGGGCACGAAAAGCCATTCCTGGTATCGAAACTTCTGGCATTTACGGTTTCCTCCTAATTTGGTATTTTTTATTTAATAAAAGAGATCGAGTTTAAGGTCTTAATGATATCTTTTAAATTTAGAGGAATAGATGAATCATTAATCTACTCAAACTTTTGAAGGATAGAGCTTGAAGCTTTTCACAACCAGGGATTGATTGAAAAAGTCGCTTATTACACCATTATCCGAACAGATCACGAAATCCCCGTCGTACTGAATCTAGAAATGAAAGCCCCTGGAGCATTAACCGTTGTACTTCTAAAAGATAACGTCTACGTGCTAATGTTTCTTGAAAAACAAAATAAGATACAATGAAATCAGCAGCAGCAGCCACTCCTATTAATATACGTACAATACTAAGGTCTTCACTTGTATCAAGTAAAAACAGAATGATAGACACCCCAACCATGAGGACTCCTGCAGAAACTGCCAAAATGGTGACAAATAACCATATATGATATTGACGTTCTAATTGAGTTACTTCTCCTCGTCCTGAATCAAGAATTTTCCGAATACTAGGTGGTATTGCTGACGTGATGGTAGATCCCTCAATTAAATTTATGTCCACAATGGATACAATAAATTACCTGTTGAGGAACAGACTGAGAGCAAGCAGGGCACTTTTTTTCTGCTATCTCGATTGGTTCCTCTGTTACTACTGGTGGAGACTTCACAGAGCTAGGATATAATTTTAGGTGATCACCTTTTGAGGAAACACGAAATTCTACTAATCGTTCTAACCCTACTTGTCGCCTAAGTTCCTCTGGGATGGTGATATGGCCTTTGACACTGATTTCATATAATTCTTCTGCTGAAGTATCATCCCTTAGCCGTTGTGTTAATACTGATCCGTCTTTGATTCGTAAAATTCTATCTGCTTGGGATGCAATCTGTTCATTATGAGTAACTACTAGCATTGCTAAACCTCGTTCCTGATTTAAATCCTTAAGAAAGCCCATCACTTCCTGCGAGGTTGTAGTATCTAATTCTCCTGTGATTTCATCCCCTAATAGAATTTCAGGGTCATTCGCTAAAGCACAAGCTATTGCTGCTCGCTGCAACTCACCACCAGATAATTGAGCTGGTTTATGCTTTCGTCTATCTTTCAATCCCACAGCACTTAACAATTCTAGGGTTCGTTTCTTCGGATCTCTCCTTCCCGCAAGTTTCATTGGAAGCATAACGTTTTCCTGAAGTGTCAACATTGGAACCAAATTTGAGATTTGAAAGACAAATCCAATGTGTTCGCGTCGAAATTGGACTAGTTGATTGGTATGTAGTGAGGTAATGGTGGTTCCTCGGATAAAAATCGTTCCTGCAGTCGGTCGTATTAAACCACCGAGTACAGAAATCAAAGTAGTTTTTCCTGACCCAGAAGGACCAATTATCGAAACAAATTCTCCAGTATGAAGCTCAACATTGACTCCCCGCAAAGCTACGACATCTGTTCTCTGCTCTTTTCCTTCATAAATCTTAAAAACATCATGTGCTGCCAGTGCTATTGTCAATATCCTTTCACCTCATATTGTTCGTAAAACCTCACTCACACTAGTCTTTTTGATTTCCCAAAGGCTGATAATTACTGCTATTATTATTCCTAGAACGACACATCCTAATAATATTCCAAAACCAGTAACAGAGAAAATTACAGGGCTTGCAATTGATCCTGGTTCAGCACGAAAGCCTCTAAATAGAATAGTAACAATTAAACCGATAATCGTTCCTGCTAGAATTGAGAAAGTACCCGCGGTAATCGCTTCACCAATAATAAATGTTCCTACTTGGTTATTGGTCGCTCCTAGGGCAATCAATGTTCCAACTTCCCGCTTTCTTTTTTGAATCGCGGTTAAGAGAAAAATACCTGAGCCTATACATGCAATAATAATAACTACAACAAACTCAATACTTAACACTCCATTGAAATTAGCTATCCCTGGTTCTTCGATTGTTGATAGAATTTCTGAGGAAGTCGTAATATCAAGACTTTTCCCATAAACATCAATTAATTGAGCTTGTAGCTCTAAAGGATCAATTTGGGTGTTAATCAAGAAAAAAGACGCATTTCGAGACCCAAAAAAGGTTTCAAATGTGTCTGAACTTGTTACAATGAAATAATTGCCAGAACTCGAAGTTCCAGTGGAAACGGTCAGTCCTATTCCATATAATATTTGACTACCTATTGTTGGGAAGTTATAGGCAATATCACTCACAATAAGCCCTGAATCAGCTAAAGAACTCGCAATGTCATAATCAAAATCTAGGGCAAAATCATTACTAATTATACAATTATTTTGAATTAACAGATTGGAAAACACTTCTTCAATTCTAGAATCGACAAAAAACTGATCACGAAGGAAAGCTACTTTATAGAAATTATTATCGACACCCAAGATGGGGACTTGTGTTCCACCAAATATTATGTTGTCCTTATAAACAGCAGATGTGATTGCATTTGAATCAATTGACTGTATACTATTATCAAGCTCTGTTATTGATAAAGGAAGAATGGATTTAACTTGAACATCCGCTCCAGAAGCAAATTGTGCTTGAGAGACATTTGTCAAATGGTCTGTATGCGCGGTAGTACTAACCATGATCCCAAATGAAAATGTTAGAGCTAGAATAATAATAGCTTTACTAAGGCTTTCAGGGCGTCGAGTTACTGATTTAGCCACTACTTCTCCAAGTGAAAATATTACAGTAAACCCCTGAATTAATATATTCTCTGTTTTTAGGATCAAATGTGAACCAATACGAGCTATCAAAAGAATGGATCCCAACCAAAATAAAGAAGGAGTCACTGCAGCCAAAATTGCAAATAGTAATCCCCCGCTTTCGATATCGAAATCGAATCCTATTTGTAATGCTAATAATAACAACCCCAGCATTGTAAATACGACATCCAAATAGACACGCTTCCAAAGTGATGCTTTTTGAGAACGCTCTTCTTTCATCCCCTCTAAAAAGTCTTGATCCTTGATTAGACGTCGTGCAGGAAGATAAGCGGAAATCAGGGCTAGAACAATGCTGATAATTGCCAATAATGAAACATTCGTAATATTCATTGAAGAAAATGTGAAATCAAAATCTATCAATAAAGGATCGATGGTGAGAAACTGAGGAGTCCACAACATAACTTGAGATACCAATTCACCACAAATAATCCCTAAAGATGTTGCTATTAAAGCAATCACTAAGACTTCTGATAATATCATCCTAAGAACTTGCCCTGAAGAAGCTCCCCGACTCTGCAAAGTAGTGATTTCTATACTTCTCATTTCCATAGATGTTTCAACAGAATATTTTTGAAGATATAATGCTAGAATGATTGCAGGAAGTGATAGAAACAATAAGAACATTTGGAAAATTAGCATCACGATCCGAAGGATTAAAACTGATAATCCAATATTATCTTGGGCATAAACTTGACCCCCAAATTTAACTAAAACTTTATTGGAAAATGCAGTGGTTTTTCCACCAGCAGCATCAGGATTACTGGGAAGAACACTATGATTAAATTTTATATGGAGCTGTTCCTTATAATCATACCCTTGGAGTGCTCCCCATCTCTGGAAAAGAGTATCACGCCAGTCCAAAAGATTCCAAATAGGTAGAATAATCATCCCCACTTCTTTATTGAACATAGATAGTCCTAGAAAACTAGAAGTATCTCTAATTTGGTAGATACCTGCAATACGACAAATTTGGGTATAGTTCTTCAATGAACCCGTCATATTCAAGAAATCAGGACCTGTTTTTGTGACATTAACGGTATCATTCACAGATAACCCTAATTTCAGAGCATTTCTTTCATCTATCAAAATGGGAAAGATCTGCATATTTTTAGAGATTGAATCATTAAAAATCCCCTCGCTTATGTTAAAAACGTGAAACGTATCCAAATAGCTCGATTCAATTCCTATAAAACCAGTGGAAATCTCGCTATCGCTTTTCGCTTTTACTTGAATCTTCTCAGACAGGCTAATGAAGTACTCGGAAGCTGAGACTAGTGATTGATTCTCTAACCAAATATCGATCTCTGTTATATTATAAGTGACTTCTGGAAGCTCAACCCCAAAACTAAACGCTGACAGATCAAAAGAACTAACAGTCATATCTACTTCGATATCATCTAGAGCATCGTTGAGGAATTTAATGGCAGCTGTTTCATTATAGAAAACAACAGCAGAAATAATGGTAACGGCTAAAAAAATACCAAAAGCATTTTGTAAGGTTCGTTTTTTATTTCTAAAAAGGGATTTGAATGCGTATGGAAGGGAGAGCATCCTTTGCACCGTTTAAGTACAGATTTTATTTGTTTTTAAATCTCAACATGTAGGAATGAAGTGCTTTATTAGGAATTTAATGAGTTCTATTCAGCCTAAATCAATATAATACTTTTAAAAATTTCAACCAAGTATAATCAGCAAGAGAGAAATAGTTACAATCCCCAATGGAATACAAAATGAAAGGATGTTTGCTGCAAACTCTTTATCCAGCTCTTCAAGCGAAGCAAAAGTTAAAGTATTAAAACCCACTGGAGCTGCAGAACTAATAATTATTATTTTACTGGTAAGGTCATCATACCCAAACAAGAAACTAAAAATGATTCCCAATAATAACCCCAACCCCATTCGAATTATAATTACCTCAAGAACGTGAAGAATCTTCTCTAATTTTGGATTAAAATAAATACCTATTGATAACATAAGGAGTGGAGTCAATAAGCCACCTAGTAGTTCTAATAGATAACTAAAACTGGGATCATAAGAAAAACCAGAAAAATTAATCGCAATGCCTATAATCAATGCTATTAATGGTGGGGATGTTAACAACTTCTTATTAAAGAAAGAAATTTTCCTATCGCCGTTACTCGATCCATATTTCTGAGCTATATAATATGTTAGTGACAGAGTCAAAATTATATTGCCTATATCAAAAAAAGATGCTCGCGCAAATCCTTCCTGTCCATAAGCTCCTAGAACGAATGGAACATTAAATCCTAAGTTCATTATCATGGTTCCAACTAATAAGACCCCTTTGGTCCTCTCTTCCAAATTTAATACACTGGTTAATAGACTAGTAACCATGAAAGTTATGATAATTATTAAAGAAGCAATTATAGGTAAGAAAATAAAATTAACAGTGATTTCTACATTTGGGATGGTATCAAGTATTAATGCAGGTAATGAAATGTAAAAAACAATTTTCAAAAAAACATCAGCATCTTCTTTCTTTATAAGGGTGGTAGATCTAAGCAATACACCTAGAAAGATGAGGATAATTATAGAAAAAATGATTGGGAAAATTTCGTTCATATAAATGCATTTAATGTAAATAGATGAAGAATCTTTCTAATTTCCTTGCATAATTTTAGCTTTTGAATCAAGACTCGGTAAAATGTATTTTAATCCTGATGATTCATCTTGTCCGACTATTACTTCAACTCCATAGGTATCTAAGATGAATTTTTCAACAATTACTTCTTTGGGTGAACCAATGGCTTTAATTTCGCCATCTTTTAAAATAATAAGATCATCACAATATTGTGCAGCTAGGGCAAGGTCATGAAGAACAACAATCACTACAATTCCTTTGTCACGGCTGATTTCCTTACATAAATCCATAATCTTGTATTGCATGTTAATATCAAGATGAAGAGTTGGTTCATCAAGACAAAAAATCTGTGGATCTTGTGCTAGTGCGAGTGCAATTGTCACAAGTTGTTTCTCACCACCACTAAGCTCACCAACATCCCTCTTAGCTAGGTGAGAAATACCTACCCGCTCAAGTGTAGAATTAACAACTCGATAATCTTTTTTTGATTCGCGTTGGAATACCCCTAGATGTGGGTATCTTCCTAATAGCACGGTCTCAAGAACTGTGAATCCTGTGGTAAGACTAGTGAGCTGAGGAACCACAGAAAGAACTTTTGCAAGTTCTTTGTTCTTAAAAATACGAGTGTCTTTACCATCAATATAAATGACTCCTTGGTTCGGTTTCAAAATGTTTGCGATACACCGTAATAAGGTCGTCTTTCCTGATCCATTTGGGCCAATAATACCAGTAATTCCTCTTTGTTTTGCTTCAAAGGTCACATCGTTAAGTACACTAATATTTTCATAACTAAAAGACAGGTTTTCAACTTTTAAACCCATAATTTTCACCTATTTTAAAATCCTATCTTCCTTTGTTTTCGTAACAAGTACAAGAAAAAGGGAGTACCACAGAGAGCAGTAATTATCCCAACAGGTAACTCAATTGGGTAAATAACTGTTTTCGCGACAATATCAGCCATAATCAAAAAACTAGCTCCAATTAGAGAGGAAGTAGGAAGTAAAATTCTATGATCAGGGCCAGTAACCAATCGAATTAAATGTGGAATAATTAGTCCCACAAAGCCTATTACACCAGTAAATGCTACTGAAACACCAGTGATTAAAGACGCCAATACAAGTAATATTTTTTGGACTTTTTGAACATCAAGTCCTCGATATTGAGCGGTTTCTTCTCCTAACAGTAATAGATTCAGTGGTCTCGAAAAAATTAGACAGATAACACATGAAGGGATAATGATCACAGCAGCAATCATCACAGATTCCCAATCACCCTCGACTAAGGATAAGCCCCCCATCAACCAGAATATTATTGGTCTCAAATGCTGTCCAGAAATATACGTCAAAAAAGAGGTTATTGCTGCCATAAAAGATCCCACGGCGATACCTGATAATAGTAAAGTGTCGATTCTAACCATCCCACGAATATTAGAAATATAATACACAAGAATAATAGTTAGAAGTGCCCCACCAAAAGCAAAAACAGGAAGGGTGTATCCAGCGAGAAAACCTATAGTACCACCAGCAATAATAGCTATGGACGCACCAACGGAAGCACCAGAAGCTAACCCAAGAATATATGGGTCAGCCATAGGATTTCTGAAAAGTGCTTGCATAATAGTGCCTGCAACTGCTAGTGCCATACCAGCTAATGCACCCATTAAAATTCTGGGAAACCTAAAATCCCATATAATGACTTTTTGAATCGAGTTTTCTTCTTGGACTGGAAATCCCAATATTTGCAGGATTAATTGATAGCTATTCTTGATGATTTGTTGGATAATATCAGAAACAGAAAGTAATCTTGTGCTTGGAGGGCCGATTGGTCCTGCGGATCCAAACATGAGAGCAAAGAATGCACTAATTACAAGTACAAGTACACTAATAATTAATATCAAACCCCATAATAATTTCTTTTTATGGTAAAATTCATACACATCAATTTGATTTTGTGTATCGTTAGGATTTGGGACGATGGAGGACATCTTTCATTAAACACCCTTTTTATACTTAAGGACGACGTTTAACCGCTATAAAAACAGAAATTGGTATCATTAAAAGAACCCAACACCATTCAAAGGCAGGTGTGACACTTTGGTCACTATCAGGTGTGACACTTTGGTCACTATCACTAGGGGAGGCTACTAGTTTGACCTTTGAATGGATTTCTTCTAGAGCTTTTACTATCCTTGGTCCACCTCTTGAGATCCAATCTTCATTAATAGGATAGATATTTCCATTTTTAACAGCATTAATGATATTCCAACCTTTTCTGTTACCAATCGTAGATACATTCGTGGTTGTCCACGGACCCTTTGCATAAAAAATAATATCAGGATTTTGAGTTATTACAAACTCATCATCAATTTGTGGATAAGGATTTGTTGCATTTTCAGCAATATTAATACCTCCTGCTAGTTCAATCAAATTATGGCCGTAAGTACCTTTTCCGAACGTAAACAATGGTTCAGAGAAATACTCGATGTATATTTTTGGTTTAAAAGTAAGCGTAGTTGCATTGTGCTTAATTCCATCAATCTGTTCTTGAAGTGAATTCTTAAGAATATTTGCTTCTGATTCGTGGTTAGTAATAAGTCCTACGACTTCAATGTCCTCTAGGACGTCTTCTACATTAAAGGGAGCCAAAATGAAAACTGTATAACCTTGATTTTCCAACTTTTCCACATCATCTGAACTTGTGATATCTGCTCCAAAAATCAAGTCAGGCTCAAGAGCCATGATTTTTTCGATATCAAGAGTGGGATAGTTCCCAATTTTAGGTAAAATTGTAGTTTCATTTGGATAATTACTGTTAGGGTCAACAGCAATTAGTTTATCACCCGCTCCCACGGCGTAGATCACTTCAGTGACACTAGGAGCAATACTAATGATATCTTGGGGTTCCTTTACAATGGTTACATTACGATCATGGCCATCAATAAGGGAAAAGGGGTAAGACACCTGGTCACATTTATTTTTTACTATGTATGAGTCTGTTTGAGCGGAGGTGGTAATTTTATTCGATAATATTTGATTTACAATATTCAATTTAAGAATAAATACACAAAATAAAGAGAATAGAAATATAACAATTATTAGTCGTTTTTTGTATAACATACAAATGTTCACCAAGTTACTAATCAATCTAAAATTAAGAAACACTTTCTAAGGTTTTATTGGATGATTATCAATTAAATCCTTTTGAGTCTCTGTAATTCTCTTTTAAATTTTAGATATTCTATTTTCGATACTTATAAACCATTTTTATTTTATTATTTCACTAATATTTCACTAAAAATATCATTAAATTCTCTAGTCATAATCAATTTATAGGTGTTAGTAACCTATTCTTACATTATTAAAACATGATAAAATTTAATTAAAATGAATTTAACAATCATAATTCATAATAAATAATAAGATAACAGACTCTTATTTGAAATAAATCTTTATATCATTTTAGAATGGGTATGTTAACCACCAAATGATATTAAAAAAGAGTCCCCAAATTCCAGCTCCAATAACAAAGATTACAAGAGTAAAAGAGGAAAGATGGTGTTCTCGTAACCAGATTGGTATCACAGAAAATATTGGAAAAGTATAACTAAGGAATCGTGAGAAATTTCTACCAGAAACTACAACATTAAGACCTAGAAAACCACAGAGATAAATGAAGAGTAAAGAGATTACATATTCATTAACATCCCTTTTTGACCATTTATATAGAGAAAGAAGAGAAAAAAATCCAAGACCAAATGTAAATACTGCCATCATTAATAAAACCAATTGTATATGTGAATTTGACATGATTGCATACTGAAAATATGTTGGCCACCAGAGGAAAGGTAAGGATAATGCACCCTCTGTAGCATATTCCTGCATGGTCTGATATTTCATGATTTGAGTCGTTAATGGCAACCAAAAATCCCCGCGGTATATCCAAGAAAGAATATAGGAGCTAAATCCTATAATAAACATTATTATTCCAGTTACAGCAACACCAGTAAATAACCTTGGAGATAAATCTCTTTTTTTCCACCACTTCAAAAATAAAACTAGTATAACACCAACAACGAAGAAAGCACCATTAAATCGTAACGCGAATGTCATAGCTGTTGATATTGTAGCAAAAAAGTATTTTTGGCGCACAAGACACGTCCAGGCAAGCATTTGATAGAATAAGAACAAGATTTCTGAAGTAGCTAGGAGTAAGTAAGGACTGATGAATATAAAGTCAAATATGAATATCAATACAAGACTTGATCGTGTGTCTAGCTCAAAAGTTTCAAGAAAAAAACTGTAGAGAAGATATAGTGTTGCTAACGATGCAGAAAACTGGATTATGAATATTGATACAATTATTGCTGTAGATGAAGGAAGAATTATTGATATAATAATATATAATGAGAAATAATGAAGACTAGTGGCTATCAGGTGATAGGGATACGGGAGATCTGTTGGATGTAAACTATTTTCAATATATTTCCAGGAATCATTACAATGCAAACAATCCTTCCCTGCATACCATAGATTGTAAATGTTAAGCTGAAAAATCACTAGAGCTAAAATAAATAGTGTTATAAATAAACAAACATGAAATGTTAATATAATTAGGTATATTTTCGGAATTCTAGAAGAACGGATTGATTTAATTATTTGGGTATATTGATACACAGATGTTGACCAACCAAGAACTTACTTATGAGAATAGGGACTAAGTAATTATCAACAATCCTCATTGAAAAGGGGATATTTAGTTTTAATAATATTAAAAATTATTTAATGAGTAATCTACGAAGAATTTTCAAAAGGTTAAAATTTATTTACTAAATTCTAGAAAAAGGTACTGAGTATAATGAAATGTCTTCTTGCAGATCAAGGAGTACCTCAAGGGGACTGTTTAACTATTACTCCTAGTGGGGATAAGAAACGAGCGTGTGAAGTAACTCTAAGAAAAACTAATGGCGTATATGAACGATTAATAAAATCAATGCACTTATCACGGCCTGAGGATTATTTTTCTGTCTACCAAAGTGGATGCAACCACGCTTGTTTGAAATGTCACTCATCAGAGTTCTCAAAAAAAGCAAATGGGGATTGGATAAGCATCGACATGTTAGCAGTAATAGCAAGTGATTATTTAAGATCAGTAACAGTCAAAGAACCACGTTCTAGAGCCACCATGTGGCATGCTGAGGATCTCTGTCTCCATTGTGGCTCATGTATCCTGTTTGGCAGTCCATCCAAGTTTTGTCCTGGTAAACTAAAACCCTCACAAATTGTCCTCTCTCCTCAAGGGTTCGGGCCCGCTCGAAATATCCTTGCATTTACAGGGGGGGATCTGACTTGTAATCCTCAGTATTATGCATTGGCGGCCGAAAGAATCAAAGATGTAACCGATGAAAAGCTTTGGGTATTGGTGGAAACCAATGGTTACGCATTGACAAAAAAAAATCTGGAAATTTTACGTGACGGTGGGGTCGATTCCTTTTGGTTGGATATTAAAGCATATGACGAAGTCAGCTATCAGAAATTATGTGGAACACCTAATTCAACAGTCTTAGATAGCCTAGCTTTGATGATTGATCTAGATTTTACAGTAGAGGTTCTCACATTGTATATTCCTGGGATTGTGGAAACTGATCAACACCGACAGATTGCTCGCCTTATAGCTGATGTCGATTCTACTATCCCTACGACCTTATTGGCCTTCTTTCCCTCATATAAATTAAGGGATACCCGATCTCCTACTTTTAGTGAGATGATGACTAGTTATTGGGTTTTGAGAGAAGAAGGATTGAACAATCTAAGACTTGGTAATATTGGAGTGTTTGCTAAAACTGATGAACAGGTGGAAGTCGTAAAATCATTAAGATTAGGATAATTCGACTTCAGCTTAGATTAATCTATTTCAGAGGAAAATTATCATGAATATGTTCAACGTTTATCCGATTGGTTATGTAAGAAAAGAAAAGGAAAAAGAGTATTTAGAAATTTTAAAGGAATTTCGCTTAGGGCTCTACCGTCTTGAAACAATCTCTCACGCTTTTATACTCTGGTGGATTCATGAAAGCGACACTCACGAAGCAAGAAACGTCAGAAAAACAATCCCAAGAGTGAGAAATAGCTTTTTCCCTCCACAAGAGATGGGAACTTTCGCAACACGCTCTCCAAGACGTCCAAACCCCCTAGGATTAACATTAGTTAAAATTACAGAAGTGACTGAAGACCAAGTAGTTGTAGATCATATTGATGCATTTGATGGTACACCAGTTCTAGATATTAAACCCTATCTCCCAAATGGTGACCGGATCGATGAAGGAGTGGTCCTACCGCAATGGTTTCAGCACCTTTTAACCTCACGACCAGCTGACCGAAGGGAGAATCAAATGTGAAGTGATTAATCTGGCAACAAATGTTTTCCAAAGAGAAGCTCGGCTTTACACACAAATAGGGAGTTCTAAAATTCAATGTGATACCTGCTGGCATCAATGTAAAATCTCGGAAGGAAAATTTGGTCGTTGTCACACTCATACTAACATCGAAGGAGTTTTATATTGTGTAAATTACGGGTTAGTCTCTTCTTTTTCTATTAATCCAATTGAAAAGAAACCCTTATTCCATTATTATCCTAATTGGTTTGCTTCAACAATAGGCAGCTATTCGCTACTATCTGGAATCGTTACCTCGACGATTGGTGGTTTTTCATAAGGGGGATGGTATTATCTCCTAATGATATCGAAGTTGATGTTATCTTAGGATAAGATTTAATATGAACTGTTTTTTCTTAGGTAAATATGATCTTTAAATTAGCGCCTACCAAAGTAATATAAATATTAGAGCCTTTTCTAACTTATAACAGAAAAAAATTGAGAAGAAGAATATGGGAGCTGAGAAAAAAATCGGGAGACCAACAAAAATACCTCCTAAAAGTCAATTCATTGAAGCTTGTAAATTATGTGAGACAATAGAAGAAGTTGCTCGGAAATTAGACATTTCTAAACGATCTGCTTATAGATATGCTAGATTCTATGGATTAAATCTCAATCATTTTGAAATTCCCTTTAGGTACCCACCCCTTCCTGACTCAAGAAGAGTCCGATATATGATTTGCAAAATGTTTCTAAGGAATCACTCAGCAATTGAAACGTACAAACAGTTAAATAAATCGCTATATTGGAAGAGAGAAAGGATTACAAGGATTTTAAGAGATGAAGGATTTGTCATCTATCGAAAGAATGCATGTAAGATAGTTAAACATCTTAATGGAGCTCATAATAAATCAATCTCTAATGAGCTACAAAAAATAATCGATGGAGAAGTACTAGGTGACGGTCAATTGTTTTCTCAGTCTAAAGACTTCAAACAGAAGAGTATTAACAAACCTCTTTCAGAATATTTACTTACTTTTAATAGACTTACGAACCTAAACAAAAAAGAAATTACTAATGATAGAGAACTCAAGAAAATAATTTCCGAATATAACAGCCTTATTCGGAGTCTCCTGAAAGCTCAAGTGGCTGGATTTCATATTCACAAATCACTACTTGAGGAGCCATGGATTAGATGGCTAGCAAACCTATTTAACAAGCATAATTATTCAGTAACCATAGTTCCTCCCAAAAAAACAGTATATATGATTACACAGAGTACAGTACAACTTCATCAAGAGTATAAGAAATGGTATTCGAAGAAAAGAAAGGAAATTCCAACCACTTTACGATTAACACCAACTACCTTTTTACACTGGTATGTTGGAGATGGATCCGCTTCAAAAAATACGTTAACATTAAATACACAAAGTTTCAATGAAAAAAACCATAAATTTCTGCAGGAACTTCTAAAGAAAACCATAAGAGTCAAAACAAGAATTCAACCATATTTTAGCTGGAGATATCCACGAAAAACACTCTTTAAGCTTTGTATTACTTCAAAAACTAATATAAACAAAATTTTTGAGTACCTTGAGAATGCTCCAAAAGATTCTTTATCATTAGCAAAACAACTACTTCCTTGGAAGTTTGATTGCAAATTAAGGAAAAAGGATGTATATAATCCTAAAAAAAGGTTTGTAGCCGATAATTACTTGAATTTTTTTGTAAAAACGGTAAAAAAGGTTGAAAAAAACCCATTGGAACGAAGTAGACGTCTTAATGTTCTGTTTCCTTGGAAATTTCCAATAAAGAATGAGATGCATATAGCAATAAATTGTAATAAGAATTAAAATGAATTTAACACGTAAACAATTCAGAAGTAAGGCTTTATTATATCGTTGTCTGCATAATTCATCTGTTCAATGTAATACATGTTGGCATAAGTGTATTATTAAGGAAGGGGGTCATGGTAGATGTAAAACTCGCATTAATATCAGAGGCACATTATTTACGGAAACGTATGGGATGATTTCTACATTATCACTCAACCCAATCGAAAAAAAACCATTATTTCATTATTACCCTGGTTCGTATGCTTTAACAATCGGGAGCATAGGATGCAATTTTTCATGTCCATGGTGTCAGAACTGGAGTATTAGTAAGTGTTACCCATCTGAAGTTCATTATCCTCGATTTATGAGCCCTACTGATCTAGTCAATAGGACAGAAAAGAATGATAAAATAAGCGGGATATCAATTTCGTTCAATGAACCCACATTATCATTGGAGTACTCATTAGATGTATTTCATCAATGCAAACCTAAAACGTATCGAATGTTCGTGACTAATGGTTATATGACGAGTCAAGCGCTAAAATTGCTCATTAAAGCAGGAATGAGTGGAATGACTGTGACAGTCAAGGGGAGTAAAAAAACAGTTAAACAATATTGCAAAACAAATGTGGAAAAAGTATGGGAAAATATCCGAACAGCCTTCGAAAAAGGAGTGCATATTGAAGTGGTCTGTCTGATAATTCCTACGGTTAATGACTCAATCGAATTTTATCATGAAGTTGCAATACGGTTAAGGGATATTAATTCCAACATTCCACTTCATTTTACCAGATTCCACCCTGATTATCAGTTCACAAATGTGGACTCGACTCCAATCAAAACATTAGAAGTAGCTCATGGAACGGCGCAATCTGAAGGACTATCGTATGTCTACTTAGGAAATGTACCTGGTCATCCTTTAGAAAATACTTATTGTCCAAATTGTCAAACATTACTCATCAAACGAACCATTTACCAGATAGATATGAAATATGATGTCAAGACTCAACGTTGTCCCTCCTGTGGAACATCCATTCCTATATTTCTTGGTTAACTTTGACCAAGGCTAAATTTTGCAGATATTGTTTGATTTCTTCTGGTACTAGTAAAAGGGCGGCAGCAATAGCTCCTATCTGTGCATTGACAACATGATCTGCAGTACCAACAATGACAACTACTTTTTCCCAAGGAATTTTTTTCGTTATTGTGGATAATTTTCTCCTAGCTTTTCTATCTAACAAAGCTACCTGAGGTAATGGAGGATAAACTGCATCTAGGAGATAAAAATTTCCTGATTTTTCTTTAAGGAATATAGTACATCCTAACGCTCCGTTCATAAGAGCTTCATCACGTAGAACTACTGTGTTAAGCTGATCAATACCTGAACCTTCAACACAGGCAATAGCATCCTTTTTCCCTAGAGTATAATTACGTCCTAAGTAGATACGATGAGTTGGAATGCGGACATATTGTTGACATCTCCTCCACACCTCTTTCCCTTGAGTAGTGAATTGGTGCCCTAATCTTTGACTCAATCTTTCTATAAGCTCTGTTTTTACCAATTTCTCTAAAATTATCCGAGTTTGAGCATTGGAGATACCTAGCTTACGTGACAACTTGTACCTCCCTATTGGTTGGTTCTGGTCTAGAAGAAGGAGTGAAAACAAGAAGTATGTTGTAGACTGGGTTGGTCTTACTGAGGAAATAAATAACACCACTACACTTTGATCTTTTACATCTTTTATACTTTGGATAGAATATTAAGATCTACTCAAGATTTTACTGGAAATCTTTGTTTTAGCCTTAAATAATCCGCAATCAAGTGTTAGTAGTTTAATTTTTCTCAACAGAAAATTAATCAGTTGTGAAATAGATCTTGTATATGAATAATGATGGAGAACTACGACCGATTTTCAGTATTAAAAGCTACTTTTGCAAGTCAAAAAACAGATAAAGTTCCCTATGCCCTATGGAAACATTTTCCTGAAGCAGATAAAACCTCCGAAGGATTAGCGAAAGCTCAACTCGATTTTCAAAAGAGATTCAACTCAGATCTCATGAAAATCTCACCTCATGGCAGCTATTGTGTAGTAGACTTTGGTGGAACACTAGGAGATTATAATCCACTTTCAGGTTCTCGTATTTGTAAGCAGCCCCCAATTTCGTCCTTAAGTGACTGGGAAACGTTAGAACCCGTTGATCCCAACGATGGTGAGTTCGGTGTACAGATCAAAGCAGTGGAACTAATTCATAGAGAAGTTGAGAACGTCATCCCGACCATGATGACTGTTTTTTCTCCATTTATGGTAGGTACTAAACTAGATCCTTCATTACTAGAGCATTTAATGCAAAACCGTCAACTTCTCCTCAGTCAAATTGGTATGCTCACGAAGCTCACAAGTGAATTTGCGAACGCTGTTCTAGAAGCTGGGGCTGATGGGCTGTTTCTCGCCACTCAGCACTTTAATTCTGCTTTAGCAAAGGAGGAAATACAAAATTTTGAATTTCAACCGATGAAATCACTCTTGCTAAATGTTACCAAAAGGTCTACATTTAATATACTCCATTTACATGGTGAAGCTCCTTACTTCACGTGGGCGACTCAACTTCCAAACATAACTGGCATAAATTGGCACGACCAAAGAACCACTCCGAGGATTCAAGAAGCACGTCAAGATTACACCGGCGTATTATTAGGAGGACTTGATGAAATGAATTTACTCCGAAAGGGTACTAAAGAGGAGATCCAACAATCAATTGAAACAATCTTTAGAGAGTTTAATGAAAGAGGATTAATTTTTGCTCCAGGTTGTGTTTTACCCCAGGATGTTTCAGATGAAAATCTTAAGGCGGTAATTGATACTGTAAACTCATTGGCTCCAATTTAATTCCCATATTTCCTTTTTAATGTAATATTTCATCCCTTCTACCCAGGAATAAGAACGTGCAAGTTGCTCTTCCTAGTGTAATTGATAACCATCCTTTCAGAGGGGGATTCAAATCGCCTCTATTTTTCCCATTTTATCGCATATTACACAACTCTCGTGTTTTTTGTCCTGCTTTGATGGTAATCACCACTAAATTTGAGAAAACAATTAACAGGATAAGCCCGATATCCATTTTGGGACCAATAATAACTCCACCGATATTCACGTTTCGTAAAGTAGGAAAAACAGTCATAATCCACATTCCTAAATATGCTCCTAATACACTTGCTATCAATCCCAAGAGAGTAAGATGTACTACTACTCCAAAGATTATTTGATCTCTTGTTGCCCCTAGTTGCTGAAATGTTTTTAATGTTTTTTCATTGGAAACGATAGGATGAGAAATAACAGAAGCAATACTTAGAAGTGATAAACTTGAGACTATTATTACTAAGCTTGTGAATGTCGTTGTAAAAATCCTTAACGATGATTGTAAAAACCCTGATACATATTCAGATGATAATACAACCGAAAAAGTGCCTAATTTTCTTTTATTTACATAACTACCGATTTCTTCATTAGGATTCATGGTTTCAATCTGAATTTCTAGGTTTGTTTCGTCTACAGCGAAGTCTAAAGGTTGACTGGGAAAGGTCTGTTCATTATAGACAATATGTATTGAACAGTTTCCCCAAGGAATCTCATAAAACACAGCTTCTCCATTATTATTGGTAAATTCCATGTACTCAATGTCATAATATTCATTAACTAATTCAACATAAGCTTGGGGGATTTTCTGATAGAATTGATTGGTCAAACTAATAGATATCGTTCCAGTAAATTCGATAAGCCTTTTAATTGATGCATATGTACTCTCTACATAAGAGAGGTTTTGTTCAAGCAAAAATTCTCCCTTAGATATTGAAAGGGAATAATTAATGCCTATAGGGAAGAATAATTCTGCTAAACCGCTTGAATTTGAAGTTCCTCGATAAGTAATCTCGGTCTCTCTATTCTTTACTGAAATAATGGCTTCTGAGACGGGATACCCAGTTACAGACTGAGTTGAAACCATTAGACGAACTTTCCCTAGTTTTATCACGCAATTTTGATTTTTAAAATCAATTTTAAGACTTTTTGTCTGGGTGAATCCATCTTTTTCGGCTAAAACTTGATAAATACCTGGTTCAGAGAGACTGATACTTAAATGACCTGAAGAATCTGTTTTACCAGAGGAAACTGTATTAGATTCCTTAAGAATTACGATATTACAATCTGATAAGACATTATTAGAAACATCCCCCAATGTACCATTATAAGCTACAATATCTAATTGATAAGACTTAAGAAAATTAATGATCAATGTTGAGGTACTTACGAAAAAAATACTTTGCTTATATATCCTACTTTGATTCTCTATTGGAATAGCAATGACATCGTAATCTAAACCAACCTCTAGCTGAAAATCAACTATACCATCAGTCTTTGTTAAAGCCTTAAAAACCTCTCCATCATACCTTATAATGGTTAGATTTGCTGATTCCAAGGCTTGTTCATTTTCTCCACGAACCCAAACTTTTAGAGAAGCAGGTCCTATATAGAGGATCTTATATGTACTCTGATTAATAAAAGCAGAAAACTTTCTCACAAGATTATTATATTGAAATTCAACCTGGTAGTTCCCACGATCCAAATAAATTGTAGTTCCACTTTGGAAATTATCATTATAATAATATACTACATTTGTTAAATTCACTTTTCTTAAAATCCTCACTACTCCTCCATCAACCTGTAACCCTGATGAAATATTTGAGATGATTAAATTCAATGAACATTCCAATTCTATGTTTAACTGCATTGATTGGTTTAATCTAATCTCAGTTAGCCTTTCAATCCCTTTATAGTTCACTTTAACAAAATAGAAGTTCTCTGGGGTATTTAAAAATTGAGTAAAACCTTCTTCATTTGTGTGGGAGAAATTTAATTCTCTTGGATTAAATCGGTTTATCAACAAAACTGAAGCATTGAATACAGGTTGCTTGTTATATGAAACATTGAGCTGAAGATTATAATAATAACCACCTATTATTATTTCAAAAGGATTTAAAAAACTTTGATTAACAAATATCTTTAATGGTTGGCTGTTTGGTGCTCCAATGGGAGTTGCAACGAATTCATAGGTCCCAAATCGTAAACTGAATTCTGTTTTATTCTGCGAATCTATTATTTGTGTCTCAACAAGTTCTCCAAACGAAGTATAAGCCACGATTGGAGTTCCTATTAACTTTCTTGCGAGTTTGGGGTCACGACTATTGAGAGAAATAGGAACAGTAAATTCAGTGTTTATTATATCAGATAAAGTTTCCTTAGAAATAATCTCCTCATCAATTAATACTCGAAGAATAGACACAAATGAATATTCTTTATCAGTTATGGTTTTTCCTAAGTCTAAAGAAACAAGTATTTCTTCATCACAAGGAGAATTTGACTGGATTATTCCAGTGATTAGCACTTCCACAACCATATCTGTCAAAGTACTTGCTAATTGGATTTTATCACCACAGCTCAAACCTAGACCTGAAGCTAATAAATACCCTACCATGGCTCCATTAAGCTGGGTGTCATTAGTATGAGGATTATCGATTTGACTAAAGGCTGGATTGAACCACGAACCAGCTGTAACATTAGTAGGAGTAAGTTTACTAAAATTAGATGTGATCCCCCGTACAACTATTGATTTATCATTTAAATTCTGTGCAATAGTAATTCCTAAAGTTTCAGGACTGATTGATATGACACCCTTTATCTTTTGAATGTCGCGTTGCATTGATTCAGGAACTTTTCCTGTGAAAGGGGTTGTGACTCCAGGCTGTGTGACAATTAGAATGTTATCCGCACCTCCAATAAAGAATTCTTCGTCTCTCACACCTAACATAAATGCACCAATAGCCCCTGAAGTTGTAGAGATAAATATGATACCCACCAAAAATAACCAAATATCTCTTAGAGTGAAGATCTGTATTTTGGTTAATTTTGTAATATTACTACGGATTATATTTTTCAACAAGTAATTCCTACCTTTCTATGCCATGTGTGGATAATGAAAGAATACTGGGTTTTTTCTGTGTTATGATAATAGCAGGATAGATGATTGCTAACAATATTACAAAATTTGATATTATAAACAATGTTAGTATCGTTGGAATCACAAAATCTGGGATAATAAATCCAACATTGAAGAATAATGTCAAAATTGTGAATATTAAGGAGGGAATTAAAAATCCAAAAAAAAGGCCAACGAAAAAACCGATATTCCCAATTATTCCAGCTAAGACCACGATCAAAAAAACCAACTGAGGAACTGACATTCCCATTGATCTCATAATCAACAGATCTCGCTCATATTTTCGGATAAACCAAGAAACAGAATGAAAAATCCGAATTAAAGCAATTACGAAAAAGACACCATAAAGGATGTTTAATTGAGCAATAATATCAGAGAAAAGGCTAATTGTGAAAATATCTGCTTGTCGTTCTGCTTTTATGGTTATTGTTGGATAGTAATCTTGTAAAAGGTTTCTTAATGAAATTATCGTTTCATCAACAAATTTCTCATTTTTTAAACGGATTTTAATTCGTTGATATAAATTCTGATTGAATTCCATAGCGAATATCCTGGTATAATCTGTGATGTCAATAATAATTGCACTCTGAAATTCCTTAACGTTTTGTACAAGACCGCTTACATGTAATTGATGTTGTATTCCACTTGAATTTTCGGTTAAGTTAATTTCCGAGGACCTAATAATTGATTGAAGGTCTTGTCCCATTAAACACTCTGTAACGTTAACATTGAATTTAGGTAGTCGTCCGGCATAAATATCTGCTCTAGGGTAATAACTCATAAATTCTGATATATTTACACCAACTATAAGTGTATTGAATTCCCCATTTCTTGATGAAACGGTTCTAATATGTTCCGCAATTGGGAGTACAAGTTTAATATTCGTATGATTAATCAATGTGAGGATCTCTGGATGTATCCCGACAGAAGGATCCTTATTTTGAATAAATATACTTGGAGATCCACTCACAGTTTCGGTTATACCAAATATTTGAACAGTGAACCCTGAGATTACCCCAGATGTGGCAATCATCATTGAAATGATCAAAGCAAACCCCATAATCGACCGAAAGGAGTGTTTCTGGCTTCTGCCGATTATTCGGATCGTAAACTTTGTGAGCAATAATTAAACACCTTTAATTAGGTTATAATAGAGACTATTTTAGTAGAGTTTGGAATTTTTTTGTGCTTTTTTGAAGCTAGACTTTCCATAAAAACTAAGAATGCAAGAAATTAATGTTATTACTTTTCGATTTTCCCTTACAACCTCAGCCTTTAATCATGATTATTCTTATGTATAACTTCTTTGAGTAATTAAGAACATTGTCTTCATACATACCTCAACAATCTCTTTATGCGGTATCGGAAAAATATAGAAAATAGGAAATGATGTTAAAGTGGGCTCAATCATTGATTTCTTGCCAATTATGACGATCCTTGCAGTTGGTGCTGGGATCTGGCGTCTTCTAAATAGATTTGAGTCAAACACCTTCCGTAGAACCGAATATTTTAACATTTTCCTATTAATCGGGTCTTTTAGTCTTATTCTTCCCCTCACTTGGATCGGGATTCAACCGAATGGAATTCTAATATTACCTATAGGGCAATATTCAATCGAATTGATGAGCTTTGTCGGATGGTGTCTGTTTTACTTTCTAATAGGGATTATATTATCTATAATTACAGGATACTATCTGCTACGGAATTTACTTGTAAATCTTGAAGACTTCCAATTCAATCTAGACAACTATAAAGATTATCGTATAGGTCTTTTAGTATTCCTTCTTTTGGATTATTTTATTCTTGAATTAATCTTACCCCTCCGTGGTTTTGATGCTTTTTACTATTATTTTCCTGAAGCTGAAATATTCTATCAAGCGGGAAGGATCACTGAAATAAATTATTTGTCCTTCTCACCTGTCGTGAAAAGTCCCTTCAACGTTCTTCTGTATGTTTACTCTTATTATGTCACTGGTGACCTATCAATACAGCTTATTCCTTTTTTATTTCTTCTCGGTTTGGTTCTGTTAATATATGACTTTGCTCTAGAATTATTTAACAATAAATCTCTTGGGTTAATCGCTGCCATTTTTACTTTGGTACTCCCACTCACCTACTGGTTAATGAATTATTGGGCCTTTTATCAAGATCTCTATCTTTGTTACTTTTTTTCAGTGACATGCTATTTTAGCTTAAAATGGTATAAATCCCCATCAAAACTGAAATTTGGACTTTTCATGGGGATGGGATTAGTAAATTCAATATTAACAAAAATAACTGCTTGGATCTTACCCATTATTCTTATTTTATGGATACCGACTGGATTAAGAGGAAAGAAAATTCGTGTGGTGATTATCTTTTTATTAGGAATATTTCTATGTGTCCAAACTGCTACGAAAATTTATATCGGAGTAACTCTACCTATACTCATCTCATTGGGGGGAGCATGTGCATTAATTATTAAAGAAAAAAAGGCTGAGCTTTCCTCTCGTACAACAATTCAACTTATTCCAATAAGTCTTGGTATGATAGTTGGGAGTTTTTGGCTTTTTGATCGGATAGCTGTATCGAGCTCCGTCTGGGAAGGAATATATGAACTATATTTTCATGTAACTCAAGCTATAATTTGGGTTTATCCCCAACAACCTCTAGATCCTTTACTACACACACTGGAAAAAGTACATCGAGTAAATTTTATTTCAGCCACAGGAATATTACTCTTGGGAACTTGTTTTGTTTTACCTTGGTTAATCCTTAAGATATTTGCACTAAAGAATTATCACCCCATAACTGCACCTCTTATCTGGATTCTTGTATTTTTTGGAATTTGGTCAACTTATTATGTAGATGGCTCAATACGTTATTTAGTTCCTATTATAACCCCATTGATTCTCTGCATATCATGGGGGTTTTATCAGTTGACACAGAAAATCAATAACCAAAAGAAAAAAGAAATACTTTTAATTTTATTTGCAATTCTTGGCTGTTTCAACTTTTATTATTTAATTTCGTTGAATTCATTAACGATTACAAAAGAAACTCAAGAAATAGTTGGACTTAGTTACAATCAAGCTGCTTTAAACTATTATTCATTTCCATTTCTCCTAATAAGAATCATTCTAACTATTCTTTTTAGCTTAGTAATCCTTATCTTAATCAAAAAAGACCTGAGGATTCAGACACTAAATTCAATTGAAAAAAGAATCAACTTAATGGGATTAAGTAAGATTTTTATTTGTGGAATTATCATTACCATTCCATTAGCAGTTCAATCTTATTTACTTATATATACGGGAGGAAATTTCGACCAATTTCATGCCATCCATGAATACGAGTACAGATCTGAATATCAAGAGCTTGTAATAGTCCTCCAGCAACAAAATCAGCCATTAGCAGGAATAATGACGTTCAGGACACCAGGTATTCAATTCTTTACAAAACAACCCGTAATCGATATTTATTACCAATACAATCTCTTCCAAGGCAACCCATTCTATACTAGTAACAATCTGACTGAATTACTTGAAATTCTTGAAAACCCTCTCAATTACACTTATTCAAACGACTTAAAACTTGATCTAACAATTTCTATCAGATTTATTGTGGTTCCAGCAAAAGGGAATCTTTATTATGATGTATACAATACCCAAGCGAAGGCAAATTCACTTTTCTTCCGATCATTGGAAATTAATCAATCTTTTATCTTTTTATATAAAAATTCAGATTTTATATTATATGAGGTTAGGTTTTGAGCTTATTCAATTCAAGATTCATTTCTAGACAGTTAATTCCTTTATGCTTAGAATAACCTTTAGTTGAAAACCCAACTTTAGAAAACGCTTTTAAAGAGATTAGGTTTCTTTTTTTAATGAAAGCAAAGATTTCCTTAATTAGTAGTTTCTTAAAAGCATAATCGCAAGCCAATTTTAATATATTAACTCCCAGTCCCTTCCCTCTAAATTCTGGCAAGATTGAAATACTTATTTCAGCAGTGTTCACTGTTTCATTAATATCAAATCTTATCTGTCCAATTCGTTGGGCTTCATATTCAGCAATTAATATAATACAGTCTTTAGTTTTCAATTTATTGTTAAACCATTGAGTATGCGTTTCTAATTTTATTTTCCCAGTATCGAAAGACGATTCTCTCACTATTGGATCGTTTCGAAGATTGAACAGAAAAAGCATATCCTCTTTTGTGGCTTTTCTTAGTCTTAGCTGATTATCCATTTTGTGTTTTTCACGCCTATTTTATTTCTCATAAGGAATTATTTTCTCATTAAACTCGAGATTTGCTTATTTTCCCATGAATGAAGACTATTTCATTAGAATATTCGATATTAGAACTAGAATGAGGCATAAACTGCTTTAATTCCTTTCTTGCTAAAGTAATTCAAGCACCATATTGACCGCCTTTATGGAGCTTAAAGGATTGACTCTGTTAATGATTTTTATTTTCAATCTCCCATCACCGTAAAATCAAGAAATGGTTGTATTTTACAAATACATATTTAACATTCCACACTATATGCTTTTTGATTACTAAAATGATAAATAAATACTTTAAAAAAACCAGAGCTCACTTTAATGATCCTTTAGTATATAATGGGTTCTTTCTTCTAATCAGTGCCTTTGTAACAACTCCATTAAACTTCATCTTTTATAAAATTCTAGTATCACTCTTTTCATCAGATATTGTCGGCATTCTTACATCATTAATTGGATTAATAAATTGGATTGGTTTTTTATCACGATTTGGTATGAATACAGGTGTTAGGCGGTTTTTACCTGAAATTAAAAATCAATCATCAATAGTAAATATTGCTTCTGTCATTGTTTCTGTGGCTGGATTCTTTGTTAGTTTGATTATACTCTTTTTACTTGGCTTCTTTATAGAAGATTATGGTTTTCTTATAGAAGAAGTCTTCATAGTATTTCTAATAGTCTTTATAAACATCGCTACCAATGTTATTACCATTGTTGAAGCTATTCTTACCGCTAAGAGAAAAGCATTCATTCTCCCAATAAAGCAAGTTCTTCTAAATGTATTAAACATAATTTTTCTTATAATACTCTCTGGATTGGGGGTAATAGGGTTTTTTTTGGCACAATCCTTTGCTATATTAGGAATTATTATCTGTGCTTTTTTGATTACCCCGTTCCTAATTGAAGAATATACTTATTCAATTAAAGTAGATTATCCATTGCTAAAACAAATCATGAAGTTCTCTCTTGTTAACTGTTATTTGATATTAATAGCTAATTATCGGATTTTGATTCCAACTCTCCTTGTCATTTTCCTTTCACCTGAATCCGCTGCTTATTATTCAATTGTAATGATAGCTGTGAATTTGCTTACTAGAATCCCTGGAAGTTTTAGTGTCTCTTTCATGGTAGAATCTACCTATAAACCAGCAGAAATTCGAAAGCAGATGTTTAAAACCATCGGAATTATTTTTTCTTTACTTATTCCTGCTATTATTGCATTTTTATTTTTTGGAACAGTTTTCCTTAGTTTTTTCGGATTAGAATATGCCACTGAAGGATATTTACTTTTAAGTATATGTGTAATAACTACACTCCCTTTCGCTTTTACAGCATTGTATATTAGCTCTTGTTATGCTAGAAATAATGTTCAGATTCCAGCTCTTTTAGATACTTTTACTTCTTGTGGTACAATAATTGGTTTCCTTATATTAATCCCTTCGGTAGGATTAATTTCCTTTGGCTTAAGTTGGTTGTTCTTTACTCTTTTGGGATGCTTAATATCTTTCTACAAGATGCACTCTCTGTTGAAAAATCCGCAAGTTGCTAGCTAACACTTTTGGAGAATATTTAAAATTCGAATTTCTCTTAACCATTTGGTTGAAGAGGGGGAATGAGAAGATCTATCAAAGAAATGGAAAAAAAAGCAAAAATGATACGAATTATAGAGATAGAGATTTGTGCAATGATCAGAATAAGCAAAAGCCTGTTTTTTGAGATTCTGTTATGCAATTGATTACTTATAGCATTCAAACCTCTTGGGATCCCCAAATAGGAGATAAAAGAAATTGGTAACCAATATCGAGCCTGCATCCTGCCGATGTGAACAAATATAAGATAAAAGGATAAAATAATAAACCAAATCCACATAAAGGATTTCCCTGTCCCTTTCAATTCCGAAACCAACTTTTCACGATCATATTCGATCAAGCTAATCAAAGATACTATAGCTGCAAGAGCCATAGTATAAAATATGCTCTCTACAATAGTAATACTTCGGTAAAAATTCTGTTTTCCAAATATAATTAGACCAATGTCATTAAGGGAAAATGTACCAGCCATGAGATTATTGATTACTACTCTGCCAAAGAGTAGCTTTAACGCATCAATAACAGTAAACTCAAGGATTGCCATAAAAACTAGAATAAGGAGGAAAGAACAGAGTATAATTAAACTAGTGAGAAAATACTTCTTATCTTTGATAGTTTTTATTATTAAAAAAATAATAAATGAAGCTGGTATAAGGAAGCCAATTTCTCTGGTTAAAACTGCAAGTATCATGAAAATACATGCTAATAAGAATTCTTCATACCCCTGATATTCACTATATCTCTGAATGTAAAAGATTGACCCTAAAGTCAGAAAAAGAAACAGTCCATCGGTCACCATTCGTGTCATAAGGAGTAATAAAGCTGGACAAACACTAAAGACGCTTGAAATAATTTGAATTTCTTGTTTACTGTATTCACGATCTTCTAAAATTTTTATGAATATTATTATTGAACAAATATAATAAATAACTCCCGTAATAACTGCTAAAGGAATAATTTCTAATGATGTAATAACAGAAAGTACGGCTAGTAAAATTGGAAAAACAACGCGATTATTCCACCTATATGTTGATATCCAATATTGTTCTTCATATGTTATAGTATTTAACAAAAACTTTTTGATATAGGTTGCATAAATATCATAATCATCGCTTCCATAACCAAATCCTTCAATAGAGCCCCTTATGAAAGAAAGCATAATCCCAATTAGCATACAAAAGATTAACATCCGATTTTCGATATAAATCCGTTTTATCTTGTGAAGAAACTGATAATTTGAATGAGAACTAATTTCAAGACTCAAACAGAACCCTCTAAACAGTATTCTTAGCTGAGCGGATTTTTAACGCATTTATGCTTCTTTAAACGGATTATTTCACGAGAAATTTAATGAGCAGCGAAGAAAATTGATTTATCACCTAAGTAAATGAATTTATAAGTCTATTTAGTGAAGTATTAATCTTTTAAATTTCTATAGAAGTAGTCCTTTATTACTCTATAATTCTAATAAATCCTATTCGGAGAAAAGCAATATCATTGATAGCCATTAATCTTGACGAAAGACCAGGAAGCTTCTGTCATAAATGGATCGAATATTGCAAAATGAATGATATTCCATTTAAGACTGTAAATTGCTTAAAATCAAATATACTGAATGAATTACGAGATTGTGATGGTTTATTATGGCATTGGCATCATGAAGATCTTAGGCATAATTTAATTGCCAAACAAATTCTTACAATTGCTGAGAAATACCGTGGGATTTTTGTTTTTCCTGACTTCAACACAGCATGGCACTTTGATGACAAAATTGCACAAACTTTAATTTTTGATTCGATGAATGTTCCTATTCCGAATTATTGGCTTTTTTTTGATGAGGAAGAAGCCATAAGATGGATAAAAGATGCAGAATTTCCTGTTGTTTTTAAATTAAGAAGAGGAGCAGGATCTGCTAATGTTAAGATGATTAATAACTCCTCAGATGCAAAAAAGATCATTTCAATAATGTTTGGTAAAGGGATCAGTCCAATAAAAGTACCTATAGGAGAAGTAATAAAAAAAAGAAAACTCTCTAAAGTACGAGCATTTGGGTTTAAAAAAGCATGGAAATACTTTAGGTCTGCCCGTGCATTTCCTAATGAGAGAGGTTATGTGTATTTTCAAGAATTCATACCGAATTGCACTTGTGACCACCGCATTATTGTGATAGGTGGAAATAAAGCCTATGGATTCCTTCGCTACACGAGAAAAAATGATTTCCGAGCTTCAGGTAGTGGGGACTTTTTAATTGATCATACTCAAATTAAAGATGAAGTACTCGAGATGGCGTTTCAAATAGCAAATAAATTGAGATTACAATGTGCTGCATTTGATTTTTTGTTATCACCAAGGGGTTTTCTGTTAATAGAAATGAGCTATGGTTTTATACCTGCAGGAGGAACTTATAATTCCGAGTGGCATGGATACTGGAATGAAGATCTGGTCTGGCATGAAAAAAAAGTTGACCCTGTATTTTTAATAATAGAGAACCTAATTGAACAGATTAATAAAAAAAATCAGTAAATCCTTTGTAAAAAAACTTCAGACCCTTTTTCCATTCGCTTTTTTTATTATAACCAAAATACAAATACCAAAGGAATCAAATTGTGATTTCTCTTAATTTTCTTTTTCAATATAGAATGTCATTATGAAGCTTGACTCAGTTTTTCGACCTGAAATAACTTATTGTTTAATGAAAATAAGGTATTTTCATTTTAATCACTAGAAATATTTTTTCCTTCCTATTTGAACCGACTCAACAAACAGAACAAGTAAGAATCACTCCAAGGATTCATATTATTTACTTGAGGGACAATGATTTGCGAGTTCTAGTAACTGGAGGCGCTGGGTTTATTGGCCGTTGGCTTGTGAAGAGATTAATTGATGAAAAAAAGCATGTAATCGCATTAGATGATCTTTCGAATGGAAGAATGGAGAATATCTCTGAATTCAAAGATAACCACATGTTTGAATTCATTAAGGGGGATATTAGAAACGAAGACATTGTTGAAAGTTTACATTGGAATGATTATAATATTGTTTATCATTTAGCTGCCGAAATCAACGTTCAAAAATCCTTAGATAATCCCTCTGAGACATTTCAAAGAGATGTGGTTGGAACATTTAACATATTAGAACAATGTAGAAAACATAAGATAAAATTCGTATTCATGTCCAGTTGTATGGTCTATGATAGATGTTTCGACGAACATGGTATAACAGAGAATCATTCAGTTAAACCAGCTTCTCCCTATGCAGCCGCTAAATTATCAGGGGAATATTTGACTCTCTCATATTATTACTCCTATCAACTTCCAACAGTTGTTTTAAGACCATTTAATATTTATGGCCCTTATCAAAAATCTACAGGTGAGGGAGGTGTTATTGCAATCTTCATAAAAAGAACATTGAATAATGAACCATTGCTTGTCTATGGAGATGGTACGCAGACGCGAGATTTTCTCTATGTTGAGGATTGTGTTGATTTCATCATTAAAGCTGGGGAATCAGAAAGAACCTTGGGTCAAATAATAAACGTAGGAACAGGAGAAGATATTCATATTAACCAACTTGCTAAATTGATTAGCAAAGATCCTCAGTTAATTAAACATGTCCCCCATATTCATCCACAATCAGAAATTATGAAGCTAAAATGTGACAGCTCAAAAGCACACGATCTTCTGGACTGGAAACCTTCCTATGAGCTTAAAACAGGATTAGAACGGACTAAGGATTGGATAAACAATAATTTAAATCTATAAGGTGACTGTGAATCTTGAAAATCATACCTTACGGAAAACAGTGGTTAGATGAAGATGATATAAGTGCTGTCGTCGAGGTCTTAAGAGGGGATTGGATTACCCAAGGGCCAATGATTGAAAGATTTGAAAAAGAAATTGCTAATTACATTGGTGTTCGACATGCGGTGGCTTTCAACAGTGGCACTGCTGCTCTTCATGGTGCTATGTTTGCAGCAGGTCTGTCGGTAGGTGATTCCTTAATTACAACCCCTATCACTTTTGTAGCAACTTCAAATTCATTAATTTACCTAGGGGGAAAACCAACATTTGTTGACATTGATATGAATACGTACTGTATGGATCTTGAGAAAATTAAACCAAGAATCACAGAGAATTCCAAAGTTGTAGTTCCTGTTGATTTTGCAGGATATCCAGTTGATCTGAAACGCCTTCGTGAGATTACTGATGATTATAATCTAATAATAATTGAAGATGCTGCACATGCTCTTGGAGCCAAAAGATATGGAAAAATGGTTGGTAAAGAAGCTGACATGACCATGTTTAGTTTCCATCCGGTAAAACATATAACTACTGGCGAAGGGGGAATCATCCTCACTGATAATAGTGATTATTATGATAAACTCAGGATTTTTAGAAATCACGGGATTACTAAAGATCCTAAAAAACTCAAAAATAAGGATGAAGGACCATGGTATTATGAAATGCAGGATTTAGGTTATAATTTCAGGATTACTGACATTCAATGTGCTCTCGGCCTTTCTCAATTGAAAAAGTTGGATAATTTTCTTTCTCGGCGTAATGAAATTGCTAGTAAATATAACAGAATGTTTCGAGATTTGACTAGTTTAAAAACGCCCCCTCATCCTCCTTATCCTAATTCTTTGCATGCTTATCATATATACCCTTTATTGGTTTATGGAATTCCTAGGAGATCACTTTTTAATAAATTAAAGCAAGATGGAATCAGGTGCCAAGTTCATTATATACCTGTACATTGGCAGCCATTCTATAAGAATAATTTTGGTTTTAAGCAAAGAGATTTTCCTGTGGCTGAAAACTTCTATAATCATGAAATTACCATTCCACTATACCCGCAAATGACTGATGATGAGATAGAATTTGTAATTAATCGAATTGTTGATACTTTAACATAAAAATAGTTTTCTAGATATTTAATTGTCCAATTATACTCAATTTTTTCTTTTGTGAGCGCTAAAGAAATGTTTAGAATCTAATTGTTAAAATTGAGAATAAAGGATGTAGAAGGGTGTATATAGACTCAAAAGTTAATATTCAGGAATTCTTTGAATCAAAGTCAATATTGATTACAGGCGCTTGTGGAACTATTGGAAGGGGGCTTGCTAAACAACTCCTAACATATAATTTGGCTGGTTTACGCTTATTGGATAATGATGACACTGCTATTACAGAATTACAGGACGAATTAGAGAATCACAACAATGAAGGAATCTTAAGATTCCTGATTGGCACTATTAGAGATAAAGAAAGGTTAGTTCGTGCTTTTGAGGGAATTGACTATGTCTTTCATTGTGCAGCCTTGAAGCATGTTGCTATTGGAGAGTATAACCCAAGAGAGGTCATTTTAACCAATGTCAATGGAACGGAAAATGTTATTGAGGCAGCGCTACATAATAACATCAAAAAAGTAATTTATACGAGTAGTGATAAAGCAGTAAACCCTGTGAATACAATGGGGGCATCAAAATTATTAGGAGAAAAATTAATCGTCGCTGCAAATTACGTCAGGGGTTCAAAACAAACAAATTTCTCAACAGTAAGATTTGGTAATGTATTAGGCTCAAGAGGTTCTATCATTAGGAGATTCGAGAAAAGAGTAAAAAAAGGCTTACCATTGATAGTCACTGATCCTAAGATGACACGGTTTATGATGCCAATTAATGATGCCATAAATCTAACTTTAAGAGCGATGGTTCTTTCAAATGGAGGAGAGATATTCGTTTTGAAAATGCCAAGCTTAATCTTAGGGGATTTAATTGATCTCTTTCTGGAACATGCAAAGAAGAAGTTTGAAATTAATCCAGATATTGAAATTACTGGATTATTTCCAGGAGAAAAAAGCTATGAAGAATTAATGACAGAAGAAGAACTTACTAGAGCAATAGAGACTAATAGTATGTATATAGTGTTACCACACATTAAGGAATTACTTGAAAAGTATCCAAAAGAAATTCTGGATCAACGAGGAAAAATTAAGAGTAAAGCTAACACCTCTCAACTCACTGATCCGATATCAAAAAGTGATCTTAGGAGATTACTAACGAAAATTAACTTAATTAATGGAAGTTGAAAAACGAAGATTCGACTAGAAAAGGTCAGAATCTAATCAATTTATTACTAATGCTTTTATTTTGTTACTGTTTCTTGCAGCCTTACTATTTCATCATATAGATTCTGGTTCCCTTTAAAATGCAATTGCCTCTTAATTTGTTTTCGGGACATAGAAAGTAAGTTAGAAACAGCTTGTTTTATCTGTCTTATACTCATTCCTTCTAAAACGCCTCCAAATATTCCATGTCCTCTTTTTTCAAAGTCAATACCAATCTCAATTTGATGTTCTATCATAGCAAACATCAAAACAGGAATTCCTAAGGCTGCAAATTCATATTTTGTCACCCCTGCACTTGAAATTCCCCATTCTGCATCCTTAATTACATCCAATAGTAACTTCATTTCTTTGTAGATGATTGTTTTTGGTCCCTTATAGTTCCTAATAGTTGAATCATAGTTATCCGTTACTACTAGCGCGATTTTCTTTACTAGTTCACTTTCTTCACACAATTCTAATAGATTCAGAATGTGTTTGTCACCCTCACTATATCCTCCTAGAAAGATCGCTAGCTTTCCCTCTTCGATATAAGTGCCTGGTGAAAAATAATCTGGATGTAGAATAACGTTTTCCCCTCCCAGCAATAGTTTAACCTCTTTAAGAGTCTTGTTTAGATAACAACTAGAGTATTTTTCACTACCAAAATTTGGATTGATAATAATATCTGCTGAATAATGAGGTAAATGGCAAAAATCATCAATACGAATATGAAAAGCTTTCTCAAACTGAAAGTCTGGAATAATATATGAATCGATTATTACAGTATTTCCCAATAAATCATAGTCTCCCAGATTTAATTGATTTAAATCGAAAAAGGAAATTTTATCGTTTTTTACAATTTTACGAATAGAGGAGTCATCGTTAACTAGAAAATGAGAATCAAAACCCTTTTTTTCGAAGAAGCAATATAGATTCTTTAATCGTGATATATGACCGAAACCTATTTTTTCCCCTCCCGTTCCTATGAGAACGAGTTTATTCTCCATAACCTCTCACTAGATTTGAATTTTAAAGCTAGCCAGAAATCATATCCCAGCTAAGTGGAGTTCCTTTTGAAATATCTTTAGTAGCTCTACTCTTAAGCACTATATCCCAATAACGAGGACTTAATCCGAAAGCAGGTCTGATAATCTTAACGTTTTCTTGGTTGAATTTATCACCTGCAGAAATATCTTTTATGGTAAAGATTGATCTTCGAAAAGTGAGATTTTTCTTCTCATCTTCACCTCGGCCTGTTAATAGTGTATCTCCTAATGCCTGCTCTACATTTCGAATCATTTTAATTAACAAAGTCAATTCATGTGGTTCAATAGAAAAAAAGGAATCAGGACCTTTTATACTTCTATCCAAAGTGAAATGCTTTTCTATGACACATGCCCCAAGAGCCACACTCGCAATTGCAATTTCATTTCCTAAGAAATGATCTGATAACCCAATTGGAACGTTAAATATTTGTTTTAAGCGTGTAATCGTTTGAATATTCATCTCAGATGAAGACGCAGGGTAAGAGCTTGTACAGTGTAAAAGAACAAGCTCGTTACCGTTTTTCTTTATGATTTGAACCGCCTCATCTATTTCTGCTAAAGAAGCCATGCCCGTAGACATCATTATAGGTTTACCTGTCTTTGTGATTTTTCTTATCAAAGGTAAATCTGTTATTTCAAACGAAGCAATTTTATATGCAACTATATCTAAACTTTCAAGAAAATCAACTGCTGTGTGATCAAAAGGTGATGAAAAAACTGTAATCCCCAGTTTTTTACCGATTTTCACTAATTCTTCCTGCCATTCCCAAGGCATATAAGCCTCCTCATATAATTCATACAGAGTCTTTCCTGCCCAAGCACTATCACTTTGAATTTGAAAGTATTCATTATTGAGATTTAAGGTCATTGTATCAGGTGTATAGGTCTGTAATTTAACAGCATCAGCTCCAGAATCTTTAGCACTATGAATCAATCGTTTTGCTATATTAAGGTCACGATTATGATTAGCTGATAATTCTGCTACAATATAAGTAGGATTTCCCTTACCAATTTTTCGATCGTTGATAGTGATCTCTTTAAACGACATGATTATCATCCAGCTATTATAATGGCATGAATAGAAAGAATCAGAATGAATTTCTCCTATAAGTTACAATAAAGATTTCAATTTGATTTTTTATATTTTATGAATAATCTTCAAATTGTTATCAACACTGATAACATTAGCTAAAGTTTAAGTATTACCATAAAGCTGGATAATCAATTATAAAACATTGTTTCTTATGTTCTAACATTATAAATCTAATCGGATTATTTTCCAACTCATTACTACGGCCCCGCTAATCTGTAGTCTTCTCCCATTATCCAGAAGTACTGTATATGTACCCATTTGATTAGGAGGAGGTTTGGGAATATCAATTCCAATCTCAAAATCCCATACTTTTAAATTCTTAATGCCTAAATTATAGACATATTTCCTAAATTGTGGTAAGCTATACACATTATAATAAGCATTGAAACCTTTTTTTCCAGATTCTTTTTGGAACTCTCTTATTTTAATCTCAAAATCAATGTCACCATCATAAAAAAGAGAACTTATGAAAATATGCTTTTTTGTTATTGCAATAAGAGTAGTTACCATTTCGTCATAATAAGGAAGCCATGTGATGGTTTTCCATGAGATAGAAATATCAAAAAATTTTGAATAATCTAAAGGAAGGTCGTAAACGTCTCTAATTTCAAAAGATACATTTCTTTTCTTTTTATTGAGTATTCTTGCTTCCTCAATCAGGTAAGGAACTTTATCAACACCTAAAAAGGATGATTGAGGGCTAAGATCTGATAAAAAATAGAGAAGATGGCCAATTCCACAACAAGCATCAAGTATTTTTAATTTCGGTTCCTTCAATTTCGGTTCGATTAAATTCATCAAGAATTTGTCGATTTCTTGTGGCTGATCAACATATTTTCTCATTGAATTAATTATGAACTTCTTATCCTTTTCACCCTTAACATATGAATAATTTCTTGCCATCTATAATTCCTTCAAAGAATCCAAGACTTTATAATTGAGAAAAAAGAGAATTTTATTACATTTCTAAGTATAAAAATCAGATCTCTCTGTTAATATCATGTATAGGAAGAAACATTAAAGAATTCATTCTTATTTTTCTTAAAGAACCTTTAATGAATAAATTTTTCTATTTCTGTGATCGAAATGAGTCTTAAGCCTAGGATTTCGAGACTAACTCTAGGAACTGCTCAAATTGGTTTTAAATATGGAATTTCAAATAAAGAAGGTAAAATTCCTACTAATAAAGCGAAAGAAATCCTCAGGACAGCTATAACAAATGGTATTACATGTTTTGATACAGCCCCAAGCTATGGGGAAAGTGAAAGAATCTTAGGTGAATTTTTTTCCTCAAATGATCAATTTCAATTACCAATAATAGTTACGAAACTTCCCCAAGTAATTATTCAAGATAAATTCAAAGAGAAACTTGTATATAACAATGTTAAGAAGCAATTACTATCGTCTACACAAAAACTTAGATTGAATAAAATTCCAGTCTATCTAATACATCATCCATCAAATATTACAGATTATAAGGGACAAATTATTGATGCTTTAGTGAGACTAAGGGAGGAACAGCTAGTGGGGAGAATAGGAGCTTCAATTTACACCCCCGATGAAGCTCAAAGTGTACTGGATAATGGAAAATTAACAGCGATCCAACTCCCTTTCAATATATTTGATTTAAGATTCATAACTTCTGGTTTACTAGAAGAATTAGAGAAACAAAGGTTTGTAATCTTTGCTCGGAGCATTTTTCTCCAAGGGTTATTTTTCCTAAATCCAGAAAAGCTACCTAAAGGATTAAAAACTGCTCAAAAACCTCTAAATAGGCTTAACGAGATCGCTTTAAGTGAAAATTATTCCATTGCCGAATTAGCATTACTTTTCGTTAAAGAACAAACGGAAATAACCAGTGTGGTTATTGGGGCTGAAACCCAAGACCAAATTTTAGAAAACATAAAAATTTTCACGTCGCCGAACTCACTATCCTTAAATTTGAAGAGTGAAATTATGTCTACTTTTGTAGATTTACCAGAGAACCTTATCGAACCAAGACTATGGAAATTAACTCTGTAGATGATTGATATTCGATTTTAGATTTTGTGACTAGACCAAATTTATCGAAGGATTTGTGAATATTTCAAGTTTTAATGGACTCTCCTTTCTTCATCTTCTTGAATTTGCTTTAGGAACTTCCAATTCCTTTTGCTGTCCGAATTGATAGCCATTATATGAGGATTTTTAATTAAAAAGTCAAGAATATCCTTCATATGAAAAGTTTGTTCTCCCTTTTCAAAGAAATGATTGTAAACCGCTTTTATAAATTCAAAATCTTCAGGAGTGTCTAAAGTCCAACGATGATATGAATAATCAACATCATTCCTTAAACTGGCTAGTCTAAATAAGTTTGGATTTTTGTAAATATATGGAGAAACGTGTTCCCTTTCATAGCCTTTCTTTGCTTCTCCCCAGGCTTTTTTCAGCGTTCTAAAGGGAATTAATTCCACATCTAATCCATCAGGCAAAGTTGGCTCCAAACAGTTACTAAAATAGTCATATTCATTTTTATGATCTAAATAAAACTGAATCAGCTTATCGATCCATTGAGAATCAATTAAAGGGCAATCTGAAGTTAATCTAATGATTGCTTCAGGAGTGTAAAGTTTCGCACACTGATAAAATCTATCTAATACATCTTCTTCATTTCCTTGGTAAGAATCTACATCAAGCTTATCACACAAATTTATAATTGGTAGATCTTGTTTATTTGTAGTTGTGGCAACAACAACCTTACGCAAGAGTTTACAAGGCGTTACACGATTTATCATTAATTCCAGTATTGTAATTCCGTTAATAGTTTTCATTACTTTGTTTGGTAATCGAGTAGATCCAGTTCGAGCCTGAATAATTGCAATAATATTGTTATTCGATTTCAAATATTTCACTATTCCCTAAAAATGGAATAAATTAGAGTCAATTTTATGTTAATCTTTGAAATCCACTATGAGCAACAGGACCAGCTAAAAGTTTTCGTACATTATTTTTTTCAATGGCATTAGCAATAATACCAAACACTTGATCAACAGATTCAAAATATTTCTCTATAACATCTTCTGTATGCTTCCAGGAAATATAAACTCCATTAGAGGCTAAATATTCATATTTAAGCATTTCTTGTGTAAATAATGTCCGAAGCTCCAATGATTTTTCAGCATAATTAAATTCAAAATGAGGAAGGGGAGAGATCCCTGATATCCGTAACTTTAGATCATGTTCATTTGCTATATTGACCCATTCATCTTTTATTAATTTCCCCATACTAATTAGATGTGAAGGAACGTCTTTATCTTGCATTTTTTGAATTGTAGCTAGTGCTGCAGTAGGGCCAATTCTTTCTGTCCAATACGTACTACTAATGAAACTATTTTGAGCTTCATCCATGATTTTTCCTCTCCCCACTACTGCTGCCATTGGATAGCCATTACTCATTGCTTTAGCATATACAGCAATATCTGGTTCAATCCCTAAGATTTGATGGGCTCCACCAACATTCAATCGCCATCCTGATGAAATCTCATCAATGATATACACAGCTCCAATTTCATTAGCAATTTGTTGAACCTTTTTCAAGAAATTATCCTTGGGGTAATAATTTCGGATTGGCTCCATAATTATGACTCCCACTTCGTTGTTTTCAACAATTGTTTCTAGTTCAGTTATCTGATTATAATTAAAAGGAAAAACGGTCCCTTTCAAATTACGAGGTAGTCCAGCAGGATGAAGCCCTTTAAGTAGATGACCATCTAAGCTTCTTTTATCTGATAAATTTGCAGCTAAATACCAATCTGACCAGCCATGATACCCACAAAAAGCAACAATATCCTTTTTGCTGTATGCACGAGCTATTCTTATGGCTATTGAGACGGCTTCAGCACCAGTCCTAGCATATCTTACCATTTTTGCCCAAGGATTCAATTCTAATAACAATTCAGCTAATTCAACCTCTTCAGGACAATTGAGTGTTGCCATAGTTCCTAAATCAATTGCCTCTTTTACAGCTCGATTGACATCCTCATCTGCATAGCCTAAATTGCAGGCTCCTATCCCCATTATACACATATCAATAAAGTGATTATCATCTAGATCCCAAACTTCCACCCCTTTACATCTTTTAAAATAAGAAGGCCAAAGATTTGGTAGGAACATCTCTGCTCTTTTTGATAATAGTTGAGAACCTCCAGGGATAATTTTTTTAGCTCTATTCCACAGAGTTGGACCTGTTTGAATTTTCATAATATTTTCTTCTCCAATTTATTCTTTATAAGTTTATCTTTAAATATGTTCTAGGATATTTCTAAAAGTTCTGTTTCGGAGAATTTCCACTTTAACAACTTATCAAAGAGAAAGAAGAGTAATAATGACAAAAAAGGAGAGAAAAATTGGAAATATCTATTAAAGTAAGATGAACCGCTAAGGGCTAGGAGAAGGAGATTTCTTTGTATTTTGAAGATTTATAGCGTAAAAACTCAAATATTATATTTTTATTAGTAGAACCTTCCATATACATATTTGTGATTATCATTCCAAATAATGATAATAACAAGATTCACTATAGACTTTGTTGATTACATCCTCCATATTTTTCACATCTTTTTGTGAAATTCTTTCTGTACGACCTATTTTCTGATAATACGTTAATTTTCCTCCATGAATGATTCTTGAAAGTATAGAAATAGTCTTTTTCCCAGGTGTGCTTCCCTTAAGAATCTTAAAAAAGTCCATAAGATTAATTCGTCTTGTCGTTCTAATTGAGTTCTGATGGTTCTGAATAAATTCATCTATTCCTTTTACACACCTTATAGAAGAAAAGCCATCGATTTTATAAAACCACTTTGCAACAAATTCTTCCTGTTTTATGGTAATTTCTTCTGTCATTCGTCCCAAACTGAGGCATTTTTCAACTAAAAGGGCGAATTCATTATAATCTCTTGCTTTTGGTAAAGATTTTACATTTTCGATAATGTATTCCTCATATTCTTCCTCAAACATCAAAGTTATTACTGGTTTCTCCAAGAATGACGCTTCTGAACTTACTGTGGAATTTGTGTGTAATAATAAATCGATATCATTAAGAATTAGAGAAATATCTAAATTAGTTATCATATAAACATTTTTTAATGAAACTAAATCTTCGTATTTTTCTCCTAATTCAAGAGGATGGAGTTTTATTACTAATTGTAAATCAAGATTTTTTGAAAAATACTTTTTTAGGATATTCAATGTTTTTTCAAATAATTTCCTTTCAATTTCTAGAATTTCGGAATAATTCGGTCCATAATTCTTTTCGAGCATTTTTACGTTTTTATCAAGATTAACGAAATTACTTGCAAAAAGTATGACCTTTTTATTAGGATCTAAAGGGATTTTTTGAGAAAGTGTGTTTTGACTTAATAAAATTGAAAGGGGTTCCCTATAAATATCAAAACGAGGATTTCCACATATTTTTATTTTATCAGGGGAGAGATCTGTATTTTTGATGACAAGCTTTTTAAATTCTGGTCCCCACACAATTTTTAAATCATTATAATCCTCAACCTTCATAGTAGGATCGAATTCGAAAAAAGATCTTTCACTATGAGGAGAAACTGTACCTTCTGAATGAATAACACATATTTTTGATCCCATTTTTTTTGCTAGTTGAGCTTTATCCTTTTCTGCGACCACTTGAGGAAATATTGTAAGTTCAGGCTTATGGTAAAAAATATTCCACATAGCATTAGTGTGATTTGAATAGAAAACGTCGTAACCTAGATGTTTTAGTAATAATCCCACCTGTACTGCTGGTCTTAAGTCTCTATTCTTCCAGTTGATCAATAAAAGGATTTTGACTACTCTTTTTGCCAAAGTATAAACCCATTACGTTGTTTTATCGGAAAAAAGGATCTAATTTTTAATTTTAAAAGTCTTATTTCGAAAAGTTAACATAGAATCCCTTCAAGTCTTTTTTAATATAAATTCTTGTGACATAATTCTAAACTCTTAAAAAAAAAACTAAAAAGGAACATCATTACCTCGTTCTAAGAGTGAAGAACCCTAGGGAATGAACTTTGCAGCTTAAGAGAAAAACTTTTGAATATGGCATTTTGTCAATGGCAATTTCTTGTGTTCTCATCTTTATAGTTTTGTTATTAGATGTGATTTCTTATGTTTTTTACATAATGATGAATTTTGATCCCAAAGAAGCGGTTCAAATCATAAGTGCATTAATTGAGGGAGGGAATTATCTTCAAGTTATCCTCATCCTTATTTGGACATTATTTTTCCTTGGATTATTCCTTGTTTTATTTTCAATGGTGTTAGGTTTCTTTTCAAATCTCTTTATCAGGAATAAACTCCTCAAAGAGATACCTGAAGACATTACACTAAATCCAAATGATGTTGCAATAGTTATACCTGCTTATAATGAAGAGATGACAATTGAAAAGGTAATTCTTGACTGTAAGAAATATTCAGAACATATAATAGTAGTAGATGATGGTTCAACTGATAAAACACCAGAGATACTATCTAAATTTTCAGGCATTCATGTATTGACTCATAAGATGAATCAAGGCCTTGGAAAAACAATGAAAGACGGGATTGAATACGCTGCAAATATAAATGTTGAAGTAATTGTCACTTTTGACGCTGATGGTCAATATCGAGCAACTGAAATTCCCAAGATTGCTAACCCAGTAATATCGAAGCAAGCTGAACTCGTTTTAGGATCTCGATTTGCTGGGAAGATAGAAAAAATGCCTTTCAGCAAAAAAATTGGGAATAGACTAATGAGTTTTGCGTTATCTATTATTTTAGGGTTTAAAATTACTGATGGTCAAACTGGATTTCGTGGAATATCGAAAAACCTTGCCCAAACATATCGGTTAAGAGGAGAGTATACTTATACACAAGAAATGATTATTCAGGCACGATTCTTAAAGAAAGGTATCATTGAAATTCCCATCTTTTTTGATAGACGAATCTCGGGATCATCAAGATTGATCCGATCACCGATAGACTATGCTTGGAAAGCATGGCTCACCATATTTAGAACATTAAGAGATTTTCAGCCAATCTGGTTTTTTGGAGGGATAGGAATTGTGTCACTGCTATTAGGATTGTTTTTCTTCTCAATTTCAGCTGTTTCATCTGTATATATTACAATGCCATTCGATATCGCGATTTTTTCTACTATTTTATTATTAGTAGGCATGCAATTCATTTTTTTCGGTTTTTTAGCTGATGCAAACAGACCTTTAGACTGAACATTTAAATGGATACAACTTTCGAGATAAGAGTCACTTTAATCTAGTACAAAATTAAATGAAACCTGCTACCTTGAAATGGATTGAATCCGATGATTAATCTTTTATCAATAACATCGACCTTCCCTCGTAATAAACAAGATTCATGGGGTAATTTTATCTTAGAATTACTACAAGAGTTTGAAAAAAAATCCATTAAGGTGTTTGTACTAACCCAACGTTATAGAAATGACAAGAAAGACGAGAAATTCGGAAATATTACTGTTATACGGTTTCCTTGGCTTCATCCTGCAGAATTCATTCGAATAGTAGATTTTAAAAAAACACCTATGATTCGTCTTTTGACTTATTTTTCTTCTGCAATGGTTTCTATAAATAAATTAATCAAAAGGGAAAAAATCCAAATTATTCACGCAAATTGGATTATTCCAGCAGGTTTAATTGGATTTTTAGCTAAAATAATTTACAAGCGTCCATTGATAATAACGGCTAGAGGATCTGATGTCAATATATGGAGCAAGAAAAGGTTTTTTTCTCCGTTAGTCAGATTCATACTCAAATATTGTGATGCAGTTGTAGTTGTAAGCCACGAGCTTTCGAAAAAAATAGAAAAATTCGGTATTAGACCTCAAAAAATCCATATAATTTGGCATGGAGTACATCCGAAAAAGATAATAATTAAACAAAGATATAAAAAATCTTTGTTATTCGTTGGTGCCCTCAGAGAAGTAAAAGGGCTAACCTATTTAATAAGAGCTTTTAAAATAGTTAAAGATCACTTTAATGACGTTAGACTAAACATTGTTGGAGATGGGATTTTTCGTGATGAGTTGATTAAAGAAATTAATAACTTAAATTTGTCTTCCCAGGTCAAGCTACTTGGAAAAATTCCAAACAACCGTGTAATAGAACTTATGGCCGAGTCAGGGATTTTAATTCTACCTTCTATTTCAGAGGGACTCCCACGTGTTATTATTGAAGCAATGACACAAAAATTACCAGTTATAGCCACAGCAGTTGGAGGAAACATCGAAATCATTGATCCAAATGTAACTGGATTATTAGTTCAACCAAAAGATGAAAAAAAACTATCTAGAGCAATTATAAACTTGATAAAAGATCCTAATTATGCTGAAATGCTGGCTGAAAATGCATTTCAATTTGCAAAAGAGCAGTTCAATTGGGAAAATACGGTTAAGAAATACCAGAATGTATTTCGTTTAGTCACAACTCGTTAAATATCCTTCATTGACTTAATAGATGACTATAAACTTCAAAATATTTGGGAAGGACAACATTCCAGTTAAATTTTGTTTTATTATAAATAAAGGAGGCAGCGGCGAACTCTTCTCTTTTCTGAGGATTCTCAACATAGAATATGATGGCTTTAAACAAAAGCTCCACGTTCTTGGGAGGAATCAATATTCCATTGTTCATATTGACGACCATTTCTTTCATACCCCCAACAGAAGAGGCAATAATAGGACATTGTGCTGCAGCTGCTTCTAATAAAATGTTTGGAAATCCTTCTGAGAATGAGGGTAAAACAAGGATACGATTTGATCCATATAAGTATTTAATAGGATTCTTTCGCCAACCTAAAAAAGATACGCCATTTTCTAATTCTTTTTCGGATACAACATGTTCTAGGTTTTTTCTTTCGGAACCATCCCCAATGAAATATAATTTCAGTTTATTTTGAGAATAAAAATAGGCCTTTTGGAACGCTTCAATTAGGATATAAACACCTTTAACTTCTTCTAACCTACCAATAAAATAGATGTCTAAAGAACCATCCTTTTCATTTTTCGATTTTGATTCTTTTGGAAAATTAATAGCATTTGATATAAGAAATACCTTTTGACTATCTTTTACAAATTTCTGTGTTTGATTAAGCAATGAACGAGATTTTGCAATGATTATATTTGATCTGTTGAAAAGAAATGTCATAATAGCACGGTATATTGGATTCTTAGGGTGAATGAAAACATCTGAACCTGCAACTGTATGAATTACTGGTTTTTTTTGAATTTTTCCCACAATAACGGAAGAGAATAAAGCAAAAATATGAGAATGAGTGTGGAGAACATGGATTCTCTCTTTCTTTACTATTTTCGTAATCGAATAAATGAATGGAATGATATTAAGAAAATAACCTATTGACTTTTTATTCACACTAATTGGATTAAATCTGACAATCTGGACACGATCAATTTTTTCATTCTTTTTGAATTTTTTCCAAGAATTTGTTACTACAAAGATTTTCCAGCTGTATTTCGATATTAGCTGATTTGCTAAGTTATGGGCTGAGATTTCTGCTCCTCCGATTAAAGGATAGTAAAAATTTAACGGAAAAATGACCTTCAAAACCAGAAAATCCCCTCTAGTTATTTTTTTCAGTTCATCATCTACTGGAATATTTAACGGAAGATATTAAGAACATTTCGATAACAATTCTTTGCAAAAAGCTCCTTTTATAGGTCATTTTATAAAAATAATTGAAATACTCTTTAGACATCAAAATAGTAAGGATTTTCTAAATTCCAATTATATGTTAGTGTAAGGCCTTCCATGACAGAAGTTTCCGCCTCAATCCCCAGAATTTCTGTAGCTAATTTTGTATCGGCTGGAGATCGTATTATATCTCCATGACGCCAATTTCCATAGTTTACTTCTATTGTTCGCCCAGTTATCTCTTCTAGATATTGAATTATTTGATTCAATGATACTTCTGTCTCACTTGCAATGTTTAAAATCCTAGCTGTAGCTCTATCCGATTCCATTGCCGCTATAGTTGCTTTTATATTGTCTTTTACAAAAGTAAAATTACGTGTTTGAGTTCCATTACCAAAGACTGTAAGTGGTCTCCCCTCTATAATATTTTTAATAAAAATTGGAATTACAGCAGCATATTTCACCTTAGATGACTGTCTTGGCCCATATACAGCGAAATACCTCAGAATCTTGACTTTTAAACCATAAAGATAATTAAAAACATCACAATAATGTTCTGATGCTAGTTTTCCTACTGCATATGGATGAGATGGCCAAGTTTTCCCATTCTCTTTTCTTGGCAGCTCATCTGACCTCCCATATACGGATGAACTTGAAGCAAATACAATTCCATCAATATCGTGTTTTCGAGCTGCTTCTAATATATATAGGGTTCCAGTAATGTTTGTCTCATTTGATTTTATAGGATTTTCTATACTACGAGGTGCTCTATTCATTGCAGCGAGATGGAAAATTTTAGAGCAATTCGAGACCACTTCATCAACTATATCGAGATTTGTGATATCTCCTTCAATTATTGTAACATTCCTTAATTTTCGCAGAAAGGGTAAGTTATAAAAGCCTATTGAAAAATTGTCTAGGACTATTATTTCTTCGTTTAATTTTGACAGGGATTCAACTAGATGTGAGCCAATAAAACCAGCACCACCCGTAACCAATGTAACCATTATGATTTTTTCCCATTTCAACTTATTAAGTCAGTTTTAAGGAAAATCAAAGTGTCAAAGAAAGGTTTATGGATGACAACAATGAATGATTCATGCTTTTCAAGTAGGATTATTTTCACCTTTTTATCACATATATTCCTATCATCAATCATTTAATTTATAGCCACAAAATTCAGGTTGAAATACAGAAATTTAATTAATATCAATTATTACTTATAATATTACTTATCGACATAAAATGTTTTACTTAATTTGTAAGAACCAGGACGAAAATTATATCAAGGCTTCAGATGTAATAAAGTTCTCAAAAAAAAATAATTATAATATAACATTTTCTATGGAATATTGTGATCTTGTTCGATGAAAGAGGATATAATGGTGTCTTCAAAACTCAAAAAAATAGAAGAAAATGAAAATGGCACCAATTCGATAGATAGAATTAAAAGTTTTTTAAAAACAATAAAAAAAGAAATTCGATCTTATTATATAATCATCTTCTGTGTTGGAACAGGAATCCTGATTTCTTTATTAAGAATGCAGATTGATGGAGTGGGGTACTCTAGTGATGAATATGATATATATGCAGAATATTTTAAAGGAATATTTCAAAATAAGCTAAGTTTTGAACAAGAATTATGGTTTGATGGATATAGATTAAAAAATCGAATATTATACCCTTTTATTCTCTCTATAGGTTCTTTAATAACCACACTTGAACCAGCAATAATTGCAATTCCTCTAGGTATAATATTTTTCCTATTATCGATTTTAACAACAATTCAAATTTTAAAAGAAAGAGGAAACTCTCAGAAAGAAATCAATATTATAGTTTCTCCTTTCGCAGTTACCCCTGGTCTATTACCACATATGGTGAGACCAACTACTGATCACCTGTTCATGTTATTAGTTTTAATTGTACTTTTATTCATCATTAGGTTTGTAAAGAGAGGAGATAACCTAAACCTCTTAATTGCTATATTTTTTTCACTTTTAGCAATAATCACCAGAGAATTTGGTTTTCTATTATTATTTATTCTCCCAATACTCTATATCGTGAAATGGATGGAGGAAAAACGGTATCTAATGATTCTTGTATGTGGTATATTTATTATAATATTGATTTGGATACTTCTTCAAATTTTAAATTTCACCCCATCTTTTGTATTATCATTGATTTTCGGTGTTTATACGGAGAAGATTCAAGAAATCATTATAAGTGGAAATGTCTCACTTGAGGGTGTTTTTCAAATTTTGCATATAAGATTTATAGAACAATGGACACAAAAAGGCTTCCTGAGAACATATGAACTTATTGAAAGTGTAATTTACACCATTTTTATAGCTTTTATCTTTTCCTTTCTTGGATTCCTTTCTTGGGATAAAGAAAAAAAAGTTAAAGAAGTTAAAAATGTTGAACGATCAGTATTAGTTGTTTGGTTCATTCTAGGAATATTTTCTTTGATGATATTGCATGGAACTCTTCAAGCACGCTATTGGATGCCTATTATGATAATTCCATATTTAGAAATACCCTCTGGCATAAATTATCTTCATATAAAATTAAAAAGAAAATTAAGTGAAAAAATGATTTTATCCTTAATATTGATAATCCAGATTACTATCTCAATAATTAGGATAGTTTTTACGACTATGAATATTAGTTTAAGAGATGTAATAAATGTTTTGAGTTTATATATTGCCTAATGTTCTGTTAGAAATGATGAATCCAACTCGAATCTTTGTCTCTACTCTGTAAACAAATAAAAATTCGATTTTGATCAGATAATTGTAATATATCATGAAGTTAATCCAGTTTTTACTACAATTGTTATCTCTACTGTCCACTATAATATTTTATTAATTTCTTTTTACTATCCTGAAAATATGATTAAAAATTTTTTCAATATTTTTAAGATAATAACTTGTGAGGTCAAAAATAGTAATATTATTAAGATTAAGAACAGGAATAATGGGAAACTCCAGCTAATACTTTCACGGCTAAGATTGTTGCTATATATACTATTATTAACAATAGTGGTGTTATCCGAATCGATCAGCTGAATACCAGAACGGCCATTGTTATAAATTATATTGTTTGAAATAAAACAATTATCTGAGTTTTCCAGATAAATTCCATAGAAACCATTTTCAAAAATGATATTATTCTTAATTTTACTATTATTTGAAAATTCCAGAAAAATACCAGTCCAACTATTATTGAAAACAGAATTCTTGATGATAGAAGTATTACCTGAAATATCTAAGTGAACACCATTCCATTTGTTATTAGTAATGGTGTTGTTAATAATGATGCCATTACATGAATAATCCAGGCGAATCCCATCTTTACTATTGTTTGAAATGGTGTTGTCAGCAAGAATGCAAGTTTCTGAATTATTTAGTCTAATTCCATAACGATTGTTATTTAACACGGAATTATTAGCAATTAGGCTGTTCCCCGAGGACCCTAGAAAAATACCAGTATATGTATTGTTGACAATAGTATTTTCGATAAGAATGCTATTAGCGGAATAATCTAAGTGAATACCCCTCCCTTTATTGTTGGAAATAATATTATTCATAAAAGTGTTAGAATCCGAAGAATCTAACCAAAGACCATATCTATTGTTGTTAGAAATGGTATTATTAACAATGGTACTGCTGCACGAATAAATTAACTGGATTCCAGATTCAATGTTATTATAGAAGGTATTATTGACAATAGTACAATGATCTGAAGAATATAGGTGAATGCCTGACCAACTGTTATTATAGATGGTATTCGTGGAAAAAATGTTACCATAGGAGGAAAAAAGGTAGATACCATCTTGATTATTCTTGAAAATGGTATTGTTGATAATAATGTTATCAATTGAAGAAGAAAGAATAACACCGTACTTGATGTTATTAGCAATGGTATTATTGACAATGGTACTTGAGTTCGATGAAGATAAGTAGATACCGTGAGGATTATTAAACAAAGTATTTATGTTAATAATGTTATTAAGTGAAGAATCTAAGAAGATACCTGACCAACTGTTATCAAAAATAGTATTAGTAATAATATTGTTGATACTTGAAAAAGATACGTAGATACCATGAATGTTATTAAAAATGGTGTTATTAACACAAGTATTTGAATCCGAAAACGATAAAAAAACTCCATTACTGTTATTAGTAATGGTATTGTTGATAATGGTGTTGTTAACTGATGAAGACAGGGAAATACCATACTTGGTGTTATCAAAAATGGTATTACAATTAATAGTACTTGAATTTGTTGAGGATAAATAGATACCATGAATGTTATTGAAAATGGTGTTATTAGCACAAGTATTTGAATCCGAAAACGATAAAAAAACTCCATTACTGTTATTAGTAATGGTATTGTTGATAATGGTGTTGTCAACTGATGAAGATAGGGAAATACCATACTTAGTGTTATCAGAAATGGTATTACAATTAATAGTACTTGAATTTGTTGAGGATAAATAGATACCTGCCCAACTGTTATTAATAATAGTATTGTTAACAATAGTGTCGGCAACTGCAGAAGAAAGGAAGATACCATGAGGATTATTAGAGATAGTATTGTTGACAATAGTGCTATCAACTGAAGAATTTAAATAGATACCTGACCAATTGTTATTAGTAATAGTATTGTTAACAATAGTGTCGGTAACTGCAGAAGAAAGGAAGATACCATGAGGATTATTAGAGATAGTATTGTTGACAATAGTGCTATCAACTGAAGAATCTAAATAGATACCTGACCAATTGTTATTAGTAATAGTATTGTTAACAATAGTGTCGGCAACTGCAGAAGAAAGGAAGATACCATGAGGATTATTAGAGATAGTATTGTTGACAATAGTGCTATCAACTGAAGAATTTAAATAGATACCTGACCAATTGTTATTAGTAATAGTATTGTTAACAATAATGTCGGCAACTGAAGAAGAAAGGAAGATACCATGAGTATTATTAATAATTACATTGTTTGTAATATTACTATTTGTTACATTAGAGAGAAATATTCCACGTAATCCCCCTATTAAGAGACAATTGCTGATTCTGAAATAATATTCAGTATTAAAGATACCAATCAAAACAATTGATCCAGAACCAATGATTTTCAAACTATCTATACAATAGGGATTAAATACTGTTCCATTTCCCCGCCAGCCTTTTATTTTCGCCTGATTACTAAAATCAGCATTACCGTCGATTCTAATAGGATCAGAATCATTTACTTGAATTAAATATAATTTATTATGAGGAAAGTCGTAGATATTGTGTTCAAACTGGTGCAAATTTGATGTGTTTTCGAAGATCTGTTCATATTTGCCGTTTAAGAAGAAAGCACTTAAAACAACTATTGTGATCAACGTAAGATTAGATACATTTTTTTCCAAACCTATCACCTATTTCAAGATCAAACAAATCCAAAAGCACTGAATCATTATTATTAGCTTATTGACAATCATTCTCTCTTTGAATACAGATATAATAATAGAAACAATTATAATATGGTCTTTTAATCCGATACAAAGTTAATCCTATCAACTGTTTAATTTGAAAGCTTCATTTACAGATTATTATTGAAAATAAGTAAAAAATTTGGGGGATTCTTCTACATACCTCTTTGTAGGACGTGAAACAACTCTAATTGATTAAGAATTTCAAAATTTTTTATTTTCCTCATTATTTTCCATTATACAAATACTTTTTGAGAGGCCTTCTTATAGAAATTTCAGTATGGGAGATTGAACTCATTTAAATGGTCTCCTTTTTATAATGAATATTTTAAAGTAATCACAAACTTCAAAACTATTGGTGTCTGTGTGGATATTGCAATTGTACATCCCTATTTAAATTATTTTGGAGGTGCTGAACAGGTAATAGCTGCAATCGTGAATAGCATCCCAGTAAAAATTAATGTTTGTCTATATTCATTTGATTTTGGTAAGATTTTTACTGAAAAATTAAATAGAACAGTTAAATTTCACTATCTACCATCCAATTGGTTTATTGAATCTAAAAAACTTCCAATAACAAAGTATTGGACTTTAAGAGCTCTTCTAAACGCTTTTCTATATAAACCAGAGGAGGTCGATGCAGATATCATCAACTATCATAATATTCCTGCATTTTTTCTTATAAAACCCCTATATCAGGATGTAAGAGAGGTATGGATGTGCCAAGAACCCCTTGCCTCAGATTTTTTAATTCAAAATTTATCAAATCCCGAATTATTCTCTTTACCTCTTAAAATATTTGTAAACTTCTATAGAATTTTTGAAAAACGTAGAATAAATAGCTTGAGTGATATTTTTGTGAATTCTTCAAAGATTAAAACATTTTTACATCAAACATACGGAATAAATGCTAAAATTCTGCCAATGCCAATTAAGGAATCCTTTTACAATGAAAAAGAAAAAGACTTTGAAAAAGAACGGAATTCTATTCTCATTATTAATGGAACCGAAAGAAGAAAAGGTTTCTTTGATTTTACATTCTCTTCAGATATCAAATCTTTGCTTAAAAGAGAACAAGCGAAGATTTACTGTGAGGGGGAAATTTATGATGATAAATTCTTGTTTAGGATAAAAAACTATCTTGGGAAAGAATTACATCTTATTGGCCGTGCTAAAAGAATAAATGAATTCTATAAGAGAACAGAATTTGTATTAATAACGAATTATAATGAACCCTTTGGACTTTCAGCTATTGAAGGTCTTTGTTTTGGTGCAATTCCCATTGTACCTAAGAGTAGTGGAGTAGCTAGATTAATTGAGAAATATAAGTGTGGAATAAGTTTCAGTTCTAGAGCTGACTTTGTTAGGAAATTTAGAACACTGCATGATCAAAAACGAATGGAATTTAGAAATAATGGAAAATTACTACTTGATTCTTTATCACCAGAAAACTTCAAGAAAGCAGTGATGGAGATGTTTAAAATATATTAATTTTATTTTCTCCAGAATTTGTTATATATTTAAATCAAGATCCTCTTTATAGGTAGAATGGACAGAACCTTTAGAAAACGAAAAAATCCAGTCAATATATTTGAAAGACATTTGATATTTAACACTAATAATATGATTTCATGCATATAACATTAATTCATACTAATTCATGGCTTAAGAATGAGAGATTGATTATCTAAAAATTTGGGGGAAGAAGGAATTAAACATGCAGTCAATAAACCATTTTCCGATAGCCAATGTAGTGGACATCTTATGATAATAGGTGCCATTATAACATTATTACCACCACTACCTGCCAAACTAGTGGATTTGGGCTGCGGTACAGGATGGATAAGTATTTTTTTTGCAAAAAGAGGTTATCAAGTAACAGGAACAGATATTTCAGAAGATATGATCTATTATACTAATCAGAATAGAAATAAGGAAAAAAAAGATAATTTAACCTTCACGGCGTCTGATTTCGAGAATATGGACTTTAAAAATGAATATGATTGCGCCGTTTTTTATGATGCTTTACATCATGCAGAGGACGAAAAAGCAGCCTTGCGAATGACTTATAAAGCCTTGAAACCAAGTGGGTTTCGTATAATCTCAGAACCAGGGAAAGGCCACTCAAAAAGAGCTAAATCTATCCGTACTACAGAAAAATACAATGTTACCGAAAAAGATATGCCACTGTCAAAGATAATCAAAACAGGAAAAGAAGCAGGCTTCAAAAAATTTAAGGTACATCCTCCCCCTTATCCTCTCAACCTGGCGCTCTATGCCAATTTAGATGATGATATGAGATTTTTAAAAGGTTACTTAAGGTAAAAGGAATAAGGACTCTTACTGCAATTTATGTGATTCTTCTATTCAAACGACGTTATGGACTCGTCCAGATGTTTAAATAATGAGTAAAGAAATTCATTAAAATCAATTAATAAACGAATTATTAAAAAAAAAGATTTTTAATCTAGATAAAAAACTCAAATACTATCAAGAATGTATCAGGATTGATTTTGTTATCATTTATCCACGTAACACCATTATTTTTTTACCTATGCAGGATTTCATCTGAAAAGACAATTGATAATTCTCCATTTGCAGTTTTAGATCGTAGAATAGCATAATTGAATATATTACTAGTAGGAAATGAAAATTCAAGTTCAATTTTCCCTTAATTACCTTTGTTATAAACCCAAATTCTTGTTTAAAGGTCTTTATCTGGGAAATCATACCCATTTTCAATCATAAACCAATTTTTGAATTCCTCAAGCCCTTTATCTAATGAACATTTTGGTGTCCATCTAAGGATTTGTTGAGCTTTTGAAATATCTGCACAACGACGTTTGGGATCATCAATAGGAAGGGAGCCATACGAAATGCGGGCATTATTATTTAGTATGTTAATTATTTTCCTTGCAAGAGAAATAATTGAAATCTCATCAATATTGCCAATATTAAAAACCTCACCTTTGGTTTGAGTAAGAAAAGCTGCTCTTAAAATACCTTCAATTGTATCAGTAACATAAGCGAATGCACGTGTTTGATGTCCATCCCCAAAAACAGTTAGAGGTTTATTCTGAAGACATTGTTCAATAAAATTTGGTATAACTCTTCCATAAAGATTACCTGATCGCATTCTTGGACCATAAGTATTAAAAATTCTTACAATTCTTGCATCAAGATTATGTTCTAAAATGTATGCCATTACAAAGGCCTCTCCAGCCCTCTTAGCCTCATCATAACATGATCGGGGGCCAATAGGATTTACATTACCATTGTATGTCTCTGGAGTAGGAATATAACGATCTTCTGGATTTCCATAAATTTCACTTGTTGATGTATAAAGGAATTTAGCTTTTTGTAATCTTGCGATCTCTAAAGTGTTTAAGATCCCTAATGTGTTTGCTTTTAAGATTTCAATGGGAAATTTTGCAAATTCAAAGGGGGATGCTCTACTAGCGAGGTGAAAAACATAACTTATACTTTCATCTATAGGTAAGCTTTTAGAAACATCATGTTCTAAAAAACTGAAGTTTTCAAGTTCCTCAAGATGTTGAATATTCTTTCTTAGACCACTTGACAAGTTATCTATAATTATTACTCTGGAACCTTTTTGAACAAGGACATCAGCTATCCATGACCCTAGAAAACCAGAACCCCCAGTAATAAGTACAGTTTGTTTTTTCCATTTTATTCTCAAATCGATACAATTATCAATTATCCAATTAATCCCTCTTTGAATAATATAGTTCATTCTATATAGCTCCTTCAAAGCGTCAAGTGAAATGATTTGTAAAACTGATATTTATTAATTATTTTCTATTTTATTTATTATTCAGTTTCTAACAAGGATAGAAGTACTTTATATCAGTTTTTGGTTATAATTTCAAATATTATTGAAGAGTTGATTATTTTAAATTCTATAAAAATATTCATCAAATACTTTTTCATAACTGTAGTAATAATATGGCTTTTTGGATTAATAGAAAAAAAAAAGGTCTATTTTATTTTATAATCAATATATCTGTCAAGATATTATAATCCAAATGCTTTAAAAAAAGAAGATTCAGTCTTAAAAAAGTGATAATAACTAGTTCTACTGCATAAGAGTAAAGGGAAAACTCATATGACAAAGAATACATTGATTTCAATCATTATTCCAGTTTTTAATGAAGAAGAAAACATCCGAGAATTATTATTCAATGTATTAGAGGTTGATTGTAACTATTTACGAAAGATACATAAATGGAATACCGAAATAATAATTATTGATGATGGATCAACAGATAATTCATCGTATATCATTGAGGAAATAAGTTTAAAAACTCCAAACATACGTATAATAAATCATAATGGAAATAAAGGGAAGGGTTCAGCTATTTCCTCAGCCTTAAAAAGAGCAGAAGGGCAAGTTTGTATTATTCAAGATGCTGATTTAGAATATAATCCACTAGAGATTCCAAAGCTCTTAGAACCTATTATTAATGGAAAATATGATGTTGTTTTTGGTAGTAGATTCTTAAATTTCCAGAATTACAGCGGATTATGGACTCATTTGGCTGGTAACAAAATTCTTTCTTTAATCAGTTCTCTCTTCTTACAACAACAAGTTACTGATATAATGACTTGTTATAAAGCATTTCGGAGAGACCTAATCCAGAACATCAATTCTAAGTCTTTTGATGTAGAACCTGAAATTGCAGCAAAATTACTCTATAAGAGAAATGTTCGATTTAAAGAGATACCTATTAGTTATAATCCTCGTTTAAAGGGAAAGAAGATAAAAAAGTTTCATGGAATAATTAGTTTATATAGATTAGTCTTAACATTATTAAAGATCCAATACAAAGAGATTTTTAAAAATAATTAAAAAAAAGGACAAAATAACTCACCATTTTACGAATAATGCCAAAAATCTCTTGCTTACGAATGTATACTTGAAAAAAATTTAAAGAATCCTTAAAATAATTAATATTGTCTTTTATTATTTAAAAGCACAGACATTTTATCATATGGGATTATTAGATGAATAAAAGGAACTGTGATGATGACTCTGCAAACTGGAATTATTTTGGCAGGAGGAAAAGGATTACGTTTAAGGCCTTATACTAATGAAATTCCCAAACCAATGATAGATTTATCTGGAAAACCATTAGTTGAATGGATAATTGAATGGTTGATATCTAATGGTTTAACAAAAATTGTCATTGGAGTAGCTTACAAGAAAGAAAAAATCATAAATTGGGTAAAAAGTAAAAATTTTGAATCTGAAATCATTATAAGTCATCATTATATTGAAAGTGGAACAGCAGGAGGAATAAAACATGCGATAAAGAATGCTAAAATTAAAGACGAGTATTTTCTCGCAATGAATGGAGATGAACTCACAGATTTATCTCTTAAAAACTTTTTTCGTTTTCATGTAGTCAACAAAAAGATAGTTACGATTTTAGCAACACCTCTTCGCTCTAATTTTGGAGTTATTGAGCTTGGAGATCAAAATATAATAACTGCTTTTAAAGAAAAGCCAATTATTGATAATATTTTTATTAACTCGGGTGTATACATTTTTAATAATGAGATAGATTCATATCTTCCTTGGGAAGGAGATATTGAAAAAACAACATTTGTTAAACTAGCCATGGAAAGAAAAATGGTCGCATTTCGTTACTTTGGATTCTGGCGAACAGTTAATACGGAAAAGGATCTTGAAATTATGAAAGATGAAATAAAATATTTGAGGCATTAATATGGAAACTTACAGAATTTTTTTAACAGGTATTACAGGTTTTATTGGGAATAGGCTTGCAGAACAGTTGATTAAAGATGGCCACGAAGTACATGCCATTATACGTTATCGAGCAGCAGAGGACTACTTAACTAAACCTCATAGAATTGAAGGTGTCAAATATTATACATGCAATTTAAATGATCATATAAATTTAAGAACAATAATCCAAAAAGTTGAACCAGAAATTATAACACACTTAGCCGCAATCTCACCAGTTCGACTTAGTTTTATTCATCCTCTTGAGTTTCAGCAAACTAATTATCTTTCAACAATAGAATTAGTGCATATGAGTCTAGAACTTAAATCTTTTACAAAATTTATTTTCGCGTCCACAATGGAAACTTATGGTTGGCAAGAACAACGTATACCATTCACAGAAGAATTACCATTAAACCCAGCAAGTCCTTACGCGGTTTCTAAAGCGGCTGCGGAAAAATATATTCAAATGGCAGGTAAAGCATACACTTTACCTTATCTAATTGCAAAACCCTGTAACACATTCGGTAGGATGCGATCTGTAAGGTTTATTACAGAATATTTGATTACTTCAATGTTAAAAGGAGAAATCCCACAGATTGGTAGCCCAAATGCAGTAAGAGATATGATGTATGTTACTGATCATATAAATGCTTACATATCTGCGATTTCGAGCTCAGTTAGAAGTGGAGTCTTCAATTTTGGAAATGGATCCACTTACACAATGTTAGAACTTGCAGAAATAATTCGGGGAAAAATTGGTTATAAAGGAGAGATTAAGACTGGTTTTCCATCAAATTATCCAGATCGTCCTGTAGTTGATCCCTATCTTTCTCTGAATTCAGAGAAAGCAAAGAAATATCTAAATTGGAAACCAAAAGTAAGTATCGAAGATGGTTTAGATTTATCAATACAATATTGGAAAAAAAATATTCATAATTAACACTCTTTTGATGAAAATACGGATTGGGATTCATTGTGAAGATACTCATAACAGGCTCGAACGGATTCATTGGAAGAAATCTTCAAAGAAGTTTAGAAAATAGAAAGCACGAAGTAATTGGCATAGATATAATCAAAGGAGATAATAAATGTTGTGATCTGAGAAAATTGAAAGAAGTTGAATCTTTATTTAAGGAGATTTCTCCTGAGATTATAGTTCACCTAGCTGCAATTTCTTCTTCTGATCTAAGTAGAACGAAGGTTATCTCAACACAGGAAGTTAATTTCATGGGTACAGTAAACCTACTTGAATGTGCTCAAAGAATGGACTCAGAACTCGACTTCTTTATATTAGCTTCTACAGCTGAAGTATATGGAGGCCTCGATAAGAAAATGTATGATGAAAATGACTTACCTCAACCACTTTCTCCCTATGCGGCTTCAAAGGCTGCAGCAGAATCATTTGCATTGATGAAAAGCCGAATTACAGGATTAAAAACCTGTTGTATTAGATTTTGTAATGCTTTTGGAAGAAGGAATAATGATAAATTCGTGATTGAATATATTATCAATTGTTTTATAAGAAAAATACCACCTACTATAAAAACTCCTAATTCTGTACGAGAATTCATGTATCTACCCGATCATCTGTCTGTATATGAAACAATTATTAATAAGCAACCAACTGGTATCATCAACGCATCATCAGGGGAGTCTTACAGTATCTTAGACCTTACATTGATGATTAAAGAAGTCACAAATAGTGAAATACCTATTGTTACAGAAAAAGATTCACAAACTACTAGTATAATTCTTAATAATGAAAAATTACGAAATTTAGGATTTATTCCAAAATATTCTCTTAGGAATGCCATATCCCATTTTTATGACGATTTAATCAATACTAACAATTAATCGTTTGGGAAAAATAATGAAAATTGCTATTATCGACGATTTGATATATCCTTATTTCAGAGGAGGAGCAGAAAGAAGATATTACGATTTATATAACGAATTGGGAAAGAAACATGAAATTCATTGGTTTACGATGAAATTTCCCGAAATGAAAAAGTCACATTTTAAGTACGAAAATATTAATGTGCATTGTGTTATGAAAGTCCCAAAAGAAATATATTTTCACGGTAGAAGGAAAATAATACCCACTTTAATTTTTGCTTTTCGTGTTTTTAAAGAAATAAATCACTATAAATTTGATTTTATTGATTCAGATGAATTTCCTTTTTGGCATAACTTTCTAATATTATTATATTCTAAATTTAAGAAAACCCCGACCTTTCTTACTTGGATGGAAGTATGGAAATGGTCGTATTGGAGAAAATACCTAGGAAATACAGGTGGGACTCTTGGTTATGTAACTCAGTTTCTTCTTGCCAAGCTATCCAATAATAATATTTGTATATCTAATATAACTGCTTCAAATCTTTCATCACTAGGTGTGAATAAAAAGAATATTAGAGTTATATATGGAGGAATAAATTTAAGATTATTGTTGAAAATTAAAGAATCAGTTAATTCAAAAAAGAATCAGATAATTAGTATTGGAAGATTAATTCCTGAAAAGAATTTTCCACTCTTAATAAATTCCATTTATCCTTTTTTAAAGAATAATGAATCATATAAATTAATAATCATTGGAGAAGGAACTGAAAAGAAGAGAATAATTGAATTAATTAATACATTAGATATGAATGATAGAATCAAATTATTCTCAGGAAGAAATCCATACAACGAAATCATGAAAACTGTTTGTGAATCTAAAGTTCTAGTTTCTCTTTCTCATAGAGAGGGATTTGGTCTAACCATTGTCGAAGCAAAAGCATTGGGAGTTTTAGTTATCACAAATGATCATGAAGAGAATGCTGGAAGATTTCTGATAAAAAATAACTTTGATGGATTGATTATAAAATCAGATGGATCAGATTTAGCATTGACACTTCAAGGAATACTTTCTTCTAAGGAAAAAAATAAAATGAAAGAGATTATCCATAATGCTTTTCAAGATGTAAAAAAATTTGATTATCGAGAATTACGAAAAAAGCTTCAAGAATTACTCAATCTAGTGACTGAGATTCAGAAATGATTATTTGGAGTAATAACATATCCATAAAGCTCTATTATTTGATGGCTAATTTTTTCCCAAGAGAGATTTTCAGAGTATTTTAATGATTTTGATCGTAGGTTTTCTCTGATATCTGGATTATTCAAATATTTCATTATATCAATTGCCATTTCCTCCCTTTTTATTCGAAAATAACCAATATTATCTCCAAAAGCTTTTTTTAATTGAACAATTTTTGAAGATAAGACAGGAACACCACACCTCATAGACTCAATTACTGACAAAGGAAAGCATTCGAAGTCTGAGGGTAATATCGAATACCAATAATCACCATTTCTGAGGATTTCACCAATTTGTTCATGAGAAACCTGACCATGAAATGCAACAATATTATTAATTTTACACTTTGAACAAAGATCTTTCAATTTCTCTCTTTCTTCGCCATCACCAAAGATGTCTAAATGTATTTTAAAATCTTTATTGGAATCTCTTATCTGTTTTAAGGCAACGAGTAAACGGTCAATACGTTTCTGAATATTAAGTCTCCCTATAAACACGATTCTTCTTATCTCTTTATTTATAATACGTGATGTTTCATTATTCCGTCCTGGATAAAAAATATCTTGATTTATCCCGTTGGGGATTATTTTAACGCTTTGTTTAGAATATTTTGATAGATAAAAAACTCTACGTATGGTTTCAATATTCGCACTCAAAATATATGAGCTTTGTTTAAGAAGAAATCGAAATATCGTCAAATAATGAATTGGTAATAAGTATTTACGCCATGTAGTCCCCACAACTTCCAGGTGTATGTTGAAAACCAAGGGAATTCGCATTAACAAACTGAGAATTGCCCCAGCTTCAGGAAAACCACCAATAGGATAATGTATATGAATAATATTTGGCCTTCCATATTTTTTTGCGAAATGATAGCATTCAAAAAGGAAACGGTGAGGAAAAGGGCCACCTAAGGGAGACGCAAAGGATGGTAATTTTATATGTGTGAAATTTTGATTAATTACTTTGGTTGATGATTTTTTGTTACCTAAATCACTTGTAAATGCAATTACGACATGCCCAGCTTTCGATTGCTCTAATGCAATGTTGAAGGCAATTCGTTCCAAACCTCCTCCTGCGGGAGGGAATAAAGAAGAAAATACCCAAATTTTCAATTTCCTTTACACTTCTTGAAGAAGTATTTCAATTAACGTATTAAGTTCATTGTTCTTTGTTTCTATTATTCTTGTTGAATCTCAAAAGTCCTTTTAAAGCGTGTTTGAGTATTTTTATATCCTCGCTGGAAAAGCCTTTAACAATTAAAAGAGTTAAAAAGTAAAATAAAGCAGAGACAAATATTATCGTTGATAAATTCAAAATATTCAAATTATTAGTGATTTCTTTTAAAAACAATACAAAAATCCCCATTAAACAAGACACCATTACTGATTTAACAAATGTGGTCATTATGTCTCTATTTAATATTTTAAAATTAAATTTACCAAACAATACAACATAAATTAATAAATATGAAATATTAGATATTAAAATAGCAAAAGAAGCACCTTGAAAACTATAATTGTAAATGAAAATAAAATCTAGAATTATGTTCATTGTAAAACAAAGACCTGCAACTTTCGCTACAGTAGCTTGTCTATCTGTGGATATAAAAAACATTTCAAATGGACTACGAAGAAATAGAAAAACTATCGCCCAAATCGCTATTTTAAGCGAAATTACTGAAGGAAGATAATCCGAACCAACTAATATCAGTATCATTTCACTTGATAATATTGTTATACCGAAACCGATCGGAATACTAAGTATAATCATTATTTTCAAGTAAATGAAAAACGTTTGATTTAGGGATTTTGTCGATGTTCTGTGAAATCTAGACATGATTGGTAATATTGTGGTATTCAAAATTGTAGGAATTAAAAGTAAAGCCATTAAAAATTTTCCAACAGTTGAATAGAATCCAGTTGCCATCTTATCATGTAAATAGGACAGAATTATTAGCTCGGTAGCTTGATTTCGAAAATTCAGCATGAAAATATCTACCAAAAAGAAAGGAAACGCTTCTTTGATGGAAAGTTTCCAAAAGCTCAAATTAAAACTTAAAATGGGTTTATAAAACTTCCAAATGGTGATTAAAAAGTTAAACACTAAAGTAATCAAATGTGATGAAGCATACATGATTGCTAATCCTATAATAGAAAAGCGTAAATATACTCCAATTACAGCTCCAAAAAGAATTAAACTACTTGTTAGGATCATTCCAAAAGAAAAATATTCCATCTTTTCGTGAGCTTTGAAAATGGCATAAGATGTTTGATTCAGGGTTCGACTTATAATAACTGTACCCAATATACAATTCACTTCAAGAATTCGCTTCGAATAACCAGACAGATTAACAATAAATAAAAATAAAATAATCGTAAATAATAGAAGAAAAAGTCTTATTGTAACAATGTTCCCAAAATATTTTTTTCCTAACGACTTATCACAAGCAATTTCTTTTATTAAATATGTGTCTAAGCCTAAACTAGGTATCAAGCCACATAAAATCGTAAACGCGATTGCAGCAGAAAAAGCCCCAAAATAGTCGACACCCAAATATCGAGCAAGTAGAATAAAGAAGAAAAAATTAAAGATAGCTTGACTACTATTAGATACAAATAAAACAAGACTATTTTTAGCACCTCGTTGAATAGTATCCATTATAACATAACCAATAATAATTTTTTTTGTTGTATTTTATATTATGAGGAAATATAAGATGCAGTAAATACCTATATTAATTTATGGGCCTTACCTACGAATAAACTATCTCAGTATTTAAAATAAATAGTTTCAGCTTTTTCTAATAGTTTTTTATTAGCCTTAATCTTTAATTGGTCATTAAACTTCATTTTTATTGCTTCTTTTTTTTCAGAAGGGCGTGTTAATTGATTTTCTGTTAATGTACCTTTTCCTTTAGATATCAGGAAATCATTATCCATTTTACTAAAGATTCTATCAACATTCTGCTTTGTGTGTTCAAACAAAGTAAAATCAGTATTATATTTCTCATTTATTATTTGAATGACTTGACCAAAATTAGAAGTAACATCTTCAAAATGTCCTATCACAACTGATAATCGGAAGTAATATGTTTTTTCATAAAAAGATATGTAACGTTTTAGGGCTACTTTAACTGACAATTTTGGCCTCATTGTTTTCAATGATAAAACGGAATCTTGTGGATTTCTGATAAGAAGTAATGTAGGAATACCCCATTCACACGCTTTAATAATTTGTGCCGGAACATGGGCATGATGTGCAATTTGATAATTTTTTTCTTGAGATAAGCGGAAAGCTCGTACTGCAAAAGTATTAGCACACCGTGGATAACCTTCAATAACTATATCGGTGTTTTTCTTTACCATTCTTTCATTGAACTTTGGATATGCCTTCATTATTCCATAGTAAATTCTGGGGTTTTGACCAAGGAGTGAATAGGAATAAATCATTAAATCTGTTAAAAAAGCCATTCTGTTTATATAAATCCATTGGAAACTTTTATATTTATTTCTAGATTCCTATACAGCCGCGAGAATGGTATTTTTATCTGTAATCATAAAAAAAAATATTCAAAAGAACCACTATAATTTTTAAAGATTAGTTGCATACTGATTTTAAATATGAATTGTTAGTTATACCATTATGTATTACGTTTGGATACATATTTCGTTATATACTATTTTTGCTCTTTTAAATAATTTCTGAGTTTTTAAATTATTTAATTTCGGTTTCAACCTCATTTTTAGTAATTCTTTTGTTACAGAAGGGCGTGGTATTCTATTCATTCTACCTTGATCATATCTCTTATTTAATTGGGTTATTGTAGAAAATATTTTTTCAATATTCTTTTCAGAGTGGACAAATCCAGCATAATTAGTACCAAATTTTTTGTTAATTTTCTTTATAATACTGTTAAAATCCGTTGTAACCTCTTTAAATTCCCCAATAACAACATCATCAAGATATGGTTTTATTGATTCATAATAGTGAATATATTTTTGAAGAGCAATTTCTGGGATTATATATGGGCCTCCTCGAACTAGATAAGATAGCATTGTCTCTTTGGGGTCACGAATTAATACCACAGTGGGTATACCTAATTTAACTCCTTTTATTATCTGGATTGGAGTATGTATGTGATGAGCTACTGCTATTTTCTTTTTCTGAGCGAATAGGAACGCACACAAAGCAAATGTATTCCCACTCCGTGCAAACCCCTCTATGACAATGTTTGTTTTTTCTCTTACTAATCTTTCTCGAAAACCCATTTCTACTTGGAATGAACGCATTAAATTTAGAAAACTATCATATAAATGATAGTGTACTGAAATATAGTTCAATAATTTTCCAGAAAATGATAATAAAGGATAAGGTAAGGTTCTATTGGAAATTTCAATTAGAGACATTAATTCCCATCCATAAGTTTAATTAAATTGTAATTTCTTGATCTTCAGGGGAATTAGGCATTTTAGTATTAGAATTATAGCACATATATTCTCCATTCATCTGAAATTTTCATCTCTTTTTTATTAATAAAAAGAATAAAAATCCAAATATGAAGAAAATAATAGCAAAAATATTAGTTTTTCCCATAGTAGTACTTGTGTTGTTCAAAATAAAGTCTTTTATCGATATATTTATATTGTCATATGTAATATGTCCTCCTTCATCCACCACAGATAAAGTGAGGGTATGATTACCATTTTCTAGTTGACCCAAACTACAATTAATTGTGATTGGATACCAATACTTCTTGAAATACAACGAACCATTATCGATTTTATCACCATCTAGAAATATTGAGAAAAACCCTACCATTTTTTGATTTGTCCTGAAATTATACCATGTTTTCCACGAAACATTAATTTTTTCGGTACTCTTTGCTTCAATGTCCTTTGAGTTACTAATAATAGGAGCAAAACAAATACGTTCAGCTCTATAAACAGCAATTTTATAATCATTCACAGGAAAATTCATTTCCCAAACTATGTTTCCTGTTTCATTGACTTCTGTAAGTCTTGCTCCATAAGCAGCTTCATCAGGATTTGGATCTTGCCAAAGAAGATTACCGAATGTCGCAAATCGATTTCCATTTGGTAATCTATCAGCATCTCCTACCACTGGACTGAAATAATCATAAGGGAAAATTCTTATCCAACTTTCACTAGCAATCATTGTCGTTGTATCTATTGTTATTTCAACTATTCGAGATCGCTCATTAAACGGGTCTGACTTGTTGTGCCAGTCATTATCAAAGAGAATGAATGTATTTTCATTGATTTTTTCAACTGCATGAGCATGATAAAAAAGATTATCTTTTTGATTCCCATTTATATCAAAAAGAGTGAAATTTCCATATTCTCCTAGACCCCATAATATTCTTTTTGTCTTGTGATTAATTTTATAAAAAGTATTTATATTTCGCATATTTACATAAATTACATCTTCATCAGGGTCATAAAAGATAGAATTAGAGTGGGTGATCGATTCTCCAAATGAACAATATGGACATCTTTGGGTATGAGAGATGAAAGACTGCGTATCTACAGACCATATTTCCTCTCTTGCGAAATTAAACTCGATTATTCTATCAAATTCATATGTAGTACCGTTAATATCTTCTTTGTACGCAATAAATGTAAAATAGCTATGATTATTTGGATTATATTCAATTTCATGATGTCCACATGGACCTATCTCTCTAGTTTTATTTGAAATAAAATTCCACATGAACATACTCCCGAACTCCAGAAGTCCTGGATCAACCTTATCTTTTACTAAAAGAGTAGTTGAATTGTAGAGATCAAAAATAACTCCTAATGGTGCTCTGTTTATTATTTTTCCTTCCATATCTGTTATGATAAGTTTTCTTTTTAACATAAGATCGGGATCTGAATAGTTAATACGAGTTGGTGTAATTCCAAAAATATTGTATCCATCGAAATACTTACCACTCTTAGTAACATTTATGAAGCCTGTAAAATCGCTCTCGGATTTTAACATGGTATTATGATCAAGAATGAATTGGTTATCATTTAGAGTACTAAGAAGTTCCTCTTGATTGGTGTATTTCTGAGATACAACCTTCAAAGGTCGATCTTTATTTTCTCTTATAATGTAGTTTAATGAGAAGAAGAAACACAATAATAATTGACATATGAATAAAAATCCAATCCAATTCCTATTTATCCACTTAATATTTTTCAATTGAAAGACCTCTTATGTATAAAACCATTGTTGCTTGAAATTTTCGATTTTATTAGCAAATTGATGGATTTAGATATCTCTTATTTATTTAAATAATTAAAATTAGATGATAGAATATTATGAGAAGATCTTATGTGTAAAGATTTTAAACAGTTGTATATGGAATATTACTGATTTTGATCTATAAATAATCAGTCTGGTTACATAATAGAACTTATAAGGAGGGAAAGCTGAATTTACATTAACCGATATCTCCTTTTAATTTTAATACTCGGACATTCTCACCAATTTTATAGATTATGTCACTATTTTCCACAACTTTTTCCAAATCAAACGTTCTGAAATATTTGAGACCTGTCACATAAATTACCCATATTTTAAGACTTTCATTATAAATTTGTGCTAGAATATTGTTAAAAAAAGCATTATCATTAATGATCTCTTCGGATTTTTCTGGTGTACAAACCCAAGATCCAGTTAATGCCACTATTCTCCTCCTAAGCGGATATCCATTAACCAATAACATGTCCCATAGACTAGAATCGCTTTCATTTCCATCTTTCAGGATATCTAAAGCGGAATTAGCTATTTCGTCTAAATAAGTTCTATTGAGTGTTACTTCTTCATCAAGACTATATTTTCCTTGAAAAACTATAAATCTGAAGGAACCATAACTACTAAGCAGTAAAATTATAAATATAATCGTTTTTGTATGTCTTTCCCTAAAAATTTTAAAATATGTAAAGATAGAATGATGTGTTCTTTTCATATCAAGAGAAAATGTAGGAGGATTTTTAGCAAAAACTAACCAATATGAAATTAAAAAGCCTAAGAATAGATTTCCAACAGAATTAAATTGATTGTGTAGCTTAACTAATGGCCTCTCTAATCCTAAGCGAGCTCCAAAATCCCAAAATTGCATTAAAACAGAAGTGGATTGAATGAGTACAATTAATATAATAATAAACATTATATTTCTTTTAGAATGTATGAAGTTCTTTTCTTCGATGTCTATTATATCAAACAGAAATAATATCCATAAACATCCTAAAATTACGTAAAATAAAGATTCTTTAATGTTGATTGGTGCTTTAAGTAAAAATGTACTCCAAAATAAGCTAGGAACCGATGTATAATAAACATTTTTAGGAAGATTGCTTTTGAACCAAGAACAAAACTTGAATTCTTCAAGACTTGAGGCAATTGACCACATTATTATAAAAATCAAGGATATTAAATAGATTAGAGAGAAGATGTTTCGTTGTTTGAATTCGAAAAAATAATTCTTGAAAATCGTAATGTTTGAAATAAATAGGAGAATGATGGGTAAAATAATGAGTATGATGAGAAAAAATATTTCTATTCTCTTTAAGAAGTTATGATCTCTTGAACCAACAGATAAATAAAAAGTAAAAGCAACCCCAGTGTATATTACTAGCATTAAAACAACTTCATGGGTCAATGCGGCAATTATGAACACAATAATTGTCAGAGCCATTCGTAACATAAATTTAAGCTCTGTTTGTTCTTGCTTTCGACTTGTCATATAAAGGTATAAACCAATAAAATAGAAAGCAAGGGCACTAGTAAGCCTAATTCGATATAAAAACATGATATACGCTCCAAATTGTCCAAGTGTTGTAAATATCAAAACACTGAAACGCAATATAATTTTCTCATTTGATAAAGCTGACATTATTAGTCTTGAAATAATCGTGAAAATACAGAAAACAGAAATTAATCGGATATAAAAAATCAATTCTAAATACCCTCCAGCTTCTTTAATTCCAAGAAAATAACTAATATAACCGAAAATTGTGAAAAAGAAATCTGTTCCTATATTTGTAGTCTCACCACCTGAAACAAAGATTCGGATATAATATTCGATATCTTTAAGCCCAATTTGAGACTTGCTTGTCGGATAAACAAGAAAAAGAGGTAAAACCCCAATGGTGCCACTTAAAAGTGACAATAACAGATTTAATCTTTTATTTTCACCAACGATATGTTTAGACATTTTTAATGTCTCGTAAAAATTTAACTTGAGTAAGAGCTCATTAAATCTTGTCCTTTTTAAAACTGATTTGATGACCTTGAATTTCCAGATATTTGTATTTTATCCTACTCGATAAGATATAGTATGATAGATATAAGATAAAAAGCTAATTATAAAATCAAGTCTTCAATTCACACTTTTTGAATACGAAAATTGGTGGTTGGTATGAAAAACCTCAGTGTTGCTATACATGGTACTGGATTCATTGGGTTGGTCAGTGGTTGCTGTTTTGCAATTAAAGGCTTTAAAGCTATTAATTCAACATTTAATGCAAAAAATTGTGAAAAGATCAATAAAGGTGAGTCACCCTTCTTTGAGAATGGGCTTTCAGAGTTACTTAGAAAAGCTATTAACTCTGGGAACTTTAAATGTGTTATTGGACGTGAAGATGCGGTTAAAGAATCAGATATCAGTATGATAGCCGTCGGTACCCCTATGAGAAAGGATAATAGCATTGATTTGCAATTCATCGAACAAACAGCTCGACAGCTCGGTCAAGCTCTTAGAAAAAAAGACAATTATCACACCCTTGTGGTCAGGTCTACCGTGGTTCCTGGAACCACGAGAAATTTGGTAGGTAGATTGATTGAAGAAGAATCTGGGAAGAAAATGGGGGAAGATTTCGGTTTATGTATGCAACCTGAATTTTTAGCAGAAGGACGGTCAATTTTGGATACACTGGAACCTGATAGAATTATCATTGGTGAATTAGATACTCGTTCAGGGGATATACTCCAACAATTATATGAAGAATTCTATGGTGACCATTTAAAGAAGTGTCCCATTGTACGAATGAATATAGAAAGTGCTGAACTCGTTAAATATGGAAATAACTGTCTTCTTGCCACTAAAATATCTTATGCAAACGAAATGTCCAGAATTGCAGAACTAGTGTCTGGTGTTGATGTTGTTCAAGTTATGAAAGGAGTAGGCCTTGATTATCGCCTTAATGAGGAATTCCTAGGCGCAGGTGTAGGTTTTGGAGGATCATGCTTTCCCAAGGATGTGAATGCTATTACAGCATTTGCTAAATCACAAGGCTATAATCCACGATTATTTTCTGCAGTTTTAGATATTAATGATGATCAAGCAATGCATGCAGTCGAGTTACTTCAAGAAGAGATTCCAGATTTAACAAATAAACGTGTCGCTCTTTTAGGGTTATCTTTCAAGCCTGGCACCGACGATATGAGATATGCGCCTTCTATCCGCATAGCTAATCAATTACTTAAGCATGGTGCCACAGTTATAGGTTATGACCCAGTTGCAGAAGAAGCAGCAGAAAAAGTATTAGGTAATTCAATTCTTTATGCGGGAGGAATTCAGGAAGCTCTTGAGAATACTGATGCTGCAATTGTAGTTACGGAATGGAACGAAATTGCCTCAATTAAAGCTGAAGTTTTTAAAAAATGCATGAAAACACCTATTGTTATAGATGGTCGTAGAGTTTATAACCCCACAACCTATAAAGATCATGTGACTCTTCTTAGTTTTGGTAGAAAGGAAAGAACTTAACTTAATATTGTTTATTAGTTTAATCTTTGCATAGGAAATAGCAATCTAAACCTTAGTCTGGAATTTTAATGCCCCAAAAGACCCGAATTACGATTACAATTGATCCTGACATTGTTAAGCAAATTGACGCCGAAATTGATGGAGTATTGATTCGTTCTCGTAGTGAAGCAATCGAAAAATTTGTCAAGCAATATTTAGGACAACAAAGAATTGCTGTAATTCTTGCAGGGGGGAATCCCGATTCATTACGTACCCTAGAAACAGCAGATTACAGACCCTTACTACCTATTAATGACAAGACTCTTGTTGAGTACATTATTGATAAGATCATCGCAGCTGGTTTTCAAAAAATCGTCATTATAGGTCAATCAAGTTTGATTAAAGCTATTTATTCTGTTATAGCGCCAAATAAACCTTTATTGGAATCAATAGAGTTTATAGAAGAATCTGAATCCTTAGGAACAGCAAAAACGTTGGAACTTTCGCGAAGTTTAATTAAGAATGATTTCCTTATAGTTCCATGTGATACATATTTTGATTTCAATCTCCAAGATCTATATAATTTCCATCTGCAACAGAATACTTTAGCAACCTTTGCGATTTATAGTCGTACTTCCTTTGATAGCAAATATAAGGGGATTGTAGAGATGGACGGCTTTCGAATCGTCTCGCATGAAGAAAAACCTAAAGAACCCAAAAGCCATTTAATTAAAACAATGATTGGTATCCTGTCACCACAAATCTTTGAATATATTCCTCCTGGCCCAGTTGAATGGAGGATTGAACAGGAACTTCTTTCCCGACTTATTGAACAAAAAAAAGTGCTAGGATATCCTGTTGCAGGAGAATGGTTTAATATTCATACTTTACAAGACCTAACGATGTTGAAATCGTATTTAGGATATTGAGTATTTAAGAAAACAAACAACGAAAACGGAAATACAATTATTTAACTGAACCTTTAGGAAATAAGCTACAATCCTCTTTTAAGCTTTTCATGTTAGTTATTTTTGCCAAATAAATTCTCCTTGAAAAATCGTAGTTCAATGAGGGTCAATATTTAAAAATACTAACAAAATAAAACAACAGAAAATTCACCAAATTGACTGTAAAGGTTATGTTTTTATTCTTCAAATTTAGTTGCTTGTAAATTGAATTGATCTTGTTTTTCAATTAGGATATGATTTATGTGTCTACTCATATCATTGTATTCGGAATGGGCTATGTAGGTATTCCATGTGCAGCATTACTTGCTGATGTTGAAGGATTTCATGTCACAGGTGTTCAGAGAAGATCTGAAAGATCAGGTTGGAAGATCGATTATCTGAACAGTGGAAAATCTCCTTTCAAGGGAAAAGAACCTGGTCTAGATGAACTTATTAATAAAGTTGTGAAAAGAGGAACTTTTAATGTTACAGATGATCCATCTGTGTGTTCTACAGCTGATTTTGCTCTCATTGACGTTCAAACACCAACTGATGGGGTACATATTCCTCAATATGAGTCTTTAGAGGAGGTAAGTAAGCATATAGGAAAGCATATGGGGAAAGGGATAACTGTGATTGTCGAATCCACAGTTGCTCCAGGTACTACAGAAAATATCGTCCGACCTATATTGGAACAAGAATCAGGTATGAAAGCTGGTAAAGATTTCTATTTAGCTTTTTCATTTGAACGTGTTATGCCTGGAAAGCTATTAGATTATATTATCAATATGCCGCGAGTAATTGGTGGTATTGACAAAACCAGCGCAGAAAAAGCCCATTGGTTGTACAAGCATATTGTAAAAAAAGAAATCTCAACTACCTCAAGCTGTGTTGCTGCTGAGTTAGCTAAGACAATTGAAAACTCCTATAGAGATGTGAATATTGCTTTCGCCAATGAAATGGCTCTTGTATGCGAAAGTATGGGAGTGAATATTTTCGAGATTATTAAACTCATCAATACTCGTCATGACCGTCACATGCATCTCCCTGGAGCTGGTGTAGGAGGACATTGTCTTCCTAAGGATCCTTGGTTATTGAGATATGGTGTTATGAAGTATGGAACTTATTTTCGTGAACCTGAATTTATTTCTCTTGGAAGAAGGATTAACGATCATATGCCTGTTCACATTGTCGAATTAATCAGTGACATGTTTGAAAATCATAATTTAGTGTTTCGTGAGTCAGTTATCACGATCCTTGGTTTGGCATATTTAGAAGATTCTGACGACCTAAGGAATACTCCTGCTAGACGTGTTGTATCGTTGTTGAGATCACGAAACGCTGAAATTAGACTACACGATCCGTACGTTGATTCATTTGATAGTTTCTCTATAGAGAAAGATATCTGGAAGGCATTAAACCGAAGTGATTGTGCTGTTCTCATTACAAAACATTCACAATATTATGAAATCGATCTCCAAAGGCTGAAAGAGATAATGAGAACACCAATTATTATTGATGGGCGCAATATTTTTTCACAAGAAAAGGTTATGAAAATAGGTATTTCTTATAGAGGCATTGGAAAAGGAATAAATATTTGATTATTTTACCTCAACGAGGTATTTTACTATTGTTAGCATTTTTAATTGGAATAAAGTGTGAGGAAAGAAGAATTCATTTCCCCGATGGAACACAAATATAGAGTTAATGAATTAGAATACATGATCAATTCTTTAAGGGGAAAATGACGGACAAAGCAATTCCATTGTTTTTATTATGATTTTAGTTTTCCTTGCTTTTCAATCCAATGATATGTTTTTTCTAGTCCTTCTTCTAAACTTACAGAGGGTTCCCAGTTTAGTGTCTTTTTAACCAAATTCAAATCAGCATTTCTTCCCCGTACTCCTTGTGGTTTTGTTAAATCATAAGTTTTTTCGATATCCTTTCCTGAGATCTTTATGATGATGTCTGCTAGCTCTGAAATAGTTACCAATCGATCTGATCCAATATTAAGCGGTTTTTCATAATCACTTGCCATTAATTTGTCTATTCCATATATACAATCATCTATGTAAAGGAAAGAACGTGTCTGTTCCCCATCACCCCAAATAGTGATTTTGCCTGGATTGGGAGACTGTGCTATTTTTCGACATAAAGCTGCAGGAGCTTTTTCCTTCCCTCCTTCATAAGTTCCCTCTGGACCATATATATTATGAAATCGGGCAATATGGATCATTAATCCGTAATCTTTTTGAGTAGCCTCACAAATCCTCTCCATCATCAGTTTTTCCCATCCATAATATGTATCAGGATGTGCAGGAATGGCATCTGTTTCTTTCAATGGAATAACATTTTCAGAGGCCTGTTTTTCCTCAGGGTAAACACAAGCAGAAGAAGCGAAGAAGAAGCGTTCAATATTATTCTTGACTGCAGCTTTCAGCATATTGATATTTATGAGTCCATTATTAAACATTACATCAGCGCCAACTTGTGTAATATAACCAATTCCTCCCATATCTGCAGCAAAATGGAAAATATAATCAACTCCTTTTGTCGCTTTCAGACAATTAGTGAAATTTCTCATATCTAAGGTGACTTTTTCAGAGTAATATGGTTTCTGTAAATATCCGTCCCATTTAATGTCAACAGCACGAATAAAATTTCCATCCTCGAAGTATTTTTTCGCTGTATGAGATCCAATGAATCCACCAGCGCCAGTCACTAAGATTTTCTTATCTTTCACTTGTTATTTACTCCTAGGCTATCTTCATTTGCATTTAGAGAAATCAATATGAAAGCTTTTTGCTTTTATTTTTCATAAAGGTGTGGATAGCCTACAACGTATAAAAAATTTAATTTTTTAATGACTTGTCGAGCTTAACATTTTCTAGATCATATTCCGGAAGGAAAGAAACACAAACCGAATTGTCATTTAATCAAATTTTGGATTTATGAGGTAAATCGTTAAAATGATAACTATAGTCATTTTCTCTCAAGTTTGACAAAAAAAATAACTTTGAGTAAGAAAAACATTTATACCTAAAAATTTTATAAACAATAGGGGATTGGAGCGATATTTAAAAAAAGGATGATCATAAAGGGTCGGAATAATAGAAAATTTATTTATGTGGAACCCTTCTTTTTCCAATAGAGTTTTGAATGTCCTGTGTGTAAAATGATGAGGATGAGGAGTGTCAATTTTGTCAAGAAGAGGAATTAATAAGGTCATTAGAGGATTAATAGTGTGAACATCAATTAGAAGATTTCCACCATTCTTAAGAACTCTTCTGAATTCTGCCAATACCTTGCGTGGGAAACTGACATGATCAATCACGTTTTGACATATTAAAATATCAACAGAATTGTTTCTAAATGGTAGAATCTCTCCCAAAGCTGAAAAGCGAATAACATCTTTTGTTGCATATTCAAATACTTTAAATTCTTTATATATATCCAATAACGGGTCGATACCGATCAAGATATTCTTATTTGAGAATTGTTTAGAAAAATGACTCAACCCCGTCAAAAAACCATATGGACCACACCCTACTTCCAATATTGTCTTCGCTTCGAAACTTTTTCCCAAATACTGGAATCTTGTTAAAGATTTTTGGAAGAAATTAACAATCCGACTAAACTTTGGTGTAAACTTCTCATATTCTTTCTGCCAAAATTTACTTTCTTTCTCTTGTGCTAAAATCCATCGGTTACTTAGTATAGTATTCCTCGGGATTAGATTAAGAAGCAACCCGTCATTATCTTTGAAAGTGATTTTACAAGTTTTACAATGCGCTGAATCATCTAGCTCGCTTTTACAGTCTGGACAAATTAATAAATGAATAATTTTTTGAAAGCTCACTAATAGACCACAGTTGCTATTGAATGTGTTAATTTAAAAAAAAATTTTTTAAGTATTAATAGTTAGAAGTTGAAGAAGTGTTAAATTAATTATATTCAACTAATATACAGATAAATAATGATGTTTAGATTGTAGAATCAATATCGACAATAATTAAACTATTTTAAGGATATTAATAACACGAATCTGCAAAAAATTGAAATTTAGGAAATTTTGTCTTCATTAACAACAAAAAGAAAATTCACAGAGTAAGAAAAATATGTTTAATGAGAAATATAGAAAAATTCTCCTCTTTTCTTATATGAATGTTATAATAACATTATTTATTAGATCCTATATTCCAATATATTGGCAAATTGGTCGTTTTTTCTCAGTTCTATCAGGATTTTCCATCCTATTTGTCTCTGGATATTGGATCACGAATTTTTTAAAAGTTAATGAAGAGGAGGACCTAAAAAAAGATTCAAAATTAGGAATAAACCTATTCAACATATCATTAATCTTAGCTGCAGGTTTGACATTATCTACCCTCACTGTTGTAAGTAGTATTCTTTTAATTGGATTTTTTTCAAACGAATTATTCTATATTTTCCTTTTAGTTATTACTCTAATCTATTTGCCCTCATTAAAGGATATTGAATGGAGGAACTCTATTAAGAATAGAAATTTGGAATGGATTAATCAAGTTAAGAATAAAGTAATCCTAAAATTTAACCCAAATTTTATAATAATCGTTATAGGCGTAATAATTTGGTTTTTTGGATGCACTTTAGATCCAATTTTGATTTATCGTATAGGATTAAATAGAATTCAGATCCAGATGTTTTCCTTTTTGCTAATTTTTTTTGCTTCGATATATTCGATTAGATCCAAGAATAATTGGACAACATTAATATCAATTTTTTTATTATTATTATTCACAAGAATTTGTATTTACCAAGAAGAATTCATTATTGGATCTGACTCGACTACTCATTATGAGAGATTTCTACAAATATCTGAAAATCCTCAGGTTATGTTTGATCTAGTACCAATAAATTTATTTGCTCCAATAACTTATTCATGGATGATATTTCTGAATATATATGGCAATGATTATATTATTCCTTTCAGCTTCATTTTATTAAGTTGTTTCGCGTATATGTGTATATATGCTCTAGGAATAAAGTTAACATCTTTCAAAATCGCTAGTATAGGATTATTGTTTTCAACTATTGAATTTACTACATTTCAATTTGGTTTTGAAATCAGAACTTTTACAATTGCCCTTATGTATATCGCATTATGGGCTCATTCTTTATTTGAATTTAAAGAACGCAAACAGAACCAAGTTATTCATATGCTACTTCTTGCCCTCATTGGACTTTCTCACATCACCTCATTCCTCATTATTTTACTAATTGAAGGTTGTTTATCACTCTTTTTCCTGATTGAGAAATTGAATGATGTTCTCTTTCAAGGAACTATCATTCTTTCAAAGTTTCCTATTACTACACAATTGATTTTATTCCTATCACCAATTTTTTTGATACTTTCTTTCTCTTTTTATTATTCCAACGAATCTATTAAATGGATTATAGATGTTTTACTTAATAGAAATCCCATTTATTACATTTCATTTGATTTAAACCGTATTCCAGGACTTTCATCTGCGATATATGGCCCTATTGGAATGATAATTATCTGGTTAAGCAGAATTTCCTTTATGATAGTGATTCTTTTTGCTTTTGTTATCCATCCCAAAAACCTTACAAGATTTACAAAATATCTAAGAATATTAATTGAGGATCCTTTATCACGATTATTAATCTATATTGTTTTTTCGTTAAGTTTAATATTTTTCATAACCTTATTTATTCCCGAGGTGCTTTCTCCATCACGAATTTATGTTTTATTAGTATTACCTATGGGATTTTTATTAGGCTTGTCAGAGAAGTCTTTAAATAAAAAGACAAATTATTATACAGGAATAATTTGCTTTCTCTTTTTATTAAACACCCTCATTAGATTTCCTAACTATTTTAAGATGGTTTAGATTACTAATAAAATAATAGATGGATTAAATTTTGATTTTTCAGTTTTTAATGAAGGTGTAGTTCCATTTGTCGATATTTACTAGATCATATTTCCTATTAATCAACTTACGAATCATATCTCTAACTTTAGATAGTGGCATAGGTTGATGAAATTCGACACATAAAATCTTTATTTCTAATCTATCTTCAATTATGCTCTCTAAAACCTCATATTCAGCCCCCTCTATATTGAGCTTAGCTAGATCTATGTGTTGATGACCTAAATCTTTCATTATATTAGACAATCTTTTACATGACGCAATAAAGAATTTTCTTGTTCCTTGCAAATTTAAAATTGAATAAGATACGTGTAAAGGATTTCTAGGTGCGAAAAATTTTAATTCGACATCAGATGACCATAATCCAATATCATAAAAATGAAAGTTAGGGATTTTGGAAAAGTTTTTCTTAATATACTTTATTGCTCTTGGTGTTGGGTCAAAAGCATATACTTGACAAGAAAAACGATTTATAAGTTCCAAATCAAACGATATATCCTCACCTACTCCTATACAATAACAGATAGATTCTTTATCCAATAAATTAATAGGAATAACCCATCCGCCATAATCACTTCCAAGTTTTTCGAGATGATCATATTTTTTAGGTTTAAAGTAAATTTTTAATATTAATCCTTTAATGAAATATAAGATTTGCTCCGAAATCCGAAAAAAAAGCATTATTATCATCTTATCTATCTGGGGAAGAATTTCCTTGAGAGTATGCCATATTTCCTTAAGTAATTATTAATAAATTAATGATGGATGTTTAGTAGACCTCTTAGATGGATTACAAGGTATTAATAAGAATGGATCAGAAACCAATTTTTAAAAGAGTTCTGCATCATGATGGACTTTTTTCAATAAACAGCTATTAAAAGCATTTTTCAGAAAATCAATCTCAGAAAAAAATGGATTAATGTAGATTATCACTAATTTACCTTAAGTTGATATGTTATTTATCAATTAAGGCAAAAAGAAGATAACCTAATTTTTCGATTAGAAATGATGATGACCAAGCGCTTATAAAATTCCTTAAAAAAATGTGCTAATTTCCGCAGGTTAGCTCTTATATAATAATATTGTAACTTTTTAACTCAGATTTCTCAAAATCATTATTGAATCAAATCAATTTTAAGGATTAATTGATTTAAAATTTTCACCATTTTACAAGATGATTAAATTTGGTTTTAGAGTCTTTAAAAGTAGATATTTCTCCTCAATTTAGAGCAGTCTTTGTAAGTGAAAGTATTGATTTCTTATCTAAAGCGATATTTTGGTTTATTTCTAGCATATACATGAACAAAACTGAATATGGTTATTTATCATACTTTATTTCTCTTTCAACATTCTTTTCTCTAATTTCCATTTTTGGATTAAACAGACTAGTGCTAATCAAGGGGGAAGATAACTCGAATCTTTTCTTTACTACTATAATAACAATTTTTTTCACTTCTCTTCTTACTGGATTTCTTCTTATTCCTATAAATATTGCCTCATGGGTTTTTTTATTGAGTTTAAGCGTACAAAGTATCGTTATTTCATTTATTTTAGCAAACCAACAGTTTCAAAATTACAGAAATCTAAGAATAGTCCAATTGGGAACTCTTCTTCTTTTCTATTTGCCATTAACTTTTTCCATGGGTTATAATGGCTCCATTTTAAGTTTGAGCATATCTAATTGCATGAGTCTTTTTCTCATTTTCTCAGAATTATCAGAACAAACTGAAAGAATAAAATTTGACTTCAATATTTACAAATCAAATCTTCGTTTTTTGGTGATTTCTGCATTATTAGGAATTTTGGGTAGTTCGACGACAGCAATCGATAAACTTATGATCGAGATCTCTTTTGGAATTGAATCTTTAGCGGAATTTCAATTCTCATCCCAATTCTTGGCAGCATTGAATATAATTGTGGTCATAGGATATTCTTATGTTCAACCTAAAAAGGTTAAAAGAGAAGATACCAAAAGAATAGAACGCTTTTTAATTTGGTTCTCGATTCTTTGTTGCAGCTTCATGTTAATAGGTTATCCATTATTAATATTCTTTTTTTTCACAATTTATTCAAATACTATATTGCTAGGATTATTTCTTTTTCCCAATGTTGTTATACGTGTATTAATTATGTTGAAACGTGCTGATTGTTATGCATTCGACAAAGTTACTACTTACCTAAGCTCTGAAATATTAATGATTCTAATCTATATTGGTGGTTTCGTCGGCACCAAAATATTTATTTCAATGATCGATATTTCAATAGTTGGTCTCTTCTTGATTGCAGGAAGCTTATCTCAATACCTTTTTTTAAATATTAAATTAAGATCACAATTAGATTATTAATTTTCCTATTAAGAAATCTGAAATTTTAAGAAATTAAATTGAATGATAGCTCTATAATGAAATTCATGTTAATTAATCTGATTACTAAAATCTAATTCTATTATCTTTATGGTTATATCGCATAAATTTCTTTTTATTTCTCTATATGATAATTTTTCACATTATCATCTATTTTTAAATCTCGCTGTCTTTTAGTATTAACTAAAATAAATTTAATAGCCTCTATAAATGCTTGAGCCTCCTTTTCAATTGTAAATTCTTTTATTATATCTTTAGAATATTCACCCATCTTTTTAGCTCTATTGTTATTCGAAAGGATTTTATTGCATGCTTTCATGAGAATAACGGGATCATTTGGAGGAATTACATATCCATTCAAACCGGGATAAATTAAATCAGTAGATGCTCCACAAGAATTTGTGGCAATAACTGGTAATCCATGTGCCATGGCTTCATTTAACACAAGGCCCCAAATTTCCCATCTTGATGGTAAAACAAATAAATCAGCAGTTTGATAGATTTTCGTTAAGTCTTTTCCTTCTAAAAACCCTAAGAATTCAACATCTTTTTCAATTTGTAAATTTTCACATTTTTTCTTTAGAAAATGAAGTTGTTTACCTTCTCCAACGATTAAAAGCCTGGAATTATTGATCTTTGACTTTAATAGCTTAAAAGCACTGATTAATGTGTCAATTCCCTTAATTTTAATTAGTCGTCCTACAAATAAAATATTTTTTGTCTCTTTGAAATAAATTTTTTGTTTAGGTTTTGGTGTTGCTAAGATGTGATTAATTGGTACTGTATTATATGCAATGAAAATTCTTCTTTCCTTAGCTTCTAAACGTTCCACAAATTTTTTTGCTTCAGTTCCATATACAATAATAATGCTTGATTTTGTAATCATCAGTTTTATAACAGGGAGAAAAAGTTTTCTAAAGAAAGATTCCCCTTTATTCGTGCTTCCAATCCATATAATAACTGGTATTTTTTTTAGTTTAGCCATTAAATAGCCAATTTGGGAGGCTAAATTAGAATATCCACAGATTATCACTAGATCAAATTTGTTATTTTTTATTATTCTAAAAAGACTAAGTGTGAGACTACTTGAAAAAAAATCTATTAAATTTAGCTTTAATTCTTTACCTCTAAGAATTTGATACTTGAAGTTGAGATTAGAAGGAATATTCCATTTTCTATTTTCTTTTGTTATCGTGGAAAAAAAAACACATAGATCAATATATGGAATTGAACTTATAAAATTAAATAAAGGTATTCGATAAGGAGTGATAATTTCGTGAATTAGAGCTATACGTACTTTTTTTCTTTTTGTCAAATGAATCAACTAATTATAAAGTCATCCAACCTATCTTTTAACATTAAAAAATTAGTTATTTATGATTCTATAGTTTATATGATGTGAGAACCAGTTCTGATTTCCAAAAAAATAATTAATCAAACATTCCTAGATATGATTTAAATGCCTAAAGACTCAATTGTTGTTCTTGGTGTTCATGATGGCCATAATGCAGGAGTTTCGTTAATAAAAGATGGTAAAGTTCTTGTTGCAGTCAATGAAGAACGATATACTAATATAAAAAATTATAGTGGCATTCCAAGAAACTCAATTCAGAACATCTTCCAAATTTCACAGGTTTCGTCCAGTGAGATAACTGCAATTGCTATTGGTGGTCTTTTAAGAACAACAGCGCCTTTAGTTGAAGAAGAATCTTTAAAACTAAAGCTATATCGAAAACTTGGACCAATTCTAAAAAGCCATAAAATGACTAGTCTCTATGTAAAATTTCTCCATAAAAGGAGGAAAATGAAGGAACTGAATAAAATTTTTCAGTCGTTAAATATTCACGAAAAACCTGTTTATTTTGTAGAACATCACCTTGCTCATGCAGCCTGTGCTTTTTATCAGAGACCATGGAAAGATGATACGCTTATCTTAACCTTAGATGGAGCTGGTGATGGATTAAGTGCTACTGTAAGTGTTGGTACCACCGAGGGGATTAAACGAATTGCTTCCACAACTTCTTATCACAGTATCTCGAACAATATGTATAGTGAAATTACCGGGTATTTAGGGCTAAAAAGGTGGGAACATGAATACAAAATAATGGGTATGGCTCCTTATGGACGTTCTGAATTTGTAGCCAATATATTCAGAAAGTATTTTTCTTTGAATCCTAAAAATAGATTAGAGTTTAAAAATATGTTGGGGGCTATGGGGGATTATGTTCAACCCAAATTTAGAAAACTATTAGCTGAACATCGTTTCGATAATATTGCTGCTGCTTGCCAACTTCATTTTGAAAGTTTGATGAAGAAATGGGTAAATAATGCGATTATAGAAACTGACTTACATAAAATTGCTTGTTCTGGGGGATCATTTTTAAATGTAAAAGCAAATAAAGAAATTAGGGAATTAGATCAAGTTACAGATGTCTTTTTTTACCCCGTATGTGATGATAGCGGAATTTCAACTGGAGCAGCATTAAGTATATATAATCAATTATGTGAAATAGATGGAAAAAAACCAAATATAAGTCCGTTATCAGATTTATATCTTGGTAGAGAATTTGAGGAAAAAAAGATCAAAAACACTATAGAAAAATCGTCAAAGCTAAATTTCACTTATAACGATGAAATTGAAGAAACAATTGCAGAAGAATTGAATCAAGGGAAAATAATTGCGATTTTTAATGGTAGAGAGGAATTTGGTCCAAGAGCATTAGGGAATCGTTCAATAGTTGCTAAGGCTGATGATTTAGCAGTCATTAGAAAGATTAACTTCGCAATAAAACAAAGAGACTTTTGGATGCCTTTCGCTCCCTCAATTATCGAGGAAGATGCGGATAAATATTTAATAAACGCTAGACCAGCGAGATATATGATAGAAGCCTTTTCAACAAACCCAGAAGCTAAGGAGATAATCGCTGGACTGCATCCTTATGACAGCACTGCAAGACCACAAACTGTCAATGAGTGGAATAATAATTGGTTAAAAATTTTAACTATTTTCAAAGAACTGTCAGGATATTCTGGGATTCTTAATACTTCATACAATCTTCATGGATTTCCAATAGTGGGAACTCCTGAAGTTGCAATAAAAACTTTTTTAAAAAGTGGCCTCGATATTCTTGCTATTGGAAACTTCATTGTAAAAAAATGCTAATCACTTTTCAAAGGATTCAGAAATTATCAAGAAATTGGTATTATGAATAAAATGGTGAAATTCTAATTTGAAAGTGTTATATTTTTCAAAAGGAATGACTTCTCCCACCCCAGGCCCAGAATCTGTAGGAAGAATTCTTATAAACCACTTGGTTGATTTAACCTCAATTTCGAATGAGGTCGAATTTTTCTTTGTAACAGATAAAATATATTCTAATAACTTTAAGGGAAAAATATTTAGCTATTTAAATAGTGTTATTCCTCTTCCTGAAGTTCCAATTTTAAGCTTTGAGTGGGAGAATTTTCTTTCATCAAAAACATTAAAAAATTTATGTAACGTTCTGAAACCAGATTTGGTTCACATTCATGGACGAGCAGGCTATTATCCAGCTCCACCTAAAGGTTATCCTTCCTTAGTAACATTTCACGAATTTCCTCCAATGACTGTATATGATGATTTCTCTTTTGGTCCATCAAAAATTCTTCTGAATTCATGGTTAAAGCGTGGCAAAATGATAAGAATGAAAAGAATTCCTGATTATGATCATTTTCACGCTTTATCTTCAGAGATAGCTCTGTTTTTGAAGGCGTCTGGTATTGCTAACTCTAAAATTCATTTAATCCCTAATGGAACTCTAAAAACACCTAGATCTGTTAATAAAGAATATTTTAAAAAAAAGTTTAAGAGGATATTAGGATTATCAGACAATTCTAAGATCTTAACCATGGTAGGTACAATAAGTTATCATAAAGGTATTCATTTTATTAAGAGATGCATTCCAGAACTTCCTACTAATTATCATCTTGTCCTAGTAGGAAGTTCTACGAAATTTATTGGCCATCAGTATCTAAGAGCGATTTTAAAGGGAAAGCATTCGCATAGAATCCATTACGTTGGTTATCAATCACCTAATGTTATATATTCAATATTAAATGCAAGTGATTGTTTTCTGTCTTTAAGTATTAGTGAAGCTTGTCAGCTTTCCCTTCTTGAGGCCGTTAGTACAGGAATACCAGTGATAATAACGGAATGTGGCGCCGCAAAAGATATATTTGGTTCAGATTATTATTTTCTTCTTCCTACATATCCTAATATAAAACTGTTGCGAGATAAAATTGTAGAAATTGTTGAAAATGGTTCTAAATTCCAAAATATCAAAATAAATATAAAAAGCTGGAAAGATGTAGCAATTATGATGAAAAAGTTATATTTCTCAATAAAAACTGAAGAATTCATAGAATAATTTTTAATAGAATTAGACATTAATTAATAGAATTATCAAAAACAACTATATTGTAAATTCTTGGCATGGATAACAATGGCTCATATCTGTATTGTTTCTCAATATTTTATACCAGATATCGGTGGAGCTGTAACAAGACTAGTGAATTTACTAAAAATTCTTAATTCATTGGATCATGAAGTAACTATTGTTACAACTGTTCCTCATTATCCAAACGGTGATATTCCTATTAATTATCGAACAAGGTGGAAATTCATTGAGAAATCAGGTAATATTACAGTAATAAGAATACGTATGCCACAGAGGCCTCATAATTCATTTTTGAATCGGTTGATTAATTATTTTTCTTTCGTTTTCCTTTCAATTTCAGCACTTCCTTTACTAGGAAAGATAGATTTAATATGGGTGACTAGCCCAAATTTCTTTGGTAATTTTACTGGAGTCATCTATAAAGTTGTAAAACGAATCCCTTTAATCCTCAATGTAGATGATTTCTGGCCAGATGTTGTTGAGGAGCTGGGTATAGTAACATCACGTCTTTTACTTAAAATAAGTGATTTTGCCAATTTATTTGTTTTTAATTACTGTGATTACATTACTCCTATCAGTTTGATGATAAAAAAGAAATTGATAACAAAATACCATGTAAACCCTACTAAGATCTATGTCATTGAGGTAGGAGTTGATTATCCAAGATTCATGCAGGCTATTCATGAGTCAAAAGAAGGAATAAGCATTAAACAGGAAAAAAGACATTTTTCCTTGAGTGATCCACAACCTTTGATTGTTTATAGCGGAGTACTAGGCCCTGCTTATGATTTTGAGTTGTTATTGAAGGCGACAAAAAAGTTGGAAACAGAAGTTGATACATTTCAACTAATTATCCATGGGGATGGTCCATTAAAACCCTTTATCGAAACATATATCTCTAAAATAGGTTTAAAACGCACTAAATTATTAACCAATCATCTTACATTTAATGATTATATGAATTTTCTGTTAAACGCATTTATTTTTGTATTACCAATGAAAAAAGGAGTTTTCTCCGAAACAGCTATTCCAGCAAAGCTTTTCACTTACTTAATGCTAGATAAGCCAATTATATCTACTAAGGGAGGAAATATAGAGATAATCTTAAAAGAATCAAATGCAGGATTCGCTGTTCCACACAACTACAAATCTCTCACTCAAGCATTAAAATTATTATTAAAAGATGACGTATTATATACCCACTTTTGTGGGAATGGCTCTAAATATGCCAGAAGTCATTTTGACCTAAAAGTTATTAAAAAAAAGGTAAAAAGTCTATTTATTGAATTAAAGTAGCACATTTTTTCAAGTACGTATTTAATTACTAATAATGTTTCTTAATCCAATTCAACAACTAAAAAAATTGTAAAAAGAATTATAAAGACAAAATGTAGCTAAAGATAAGAACTCTTTTTCTAAATTATTATTAGTTTGACTTTAATTAACTAAATGCATGTAAATCTTGAGTAGGTTTCTATTAATAATAGTACTGCTAAATGATCTAGCAATGGTTTTATAAGCTTTTATTACTATCCTTTTGGTACGATTGGGATTATTAATCAAAAATTCTATTGAATTTTCAAGGCTTTTGAAATCATGATTGATCAAAAATCCATTTTTTCTATTTTGAATGATCTGAGGAATGTCACCGACTGGTGTTGTAATCACAGGAACTTTTGCAGCCATAGCTTCAAGTAGAACTGTAGGGGATCCCTCCCAATAAGAAGGTAAGATCAACGCTTGTGATTCAGCTAATATTCTTGGTATTTCTTTATGTGGCTTTGAGCCTAAATAATCAACTGTGATATTACTATTTTTACATAATTTTTCTAAAGTTTTAAGTCTAGGTGAAAGAGACCCTTGCCCAACAAATCGGAAATTTAGCTTATTATTTAAGTTATTACGTCTTTTCCTTATCCATTCTTCAAGAAAACCTATTCCCTTCCAGGGTTCGATGTCCCCAATATAGAGAACAGAAAACGTTCCATCATTATCTTTCAGATCATAATAGTGATTATTTGAAAAGAGCTTAAAATTAATGGTATTTGGGATATAAATCAGTCTATATTCAGGTACACTGTAATAGATTTTTACTTTTCGTAGATCGCTTTTTGATACTGATGCAATCCTATTGGCATGAGATATGGTTAAACGCCCTAAAGTTTTATCATAAAATGCTTTAGTGGTTATTTTCAAAGTAGATGCTTGATATGGGGGAAGTCCTATTCCCCCATGAAGATGTAGTAAGGTTGGGATCTTTTTTATTTTTCCAAATAAGACTCCCTGGTTGGAAATAAAGTATAAATAGGAATGGATATGAATAATATCGAACTTTGATTTTCTTAGGTAATTTAATATGAAAGAAACTGGATTAATGTGCCAGATATCTTTTAAAGAATAGATTTTAACTTGTTTGATTCCATTTATTTCGCTTATTCCTGCTTTTTTTCTGGATTGAGTCGTTGTCAGAATCGTGACATCTATACCTGCTTTCTTTTGATGGGGTGAGATTGTGTTTACGTATCTTTCTGGACCCCCATATTGTTCTCCATAGAATGGTGCAATATGACATACTTTAAGCACTAGTTTCTTGAACCCCCTTTTATGTAATTCTTTCAACAGGCACTTAATATCTAATTATTTCTTAGTTTTTTAAATATTTGTTTTTCACTTTGATTACAAAGTCATTATCTTCATATTTAACAAAAATCTTTAAATCACCATCAATAAATCCTTCTTTCTTGAGATATTTTACCTAAGAATAATTTTTTATCCATATGTTTATTAAATTATTAGCCTGTACGATTTCAGGTAAAAATATTATTCTTAATTAGCCAATAATGATCTGTTTAAATAAGTTCAATTCCAATGAATATTCTTAGCAATTACTGTTATGAAATTATTCTTCATGAAGTAATCTCTGCATATCGGTAAATTAATTTTATTTGTTTAAATAAAGCCTTTAAAAAGATAAAAAGAATTCTCTTCAGTAAAATCAGCACTTTAGGAAACAATTATGCCAACCATCGCTTATTTTATCAGCGATCACGGATTAGGACATGCTACTCGAAGTATTGCGATCATCCGTTCGATGTTCGAATGTGACTTAGAAACATCAGTCAATATCCACACTTCAAAGCCTCTGTCTTTAATGAAGAACTCATTATCCTTAATTGATGTACCAAAACGAGTGGATTTTCACGAACAATTGAATGATTTTGGTTTTATTGGGGATGAACTGACTGGGAAAATTGATCATCCAAAAACAGCCTTGGAAGTCACCTCGTGGATTCAAACCTGGCATTCTTCCTATATCTTTGATGAGTATACATATCTTAAAGCAAAGAATGTAGATTTAATTATTTCGGATATCGCTCCTCAACCCTTTTTACTAGCTAAGAAATTAAAAATACCCAGTATTGCGATTAGTAACTTCACCTGGTTAGATATATATCAGAATTCAGCTTTTAACTTAGTTGATCTTGATACTATTTGGAAAGCTTATCGTGAAGCGTCTCTTGGATTAATGTTACCCTTTAATTTAGAAAACACCGTTTTTCGGTCTAAATTAGAGACAGCGTTGGTTAGTCGTAAACCAACACGTTCCAAAGAAGAAATGCGTGAATCATTAGGTTTTGACTCTTCCTTATGTATTATTTATGCAGGAACAGGGACATCGCTTGAAAATCCATTTCTAAGAGAGTGGACTGAAAAAAAAGACCTAATCTTCATCCTCGGAGGACAACCTAATATTACAGGGCATAATACAAGAACAATCCCTCCTCAAGATCCTGAAGGACAAGATTACATTAACTGTAGTGATTTAGCTCTCATAAAAGTTAGCTATAGCTCAGTTTCTGAAGCTATTCGTTCACATGTTCCAATCATTGGTGTAGATTTCGTCCAATCTGCAGAGACTATTTTTATGAAGGATATTATCAAGAATTTAGGGATTGGAGTATGTATTTCCCCTGAAGAGTATTTTCAGGGCAAATGGATAGAATTTATCCCCTCGGTGTTAAAAATGAAACAGAATTATGTTAATTTACCCACACGTTTTACAAAACATGGAGAGGATCAGATTGTTAACATTATTTTGGATCTTCTAGAAGAAATTACTTAATTTTAATTATTTTCTAAATGATCTATCTTTACGTTTTTAACAAATCAGCTTTAGTAATTATTCCTTTAATTTTCCCTTTCTCGGTAACTAATACTGCTGCAGAAAATTGGAGTAAGCTCATAATAACTTTCGAGGGTATTCCCTTATTAACCACAGGAAAGACATCATCCATAATTTCTTCTACTGGTTTTTCCATTATTTCTTCTAGGGTCTGTCCTTTCAATAATAAATCTAAAAGGGTTTGTTCTGATATACTACCAAGATTCTTTCCGTCCTTCGAAAAGACTGGTAGTTGGGATATACTATTCTTTTTCATTAACTCAAAAACATGCCGAATAGTGCCATCATTTTTTACAAATATTACTGGAGACATTATTTCATATGCTTTTACTTGATTTTTATCCTCAATTGAGTCCAGGATTTGATATATCCGACGTACTACGCTATAAGAGGGATTAATGGTTCCGCTTTCGATTTTTGCAATCATTGATTGAGATATCCCTGCTCTTTGAGCCAATTGTGCTTGTGTGAGTCCAATAATTTTCCGCATGCGCCGTAATTCAATTAAATCAGGTAAAATCGGCCTCTTCAATTGATTTTACACCTTAAATATTCGTGTAAGTAAAGAATAATGTAGGTTTTTAATATTCCCTTCAATCATATTTTCATCAGTAACATATGAATAAACTCAAGATAAATCCCATTTTGACCAGTGTTGCCACAATATAGCTCTATACTAACAGGTATTCATCCTCTGTCTGAGTCTTTGATCAAAAAAATTTTCGATCTCAAATATGGTAGGACTTCTTCCCCCACCCAAGTTAAGAATGCATTTGAAAGCGATATTAAAGATTTAACAACTTTGTTACTGCAAATCTTTCCTATTGCTATTTCTACGGGAAATTTGGGTTGGTGGGATCTTTTCAGGCCCTTCTCACATGAATTGCAAGGACTTGCTCACAGGAAGAATGTAAGAAACCTTCCTGTTGCTCGCATTCCTTTGACTAATACATTTTACAGGCAACCAATTGTCAGTGGGAAGATCTTCCATGAAGGGGCAGTTCTCAAGGTCGCAAAACATCCTTTTCTGAATGGATCTATCCTTCAAACAAGATTTTTACCTGCTAAATACAAACAAAAAGGATGGACTTTATGTTTACCTGGGCCATTTTCTTTTTCGAGGGCTGTTGCCATAAATTCGGAAGGACAAAAAGAGTACAGAACAAGAGACGATCTTATGGCTGATTTTTCTCAAATCTTGAAAGAGGAATTTCATTACCTTTCTTCTGAGGGATTCTCTCATATTATTCTAGATGAAGCCTCTCTCACTTGGGAGTCTGTTGATACTGATACTACTTCTTCTCTTACTGATGTGTGGAATCAGATTGTCACTAAGTCATCTTTGAAGATAGCTATTCATACTTATCATCATCTTGATGAAGAAAAGCTCCAACTGCTTTTAGATTCCAACGCTTGGGGTATTGGTATCGACTGTATCAGAAATGATCCCAGAAAATTAGCTGATTATGACTTTGATGGCAAGTCAATTTTAGCTGGTGTCGTTGATGCACAAAGTTATCTTAGAGATTCTGATGGTGAGTTACTAGTGGAAGATGTTGATGAATTGGTCAAATTTACCAATATATTGGCGGAAATACAAACAAAGAATGTAATTCTAGCCCCCACTACTCGCTTGGAATTTGTTCCAAGGTCTGTTGCTGATCTAAAGCTAATAAAAATAGGTAAAGCACTTGAGATATTACTTGAAAAGGAGGGTATTGTTTGATAACTAATCAAGAAGATCCTTTCAATCTTTTATTGCCGACTCATGAAATAGGATCAATGCGGAAGCTTAATGCAACCATTCTTGCCCTTCAAGGGAGAGAAATCCCCCAAGAACATCTTGATGAAATTAATTATTGGTGGCCTAAATTAGATCTGGGAGATCCTGAAGAAGCTATCTCAATCCTCCTAAATAAACCTGTCTCCAACGCTAAAGATATCGGGGAATGGCAGATGGAGATTTTAAAGCTAAGATTACGTTTTAATGTTCGTTTCTTAGAAAGTACAGGATTAGATCATGTTTTTAGTGGAGAAGCGTGGAGACGGGAGATGTACGAGCATGCTGCCAAAGATATTGATGGTATATATTTAGAAAAAGAACATATCCGCTCTTTCGATGATCGTTTTTACAAACCAGGCGTCCGTGTAAAAGATGTGGATATTCAACGCAAGAAAAAGATCTATATTGATGAGTTGGAGTACACGCAAAAAGTTACTAACAAACCACTCAGGTTTTGCTTTACTGGTCCCTATACGATTTTCAATTGGACAATTAAACCTTCTAGTGACTCTCAGTTCTTATTTGATTTGGTAGACAATGTGTTCATCCCCGAGGTTCGGGAAGCAATTAAAGCAGGTGCGCGTTTTATCATTTCTGATGAACCTGCTTACACTACTATTCCAAGTGACAGAGAACTCTATTTAGAAGCTTATAACAGGTTTTTCAACGGAATTAGGGGATATAAAAACGAATATAATTGTAGGATAGGATTTCATACTTGCTTTTCTCATAGGTATGATATTCTATTTGAAGACTTACCTGAGGTTTCGTGGGATTATTGTAGTCTGGAGTATGCGAATCGTGATTCTAAAATCCCTGGAACATCTCATAATGAGCGTCCTTCATATCAAGAGGGGGTAAAAAGTGTTGTCAATGCATATAACGAGGGAAGCCGTTGTAAATTCGCCCTTGGAGTTCTAGAGGTTCATGCTGATCGTCGTTTTACTGAAGAAGAGCTGAGATCAGGAACGGCTTTTCATCATCTGAGTGTTCTCGTTAGGGATCGACTTCTTTATCAAACAAGAGCCTTATACGATGAATTAGGAGAGGAAGGAGCGTTCTTATTATTGGTTGCTCCAGACTGCGGATTAAGACCTGTTCAAAAACTCAAAGATCTTTATACAATGCTTCTAGCAATGGTTAATGGAGCCAAAGAAGCTAGAGCAACGTTGATCAACGAGTTAGATCTACCTCCTTACAAAACTAATTGAAAAAAGGTATTTCGAAATATAAAAGTGAAAAACTAACCCTTAATTGAGAATAAAAATGTTCTTAAAATCTATTACAACGAAAAGTGTTATGAAGGAATGGAATTATGGTTTCAACACGACATTTATTCACTTCTGAATCTGTTACTGAAGGTCATCCTGACAAGATGGCTGATCAAATTTCAGACGCAATTCTAGATGCTATTTTAGCAAAAGATCCTAATGCCCATGTAGCCTGTGAGACGTATTTAACGACAGGAATGGCCTTAATCGGTGGCGAAATATCAACAAGAACATATATTGATATTCAAGACGTCGTTCGTAAAAAAATCAAAGATATTGGTTATACTGATTCGAAAATGGGTTTTGATTACAAGTCAGTTGCAGTGTTAAATGCTATCCATGAACAAAGTACGGATATAGCACGGGGTGTTGAAAGACCCCAGCCAGAAGACCAAGGAGCAGGAGATCAGGGGATGATGTTTGGGTACGCTTGCAAGGAAACTGACTCATTGATGCCCCTCCCAATTATGCTGGCTCATGGTTTAACAAAGCAGTTAGCTGTTGCACGGAAAAAGAAGGAAATCTCTTGGTTACGTCCTGATGGGAAATCTCAAGTAACGGTTGACTATAGTAACGGCGAGCCTACTAGTGTAACAACTGTTGTTATTGCAGCGCAGCATGCCAAGGATGTCACTCATGATGAAATCAAAGAAGAAATCATTACTAAAGTGATCCAAAAAGTAATTCCATCAAAATACTTAACAGATGATACGGAGTATTTTATTAATGAAACGGGCCGCTTTGTTATTGGGGGTCCTCATGGTGATACTGGTTTAACTGGACGGAAAATTATTGTAGACACCTATGGTGGTGTTGGCTCTCATGGTGGAGGGTGTTTCTCTGGAAAAGATCCATCAAAAGTAGACCGCTCTGGTTCTTATGTCGCTCGTTGGGCAGCTAAAAATGTAGTAGCTGCTGGTTTAGCTGATGAATGTGAAATTCAAATTGCCTATGCGATTGGCGTGGCTAAACCCTTGTGTATCAACTTAGATACGAAAAGAACTAATGTTATTCCTGAAACGGACATTCTACACTTAATTAAAAAGCACTTTGACTTTCGACCAGGAATAGTGATCGAACAGCTTAAACTTAAACGCCCTATCTACGCTAAAACAGCATCATATGGCCACTTCGGTCGTGATGATCCAGACTTTACGTGGGAACGGACCGATAAAGCCCAGATTTTACGTGAAGACGCTGGATTGTAATTTTAACCAATTTACAGTCATGAGTCGACTGTGTCCTTTGATTCCATTGGGTTTGCAGGGGCGATAAAGGTCTTTTCAATGAGTGTCCACGCCACTGCCAAGAATGTTCCAATTGTAAAAAAAAATAAAAACCAATCTAATAGATTGAAAATAAGAAAGATCCATACTATGTAGATATTACCATTGCTAACTACACTTGGTTCTTTTAATATCCAACTACCAAACGTACTCATTATACTAAGCCAAGAAGCACAAGCAAACATGATAGATATTGTAACCCAAACGTTTAACACAATCAATTGAGTTCCTAAAAAGGAGAGAGTGAAGTTTCCGCTTGAATCTTGAATATATAATCCTAACGCAATGAAAAATGGATACCCTTTTCCTTCATCTAGAACTCTATCAAGCCATTCTCCCTTTTTACTTGATACACCTCTCATCCTCGCTAGTTGACCATCGAGACCATCAATGAGAGCAGATAGCCATATACAAAAACCAACTATGAATAATAATACAATATTACCCATTGAGATAATTAAAATCATTGATCCAAGAATAACCATAAAATAACTGAACCAAGTCAAACGATTAGGAGTGATGATCCCGAATGGATAAATAAATCGGACAATAGGCCCACAGATTTTTTGCATGAATCGAGCAGTGAAGTCTTCTTTCATAAAACTATATTCTTCTGGTTTTTCTATATTTCTACGTGAGAATTTTGTGAATAACCTTTGTAAAGACATTTTTTGAACTCCTAAAATCTTAGAATTCAATTATTTGCGTCTAGTTTCTAGCTTCCTTTATTTTGGAGCATTCGTTCTTCAATATTTGACGCTGATACTCCTTCTGTGTATGGAATGTATATTACTTTAACTCCCTTCTCTTTAAGTTGCTCTTCAAACATGTTATACGATTCAGAGTCATACCAATCATCCCCGATAAATAGAATATCGAATTTTAGCTTCTTCCATGCTAGTATTTTATCACTATTATTATGGGGAATGGCTAAATCCACATATTTACATGCAGATAAAACTGCTATTCTATCCTCGAGATTAATAATTGGACTTTTTTTCTTTTCTTGCTTCGCTAATTCGTCAGTAGTTGCACCAACAATAAGACGATCACAATAAGTCTTAGCAGCCTTCAGGAAATTTACATGACCCTTATGAAAGAGGTCAAAAACACCTGTAGTATATCCTACTTTCATGTTTGATCTCCATTGTCGCAGAGGGTTTGAAGTTTTAATCATTTTTGAAAAAACTTTAGAAATAATCTCCTTTCTCGTCTCTGAATGACTTAATTAATTTAAGAAAAATTTACTTAGATCTGATGAAAATGGTCACTAGAGTAGCTGTTATTGGCATGGGGTATGTTGGGATTCCCATTGCTGCCTTGTTGGCTGATACTGACATCTTTAATGTCACTGGTATTCAGAGACGCTCGAGACGATCAGGATGGAAGATTGATTACATCAATCAAGGAAAATGTCCAATAAAGAACGAGCCTGGACTTGCAGGATTAATAGCAAGAGTTGTCAAAGAGAAGAAATCGTTTTCAGTGACAGATGACATTACTAGCGTTAAAGAAATGGACTATGTGCTAATTGATGTTCAAACACCAACTGATGAAAATCACATTCCTCAATATGTGTCACTAAAAGAAGTCTCTCATCAAGTTGGAGAACATCTCTCAAAAGGTACAACAATTATCATTGAATCAACCTGTGCTCCTGGTACCACAGATTTCATTGTAAAACCCATATTGGAAGAAACATCTGGATTCAAGAGTGAAAAGGATTTTTATCTGGCTTTTGCTTATGAGAGAGTCATGGTTGGTAGGCTGATTTATAACATTTTGAATTATCCCCGAATAGTGGGTGGAGTAGGACCTAAGAGTTCAGAAAAAGCGATTTGGTTATATAAGCAAGTTTTGAAGAATAAGATCATCCCAACAACAGCCTTAACAGCTGAGCTTGCAAAAGTAGTGGAGAACACTTATCGAGATGTCAATGTTGCTTTTGCAAATGAAGTAGCCCTGGTTTGTGAGTCGTTAGGAGTAAATGTCTATGAGGTACGAGAACTTGTGAATAATTTACCCTTTATTGAAGGGAAAGGGAATCCTCATCGTAATATGCATATACCTGGCGCAGGAGTGGGTGGCCATTGTCTTCCTAAAGATCCATGGTTATTAAAATATGGATTGACTCAGTATGGAAAAAAAGCAGTACAACTAAGTGTAATCGAAGCTAGTCGTTATAGAAACTTGGATATGCCGAAACATGTTGTAACTCTGTTAGAAGAGTGCTTGACCGAAACCAAAAGAGAATTTCCCAATAACTTGAAAATTGCAGTACTTGGAGTGGCTTTTTTAGAGGATTCAGATGATCCACGTAATACCCCTACAAGAGACTTAATAAATCTCTTAAATGAAAAGAACTACCAATTTTCTGTTCATGATCCTCATGTTCGCCAACAAGAGGTTGATTTTTCTTTTTCAACAATTTTAGATGAAGTTATTAAAGATTCAGACGCTTTAATTGTAGTAACAGCGCACAAAGAATACAAAGATTTGGATTTAGCTCACATAAAAACAAAAATGAAAATAAATCCAATAATAATTGATGGAAGAAAGACATTTGACCCTAAAGAGGTCATTAAGTTAGGTTTCAGCTACCGAGGAGTAGGCCAAGGCCAAAGATAACAGAGAAAAAGCGTTTTATATTTCTATCATCTATTTAAGAGTCCCGTTTCTTTGATATATGTCATTATCTTCGCAACACTCTCTTCAGGTGTTTCTTTATCTGTTTCAACAATTATTTCTGGGTTAGGAGGTTCTTCATATGGATGGCTAATTCCAGTGAAGTTTTCTATTTCACCAGCAATCGCTTTTTTATAAAGCCCCTTGATATCTCTTTCAATACAAACCTCGACTGGGCACTTCACAAACACTTCCATGAAATTGCTTGTCTCATCACGTGCTGCTTTTCTAGAAGCAATGTATGGAGAAATAAAAGAGACTAATGTCGCCACACCATTTCGACTAAGCAGTTTAGCTACAAAAGTGACCCGTTCAAGATTCGTTTTTCTATCTGCCTCTGTAAAACCTAGATCCTTTGTCAGGCTCTGGCGGACTATATCACCATCAAGAATTTCTACTTTTCTTTCTAGTTTCCTTAATTTCTCAGCAACTCTGGTGGCTAGTTCGCTTTTTCCAGAACCAGACAAGCCAGTAAACCACAGTACAAATCCATTATGTTCTTTTGTCATTTATTATCACTTTACCTTCGAAATCTTCAGGGACTTCTATATCAAACATTTTGAGTATAGTAGAAGCAATGTCTTCTATTTTCGCATCAACCTTACCTTTCCGAAGTTCTTCCTGAGGATCATATAAGATGTACATCCCATCCCAATCGTGCATTGCGTCATCAGAACCAAGATCATTTTCAAGGAGATATAAGGTATTATGACCAATTGTTCCTGCTGCTCGCCAATAAAGGTCATCAAATATTACCATCAAATCAGGATAGTCTCCCTTTGGATTCTCGTAATACTCTTCAGGATGAAAGACAATATTTTGCATTTTTTGGCCGTTAATATCCTTCAAATTGAGTAATTTTCTCTTAAGTTCTTCAAGTTCCTTTTTATAATCTTTTACACTGATAAGGCCTGTTTTCTCCCTTCCTTTAAGGTTTAAGTAAATTTTTGAGCAATACCCTCCCCAAGCCCATGCTTTAGTTTTTGTCCAGTCAATTTCTGCCTCTGATAATCGTGTTTGTTTATCAGGGGGGTTTTTCAAAACTAAATATTTTTCCTTGATCAACCATTCATTAATGCAAAAAGCTCCTTTCATGGCTTTAACACCATGATCAGAAACTACAAGAATATAGGTCCTTTCATCGATTAATTTAAGGATTTCACCAATATATTTGTCTATTGATTTATAATAATCACGAATAACATGTTGATATTTACTATTGGGTTCATGCATATGATGTGTTTTGTCATAATAACGCCAAAACGCGTGATGAACACGATCTACGCCAATTTCTACAAAAGCAAAAAAATCCCATGGTTTCTCTTGAATTAAATGCATAATCATATTCATGTGATTATCTAGCATCTCAAATAGTTGTTTGTAAATATTATCACGATCTCCAGACCGATAATCAATATCTGGAATGTATGAACCACACTTTTTTTCTAGCTCTTGTTTTAATTCAGGAGGATACGTATAATTGCTTTTAGAACTGGGGGTCAAAAAACAGCTGACTGACCAACCATTCACTACAGGAGGAGGATAACTTGGAGGAATTGCAAATAAACACGATTTTTGTCCTGTTTTAGCAAGTATGTCCCATATTTTGGGTTCTTGTATATTTTTTGAAGTAGCTATTCTAATTTCTTTGTATGAATACTTTTCTCGATAGCGAAAACCGTATAATCCTAGTTTTCCAGGTGTTTTTCCTGTAAACATGACCATCCATGCAGGTATAGTGATTGGAGGCATAGATGATCTCAAATTACCAGAAAGTCCATTATTTATCAATTTAGATATATTTGGAAGATCATTTCGAAATTCGTCAAAAATTAATCTTGGAGAAGCACAATCAAGACCTATAACTAGCATTTTACGATTATTCATTATTTTTCCGCCAATATTCTAAGTAACAAAGGGATTCTCATATTGGAGGATGATATCTGCTACTTCAGGTCTCATTAATTCTTTAGGAGGATGTTTTCCTTCAGTAAGCATCTTCCGAATCTTTGTACCGCTGAAATTTATATGATATTCTGAAGAATGTGGACAAATTTTCTCATTTACCACTGATCCACATTTCGTACAATGAGAAAAAGATTTGAAAAACAATGGGACAATTCCTATGTCTGGGTAATCATCAAATATGTCTTGAGCTGCAAATGGAGGGTAGTAGTTTCCTACCCCCGCGTGATCACGACCAATAATGAAATGGGTACACCCATAATTTTTTCGCATGATAGAATGGAAAATAGCCTCCTTGGGCCCTGCATATCGCATTTCTGTCAGAAGTGTAACAAGAACTGAGCGCTCACGCAGATAATAATGATTAATAAGTGCATTGTATGATTCTAAGATCACTTTGTCTTTAAAATCTCCTTTTTTCTTTTTACCTATTACAGGGTTTATGAAGATCCCATCCACAAAAGTCAGGGCTGCTTTTTGAACATATTCATGTCCAATATGGGGAGCATTTCTTGTTTGAAAACCGACTATAGTTTTCCATCCTTTTACTCTGAATAACACTCGAGTTTCTTTAGGTGTCAGATGGTTTTCAGGAAAGGGGACGATTGGTCGCTTTAAGAGATTAATAGTACCCCCTAGCAAGACCTCTTTTCTATTATATATTCGTTTGACTCCTGGGTGCTTCTCATCTGTAGTGTTAAAGACTGCTTTTACCCAATGTTTTTTATCTGGAATAAACTTATCTTCAAGATCTAAAAGAGCTACCGCTTCTCCTTGATATGATAAAGCATATTGATTTCCGTTTTCAAGAAGGTTTGCCTGTTCTTTGTCAACAGCAAGCGTAATTGGAATGGTCCATGCTAAGTCATTTGTTAAACGACCTGTTTCCAATACAGAGTCCACTTCTTGTTGTGTCATATATCCTTCCAGTGGACTGAATGTGCCTATAGCAATATTTTCCAGCTCTATAAAGGTTTCATAGTCAATTGGAATTTGTTTAAATTCTTCAATTTCTTCTCTTATGCGATTCAATTGATTTTCAGATAATAATTGGTCAATCAATTGTCCTCCATGGGGCTTAACCATCTTTAAGTAACCTTCCTAAAGATAGCCGAGCTTTTCGAGGCGTTGTTTTATTTCCTCTTCTTCCTTGGGATCAAGGTCTTCGGAACCCTCTACTTGCAATAATTGCAACAAGAGATGTTCAACATAATTATCAACGGTATTGAATCTTTCTTGTTTGATTTTTCGCTCCAAGAATTCATATAGATTTTTAGAAATCGTTATTGTTTTTGATTCTTTGGCCATTGTTGTTTACCTGCAAACATTATAATTTTTATATAAAATGAACAATACTTTCTAGTTTTGAAGGTTAATAAAGTCATAAAAGAAGCAAAACATTTTTTTAATTAACTATTATGATATAAGATAACTTTGAACAAACTACTACAAAACTCATAATATTTTATAAAAATGATAAATAATCATTATTATAATTCTATGGATATTATAAATGGTTTTGAGCGAAGAAAATAATGAATAGATAATTTTTTATGTGTATCCCAATTTCTCTAACTTCTCTAATACTTTTTCTTTGTCTTCTTCTGAAAAAGGTTCTTTTCCTTTCTTCGACTCCGTTACTAATTCACGGAGAACATAAACAGTAAATCTTGAGACTGATGTGAAACCAGTTCCTTTAATGCGTTCCTGTATCTTTTCATATAATGTTCTCGGAATGGAAACAGTTGTATAATCAGTTGGACTCAAATTATCACCGCAATTATCAAAACACAGTTTAAAATGGATTTAAATTTTTCTATTCTTGTAATATTTGTTAAGATTAATAATCATTCTTAAACTAATTTTCAATTTTGACCTCACAAATTAAGTATAATTCTCATTAATATCTAATGCATCATTTAGCGACCATGAACTTAAATTTGTTAATTTATTGCCTATTTATTCAATCTTTGAAGTAATAAATACGTTCTATGTGCATTTTTGGCGTCACTAAAATCACGAAATAAACGGAAACAGAATTTTCTCCTTTCTGAGTCCTTTTGTGGATTTTTAATATATAAATCGATAGTTTTAAGGAGATCTGTAAAATTTTTCACGATTTCTCCTGGAAAGCTTTTGAAAAAATCAAAACTGAATCCTCTTACCTGATTATAATATTTCCAATCATTAGCAAGAGCAATTATAGGGCGATTTAGATAAAGGAAGTCATAGATAATTCCAGAATAATCTGTAATAAGGATATCTGAATATTTCAATAAATACTCTACATAAGGGACGATATGAAATGAAGCATTCTTAATTAATGGTGAATCCATTTTTCTATCAAATGTCTCTGCAATCTCTCTAGTATTTAGGTGATATCTATAAAGTAAGATTGCATTGTGCTTCCTCAAAGACTGTTCAAGTTGATTAAGTGAAAAATCCTTGAGAAATGGAAGATATGGGGGCCTAGAAATAAAATGGGGTCTAAATGTAGGTGCATACAATATTACTTTATCAAATTCATCGATTATAGATTTCACTAATTCCTCCCAAGGTGCATCTAATGGAGATTGGGAAAAAAATAAATCATTTCTTGTAAATCCAATAGGAATGCATTGCTCAAACGGGATCTTTACAACGGAGGAGTATAGGAACCTTTCCAATTCAGATCCTACAATATAGTACATTCGATAAGGCTTGTTTCTATTTAGTTTTTTACTTATAAACATCATTTTTTTAACTTTAGAAGGTTTTTTTTGCTGGAAAAGTTCTTTTCTATACTTCCACTCCCTAAATTCCGCAGGGACACCTGTTGCTTTCAGAGGGGTGCCATGTCGTAACGTAATGAATAATCTTCGTGGGTCTCTTCCTAACTTTGTCCAGTAGAAATCAGCATTACCATGAGTTATCAGGAAAATTTTTGATCTTAATATTATAAATAAATCTCTTAGATTCTTTGGATCTAGGTTACCTTTCAGGTTACGATTTGTAGTAATCATGAATACTGTGTAAGGAATAATTTTATTCTCTTGATGACGTTTTTTTAAATATCGAAGGAAGTAATAATTATTGGAATCCAGATATAAACGTCCATGATTAGCTAAGATAATCATATAAGGATCTAGTGGAATTAAAAATGCAATGATACTTACTAATTCGTTGACAATAGCTTTTACTAAATTTTTGATGGTATACATATGAAACAAATTAGATAACCGCCTAGATCCTTCAAAAAAGAAGTAATTTAAAACTATTGATCTTTGGTTGCTACTTCTTAACCATTTATTTGTTATATATATTAACCTCTATTCGCTATAAAGCGCCTTAATATCTTGTTTTACAAGTTAATCATTAAATATTCCTTTATTACTTGAGTTAAATTTTTTTGGGGGTCATTTTTTGATCCGTATCAGTCATTTAGAGGACTTTAGAAACTTTAAAAATCAGTTAAATTCTATTGAATTCTAAAAATCGAAGATATAAACTAATAATTAAGATCCTATATCAAATCGATAATTATTCGACAAATATGAAAGAAATATTCAGATTTTGCATAAATAGAATAATAAATATCGGAAACTCTTAAGAATGATTATAACCTAAATTGTCTGAAGTTATATGAATTACATGATTATAGAGATACTAAGAAGGTTAGTAGATTATTTTCAAAAGGAGAAAAATTAATGCAAGCTGTTATCTTATCGGCTGGATTTGGAAAACGATTAAGACCAATAACAAATTCCATTCCAAAGGGCCTTGTAAAGGTCAACAACATACCTATTATAATTAATACCTTAAATATTCTAACAAGGTATTCTCTGGATCGAATTATAATTGTAACTGGGTATTTAGAAAATGAATTGAAAAAAGCAATCGGAGATTATTGGAATGGAGTAAAAATTATCTATGTGTATAATGAGATATTTGCGACAACCAATAATATTTACTCATTGTGGCTAGTTAAAGAATATTTGAAATCTGACACACTATTGCTCGAATGTGATATCTTCTTTGAGAAAGAAGTGATGGAGAGAATATTTACCCAAAAAAATAAAAATTTAATAGTACTAAGTGAAATTAAACCTGGAATGCATGGAACAGTCGTGGAAGTTAATAGGGTGGGAGAAGTTGCAAAGATGTACCCTTCTAAAGATCAAATAGAAAATTTTGATTATTCTAATAAATTTAAAACAGTAAATATCTATTGGTTTAAGAAAGATTTTCTTGAGAATATTTTTATTCCTACTTTAGATACATATGTCAAAACACAGAGCCTAGATCAATATTATGAGATTATTCTGACAATACTAATTTATTTCCAAAATCCAACACTTTTTTCTCTTGATGTTACTGATCTGAAGTGGATAGAAGTGGATAGCTATGAAGATTTAGAACAAGCAAACATAATGTTTTCTCCAAAAGAAAGATTACTCGAGACAATTCTAAATAAGCATGGTGGTTATTGGCGATACCCCTTTTTGGATTTTTCTTATTTGTACAATTTATATTTCCCTCCAGATAAATTACTAGAAGATTTAAAATATAATCTTAGGGATTTATTATGTAATTATCCCTCTACTCATGTTGAACTTATTCAAAAGCTCTCAAATTGGACAAGAGTAGAAGCGAAGTACCTAGCGATAGGTAATGGTGCTTCAGAGATAATAAATTCATTAAAAAAATATTTTACTAAAATCTTAATTCCCATACCAACATTCAATGAATATGAAAGAAATCTATCAAAGCAAAAGATTCATTATATTGAAAGAGACAAGAAAGATTTTTCTCTGCCTATGAACCAATTTGTTGAAACTTGCGAGAATAATAACGACATTAATACGGCTCTGATTATTAATCCTAATAATCCCACATCTCAGATTTTGAAATACGAAGAAACAAAGAAATTAGTGACTAGATTATCAAAAATCCAATCTTTAGAAATGATAATTCTAGATGAATCTTTTGTTGATTTTGTTGGTGAAAACATTTCTCTCTTAGATGAATTAAGTAATTATCCTAATTTAATCATACTAAGAAGTCTTAGCAAGGATTTAGGAACACCAGGCGTTAGATTAGGTTATATTGCTTCCGCTAATCAGAAGTTGATAAATAATATTAGAAAAGAAATTGCAATTTGGAATATAAACTCAATAGCTGAACGTTTTTTGGATATTTTACCAAAATACCGTCAGGAATACTATCGATCAATAAGAATGGTAATTGAAGATAGAGCCTATTTTTATCAGAGGCTAAATGAAGAAGTTACTGGAATCGAGATCTTTCCTTCTTATGCTAATTATTTTTTCATTAAGTTAATAAATGGAGCAAAAAGTAAGGAATTAAGAGATAGACTATTTCTAGATCATGACATTCTTATTAAAGATTGTAGCAATAAGACTGGCCTTGAAAATGAGAAGTACATTAGAATAGCAATAAGAACGAAAGATGACATTGATTATTTTATCCCCCGATTCAAAGCAGTTCTTAACCAATTGAGAAAAGAGAGGGAAAGATGAGTTCTGTTAGACTATATCAAAGTTTAAATGAAGGAATTTTATCATGTGGGACAAACTTAAAGATAATAGGATTTTTGTTGGAGGTCATAGGAAGAATGGGACTACAGTGTTAATAGCATTACTTGATGGTCACCCAGATTTATTCATTTACCCTTATGAAACACACTTTTGGTATTCCTTTTATCCCATTTATGCTGAAGGCAATTTTAGCGTTAAAGAAAAAGTAGAAAGAATTACTCAATTCCTCTTTGAGGATTTAAAAGAAATCATTCAGAAATGGCTTAAATTAGATGAGAATGGTCTGAATTTCTCCTATCAAGAATTGAATGCCAAATACAATGAATTTATATTGAAAAATGGCAATACAACTAAAGATTTCTTTGATACTATGTGTTATTTGGTTAGAGAGCTATTACCATGCCCAAATTACCAAACACATAAATCTATAGTAACCAAAGATACGATGTCAGAAATTCATGTTAATGAATTATTCAAATTGTATCCAAAGTCAACATTTATTCATATTATGAGAGACCCAAGAGATAATTGTGCAGTAATAATGAATGGCTGGGATAAACATTACAAGAGAAACTATGATAGCAAAGAAAGATTATTCCGAGATGCCATTGATAGGGGATGGTTAAGTATGCGCATGGCTATAGATAACCAAAAAATATATGGGGATGAGAAATATTTGATTATTAAATATGAGGATTTAATACTTAATACTAAAGCTACAATGAGAAAAGTATCCAAATTCATTGGAATTGATTTTAATCGTCTGAATTTTGACACTACTTTCTGTGGTATTCCATGGGAGGGAAATAGTTTCACAAATATGAAATACAAAGGTGTAAATACTAGTAGAATTGGAATGTATAGGAAATATTTAACAGAAGACCAAATAAAAGTCCTAGAATATTATTTTGAGGGAGAGATGATTCATTTCGGTTACAAACCTGATTATAAAAGATCAGAAAGTGTAGATGCGGTTAGAGAACATTATAAATGGTTTAATAATAATCAAATTTATTCAGGAAAAGCCTTTCGGAAATATTAGAAAATAGGATGGTTTTTTTATCCCCTCCTTCTTTGCCAACTCCTTTATGAATCCATTGAGTCAATAGTGACTAAAACTCAATCGCCTCATTATGAAACAGGAGAGAACCTTATCAAGCAAAAAAAGATTATGTAACAATGATAATGAGTCAAACACATCCCGAGTGAGGAGATAATCATATCTGAGAGATTAAGTGCCAAATACAAGCGATTCATTATGGGAGGTTTCTCAAGAGTCTTAATCTCTCGTACATTCTCTTTTCTTTATGTTATAATTATTACCCGCTTAGTCACAAAGGGAATAATGGACGAAATGATCATTTTAGCTTCTGGCCACCTCATAATTTCACAATTAGCAAGCTTTAGTATGAAATACTCTTGTAGACAACGAGCTTTATCAGTAGGTGAAGAACGAAGTGAGGAAATCCGTTACAATGCATTAGTATTTATGTTGGTAATAGTTATACCGTTAGCTATTTTACTAGCTACTATATTAGCTCTGTATGTGACAGGTTCTAGCTCTTTTGAATTATTATTCCTGTATCCACTATCTATGGCATTTTTAATCATAGTAGATACAGAAATAATGATTGAAAGGTCATTATTGGCTGCAGATAAGGCAATATTCATAAATATGGCTTATACAATACTGAACTCGGTATTAGTGCCTTTATTCTACTATATCAACCCAACTTTGAGGAGTATATTGTGGGCTTGGATTATTGGTTTAGTGGTGACTGTTTTATTAGATATTCGAAAACCATTCCAAATATTACGAAAGAAAAAATTAAATCTTCAAACTTTGCACTATTTACTACGTTTTAGTTTTCCTATTTACCTAAGTCAATTACCAAGACTAATTTCGAGTCATATTAACAAGTTCATAATGTTTGAATTTCTTGAGACTGGAGCTACCAGCATTTTTTATTGGCCAAACAGAATTCTTTCTATTATTCGTGAAATGATTTTCATTGTAGCTACTGGTTCGGCACTACTGTTTAATAAACTTAATATAGTTGATAAGGAGAGATTACGTGATAGTTTTTTAGGTTTATTCCGAACAATTGTCCTTATTTCAGCTGTGGTTTATTTTTGGATTTACCTAGATGCTGCTATATTGATTTATCTACTTTTAGGAGAAGGGTATATCGAAGCGGTTCTTTTCTTTAGATTGCTATGCATTACTTGGATTATAACATCTATGACTACTGTTATGATAAACCTGAAAGATGCGCAAGGGCACAGGCGAATTTTGGTGAAAGGTAACCTTTTAGATTTTTCCAGTAAAATTGTTCTGTTATTAATTTTGATTAGTCTGGGAGTATTGGGAGTCGTTCTAACTGAATTATTTGTTGCTATCCTCTATTTTGTATATTATCTCAAAAATACTAAATATTTGCACGTTAATGACAACTTCATTCGTTTGGGTATCTTTATTACTATTGTGTCTATAACAGCTCACATAGGTATCTTTATCGAAAATTTCGATCTGTTTGTAATGATGATACTAAATCTCATTTATATAGGAATAGCCATAGGATGCTTTTTTATGATTAAACCATTGACAACACGTGATATTAGATTTATTGATAATATAATTCCGCAAAAACTCCAATGGACCTTAACCTATTATCACCCATCCAAATCTAAATTCGACTAAATTGAAAGAAGTTACAATAGACGATTAAATTTGAGACTTCAAGGGTTTTTCCCACTATTTTTTTGTTAAGTAGACAAAGTAATTGGTAATTTCGTTATCCATCAAGATTCGCCTCTCGATGGAAGATGATCCGATTTTAATTTTTATTAAGCACTGTTATAGGATTGAACTTGTTAAATCTCTTAACTAATTGTAATTCAAATGTAAACTTCAAGTCGGAGTTCATTACATTACCATCCTCTTTGAATCGTAGTGTCCTAAAAAGTGCTTCTTGTTCATTTAAATCTGTTATTTTGGAAGCAAGGAATGGAATAGGATAACCAGTCTTTGACATATTAATAGAGTCATATCTCAACTCTTCTTTAGCCTTGAGGTTTTTCAGGACACTGATTATTCGCTTACCTGCGTCTGCTTCAAACAAATTGACTGGTTTACTCATTTTTTTGACAAAATGAATGTCATGATGAAGTTTATTGATTACATTTAAGATTAAATCGGAATTATGACCGACTAAGAGGTTTTTTCCGCTGATTATTGTTTCAGGCCATTCAGAGGTTTCTCTTAAAGTAATGCACGGAATATTCAGTATAGCTGCTTCTTCTTGAACCCCGCCACTATCAGTTAATACTAAATGGGCTTTTTTTAATAAATTTATGAAAGAAAGATATCCGAGTGGGGGAATCATCCTGATTTTTGATTTGGGATGAAAGTCATTACTTAAATCAAAGAGCTGAATTTGTTTTTTGGTTCTAGGATGGACGGGAAATACAATAGGGATGGGACTATTCTTTATCCCAGTGATAATATCTCTCAATCGTTCCAAATCATCAGTATTTTCAGGCCGATGGATTGTTAATACACCATATGGAGATTCAAATTTGGGTACGCTTTGGTTGTCTCTTTTAACTTGGATAACATGATTTATTACATCCTTTTGAGTGTTTCCGCACATAAAAATCCTATTACTAGGTTTTCCTTCCCAAAGAAGATTAATTTCAGCTTGAGCAGATGGTGCAAATAATATAGATGATATTGCATCAATTATTAGACGGTTTAATTCTTCTGGCATTTTTCGATCAAAGGATCGGCATCCAGCTTCAAAATGAGCTGAAGGAATGTTAATTTTTCGAGCTGCTAAAGCACCTGCCATAGCTGAGTTGGTATCGCCCAGTACTCCTACAACGTCAATTTCTTCTTTCAAAAGAAAATCTTCGATTTTTACAAGCATTGATGCAGTCTGACTTCCATGAGTCTCTCCTTGTGCTTCAAGGAATACATCAGGTTCTCTAATTTTTAAATCCTCGAAAAAGATCTGAGACATCTCATAATCATAGTGTTGACCTGTATGAATGAGGATACTTCTTATGTCAGGATCTTGATCAGCATGCCGAATAATTGACCATGTCTTGATTATTTCAGGCCTCGTTCCAAGTATGAAGGCAATTGTGTACATAATCATCTCTCAAATCATTTGAAAAGAATTTTTCCTCTGGTACAGGAAAAAAATACTTTTACTGGAATATTGTTCTGATACATTAATATCATAGTTTATACTTTCTCAAAAATACTTAAAGCTTCTTTGTATAAATTATCCCCCTCTTAAGATTCCTCTTCTCTTAAAAATTTCCGCGTATAATTGTAATGTTTTCTGGACTCCTGCTTGTACCGACAGTTCTTTCACAACAAAATTACGCCCTTTTTGTGACAATTCATGTCGAAATTTGTGATTGGTCAACACTTTAATTAATGCTTGAGAAATACTCTGTGGATCAAAAGCGTGTACAACTCCAGGAACATCACCTTTGGGATAATATGTAACTATCGGTGTTCCAGAAGCAAGTGATTCCAACTGGGAAATCCCCAGTTCGACAATACGGGGCTGAAATCCTCGTGTTTCGACTTTGGATGCATTCAAATACTTTCCTACCTCACTATTTGGAATTTCTCCTAAAAAATGAACATTTTCACTCATATGTAACTTTTTTACTAGTTTTTCCATACCTTTCCGTTCAGGCCCTTTTCCAATGAATATAATGTTAGCATCTGGAATTTGATCTAAAACTAATCGAAACGCGTAAAGTACAGTATAGGGGCTTTTTATTTTAAATAGACGAGCAGTAAATGTAATAATGTTTTCACCATATTTAGCAACAATTTCTGAAGCATCAATATTTGGATTGAAGGTTTCTGTATCGATTATACGCGGAAGATAAATCTTTTTATGCTCGGGAACGGTGTCTAATTCCTCTAGATAGTAATCAGCTGTTAATATAACTTTATCGATTTTTCTTAAGAAGATTCGTTGGATTGGCCCACGAATTCTTGAATGTGGTACAATTAACACTTCCCAACCATGACCAACGCCAACTATGGGGACTTTTAATCGCCATGCAACAATTTGTGATAAGAATAATTGTGACCACAAATAATGGACATGGATTATTTGCGGTTTAAATTGTAAAATTTCTTTTATTAGAGGGTAAGCTATTCCAAAAGCCCGTGGTCGAATTGGTAAAGGAGACAACCATTTGACACGGACGTTCTTAGGAGTTTCTTGGGTGAAACGAAACCTTTTTCTAAACTTTTGCCTATCTAGGAGGACTAATACTTCGTGTCCTCTTTCTCCCAAACCTTTCGCTAGATAAAAGCTGCAATTAGCGATTTCATCAATAATACAGATTTTCATTTCAATGGAAGAGTTTTTATAAGATACCTTTAACATTATTGCCAGATGAAAGCCACATTAATAGAGCTACTGTGCTAGAGTCGTTCTATATTGCATTATTTCTTGGTTATTTGTGATTCATCATAATTTCCAACGGATAACCTCAAAAGCTTCAGCATATTGAGCTTTAATTTGAACCCCCCTAGCAATCGCTAATCCACGAATGAATTCTGGATTCACATACCCTCGGTGTTTTTGACTTTTATAGCAAAGTAATGCCTCTATTTTCTTTTGTACATGTTTCTCCTGGAGTACACTGAAACATTGCGTCTGAAAATAAATATTATTCCAAGGTAATTCGTAACCCAAAATTGAATCTGTTTTAAAAGCCCTAATACCTTCTTGTGAGATAGTTGTATGATCTTGATGAAGATCATTGGGAGATGGTAAAAAAATAATATCCGGTTCTACTTCTCTCCTAAGTTTAACAAGATCTTCTAAAATTTCTTGACGATTATAGGAGAATTTCCTTACAGTATAGTCATAAAGTATAATGTGGTCTTGTGGAATATTTAAAACTTTAGCAGCAGCCTTGATTTCCTTTACTAATGTATCATCAGGCACTCCAGGCGGTAATGAGGCCCTAACACTTGAGAAAGCGGCTAAATACAAATCTTTCTGTTGTTCTATAAATTTCACAATACTTCCTCCCATTGATAGTTCGCCATCATCGGTGTGGGGGGCTAAAACTAAGATTCTTTCAGTCATTTTTTCTCCTCTTATTCTAATTGTACATTAAAACGATGAGCTAAACTTTTTTTCAAAAATATTATGTCCACCTTTCTTTATTTTTAACTATTTTTTGTATTTTACTTTTATTTATCAAATTATTTTATGAATACGTAATTCGATTATTATCTATCTTTAATAAATCCAATTGTTATCGTTCTGGTGTTTCGAATAACATGACTATATCTGAAAGATGATGTACTTCAAAAATCGAAGGGGTTCAATTTCATGAAATCATTGAAGAGAATGTTTGGAAATCATTAATGGATTCCATTAGTTTCTGAAAATCATCTTTCTCTTTGTTAGAAAAAGCCCATTTATGCGGATGTGTTAATACTACGAAAGTTTTTCCTTTTAAGACGTTTTTAATTAACCAATTCATATTGTATTTTGATATGTCGCGATAGTATTCATCAAGCCAGAAAGCTCCAGGAAATACAAGAAATTTGTCCTTTTGAATTGGTTGGGCTGTAGGAATTTCATCATTTCCAGAAAAATACTTGAAACCTACATCTTGGCCGAGTTTTATCAAAAAATCCAAGTTGTACTCAACAGTATGATACTTTGATAGCTTGATTTTGCCTGATCCATGTTTTGAAAAACCCAAAATAGGGGTGGGAAGATTTTTAGATAAAATTTTGAGATCCGTTTGAAAATCTCTTAGTGAAGATGTTCTTTCGGCATGATAAGCTATTTCATGTTTAGCTTTGATCAATTTTTGTTGAAATTCTTTAGATGGTTTTGTTTGAACCCGAAAAAACCAAGTTGCAGGAATCTGAGCTTTTTCTAGTACTTTAAATAGGGATTTTGCTTGATCTAAATACCCTAGAAAATTGTGACGGATTGGTAATCTTTTGAAGTTTAAAGAAAAGTAATTCAAAACCTTTTTATGAAACGAAAACCACCCATATGGATTATCGACATCTATTCTTAATATTATTGGCACAATTTCTTCTCCATTTCGTCTTTCTGTATTTTTCCTCTTATCTATCGCTAGAAGATACAACATAATTTACTTCGATAGTGATTTCTCGGTGAAAACTATGATTCGATAGATAAATAGCTCCTAAGAGAATATTTGTCTCCGATTCTATCAAACACCCAATCTGGAATAGTATCAACAAACTGCTTAGCATCTTTTAAATCTTGAGCTGAAAGAATAGTTGGTTCTATATTGATATTCCTATCAACTGATAATTTTAATTGCTTAAAGGTTATACCGAGAATTTTGAACATCTTTCTCACTTGATACTCGTCGTTAAGTTCTTCTATGTCAATATCAATTACTTTTTCAACGTCATATTTCTTTATGAATCTTTGATGTCTTAATTCAGTTTCAAACCAGTACCATAAGCATTTCTGAAAATCAGACATCGGAGAAATGATTTTTAATTCATTTCTTTTGAAATTAGGATCAAGAAGATAGATATTCTTAGGATCAGGTATCGATCCACGGTTATAAAAGCTTTTAGCGACATGTAAGGGATTACGAACCAGATGAATTAGACTTAATTGAGGATTTAATAAGTACATTTCCTCTCCGAAAGATTTTGTGAAAGCATGAGTTGATTCTAAGTATATTTCTTTTATATCTACTAAAGCAATATATGAGGAAACACGATTCCTCAGGCGTCTCGTAAGTCTTAAGAAAGATTTAGATTGTTTTTTCCCCCGTCCTAACGTATCTCTTACTAAAGGAAGATTTAACATCTTTCCATATCTTTTCCCCCTCTTTAGACGCGTAATCTTTTTCTTTGCAAGTTTTATTAACTTGTCCCTCTCAAAATTGTCATACCATCTTATTGGATCACCATAACCCCTTGGATAAGGATCATGTTCAGCAGAAGCATTTTTTGCGTTAGTATTAATGATATTCGCTAAATATCCTGTACCACTTCTTCCAGTCGTAGATGTGAACACTAATTGAAGATCCATAAAATAATTTCACCAGAAAACCAGTCTTAAAGTATGTGATTTATATGAATTGTATCTCTTTTGTTCTAATTGTTTGAAATTTCTCTTCTATTTGCATCATACCATTAGTTTCATGAATTAAAACTTCTAACAATTTCTATTTTAATTTTTTAAGTATTTGAAATAATTTTTCAGGTATTTTTCTAAGCTGATATCGCCGCATAAATTCACGATTTAATTGTTGGGCAGCTGAGAGATGTTCAGGAATAGGAGAACTGTAATATCCTGCTAGAAATCTTATACTTGCTTTAATTCCGCGATGTTGTAATAACCATAATCTTATAGCTCGTAATACCGCCACAATGAAAGGGTATTTCATTGCTCGAACAGCCCGTCCCCAGTTCAGGTAATCAATAGTTCCCTGTGGTTTTCTCATTGAATAAAATCGTACCTTCGGAAAATTCTTTACTTTAAAACCCATTCTTCGACTTTGAACAAGACAATCATCCTCCCATCCATATATTACTGGATATTTTTCACCATAGAATTTCCAGAATCGTGAATCAATCAGGCGACCCGCACCTCGAGCGTGGGTAGGATTAGTCACCATTTGTATATTCTGACCAGAAGCTATAGCTAAAGTAGAATCTTTCTTAAATTCTAACAACATTTTTTCGATATATCTCTTTTCTAATATGATATCAGCTCCAACGATCATAATATAATCGAATTGATAATTTTTAGCAATATTAAATCCCACGTTAAAGGTAGTTGCGAGTGCAGGTGTCCCAACAAGACTAACACCATTTTTCCGATGGGGTCTTTGTTGGACAAGTAATTGAAAACTCGGGGTAGTATAATTTTGGAGTACTTGTAAAGTATTATCTCTAGATCCATCATCCACAACGATTACTTTTTCTGGTGGGTGAGTTTGTGTTGTAATTGCATCCAGTGTTCTAGCAATGGATTTTTCTTCGTTACGAGCAGGAATTACAATAAACACTTTTTTAGGAACTTTCAAAGATAATTCCTCAATGAATGGATATAGATGACTCAAATCGTAATTTTATCAAAGATGGTCGGAAGATAAAAGGCATAGTTGTATATGATTATGGAGGTTTAGATACTATTTCTATCCATACGGAGTATTCCAAAGATGGTTGGTCTTCAATATTATAATACCAAACCTCGAAATCTCCACTAAAACCCTCTTTTTTAAATTGAGCCTCCTCAAAAACTTTTTGCATTGCACTATTTCTATCTGTTTTTCTAAATTGTCCCACAATTTTCTTTATTTTCTTCTTTCTAGCAGCTTTTTGGATGAAAGCAAGCGTGTTATATTCAACTGTTTTTCCCATAGCCCGACATGAGAAAAGGAAACTGATTAATTTCCATTCTAGAAATTCATTTTCCTCGGTAATAGCAACTCCAATTAGTCCATATTCCCCGTATTTATCCCATAAATTTGTTACAAATATCTTATGCTTTTTTGATTTATCAAATTCGATGATTTCTGATTTTTTAAATCTAGTAGTAGTAGCATTAAGCTGGTTAGTTCGCTGAATAAGCTCCGCTACCCGATCAATATCTCCTTTTGCGGCCTCACGAATCCACAACTTCATTTCAATAGATTTTAAAAACTCCTCCTTATTACCTTCAAACGATTTTTCGCTTTTTGTACGCATTTTCTGCTGCTCATACATCTCTGTTCTTTTTATGGATTCAGATGTTATAAATCCAGGATCGAACTCAGGAAGGCGTAATGCATCTAATATAGCAGTTTCAGGATATACGGAGATTTGTGGATAAATCATTTCAACTTGATCTCTTTCAAAGGGGCTATCATCAAAGAAAGCTAGATTTTCTATGTTGATATTTAAGTCATCAGCAATCTCTTGGAGTGATTGGACTTTATTATTCCAATTGATTCTTTTGATGGTGAAAATATCAAAGTCCTCACCCAACAGCTCATTAATTAATGGTTCAACTCCAGGTTCGTTTTTTGAGGCAATAGCAAGTATTATACCCCGTTTTTGTAGAAGTTTAAGTATTGTTATACGATTATGATAAATACTCACCCCTTCAAGACCATCATCTTGAATAATACCGTCCCATAAGGTGTTGTCTAAGTCAACAACAACACATTTTATTTTTTTGCCTATCTTATAATAGACTTGCAGAATACTGAGGAACTCATCACCTAGGATTGTACCCCCTGTTCGAGTGATGTGTTCATGAATACCATCTGCGTCTGAGCGGCGGATATATTGGTCTTTCCCTACCTTAGCTAATACCTCATCGACATCCAAGATGAAAACGTCTGAAAATTCTTTTGTTATCTCATAGAAAATTAAGTTCAACCTATTAGAAAATTCAACTAAGGAATAACTGTTTTTAATCGATTGGTACTCAAATTTACCCAACGCAGGACGATAAGCTATTGGATAAGTAAAAATGATAATTGGACCAGTTATTCCTTTTTCTCGAAGTAGTTTTATTGTTTCTCTGAAAGTCGTTTTTATTTCTTGTAGTTGTTCTTCTTGATCACTATATTTCACTTGTTTTAATTGTAATATTTGAAAATAGCTTCTGATTTGTTGGTTATGCGATAAAATCACGATATCAGGGTTGAAACCCCAAATTTCGCTCTTATCATCTTGAACTTCAAATAATGGATTAGAAGAAGCTCCATAATCAAATGTGTGCAATGTATTAAAATCAATATTGCTTTCAACGTACTCTTTTAAGAAAGAAAGCTCACAGCCTCCTATAAAAAATAGCTTTTTGCCTTTAAGGGCCAGTTTTAAATCAGGAGCATATGATACGATCTCGCTTTTCTTCCTCGTCTCAGATGTCTGACGTATCATAGCTAGAACTCGGTTACGGAATTTCCGATTTCTAAGAAAACGTACAAAGTAACTGAGTATCTGTTTTGTTTGGCCCATTAAAACCACCAATCTGGATGAATTAATATTTGAACTAATGAACCAGTGGTTATTTTGTCCACTACTTTGAGTTTTTCCATAAAAGTTTCTTTTTTATTATTTTTTGATTCAAAGTGATGAAAACCACCTGCTTCTGATAAGTACTGATCATATGGAAGTTGATAGGAGGATTTCAACTCTAATGATTTCAAATCAACTAGTCTTTCAGAAACTAAGCGTCTATTGCGATATTTGTCTCCGTGAGCTGCAATCATTCGAATAGGATAAATTGACCGAAATTCTTCTACTTCCTCTAAGAATAATTTTGTAGCTTTTGTAAGATCTCCTTTTGCCTTTGTAATACTCTCATAATGAAAGCCTACAGAAAAGAGTGAGCTACTATGAAGATAATATATGAATTCCTTCGCTTCGTCGAATGAATAACGTTCAGCACTATTCCTAAGATAATAACATGAAGGAATTTCTAATTTTTCTTCTTCTTCTAACATTCTTTTCGCCCTAATTAAACTAATATCAACATCATGTCTTATTAGGACTAGAACATGATCTGGATCCTTCTGTGGTCTGTCAAGCCATTCATTAATGCCGATTATACGAAATTTAGGGTTATTCTTCAATCTTCGGAGAAATTCTAAATAATACTTTAAACGATAAGAGGCATACCATCTCCAATAAATAGTAAATTGAACTCCAAAATAAAGTAGAAATAAGCCCAAAATAAGTGGAAGCAATATATTATTGCCAAATAAATAAATTAATCCATAACTACTAGTAACAAAACCACTAAGGACGAAAATGGGATAGAAAGGAAGAAAATCAAAAAGAATTGTAGCAAAACGATAATTTTTAAAATAAACGAACCATAGAAACACACTACCCGCTAATGCAGTTATTAATATAAAGAATACCACTACTTTGTCGAGCATCGAATAAGTCACTTTATTTTCGATAAATTCAATCGTTATTAAAGTTAGTAAATTTCGGATTTTGGAATTTATCTACTTTAACTCTTCTTTTGTTAAGCATTGAAATTTTACCTAAAGATGAAAGAAGAATCTCCAACCAAAATATTTCCGAACTTCCTTATCTCTCAATTGCCATTTCTCTTTTCTTGCATGCCAATATCCTTTCAAGATTTTCATTCCTCCTTTACCTGCTAAGATCACTTTCAGTAAAAGAAGAATGGGATTATAGCCGAAATGATATGTTAAACGTCCATTTCGATAAAGATCTCTCTTAACTACACGAGTAGTAGGACGACTTGTATAAAAGTAAGTTTCATCTATTTGAGGGGTTTTGAATTTTCGAATTTTTGCTTTTGTGTTTATCCAAGTATCCCAAGTGACGTCAGGAAAGAGAGTTTGATCAATCGTTCTTAATAATGATGTTCGGATAACTTTACCTGTGCCCCGAGCATCTTTTCTGCCCACCTTAGCCCCTATATTTATCTGTTCTTGATACTTTTCTGATGCAATACTAACTATAAGAGCACCTGAAGCACAGGCAATATTTGGATTCAACTCCATCTTTTGAGTAATTATTTCATAATATTTTGGGTCTAGTTTGGCATCAACATCTAAAACTGAGACATAATCATAATCACAATCCTTTATCTTTACCCATGCCTTTTTTAATCCTTTTCCCAAGGTATCCAAATCGGGTTCTTCTTTCAAAGGCATGCGTAAAGGTTCTATGTTTAATTCAGAGTATTTAACAGCTAATCTTTTTATTTCTCTCAGAACTTTAGGATTTGGTGACCCATCGTCAATAATTATTATTCGTGTGGGTTTAAGGCTTTGTTCATGTAAAGATTGAACAAGGTCTTCCAGCTCATCATATTCATTATAAACTTGTACAAAGACACATACTGTTTTTACATTAGTGGCTGTTATTATCTTCACCTTTCGGGAATATCAGATTTTTTTGTTCATTCTTTAGTGTTTTAATGTTCCAGAAAAGAAAAACCAATCCAATACCGACTCCAAACCATAAAGTTGTGAATCGAATTAATAAGGTTAATGCTACTGATAAGGTGTACTCAATTTCTAATAAATCTATTACAAAGAATTCTAAACCCCCCTCCATTAATCCTAATCCTCCAGGTAGAAAGGATATCGCCCCTAGGATGGATGAAGTAGCATAGATAAATGTAGCCATTTGAAAACTCATAGAAATATTCAGGCTTTGAGCTATTAACATAAATGCTAAGCACTCACATGACCATCCAATAATACCTAAGATTGTTGCTACCAAAAAAGTCGTATAATGTAAAGTCATCAATACATCTGTTCGAAATTGATCAATATTCTTGCCAATAAAATCCCAAGGACCAATGCGAAATATCACCGAAAAAACATGATAGAGGGGATCAAACAAAAAAACAACAACACTAAACATTACAACCAATAATATCACTAGGATGATTGGTAAATATGCTGATTCAAGCCCTAAGACCAAGATTCCAATTATTGATAATAATGTGACTGCTAATAAATCAATTAATCTTTCTGAAAATGTTGAAGCAAGCCCTTTAGAAAGCTCAATATTGTTACTTTTTCTTAAAAGGAACGCTCTTATCGCTTCACCAGCTTTCGCTGGAGTTATTGCCAAGGAAAGTCCTGCAAAAAACACTTTGAAGTTATACCAGAAAGGAATAGTCAGATTGAGGCTTCTGGTAAATAGATTCCACTTTAAAAATCGAAAAAGATAATTAACAAAACTCAATCCTAATGCAATTAGAATAATTGATATAGGTATAAAAGTCAAGTAATTCAACAACTGTTCCCAATTACTTACTAAAATTAGAATCAAATAAACTAAAATGCCTAAAATTAGCCCGAAAGAAAAGTTTTTAAAGTTCAATGCTTTCCTTAACTGTATTTCATTCACTGACCTCACTAATTCCAGCTCACAGACTTTTTTACCTAAAAGAGAAAGATTTCCGCAATTAATAGACCAATAACTTGTTTAAACGTGGATGATGTGCGAGTTCTTCTATCACTTGTTTTACATTTCGGGCTTTATGTTTGTGACAAACGAATACACAATCATCGGTATCGATAACTACTAAATTTGAAATTCCTAACGCTATTACTGGTTTTTCTCCGAGAATCACACATTTCTTCACATCTATTCCCAGAAAATCTCCTTGAATAATGTTTCCATCGGAATCTGATTCTAAGATGCAGTCTAAAGAATCCCATGTACCTATATCGTCCCATGGAAAATCTCCTCTCACAACTACTAAATCGGATGTTTTCTCCATAACACCATAATCAATAGAGACTTTTGGAAGGGATAGAAACACGTTGTACGCTTCCTTTTCATTAAATTCTGACTTCCGTATTTTTTCTAAGGCTTGATAAAGAGTCGGCATATATTCACGAATTTTTTCATATAGCACAGAAGGTTTAACAATAAACATACCAGAATTCCATAAATACCCCTGTTTAATATATTCTTGGGCTTTAATTTCATCTGGTTTTTCCTTGAAGCTCTCAACGTTATAAACTGGAATAGGAGTTTGAACAATCTCTTTTCCAGGACTGATGTATCCAAAACGAGTTTCATTACGACTTGGTTTTATTCCAATCGTTGAAATTTTTCCTTTTTTAGCTAATTGAACCGCGGTTTTTACAACTTCTTTGAAGTGGCTTATATCTGGTAAATGATAATCCGCTCCCATAAATAAAATTGCTTCATCTTTATTTTCGTGAAGAAATTGAGCGCAAACATAACCCATACCTGCTGCAGAATCACGACCCATTGGTTCTACTATCATTCTTACTTGTGGTAGTTGTTCTTGGATAATTGGTAAAAATTCTCTTCGTATAGACACTGATGTGTTCTTCTCTCCGGCAATTTGACAAGCAATCTTGAAAGTTCGTTGAATCAAAGATTCTTTTCCATCAAGAGAGATGAATTGTTTAGGTTTATTCTTACGTGATTTTGGCCATAACCGCTCTCCTCCTCCCCCAGCTAAAATTACTATATAAACCACTGGTTTCACCTTATTCTTACAGAAATGTCAGATATTTTCCTTTCTTTTTTTAAAATTGCCATTGAATTCATTGAGAGCTAATCAATATTTTGATCACTCCAATTTTACTCCTCAAGCTAATTTTCAAAGAATATGAAGATTTACTAGTCGGATCAGCTCTTTAGAACTAAAAGGTTTAGTGATATATTCAACAGCTCCAGCTTGTAGTCCTAATTCTATATCATGACTTAGAACCTTGGCAGAAAAAATGATAATTGGAATATGTTTGTATTTTTCATCCTTCTTCAGATGGTGACATACATCAAGTCCAGATAATCCGCCAGGCATTTTAATGTCTAATAATATTAAATTAGGCATCTTCTGAACTTCTTTAAGGGCTTCTTTTCCATTTGATGCTTCCCAAATTTCGAATCCTTCATATTCTAAAATTGTACGGAGTAGCCCGAGTGTATCGACTTCATCATCGACGACTAAAATGCTCTTTTTTCCGCTAGGCATTGTTAAAAACCGAATTGAGTATTTTTTTCGGAAACACGAGTAAATATAATTCACTTTTAAAAAGGGTATATACATAATATCAAAGCTTAGGAATCTCAAACTCAACTAAGAGGAGGTGTTTGAAGAGATTATTTCACTCTTGCATCGTTATTCTATTAAGCTTTATAGAAAATAGCGAATTAAAACCTTGAAATTGAACTCAGTTCAACTCCTAGCTGACAGAGCTGAAGAAATAGTACCTATGGATTAAAAAAAACAGGAATGACCTGAATAGTTTTCTTTTAAAAGGTTGATTTCTTAGATGGTTATAAAAAAGTGTCTGATTTTTTCTTGATCAATAGTTACTCCTCAGGAAAAACCTAGCTATTCTGAAAGTCATCAAAAGGGATATTACTTGACTAAAAAAGATGTTGTGTAGATATGTTAACAGAGAAGATTATATAATGTCCCACGTTCACATGAAGTTCTTTGAAGTTGATGAATACTCATCTGAAATTTTTCAGGAGTAGCAAGCTGTCCAAATACTCCACCAGCAGAACGAGTGATATTTTCCTCAAATAATGTTCCGCCAAAATCATTACAACCAGTTGTTAATGTGATTTGAGCCATTGGAAACCCTAATTTTACCCAAGACGTTTGAATGTTCTTAAATAAATCTCCTAAATACAATCTGGAGACAGCATAGAATTTTATATAGTCCAAACTACTTAATTCATGAAAAGAATGAGTCTGCTTTAATTGTGTATTTTCCGCAATGAATGGGAGAGGAATGAATTCTGTAAAACCATTGGTTTTTTCCTGTATCATTCGTAATATTGAGAGATGACGAACCCAATGATGATAATTTTCAATATGACCAAAAAGAATTGTGGCTGTTGTAGGAATCCCCAGCTGATGAGATAATTCTATAGTATGAATCCATTCAGAACTACTCAATTTATGAGGACATATGATTTTTCGAATATTATCATCTAGAATCTCGGCTGCTGTTCCAGGTACGGATCCTAGTCCCTGTTTTTTGAATTCCAGCAAAACATCTTCAACATCTTCTTCTATAGAATTAGCTGCATGAGTAATTTCTTGAGGAGAAAACGCATGAATATGAAGAGTAGGATCAATCTCTTTCAGATTCTGAAGGATTTCAATGTATGCATTAAAATTCACTGCAGGATGAATCCCTCCTTGAACACAGACCTCTGTTATGTGATAAGGATAGGTCTCCTCAATTTTTTTTCTGAGGCCCTCCATTGAAATATCGAAATATCCATCTTTTGAATTAGGAGGTACAGAATATGCACAAAACAAACAGTTATTTGAACATACATTAGTAAAGTTAATATTACGGTTAACAACATATGTTACTATAGATCCTACCTGACGTTCCCTTATTATGTCAGCTACCTGACCTAAAAGATGAATTTCATGTCCCTGTGCTGAAAGTAAAATGTATAATTGTTCAACTGTAGGAATCTCATCGTTAAGTATTTGTTTCAATACATTACGGAGTTCTCTTCTAGCTTTTCTTAGATCAAGCTCCTCCTGATCAGCTAGTTTCGCCGTTTTACTTAACCATCCTTGTCTCAAGTTTCTTAACAGAAGCTATCTTATATACTTGCGGTGAGAGCCACTCTAAATTAATGTAGCGAGGGTATACTGGAAGTCTCTCCTGCAATTGATACCCACCTTTTCGTGTAATCCGCTCTAGTTGAAAAAACGAAGGCCAATTATGATCTGGATTTATGAAATCAACAGACATAGAAGAAATTCCTCCCCAATCAGACATTCCTGATCCTATAAAACGATGTTCATGACTTTTCACAAGATTTGGGGGGATTTGAATCGAAATTTCTGACGGGAGGATATGACGTGCAATGATGAGGATTTTTTCCATCAAATCTATTGATGGGGGAGGAAAGTTCGCCATAACACTATCTTTATGAGGTTGAAAATTCTGAATAATCACTTCCTGAAGGTGTCGATACTTCTGATGAACCTTTTTCAAAGCAAATAAACTTCTTATTATTTCTTCTTGAGTTTCACCAATTCCAATTAAAATCCCACTTGTAAATGGGATTTTCAGTTTTCCTGCATTTTTAATGGTTGACATCCTTTTTTTGGGGTGTTTATCAGGAGAATGTTCATGGGGGAAACCCCTATGTGTCAATCTTGAACTTATTGTTTCAAGCATCAGCCCTATACTGGCTGATACCTCATGTAAATATCTAAGTTCATCAAAAGCCAATGTTCCACTATTTATATGGGGTAATAACTCGTATTTCAAAGCTTTTTCAGCGATGAAGTAGGTATATTCTACTGTTGTATCAAATCCATGATTAGACAGCCATTTCCTTGCAGAAAAATATTTTTTCTCAGGTTTATCTCCATTTGTAATGAGTACTTCGGACACCTTATGATCTCTAGCAGCGGATAGAATCTTCTCTATCTTTTCTAATGTTAAGAATTCTTGGCCTAGAGGAACCTTAGAGCGACGAAATCCACAATAATGACATGTATTCCGACAAAGAAACGTCAAAGGAATGAAGACATTATTCGAGAATGTAATTTTGTTTTGATAAACACTTGAAGCAATAGATCTTGCAGATTGTTTCCAAAGATTTATTTCATCTGGATTATTTTGATGTAAAAATTCTAGTGCATGGTCAATAGTTATTGATTCAGGAGGACTAAGTGAGGAAGAATTGTGTACCAAAACAATGCCTCTACTTGTTAAGATGAAATTGGGCTATTAAAACAGATATACTAATTTTATTTCAATTTTATTGTTTTAATTTACTACATTCAAATATTGCTTCAATTACATAGACGAATTTACTCTCATTTACATTGTGGGAATCATCATTCTCATTTGAGTCTGTCAAAAATGTAGATACCAGCAGAAATCAGTCCTTTTCTATGAAAAATAGGAGCTCCAAAAATAGGATAGTTGATTGTGAACACTTTACATGAATATTTCAATCCCTTGAATATACATATTTCAGATGGGTAGAATTCATAGTAATGACCTTGAAAAATGAAATTATCAACCCCACGTAACATTCGACGAAGAAAATTAAAAATTGGACGAATAAAACGATTTTTCGTTGTTGGTACAATAATGATAACCCGACGGTTTGCTGTTCTTAACATATCCTTAATAACTGCTGAATAATTTTTGATATGTTCAATGACATCAAAAGATACAACATATTCAATTGATTGATCTGCAAACGGAATATGCGATGCACTAGCTTTGATTGCATTCTTTCGTCGCCCAGGATGGATATCAATTCCAATTACTTCTTTATATTTCTGCTTTAAACGATTATGGCAATAAAGGTGACCTGTAACATCAATATCTCCGCAGCCGACATCTAATACACGGCCTGATCCTTTAGGAATAAGCTGTTCAACAATATCCATTTTATTCATGCAATATCGGAGATAAATATCAGGAATATAACTCACCTTTTTTAGATTCAGTATAGGATTATTACGAACAAACAGAGTTTAATAATTGTCGGATTTAGTTCATAAAGAAGAAGTCTAATTGAGATATTGTCTGATTTAAGCCTCTGAAAAGTAATAAAGTCATCGTCATTGAAGTTTATTGCAGTTTAAAGATGATGATAAAAAAAGTTATTTGTAAAGGGACATTGAAATTTCTATCAAATGATTACCACAAACAGCGGTAGTTATAATTGATATAGTCTCAATATAATTAAAAGAAGGAGGTAATCATGTCCCTACCAGACTGGTTCATTTTACAATCTCCGCCTGACCTCGATATTGATGTCAATCAGTGGAAGCAATTAGCATGGGATCGAGTCAAACTTCTCGAACAATTACCCCAAAATCCTTCGCAAATTATGCGAGATCGTTTCCCAATATATGATGATGCATTGAACCAGATATACAATGATTACCGTTTAGGGGCATATTTACTTCGGTTAGTAGCTGCCACTAATCGCCGTTTAGAAGCATGGTTTATAGAGGCAGAGGGAGATTTATTTGAACGATTATATTTTGATCGGACATCGTCGGAAGACAAACGAGCCATTTTCAAGTATTTATTCGGTTCAGAGAATGTTATGGAATATGAAGAGTATAAGTACAAAATGGATGAAAAACGAAATGAAAATTTAGCAGAGCTATATAATCAATATCATTCATCCCGAGGAAGAACAACAAGTGACTTCTTAATATGTGTTCATTTTTCACAGATCCCGTGGATGGTTTCGAATCGTAGAGGTTATCTTCGTAAGGGATGGGTCATCTCAAACGAGGTTTCTTATCGGGGAAGCCTTAAAAAAGCCTTTGAAAAAAAGCTTCAAAATAAAATTGAAGAAGCTCAAGATTTACTAGGAGTCAACGAGAATATAGACCAAATAGTTCAGGAAATTGAGCAAAAACTAGCTAAACATACCCAAATTCGTTCACAATTTTCCTCTACTGAATTTGAAGGTAAAGATTTACAATCACATCCAGAAGTTTTCCCCCCGTGTATGATATTCTTATACTCTGAATTCGAGAAAACTGGTCGTTTGATACATACCCATCGGCTTCAATTAGGTTTTTTTCTGAAGAAAATAGGAATGTCTGTTGATGATCAATTGCATTACTGGTTTGAAAAGTCTGTAGACAACCTGAATATAAGTTATGCGGAATTTCAACGAACAGCAGGATACCAAATACGTCATTTGTATGGACTGGAAGGTGGAAAAAAAGATTATGATGTTCCAAAGTGTTCTACCATAGCCACCAGTTACTTCTGTCCATTTGTTCACTTAGATCCAGGAATATTAATAGAATTTCTTAGTAATAATTATCTAACACATAAGAAATCAGTAGCTCCTTCGAAAAAACAATTAGAAAAGATCGTTTCTACTAGTAGTCGTGACCCAACCTTAGCCTGCAAAGACTACTTTCCTTTTATTTATAAAAAAAGCTTGTATAGGAAAATCGTTCATCCGTTACAATGGGCTAGGTATGCCAGTAAATTTGAAGGATTAATAGTAGAACAGGATGAAACTAATTCTTCAATGATAATTGAGGCGGAAACAGATCAGTGAATCGAACTAATCAAAGAACCACCCTTCGGGATTATTATTCTACAAATTTCAACATAGATGGGCTTGCATCGATTATTGACTTCTCAACTTTTTCAACCCGTGAATTCGGTTTCGCTACTCTTGGAGGGAAGTTTTTTCGAAACATTTCATTTGAAAATCCTAAAGCATTGATTGACTTCTTGGTGGATCGAACGCCATATCATGCTTACGTTGGAGCTGTGTATAATGATCCACCTTCTCGGGAAACGCCTATTCATACCCTAGAATGGCTAGGGCATGAACTTGTCTTTGATATCGACCTGAATGAATATGATGCTGTACGTCAATATGTTTGTGAATGTCAAGGTGCTGATCAGGTGTGTTTGCGTTGTTGGCAATTAATAAATCTCGCAGTCTATATTATTGATGAAACATTACGACTGGATTTCGGGATGAAAGACATTAAATGGATTTTTTCTGGGCGACGGGGAGTACATGGATGGGTTATTGATGATTCAACTTTTTCATTAGATCAAGAACAACGAATGTCTATAATAAATTACCTATCAGTTATCCACGGAGAAGCAGAGAAAGCTCGAATTCAGGATCGTACAAAATTACAATATGATTTTCGCTACCGAATTGAACACACTGTTTTTAAGTATTTCCTTGAGAATATCAGACGAAAAGACCTCATAGATCTGGGTTTCAGCTCTTCTGTTGCATCCAATATCATAAAGCAATTAGAACACCAAAACGGACAGATTGATGAGAATTTATTAAGAAATTTCAATCTTCGGGTTGCAAAAATAAATAAATACGATGAAATCCTACGACGATGGGTACCACGCATAGATCACAAAGTTTCTATCGATTTACGACGATTACTTCGATTACCCAACTCCATCCACGGGAAAACTGGTAAAGTGGCACGAATTTTAGATCCTAGTAAAATATTCTCCTTTAATCCTGATGAGGAACCTTCAATCTTCTCTAGTTAAAGCTTCGTATAAGAACTGCTTGCTATTGACTCAAACAGATTTTTGGGCTGCAATACCAAGCCATCCTGGAGGATGACAAATTTTTCTGACGCGGAGCTCCTCGTTTTGAAAGAGTAGAATAAAATCTTTGAGAAGGAGGGGATTTTCGTAACCAAATATCCATTGTTTTGTCCGTTCTAAATACCATCTATTTAAACGGTACAAAATGTCTGGAGTTGGCACCCAGCAGACTAACCATCCCCCTGGCCTAACACACTTGGCATGATTATGAAACGCGACTCGTTGAACAGACTTTCTAAAATGTTCGAGCAAACCATGTGAATGTACAAAATCAAATTGCCGATTAATTGACAAGTTCAATACATCTTGTTGGATCAATTTCGGAGATATCTTGGCTTCTCTAAAAAGCTTATTTGCAATAGCCAAGGCAAGTTTTGAAGTGTCAACTAAAGTTGGACTTAGCTTGTATTTTTTAGCAAGACGAAGAGAATTTTGGCCTGAAGAAGATCCTATCTCTAATAAGGTTCCTTGAGGTATTTTCAATCCATGTAACAAATAGAGATAATTTCGCCACACAGTGAAGAAATAATGAGCTCGTATGATAGCAGATGATGTATTTTTAGCATAAGAATCCCAATCTGCAGAAGTAAGTGGCATCATTATTTCACTTTAATGATAGAAAGTATTAGTAATTGAGAATAATGTTCAAGTCAAATACTAGGTTATCGCTCCTGTTCAAAATGTTAAAGATTATTAACACTCTTGACACAAAATTGTTTGTACGAAGTTTGGAATAAATCCCTTATTCGGGCAGGCTGAAACCATAAACAGCCCCTATTGACTAGGTTTTTAATAAAACCATCGCCAATTACTTTTCTTAAGATATTTAATGCCCCATTCACATCCGCATTAATCAAATAATTCACGCTTTGAAATAACCCACGATTACGACGCGTCCCGAGATAATGCTTATGTTTGTTAATGCGTTCTAAATCTAACGCACTACATTTAGAGGTATAAGCTTCATTAACCTCATAGACCTTAATACCAACTAAATCAGCTTTGTATTTGAGCATTTGTTTGAGTCGATAGAATGGAATAGTAACGAAATTTTGGTTTGTTTTTTTACCTAATTGGATACCGTCCTTGATATCCTTTAATTCCCCCAGACAAATGTTGCCTATCTTGTAATGCAAACAATAGTCAATGATAAACCGACTAGTTTTATGCAGATAGTCTGTAATAGTCATGTTGCGATTCCTGGTAATCTCCTCTAATTTGGCTGTGAATTGCTTGTGTTTTTGTTTGTCTTTAATCGAAGTCAATTGAGCTTTCTGTTTATTCCAACCTTGATTGATGGATTTGAGGATACTCCCTGAAATGATGATTGGGGTTTTGTTTTGGTTTTCTACCATTGTAATCAGATTGTTTAATCCAAAATCAATCCCCAGATAAGCACGAGTGTCTAAAGCGGAATTAACACCAGTAACTTTGTAAATCACTTCAATCTCAAAATATTTTTTCCGAGGCAAAACTCTGATCTGCTGATAATCAACAAAATTGATTGTTCTTGTGTGATGTTTGGGAATAGGAATTGTGATAGGCTCTTTCAAGTCAGGATATTTGGCTTGGAAGGTTTTCGACATAGTTAAGATGATTTTGCTTTTATTGGTGTCGATTTTACTATTTTGATTAGTAAAGATAAGTAAAAAAGGTTCTGCTTTGGGTTTATAACGGGGGGGATTCGGTTTCCCCCGATACTTATCAGGATTGTGGTTCCAGTCTCTGATCGCTTTGAAATAGGAACTCCAATTCTTATCAATCACTTTCAAGAGTTGTTGAGCCGTCTGTGCCTTTAATAACCGGTAATGAATGGAATCAGCCTTCAAAAGCCTGTTCAGCTCTAAATACCTCAACCATTTCTTTGTTAGTTGGAGCTCTTGGTTGATTAAATAATTGGCTTGATTATAAAGATTCTTGGAAGTATAGCATAGCTGTCTTAACTGGTCTAAGTGGGGATATCGGGGATAATAGCGAAATTTATAGGTTAATCTCATTTTGAAATTCCTTGATCCTTTTTTTGGTAAAGTTTTTTCTTCTTGTTGAATACATTGACATCGTATAGCAGTGTAATAACGAAATTATTTCCTGAAAGATTTCCTGCTCTGTGGAAACTGATTCTAACTCATTCAACACAATTAATTCTGCACCAAATTCATGAAAAAAGGCATTAAACAATTCGAACCCAATTCTACTTAGTCTATCTTTATGGGAGATGATGATTTTCTCAATTTTATAGTTGATCAGTTCTCTTAATAAGCTCATTAACTTCTCCCGTTTGAATCGCATGCCTGAGGCAATATCCTCATAGATAGCATTTAAGACTATCCCATTTTGAAAGCAATAGTTTTTAATGAATTGAACTTGATTTTCTAAATCAGGTTTTTGTTTTTTGGTAGACACTCTGGCATATGCAACCGTTTTTCGAGGTAAATCTTTGTTTAGAAACTTATAGACTGATTTTTCATTATAATCATACCTTCCATTTGGTAGAGTAGTTACTTCAATTGTGCCTTCTTTCACATACTTTGAGAGAGTCACCCTTGAGATTCTGAGTAAGTTTAACACTTCTTTTGCTTTCATGATTATTACTATTCTGAAGTAATACATAAATTTTGTTAAATTAATTTAATATTCTTAATTATTTTCTACATTATAAATACTATATTTCTTTCATTGATAAATAATTAAAATCATATTTATGAGTAACGGGATAAGATATGAGATCATTACTATTGACTGGTTTTGAACCTTTTGGGGGATATAACGTCAATCCTTCTGACATAATTGCACAAGAATTGAATGATACAACAATTTCACATATTAAAATAATTGGAAAAACGATTCCATTAAGATTTGCTGAAATAAAATCCGCAATTACTCAAGTAATAGACGAAACAAACCCCGAAATTATAATCAATACTGGACAAGCTTCACGTCCTTCGATTTCCATTGAACGAGTCGCCATTAATCTAGCAGATGCTTCAAAAGTAGCGTATAATTGTGGTACAAAACCGAATGAAAAAACATTGGTAGAAGGAGGGCCAGTGGCATATTTTAGTACTCTACCTATCAAATATATAGAAAAATATCTGAAGAAAAACGATATTCCATGCTACATTTCGAATTCGGCGGGAACTTTTGGTTGTAACCAAGTTATGTATCACACCTTGAATTATCTAGATTCATCTTTCCGGTATAATTCGGTTTTAGCAGGGTTTATTCACTTTCCACTCCTGCCAGAACAGATAGTTAACTCTCCTCAGTCCTCTTCAATGAGTTTGGATGTTATGAGAAAAGCAATTACCTTGGTTATCAAATGCTTAAAAAATTATGAAAAGAGTTGAAGTAACTGAATGTTAAGAGCTGCTAGTAATACTCTGATAAGCCTTATATATAGATTGGGCAAGATCTTCAGATGTAGTGCCAGGACTTTCGCAGTTATTTCTGTTTAAAAATGATTTTATATACAATCCGAGATCTACTTTGTTCAGATTGACATTACGTAGATGTTGTTCCAATTGGGGAAGAATAAAGTCAGGATAAATCCAGAAGTCACCGCTTATAAGAATGTCAACGAGAACTGCCTCCTGAAACTCACAAATCACCTGTATTAAGCCACCAGTTGACTTGTGTGTTCCTTCTACCACATAATTTGACGCACGAATCTTGACTTTATGAATTAAGTTTTTTCCTCTACGAGCTACTTGGAATCTCCATTCATCGGTCAGATAGGTAGTTCTCAGTTGTTGCATTAATTCAAGGGTCTCTGGTTCGAGTGTGGTTGGTGTAAGAGAAATATCCAAGATTGATTCAAGATTATGTGTATATACTTCAATTATCTCATTTCGATTTGGAATATACCCAAGTTCGTCCTGAAAGGAAGTTATTCCTGCTTCTAAAGATTTATAGACCTTATCACGGAATTTCTCGCTTGGTACTCGCAATATTTGAGTCATACCTCTGCGAGGAAAATCTAAAATGAAATTCCCAACTAAAACTTGTGCACTCTCGAGAAGTGCAGCTCCATTTCCTGAAATTTTACGTCCTCTAACCAGGATATCATTAATCGGATGATAATTTGCCTCAATATTGAAATGACGGTATGTCTTAACAACAGGTTCAAGAAGGCTCGAATATAAAGCATTAATCCGCCGTGGAACTTTTTTTGAGTTTATATGAGCTATAACATTGTAAAATAACTGGTTTGAGTCCAGTAAAACTGCTCCTCCACCACATACTCGCCGAACGACTGGAATATTGTTTGATTCACAGAATTTCATGTCTACAACTTGGTTTAAGGATTGATGGAGTCCACAACAGACAATTGGATCTTTTGGCCAATCAATAATCACAAGGTCGTGTTCTTGAATCCCCCTACTCCTTGTTAGGGTGGCAGCATGCCATATCGTCTGAGTATTGATGCTATCATTTTCTCCAATGAAAATAAGATCCCATTCATTGTTTTGAGTAGACATAACTATTCATTGACTGCAATAATTTATGGACTATTATTAAAATAATGGCATTGAATACGCAAAAAAAAGGTAATATAATGTCTTATTTTCAGTCAAGGAGATAACAGATTGCACTCCTCTAGAGTTGTTTTTTTGTCAGGGGGTACTGGAACACCAAAACTATTACAGGGTGCGGTAGAGGTAATTGATGCCGATGATATTGCAGTAATTGGAAACACTGGGGATGACTGGGATTTCTACGGGTTACATGTATCACCTGACATCGATAGTATATTATTTACATTAGCAAATCTTATAGATACAAAGAAATGGTGGGGAATAAAGGATGATACTTTCAAATTAATTTTCTTTTTGAAAGAACGATTAAAAGAAGAAATCTGGTTCAATCTTGGCGATTTCGACGCAGGACTTTGTTTATTGAGAACTCATCTATTAAGAAAAGGAAAAAGCCTAACAGAGGCAATAGAAATTATTAGGAAACGATTAGATATTCAATCTTCTGTACTACCAATGGCAGATCAAACTATTCAAACAAAAGTTCGTATATCAAACAAAACAATACATCTACAGGAGTTTTGGGTTAAATATAAGGGAAAATTAGATGTAAAAAATGTTTTTTTTGAAGGAGACCTGAGAAAAACAACCAATCAGGTTTTAGATGCCATTAAGCAAGCTAGTACTATTATAATAGGTCCAAGTAATCCTGTTTCCTCGATTGGTCCAATCTTGGCAATACAACCTTTACGTGAAGCTTTACAAAACGCTTCTGGATACCGAGTCGCTATAAGTCCAATTATCGGAACAAATCCGGTTTCTGGTCCAACATCATCTTTTTTAAGAGCTTGGGGATATAATATTTCCCCTGTAGTAATTGCAGAACTATTTCATGATGTTTTAGATGTCTTAATGATTCATGATACTGATAAACAATATTTAAATGATATTAAAAAGAAGGATCTCACTCCACTTTTAGAAGACATTTATATTCATTCTAAGAGTGATGCTGTACGATTATTTAAGCGAATAATGGATCGTAAATGAATGGGGAACTTAAGGAATCCAAGTATATTAGCTGCAATGGCTGGTATAACGGATGGTGATTTTGCAAGACATTGTTTGCTGAAAGGCGGAGCAGGAATGGTTACTATTGGAGGATATTCTATTGGAAAAGAAATGATAACAGCTTCAAAGCAAGTTACTCAAAGAGGCAGAAAGGAATTCATTCTACGTGTTGGAAAAGAGGCAAATGATATATTGAGAGAAGCACACATTGTCTCCACTTTGACCAAGCTCATCATCAACCTAAGGCTCAATAGCTTAAAGGTTACCAGAAATTTTGTTCAAAAATTTGAAGATCTCATCAATATAAGCCCGATAATTGAAATTAATGCCCATTGTCGGCAAAAAGAAATTTTGCATATAGGAGGAGGTCAAAGTCTTTTACAACGTTTTGATGTCCTTACAAATATTATCAAGATATTCCATTCTAAAGATTTTAAGGTTTCTTTAAAAGTACGTGGAAATGCTGTACATCCAGATATATTAATCCCTCAAGTGAATCAATGGCAGCTCGACTATTTACACATTGATTCTTATAAAACAGGAGAGGAAGGAACCGATTTGGAGTTGTTGGAGCTTTATTCTAATGAAATAAATGTTCCTCTTATAGGAAACAATTCAGTGGTAGATAAAGAAAGTGCTCAAGCTATTTTAGACACAGGGATCCAATATTTCTCAGTTGCAAGAGCAGCAAGAATGAATCCCTCTATCTTTAAAACTCTCGTGAAAAATTATTAGAATTGATTTTTTTACTTCCTCTTGAATAAACGAAGGTGTTTAGCTTCTGGAAAAATCTGAGATTATGATACTTATTCCTATTAAAGATTTTTTTGAAACAAAAACACGAATAAAGTCAGCTATACCTGCAAGGTTTTCCTCGCTTATAGATAATTTAGTAGAAGTCACATTTTTCCAAACCATTGATATTATAAGATCAACTTCATATCTTTTTGGTGTTATTTCTCCTTCGATTTCTATTCTAAACCAAAGTAAGGAATTAGGAGCTATATTTACTTATTGTGACTTGGGTATCGATTTAAATTTAGCGTTAACAGAAGCTATTCAAGAAATAGCACGAGAACAGCAAATTCTAATCCTTATGCCAGATTTACCATACATATCTCAAGAATTTTTACAACAGTTGGTTAATGAAACTGTAAATAATGATGTACTGATCGTTCCATCAATTTCAAGTGATGAAAATTCAGGAACCGCTGCATTGTATTTAAAAAAACCTGATTTATTATCATTTCAATACGGAAAATATAGTTCCAAACGATTTCAATCAGAAGCTAATTCCAAGAACCTCAAGTGTCATGTAATCAACTTTGATCCTTTTGCTAGAGATTTAGATACTATAAATGATGTTGAATATTTAAAACAGCATTTGATGTTGGTTTTTGAGCCTAATCGCTTTAGAAAAATATTAGAACAGATAGAGGTAATGAAATAGCTCTAAATAGAGATTTCCTTTAATTCCTTAGATGTAACACGAGTTTTCCCTGCAATATAAGCGAAAATTCCTGTAATAATGATAAAATAGAATTTCACTAATTGAACTAATATTGCACCAGCAGCAGATGTATCTGTTCCCAAATTCAATCCCATCTCTAAGAAGACTGTCAAGGTGATCTCCTTCAATCCAGCCATCCCAGGAATGCCGACAGGGATTGCATCAATTGTTCCTCCAAGAAAATTAATTGCAGCTACCTGATCAAGCAATATTTGAATACCAATAGAGTGTAGAATTAAATAAATAGAAATCCAATGTGCAACTTGAGAAAAAAAGGCTAATATTAGTGTAACAAAAGACAATAACTTATTTTGAGCTAAATATTTGAACTGGATACTAAAATCATCAATAATTTTTTCACTTGGCTCTATTGCATCTTTTGCAAATCTTCCAACAAGAGGAAAGGGGTATAGTGCTTTTAAAATAAGTGTTACAACTCTTTTTGCCATATTAGGGCTTATTGCAATAAGAATAAAGAAAATTATGACTAAAATAGATAGTAGAGAGATAATTAGTACAAAAATAATTGCCACATCATCAGACAAAGGTTGACCTGTTCTATGCTCGATTATATTGCTAAAATATTTTAGCATTGCAAATGCTACAAAGGTTGATATGGGAATGAATGCTATCAAACCACAGAGTCTATGAGCTACAACACTAGAAAGTATTTCTCCACTAGTCGCATTGCGATTTTCTCTTTCATTAATGAACGTTTTAGTTCCCAATGCAATCCTCATCAGACTTTCAATAGCTCCAGCGCTCGGAATCAGTAATCCATAAGAAAATGAAGCAAGTTGAATACGATAAACTGCTGAAGTAGAAGGTCGAATAGAAGAGATTCCTAAGAGTATTTTCCATGCAAGAGTATCAAACAGAATGGCAATAAAAGTAAAAAACGCCCCTGAAACTAAAATAATGAGATCTGCACTCAACATAATTTCAAGCATTGTGAAAATACTTACATTTCCTAAATACAGATAGATAAATAAAACTATAACAGCGAAACTTAGCAATAATAAAGTTTTCTTATCAAATGCTTGTCTTAGAGAGAATTCGGTCTCTTCTACAAATAATTCCGATGAGGGTTCCACAAAATAGACCTCAGATGAGGTCATGAGGCGAGACCTTCATATATTCTTTTGCTAAAAAACGATATGTGCCAACCATAACATAAGATGGTCTAAAATGGATATTCCTGAACTGGTCTTCGTTTACTTGGGGCCCATTCTATACAATCTTGTTTTCATTTCATTATGGATCCTCTGGTTTATATACCATCGAGATGAAGAAAATCGTGGTGTAAAACGCTTTTTCAGACGATATCTCCAAAACGATAAATGGTTCTATCCTATTACTGGATTATTAATTGTGGCTTTCCTGTACATACTTCTTTGATATGATGTGACTTGTTCCATAGCTATTCTGATATTCTTTGATCAACATTTTAGGATCATTGAAGGCAGGAATAACCCACACATAAGGTTTTGTTACTCGTTGTCCTTTCTTTATCTGATGAATGAACCCCCTTTCATGAAGATATTTTAGTCGCTGAATCAAAAAATCAGGATGTCGCCCTTTGAGTAAAGTTTTTAGTTTTGAATGGAATCGAAGCTCATTTGTATTGCGAATTTTGTGATCTCCTAGAATTTTAATTATTGTAAGACAAACTTTTTTTGCAAATTCTCTAGCATAAACTGTTTTCAAGTCATAAGAAGCCACTAATGTTTTTAATTCGTCATGCTTATGCCATAATCCGAGTAAAGGATCTTTAGAAACAGACATGCAAAGATCATTGTAGAATTGTATGACTCCTCGCTGATATAGTCCAAATGTATACCCTCTACCACGAAGTTTGGGAGGATAGGGGGTATGTTCATAACCTAATTGATCACATAGCCTCATTACATTTTCTAGTAATACCTTATTTTTTTGACCAAAGTATAAATTTTTACTTACACAACCATCATCAAGAAGAAATGCAGCAAGAAACTGTACTTTCCATGCATGATATATTGGAGGAAGGTCTATTATAAATTGAATGAACTTAGGGGTTTTTAAATCGTTTAAAGTAAAACTTGGCATAGTAGAGATAATTAGATAAGTTAATCCCTTTGGAAAGTTTACCCTTTCGCTTTTACCACCAGGACGACGACTCAAACGCTCTAATAGGTCACGCATAAATCCTTGATTTTTTGGTTGTTGAGTCCAAGTTAATGTAGGACTTGAATTTCTTTTATCAATAGTTCCATCTCCAATAATGTGACAGAGTGCTCGCCAGGCGTATATATTCATAGTAAAGGGAAAAGAAAGATTTTCTTTCTTACCGTGAGAAGAAAAACGTATTGTTTGAACTGATTTCTCAACTATCTTGAGATCTAATTTAGCTGCTTTACAGAGCTTCCAGAGGTTGGAAACTGAAATTGACATATTTGGATTGTTACGAATATTGCTCAAAACTTTGTAATAAATTGAAAGTCGACCTGACAACTTTGAGAGATTACTTCTCCTCAAGAAATTAGAAACAGAAAGCCAAGTATTATAATCTAGAATGACATAAAAATCTTTTAAATCCCATAGATGTATCTCATTGAAAAAGTTATTATCCCACATTTTCCTGATAAGTGTTTCACATATTGATATCACATTATAAGGGAGATTCTATGATTAAAAAGGTTTCAGACATCTTTCAAATTATATTTCGGTCTCTTTTAGATTATTTTTAGTTCAGGTCCCCTAAATAATATGCTTCTATAGATAATTCTGTGAGACAAACTCTTTAGGCTTGTATTCAGAATTCCTCATACTGCTGAATCAATGAGATTCCTATCGATTCCTATATATATACAGTTAATATTATATCAGATTATAAAAAATACAAAGGAATCAAAGTAATAAAACTTAATAAATCATGTATTATAATTTTCATTTCTAATAAATTGCATAAGATGGAAAGACATGGATATTTCAGAGTTAATCTTCATTAATCTAGGGCCATTTCTTTATAATCTCATTTTCATTTTGTTATGGATCCTTTGGTTTCTTTATCATAAAAAAGATCCTTTCATTCAAAAAGCATTCAAAACCTATCTTAAAAGAAATTACCTTTTCTATCCTATAACAGGATGTTTAATTGTCATATTTCTCTATCTATTGTTCTCTTATGCGATAATAAACACCGATGTTGATGATGCTATAACATCTGCCGTCCGGGCTTTTCTAGAGGGAAGTAATCCCTATCAAGAAAATGTTGTAGAGCATTATATAGATTCTGAAATGGTTCTTGGTCGTTATCATTATTTTCCTCCAGATCTACTCATATATAGTCTCTTTTACATCCTTATTGGTCATGTCTTCTATGAAGACATCTCCCTTTTGGGAAGGGATATCTCCCTTTTAGGCACATATTGGTTCGTACCATTGCACTTTTTATTAGTAATCCCAGGATATTGGATAATTACCCAGCTTGTAGATTGGCCTCATTATAGATTGTTTCCTTTTACTTTACTTCTAATTACTCCCTTTTTGTTCACCAATTCAATGCTCATGTGGTTTTTTTTCCTTATAGGATATTATTATTATGAAAAAAAAGAAAGACACATCCTTGGTATGGTATTCTACGTACTAGCAGCCTCAGTAAAATACATGGTGGGTTTTATTATTCTCTTTTATTTTATTCGTACCATAAAAGAAATTTATAAAGAGGAAGACCCCTTAAACAATTTGAATTTAACTGGATATAAACTTGCTCCTTATATTCTCTCCAGTTTGGTCTTAACTTTAATTTGTTTGCCATTTGGGCTCATCAACGTCATAGATTCAGTTTTTATATCTCAAGGAGATCCCCAACACAGAGAGGATGTTGCTCAATCAGTGGGTCCTTTATTGATTGAAGTCCTTAAATTCTTAAATTTGAAATCTCTCTATCTCCCTATAGTAGGAACCATTGCTATTCTAGCTTTCATTATCCTAATGAGACAGCCTACATATGACCAAATCATTCACTTCTCTTTCCTTTCTATGATTATTCTCCCATTTTATGCTACAGAGCTGTTCATCACCCTTCCTTTCTTCTTTTGGTTTAAAGAGGGAGCTGAATCTATAAAACTAAACATTAATACTGATATCCCATCAGAACTACCGCCCTGACCCCTAAAACCGCTTCAACAGGATGTTACCTTTTTCTATCAGCAATTGTAGTAATTACAGAAATACTGCGCACAGAAAAACGTTCATCAACATAAAGAATACGCACATGCTTCTCTTCTGAGTCAGTGAGACCATGTATGTCTACAACTTGACAGACTCCGGAGATTGAAGGTTTATAATCGTTCTTATTCATCTTTAAGGGTATTGCCTTCTTGCATATTGAGCAAGGTTCGCAATTGAGATCCACTAAATCAGTCTTAGATGACATTGTCCGTCTCGCCTGTTATGCTTTTGTGAAAGAACTCCAATCTTTATAGCTTCAAAAACCTTTGCTAATTCTTCGTATTAACTTTCATAAACTACCGATTACATAAATTTAAATAGAGATGTTTTCTCTAAAAACTAAGAGTATATAACTATTCAACTTAAAATCAGGGGTTCTACTAGTGGATGATGAGGAACTTGTTGCAGACACTCCTTGGGGAAAGTTAATCACCTCAAAAGGATTAAAAATACTTTTAACAGGATTTGAGAATGATTTGGAAAAATTAGGGAAAAGCCTAGCTCGCATTGAAACACGCTTAGCTGAAATAGAAGGTACCCATTCAGATAAAAATGTGAAAAGTCGAATTCAGGCAATTGAAGGGTCTTTAAAGTCACTTGAAGATGATATTCAAGAATTTCGTACTAATCAGACTGCTTTTGCTGCACATATGAAGAAAACTCTTCAAATATTCTACTCTAAACTTGATGAAATGACGATTAATAAAGACATAATCTGAAGATGATTTGAAGGGGTAAATTATGGGAGAGTACGATCCCCTGGAGAGCTAAAAACAGTTTGAATTCGAATGGCGAGTTTTTTTCCAATTTGTGGAACATTAGTCAATTCTTCTAAACTAGCTGAAGCGATAGCCTGAATAGTTGTAAATTTGTCTAATAAATTCTTCGCTTTTGTTAAATTAATACCTGGGATGGCAGCTAACATGAATAATTGAATTTCTCTTATATTTTGTTCTTTTTTTGATACTGTAGGTAACGAAAACTCTGTAGGAGTATCCTTTTGTTCACGTTTCGCCAATTGAAACATAAGTGTTGCAGTTTCTGAATCATTTCGAGTAAAAACTAAAGGAATCTGGAAATCAAGAATTATTGAACTAATAGCACCCATAATACTGTTTATGTGAATTTGTCGTCCTATTACTTCTGATTCCAACTGAATTAATAATAAAGGCAGCCTTTGCTGTGAAAGTCTTGTTAATTGGGATTGTTGTCCAGGGGATGAGGGGTGAAATAATCGTCCATCTATTATGGAACTCACAAAATCTGAATAAGTTTTTCGTTCTACAACCAATCGGTTTGAAAGAACGTAATCACCTACTTCTAGTTCTTGGGATTGTAAGCGAGCTCCTTGTTGTTTTAATAATTTAGGTACACGAGTTGAAGCCTCACGAGTATCGATAATAATCAAAGGAGTTGAAGGCCCAGGTTCGATGATATCCTTTTTTTCTTGTCTTACGAAGAATTTATCTAAAGTTTCGATGGTATCGTGAGCTTCCTTTTTTTCTAACAGAAGTTGTAATTCATTCTTCAAGAAATCATTCATTTTCTTGTTCTTTCTATTAATTGCCCAGTACATTGACTCATCGCGAGTATCTTTGGTCACTAGGTGGATGACTCGAGATTTCTTCTTCCTACCTCTTCCTCGACGTTGAATTGCCCTGATGATAGAAGGTACTGAATCATAAAACACAACTAAATCGCAATTTCCAACATCTAAACCCTCCTCACCAACTGAAGTGCTTAAAAGAATCTGTAGATCACCTCGTTTGAATTCTTCAACAACCTCTAGTTGTTGTTTTTGGGTCAACCCTTTATCTTCCTTCGAGCTTGAATGACCAATGAATATTCCAGCTTCAATACCACAATTAGATAATTCTTTATGCAGGAACCGAATTGTATCGCGATAATTACTGAATATGATGATCCTAGAGTCTTGGGAGGTGGTTCTTTTTAGAACATTAGTAATTTCATCTATTAAATGCTGAAGTTTAGGATGAATCAGCGATTTATCTGATAGCACTTTCTCTAGGGCGACAATTCTATGGTCTTCTAAAAATAACCTTAGGGCTTTTGAAGAGGACTTTCGACGCCATTTTTGAAGGCTATTAAACGCTTGAGGGAATCCTTGACTTTCAACGAGTTCTTTTAGGTGCTGCACCCGAATTAAATTCGAACTGAATATCAGCAATCCCCCAAAACTAGACTCTTGCTTAGTAAGCTTTACAACTTGTTGGTGAATCCCTAATGCTTCTCTTTTTCCTATATATTTGAAATCTAAAGCCCCTGGTATTTGTTCTTTTAGGGAAAGAATTAATTCATCCTGATAGCTATGTAGTGTTTTGAGAACCTGAGTATATTTCTCAGGAAGCTTAATCCAGATGACTTTCGGAGTATGTATAGAAATATATTCTTTAACATCCAAATCAGTAGTATCTGTTACAGATACTTTAGTAATCTTGAGATTCTCACACACCTCCAGGATTTTCTCCGGATTGTTTCCAGGTGTTGCAGTAAATCCTATGATCTGACTTTTAGCTTGAGCAGCAATTCCTACGTATGCATAATCACCAGTAGCTCTATGAACCTCATCGATACAAATTAATCCGATTTTTCTTAAATCTAGGCGATCATAAGTTACGTCGTTTTCAATTGTTTGAGGTGTACCTACAATAATCTTGGCATTCGGATAGCTTTCCTTCCGTTTTGGAGGAGGAACTTCTCCTGATACCTCAAGAACCATATCAGAGGATAAATTACCAATGAATTCACATAACATTTCCTTAATCTGATGAACGAGGGGTCTGGTTGGAGTTAAAATAAGAATTTGTTTGGTAGGGTCTTTCTTCAGGTAATAAGCTGATAAGTATGCCATAATAACCGTTTTACCTAACCCTGTTGGAAGGACGACGAGGGTATTCCCTGAATTCGTTACACACTCAGAAAAAATGACTTGTTGATATATTCGCGGTTCAGCAGTAGTAATGAAAGATTCATCCAAAATTAATCTAACTCACAGATACTAGCTCATAAAAACACTCAAAGATATATTTTCCTGTGAATATTAAGCATTTTTTGTTTATCAATGAAACATTATATTCGTACCAATTCACTTAAAAAACCTAGACAGCACTTGATACAGAATAAAATGATGGATAATAAGAGATTCTTAATTCTATTCCACGTTCAAAAAATTTTTAGAATAGAGAAAAGAAGAGACTGTACTAATTCTAGTTTATGAGAAATTTTTTCTAGAAAACGAGAATTAATACAATTAAAAACATTAATATGTCATTAATAGCCTATGTTTTCCAGAAAAAAAAGTTACGAGAATATAAAGATTCATTTGAAAAATATCTTTAAAAAAGGGGGATCAGGTAATTCATTAAAAATAAGTATTTAACTAAAAAAGTGATAAAAATGGCTGAAAAAGAAGAACCTCAAGAAGAAGCGACACCCATTACTGAGATAGAACGGAAAATTACCGTAGACCTTTGGAAAACAAAACTACACGGGGAAATTGTAGGAATAAAACAAAAAGAAGAATATATGGCTAAATCCCGTCAATTTACTAGAGATCTTGAACTGATTGGTGAAGTTAAGGAAAAAAAGAAAGGGGAAGAAGAGACCATTGGATATGTAGGTTATCGAAAAGGGCTATGGGATGATGAAGAAGATAAATTAGAAAGACGCTTAGTAATTAAACTATTTTCGAAATCAATGTATTATCAAGGCACCCTAGAAGAAATGGTCGGTCGGGAGTTCACCCGTTCATTATCCGCACGACATGATTTTCCTAGTTTTAACTTAATGATTGATGATTATGAATACTTAATTCCGCTAAATAAGATTCGTGGCGGAAAGTTCGTTCCAGAATGGTTTGTTTTCCGTATTGATGATGAAGAAGGATTTATTCCGATTATTTTAAAGCATAAGATGGGACTTGGAATCGATTATCGGGTAGTTCACGGAATAGGTGACACACAATTTGGTAAAATTGATGGGAAAAAGTTCGATGTAGGGGGACGATATGACATCAGCCTTAAATCCACGGATGAACGTTTGGTTGATAATGTTCTTGTACGAGTATTAATCCTCTTTGCAGCTTCTTTGAAGTTTCATGAAGAAATTTTTAAGAAAATTAAGAAGGGGACGAAAAAAATGAGAAAGAATGAATGGCAACCAACACTTTCGAATGAAGAAAAACTTCTTCGACGTAATCCACGAGCGATTCTACGGAAATAAATCACAGGAGTCTTATCATTGATCCCTGAAGATGAGAGCTTAGAATTCGTAATCGAACATCTCAAGGATATGATTCAAGAACAAGCAGATAAAAAAATAGAAAAAGTATCAGATCTGACAGATATTCTTTCTAATTTTATGGCCACATTTTTAATAGTGGTTGATGCGTTAATTTCAAGCAGTCAGTCAAGATTTGGGGCAATTGATGAAAAATTAGCTGAATTTGAGGATCTTCTACAGGGTACTTCTATTAAAGGGTTATCAGAGCCATCAGAAATATCGGAGAAAAGGCCTATTGAAGAAAAAAAACAACCAATAGAAGAGTCCGTAGTTAAATCATCCAAAACCCCGCCGATTCCATCGAGTGATGTTGTAATCTCTCCACCACCTCCACCGCCCCCTTCCCCTTTCCCTTCCATAACCGTTGCGGAAGAACAGAAACCTGTAGTTGAAACCACAGAAATCATGGAAGATGAAATCACTGAAGACGAAGCCATCGAAACATCAGAAGATATGGAAGAAATGGAGGTGGAAGATCTTGCAGCATTTGCATTTCAACGGCGCGAAAAAAAAGAAAAAGTCCCTCCCTCTCGTCAAGTCGATTCAGGACTTAGTGCAGGATCACTCAAATTGGAATTAATGAAAGAACTAAAAAAGAAATTCAGTAGTGAAAAAGACACTCAAAATGAATCTAATTGAAATCTATCAAGATGGGGGGATTCATATCTCCAAGGAGATTTTTAGCAAGCAAAGAGCAACCTTCAGTCCCTCCTGAAGCAATATGTCATTAGGTATGTGAAAACAACCACAATTGATCCAGTATTTGTCATACTTCTATTCAGACACCATAAAAAGACACAATAAAATCGAATCCCAATTAATATGAGAGGAACAGTACCTCATTTACACTTTCTTTCTTTATTATAGAACCCCCACTTGATTTAAAAAAAGCAGGTTAGTATTGAAACTGATTATCCTCAAGAAATGGATCTAAAGACCACTCCTTAAGGATGTCAGAGAGAGTGCGATATATATATCGTTTTCCGTAATTCAAAGCCGTCTTTAATAATCCTTCAATGGATAGGGCATCATCAGACAAAAGAGATCCTTCGTACCTAGCGAGGTGGAAGGGGTTCTTAAAGGTAACGAAATAGGCCAGAATTACAGAAGAGTATTACTGTCTACATAGGAAGGTATCTCAACAGATTTGTGAAATTAATACCAGAAAAAAAGTAACGACTAAAATGACGCTTTAATGATGAAGAACTTGCCTGAGAATAATGGAGTCTCTGAAAAATCTAAAATTATGGAAGGGAAAACCAATTAAAATCTAGGTCTAGTTCTCCTCTTACTGTTCCCCTCTGTAAGTCTTAATTGTATTCAGAAAATGGAAGCTGATCAAAGTAGTGACGCCATAAGGCTATATAATGAATTTTCTGGCCGAATCAGCTAGTATAGTATCACATTCTGGCCATCTGAATCATCTTCGGTTGGTGTCGCGGTTTTAATGCCAGACGAAAGAATTCGGATTAAGTCATTTCGAGTTAATAGAAAGATTCGAATTCTTTCCGCGAGAGATCGTGCTGGGTCGGAAAAGAGATTTGTGACAATGAGCATTTTTGAAAGAAGGCGATTGTTTTTCATGATCTTTTCGGCACGAATAATGATATCTACGCCAACAGCACGTTTCCAGTCTTTGATCATAACTCCAATACCCTCATTTTCATCACCATTTTGGATGATGAGGTCAACATTTTCATTCCGATAATTTTGTACGCCGTGGCTAACAATTAAACCACGTTGGCGACAGTACTCGAGCGTTAGCTCTTCTAATCCAAGTGAATCATAATTAATCTTCATGGTAAATCCCCTCTGGGGTGATTCGAGCATCCTTAGTAATGGATGATTCAAACGCCAGATGCTCTAAAATGCCAAAGATCGCTCTATTAGGGCGATAGGCTTTCTCACGTTTATCTCGATCTGTTGATTGCTCATAGATCAAATTAGAATTTAATAAATCAGCTAAATGATGACTAATTGTACTTTTAGTCTTATTCATCATGTAAGTAAGCTCTTTATGAATGATATATTCACGTCTATCAAGTTCGTTCTGAACCTGAACCTCTCGAACAAGTATTTCGCGGAGAATAGAAATCTTACTTCGTGGAAAACTGCTTAAAACTTTGGGGTTAATTCCAAAGGTAAAACGCAAACCGTCTGATCCCAGATAGAAATGCTCTTTCAGAATTTGAATAGCAACACCAGGATTACCTAAAGCAAGGGAAGCAATATTCGAAATGGTTGTATCAGTAATATGGGAAGAATCTTGCTTTGTGGCACAGACATTTAAACGTCGTTGAAGAAGATGCTCAATTTCAGTCCTGGTAAGGGAAGGCATAACCAAAAAGTGACGATATGAGATGTCACCAGTCGGAATACACAGGCGACGATAGATTTCAAATTCAGTGCTATCCATGATTGCAATGATTTTAGGGGAGGGAGAGGAAGAAGACGAATTCAAACTTAATAGGGTCTTATGTAAACGAAAAGCATTATCAAGAAAGAGGATATCGTCAGATTGCACATTAGTGTTGAAAAGGTGTGAAGCATCCTGATAAATAGTGTTTAATTTATGATAATGTCGAAATTCTTCAAAAATGCGGGCAAAGATTGTTTTACCAGACCCTCGAGGGCCTTTGAGGAAGAGAATGTCAGAAGGAGAGTCTTGAATAAATTCGATAATCTTGATAATGAGGGATTTGAATTGCGGATTTGTCTCGCCATAAAACGCCATAGGTTGGTGGAGAGGGAGGAGAGGATCACAGGGATCACACTGATAACCTAATTGCACTAGCTGCTTCCGTTGTTTTCGTTGGATTAAGTCAGACATGGCTGATTCAAATAGGGTGCCCGGGGGAAGATCATCACGGTCATGACTCATGGGGACTCCCTCCTAGCAACAAGAATGGTGGATAGCTTGATATCATATTTCTTGGGTTTGAGGCGATGGAAGACAGTGATAATTTCCAAGGCGCTAGCGATGTGGGAATCCCAATCAATACAAATTATCTTTGAACGAGCGTCAACCACATCGTCGATCGCTGATAAGATAGGAACGGGTAAAGAGGATGTTAGAGGTTTGAGATGGTAATTCATGGTAGACAGATTAACACCCAATGCATTTGCAAGAGAAGTGCTACGTAAACCATCCACACCCGTGTTTGGGAAGAAGTAGCGTTCCCGAAGTTGATGATTAAGGAGTAAAAAAATAATCTCTCGCCGTTTCGCTGTAAGAAGACTTGCTATTTCCTCGTCAGCATTATTGTCTATAGATTCAACTAAACGAACAACTAAATCATAACCTAACCGCTGTATTAAGGGTTTGATTGTATCTATTGTTGCTTTATCAAGGTCTTGTAAGATTAATTCGTGCAAACAAAACGAAGCAAATTGTAATGCGAGTAATGGGATCCCTAAACTGTGATCTGCAATTAATTCGATGATTTCTTGTGAAAAAAAGTTGGTAGGGAGGCGAGCAACTTTGATACGCTGAGATAATAGTTTCATTATTTCGTATTTGGAAAATACTGGGAAAAAGAAGTGGCGAGGATGAAAAAAGGTAAGAAAAGATCGAGAGAGTTCAAGATATTCATCCTCCAAAAGAACAGTCAAGGTCAAACTATTTACAAAACCAATAACAATGACACCATGCTGCGCTTGAGTTTCAATTTCAGTAATAAACTCCCTAATACGGGGAATCGCAGCTGTACCAGTGATAGTATAATCTAAGTTGTTAATGAAAATGATGAGAGGCTTCTCAACAAGTTGAATTCGATTGAGAAAATCTTCATATGTTTCTAAGACTTTAGTAGAGGAACTGAAAGGCTCTAATATCTCACGAGGTTCACGCCAATCAGATAAATCGGTATATAAAGTGTCATAATCTTGAAAACCAATGTGATCCCATTCACGGTCGAAATGACGGGCTAAAGAAGATTTACCACAGCCTCGCAAACCATGAGCCAGAAGATGTCGAAACGGGGACTGAGAATCTTCAAATAAACGAATCGCATTCCCAATACGAATGGCAAAGTCGTATAGAACATCCTCGCGCTCAATTAGAAAGTCAGGATTATGGGGATCAATATCAGGGCTGAAAGGGTCTTGGGTGAGACCAAAACGTTCAAACGCGGATTCTTTAACAAGCTTGCCAGAACGGCCAGCTTTTAAGGCCTCACGAAGCCGGTCAGCCAACTTAGTCACGAGATACAGACACCTACGCAAGCGATGATTCGCGAGAATCGAGCTTATAAAGTCGAGAAGATTGGAATGAAATGAGGAAATAATGGTGAACGAGGAGGAAAGGGCAGTCACTCACACAGGAGAGGGCAGGAGGAGTGAAGAGGGGCACGAGATAAGCTCGCCCGCATCTTTTCGAACTAATCGAACCATTCCTTATAAACCTAACTCTAGGCGCTTCTTTATAAATAAAATTCATTCCCTTAGATACAAAGTAACTATTAGGTCTCGTTTTATAACTTAATATTAATTACGATATCATTACAAAGTCATCATTATCGAACTAACTTCATCGATACTTATATCGTTCTTTGGTAAAGTCTACGGGTAGCTCCCCTGTCTCCAGATACCTTCTGAGTGCCTCGCGTTTCCAGTTAAACTCTGTGATGGTCTTCTGGCGAACCGTCTCGCTCGCCAAGTATGCCTGTATTTCCGCCCGTAACTCCTGATAAAGATTCTCTGCCAGTGCCTGTGCTTTTTCGAAGAATGCTTCGTCCGCTGTCGTCCCTAGCGTTTCTTCAGTGTCATCAATCCTATGATCCTTAAATGCTTCATGAATGTGGAACACTCCTGCTTCTGTCTTCCCCCATTCTTTTATTTCATGCTCTATCTCCATTTTCAACCCCAAACTCCTTATTGTATCCTTGAGGATCACTTCCAGCATCTCCACTTCCTCGGTGATATCCGCGAGTTCTTCTACCTCAGGGAAGTTCTCTTCCACCTTGAACAGTCGCGCCATCTTCTTGAACAGGAGCTTTTGCATCTCGAACTGAATGCGTGGGATCATCTCCAGCACCCTCGCGTGGAACTTGTTGCTGTACTCTTCTGGTCTTAAGTCCCCGAACTCTTCCTCCAGTTCTACCCTGTATTTGTCATAGTTGAACACTGTTTCAAATCCCTCACGGTTCTTTAAGTCCGAATAAACATCTTTTTTCAGCATAGGCCACATCATCTTCTCGGGGTAACCTTTTATCATCTTCTCAGTATAAATAAATGCGTTATACTGACCCATCAGGTACCCAATCTGATCTGCCAAGTCAGTTGCGTCTAACTCTGCCTCTGTTTTCGGATAGTATGGGTAATTCTTATCGATACCCTTCCAGTGATACAGAAATTGGTTATCTGGCATCCCCCCTTCCGTTTTTTCGTGATTTTCAAGTGTTTCTGAATGTGGTGGGAACACCAACTTGATTCCTTTTAGCCGTGCACTTACTTCTTCTTCCTTTAATATGTAGATCTTGTTGCAATGTCGTTCACAGTGAAAGATCATATAACCTTCATCTGTGGTTTTTAGTTTCCCTGTTACGGCAAAAGCGTCCGTTTTTTCGTTACACCCTGGACAAGTAACGTTAGTGATCTCAGCTACATAAGTGGTTGACACTGTCAGCCCATCTATCGTAATAAAAGCGGGTCGTGATCTATACTGATGCATTCCCTTAAGCAGCCCCTCTGATATTTTTTTAAAAGACGGTTTTGCCACCAGATCTCTAAGTGACACCTCAGGTACAATTGTTCTCACATTATTCTCTCCTTTATTTGACCACACCATCTCTTATACTTTATAATTCCAATTTTTCTTTATAAGACTATACCCGAGAACTCCGAAAGTGCTGAAAGTGATCAGCATTTATGTCTAAGATAGTAGCCCCCGTCCCACGCGCTCGCTGTAATCTTCCCCGTACCACTCGAACTTTGCGAAGTCGTATGGTAGCTGTCGTTGAATGAACCACATGACCACAATCCGCCCTACTGTCCCATCTATGTCGTAGATCCAGTCGTACACTACTACCATCTGTCTTAAAGCCGTGCGCGATACCTTACCTGAGTACTCTTCCTACCCCTTACCTCGACTCCCTCGTAAGACCCGAAAGGTGCTTACCAACAAATTGTGGCAACTCGACCAAATCAAAGTCCATTTATAATAAAATGAAAGAAGGGGGTGAATGCAGTTTTTGATACTGTAGCACGGAGTGTCGTTAACTTTATAAGTTATTGAGTTCATAAAACTCAAATTAAATCTATGAAAATCCAAGGAGGATTGGTTGGGTTTGACAAAATTAAATGTGAAATCGAATTTTATTATAATGATAGTTCTTAGCTTATTTCTTGTAGGAAGTCTTAGAAGTCTCACCAACAATATTGAACTATTAGAGAAAGATCAAAGCGATCTCCAGGAACAATACTTAGAGGCACTCCAAGATTCAGGGAACAACCCTGATATAAACGAGGATAGCAGAGGGAAAATCGAGGGAATCACTAGTTATGAGGAGCATGCTCCTATATCTATTACTAGCAATACTGATTTCAATAATACTGCTGATGCTGAAGGATGGCCTGGGAATGGCTCTGTTGTCAACCCGTATATTATACAGGGACTCAATATCACGGGTCAATCAGGGGATAGCTTGATTTTTATAGAATTCACAAATGTCTATTTTCAGATAAATAACTGTCTTTTAGCGGGTGGTGATTATGGATTATTCCTGTCTAGTATTAGTAATGGTTTGATATCCAATAACACCATTGTTTCCAACACTTGTGGATGTTGGCTTGAAAGTTCCCAGAACACCATTTTTTTCAATAATTCTTTCTCTGACAACCAATATGGAGTTTATCTTATGTCCTCCTCAAATAATAATCTTCTAAATAATTCTTTCTCCAGTAACTTCAAAAGTGGAGTGCTTTTTATTAGTTCAGGTAACAATAGGATCGTGAATAATAGCTTCATCAATAGCGGTCTTTTCATTTCTTCTGGTACTCTTTCGGATTGTATACAGGCCGAAGTAACTAATAATACTGTAAATGGAAAACCTCTAATATATTGGCAGAATATTAATGGAGGAACTATCCCAAGTGGGGCTGGTCAAATCATCCTAGTCAATTGCCAATCAGTCACAATAACTGGTCAGAACATATCTGATACTAGTGGAGGACTACAGGTAGTTCACAGTTCTAACGTGACCATATCCAATAATATCGCTTCTGACAATGCATATGCGGGAATTACACTTTATTATTCAACAGGAAATATGCTTTTCAATAATTATATCTTGGACAATTACTATGAAGGAATAAAACTATTTTACTCAGAAAATAATGAGATTTCAAACAATACTATAGCATATAACTCATTTGGAATCCTTGTTGAAGACTCCTCGATTAGTAATGCTATTCTCAACAATATGGTTCTCAACAATTCTTATGGAATATGGCTTAGAGCGTTTACTTCCACAAACACCATTTCAGGTAATACAGTCTCTTACAACTCTAACTATGGAATTTTTGTTCAACTATCTACAAATAATGACATCTATGGTAATACCATCTCCGATAATGATGGTTACGGAGTCTTATTAGCTGGCTCAGAAAATAATATAATTATTTGGAACGATTTCAAAAATAACAATCTTGGTGGCTCCTCTCAGGGATCCGATGTCAGCAATACTGGTCTAGCTAACACTTTTGACTACAACTACTGGAATGAATGGACCACACCAGATATGAATAGTGATGGTATTGTAGATAATTCCTATGTAATTGATGGTGATTCAGACAACCAAGATTCACATCCCTTAACCTCTCCCTCACACCTTTCACCAACAATTATTACTTTTCCTAATGGTGATTGCACTCTTAATGGCATTATCACTATCCAATGGTCATCAACCATTGACCAGTGGGGCCATATGGTCACGTATACGGTTTATTACTCCAATGATAGTGGTAGTACATGGTTTACTTTGGTATCAGGCCTGGATGACACCAGTTACCAGTGGGATACTACCACAGTACTTGATGGGTCAGAATACCTGCTTAAAGTGGTTGCCACTTGTTATGCTGGTCTAACTACGGAAGATGTTACTGATTCCACCTTTACTATTCAAAATGCTATGGTTACTTCTCCTTCGGCCCCTCAAAGTCTAACTGCGACAGCAGGAGAATTATCTATCTACTTAAGTTGGACTGCACCTAGTAACGATGGTGGATCAACTATTACTGGCTATCGTGTATATCGTGGGACCAGTAATGGAGTATACCTCCTTATCTTCATTGCTTCAGACACCAACTACACCGATACTCTAGTTAATGGTAGTGTGACCTACTATTACGTAATCACAGCAATTAATGCTGTTGGTGAAAGTGCTTTTTCCATTGAGGTCAGTGCTACTCCAACAACACCTGCAACAACCCAAATACCTACTACTATCACGACCTCTACCACCACTCAAGAGACCACTTCTGAAACAACGACGACGACAAAGGCAGCAGCAGGTGCGTTCCCTGGGGTGTTAGTAATTCTGGTAGTCTTTAGTACCCTTGTGGTATTTCCTCGAAGACGAAAGAAAACGTAAACCATTTTCAATCCCTCTTTTCTCCTAAAAAGCGGGTTAGATAGCCTTATAATGTGAATAAAATCAAAAGACTCCTCATTCACATGTTATATTAAGTGATTCGGAGGATGTACAAACACCTTCTCAAAAAATATTGACATTGATGAATTTGTCAATCTCTTTTCATTTATTCCAGTTTTGAATTACATATTCTATTTGAATTTATACACATTCCAGTTTTAAGTCATTTTATTCATTAAGGTTGGTAAAAGTGTAGTTTTATCTCAGCATAAGAAGGACAATTTTTACTAGTTTTTTTTTATTTATAGATATTTGTTACTAGAGAAACGGACATATATTTCTAGATTCATCATTTCCTTTATCAGGACAAGAACAACACCTAAAGTGTGCTAATCTTTGGGGATATAGGCTTTTCATTCTTGAGTAAAGACGAGATTAGACATAGATTACACATTCTTACTTCACCTAAGTATAGCCAAAAACACCAAATAGTTGTTTCTCATTGCCCTCCGTTTCAATGTCTTGACCTTGCTTGCCGTTTAAGCCAAACGTTCCTCGGATCAAAAGGATTAAGAGAAACACTTGAGTACCTTCTGTGATACTACCCTCTCGCCAACCATACTCCTTAGTGGGGATCTCGCGTGGAGAAAATTCGAGATTCTTTCTTCTGGGATAAAAACTATAACGAGCTCTGAGAATCGACATAAAAAGTGAGAAACACTAATGTCGGTATCTTTGATTGAATCCGTTTGAAGTGGTATACATAGTAACTTGACCGAGGCATGTACACCTCAAGTAAAAAGGGAGAGGAAGGTGTCAACCCAAGTAGTGTTTCTACCACCCACTGTTCCAGTTTGTTACCTAGAAGATAATATTGGCTCTTTTTCTTCTGAAAAATAAAGGGTAACATTAATTGATCATTCAGTGTGTTTGGTACTATCTGTTTTAGGATTTCGAGTTCTGAAATCTCCACATACGATTCTTCCCCATTCTTCAGTTCAATTTCTGGATGATTGAGAAGTGATGTCAAAGATTTTTTCGTTTTGGGCAATGAACCAATAATTTTGGCCTTTTCTGACTCCCACAATCCTTCCAGTAGTTTTTTTGACATCCCTTATCGTTCTCTCTATTTTTTGGCCAGTTTTACCGACGCCGAGGACGAAATTTTACCTCAGTCTTTTTTGTGGTCTCTTCTACCCCTGCGACTGATTCCGTTAGTTCTCGCAACTCTTTTAGGCGATCCTTTTCTTTTTGAAAGCTTTTGGCCTCTTTAACAGATTTACTTTCTTCACTTGATAGTGCTGACTTGTATGTGCGTGATACCTGAAAACGCCATAAGATAAATCCTCCCCCCAATAGAACTGCGCCTCCTCCAATTATTAATAGCTCCGTTAAACCTTCATATGGAGTTGAGGATTCTGTGGTGGTAGATGTTACAATGGTTGTGTGTTCTGACGCATCATACAGAATTGCGAGTATTTTGATATGATAATAAAAATCCTCATCACTTAACCCATGGTCTTCTGCTTTTATCATGAAATCTTTTTCTTGATTCACTCGCATTCCAATCATGGCATTTATAAACGGTTGAACATAGATTTGTTTTAGACTTTCTTCTGCTGATTCAGGAAATTGGTTTACAACGGTATTAGGAATTTTTTCATCTTGAGTTCTTCTAAGATAGACATACTCCAAATCTACATCAATATTCCCTGCTTTTTCGATAGTATGTGCCTCGTCCAACCACAGAGAATAATTAACGTTTAATACATCTCCGTAGTCCACAGGCTCCGCAGCAGTAATTGGATTAAGATTAAGAGTCCATAAACTCAAGAATAGCGTTATTAGTACAAATCTTCTATGCAACACAGTCCGATCGCCTGAAATTGTCTTGTTTGAGGGCGTTTCTTATGGATTCTTTAACCTTTTTTGATGCCAATCTATTCTCAATTCAACTAGGTTTTTATCGAAGGAGAGTATAATTTCAATTGACTTCCAATGATATTCCTCCTAAACTAGAAATAACCAGTTATTTAATGATATTTTCTGACATTAAAGAATAAAATAGTTGTATTAGCTAAATTAAAACAGCAATCATCCAATTATATTGAGTAAGAATGTTTAATATAAGAGAAACCAATGTATGTCTTTCAGGTTGAGGTAAGTGGATCGTCCTAATGGTTACAATATCTTATTAGTTGATGATGATATTGAGCAAGCGCTTTTCATAAAACAAATTCTTGAAACGTCTTTCTCGAATGAGATTGTTGTTTTTTGGTATGAAAATGGTGAGGCAGCTCTAGACTTTCTTGATGTTAAAACATCCCCCACAATCTCATTAATTCTATTGGAAATTGAAAGCACTACTTTTGATGGTGTATCGGTTTTAAAACGGCTTAAAAGTGTTTCTTCACGCCATAGAATCATTCCCATCATTATCTTTTCACGATCACAAGACCAACCAAGAATTAAACGTTGTTTTTCCCTTGGCGTCAACTCATGGGTTAAGAAACCATCCGATCCTAGGGTCTTCCGAGATACCCTTGGGATCATTCTTGAATTCTGGCTTACTCATGCCATTTTACCATCCTCTCTTACATAATTTGATCTATTTAGTTTCATTAATGGTATAAATCGTGAGATGTAGCGTGTGATAGATACTGAAAGAAAGAATGTAGTCCTTCTGGTCGAGGATTCCCCTGATCACGCTTTCCTTATCAAACGAGCTATATCAGCTGTAATTCAAGAGTTAAATATCCTATGGGCTAAAGATGGTGCGGAAGCAATTGAACTTATCTTAAAAAGGGGATTAAGACCTGATCTAATTCTCCTAGACATTAAAATGCCGCGAATGAACGGCTTTGAAGTGTTAGAAATTTTAAAAAATAATAAAGAAACAGCTCATATTCCGATTGTGATTTTATCTACCTCTGCTAATGAAAAAGATGTTTCACGTGCCTATTTACTTGGAACTAATTGTTACATCACCAAACCTGTTGAAATCGCTGATTTTCAATTGAAATTACGAAGTATCCCAGTGTATTGGCTTCGCATTAACATCGCTCCCCCTATTTTCTGAATTCTAAACTGGTTCTAGGAACAACTTTCCAAGCTTTATTGATATTTAAATTGAATCGTAGAACAATCTACATAAGTTTATTAGTCCAATGTGGATCAAAACTATTACTAAAAGAAGAAGGTCATTTCATGGAAGAAAAATCATCTGAGCTTATTTTTCGATCAGATCCCAGTAAAACTGTTTGTGAATGTACAACTGATATAAGACCTGAATGGATTGTCGTTGGTTTTCCTGGACATGGATTAGTTGGTAATATTGCCGCAAAACACATTATAAAAGAGCTTGATTTAGAGTGGATTGGATCAATCCGTTCTCCTCTCATCCCTCCTGTTTCCGTGTTTATGGATGGTATTCTATCTTATCCTTATAGAATTTATGGTAGTAAGGAACGTAAAATAGCGATTCTAATCGGTGAATCTCCGTGTCCACCTCAAGCGTATTATTATCTTGCTAATGCTGTGTTAGAATGGGCAATTAGTATTGGAACCAAACAAGTTATTTGTCTGGACGGATTTATAGCAGATCCTCGGGATGAAAAAACAAATAATGTATTCTTGGTAGCTGAACCTCAGGTCTACGAGGAAAATGGGAAATTGATACAATTTAATTTTCCCAAACCCCATACTGGTTTCATTTCTGGACTCTCTGGAGCAATTATGAATGAGGCGCTTTTAACGCCTATTGAAGGCTTTTCACTCCTTGTTCCTGTATCCACTCAATATCCCGACCCAGGAGGCGCTGCTAAACTGATTGATGCAATTAATCAAATAAAAGGTCTTGAAGTTGACACTTCTAAGCTCCTTCAGGATGCAGAGAAAATTCAAAAATCTCTGATGGAATTATCAGAGCGAAACCGACAACTGACACAAGGAGAAGGAGTAGAACCTAGTAAAGGGCTTTATGTTTGAAAAAGATCAATCTTGTTTCGGGGGATTACTCTGCCACTCAAGAATACAATCCCAATTGTCAAAATAGGGTTTCAAAGATCTGGCCAATGATTTAGATAGCTTTGAATTGGATTGGTTGTTCAGAATCTGGAGATCAGAGAACGGCACAGATACTATCCATTTATCATTTTTCGTTTTTATACGATGCTTTTTTGCTATCTGTAGGAATGTTTTCGATTCTATTACAAAATGATGTTTCTGAAATGTCTCGTCCTCTTCAGGTAATCTCATTGCTAGAATTATGAAACTATCATTATTCATAAAAAATCCGATTTCAAGCTCCCATACAACTTTAGTTTCTTTTTGTAACCCTGTACATACTTTAATGTCAGCATAATGTACAAGATCCCCATTTTCTGAACGAATTATCATATCTACTTTACCAGAGTCAGCATATGGACTGAACGATTCCACACCCATCTGATATAACTTCACTTGGATATCTAACTCTGCAATTCCATCCAGGCTAAATTCCTCATCTGGACTCATTCACAAAATGACCCCTAACTATCCCTTCATATTAAATATCCTGAAATATCTTGATAAAATATCTTCGATCAAATATTCAAGTACATATGAAGCAAATACTTTAGCAAGATTTCTCATTGTTCAATTTAATAAAAAGTTTTTGAAACTACTTTCAGGAGAGGTTGATGATTCTTGAAGAAACACAGGATTTCAATTCTACTAAAAATTAATTACTAAACACAACACTAGGGAGAAAAATGATTATTTAAGAAGGATTAGAAAACAACGTTAATCGTTCATGGCATATAGGACATTGATTGAAAACTTTTAACCATTCTAACAAATGGTTACGATGAAACGTATTCTGACAGATCGGACAAACAACATTATCAGTATCAGACTCTATAGAAGACCGACAAATTACGCAATACTTTTCAGATTGTTTAGATACATCCAGAGGGAATTTACTAATGGTCTCATCTTCATAACAATCCTCTACAGCTAAAATTAATTCACCAACCATATTGTGTTCCAGTCTCCCAACAATTTCTCCTTGAGACATTATATGCTCAAGAATTCGCTGAAGCAAATGATAATCAATAATTCGGTCTTGATAATGTTTACGAACCTTGAACATTAAATAATCAGACTCAATCTCGTTCCGTGGTCGAGAAATCTGTGTATTTATAGTTTTGAGAATAATTTGTCTTACATTTGTTAAAAAAACAACATTTTCCCGTTTTTTTCTGATTTCTTTTAGAAATTGATCCAATAACTTGATGATATCCTTTAGTTCTTTTTGGATGTATGGATTATTAATAAGAGGGGAACCTATTGAGATTTCTTTTTTAGTTAAATTTAATATCTCCTCCATTTCAATATACACATCATTTAATTGCATTAGGATGGTTTTTGCCGTACTTATGGTCTGTAATGGTTCGACTAATTCAATTTGAGCTATCGTATGCTGTACAGTAAAACGACGGTTTACCAATTCCTCTTGATATCGGGAAATCTCTATAAAAAAGGGTTGACGTAATTTTCTATTTGCTATGTATGAAAAGAAAATACTTAGTATAAATCCAGCTAAAATGGCAAATTTGTTAACGTTAGACAATAATCCTGTTCCTAATGTACTTAAGATAAATGTAATTCCGACAAATATTACTATTAAGATAACTAAATTCCCAGTTGTTTTATTTCGAGACAAACGAGAGAGTTTTGCAGCATTAATAGCCATTATTACACCAAAAAACAGATACTAATAATTCAAGCCTTTCTGGATTAATACTCTACAAGGATTAATTAAAAGCTAGCCTAGAAAATGATTCCGCAAAAAAATCTCATTCCAGTGAAGTCTGTTCCTTCTTATTCTCAGAATAACACTCATAATAATCTGATTGAATAAGTGAATTCTCATAATTTTGATCTATAATTGTATTTGGTAGAACAACACTACTTGTTAATACTATTCCCTTCTTAATAACTGAGTTATCTCCTAAAATGGAGTTCTTAATGACAGCTGATTCGTCGATAGTGACATTTTTTCCAATCATATTTTCATTAATTCTTCCTTTTTGAATCTTTTGAAGAAATTCGAGGTTAAAACGCCATAAATCATGAGAAGTGCTTATATGACAGACTCTCTTGGCAATCAATCCGCCCACTTGGCCTCCTTGACGAATGGTTTTGTTGATCGCTGTTGCTAGTTCATATTCACCACGATTGGATTTTTTGATGCTTTTTATTATGTTAAAAATTGATTTAGAGAAGATATAAAGGGCTGCTGAATTTAGATCACTTAATATTTCAGCTGGAGTTTGTGGTTTTTCCTGAACCTTTAATACACGACCATTTCGATAATCAACTGTGGAAGATTTTTTCATCAGGTCGAATCCCATTTTTTCAAGAGAAAGAGTGATGTCATTTTTTTCTTTAATATGAGCTCTACTTAATTCTTTTAAGAAAGAAGCTGAAAACAGTGAATCTCCTGCAATTACTAGAAAATATTTTGTAGATAAATATTCTTCAATCTGTAAAACCGCATGTGCTGTTCCAAGTGCTTTTTCCTGAACGATGTAGGATATATTGAGATTTGGAAAAGTTATATCAATAAATGAGGGAATGATCTTGTCATCTTTTGGGATTACAATTCCAATATTCTGAATTTCAGCCTTGAAAAGTCGTTCTATTGAGTGTTGTAATATAGGTTTATTCAATAAAGGTAACATCGGTTTAGGAGTGCTATATGAAAATGGATACAGCCGTGATCCTGTACCTGCAGCAAGGATAAATGCAGAAACACTCATTTTTGGCAGATTAACTGAATTAAGCATTCTAAATTAATACTCTTGTTTTGGTTTTCCTGATGACTGAAATGTGATAAGAATACTTTTTATATAGTATAATACTTCTTATTAATTAGAGTCTGAATTAAGGCAGGAAACATCATTATTGACTAAATCTTATAATTAGATGCCTCCAATTGATTCGAGGTTTCATTATATTTTTCCAATAGATGGATATGTTATTAAAAAATAATAATCTACTATCGGGGATCGTTCTATGGTTCGCTTGAAGTTAGTTTATCTGATCACAGATGAAGGTTTTGTTATCTATAACCAATCGTTTGGTGTGACAGAACAAGATCAAGATATGGTTGGCTCTTTACTTATGGCACTAAGGAACTTCAGTAAAGAAGTTTTGAGCGAGGGAACTTTATCGAAGGTAGACTTTGGAGAAGGGGCAGATATGATCTTAGAAGCTGGAAACCGATTAATTGCAATCGTGGTTGTAGATCTCGATAAGGAGCATAAAGAACGAGAGGAATATGACATTCGGAAAGACCTATTGAGATTCATCAGACGAATTGAGGAAATTTATGCAGAAGAGCTGAATGACCCCATTTTTCAAAAGAGTGCTTTTTCAGGAGTTGGAACCCAGATTTATCAGCATTTTTTCCGTGATAAAATGTCTAGGATCCATAACAACCAATTTGCTAGTCTTTCTGAGTATCTAAAATACCCCACAACTCTATTATTTGAGATCACTCCACGCGGGGGAAGACTCTATCAATTTTATAGAGAATTCCCAAAATTCACTGAATTAATCGGAGATATCCAGAAGGAAGAATTTGACAAACTAGTTGACAGTATGCTAGATAAAAATAGCATGGTTTCATTTAAAGATTGCCTTGATCTCTTTGGTGAACAGAAGATGGATCAGATCCTTAAAATATTTAAATTCTTGACAAATCGAGGAATGTTTGAAGCCTATAATTTTGAACGAATAGCAATTGAGGCGTGATCAGAATTTTAGTATAATTTGTATCTATTCACGTTTTAAGTAGCCATAACGAATTGGCTTGGAAAACTATAAAATAAAATTTTATACTGTTTTTGAAATCAATAGAATATATAACAGTTTTCTTGTAATGAAGACATTATGTGGATTTTTCTCTTTGGGTTCGAATAATAAACGCGGTCATCTTTTTCATTTCTTTTTGCATCGAAGTAAGCTCTGCTTTTACTTTCGTTTCAACAATTGTGTTAATTTGCTGGTTTATTACCTCTGGAAGATCAGAAATCCTTCGAGTTAACTGTTCAGTTGTTTGTACCAATTTTTGAAGAGTTCCACCTTGCATGGCTAGACGTTCTGTCACTGATGTCTTAAGCTCGTTGACAGATGACTCTAAGTAAATAGCGATGCGATCACGAAGTGAAGCCAATTCTACTTGGATTATTGCATTCACTCGATCCCTAAGTTCAGCAACAGTGGCTAATTGATCAGTCTGATTCTCGATTAGGGCGCTTAGGTTACTTACAACGTTATCAAGTTTATCTGAAATTACTACAAAATTGTTTATACTAGCTTCAAATCGACCTTTGGTTTCTTCAGTTGATGATTCCACCATAGTAGTAATATCATTGGAAAGCTTTCGCATACTTCCAACGACATCTTCTACATAGCTTACCTTAATGAATTTCAGATCATTCTTTGTTTCTTCAGCAGTTCTCACGAATGTTTTTTGAAAAGATCCGATGGATTCCTCAAGTTTAGAAATTATTGATGGAAGGTTTTGGATTGAAACCTGCAATTCAGAACTGATTTTTGAAGCGTCAAGTATGTCTTGGATAGCAGTTAAGCCGTATTTTATCTCTTCAACACTCTTTTGTACTGAATATTGTACATCTGATATTATATCTGAGGGATCTTTCATTATTTGAAGTGATTGCGTTAATTCCGAGACCTGTTGCCTTATGCTTTTGATATCATCTTCTAGGCCCATGCTATTTTCTCACATCTCATTCTATCAATATTAATGAGTAATAAACTCAAAGATTCTAAAAGATTTTCGAAACTTCAAGACTCAAGCAGTAATAATATCAATCCTTTATTAAGGTTGATTAAAACCACCAAACAACTGACATTGAATCTTATAGCTAAATTCAAAGAACAAAATTATTTCAAGCGTCTTAAAAAAGTCACAAACTTCTCGTTTTCTAACATTGTGTTATTTAATCTATCGATCATGATGATTGTTTCAGAGCAGATGAATTGTTTGAAATCATTCCCTGCGGCTTTCTGTAAATCTAGATAAATCTTTTTCACGACAGAAAATGAAACATTAGGTATTCTAGATTCTAGATCTCCCGATCCGAGGTTATAATTCTTTAAAATGCTGGAAGAAACACGAAGTGAGTCTTGTAGCTTTCGACTATCACCTGAGTACTCTGAAATACTCAGATAATAATTCTTCACAACATCTTGGACTTGTTCCTGTTCCAAAGGTATAAGGCTTACTTCATCTTCACCAGGAAACAAACGACGGAGGTTTTGGAGTAAGCGTGCAGCTGGAGCTTCTCGCAAGAGCTTACTAATGAGATTTTTTAACTCAAAAGCTGGAAGTTGAATAATTTCGTACGGATTAGGGAGAGAAGATTCTGGTAACAACTCATAACGATGAAGCTCTTTACATGCAGTGAAGTAGTAATTAGGAAAACCTAAATGAGATAAGTTCGAATAAGAAGAGAACATTTTTTCAATGGTATCAATGATTCCCCACCTGTCTTTAAATTCAATATTTCGTTGAAAAAGGCCTATTCTTACCTTTGGAATCACAGCTGGTTTTCTAAGAGCTTCAGTTAGTGTTGAAGAACTAGAAAGTTCACCTAGTAATGTAGTGACTTCTAAATTAATTTTCTCAATTTTTTCTAGTATTTCCAAACCTGATTCTGGTTGTAAAAGCATTTTAGAAAGGAATTCTTCAACCATGGTTAAAGTTGCAATTACATCATCATTTAAGACATCCTCAGTCCGTAATGCTGTAACTAGTGATGAGATGAGCTTAATGACTAAGAGATTCAATCCAATAAGGAGATTGATTTTTTCTCCCATATTACCTCGGGAACTCCAAAAATCAAATGAAGGATACTTCTGTTTATCCTTATCTGGTGTTAAAATTGATTGATCTTTGATAAATTTATTATGATTACGTGAATCTTGTGTAAATTCGAACTTTGGGCGATTTTTTTCGTCCAACTTGATCCAGCACCTTATTCTGGTTTGATGTAATATCCAAACAACTTCTCGAGATCATTTACCGCTGAATTCAGTTCTTCCTGTGTTGTCCCTTTTGATCGTTTAAACCAGTGCTGCTTTAATTCCGAGTCACCACTATGAAGTTGAATTAGTGCTTTGGCCTCCTCAAGAATATCATGCAACTCTGGTATTTTTGGTAAACCAAATAATAGAAGGAGAGAAGCTCGTGTGGTATCATCATCATAGGCGCAATAAGTTGGAGAAATGCTTGCACCTTTAGCTAAGAATGGTGCCAATGCTTTTTTCAAGTGAGGATCATATTCTACTCGTGCAATATTGCGGGGACCACTGAGTACGGAGAAAACAGATGAAGCAGCAGGGTTTGTTCCCATATCTGTTAGGCTGCAATTGGAAAGTGTGTATTCTACCGCAGTAGAAAGTTGAGACCCCATTCCACCAATTTCGGGGAAAACGGATAAATCATCAAACATTGCAGGAACAACAACACTATCCAATTTCAAAGCAAAATCACCAATATCGGTAGTAGGTAAAACTTCTTTTCCTACTTCAGGTACACCAGGGGACAGCATTTCCGCAATGGATTCTAAAGCTAAGGGGTTAACTAATTCAACAAAAGCTTCCTCTATTTGAGCTGGATAAGATGTTCCATCTTGACCTATAACAGTTGGAATACTGGAACTAACCTGCTCACTACTTAAATCAGCTAAATCTTTCCCTATTTGTCTACTCAACAGGTCAACAGATTCCCCACGTTGCCAACTTAAAACTCTTTCAAGCATTGTTCTATTGGAAAGAAGAAGAATAAGATCAGGTCCCATATTTCCTTCTTCTAACTGGAGTCGTAGCAATCTTGATAATGCCCAGACACTGTTAACTGCTTCAGAAGACTGGTTGACGAAAGGTAAGACCCCAAATACATATATAAAGATTTTACGCTTTTCTTCTTCAGCAAAACGCTTTCTTAGTAATCTTATTAAAGCAGGAGTCCCACCGCATCCAGTACCGCCTCCAAAACTAGTAAAAATGCAAAAACCACTAATCCCCTCATACCCAAGGCCTTGTAATTGGTTAAGTACAATATCTTGCGAATTCATAACTGCTTCGTAACCTGCAGAAAATTTCCCACCTACTCCAATCTCTGCATCTGAATAAAGAAGAGTTCTTTTCTTGGAAATTGAATATTTCTTTCGTGCTTTCAATAAATCTCCCCGATCAGTATTCATCACGAGATATTCTCTGATACGTTGAGGTAGCTCACCTTTTTTCGATTTAGCTAGGTAGCTACCAACTAAATTTGATCCACATTCACCAATACCGATAGCAAATATCTCTGATTCTGGTTCTCCTTCGATTGACATTTTTTCACACTCAAATTTGTATTATTTCTTTGAAAGTCGTATTCTACTACAGTTTGTTACCAGATTTAATTTCAATAAGTAATTTCATGACAAGAGCTAAATAAGAACGGATTGCTTTATTATGAGGATACGTTTCTTTGATTTTCTTAGAAATTTCTTTATACTGTCGTGAGTTCTCCTCTTTACTCTCCGTCGGGGAATATCGAGGACGGAACATGCGTATAGCACGATGCCAATGGTTTAACTGCACAGAAACTTTCTTCCACTCATTTCTTTGCTCATCTATTTGTGGCAATAATTCTAAAATATATCTGAGATCATGAGAGGCTAAAAATTCCTCGCGGGCTTTGACTAATTTAGATAAAGGAAAAATACTATCAGATGCTTCCTTTGTATATCTCTTAAAGACTTCTTGAATATTAGAATAATATTCTAAACTCCCTAATCCAGTTTGTAGTGCAACATTTCGATCTCTTTCAATCTTCTTCATGATTTCGATAACAGATCCTCGTACAGATACCAGTTTGAGTATAGCTTGTGTTAATCGACTGACATGATTTGTTGTAGCAATTGCTTGAAATTGACTTAAATAGGCTAAATCAACCCGTTCATCTTGACGTAGGTCAATTTCATAATGAATGAACAAATACTCAACTGCATCTTGTATTTCCGTGATATAACGTTTTCCCATGGATCTAATTTCACTACAAGCCTTTGCATCAGTCTGTAAGCGATCAATTTCTACAAAAACATCAGTTATTTCCCGTAATTGAACATCTTCTTGGTTTTTAACTATTACCTGGCTGAAAGTTTCAATATATCCCCCCACATACTCGATGATATTGATCCCGACTTCTTTTAGATCATTAACATTTTTCAGGACGGTTCGTGATTCTTTTACACCTTGAGCTAGCAGAATTGCTACGATTTCTGTGTCATATAAGAAGATAAGTTGTCGTAATTTATGTGCTAATCGCTCATGAGATACTTCATCAGCTTCAAAATCAGCAATTTTCCTTTCTGCCGCAAAAACAGTACCATCGACAGGTGTGATTTCATTTATCCGTGGTAAACTTACTCTTAACCAATTATAGAGGTTTTGATGAAGTGTAGCTAAAGAATCCTTAGCCATTTGTAGGCTTTCTAAACTATAACTCTCAAAAACATTGACTAATCTCACAATATCTTTATGGGTTTTGATTTCAGCCATTTTTTCATTCATAAGTTCCAATGTTTCTGCAAAAAACATTGCATATTGACTAGGAAGCTTGGAATAATCTTGTATATGAGAGGAAATCTCCCGTTCCATATGTTCAGCTAGTGTTGAAGCTTTTCGTTCAATAAATGCTCTTAATTGCCAAAATTCCGTCAGAGCTTCAGAATAATCAAGGTCATCAATTTCTCTATCAGTTGAATAGATTAAACTGCTTTTCCGAGATTTTAATAAGCGAAACAGTCTTTTATCGACTCCCTCAAGATTTGTTATCTGTTTTTTTAATTCGATAATTATTTCGTTCTTATTTTCTTCAATCGTTTCCAGGAAAGAAATATATTCTTTAATTACATCCCCGATATTTCCTGATTCAGAGTGTTCATCAATAGAACTCACTATTTGATTACGTTTTTCCCGTAGATCAAACCGTGTCTCTATAGGAATCAATGGAAATGGAATCGACTTTAAATTTTCACGGATCCGCGAAGATATCTTGTACTTCCACACTTGAATCTTTTCATACTCATCCAGAAGTTCTTGAATACTCTTTTGAGCTGCTGCGCTAGCTTCATCTCGAAATGCTTTCAAATCCTCAACTTCAAGAATAGGAACATGAGCTTTTAATTTAGGAGGAATTGTTTCTAGATTTGTGAGCTGATTGTAGATTGGATGTATTTCATTATCCATTCTGTTCCAGAGTTCAGTTTTAATATTGGTATTAAGGTGATGCAGGACTTCAATTTCATGAACTAAGTCTCGAATATCTATCTCTTCTGCAATTTTTTGTTTCCTTTGATACTCAATTTGATCTTTCAGTTCTTCTGATAAAATATTCCGCAAGCTTTCACGAGAATCATATAGATTCAGCAAATTTTGTCTAAGATTTTGTTGAGCAGGTCTTGAAAAGTAAGCAACCAGACGGGTCTCCCAATCCTTTATTTCTCGGGCTTTATTACTTAATTCACTCGGAGTTAATATTTCAAAATCGCGAATGGTTGGTATTTGAGGCCCCTCAACTAAATTTATCACTTCTTGGATGTGAGGATTCTCTAATAGTCTGAAAAAATAATTTTGACACTCTTCAGCTAAAGTTGATTTTAATTCATGATAACTTTTCGCTAGTTCTACCCATTCTTGAAGATCTTTTCCTTTTGCTGCGTCTTTCTCAAGTTTTCGTACATCTTTAGTAAAATCAGGAGGAACTGGTATCTTCATTGCACGAATAGCTTTAGAAGCATTAATCAATTCTGATGTACTGATCATTTTCTTTGTCGTAATAATCTGCTGTTGGCGCCAAGAACGAATTTTCTCAATGTCTTGAATGATGGTAGGTATACTCGTAGAAGAAACATCAGTTTCTGGAACTGGTGAAAAAGAAGATTCCAATCCTTCTCTCCCTGTTATCTGTAGAATCCGTCCGATTTGATCTTCTGTTTCGGTTTTTAATGAAATTTCATATGTTCTAAGTGCATTAATGAACTCATTACTAAGTGAGTTTAACCTCTTTTCCAATCCAATAAGGGTTTCAACTGAAGTTGTTTTCTCTGTACTACTTTGAATATCTTGTATTTCCTCTTTCAAAGCATCTATTTTTGCCCAAAGATCCAAACCAATTGAAGCAACCGTATCAATATGTTGTTGTAATTCAGAAGACATTTGAATTATTGCAAGTTGAATTTTACCTTCTGTACCTTTTCTGCGTTGTTTTAAATACGCATTTTCAGCTTCTAACTGATTATAAACTTCTAGTAAATCAGGAATAGCCATAACATGAATACTAGTTTTAGTTGTCTGATTTGTGATTCGTATCTTTTCTTCATCAAAATTAACAAATTTTCCATAGAGCTCAATAATCTCACGATTAAATAATAGTATAGAAACGTTTTTTCCTCGTAAAACCTCAGATATCTGATTATACGTTCTAAGCACTTTTGAACTAAATTTCACGATTTCATTGACATTAAAACTGGGAATTTGAAGTTTGCGAATAGTTTCTGTCTCTTGAGGGATAAATTTGGCAATTTCCTTGATGTTATTTGCCAGGTCAAAGTAAATCTTACGAAATCCAACTAAAAGGGTGTTTAACAAATCCTCAGAGAGCTTACTAAATTTCTCTTTGTTTTGAGTAAGAGCCTTTTTCATTCCCCTTTTTTTGAAGAATCCCGCTTTAGGTAAGTCTTTTTCTAGTTTTTCAACTTCTATCACTATTTTTTGTGCTTCGTTCAAAGTGGAGATAACTTGCACTGTTGGGTCAATTGATCGTAATTCAGTCACTAAATCTCGTATCTTATGAAGAACTTCCTTTGAAAGGAGTTCTCCTTCTTCTGGTATCATATTGGCTAGCATCCTACGTCATTGACACTATAATTTTCCTCTTTTTTAAATTAATCAAATTATAGTGTGCATCGTACGTCATTGAGGTGTAGTCTTTCTTCGGTACGACTTAAGGAGAGGGTTCTTTATATGTTTCAGTATTATACACACACTATAATTTTCCTCTTTTTTAAATTAATCAATTAATTAAATACTTTGTAGACCAAAAGAGCCTTTTTTTTCAATATCATTGGCTAAAACTTAGTGAAAGTCAAGCTAATTTATATAAATAAAGATAGAATTAATGAAAATATGAAAAAAAAATACAAGTAATTATTTATAAGAAGGAAAAATAATTATTTTATAATAAGGCCAAATTATCTATTCATATCTGAAGGTTAGATGGTTGCTGAACGCGTTGTTAATCTCAATAGGAAATGAGTTAGTTTCAGGGAAAACTATCAACACAAATGCAAATTATCTCGCGAAAAATCTCACAAATTTGGGTTTTATCGTAAAGAAAATCATTACTATTCCTGATGATCCAGAAATTGTACCAAATGAGATTTCACATGCTCTATCATCATGTGATTACCGACTCATTCTTATAACAGGAGGTTTAGGTCCGACTTGGGATGACTCAACAGCGCTTTTTCTTGCAAAAGCATTAGATGTTGCCACAGAACTTAACCCTGAAGCATTATCAATAGTTACACAGCGATATAAGACTTTATTTAATAATAAACTAGTAGAAACACCTGAAATTACTTCCAGTCGAGAAAAAATGGCTATTTTGCCAGAAGGCGCGGAATCTATCAATAATCCAGTCGGAACCGCTCCTGGCATTTTTTTTAACCATATGGACTCAAATACATGGATTTTTTGTCTTCCTGGAGTACCCCGTGAAATGAAAGATATGTATCTTTTAATTGAGTCGAAAATTATGGCTTTAATAAAAGCGGAGCATATAAGTTATTTTGAAACAGAATTTACATCATCGTTCACAGATGAATCTTTACTCGCCCCATTTTTAGCAAAAGTGCGTCAAAAGTATGATGTATGGATTAAATCACTCCCTGAAGCTTATCAAGAGGAAAAAAATATTCATTTAATCATTTCAAAATCGGCAGATTCGGAAAAAAAAGCGAAGAAAGAAGTTCTAGAAGCAAAAGCATACCTCCATAAATTAATAGATTTTTCACGTAAAACAAAGTGATGTAATACGATAATCCACATAAGTAGAAAAATTATTAGGAATTGTTTGTTCATTTCATTATTGAAAAGAATCTCTTTCAAATTAAGATTAAATTAAAGAAAAATGGCACTGGAGAATTGTTTGTCAAATGACTGACGATAATGATTCAAAATTACTTCTAAAAGTTGCAGAGGCGAACCAGGGTGATGTGGGCCGAGGCTTAGTTCGCATAGATTATTCTATCATGCGGGAAAATGGATTAGAAACAGGAGATATAATTGAGATTTCTAGTGAGAGAGCTGGGGGAAGAAAAACAGGTGCCTTGGTCATACCAGGAAGACGAGAAGATAGGGGGAAAAAAATCATTAGGATGGATGGGTTGATTAGAGGGAATGTAGGGACGAGTTTAGGTGAAACTGTTCGTATACGGCCGATTAAAAAACGAGAGGCAAAACGTATAACTATAGCTCCTGCAGAAGAACGTATTCGGCTTTTAGTCAGGTCTGAAATAATTCGTGAACGCTTACAGAATCATCCAGTTTCACGTGGTGATTTACTGGTTATAACAGGACAAATCCGTAAGATCCCTCCCTCTGGAGGTTCCAGTGGGACAGGAATGGATGATTTTATATCTCGATTCTTTGGTGCATCCAGTCCTGTATCTTTGGGTGAGATTAAAGTAGTGGTCGTTGCAACGGACCCAGAAGGCATTGTAACTGTAGGAGATACAACAGAAGTCAATATAGTTGAAGAAGCTCCCAAAGACCTCCGAATGATGCCACGGGTGACATACGAAGATATCGGAGGATTATCAGAGGAGATTAAACGGGTACGGGAGATGATAGAGCTTCCGATGAAACATCCTGAACTTTTTGAACGGTTAGGTATCGACCCTCCAAAAGGTGTTTTATTACATGGGCCTCCAGGTACAGGTAAAACATTACTCGCCAAAGCAGTTGCAAATGAATCTGGAGTGAATTTTGTATCAATTGCTGGGCCTGAAATTATGTCGAAATTTTATGGGGAGAGTGAACAACGCATTCGTGAGATTTTTCAACAAGCTGAGAAAGAAGCCCCAAGTATCATTTTTATAGATGAATTAGATTCAATTGCAGTAAAACGGGAAGAAGTCACTGGAGAGGTAGAAAGACGAGTTGTTGCTCAATTATTGGCTTTAATGGATGGTTTAAAGAGTCGGGGTAAGGTTATAGTTATAGGAGCTACAAACCGTCCAAACGCACTCGATCCAGCCTTGCGAAGACCTGGACGATTTGATAGAGAAATTGAAATTGGGGTTCCAGATAGAAATGGACGCTATGAAGTCTTGCTAGTCCATACAAGAGGAATGCCCATTGATGAAGATGTCGATTTAGAAGAGTATGCAGCTAAAACGCATGGTTTTGTTGGAGCAGACATCGCTGCTCTTACAAAAGAGGCTGCAATGCATACCCTTCGCAAAATATTACCAAAGATTGATTTTGATAAACCTCTTACACCAGAGATTCTTTCAAAACTCGTTGTATCAAAGGAAAATTTTGATGAAGCACTTAAGATCACAGAACCCTCAGCTATGCGCGAAGTGCTGTTGGAAATTCCAAATGTCCACTGGAAAGATGTTGGAGGTCTTGAAAGGGTAAAACAACAACTTATTGAAGCTGTAGAATGGCCTATTGCTCACCCTGAGATGTTTAAACGCCATGGTATTACCCCTCCTCATGGAATTCTTCTTTATGGTCCACCTGGGACTGGAAAGACCCTCTTAGCTAAAGCTGTTGCTACTGAAAGTCAAGCGAATTTCATTGCAATTCGGGGGCCTGAGCTTTTATCCAAATGGGTTGGGGAAAGTGAAAAAGCTGTTCGTGAAGTTTTTAGGAAAGCGAAGCAAGCAGCTCCTTCTATCATTTTTTTAGACGAACTTGATGCTATTGCTCCACGTCGAGGAGTATTTACTGGTGGTAGTCATGTCACGGAGAGCGTTGTGAACCAAATATTATCATTACTAGATGGGTTAGAGAGTCTTCGCGATGTTGTGGTATTGGGTGCAAGTAATCGGCCAGATATGATTGATCCAGCTCTTTTAAGACCAGGGAGATTTGATCGATTACTATTAGTGAAACCTCCTGATACTAAATCTCGAGAAAAAATACTACAAATCCATACAAGTGGAATGAAGCTAGCATCAGATGTTGACCTTCCTCAACTTGCTAGTGACCTGGAGGGTTATGTAGGAGCAGATATAGCAACAATCTGTCGTGAAGCTGTTATGATTGGTCTCCGTGAAGATTTGAACACGGAATTAATCGAACGACGTCATTTTCTTGAAGCGAAAAAAGCAATCCATCCTAGTATCAATGACAAAATTATCAAGGAGTTTGAAGAATTAGAACGTAAACTTTTAGGTAAATCAGAAATTGGACGAGATTTATTAGGATTAAAAGATTACCTTTAGCATACTTTGTGCATTGAAGTAATGAAACTTTTGTATGATGATTATGAAGATCTTTAAACATCAATTTTCTGTCTATAGATATCTAAAGGCCATTGTTTCTCCATTAATTTTAGTAGTACACGAGAATCAAATTGATTAATCTCAATCGAAGCTGAAGCTGTTTTCATTAATCGTTCAGCAATCAATTTAGATCGTACAACAGAATCGGAGTACCCAATTATAAGTCCAGTTACTAAAGGATGGGTTTTCACGATAACAAGCTGGAGATCGGAAGCTGTTATTACCTCCATTCCCGTCGGATTTTTTGACAATTCTTTCACTGTTTCACTAATACCCATATTCAGTTGATCCAGTATTGAAGGGTCGATATTGGTGAATTTTGTAGTATAGATCTGGTGTGTTTCGAGATCAATTAAAATAACAACACGGACTTTGCATTTAAATGTAGATTCAACACCAGATAAGACATCGGCTATCCAATCAAAAGCATCGTAAAAATTCTCTCCAGTTTTTGCTGACACCCGAAACAATCCTACAGGTCTATCTGATCTTTGTGCACGAGGTAGATCAAGATCACGTACTATCAAATCGAAAGCTCGTGCTCCCTCTAGGTCGATTTTATTAGCGATAAAAAGGACTGGAGCTTTCTCATTCCGTTGGATTGAATCCCAAAAAGCCTCTGATGCTTCTGCAATACGAATATCAGCACTATCAAGTACAAAAACGATTGCCGATGCTTTTACTAAAGAATCATGCCATAGAAGGTTACGGTAGATCTCTTGTCCACCTAAATCGACCAGGTTAAACTCAATTTGGCGATATCTTACAGTTCGATAGTTGACGCCAAGAGTTCGGGTCGTAGGGACAAATTCTGAACGTAAAAGTCTATTAACGATTGTGGTTTTACCAGCACCATCGAGACCAATAACAGTAATCTCATATTTCTCGACTTTTTTTCCTTTGAAAATTCTTCGTAGTATGCTCGACACTGATAACCACGATCACAATAGATTAGTCAATGCTTCCAAAAAAAATTAATGAGTCTTTTGTAAATAAGTTTTCTATTTGCACTCATAAATCTTTACAAATCTTTCTCAAGAATGGCTAGAAATTCTGAGTATTGAGTACTAGAAGATATTATTAAAGCTTATTTCTTTATTCAAAAAAAGAGACGACATTTTAGTAGAAATTCCTGATCTGTTCAAGTGAAATTGTTTTTTTATTATTAAACTGTATTATTCCTTCTTAGAATTGGAAGTTCTCATACATATTTTAGTTTCTTTCAAAGACTCACATTTTTTCTAGTAGACTCCAAACTATGATAAACTAATCAAGCTTCGCTTTAAAGTAATAATAGAAATATTAAGAAAATTCAAAATTGTTTCTTAGGCTGCTAAGAGATTTTAAAGGTGAGAAATTTTTTTGAAAGGAAATTTTACAGAAACTCCAGAGTTTCGTGAACTAAAAACTACAATGAGGAAAATTAAAAACTTAACCATTCAAGGTGCTACAAGTGTCGCCATTTTTGGGGTTGGTGCTTTTGCAAAACATGCAAAAACCGTTCCACTAAAAGGAGAAGAATTATTTAAGCATTTAGAGGCTGTTGTTAACCAACTTAGCAGTGTAAGAGTTACAGAGCCAGCATTAAGAAATGGATTACGATATGTCATGACAGGGATTCGGCTAGACGGAAAAGAAACAGCTGATGTTCATGGGAAGAGATATATTGATTTAATAAATGAAGCAAAGCAAAAAATCTTTAAAACTGGGGCAGAGCGAATCCAAGATGGTTCACGAGTCTTCACCCACTGCCACTCGTCTATTACTGTAGGGATATTTCTTGAAGCGGCTAATCAAGGGAAGGATTTTGAAGTAATTAATACTGAGACTAGACCTCTCTATCAAGGAAGGAAGACGGCGAAAAGATTATTGGAGAATAATATTCGCGTTACCCATATTGTAGATTCAGCAATGCGATGGGCAATGAATGTTTACAAGCCTCACATGATTTTCATGGGAGCAGACGCAATTACTGTTGAAGGAGTCGCTTTAAATAAGATCGGTTCCCGTCTTTGTGCTCTCGCGTCAGAAGAAGAACATGTTCCCCTATACATTTGTACTTCTCTTTTAAAATATGATCAAGCTACAAGTATCGGCCGACTTAGTGAGATCGAAATGCGCGCTCCTTTTGAAATATGGGATGATGATGTTCCTCCAGGAATTAGGGTCGTTAATCCTGCTTTCGAAACCATTGACCGACATAATATTTCTGCATACATTACTGAAGCAGGTTTAATCCCTCCTCAAACCATTCATATGACTTTTCAACATCTTTATGGTAAAAAAATCCAATATTACCATCATTTATAGTGTGGAAATTACATTACTTCATCAAAAAGGTTCAATTGAATTATTTGAGAATTAACGAATATCAGGCCCGTCACCTAGATAATATACATCATCCTCCACAAATCCTATTTTCTCAAGTTCATCACGTACGCTTCTCAGGATGAGTTGCTCTTCATTTTCATCGTCTTCATACGGCCAAATCGTGAATCCAACGATAATTTCGCTTTGATGAGTTTCATCATCAAAAGTATCTAATTCAACAAAAAACCCACGAGCGGTTCCCGCATATTCTCTTTCAAGAGTATGACTCAATTCGACTAGGTTTGCATCAGCAGATTCGAAAGTCATTTGTTCCTCTCCTTCCCGAAAAAGACCGCTGAACACGTAATATCGCGTAATCGCAGCAGTTAGAGACTCACGAAAAACCATGAAAATTCACAGCCTCATTAATGATGCTTTTCTAGAAATTCATTCTGATAATTCTCTTATTTTTCAGTGTAATGTCAATTAGCAAGAGATTTTTTTCTTTTTCTTTTCGATAATGACAAAAAGTTTGCTCTAAAAATAATCATCTAATGTTTTTCGATACAAGATAGGGCTTTGATGGTAATAATATCGCATTGGAGTTGTTAAATGTTTACCAATAAATCTGAGGGCTTGATGCAAATCGTTAAAACACTGATAGGGATTATTAACTGCCTTACGCATGTTTTCTCGGACTTGCCAGACTCCTAAAGGAATCGCGTATCCTTTTCCAACCTCTCGAAAAGCAACCACTGCGGCTTTTCGTCTCATCTGTACAAGTTTTTCTTGTACAGCTAATCTAGCAGCATAATAACCTCCAACTGTATTAGTTGCGTAAGTTTTTCGTCCATTTGGGCCTTCAGTATCCGTTGAAATTCCTGGAGTATAACCAGAAATATTCCAAGCACTCTTCTTTTTCCATGTTTCATGATAATCAAAGTGCCACTCACGTCCAGGAATAAATAATACCCAGAAATCATTATCTAGGTAAGAATTGTGAAAAACCATAAAATCCTGAATTTCAGGATAGTCCTGAATTTTCCTTCTGAGATAGTTTCCAGTCATATCGTCAACAGCTGTGATACTCCACCTTGTAGGTACGAACCTCCGATTTTTAGTCTCACCTAACAAACCAGCAGATAGTATTCTTGATATTTGAGTAACTGTTGCCTCTGTTCTATATAGTTCTGTAACTGCAGAAACAGCTTTCAAATCAGAATCACTCACAATACGTTCTACTTGATGATCAACTTTAGGAGTAGATGCTAGATGTATTGAATCAATATGAACTCGAGCGCCCATGGGCTGAGTGAAACGATTGAAACTTAGATCGAGTCGAGGTTTTTTAGAGAACTTTACTTCCAGATCAACAGGAGAAGAAGATTGGATCTGTTCCTGTGTGATTTCAAGGATTTTTGTGGATGATGTAACATCTGTAACTTGGACTGGTTCAGCCATAAAACGAAATAATTTAGCTCGGAGATGAACAATATCTTCTAATGACATATTTGTCTGCCAAATATCAGGTTCATCGACTACTTGAATATTCTCCCAATTCAATGCTGCCATTGGACCTAACCTGACCTTTGGATATCCAAATCTACCAACAAACAGGCTTGGTGGGCTAGGCCCATAGTATTCATCTTTTAACTTAGGTAAAATCTTTCTAACTGGTAATAAAGCCTTTGTTTTTAGAATAATGGGACAATAGGAAAGACCACACAAAAATTTCCCACCTTTACAGCGTAAACAGAGGTTTTGGTTGGTGGGTATTCGAACCATGATTTCACTCACTGATAACATTCTTTGGGATAATTACTCTTCAGACAGATAGTATTAGGTCTAAAGAGTTTTTTGAATTGGTTTTGAGGAATGAATAACATTTACATTTTTATAATTTCCTTTTTGACCAATAACCAAAGTCCCATATACTCCATCGAACCCGTAAGGATGAAAAGTGAAATTACCTTCTTTGACCTTAAGAATTGCGTTAATTATAGATGACTTTATATGGCTACTAAGTCTTGCTTTTACTTCTTCAGAAGAAAGTTGCCAAATCATCCGTTCAGGGCCTATATGAGTTGTAATTTGTTGGTACTGACTAATTAGAGACTTTGATGTCTTAGTTTTTATATTTAAGACATGACTTAAAATGTCTATTAATGGTACCATACGAATGAATTTTTTTAAGGATTTTACTTCCCCAAGTACTCTTTTTGTATCTTGTGCACGACTAATCTCAACGCACCTCTGAAAAACTCCAATTGTAAGGGATTTTTTGCAAATAGGACAAATATCATGAGAAGGTACGTTTTGAGGAGAGAAATAACAATACTCATCATCTCCATGTGTTCCAGGGCGTTTTCTTCCTGCCCGATGGCCTGTTAAAAAAAATCTTCCCTCTTCTGGGGGAAATTCAACGGTATATAATACTTGATTATTGCGTAAAGCCGAAAGAATGCTTTGATAATTTATTTTTGATACAGAAAGAACAGTGAATTCACGGCCCATCCGATGCAAAGCACTTGAGTGAGCATCTGAATTTGATATTAATGTTCTGTTGTCTAATTCAGGAATTAGAGACAGAAATTCGGGATCGGCGGACAAACCAGTCTCAAAAACACGCAATCTTGAAGTAGCTGATGCGAAAAAATCTGCTAAATGGTTAATACGAATATTGCCTTTACCAGATCCGAAAACTCCTTGGGGTGTCATGATATGAGCTGGAATAGCCTCAATCCAAGGATCTAAATCTAAAATGGAGTGAAGGCGTTCTGCAACTTGCATTGAAGATTGGCACAAGATAAAAGGTCTTGCCATTTTTTGATGTTTTACTCCCCATTTATCCAAAAGTGCTCTAAATGTTTCTACTAAGGAAAAATTCGGAAATAGAAAGATAATATGAGTTTCTTTTGAATATTTTCCTATTTTTGCATTGAAAATCATCTCTGTCTGTAAAATGAAGCGAGTTTGATAATTATTTTGGAGAAAAAATACTCCATTCGCATCTTCAATAAAAGATTCCTTGAGAATATCAGTCCACATTGTGAATTGACAGTCTCCTGTCCCAATCAGATCAATTCCTTTTAATGGCATTGTCTGATTTGTTTTTACCAAATATGAAATAGCTTTTTTCCGATTGTTAACCATTTCTTCTGGTCTAATTCCAAGGCTTTGAGTTCCACCTGCAAAAACAGAATGAGCGTGTAGATCTACCGCTACTTCCAATAAATGTTCTCCTCAATATATGTCAAGTTTAGTATGGATATTATTACTATTCTTAGGATTAGGTTTTACTTGATATTCTAATACCTGTTCACTAACTAATTTCAATAGACCTACTCCTTTAGTAGAATCACCAACCATGAAGAGGGAAGTATCCTTTGTGTTATTAGTTGCCCACCTCAAGGCAATAGAGTTTGATCCATGTTGAGACAAAACCATCTGTATCAAATCAGTACGAAACAATCGTGCGCTAATATTGTTAATAGCTATGAAGATCTGACAGATAAAGGCATGTTTTCTCGCTACATGTGTAGCATTAGTACGAAGGGTTTCAACTTTATCTGTACTACACCGTAAGAGGGACACATCCGTGATAATTGGTTTAAAGCTTTCGAGTAATTCGAAACTTTTATCTAAGAATTGATTTTGAGGATATAGCTTGCTTTCATCCTTTATTGATAATGAATACCTTGAAATGTATGGTTGATAGTCATCAGAGCTTTGGACATTCATATGCCATAGAATTTCCCGAAAGTTTCTGAATAAGCTCCCGAGACGCCCCTTGCCTGAACTGAAAGCAAAGACAAAGTTATTTCGAATACATGTCAAATAGAATTGTTGATTATCGTAAGTTTTTCCGTGAATTTCGATGGGAAGCGCGTCAAAGAAGGTTCCAAAGGTTTTTAGCTCACGTTCATAATCTTGTAATAGTACAGGGATTTTATTCACTAAAGAAATTATATCTGGAGATAAAATTATGTTATGAACAGCTCGGATGGTACCATCTGAAACTAAGACTGTCTCTGTATCGGTACAGATTTCACTTATTCGATTTTGAAGTGTATGATCAATTTTAGTTAATAGGATTTTCTTAATGTTACTGAACACTTTACTTAAGGAATAGGTTTCTTGGTTACTGTTTTTTTGAAATTTTATTTCTCGAATAGCATCTTGAAGAACATTTGAGAAAGCAAGAGAATGCTGTAATAATTTGTCTTGATGAAAACGTGGGATAAATAACATGAAACTTTCAATTCGATTTTTTCCTCTGGCTTCAGGATCTTCAATCGTGAATGAGTGAATTAATACACGGCCTTGGATGCCTGTAACATTAATTGGTATGATTGCTGTTTCAGGTTCTCCTGTTGGTTCACCCACACCAATTGCCATCGTAAATAATGTGGTTGTGACACCCTGAAGAATTATTTTCGGGATTTCTAATCCATGAGTCAGATAAGACTTTAAAATTGGGCCATGTTCTTCATCAAAAACAATATGGGCCAAAAAAAATTGAATAGGCCTATCTTCTGACGTTTCCAAAGTTCCCATGATTTTAGGGCTCACCTTTTGCTTACTGAAACTCAATCGAAAAGTGTTCTCAATTTTTGGTTGAAATTAATCTTTATGAACAATCTTCCTATATTCTCAATTAAGTGTTTTTAATTAGTTATACGAAAATATTGCTTGTTTTGTTGGATTAAAGGAAAAAATAATTCTAAAATGCCACAACAGGGTTTAACAGATAATAAAAATATAAAATCTTAATAGATTTATGTCTATAGGACTTATAAATTGATAAAAGAAATTTTAGATAAGGAGAATTATTGATTTAAGATTTTGATTCTTTTTTCTTAATTAAATCTTTTATTTCCTCCCATTCTTTCTCTTGTTTTGATTTTTTCGTAAGCTGGTCATTTACTCCTAAAATATTTAACACCCATTGACGTTCTTTCTCACGTTTTTGTAATCTTTTCTTCTGGCGATGTTCTGCTGCATTGATCCAAGTCTCTAATGCAGCTTCTTGTATTCCACATTTAATACAGACATACAATTTTTCCTCGGGGTTCCAAAACAGAGTTCCCTTCTTGCAATTAGGACAAGGAATTCTTGAATCACGAACAGGAGGCTTAGACATAACTACTTACTTCTCCATTGTTAATATCTTATCTAATTCTTTCTGAGTAATAGATAAGGATGAGATTTGTGATTGGGAACGCTTTGAAGGAGGCCATTGTTGTATTATCTTCAAAATTGAATCAATAGCTGGCCCAATAATTAATTTCAAGAGCTCGAGATCCACATAAGGATCAGTCAATACGCCTAAGAAAGCAATACGCCCTATTGCTCGTAAGAATAATTTAAAATTACTGCTTTCAGCGGTGAAAGAAACCCAAGGGGAGCTACCAATTTCTTGACCAATGGTATCCATATTGGATTGAATTCCAGCTACCAAAGAACAAAGGATAAGGCTGCTTTCCTTACCTAATGTGCCTTCCAAATTCACTTCTTCAATTAGAAGTCCATCTGTATCAACACAGAAACCTGAATAAATACCATCCAGAGAGCTCACGATGTCAGTTAATATTTGTGGAAGTCCAGTTTTGAATTGATTTGTATTATCATTGGGAAAGGACAAGGAAAATCAACCAGATCTTAGTTAAATCCTTAGAAAAAACCCCATAATTGGCTAAGAGGAGACTGTCATTATCCTATATTTGAATCTATTTAATCTTTCTCACATTTCTATACATTTGGTTATAGACCATTTTATGTATACAGTTTAAGTAAAGCTGGAAGCCCTCTATAAAAGATGTGAATAGCTTGCAGAGAAACCTCTTCATTAACACGGGGCGAGCTTTATAAAGGCACATAAGAGTAACTACATGGAACAGTAGGCGGCTGAGGATAGCGGCTCAGCTAAATCGTAACGCTATATGACGAGCTTAATCCCAGAACTGAGATGCCAAAGCCTAGTAAGGCTCCTTGGTTTGTGCGATGAGAGATCCTCCGACTAGGTGGCCTCTAGCTGAGATTCCTCTGGAGAGAGGAATAAGAAGGCGAGGTTAAACTGGGTCAGGCATGGGAATGAACAGCCCTAAGACCGAGAGGTTATGCTTTTCGGGCTCGGGTCTTAAGTACGGCTAAGTTCAACCGAGCTAGAGTGGAAGCCCCGAGGTTCTGGTCTGTTCCACTCCTTTTTTTGGAGTTAACACGAAAGAGTATTCTATCTCTGGTTTCATTGGTCTTAATGATCCATAAGAAGTCTTAGAGAACAAAAACTAATAGTTCACTAATTTTTATGCCTTTCTTTTATTAATATCAAACTTTTTTCATCGATAAAAAAGTTTTTAAGTGTTGCGCAACAACAACAACATGAGCAACATAAACAAAATCTTGAAAAATTTTGTCTAAAATTGCTCAATTTCCCTGTTAATAAGGATATAATTGGTGAAAAATAGCTTTGATGCAAATCTTGCTAGATGAAAAAGAAATCAAAAGAGAATTACCTAATATTATTAGTTCAATACCTTTGCCTCAAAGTGCAAAGAGAGTTTTCGAAATTTTATGTCATGAGGGACCTCTAACATCAGGAGATCTAGAGAAAAGATGTACCTATTCTGATCGGACTATTAGAAACGCATTAAAAAAGCTAATAGGAATAGGTTTAGTCATAAAAGTTGCGAATTTTAATGATATGCGAACTTCCCTGTTTCATGTTCAAACAATAAATGCTGCTTGATCTGATTTCGTATTGATTACCATTTTTATTTTTCTTCTTTTAGTAGAAGAAGCACTTTCCCATAATGATCCCAAAGTGTTTGCCAAATCCAACTAATAGGCAATCCTACTACGTTGAAGTAATCTCCTTGAATGTCACTAATTAAAAATGCTCCTAATCCTTGTATTGCATAACTACCTGCTCTATTTTGCCATTCGCCTTTTTCCAGATAATAGTGTATCTCTTCTTTCGACACATCCCTGAACTTTACCAGTGTAGAAACCACAGTCTGGTATTTCACTTTATTAGGGTGAATAAGGATGGTACAGCCCGTTAGAACCGTATGACTCTTACCAGACAGGCTTTGCAACATAATTTTTGCATTGTCTCGATCCTTGGGCTTACCAATGATCGTACAAGACGGATCAATTACAACTGTATCACATCCTATTATAATAAAACTTTTTTTTTCATCCTGAAGTCGAGAAGCAACAGTATAAGCCTTTTTTTGAGAAATGTGCAATACATACTTTTTGGGATCTGCTGAAAACTCCTCTTCATAGTCATTTTCATCGATTTTACTAGGAATCGTTGTGAAAGGTAAGTGAACCTGTTTCAATACCTCTGCACGTGCTGGAGATTGAGACGCAAGAACTATTTTTAGGAAATGAGACATTTTATGTTCAGTCATTCTGAAATAAAAAAAAGACTTAAGGACTATTCATTTTTTTTACAAACAGTTATTCCCTTAATATTCCTAGTGATCATCTATTTTTCATTATATAAGATATTGTTTTTTCGCAAAAAAAGAAAGGGTTAGGCAAATAGAATGACAATGGAGGAAAAGATTCATAATCCTAAACGAGCTGCTAATCGAATGTCACAAATCCGCTCATCAGGATTAAGAAAATTATTTGATCTTGAACACAAGATCGCAAAATCCTCTTCTCTCAAGATTCTCTCCTTTGGGCTTGGAAACCTTAACATCCCAACCATGCCTGAGATTATCAACAAGCTAAAAATCGCTCTTGATGATCCTATTTCTCACCGTTATTCTCCGAATGCTGGGCTTTTAGACCTACGAGAGGCATTAGTTGCTAGATATAAATCTGTTTATCATCTTGATTATTTAACAGACCAAGTAATAGTCACATCAGGCTGCTTAGAAGCTTTGATCGATACATTCATTGCTCTTATTGACCCTGGTGACGAAGTTCTTATTCAAGATCCCACTTTTGGTTATTATGCCAGTCAAATTACGCTTGTTGGAGGAAAAATAAAACCAATTCCTCTAAACGCTAAATTTGAACTCGAAGTAGAAGCAGTGAAAGAAGCGATCACCTCAAAAACGAAAGCTTTAGTTTTAAACTTCCCCTGTAATCCCACTGGAAGTGTAATGAGTCGCGAACAAATCCGAGCTGTGGTCGAAGTTGCGGCTGATAAAGGAGTAATTGTAATATCGGATGAAGCATATGAAGCAATTACCTTTAATGGTCACAAACACACCTGTGCAGCAGAAATTAACTATGATAATGTAATTATCATTTCATCCTTTTCTAAAACTTATTGTATGACTGGTTTTCGGGTTGGTTATGTTCTAGCTCCCCCTGAACTTCTTTCTCCTATTTCATTAGTTCACCAATATAATACTGCTTGTGCTAACAGTCCAGCACAGATAGCTGCTAGAATAGCCCTTCATTCTCCTTCTTCTATCAGAGATGCAATGATGAAAGAACTCATTGAAAGGCGTAAAGAGACCATAAAAGCTTTTACTTCTGTTGAAGGTATTGAATTGAATTACAACCCACTTGGGGCTTTTTATATTTACCCCAACGTTAGAGGCTTAGAAATGGATGGAAAGGAATTCTCTGAACTTCTCTTAGAGAATTGTCAAGTAGTAGTGGTTCCAGGAACAGAATTTGGAACTGCTACTCCCGATCATGTTCGTGTGTCTTATGGTTTTTTAAACGAAGAAGATATCCGAGAGGCAGGCACAAGAATTCAATCATACTTCTCAAAAACTCATTAGACCCAAAAATGAATCGCTGTAGAGTGTATAAATTTCGTTATTTTGATCAACTTCTTAATTTTCGACCATTTCTCCTAAAGAAACAAAGAATGCATAAAAATAAAATTTGTTTTTCCATTAAATCTAAAGGTGTAAAACATGAAAGAAAGTAGAGAATTCATCCTCAAAGCTGACGATCTACCAGATAAATGGTATAATATTATCCCAGATTTACCAGAACCCCTTCCACCACCTAAAGATCCCCCTGAAGGGTATTCAAGGGTTAATGACTTACCTAACATGCTCATAAATGAGTGTTTAAAACAAGAAATGTCAAATGAGAGATGGATACCCATTCCTGAGGGAATTCGTGAACTGTACTTAGCTGCAGGAAGGCCAAGACCATTGTTCAGAGCAAAAAATCTTGAGGATAAATTAGGGACTCCTGCCAAATTATTCTTTAAATCAGAATTTTTCAGCCCAACTGGTAGCCATAAGGTTAACACTGCTCTTGCTCAAGCTTATTATGCAAAAAAAGAAGGTTTCGAGCGACTCACAACTGAAACTGGAGCTGGCCAATGGGGTAATGCGCTAGCTTATGCCGCAAGTTTAAATGACTTAGATTGTACGATTTTTTGGGTTCGTGCGGTCTATCGTTGGAAAGAACAAAGATTAAAATTCATGCAGATGTTTGGCGCAGATGTATATGCTTCTCCTAGCAATAAAACAGAGTTTGGAAAGAAATTATACAAAGAAGACCCAAACCATAATGGATCATTGGGTATTGCTATTTCTGAGGGATTAGAAGATGCCAAGAAAGATCCGAAAGCAGTTTATTGTCTTGGATCGGTGCTAAATCATGTTATGATACACCAATCTATAATAGGCCTTGAAACGAAAGCGCAAATGGAGCTAGCAGGAACATATCCAGATGTCGTGATTTCGTGTCTTGGTGGAGGTAGTAACTTTGGTGGTATTGCTATCCCCTTCATGCACGATGTGCTTAAGAAGAAAACAGATATTAAGTTCATTGCGTCACAAAGCAAAGCAGCTCCGAATCTGCAAGGAGAGTATAAGTACGATTTTGCTGATCATGCTGAAATGACTCCAATGTTGAAAATGTATACACTTGGACACCAAATAACGATGGTACCTATCAGGGGTGATGGTCTGAGGTACCATGGTTGTTCACCGATTTTGAGTTTGTTAAGGCATCACGGTTACATTGATACAATAGCATATCCAGAAGATGAAAAATATGTTTTTGAGAGAGCAAGAGAATTTGTGCAAGCAGAAGGTTTTCTACCTGCACCTGAATCAGCTTACAGTATTGCATGTGCTATAGATGAGGCAATGAAGTGTAAGGAAGAAAATGAGGAAAAAGTCATTCTTTTCAATGTGAGTGGACATGGTTTCATGGATATGGATGGCTATGCTGAGATCCTTGGTTTGAAAAAACAACCAGAACGGGCATGAAATGCTAGAGGGAGAAATACCTCTCTTTTAGCAATGTCCTTATGAGAAATTCAATCCTCCCTATGAGAACTTGTCTTCTTCACGCAATTAATCTTCGTGAAATATAGTCAGAAAGCTTCTTGTTTCGGGGTATTCGGGTTACAAATGCATCCATACCACATTCATTGCACTTCAGTCGAAGTGTACCATGATTAACGATGGTACTGATGGTATGAGTATGACACCAAGGACATAGAAGCTCTTGTTCAGCTCGTTGTTGAAGATCTACATTCTCTTCGATTTCGATAGTCAATTTTTTACCTCCTATTCTTTTATTAAGATGGAAAACTACCCATTATGGGTTTATTTTCCGATATAGCTTAGCTATATCACACCGACTCGATTTCGGTGAGCTTTTCCTATATGGAGATACACACTAGTGAAACTAGAGTGCAGATAATTTTTCTTCTTTAGGGGATATAAAAATGTTATGATTTATGACGAATTTTGTAATTTTATACATATTTTCATATTTTTTTTCAACTTTTTAATTTCATCTAATAAGCTTATTCTGTGTCTAAAGGTTTAGTGTACTTAAATTTTGGCATAATCGCTTATTAATCTTTCTCTATTGGCATATCTTTTCATTCTTTATGTCTATGATATTTCCAATGGATTTATAGATCACATCACTCCTGTAAACTCAAAATAACGAGATTTTCAATATGAACGAATCAAAGATGATAGGGACTTATCGAAAACTTCACTGACTGGCATTGATGCAAAAAAATTCAAGATAGATGAAAAAAATACTCGAAAAATAACACGCAAAATGTTCAGGTCTAGAAAATTGTTAAATATTATCCTCATGTGGTGTTTAACTTAAAAAAAGTAGAAGTGTTACTGTATAATTAACAAATGCTAGATTGTTTTCAATTTATTGCAATTACTGGAGTTTTTTACTTAAAATACTCTTGTAAAAATTTACAGATTTCATTATAAAAGCTATCTAAATTTTTAGATTGAAGAGATATGTCAACATTTTAACATCTTTCCACAAAAAGTTTATTCATCAAAAGGGATCTTTACCATTTTACGAAAGATTGCCTGGAATTAGCCACAAACAAGATATGTCTAGAATATTTGGAACTGTGTCCCCAATATGGTAATTCACCAGATATTTAGCAAATTTGCTTTAATTGGAGATGATCTTACAATAAAGCAGGATGTACTCATAGATATTAATAATCAAGGTAGAATTTCCAACATTAAATGGAATTCCTCTCTAGATAAAAATGATGTTGAATTATCATTTCCTCATCATTTACTTTTACCTAAGTTCATTAACTCTCATACTCACCTTGGTGATTCCGTTCTAAAAGACCAAGCTTTTGGATTATCTTTAAATGAAGCCGTAGGAATTGAAGGTTGTAAATACAATGCTAATAAGCTTCATAGAACCCAGCGTCTTGCTGCAATGAGATCTGCCGTAATAGAAATGATTGAGAGTGGTACTGCAGCCTGTTATGACTTTAGAGAAAATGGGTTAATAGGAATTCATGAACTCAGAGAGTCTGCGTTTGGTCTTCCGATTGATCTTCATATTCTGGGACGTCAAGATCCTAGTACTCACTTAATTGATATAATTTCTCAATGTGATGGTATAGGGTTTGGTTCACCACTTTTTCTTTCTCAAGAAGAGCTAAAGACGATTCAAGAACAAATTTCTTCTCCAAATATCCTTGTAGCAACTCATGTTGGAGAAGAGCTTCAAGTAATTCAGGAATCTTTAGATCGTTTCGGGCTTACTGATCTTCAAGTAGCTTTAAAGTATCTAAATCCCGATATCCTGATCCATTTGACAAAGTTTGATGATAATGATCTGGTTGAAATTCCTACCTCAAAATTTGTTGTTTTTTGCCCACGATCAAACGCCTATTTCGGATTAGGATTTCCACCAATCAGTTATTTTCTAGATAAGAGGTATTTAATTGGACTAGGAACTGATAATGTCATGACAATAGCCCCAAATATCTTGGAAGAATTACGTTGGCTCGTACTGCGATTAAAAGAACAAGGAATTCCAATTAGTCCCATTCAAGCCTTAAAATTCATAACAATAAACCCTTCAAAAGCACTAAAAATCCTCACAGGGTGCGTCAAAGAAAATTATTGGGCAGATTTGTTAGTGATTGATCTTCAAACTAATAGAACTATGTTTGGGAAAGATCCAATCATGACATTACTCTTTCGTTGTCACCTTCCAGAAGATATTTCTCTTAATCTCTTCCATGGAGAACTTGTTTCAAATGAACTTAGTTAAATCTCATAAAGCTCGCCCTTATGTATTTCTATCAGCAGCAACCAGTCTTGATGGTTATATCGCAACAATTGATGGTGATAGTCTTTTATCAAATTCGAAAGACTGGATTAGAGTTCATCGATTAAGAGCTGAATCTGACGCAATAATGGTTGGAAGTGGAACTATTCGAGCTGATGATTCCAAACTGACCATAAATAGAAAATTAATTGATATAAGTAATGAAAATAATCCCATTCGAGTTGTGGTCAGTTCAAAAGGTAAGATTCCTTTGAACTCTAGAGTAATTACCCATCGACCTGATATCCTAACCTTAATTGCAACTACATCACAATGTTCTCAAAACCAAAAAAAACTTTTGGAGGAAAAAGGCTGTCATGTCATTATCTGCGGAGATGGCCCCCTAACAGACCTATTCCAACTATTATACACCCTAAAAAAGGATTTTCACATTAAGAAATTGATGGTGGAGGGGGGAAGTCGCTTGAATGGAGAAATGTTAAATAACCAACTTATTGATGAAGTTCAGCTAGCAATAGCACCAGTGATCTGTGGTCAGGGCGTTCCGCTTTTCAACCTATCACAAGAAATTCCTTCATTTTCAAAGTCACCTTTTTTCGAAATAAAAGCACACAGCCAAATAGATGATATGATATGGCTAAAAATGTCAATTCATTACCGACACCGACGAGTTTCTTAGATGTGTTTTAACCCACAATGAAGAGAATTACAGCATATATTATTGCAATGATAACTGCGTGTGACCCTTCAGGATCAATTGACTTAACAGCAAAATAAACTAACACGATACCCCAAATAAGGAAAATAATATCTGTAAAGAAAAGTATATCCCCTACTATTCCAATAGGAGCACTCAGTGCTGTAAAATCAAATATGTCATTAATTGTGATTGTTGTTGGCTGAATAAAAAGAGCAAAAGCAGCAAGTCGAAGCAATTCACTGAAAATTCTAGGAAGAAAACTCCAACCCACGATAGACATCATGGTCTTAAAGTTTCTTTCATGTGATGGAACTTGGGATGAGAATATTGCTTGTAATATCCACAGAACGAAACTCCCAATTAGCCAGGTAATAAAAAAGCCAAAAGGAGTAAAAAATACAGATACTATCATCAAAAATTGCATATATTCATCCATATCAATATCCATACCTGATATACCAAGACTCTCGAAGAAACCTTCAGAAAATTCAATTGGTGTCCTTAAGGTAAGAACATAAAGGGCTAAACCTGAAATAATCCCAGCTATTAAAACAATAATAAATGGTTGGCCCAAATTTGGTCGTTTAACAATTCGAGGCATTTCTAATTTAGGAGACATCAACACTCCTTGAAAATGTTGAGCGAATGGAAGAGGTGGTTCCCTCACTATTCTTTCAGGTCTATAAGAAGGCGGATAAGTAGGAGTACCTCTATCAGAAACAGTTGGAGGGATTGCTGTATATGGAGAGGAAGGTTTCGTACTAACTACTCCAGTTGAATCAACGGTTGGGACTGGAGTACCACAGTATGCACAAAAAGTAGCTCCCCCTAGTAACTTCTGACCGCAATTTCCACAGAATTTTGGGGTTGTTTCAGAACCATCATTACTCATAAAAATCAACTTAATGATATTAATACTAGAGAATGTTTAATTATAAGCTAATGGAGCATGAATTAAAAATTTATTGTTTATGTTGGCTGTTTTTCAGTATAGCATCATCTTGAATATCCCTAAGTATTAATTATTGAATAAATTCAGATATACGATCTTGAATGAGCTTTTTTCGTATAAAAAAATACTTTCATGCTATTAATGGTGATTCTAGATTTAAATTAGTAAGATATGTATAGTGACTGTGTTAAAAAAGGTTATACTGAAAGACACTAGTTAAAAATAGGATTAACTTGACCTATCTTTCAAAACAACAATGGTGAATCCAGCTGCTTCGTCAGGAGTGATGATTATTTCTGATTTAGGCATTTCTACATATACACTTTGAAGTCGTCCATGATCGAGAGCATCTGAAACACTCCTGACCTTTTTTACCAGTGAAGCCACATGAGCAGATACTCTTTCTGCATCTGACTGCGGAAGATTACTTTGGAGTGGTAGACCATCTTCATCACAAACTAATATCCCTTTAACCCCACGTCGCGCTGCTAATCTTTTGATAGTGTTCTGCAACACTGAGGGAATTACATACTCATCATCAGACATTTGATCACTTTCCTCTTTAATCCTTGGATGTTAATGTCATTTTAGTGCTTTCCCGTTTCACTAATGCAACAATAATGATTTCAGAGTCATAGTCAGGGATTATTTCCACGTCACCAACTTCCAGCTCCAATCTGATACTTCTAGCTTCTTCTTGTGATATTTCCCTAGAAATACTTCTCACTTTTCCTACCAAAGAGGCAACGTGCGCCGCTACTCTCTCCGTATCCTCTTCAGGAAGTGAAGATTGGAGTGGCAAACCATCTGTATCACTTAATACAGCACCATAAACTCCCTTATGCTTCCCAACTGATTCAATGACCTTCTCCAGCGCCTGTTGTGATAAATACCCTGCTTCTTGTGCCATTTTTCATCGTATTCCTTTATTTTTTCATCGTATTCCTTTTCTCCGACGGCCACTTAAAACCTTTTGCTTTTGATTCCATGAAGGAAAAATTAAACCCTAATGAGCAGCATTACCTTTTAAAAACAAGGTAGTGTATCAAAGTTCTGGTAGGCTAAACCTTAAAAGCGGGGGAAAATAGGAAGTCCTTAGTCCTAGGAGGCCATTTGTGATGGACTCACAAGAAAGTGATAACAGCAAATCTTTGGATGAAAAATTAGATAAAATCCTATCAACTGTTAAGACCTTAGGAACTGATGTTAAATCCTTAAAAAACAGAATTTCTCAACTTGAGGGTCGCATAGATCAGAAATTATCCATTCCAATAGAATCTAGTGAATCAAAATCCACAGAAAGGAAAATAGATCCTGTTAATTTTGACGAGCTAGATGAACATCTAAAGCGTACCTATGAAATTTTAGAAACAGCTCAAAAACCAATGGATGCTTCAGAACTTGCCGAACGAATGGGTCGAAGCCGCAGCACCATTAGTTATCATCTTAACCAGCTTGAGAAAAAGGAATTTCTTGAAAAAATTCCAAGTCCTAAAGATAGGTCAAGAAATGTCTTTTTCAGGCCTAAGGGTAGCTCTTTTAAACTGATAAACTCTGAGAAATAATTTCAGAGAATATTGAAACTAATAGATGAAAGAAAAGCAGAATTATTTCTATCATTCAGATGTAAAATCTAAAATTTCAGCCCCTAACTGGTCAAAAGCAGCTTGAACACCGTTTCCAGTTTTTGCACTAGTTTCAATGAAATTTAATCCAAGACGATCAGCGAGTACTTTGCCTTCATCTGTGGATACGGTTTCTGTTCCTTCCTCACGCAAATCGGTTTTGTTTGCAAGCAGAACCACAGGAACATCCTTATCACGTTTAGAATTTTTTCGGATATCATCCAACCATTTCTCTACATTTTCAAATGTTTGACGACGTGTAATGTCGTAAACAAGGATTCCACCAAATACTTTTGTATAATATGCTTTCACGACATCCTTAAAAACAGGCTGCCCTGCAAGATCCCAGATTTGCCAGCGAATATGTGTTTCCTTTATCGTTGTATCATAAAGGGCAAAATCTGCGCCCATTGTACTTAGATAATCTGTTTCGAAACCCTCACCTAGGTAACGTTTTCGCAGTGAGGTTTTCCCAACTGCTCCATCTCCAATTAGTACAATTTTCCATAAGCGATGATCCTCATTACTCAACAATTTCACCTTTTATAATCCTATTTTGATAGATTTCACAATTTCAAGTGTTCTAAATCCTTTGCGTAAAGGTTTAAAACCTTTTCTTTAAGTAACACTTGATTATTTCTGATTTTTTCTCGTTTTAAGTCAATTTTTATTTGACACATAAATATCATTTGACTAGTGAGGAGAGATTTTTAAGAACTTTGATAAAGAATCTTAGATTAGATGCAATCTACTTCTCTCAAATCTCTCTTACATTAAAGTATCATATTAGAGATAAGATTTAGAATCAGTAGGGGAAATTCTTTTAACATATCCCCGTTTTCGTAATTCTTCTAAACACTCTAGTTCTACATCTTGATCTCGCTGTGTTATTTCTGTTGATGTTTCAGGAGAAAGTACTTTAGACGTTAGTAGTGCCCTAATAGTAGGCCTTAATTTTTCGGGTAATGCTAGTATCCCTAGGGTGTCGAAAGGTTGGATCTGAACGTATTTAGGGGGTTCTGTACATGAACAAACCTTTTTCCCTGTTTCTTCTTCTAGTTTAAGAAGAAATGGTCTTGGATTGATTCCTAATTTTAGGAGATATTCATGCCTAATGTTATGGGTAGTTGTGAACTCATATAACAATAAATCCTTCACAGTGGGGTCAGAAAAATATTTTTGAACGTAATTATGGAATAAAATTTCAGGATCCCCACGTAAGAGATCCATTTCAGCTCCATATGCAAGTATCATTTGCCGTAATTGTTCGTTTACCGTATCAATGTCAAAAACATATGATTCAAAGATTTCTTCCACAACTTTTGTAGCCCCTGCAAATCCTCCAGTTTTTCCAGTCTTGGAAAAATCATGAATTGCTTCACTAAACTCTTTCTCAAAACGTTTAATATATTGAAAAAGCAATTCTGTCAGGGTGTCGGTCATCACTGGGCTATAGAGGATACCAATAATCCGTGTTCCTTTTCGTTGAACAATTTTCATATTTCCATTGTCAATATAACGTAAATCACCTCGTCGTCCAGCAGTCTCCGAAACCATATGAGCGATGCTAGTCAATGCTGCTGTTATCAGGGCTGGGTTCTTCATCTCATCCTCTGCCTTTCCAAAGAAATAATAGTACATTGTTGATCCTGATTCTCGGTCTGTTATAAATATGGCAATGGGTGATGCTTCGGTTTCACTAGTAATCCTTCCAAATTCCTCTTTCTCTGTGATTTCCTGGAATTTTTGGTTCATATCTTGAAATGTTTCATTTACTGGGGATTGTGGAGATTCCAGATAATAAATCCCTTGATCTGAAAATTCATTAAGTTCAGGAACCCAAGGAATTGTGTAAAAAATTGGATGTCTTAATTTTGATTCCATCTGTTCAAGAATTTGTTCAAGTTTCCCAAAGACCACAGGGGGTTTAACCATGTTCATGATTAACAAAGTTGGAGTAGTAAGGAAAGATAAAAAGTTTTGAATTACAGATCTAGTTAAGCTGAAAGTAGGATATTTTTCAGACGAGATAATCCAAACCATATCACTCTGAAGAATGGCTTGCATTGTAATACTATTCTCTTCCAGATTAGCTGGTAAGATAAATGCTAGAAGATCAATTGTGTCTTTGAAAAAAAGTGCATTAACCCGATATTTTGTCCGTTCTCTTAAGTCAATTTGTGGAATTGGGCACCCAGCAGAAGGCAGAACACGAACAAATGAGCCTTTATCCACATCATCAAAGATTGATAAGGACTCACTTACAAGAGTATCTTCAGAAATTTCGCTTAGGAAATCTGTACTGGTGAATTGAGATTTACCATATTTTAAAAGAGAATATCTTAGCTTTTCGGTGATGGAAAAATCAACAACAAGAATTCGCAATCCAGGCCTCGAGTGAGCGTAAGCTAAGAAAAAATTTAGTGTAATGGTCTTTTTTCCACAACTAGGGGTACGAGAATAAATACTGATCACTTTTGGAGTAGCCATTTTTATTTCAGCACATGTATTTTGATAATTCAGATAAAATCAATGTTCTAATAACTTAATACAGTTTAACTTTCCTTTTAAATTGAATGTTTACAGAGGTGAATCTAATTATCATATTTATATTTTTAATAGATCTAAATTTAAGATTAGGAAATTAATATGAATATTTCCAATATATTTTCTTCTGCATTATGATTAAGTTAATTATATGATTTCTTTCAAACCACAATCAATAAACTTTTGGTTCATTATGAAATCCTATCCCTTGACATCTGAATAGTAAAGAAAATGACTACTCAAAAGTTTTACAATTCTGGCAACTTAAATATACAAGGACTGTTTTAAATGGAAAAGGAAACACAAGACCAATCCCCTGTTGTTTCATTATCTTTAGATGAAGTGGGACTCACTGATTTTCAAACGCAGGTCTCTATCACTCGGGGAACCAAGGTTTATCGTTATCAAACTACTGTTAGTGTTGTTATCGACTTACCTCCTTCCCGAAAAGGGGCTCATTTATCCCGTTTCGTTGAATTGATTTCTGAAATCCTCAGTAGTGAAGTTCAAATCCACTATTCCTTAGAAGAGATGTCCATTCACGTTCTACGGAAATTAAATGAACGACATCCATTTGAAAAAGGATCAATTACCTTAGATTTCATTTTTTTTACAAATAGAATCACACCAGTCTCACAACGACCTTCAATAGAAAATTATAAAGCTCAATTGATTACTTGGTGGGATAAAGGTAACATTATGCATAAACTTACTTTAGGAACGTATGGAAGCACCGCATGTCCTCATGCTCTTTCTCAAAACTCTGCGAACCGTACCCATATTCAACGTGCCTACGCTGAAATTAGTTTGCAAGGTAAAACAACCGATATCCCTGATATGGAGGATTTAAGCGTAATTCTTGACAAAAGTTTTTCAGCTCCGACCTTTTCCCTTCTAAAAGCGGAGGATGAACAGTGGATTGTCAAGCGTATGTGGGAAAATCCATTATTTGTGGAAGATGTCACTCGAAATCTATTGCAGCTTGCTCTAGAAAACTATTCTAGTCGAAAATTAGAAATTCAAGCTAAGACTGTCTCTCAAGAATCTATTCATAAACATAATATCATATCGAAAGGAAGTATCAGAACCGATTAAAACCTCAAATATTTTTAGATGAAAAGAAATTTACTCTAATTATTCAATTAGACTTCTTTTTCTCTCCGAATATTTTACTTCGGAATTTCTTTGCAGCTGAAAAGATACCAACTCCACTTGCTTCAACAGCTTTTTTTCCTACTGTAAGTGCAATATCTGTTTTGCTTATTTCTCCTTTCTTAATTCGTTCCATATAATTAACAAGATCCTCATAAGGTGGTAGAAAATCAAAACGATAGATGTCAGCAGCCCAATAACCTTTCCCACGCTGTAATGTATAGAAAATGCAGACAATGACTAGAATGAGAACCATGAACACCATTGTAATGTCGTGATACCCCTCTGAGAATAAGAGATCTCCAAATAAATTGGCCCATGCTATTGTTTGATTACTCATTACTTGCAATTGCATTAAGTGGAAACCTAAAGCAAGCCCCAAATAAATCAAAACAATCCCCTCACCACCAACAAAACCAATGAATCTACCTATTCGAAATGGATCCTCCTTGATTTCTTTCTTGGATTCTGGATCGATTACAACACCTTTCATTTTAACACGACGTGAGATATTTTGAGCACTATAAAGAAGGGAAAATATCACAAAAAAGTAATCAAAACTTGTTATAATACCTTCAGATCCAGTCACAGAGGTTAAAAAGATCATTATTTGATTGGGTAAAGTCATTACAAAAAAGAAACCTAGAGTTGTATTGAAAACATCATCATTGAAAATCCATCCTTGAACCACCAATATAATCAGGATTGCAACAATAACACCAATGACACCCAATGTAAAATAACTTATACGATTTTCAGTAAAACCAACATAAGTCATAACAATATTCCAGAAAAGCGAAGCTATCGCTATGAGGGTCATTACACCTGAAAAGATGGATTTGTGATCTGTCGTTGGTTTTCCTAAAAACAAAACACTACCAGTTATTTTATTATTAAACATCCCCTTTGAAAAGGCAAACGAGGCTAGAGGAACCAAAAACGCCCAGCTTAAGAAAGCTAGAAGGGGAAAATACTGGATCAATAAATCAGAAAGGATTTCAAAAAATAACACTACTAAAACAGTGATAACTACTATCAATAGAAGGATGAAACGAACAATTGTATTTAATTTCTTAGAAACTAAACCTGAAACTATAAAACCCAAAGCTATACTAATCTGCGCCATGAATGCTACTTCAAGCAGGGTAAAGTCACCAATAGTAATTGTTTCTGATGTTTGACTTTGGAGGACGACTGCTCCTGTTGTTATTACTGAAGTTATAAATAAAATCAAACTAAACAGGATTAAACGCCTAGAAAATAGAATTCGTACCCCACCAAACAATGTTGATTTTAGATAATCCCAAAATGCCTTTTCTACATAACTCATTGATTATTCCTCAATTATTTCTACTAATTAACACATCTAAATAACAAATAAGAGAAATTTTAAAATTTCTTCGAACTCCTGATATTTTATTGTTAAAGAAGTTAAATCTGCAATACACCAATTTTTTTAATGAAGTGAAGAGGAATGGATTTGAACAGTATTACTAGTGAAGTAGATAAATTTATCCGATCTCATGGAGGATATTGGGAGCCAGCTTGGCTTTTAGCAGCAATAAATGAGGAATTAGGAGAATTATCTCGAGCTCTGCAAATATATTCAGGAATTAGAACAACAGAAGCTTTAGAAAAGAAAACATCTATAATAGGTTCCATTGAAGAGGAATGTGGTGATATTTTCTATGCGTTAATCTGTTTAGCCAATTTTTTCAACTTAGACTTAGAAACTGCGTTATATAAGACCTTAAACAAATATAATTCGCGATATGAGCTTAAATGATAAATGGAGATTACTAAGGTTAAGTATGACGATTTAGAGTTCTTTGCTTATGAAAGAAATACCGCAAGCTTTAATTATTTATTAAGAGGCTGGATCAATTCCAAATAGATGTAAATATTATTCAAATAGGATGAGTAAAAATGGCAAGTGTAATAAAAATAATAGCTGGAATCTTCATTATAATGATAGGCTTTCCTATCTTTATTGGTGGCAGCGCAATTCTCCTCATCACACCTATTTTCACTGATGATCAAGGATACTTTATGACAGATCCTATTCACATTGAAAAAGAAGGTTACTCAGCTATTCGACTAGATATTCCTCTTGAGGATGTAGAAATCGGAGTACGGATTGATCCGTCAAAATTCGTCACATTAAAAATGAATGTTCATGGCGAAAAATCTAATGATAAAGTTTTCGTCGGATTAGCCGAATCGTCTGAAGTTGATAAAGTTTTAACTTCTAATGTTTCCTTTATAAGAATCCAGAACTTTGAGTACTATTCTGGCTGGGAATTTGGTGAGGAAGATTCAGAATTCAAAATGGAACTTGAATTTATCGAAAATACTTCTACTAGAGCCCCTCCGCAGATTAAAGCAGCTTCATGGATTGGAGATACTGGTACGACTGGTAATGAATTTATTTGGGCTCCAACATATTTAGAACTGACTAGTGGTAATACACTCTCTTTGGTTTTAATAAATGAAGACTCTGGAGGAAATCATGGCATATCTAACAATGTTGATATTACTTTTAGTGTAGGAGCGAAGATTCCTATTATAAATGCTATCGGTTGGGTACTCCTCATATTTGGTGGTTTGTTCACCTTATTGGGAATTATCCTTCTATGGAGTGGGATACGAACCAAAAAACCCCGGCTTGAGCGTGTGCGATATTACCAAGGAGCCCCAGCACAAGTAGTTGAGCCTGTGACCAGACCAATTCCGAAATTCCAACTCCAATGCTCTAACTGTGGTTCTTTAAATGAAGCAGATAGTACCTTCTGTTCTCAATGTGGTGAGATTCTCCTTTCAGAAGATCGAAAATCTATTGATGATGTTGTAGAGGGGAAAGAAGTCAAAATATACGAACCAGTAGGTACTAAACTAGTTGTAGCAGAAGGATGGCCTCGCTTCTGGGCTTGGTTAATTGATATCTTTATTGTGAGCATGAGCACAAACCTTCTGAGCTCAATATTGTTCTTTTCTTTCAATAATTGGGATTGGTGGTCATTTGGTATCTTGAATCCTTTTCAATGGTTATTTAGTCTCGGACCTTCTTCGATAATTTTCTTTTTGTACACTATTTTCATGGAATACAATTATGGACAAACTATAGGTAAGATGGTTCTTAATCTAGAGGTGGTATCAGAAATCACTGGTGACCGTCCTGTTTTACAAGATTTGGTCATCTCTGCATTAGGAAAATCTTTTTTCCTTCCTTTGGACGTAATATTAGGATGGTTCGCTCGTGATAAGAACCAAATACCAAATCTTGAGCAAAGATTAACCCAGAAATGGGCTCGAACTGTTGTGATAGTCCAACAGAAGAAAAAAGAGGAATCTGCTCAATTTGTGTCTAGTAGGGTTTAAATAGACCCCACTACCTCCTCTTTTTCATTTTTTCTTTTTTTGATATTAAATTCCTGAATTAAATGGAACTCATTATATCCTCTTCAGTCATAAGAACTTCATGAGATTCCTTTAAGACCCGTTGATAATCGTCAAATGTCAACAATGAGAGTGCTTCCTCAAATGTAGCCCAACGCCAGTTGATATGCTCTGGAGATATATTGATTTCTTTAGAAAAGAATCTGACTAAGAAAAACACTACTTTCTTGACTATTGTTTTTGGGCCTCGCTTAGGAAAATAAATTGAGTCACTAAGCAATCTCTTAATGATTCTGAAGTTTGATTGTCCTGTTTCTTCACGAATTTCGCGAATAGCGGTTTGTTCGTAAGATTCTCCTTTATCTTGGCGCCCTTTAGGGAAGGCCCAATACTTGAAAGGCCCATGGTGTTGTACTAATAGATAGAGGGGTTTTTCACTTTTATTTAGTTCATTGAAGTACACAGGTACTCCTCCACACGAGACTTCATCGAAATGAGGGAGAAATTCCTGTTTGGGAGTCATGAATGGGGATTCCCTGAAATTTAGTTTGTGAATATTTACTAATTCTATTATTACAGGTTATGTTTTAATTGTTAAGGGTGTTCTATGTTCTTTCAGGAATAATTAATGCGAACTTTCATTTATGAGCCGTATTAATAGAGAAGTAATTTAAAACTTATTATCCTGTTTCTAAAAGTGGATAAAAAATTGCAAAAATTTGTGAAAAAACGACACATTGTCTGGAGATAGATCTGTGAAAGAAAAGGACATCATAAAATATCGTGTGATTTTAAAAAAAGAAGATCCATCAACTGATATTTCAAATGTAAAAGGTATTTTATCATTCCAGAGGAATAATCTCATTTTTACCTCGGATGATCTTGATCCAAATCTAGAAAGAACATATGCTATAAATGAATTAACAAACGCAACAATACTTTTAATGCGAGAATGGTTCAAGAAAAAGGAAATAGTGTCACTCCAATTTACTAGGAGACAGGTTTCGGTATCCGTCTTTTTTGAACCCATAGATGTATCACCTGAATTTCTTTTGCAGGAAATCTGGAAAATTCACGAACAAATATCAAAAGGAACTTTTTCTGGTGTAGTAGGTTCTTTAATTGAAAAAATTGGTGAAGAAAGTCAAAAGATAGTCCATGAGTTCGGAGCAATGATTCAATCTTCTTCCCAAGAAATTACCCAAGCAATAGATCAAACGAGACAATTCATCAGAGAAGCAACAAAAAGTGCCAACATTTTGGAATCTATTGATACAGCTCCAGAGAAGAAAAGGAAAACAATCAATTTAGAAGTAACTGATATCGATGAAATCCTTAAGCGATCTCTAGCCTCAGAAAAGATTGAAGCAATGATTTCTGGTTTGATCGCTAAAGGACTAATTTCTGCAAAGGATCAAAAGTTTCAGGAAGCTTTAGATGCTTTAAAAATTGCTCGTGAAGCAGCAAAAAATGAAAACTTGAAAGAATACACTGAAATTGTTGATGAAAACATAAAACAAATTGAAAACTTAGATACTGAGAATTTAGATAAACAAGCCATCAAGTATGCAAACGAGGCTCGTGATATTGTAGCCAATTGGGAAGAGTCAAAAAATAATGAAAAAGAAGATGCATCCGATTAAATGGATCATTATTTTAGGGAGTATTATATGGAGCTTGTACATTGTTATCCCTCTCTTGGCTACAGGTTACCTTCATTCCCCACTATCTTATAAAACCTCTTTTAGCTACGATTTTAAGTTTAACAGTACACGAGCCTATGATATTATCCAAAAACAAGTCAATTTGGGACCTCGTTATCCTGGTTCTGAAGGAATTCAAAAAATTAGGGGATTGATAGCTTCAGAAATCCTCCCAACTCAAAAGTGGGTTATTTCTTATCAAAATTTCTCAAAGAATTGGATAGATGGCCAAGAAGTAAAACTAGTAAACATTATCTGCAATCCAATTGATCGTAATACAACAGAGCAATCCTTTTTCTTAATGGCTCATTATGATACACGCTTATGGGCTGATGAAGATCCAAATCCTTCAAAACAAGAAGAACATGTTCTTGGTGCAAATGATGGTGCTTCAGGAGTAGCAATAGTACTAGAATTAGGGAGGGTATTGCTAGAAGACTACAATGTGACAAATTTTCAACTCATTTTTTTTGATGGTGAAGATCAAGGAGGTATTCATGGTTGGGATTGGTTAGTTGGATCTCGATTTTATGTTGAATCTGAACGATTTAGGAGTCAGAATTTGTCGTTTGCAATTCTTTTTGATATGGTCGCGGGGAAAGATGCCACATTTAAACGAGAAAAGTATTCTGATCAATATGTAGGCAAACTTGTAAATCAGATTTGGAACGAAGCAGCAAACCTAGGATTTAGTAACTATTTTTTGAATCAATCTGGAGATCACATATTAGATGATCATTTCCCTTTTATTCAAAAAGGATTCTCTGCTATTGACATTATTGATGATTTTGTTCATCGTTTCAAACCTTGGCATACAAGTTTTGATAATATGACTTTTATTGACACTAAAACCCTAGAGGCAGTTGGATATACCTTAGAATCGGTGTTAATACATCTTTCAGCCTCAATGGAATGGTTGTTTAGTCTTTCAACCTTTCAGTTTCAAACTTCAATCATTTTCTTTGATTTTTTGAATGGTTATCTTCTAATAACATTTGAAACAATATACCGTAAAAGAAGGAATTCACATAAACGGATTTATCAATTCTTCATTGAAAATTAATAAACATTATTCTTATATAGAAACATAGATCAAAAATAGATCAAGAATTTTCGAATAAAGCTCAAAGTGATAAAGTATTTATTTTGTGTCTCAAACCTGACGCAAAACAGTAAGAGATGACAATTATGGCTACGACTAAAGAACTAAACACACAATTAACGTTTAGACCTCTTACAGTGGATGATGTTGATACTATTGTAAGAATTGATCACCAAATTCTTCGACGAGAACGTTCCAAGTTATTTCATGATCAATTGCGTGAACAAATACAAAAGCATGGCGAAGAGAGTTTTGCAGCATGTAATGCTGATGGGGCACTCATAGGATACCTCGTCGCTGAAACTGTGGTCTATATTTACGGAGAAGATGACCTCAGTGCATGGATCATTCTGCTAGGAGTTGATCCTGACCATCAGGACAAAGGTGTGGGAACAGCTCTCGTAAAACAAGCAATTGACTACTTCAGTCAAAAGGGAATTAAAACAATTCGAACAATTTGTGCGTGGAATTGGGGTGATTTAGTCGAATTTTTTAGCTCAGTTGGATTCAACCTCTCCACTTACTTGACATTGGAACTTAACATTGGATAACGTCCATAGGAGTATGAAAATATTGAGTGAACTCATCCGACAAAGTAAATTCGAAGTTTATGGTGAAGAAATGTTAGAAAAAGAAGTAAAGAAGAGCGGGAATAGCGGTCGGGTATATCTACCACCCTCTTGGATCGGAAAACGGGTGAAAATAATTCGAATGGACTGACGATTTACCTTTTATGATTTCTCAATCTGTGTTTGGAACATCCATTATGGATGCTTTCTTATCCTTCTTTTTTAATAAAGACTGAGTATTGTCGCGAAGCTCGGAAATCATGACCCCTGATTCTTTGTATAAATTATTAACTTGACCCAGATCAAAGTAAAGATCATTTTCAATCCATTTATATTTTCGGTACTTATAAAGCGAAATACTGCCAATTCTAGATTCAATAGCGGGAATATCCCTCTGTATGAGAGTCTTGAGCTCTTCAACTGATAAATTTGCTAGTTTAGCGAAGTTCTCTGAAACAAAGACTTTACATCTCTCCAGTTCAGTCTTAATCTTTACCAATTCGGCTTGATATTCTACAATAATTGGATCTTTTATCTCTCTACAAATTTTTGAGACCATATCATTGTCAACATTAAACAAATACTCATCATAGTACTGAATAGCGATTAAGCTATCTCCCTGGGCTGCCTTCTCAATTTCTGAAACAATGACTTCAGATGGTAATTGTTGTAACGCCCAAATTGCTTTTCCTTGAACATCTACATCCTTATCTTTAGTTAGCTGTAATAGAGGAAGAACAGACTCACCACGATTAATTTTTCCCAGAGCTTCTGCAGCATTTGCACGAGTTCCTTTATCTTTATCTTTTAAAGATTTTATTAAAGCATTAAGAGCCCTTGCATCTTGTAATTCACCAAGACTCCAACTCATTTCTCGTCGAGCATATTCTTCAGGTTCCTTCTCCAGCGCTTTTATCAAAGGTTCAACAGCACTATGAATCTTAATCTGTCCTATGGCATGAGCAGCATTTTCTCGTATTTCAGAACTTTCATTATCATAAAGGGCTTTGATTAGACTCTGGCCTGCCTCATTAGCTACATCTCCCATTTCCCCCAATTGTTTAGCAACCATAGCACGAAAGTCTGGATCCTCATCAGATTCTAAATACTTAATAAGGGGGCCAATAGTTGATTTATTTGCGATTTCGCCTAGAGCTTCAACAGCACCAAATCTTACTGTCCAATAATCTATTGATGGGTTTAATGCGGCTAGTATTTTTGGTATAGCCATCTGAGGATTGTTTTTACCCAAGGTAACTAGTTGATTGACTGCTGATGCGCGAATAAGTAACTGATGACTCTCTAACGCTCGTAACATAACATCGCACAAAGCATCAGGAGGGAGTTCCTGGTCATCAGGTATTTGCATGATTTTTCGAATAGCAGGATCGATATCTTCATCTTTATCTGGTATCATAGTCATTTCTCCTTAAATAAGTATATTTCTTAACCGATCCGAACCTCTACTATTTGTTGCTTCGTTCGCAAGTTAGAAGACAAGAAACGCCCTTCTACTGAAGATAATTCCATCATCAGTGGGTTGTTTGTCCAAGAACAACGAATTGAAGCTCCCTCAAAAACCCGTTCTGTTATCTCTGGATTTCCTCGTACTATAACTGGTTCCTGAAACTCAAATCCATTTTTACTTTTCTTTATTTGTAAAAAGAAAACAGAAAGTGCTATCCCTCGTTTCATCATACTAGAAACATTTTCCTCTACCTCAATAGCTTGATTCTCTACGTTCCAAGATATTCGAGCACGAATACGTCTTGGCTCTGGTTGTTCAACATTGATAAATCGCATACCAGTAATGAAGAAACCCGTCCTATTCCGACCATCTTCATCTTTCAGTCCTTTCACATTGAGATGACTTTCTACATCAATTATGGGGTAGATTTCGATTTTTTTAACTTCATCGATTCGGGTCATTCTCATTCTCATTCCTAAATGCTGCATTCATATAAGTTAATTAATTGTTTTCAAGAAGGATTCAACATGATCTAAGGCTTCCCTCATCATTGCAACGTCTGGGAGTACAACAGATCGGAAATGGCCTTTTCCAAGCTCTCCAAAACCACTTCCAAAAACAAAAAGTACGCCTGTTTCTTGAAGAAGATCCAATACAAAACGGCGGTCGTTTATATCTTTGTCAATCCGAGGGAAAGCGTAAAAAGCCCCTCTAGGTGGAATAACAGACAATCCATTCATTTCATTAATTCTTTTTGAGAAATAGGCAGCACGTTCTTTCAGTTTTCCAATGACTGCAGGTAGAAAATCCATTTCTTTGTTAATAATTTTACTTACTGCTACTTGTACTGGACTATTAGCACACAATCGAATCCGTGACTGCTTGGCTAATGCTTCCCAAAATTCTGAGTAGATTTCATCTTCATCTCTTAGTGTTGCCCACCCCAATCGCCAGCCTGGGGAAAGTAACGTTTTTGAAATACCATTTAACTCTAAAATTGGTATATCGGTTAATGAAGCTGTTGATCGAAAATTACTCTCAAAAGTTAGTAAATCATAAATTTCATCAGAGATTAGTAAAAGATTGTGCTCACCTGCGAGATCTGTTATCTTTTTCACAATATTTTGAGAATAAACTGCTCCAGTGGGATTATTAGGATTGATTATAATAATTGCTTGAGTTTTTGGAGATATTTTTCTTCGAATATCTTCTACATCAGGCTGCCATTCTTTTGATTCTTGGGTATGATATTCAATCGGCACAATATTATGATACTTAAAATATGATAAATATGGAGGATAAGAGGGAGAAGGGACTAAAACTTCAGTTCCAGCCTTTAAACTTGCAGATATGAATGATATTGCTTCAGATACTCCTGATGTAACCAAGATCTTACTAGGGTCTAGGTTTGTTCCCCAAAGTCGTCTTTGCCTTTTAACTATTTCTTCTCGTAACGTAGGATCCCCTGTGGAATCGCTGTAGTAATTAGCCTTATCTTTTGTCACAGCTTCCAACAAAGCCTGTTTAAGAAAGTCAGGAGTATCAAAGTCAAATTTATCTGGATCACCAATGTTAAAGTAATAAAGCTTTTTTCCCTGTTCTTCTACCTTTTTGGCTAGAAGTACTATATCTCTAATTGCATATTTTATATTAATAACATTAGGAGAGAGTTCCATACGGGTACCTTCTTTAAATGCGTACATGCATTTTTCTGTATCTAACAAAGAAGAATTAACCTGGAAGAACAGTAAGGAGTTGTTAATTACGTTGTTTAATCAACATTTACTTAAACTCTTCTATTTCTCTAGACAAGTATCCTATGATTTTCAGAATTATTATTTCAAAAAATGATCTTCCTTTTGCAAGCCTTTTTTAAATTTAAAAAAATGAGGATGAATAATTCATAATGACACTTGAGGAAGGTAATTTCTTTGAGTACTGATGTAGAATCATTATCTGTACTTATTACTTCTATTGTAGATCTTGGAGCTAAAATTTGTGTTTTATCAGACATTTCAGGGTTACCTATTGTTACTCGTTCGAAAATAGACACAGAAGATGTAGAAATTGCACTTAGTGCTCTTAGTAGCCTCGTCATTTCAACAGGAGATACTATTGCTCGAGAGTTAGAAGGAAATTTTGTGAATATGTCTGTTCGAACCAGTGGTGGTTTACTCCTCTCTACTGTTATCGATTCAAACCCCAAGGTAGTACTTACGGCTATTGTTGATGAAAATCTTGAAACCACTATTATCCACGAAATGCGTCGTCTTCAACCAATTATCTCTAATGCTATTGAAGGAGTAGCCATTGAAATAAAAGAACGTGAAAGACTTCAGGCTCCTAATCAACGAAAGATTCTCACATTCTTTGATTCATTTTCTCTAAAAGTAAACCAATCAGACTCTCCGAATAATCTAGTTAGTATTATTCAAGCAGCGAAGGATGATCTATTTACATTAGTTAATTCAGGTACAATTTCCTATGAAATGAATAGATTTGCTCTTATGTTGGAAAAACAAATCCAATATAAATCTGTCAGCCCAGAAATTTTATCAAAGATAAAGGTAGAAATAAACAATGCTGTAGAAGACTGGAAAAGACGACTCTTACCTGAATAGATCTAATTAATCTGTTTTTTTATAGAAGAACCTACTTTTACATTCACTTTTTATAATGAATAGAATCACTTGTTAGTGATCACTAGCATATTAATTATTCAATAAGTAAAAATGTATTATTTGTAAATTATAGCAACAAGAGAACTCCAATATGGAGACCAGATAACGATAAGACCCTGTAAATTAATAAGAGGAATTTCAGTAAAATCTAAACTGAGATAAGGTGTATTCTGCAAGAGCTCATAGGTAAGTATTTAATTATTGTCTAATAACAATATGCCTCTAGCAATATTCATCCTTGAAAATTGTTCCATAGTACGTCGTGATCTCATGCCTCGGATATCATTAGGTTTATCCTCATCCGAGATCTGAAAGTGCTTCATGTGATATGACTTTCACATTCTTTCAAGCTATTGCCTCATGTTTGAGCATCCATCTGTCGAAGTAAAAAACGTTAAGAAGGGCTCTATTTTCGCAAAAAAAAGAATCGTCTATACGGGAAAACTTATAATCTAAGATGTGTTAGAATTATACAAGAAAGAAAGGGCTTCAGTTCGTTTAACTCTTTTATGGTTACCGCAAACCGCCTTTTCTTTCACCTTTTCTCCCAAACAATAATTTCTCCATGTTTTATTTGATTCCTACCGTTTTTAGCTATGGCTAGTTTTTCTATTATTAAGTGTCATGGGTGTGTAGAAGCAACCCAGCAAAAAATTTTTTGTCGGCTTCTTTTTCTTTATATTACTATTATTGGCTCTTTTACTTCCTGAGAAAAACGACAAAAAAGATGAGAAACTATGTTAAGGATGTTTACCTCTCAACCATATTGAAGAATTCATTAAAGTGTGTCATTCTGGTAAAAAAAGTTGAAAAATCCTTTTACGAATGAAAAATAACTATTCTGCTGAAAGGCCTATTAAAAAGTTCATGATTGAACTAGCATTATCAGAACTTTCACGCTGGATCCCGCAATTCGCACACACAGAGTACGGGGCACCATGACTTTTTCCCCAGTAATTTATTTTGTAAGTACCTTGCCAGAACTTACCTCCACACGCACAATCATCGCCAGGGGTTTCTATGAAATTTGTTTCTATTTGGCGCACCTGACCTACAACTTTACGTAGATAAATACTGGGATTACTTATTTTATGAATACTTTCTGGATCAAATCTTGTTTCGAAAAATGAAATTTCGTGTAATTGAGGATATTGACTAAGATAATCTATCTGCAGCAATTCTGGAGTCAAAATTCCGTTTGTTACAAATATAAAGTGTATTTTATCTATATTTTCTCCCTGAATTTGCGCAATACTATCATTAAGGGCGACATCTCCTGGAAAATGAGCTATTAATTCATCAAACTCAACAGATTTTACAAAGGTTTTTCTACTATTAGGATCCAATGTGAAAATATCGGCGATCTCTCCATTGATTAATGGAAGAAGAGGCTTAATATCACTTCGTGAGGCTAAGGGGGTTGTTGTTCGTGATAATGCATGATGAGCTATTCTATGACTGTTCGTTTTTAGATAATCAATGATCACTCTGAGGTATAAGAATCGTTTACGGTCAGATGAGGGGCTTCTAGCTTCAGACATTTAGGTATACTCCTTCTACTCATTCATATGACCCTTTACTTTTTTTGTTTTTCTAAACTTCAAAAGTACTTAAATAAGAAATTAAATTCTTTTTCAACATCTTCTATTAATGTTTGAAATTTCTACCTCTATTCTGGGTTTTCTTTATGTCATTATCACATTCATCAAAGCGAATATTAGTTGTTGGTCGAGAAGTTGGACCTATCACACAGTTACTTAAAGAAAAAGATCCTAAGGTGTCAATAGGGGCAGTGGATGTGTTAGGGAACAAAGAAACTCGTCGTTATGCTGATTGGAAATTTTCTGTAGAAAAGCAGTCTCCTAATGTCTCTATTTACCGTTATAAACATCGTTCAGTTCTTGATCTTCTTTTTGAACTCGCATTAATTATGCTAGAGGATCTGGAATTTGATCTGTTGATTCCTCTGTCTCCTTTTCAGATTAAACCTCAATATATTCTCAGATTATCTCGGGAAGTCGAAGTTTATGCCCCAAATTATAAATCACTAGAGAAAGCTTCATCTGCGTATACGTTTTTGACTCAAATTTTAGCTGATTTTTCTGAGATAATTCCTCCAAATTCTTTTATTTCTGATCTTTCTAAGATCCCTTCAATCGAATTTCCAGGAATTTATGTTTCAAAAAATCAAACATATTGTCTTTCTTCTAGAGCAGTTATTTCATCTATTGATTCATCAAACAAGTCTGGGTTTCTTCTTCCTCTTTCTAGAATTCACTGTGCATTCTTCATTGCTCTTCCTCATTGTATCAATTTCCATGGCTTTCAAACACTCTCTTATCCTCACGAACACTCTTTCTTTTTTAAACATCTCGAGAAAAATGCCCTTATCCCCTTTTCCTTACCACAAAGTCACTCTTATGAAAGAATCATCTCATTTCTGTCTGAAATTATCACTCAATTAGGATTTACTGGTATGATTACTATCTATTTCGGATTATCAGAGGATAGGATATTTCCTGTTTCTTGTAATCTCCTCCCTGATGAAAATCTTGACCTTTGGGAGAGTCGATCTTCAAAACCACTAATTTCACATTTTTTTTCTCCACAAGAAGAACAAGAACCTGTTACATCTTCCTCCAACTTCGCATTTAAACTCCCTATTTATTCTCATCGTCCTATTAAAGTTCCCTTACTACCTGAAAACCTTTGTTGCCAACAAAATTTAACTGGGGTGATTTCACATCCAGACTATCCCCTTTGTGCGCTCTTAGACTCAAATCCCTCTGCCTCAGTCGCGCAGAACCTATTCCAACAGAAAAAAATGAAAATCTTAAACATCCTTAATCCGAAAGCCTAAATTTTTGTTCTTGGTTTTGTTATTTGCCAGGTTCCTTCACAAATTCCATTTAAATCTTCTTGGGATTATAATTAAGAAATTTAGCTTTTCCTTCTTTCTACTTAAAAAATTCGTTCGAATAATAAGATTGGTCAATAAAAGTTTATTATCAAAAAATGATAGTCTTTTAGAGATGTATTGCTGCAGAAATCCTTTAAACCTCTATTATTGAAGATCTATTCTATTAATTATGACCTTAATATGGAAAGTATAAACATAGAAACCTCTATTAATCATTTAGAGGCAAAAGAAAATGGAAACCTTTATGAATCATATTTTTTTCAAGACACATAGGTGTTAAAGTGGTTGGAACTGAGTCAGAAGCTAATTTTGTAAGAGACGCTTTTAAAAAATGCAGTCCCGAACTTGCTTTCAGGTTTTACGGCAGTAATGGTAAAGTAATCGCAACAATTTCAAATTTATCAGAATTGATCTCTACTTTACCCGAGATTCCAGCCACAATTGCACAATTTCATATCTTTCGAGAAACAACTCAAGATCTTTTCGAACTAAAACAACTTGACGGCCCAGTAGTACGTTCTGATCTTGCTTTGTGGATTAACTATGTCTTAGGTGATGTGGAACTTTCTCGTAGAGTATATGAACTTGGAAAAATGGAATCTACTAATCCAGAAGCTCTTAAACGGCAAATTATTGAATTACTAAAACAAAGAGAACGAGAACTAATTAACTTGATTCGTCCATCTTAGATCATTACTCAAACGTAATTAAAGGTTCTCTTTTCATTTAACATATTTGCAATTCTAATAAATAACATCCAAAAAAGTCACTAGAAATCTTTTACAGCGTTCATTCATCATAATATTTTATTCCCCAAACTTTCAAAAATTATCCAAGATTCAAATAATCCAATTGCTTCCTTAAAGGATGATGAATTCATGCATATCCTTCGACGAATATTCCGTATAGATCCTCAACGTGACTTTTCAAAAGCACGAGAAGCTTTTGATCAAGGGAAATACGCCTTAGCTTCTAAAATATTTCTAAAAACTCATAATCAATTTGATACTATCGATATGAAAATCATTTCTCTGGAGAATGCAGCCATAGCAGCAGAATATGCTGATATGTTTGATAGATCACTAGAACTTTATTACCGTACTGTTCTCATCAAATTAGACACCGATCAGCTCCCCAAAGAGGTATTATTAGATATAGATAAGGCCTTACACATGGCACAACAATGTGAAAAACCCTCTATTTCTATAAATAAATTATTCTTAATGAAATTTTTGATTTTTCTATCCCAAAAGGATTTTAACCAATTAAACTCATTATATAAGAAGCTCAACTTCGAAATTTCAGATAAATATAGTAAGGCGATTGAAAAAACTTGGCTTTTAATCCATTCTTCCGATACTTTCGAGAAAAAAGAAACCCTTCCACAGGTTGATCTTCCAAATGAATTCTACAGCATTTTGGAAGCTGCTGAACAAGTCATGCAAAGATGTTCATTGTGTGAAATCGCGTTGAGAACTAATGATCAATCTGAGCATATAGAAAAAGGCACCGAGTTTTCACTGTCTGCTACACTGACTGCATATGCCCATTTATCCATTCAGAAGACTCATCTAAAAACGGGAACGAAAGGAAGAGTTCTGACCTCATCAGAACCGGAATTTCCTTTAAGATTGAGTGCAGGTGAAAATTATTCAATTATCTATTCTCTTATTCCCAATTTACCAGGAGAGTGGTTGTTAGGTCCACTATCTTTGGTTTATTCTATTCCATCTGAAACAGGAGAATATCCAGTAGCATCAAAACCTATCTTGATCACAGTTGAAGATGCAGCGCCCGCATTACGATTATCTATGGAATCGGAGACTATTGAGGAAGATCTGGAATACTTGATAATTATTTCTGCTGAAAACGTTGGGAAAACTGCCCTTCAAGATGTGAAGATTGTTTCAGAGGTTCCAGAGGGAGTTAAAATTCACGAGGGAACCAGAGAGAAACATATCAGTACTTTAGGAGAAGGAGAGTCATTTCAATATGAAATTAATGTTCAGTTTGAACTAGATCGAACTCATTTTTCAGGGTACATAATTAAAGCAAATGGATACATTGAAGACAATAAAAGACTTTCAAAGTGTTCTATTAGACTAGGAGGCAAATGAAAACTAATTTAACGTACAGGTTCAAGTTTAATGGCTTTTGAAAGAATAAATCCAGTTGATTAACTTGATCGAAGGCCTAATCTAGCAATAAATGTAGAATAATACGCAAAACAATCGACTGATTCTTTTTCATCTAAAGTGATTGAGGAATGGACAATCCTGTTTCTTAAATTTCGAAAACGAGCAATCTTTCTTTCACTCGGTAGGTCGAAACCCCATTTTCGAAGACTAGCAACTTGAAACTGAAAATCAGGTTTGGTATAAATAGGATCAGATATTAATTGTTGAAACCGAGTAGATAGAAGATTCTTGACTGCCGCATCAGCCTTAATCACAAATAATTCATAATTATTCTCCTTAAAGGCATGTTTAGCTTGATTCCATAAAACTCGAACATAATTTATGTTTTTTAAGGCTTGATCGGCATCCAAAAACTTAGGAGGATATTCTTTAAGGGAAGTTTCCTGATAATTATGTATAATAAAATCCATCCTACTAATGACTTGGCTATAACTAATAAAAGTAGTGGCATTTATAAAAATCACGCCGATTGTAAGTAATGCTGTTGGAATTGCCAATACAATAAACAATATCGTGGGATTAGGAATATAAATTGGGAGAAGATGGATCGATAAAACGTAATAACCCAGAATATTCAAAAGATCAAAAACTAGAAATCCAATAAAGACATAAAAAATCCACTCAACTTTTCGGCGTAATCGTTTTGATATCACAAGTGTTTCTGTTTCAGATGATTCCATGAAGCTAATTAATCCAAATGTTTTGAATGGGATACTGGCCACTCGGATTAGAATTGACTCGTTAGGAACCTCCTTAACATTGAAGATTCCACGAAAACTATTGTCTAAATATTTATAAGTATCTTTCAAAGAAGCAGGAATAGTCCATTGATTAAGACGAAACCATTTTCCTTTTGAATCCAAATACATTAGATAAGCTGGCAATGCAGCCAGAATAATGATGCTAAGAATGATAGAGGGAAGAGGCCAAGTAAAGGGCTTCGGTAGCCGATATTCAAAATGAATGTAAAACAGTCCTTTAGTTTCTGTTTTTGGATAGATAATTAAATAATATTTTCCATCGTCCAACAACTTGGTAACATTAATCTCGCCATCTTGGGTTGATTGATACTCATATGCAGTATGAATTGGATCTTGAAGCCCCTTGTCTTTGATCTCGATCCATGCATAATCAAGGATTTTATTAATTGTTGGATTTTCTGCAAAAACACGGATATTAACCTCTGATCTACTTGTATTCACCATAAACCAGAAATAATATTCTTTGGATATATAATTGTGAACCTCACGAACAGAAATAGTATGGTTATAAGGTATTTTTATTGCTGTAAGGTAATTAAAACAGTTATGATAAATGGAGGAGGAAATATTATATAATCCTGTATATTGTGTTTTGTGTGAGATTTCAATTATATAGTCATCTTGCTTAGGAGGATTCCAAGAAAAGTTATACAAACCTAATGTTTCGGAAAACTTTTCTTCTACCGTGGCAGGATTTCCCTTTCCCTCTTCCTTTGGGTAAATTATTACTTCTGCTTCGTCAAGCACATTGGACGTTGATTCTTTTAAGAAAACTGTACAATTTTGGTTTTCATCCAATGAAACCTTCCAAAATTGTATTTCATGATCTATAGTGAAATTAGCAGTTATAAATGATTCACTGAGGGAGATCGCAGATTCAACGCTATATCCGATACTAGGTAAACTAACCAATATTGTATAAGAAAAATCCCCACTTTTATCCACTCTAATATCGTTCACTTGTATTGTCCAGTTGCCTGTTCTTGGAGGAATCCAAGATCCCAAGAATTTATCAGAAGAGAAAGGATTTATTCTTTTTGATTCTAGTGTTTCTTGTATACCTAAAGGATCATAAAGTGTAACTTGAAAATCAGATTTGGAGAATGGTGGATTAGGAGCGATCGAAAAATATACTATTTGTCTTAGATTTACAATATTAAGAGTCCAATTATGCTGCGATGACTCATTTGTGAAATGCCGAGTCTGAGGAACTCCAGGCCTCAATACTGTTGTGTTTTGGAAATCTGATGACTGTTTCAAGTTATTAAGAGAGAACATAGAAGAAGAACTAGTATGTACTGGAGAAAAATGGAAAATCAAGAAATTAAATGTAATAATTGCTACAAGAAGTACAACATGCTTTTTGGGTGTAACTTTCATTAGTTAAACTTCATAAAAATGAGTCATATGATATTTATTAAATTAATGTGAATTTCAAGTTACCATATATCTTTCTAGTAACCTATTTGAGGCAGATAATTCCATTGAATAAATCTGTTATTAAGTACTGAATGATGATCTTTTATATATTAATGGTAAATAAGAATCATTTCTTTTTGATTAAGTTTATTATTAAGTTTGGAGAAATTATAAATAATGGCCTCGAATAGAGCTTACCTTTATTAATTCCTCTATTTGAAGAATTCTGGTATCAAACGTTCAGGTTTGGAAATATATTGAATCAAAGTGTTCGGATTTTCAAGAAGCGCCTTCAAATTTCCCAGAAAAAGTGGAACACAGTTCAGGGCCATTCATTAAGAACAGTAAATACCATTTTAACCATTCTTTCAAGATTAAATTTGACTCAACGTCCCGATGCTTTCTCAAAAGCGCTATTAACCAGATTTACTGATATTCCAGAACGTTTAGCCTATCATCTTGCTGAATTGATAAATAAAAGTATTACAGAGCTATATTCTTACATTGAACAATTCTCTGATATTGTTCGTGAAATGAGAAAAATCGAGAAAATTTTTCGGTTAGATTTCTCTCTAATGGCAAAGAAACATGTGACAAAAAGAAATGAAGCATGGCCTCATGATCTTGAGATCATAGAACAAGCTGAAAGGACTATCCAAGAAATTGTTGATATGTATGAGACTGAGCTCACACTTAGAAAGCAACTAATAAATGAAATACAGGAATCAGTCTGTTTACAACCCTTAAAGATCACAGTTTACTTGGTTCTTTGGACATCAGAAGTGTATATTGAGCCGACCAGGATTCATGAGCTCATTGAGGAATTTACACATGTTGAAAAGGTTTATGAACGTGTGTCTCAACAAGAATCTTATAATTCTCTTCCAAAATCTCGCTGATCTAATTTTCTAAGTACTAAAAGAATGGCTTATAGAATTCTCTAACTTGCATGGAAATTTGCTGACTTCAGAATTTTATCAATTGATCCATTGCGAAATCCACGAACTAATAATCCCTGAATCTTATCGTTAACAGCGTACTCAGGTTCACCATTCTCTAAAAATTTCCTTACTAAATTCATTGAAACCGTTAAGTTATCTCGAGCAGTTTTTTCTAAACCAGCTGAATATATAGCTACACCTCTTAATTGAGAATTTTGTGGCCCTACTTGTGAAATAAAGACACATCGTTTGTCTCCTGCAGTTAAATGGTCAGGTGTATGTCCAATTAAGTCAGAGCTCATTGACTGAATAGCAGAGAATAGACCTGTATACAAACAGACTTCTTGACCAGCTGGACGGTGACTTGCAAATAAAGGAAGACCACCATCATCGAAAATATAGATCTCCGAATCTGAGAATATCCTGTTCAAAACGTTAAAACGTTCATCCTCTTCAGAGGAATCTGATAGTATTGCGTCTGTAAAATTTCTTTTGATTGAAGTTTCACATGAAGCAAGTGCTGGAGTAACAGAAGTTAGAAAATCAGTTGAGGCAAAACTGGGTACAATATTTCCTATTGGATTAGAATCTGTCAGAAAAATTACCACATTATACCCTGAAATGTAAGGGTTGACAATATTAGAAAAAATAATCTCAATTTCTTTTCCAAATGTTTTTGCTATTTGTTTGGATGTATTATTCATTACTTTAAGACTAAGAGATTTAACTGAAGTCACAGATATAAATATCATCTCTAAACTTTCAAGTTTTTCAGGGATTGTGGCGACTAATCTCTCACCAACCTGGTTAATAACTTCTTCTATTGCATCTTCTAAGATTGTTGAAGATGAAATTCCATAGTACATACATTTAGATTCACCAAAAATACGAATTAAATTGGAGAATGAAACTCCAAATCCAGGGGATGGAGTAAGACTTGAAATTAGGGTATCTAATAAAACAAGAAATTTCCATCTACCTTTTTCAAGATTACAATCAAAATGAAAATAACATTCACCAAATATCTCCCTTTGACAGGAGTTTAATCCTGTTCCTGTATCAATGAAAATAGGAACGGTTCCAGAAAATTCTATAGAAGCTAGAATGGCTCCTAAAGCCCTGAAAACTTCCTTTTCAGAAGAATTAAAAATAAATATTAAAAAATAGGCATTTAAAAGGCTGTAGATCTGTGGTATCATCGTTTCGGAGTCAAAACTGACTACTTGATCACAGATATCAGGAGTGATTGGTGTCCCAGTTGTTATAAGCAGTAGAGGTAAGCGAGACTCACTTTTTGTAGTTAAATAATCATTTAGAAGTTGTAATTCAGCTGTCAGATCATTTCCAATACATATGATTTTCCCACGTGGCCGAAAATACTCCAATATTGAATTTTTATCAGATTGTGAGCTCAAAGCTAATATCTCTTGCATTTTATGAATTAGAATACCCTTTCTGATACTATTTTGGAGAAGGGGAATTTCAGATGACAGGTGATCTCAATCTAAAACAAACTCTTCAATAACCATATTATGTGGAAAATATTCTAAATGACTTTCAAAGGAAGATTGAACAGCTCCTCATAACATAACTAATTGACATCCTCACTGATTTAAAAGAATAGAGAATTAAGAAAACAATAATTCATTTTTGAAATATTGAATAGATTAATTCATATAGCAATCTTATTCCTCCCTGAGTAAATTTGGTAGATCATAATGACATTTGAAATCAAAAAATGTGAAGGTTGGGGACGATTGGGACTAGCTTTTGGAAAAGAAGGTTTTATCACACCAAATATAGTTAGACCTTGCTTTTTTAACAATAATTCTTTTTTTCAACAAACTTCTCTCTTTAACTTTTCAAAATGTCAGGAGAATAAAATTTCTCTGACTTCTAAAAATGATAAGTTAAAAGATAATGTAGATTTCGACTATTTCCCTTCATGTTTCATATATCCTTCTTTACAAATGCAAGGAAAGTCTTTGGAGGAGCTTTCTAGTTTTGATGATTTGTTCCCCGTGAACATTACCAAAAGATCTCACTCAAAAGCATCTTATCACCTTATCCCATGGGATTTACCCACGATATTTTTGAATCGATATGATAAATACTTACAAGCTCTTAATACCCTTGAAATACCAGAGTTAGGCGAAAAAACGAGATTAATGTTAAATGTCCCATTTACACCTGAAATCCTTGAAACTGAACTCCCACCTCTAGGTTCTTCTGCAATTTCAGTGGTAAGTTTAGGAGATATATCATCATTACTAACACATCCGCCACTTTTAATACGATATTTGGTTCATATAAAGTCATGGTTATCCCCTAATAAGATGTTATACGCTCCTGCAGTTCCTTCAAGTTTTATTCCAATTTTAGTGTACTTAGGTATTGATTTATTTGACTTATTAATTACAGATATGTACTCGACAAACCCATTTCAAGAATTTAATTTGATTTTCGAACAGAATACGACTAGGAAGTTTTTTTTACAAGTTCTTCATTTCACTAGAGAAGCCATAGAAACAAACAAATTGAGGGATTTAACAAGGATTTTCGCAAATTCCTTTCCTTATTTAAAGGTATTATTAAGAATAAGTGATAAACAGATTCCACTTGAAAAAGGAACTCCTCTTTACGGATCTCGAACCCTTTACTGCACTGATGAAACTGATTTCACCCGTCCAGAGGTGACACGATTTCGTGAAAGGGTAAGAACTCGTTATAGCCCACCTTCTCACACTACTGGGATTATCTTCCTCCCTTGCTCAGCTAAGAAGCCGTATTCACGATCGAAATCACATCAGATTTTTAGAAAAGTAATCCGTCGAAATTTAAAGGGAAAACGTTTCTCAGTTGGAGAAGTAATCCTGACAAGCCCCTTAGGTGTTGTACCACGAAACCTTGAGTACTCTTTTCCAGCAGCTCATTATGATATTCCAGTTACAGGAGAATGGAGTCAAATTGAGAAAAACCATTTAAAAAAAGATCTTGTATCTTTTTTGGACAAAGTCAAATCATCTATTCCGCTTGTGGGTTATGTTAAAGGAATAGAACGTGAGATACTAAAGAAAGTATGTAACCAGCTCAATCGTTTGATATACCTTTTACCTCAAGATGTAACATCGTTATCTTCGAAAGAATCTCTCGAAGAATTCTCAGCCATTCTTCAAGAGGTTTCACTTAAGATTTCCTACAAGCCAAAAATTCCTAACCGACTCGTGTTTCTTAGAACAATTGCTGATTTCCAATTTGGGAAAGGGATTGGGTCAGTTCTCATTCCGGATCATGTTAAAATATATGGTCGAAAAGAACTTGGAATTAGAGTTCAACTTAATAACAGACATCACCTCACATTTCGTCCAGAAACAGGTTATCTAACTTTATCTCTGACCGCAGGAAAGTTGTTATTAAACCACAGTAACAATTTAGTAACATTTGATGGTCAGAAAATCATTGGTTCTACAATATTCTCAAAAGCCATAATCAAGGCAGATCCAGAGATACGTCCAAATGATGAAGTTCTTATTATAGATAGAAATGGGGAATTATTGGCTGTTGGTGTAGCACACCTACCAGGAAATCTTTTAGTTGAAATGAAAAGAGGTAAAGGGGTTACTATTCGTCAAAAGGTGAAGTAAATTGCCTCAACGAAGAAACACACTACTAGCCTCAAGGATTTTCAATCTACGTCAAGAATACCTCAATAAACGTGCTCCAGATTTTCAAGCAAAAATATGGAGTAGTACAATCGAAACGAAAGAAAGTATTGTAATAACTATAGTAATCCCAACACGAGGATGTAGTTGGGCTCTTTCAGAGAGCGGAGGATGTTCAGTCTGTGGTTATGTGAATGATTCCTCTTATAATCAACCTATCCCAACCCAAAAAATTCTAGACACAATTGATCATTCTTTAAATCAGGTTGACTCTGAAAAACCCATTGAATTTAAGCTATATAATTCAGGGAGTTTTTTTGATGAAAAAGATGTTCCACAGAGATTACGCTCACAGATTATCGATCTTATAAGAAATAGAAATGAAATTATTAAATTCGGTGTTGAATGTAGGCCAGAATATCTCATAACTAATCAAATAGTTGTTAAAGAAACAAAAAAAATACTAGAACCCATTAAACTAGAAATCGGAGTAGGTCTTGAAAGCTCGAACAATACTATTATAACAGACTGTTGGAATAAAGGATTTTCTATTGAAGATTATAAAAAAAGCGTACAAATACTTCGAGCACTAGATGTCCGAATTAAAAGCTATATTTTTATAAAGCCTCCCTTTTTAACTGAGGCAGAGGCAATTATTGATGCAATAAAGACAGCTCATGACGCAGTGAGATTTGGAACTGATGTGATTTCATTTAATCCTTGTAATGTTCAAAATGGAACACTTGTCAACCTTTTACAAAAACAAGATCGTTATCAACCTCCTTGGTTATGGTCTGTGTTATATATTGTAAAAATTATTAGACAGGATTTTCCAGATCTTGAAATTATTTGTGAACCTACCGCAGCAGGAAAAAAAAGAGGAACACATAACTGTGGGAAATGTGATACGAGAGTTTCTGATCTTATTTCTAAAGTTATTAATAAAGAACAGATAAATGAAAATCTATCTACAATCTGTTCTTGTTTTCTAACCTGGAAATTATTAGTGGAAACACCCATAGAAGTGTTTAGATCAAGAAATCTATCGAAACTGCGACAATTGAATCCATTAAATGAATGATTGTGATTCTTAGATAAAATTTTGCTAATTAAAAGTTATTTGGATGATGAAAGATACTTTATTAATTCTTCACTGTCTTTAAAGACGTATTTTTTATCTATTGTCTTGCTAAGCTCTTCTAATAATTTTTTCGAGGATTTGGATAATTTTGAGGGAAATTTCACCACAATTCTGATGTGCATGTCACCTTTATGAGAACTATTTGGATATGGAGCTCCTTTATTACGAAGAGTAATTATTTTTCCCGACTCCGTACCAGGTTTGATGTTTATTGTTTCTTTTCCGTCAATGGTAGGGACTTCAACCTTTGTACCTAATATTGCATCAATAAAACTAATAGGATATTCTAAAAGGATATCAGCGCCATTTCTTCGGAAAAATGGATGAGGTTCTACTGAAAGGACTACAAACAGATCGCCAGGTGGTCCTCCTAACTCTCCTGGCCGACCTTCACCTTGAATTACAACCCTCATACCATCATCAACTCCAGCTGGAATTTCAGCACTGACTGATCGATATTGTTTGACTTGGCCCAAACCTCCACAAACCTCACATTCTGCGCCTTTAGGTAATCTTTTCCCCTCTCCATGGCATTGCGGACAGGTAGAAATATTAACAATTTGTCCAAATGCTGAACGTTGAATTCGGCGGATTTCCCCAGTTCCCTGACATGTCTTGCAATCTTTCATTGATTCTCCTTGTTTTACTTTCGATCCATGACAAGTTGGGCATTGTGCCCAATTAGGAACTCGTATCTTCTTTTTGAGTCCTCTCATTGCCTCATCAAAGGATAGATCAAGGTTCAACCGTACATCTTGTCCTCTTCGAGCTCTAGGTCGTGATGTTCGTGCCCGAGAACCTCCGCCGAATGCACTGAAGAGATCACCAAAGATGCCAAATCCACTGAAGAGATCCTCGAAACCCATTCCAGAAAAATTCCGGAATTGCGTTCCTGATAATCCAGCATGGCCAAATTGATCATATGTAGCCCTTTTATCCTTGTCTGATAGAATTTCAAACGCTTCAGCCGCTTCTTTGAATTTTTCTTCCGCATTAGGGTCATCAGGCTTCATATCAGGATGATATTTCCTAGCAAGTCCGCGAAAAGCCTTCTTTATGGTTTTAAGATCTGCGTCTCTCGATACACCTAAAACTTCATAATAGTCTTTTTTTTCTTCGCTCAGAAACTTCACCTATCTTCGATGTTTAATTTTAGAAATCTCTCTTCAATCATCGTCAACAATTTCGTAATCTACATCGACAACTTCAGATTCATCAGCTCCACCCCTTGCGCCTTGGAATCCAGCTCCAGCTGACTGTTGTGCTTGTGCTTGAGCCTGTTGTGCTGCTTGCGCCGCATAGAGTTTCTGAGCCAATTCATGGGTAATTTTCTCTAATTCTTCACTTTTATTTTTAATATCTTCGATTGTACCGCTTTTGATAGTAGTTTTCAGCTCTTCAATTTGCTTTTCAGCTCTTGATTTCAGATTTGGGTCAATTTTATCTCCTAAGTCTTTGATTAACTTCTCGGATTGATAAACTAAAGAATCAGCTTTATTACGAGTCTCGGCTTCTTCAAGTCGTTTAGCATCCTCAGCTTCATACTTTGCTGCTTCATCCACCATTCGTTGGAAATCACTTTCAGAAAGCCCGCTATCACTCTTAATAGTAACTTTTTGTTCATTTCCAGTTCCTAAATCTTTAGCAGAGACATTAACAATTCCATTTGCATCAATATCGAAGGTTACTTCAATTTGGGGAATCCCACGAGGAGCAGGGGGAATTCCAACTAATTGAAATCGACCTAATGTTATATTATCTGCTGCCATCTTACGTTCACCCTGCAACACGTGAACTTCAACAGATGGTTGATTATCTGCTGCTGTGGAAAATATTTGACTTTTCTTTGTGGGTATAGTAGTATTTCTTTCAATTAATTGAGTAAACACTCCTCCTAAGGTCTCTATCCCTAATGATAATGGTGTAACATCTAGTAGTAGCACATCTTTCACATCACCCACCAGAATAGCAGCTTGAACAGCAGCTCCTAAGGCTACACATTCGTCTGGGTTAATTTCTCTTGTTAAATCTTTATTGAAGAAGCTTTTTAATGCTGATTGAACAGCCGGTACCCTAGTTGATCCACCTACCAATAAAATTTTATCAATATCTGAAGGCTGCAGTTTTGCATCAGACATTGCTTGTCGCGTAGGACCCATGGCTGCTTCAATCAGATCAGCTATCATTATCTCGAATTTAGAACGTGATAACGTAAGATTAAGATGTTTTGGTCCGGTGTTATCAGCATAAATATATGGTAAATTAATATCTGCTGATGTTTTTTGTGATAATTCTATTTTAGCTTGTTCTGCAGCATCTTTCAGACGTTGCATTGCCATTGGATCATTAGAAAGATCTAATCCTGTATCTTTCTTGAATTCTTCAATCATCCAATCCATAATTCTTTGATCAAAATCGTCCCCACCAAGACGATTGTTTCCTGAAGTGGCCTTAACCTCAAAGACTCCTTCTGATAACTCTAAAATGGAAACATCAAACGTACCTCCTCCTAAGTCAAAAACTAGGACAGTTTGTTCTTCTTCTTTATCAAGTCCATATGCTAACGAAGCACTTGTTGGTTCATTAATAATTCGTAATACTTCCAGTCCTGCAATTCGTCCTGCGTCTTTAGTAGCTTGTCGTTGTGCATCAGAGAAATAAGCAGGGACAGTTATCACAGCCTGTTTTATGGGTTCACCTAAATATGCTTCAGCATCACGTTTTAACTTCTGAAGGATCATGGCACTAATTTCAGGTGGTTTGTAAACCTTTCCATCTATCGTAACTGTATAATTAGTACCCATTTCTCTCTTTATTGATCTGATAGTACGTTCTGGGTTTGAAACAGCTTGCCTTCTAGCTAAAATACCGACAACTCTTTCTCCTTCTTTTGTGATTGTAACCACAGAGGGAGTTATTCTCTGTCCTTCAGCATTTGGAATGATTTTTGCTTTACCACCTTCCATGGTAGCAATACCAGAAAATGTGGTTCCTAAATCTATACCGATTGGTCTTGGCATCTTAATTTTCACCTTGTGTTACATTTTTAGCTATTACAACTTTAGTTGGGCGTAATACTTTAGAATTCAATAAATATCCAATCTGAACTTCTTCTAGAATTATATCCTCTTCAGTATCTGGATTAGATTTCACAAAAACAACTTCGTGGAAGTTAGGATCAAACTTCTCACCGATAGCTTGAATTCTTTCGACTCCTTCATTTTTCAAGATAGTGTTGAATTGTTTGCGAACTGATTGAAAGCCTTCAATCACTGAATGGTGAGAACTTTTCTCTTTACTAGACATATCTATTTCTGCTTTTTCAAAACTGTCAGCCAGATCGACAAGCTTAAGTAATAACCTTTCATTCGCCTCTTTCACAATCCTGGCTCGCTCTGTCCTCGTACGTTTTTCTAGGTTTTCATAGTCTGCCAATGCACGCAGATATTTTTGATGTGTCTTTTCATAAAACTCATCTTTCTCTTCGAGTTGTGTATATACTCGTTTCAATTCATCTATCAGTTCTTTTTTCGTATTATCTTCTACTAAATTAGGCGTCGAGTCTTTTTTAGCCGCAGTTTTTAGATTAGTCTCATTCTCAGTTTCTTCGATCTGATAATCAATATCTACGATTTCTTCTTCGATCTTATTAGAGTTTTTGAGATTTTTTTTGCTCATAATAGACACTTCATTCTGTTTTTGTGCTCAATGTTGATTCTAACCTGTCCATTAAATGAATACCTTTTTCAGGTAGTAACTTTTTTTCATGTAATATCCGTAGTGATTCTAAAAGCTCAGATCGCTTGGTATTAATCTCTTTTTGTATCAAATCAATGGATATAGGGGCTGAACTCGAAAAAATAGTGTAAGCAAGTTCTCTATCCTTCCGATGCACATCACCCTCAAGTTTCATTGAAATTGTTTCGTTTAATTCTCCTGTAATAGAGAGTTTTCTGCTTAAAAGAAATGTTTCGATAGAACCGAGTTGATCAAGTACAGTGTCTATCCTTCCTATTTGTTTAGCAAAATCAAAATTTTTTACCTCTAATGCTTCCAACACATTAAATGATAAATCTTTGCTCAAAGATTCGACATAATCAAGAGGAAGTGACTTCTTTGTATCAAATTCTCCAATTGAAATCTCGAAAACGTCAAAATCAAAAGAATGTTGAGTTAAGGTAATCCTAACGGAAAGATTTTTCGCAATTCGATATATTTTTCTTGAAGGGCCGAATGGTCCTTCAACAGCCTCACGAACAATCCACCCCTTTTCCATCAAGCAATGAAGATGTCTTTGTAGAGATTGTTGAGATTTATTCAACTCCTGTGAGAGCTGAAAGAGATATTTTGGCTCTCGTGCAATGGATCGCAAAATATCACGGCGTGTATCATTGCCAACTAGCTCAAAAAATTCTTGTTCATCCACAGGAAACAGAATCACCTTTCAAATGACATATATTGGTCAAAAGGGCAGTAATTGCTAATCAATTTTATAGCTTATTAGTAATTAAGTTGACTAGTGGTAACTTAAGCTTACTAGTTCCTCCAAATCTAAAACAAAAATTATATTATAAACCAGAATATTGAAAGAGATTTTTTAGGTCATTCCTCTTCGTCATTGGTAGAACTTACTTCAAGAAAATCGGGATTCTGGGTCATCATGATTCTCATTTCTTCGATAGAAAGAGTTTTCTTTTTTGTATGACTTAATTTCTCTCGTATTTTTGCGCTTTGTGCTTCAAGTATTTCAGCAGTAACTCTATCGCGTTCAATCTGAATTCGTTCCTTTTGAATACGGCTTTGTTCTCTTAGAATACTTGACTTTTCCCTTAGAGTCTTATTCAATGCGCGAAACTCTTCACGCAATATTCGTATTTCATCTGCTTTTTCTAAGAATTCCTTATGTCTACGATCAGCTTCATCTTTCGCTCTTTTTCCTGCTTCATATAGTTCTGTTAACTGCTGATGTGACTTTTGCGATTTTTCCACTAATTCAGAGAAATCTTTCCAGCTATGATCGAGAAATCCACGAAGATTATTTATTTCACGGTTAAGCTCTTTTCGAGCTTGTAGTTTCTCTTCTGAAACAGATATCTCACCTAACTGCTCCATTAAACTGTTTACTTGATCTGTTAACTGTCTTTCCTCAGCTACTCCCATAGATGGAGTTGTTTGAATTTTCCAATCTAATCGATCAATTCGTTTACGAATACTTTTAGACTGCCTTATTTCTTTTTCATCAATATCCATTGATTTAATTTCTTCTTGAAGTGATTGGGCTTTTTTGATTAAACCTTTCATTTCCTCTAGGACACTACGGCGAACCATTTTCAATTCTTGGATAGATTGGTTATTTTTATCCCGTAATTCTTTAAGTTCCCTCACTTGAACAAAATTTTCTGAAGCTATCTTGTTAAGTTCGTCTCTTTCAGAACGATTTTGATTCCTTTCTCGCTCTAGTTTTCGAAGTTGGCTTAGTAACTGGGATTTTTGGTTACGAAGCTGTATTATTTCATCTTTCAGAGTCCTAAGGTCTTGAGTTTCAAAGGCCTTGGCCATAAATAATGCACCATTAGGAATTAAATAGGCAGTTATTGATATTTTTGTAAGAACGATAACAGAAAAATCCGTTAAGCAGTATGATAAGGAAAAAAAACCTAATTTAAATCATCTTTGATTGCATTCAACAAGCACTTCTTATAAACTAAATAAATACAAGAGCTAATAAGACTGCTTTAATGCTTTTTTTTTACTTAAGGAGTTTTTAGATAATTATAAAGAGATTTTATCAGAGAGCTGAAATTTTCAATGCTTTTAATAAATAGAATGACATTTGCACGAAAGCTGGATAAATATGACTTTTGAAACTCCTTTTATTTCGAATTAGTGGTAGAACTATGACAGTAAATGCTTTAGGAGTGTTCTTTGATTTAGATGGTACTTTAATAGATTCAATGAGAAGTTTTTATGATCTAGTTATCAATAATCTTGAACGGAGGAATATTAATATCTCAAAAGAGGCTTTAAAGAGACTTGGTATCGAATTAATAGAAGAATATCAAAGTACTCCCTCTGGACAAGGATTGCGTTTAGTTATTAACTTGTTTTGGAAGATTGGTAGAAAATCTGGACTTTCTAGACTCAAAACAATAGGATTCACTTTTGATTGTATGTTAAAAGCGAGAAGTGTTTACTATACAGCATCCCTGTTTTCAGATGTAAAAAGAACATTATCACGCCTTCAAGAGGCTGGATTTCACCTTGGTGTATATACAATGGCCTCTCGTAAACAATTGATAGAGACCCTTAGTAAACACGAGATTATTCACTATTTTAATCCAAAAGGATTAATTTCAAGGAATGATGTTAGGAGAGCAAAACCCGATCCAGAAGGCCTTTTATTAGCGCTTAAAATGTGCTCTATTCATCCTTCAAAAGGGGTTTATATCGGAGACATGCCTGTCGATGTGATAGCAGGAAACAATGCAGGAATAAGTACTATTGCTATGACTACAGGATTAATAAACAGGACAATATTCGAACAGTATTGCCATCCTTCTGCCATTTTCGATTCTTTAGACCAAGCAACAAATTGGATCTTGCAAACAATTCCACCTAATTCTCCCAATTCGTAATTTTAACAACTAATCTTATCTTGTGAAAATACAAAGAATAATTATTAATGGTCTTAAATGATTGAAAAAGGGATTTTCCAAAAAATACAACCAAATTAACTAATTTATCATCCAATCCTTCTATTTGGAGTTTTGAAAATGACTGATTTATCCTTCGACGAAGTACTCGCTCGTTTAAATGAATTAGGTAGGTCTGTTGAGCCGAAGATGCAAGAGTTTCTCTTAAAAGGAATTGATCCAGAATTTCAGGATTTAGTATTGTGGCAAACTAAAACAGGAGGAAAAAGATTACGGCCAGCATTAACTATCATTTTTGCTCAAGCATTTGGAGCATCTCCTAATGATTCAGAGGTTTTAGCTGCTGCAGCAGGAATTGAACTCATTCACAATTATTCACTGATTCTAGATGATATCATTGATCGCGGTGAGGTTCGACGTGGTAATCCTTCTGTAAGAGCTAAATATGGAGACGAATTCGCAATTCTTTCTGGAATTATTCATCGTGAAAGCGTATATGAGGCTGCGAAATCGACTGGAAAGTATATAACTGATGCAATTAACATTTATTCGGAAACTATCAGGAAGTTAACTGAAGGGGAACGATTAGATATCCTTTTTGAACAAAAAGATGATAGAACCCATGAATACTTTCAAGCAAATCGGTTTCATACAATTACAATTGATGATTATCATAAGATGATATCAGGAAAAACAGCTTCACTCATCGCTGCTGCTTGTAAACTGGGAGCTCTTGTTGGAGGAGCATCCATTGATGAACAGGAGGTTGCAGAAAAGTTTGGATGGACAACAGGTATTGCTTTTCAAATAGCTGATGATTATCTTGATATTTTTACCATTTCAGATAAGTTTGGAAAAGAAATCTATAAAGACATTATCGAACAAAAACTAGGGAATTTTGTTATATTACAAGCATTAAAAGCGTTTAAAGAAGATAAGGCAGAACAGCTTAAGAAACACCTAAAAGATCCAACACTTTCAGATGAAGATCGGATAAATAGATGTCTTCCTTTGATTGAGGAATCTAATGCAAAGGAAACCGTGTTAGAAGAGGCTGAGCGATGGGCAGACAAAGCAAAAACGATTTTGTCATCTGTTGAACTCAAGAACGAGAATTTACGTACTATATTGGAAAAGCTTGCTGAATTTACTGTTAGAAGAGCTTTCTGACTTATATATAGTTAAAAATACATCTTATTAATCTGATTACAATAAAATTAGAAAGAAATTATTTTTTTGGATTTGACTTTTCCATAAGTTCAGCTAAATGATCAAGCTCTTCTAGTCCACTTTTAAGCTCTTCATCTAGTTCTTTAATTTTCCGCTTTAAAAACTTAATAGTATTTTCATTGTCTTTTTGTGATAATTCTTCCCCACATGTAGTACAAATGAATCCGAGTTCAAATGCATCGGAGAAAGTAACAGGCGTATGTCCTTCACTACATACGTATAATAGGTTTCTTTGTTCGTAATCTAAACGTTGTCTTAATTTTCTTATTGAGAGCTTTCGTCTATTCACAATAAGATCAAGTATTCTTTCAAAAATAGGACTCCAATAATAGACAAAATACCCCGTTTCTTTGTCTCTAACACGCCGATAACGAGCTAAAGACCTTTCATTTAATTTATACAACGATTTTCTAACTTCTTTTAAAGCGATACGTGAAATTTCTTTTTCCTTGTCATCATTCAGATCTTTCTGTGACTGTTCTATCTCTTCATTAATAATATTAACCATCTCTTCATCAATTATCTCCTTATGTTCAAGAAGTACATTAAGAACCTTGACTGTGGTTTTATCTGTCAATTTAAGGATAATATCATTAAGTTGAGAAAAAGACAAAGATTGCACCTTAAAGCAAGGATAACTAATTTATGACATTTTCAATTATTAAATACTGAAATAACAGAATAAAATGTAGAGAATGGACTGGTTAGAAATTTTCTAATTCTTTGAGCGCTGCCATAATTGATTGAGATTCTGGTTTCTTTATTTTGACAGCGGAAGGCTCTGTTATCTTGTCCATAAGAGAAGACAAAGCTTCAGAGGATTCCTTCATCTTAACACGAATTAATCCGAGTTGAGCATCTGGTTCGGCCACAACAACCAAAACACCCCGTTCACCGCTTTGTGCAGTAAGAATTTTGCCATCATTAAATTCAGCAAGCATTATTCCTAGCTCTCCTAAAGTAAGAGCACTCCCTTGTTCCGCGGCTCCACAAAATACAGCTGAAGCTATAGCTCCAATACTTTCGAGATCAAAAGCTCCCATAGTTTCCGAAACTAACAGTCTAGAAGCTCTAGCTATGGTCAACCCAGTTCTATCACCCAATAAAGTGACCTTAATAGAAGTATCACTTTTCAATAGACGAGTCAGCTCGCGGTGGATTTCGTCTCTTTGTACCATACAGCTTTCACCTAAATCCTCATGACTTTCTACTCACTGTTCCACTTATATCACTTTTTAATATTATGATTATAAATTCTTTTTCTAATGTTTCCTTAATACCTTTCAACTTCAATTTAAATGTTTCAAAGAATAACTATTACGATGACTAAGGCAATTACTGACCCTGCTAATAAGGCTAATAATGTCCTGTTCTGAGTCAACTTTCTAGAAATTTTTCCTAACGTAGATTGAACTTTTTGTAGTTTAGTGTCAACCTCAGTTATTTTCTCGTCAATCTTATCAAGCTTGACACCTTGTTCGTCAAGTCTTTGTGTTAAAGTAGTCAAACTTTGAGAAATTTGATTCATTTGAGCATTCATTTGATCCATTGATGTTAGAAAGGAATTCTCTAAAATTTGAAGCCGTTCTTCTAAAGTACCTACATTTTGGGAAGTGATCGCTTCACCAGGGTAAGCTAACTCATAGATTCGGTTTCCCATTTCATCGCTTGCAGGAGGGGCAGCTTGTAAATCCATAGATTCTATTGATTCGCTTATATTGGCCAATGTTCCTCGTAATAGGTGCATCTTTCGTTTTGTTTCTTTTATTTCATCTGTTTTTTGATTTTGACGACGAATAGAGCTTGGTTGCACGAACTTAGGCATTGATGCCAGAATCTTAGAAGAAAACGATCGTTTTTGGATGACTTGATTGGAATAACCTGAGGAGATATCATCTGCCATACTTTCCATAGATTCTAGAACTGATTCAAGATCATTAATGAATCCCACAATAAGCTCTTTTTCACTGGGTTCTTCAGTTTTTTTTAGCCATTTTCCTAACCGTTTTGTTATAACAGACAATTTTTTGTCTCCAACTCATTTTTTCTGGACAATACCATATTTAATTAGCCAATTATGATATAAATTCCTAAACTGAGATCTTCATGGTGCATTCATTTTAAATTAATTTAAAGTATTCTTTTAGGATATTTTTTGAGTGAAAATTGCGTATAAATCTTATAAAATTCATTCTTTTGTCTCAATTAACAAGATTTTGCTTTTTAAATTATTCCAATTAATAATTAAATGTCTATTATACATTTAGTGTACATACCTTTTTGCATTGACCTTTAGTTTTTAGAAAATTACAATCATCAAGATGATTGTTCACTAATAATGTCTTAATTAAAATAAGCAGACAAACAAAAAGGATATGAGAACCTCTACGAGGCTACTTTTAGACAAGAAGGAATTCCTTTGCAAACTACAAATAATTCTTTGATAATTTCAAATGCAAGTGAAATTGTAACACTTAGATCTAAAGGTTCTACATCCCACCTAAGGATGAGTGATCAAGAGTTAATACTAATCAAGAACGGGTCTCTCATTATTCAAAATGGGAAAATCACCGATATCCTTGATTATCCTGTTTCTGACTCTACTTTTTCTATCTCGGAACCATTTACTTTAGTGGACGCAACCAAGAAAACAGTGATTCCAGGTTTAGTTGATTCTCACACACATCTTTCTTTTGCAGGAAACCGTGAGGATGAACTGGAGATGAAGTTACAAGGTTTAACTTATCTTGAAATTCTTAAACAAGGTGGTGGAATCATGAGAACTGTTAAAGCAACACGGAAAGCTTATTTAGAAGATTTAGTTGTAAGGGGTAAAGAAAATGCAGACATTATGCTTAAACACGGAACTACAACTATCGAGGCAAAAAGTGGTTATGGCCTTGATCTGGAAAACGAGATTAAACAATTAGAAGCCTTAAGAATATTAAACAAAAAGTGTTATAGTTCAGTTATTCCGACATACTTGGGTGCACATGCTCTACCTCCTGAATATTCTAATCAAAAGGAGAAATACATCAATTTGATGATTCAAGAAGTTATTCCCAAAATTTCAAAAAATCATCTAGCGAAATTTATTGATGTTTTTTGTGAAAAAGGGGTTTATTCCATTGAAGAAAGTCGAGACATCCTTTTAGCAGGAAAAAAAGAAGGTTTGAGGCCAAAAATACATGCTGATGAGATTGTACGAACGGGAGGGGCTCAGCTAGCTGCAGAAGTAGGAGCTATTTCTGCTGATCATCTATTAATGACTGACGAAGATGGTTTTAGAGCTTTAGGGAATGCAGGAGTCATCCCAGTACTTTTACCTGGAACACCCTTCTCCCTCATGAAAAAGGAATACCCACCTGCTCGACAAATGATTGATAAATTTGATCTCCCAGTAGCTTTAGCAACTGATCTAAATCCAAATTGTTTTTGTCATTCTATGCTCCAAATCATCACTTTAGCTTGTTTCAACATGCAAATGACACCTGCAGAAGCCTTAATTGCAGCAACTAGCAATTCTGCAGCAGCTATTGGCCTTCGAGAGGAAATAGGAAGCATTGAGGTAGGAAAGCAGGCTGATTTAGTAATACTCAACTCTCTTAATTATAAATATATTCCGTATATGTTTGGATCAGCCAGCTTGATAAATACAGTAATAAAGAATGGTAAAGTGGTTGCGACGAATACTCCTGCGCTTGTTAAAAAGTATGAATGTTTATAGTTTTCTGTTTTTGATTAATTCAACACATTGGTTAATGTCAGGTGACAACTCACGATCCTCAATTAGCTTAGGCACTACTTTTCGAATTTTGTGATAGACTTCTAGGGATTTTTGTGCGAGTTGATCTTGAATTTCAGCTAAGTCAATGGCTTGCGATACACACAGAAGTTCAATGGCAAGAATGTATTGCACATGTTTAATAATTTTCCGTGTCTGAATCGCTGCAATTGATCCCATACTTACATGATCTTCTTGATTAGCAGATACTGGTATTGAATCAATTGAAGCTGGGGATGCTAAGTGTTTATTTTCAGATACTAATGAAGCAGCTGTATATTGAGCTATCATGAAACCAGAGTTCACACCACTTCTTAAGGTGAGAAAAGCGGGTAAACCACTGAGAGTAGGATTTAACAACCTTTCTATCCGACGTTCCGAAATATTTCCCAGTTCTGCAATTGAAATGGCTAAAAAGTCCATGGCTAGAGCGATGGGTTGTCCATGAAAGTTTCCACCACTGAGAATTTTATCAGAAGAGAAAATTAAAGGATTATCAGTTGAGGAGTTCATTTCAGTTAAAACAATATTTTTTACAAATCTAATTGTGTCTAATGTAGCCCCGTGAACTACAGGAACACATCGTAACGAATAACTGTCTTGATAAGCAATATTTTGGCGTGTTCGTTTACTTCCTTTAAGATAATCACGAATTGATTTTGCTGTTTGTATTTGGCCTTTATGTGGACGTGCTTCGTGAATTAAGGGATTTAATGCATCAATATTAGCTTGATGCACTTCCATACTTAAACTAGCCGCTAAATTCGCAACTTTAACGAGGTACTCTGCATCTGACACCGCTATTGCTGCTATTGAAGTCATTGCTTGAGTTCCATTGAGAAGTGCTAGTCCTTCCTTAGCAATCAGCTTTATAGGAGACAACCCAGCTTTTTCTAAGGCTTGGAGACCTGAAGTCCGTTTTCCTTCAAAATTTACAAGGCCTTTACCTATTAAAACTAATGCTAGATGTGCTAAAGGAGCTAGATCTCCACTCGCTCCTAAGCTTCCTCGTGAAGGTACAATAGGAGTAATATTCTTGTTCAGAAAATCTAATAATAGAGAAACTACCTTTAAACGGATACCAGAGTGACCCCGTGCAAATTTATTGACTTGGAGTACTATCATACCTCGTACAACCTCTTGAGAGAATTCTGAACCCACTCCTGCGGAATGACTGACTACTAGGTTTTTTTGCAGTTTTTCAGCATCAAGAGGTGAAACAACAGTATTTTGTAGATATCCAAATCCAGTAGTAACACCATATACCATACGATTTTCTTTTAGAATATTTTGTATAATTTTAGCAGCCTGATTAATCCTTTCTTTGGCTTCAGCAGTAAGTTGAACTCTTTTATGATCACGAGCGACAGCAACCATATCCAAGATAGATAAATCATTTCCATTTAATTCTATTATTGATTTCTTCATCATAATCACTAATTATAAGTATGGAACAGATATTAGAACTATAACAGGCTTTTTCTAATCGATATTTCCTATTGTAGCAATTAACTCTTATTAAAGGCATAATCAAATATCAAGAAAATAATACTTCCAGTCATAGGAAGAATCTTTCTAAGTCTCCTGCTTATATATCAATTGTCAAGTAACTCATTCGATGTAAAGAAAATTCTTTTCACAAAGGTATCTAAAATTTTGTTAAATTAACTCTTTGGTTCCCTAAAGCCTAAAGAAGATTGATTGATATTGTTTCCATGGGTGGATAAAGCTTTATTTGAGTACGCTCTTCTACCAGTTGAATGAGTTCCAGATACAGTTGCTTATAATCCATTTCTCTCTGACTAGTTTTCCCAGGCACAATGATCTCATTGACATTTGCAATTTGAACTGCTTCATTGTACCCTGCAGCAGCATGGCGTAAAATTGCAGACATCGGATCCCAGGTTAACACCCGAAAGATCATCTCTTGAGATAAAGGGGTTCCATCAGCAACACATACCTGACCTGCATGAAGTGAATATCCTACACCAACTCCTCCACCTCCATGATAGCTGGTCCAAGTTGCCCCAGAAAGAGAGTTACCTAATAAATTTAAGACTGGATAGTCTCCAATCGCATCAGAACCATCTTTCATCCCTTCAGTTTCACGATAAGGACTTGCTACGGAACCTCCATCAAGATGGTCTCGTCCAATTATCACAGGAGCCTTAATTAAACCATCGGAAAAAAGTTTATTTAGAAGCATCCCAAATGCAGCCCTTCCTTTATATCCAGCCCAAAAAACCCTTGCAGGTAAACCACCCTCGAAGGGAATATATTTTGATGCTAAATCTATCCAATTTATTAACATTGGATCATCGTAAAATAATAACTTAGCATATTTATCTGTAACTCGAATATCTTCTGGGTCATTTGAGAGCGCTGCCCATCGAAATGGACCCTTACCTTCACAAAAGAGAGGACGGATATAATTAGGTACGAATCCAGAGAAATTAAAAGCTTCAGAAAGTCCCACGTTATACGCTTGAGCTCTAATGTTATTCCCATAATCAAATGTTTCTGAACCTCTCTCTTGTAAAGTCAGCATTGCTTGTACATGTCGTTTTACTGTCTCGAATGCTCGTTTTTTATATTCTGCAGGATTTGATTTTCTAAGCTCTACCGCTTCCAAATAAGTCATATCACTTGGAATATAACCATTTAACATGTCATGAGCTGAGGTCTGATCAGTTAGGACATGAGGAGTTATATTTTGTGCAATTAAATATTCTAAGAGATCTACCGCATTACACAGAATACCTATTGATGTAGGTTTATTCTTTTCAACACTTTCTTGTGCTAGTTGAACACCCTCGCTAATTGATTCTACTTTTTTATCCAAATATGGAGTTCCTTTATCTCTGCCCTGATGAAATATTCGGTCTAAATTTTCAGGATCAATTTCTGCAATTAGAGATGTTTTTCCAGCCATTTTTATAGCTAAGGGTTGTGCTCCTCCCATCAACCCTAAGCCTGCTGTTACGACAAGATTCTGTTCAAAGTTTGAAAGAGAAGAAAAATATTCCTTAGATTCGGCTGCTTTTATTGCTGCAACAATAGTTTCATAAGTTCCCTGAATTATTCCTTGAAGTCCGATAAAAATCCAGCTTCCTGCAGTCATTTGACCATAAACGGTTAGACCTGCGTCAACCATTTCTTGAAAAAACTGAACCCAATTAGGTACAATTACAGAATTAGTGATGACACATCTTGGTGCAAGGGGATGAGTTATCGTTTTACCATAAGGAACCCCCGATTGCATAAACAGCGTTTCATTGGGCTTTAGAGTCTTAAGTAGCTCAATTGTATCATAATAAGCTTTCCAATTTCGCATCGCTTTTCCACTACCTCCATAGATAAAGAATTCTTCCCAATTTTTTCCATTATGGAGGTTTGAGATAATTGCACGAATGATCCCCTCTGTTTGCCAACCTGCTTCAGTCGTTGGAGTAAGTGCATCCTTTCCTCGAGGAAGTGGAGGGATTTCTTTCGGCTTTAAGTCTAATCGTAATCTTTCAGGCTCACTAATCTTGTGAGCACCTTCTTGTATTTCTTTCAATCTTGTTTTTTTCATCTAAAATCTCCTAATTACAGTTTAATTGGAAAAACCTTCCACTCCAAGTTATTTCTTCTGAGTTTCAGAATAAAATTTCATCTTATAAAAACTCTAGCCTCAGAATAGGGTATTTCTTCTTTAATGCTGGAATTGGCTCCTATTCGAAAAAATTCGGTTTTTTTAATTAGTTAAGAATATAGCATTAAATCTTGAATTACCCTTTTCGCAGTTCAGAAACGAGGATATCACGAATAACCATTTGAATAGGCTGAATGATTCTTTGGACTGGCTGAGGACGTCGTTTAGGATTCCATTCCCCCTTTCCCCAGGCTTCTTTCAATGCTTCCAATGCTTCTAGACAACTAACTTCAAAGGTACTAGCAAAAGTATCCCTTAATTTGTCAGAAATGCCAGCTTCTAACATTAATCTTCCAACATCAGCAGCAGAAATTCGTGTATCAGCAGGAAGATCCATTTTGTTTAGCATAATAGCCATTTTAACCTCACGACTATAGAGTTTCTCACCCAATATCTGAAACAGTTCAGTGAGGCTATCCTTATTCTCCTCCCAACGAGCACTCTCTGAATCAATTACCACAATAAGTCCATGGAGTCCATTAACAACAATTTTTCGCATAGATTTAAACCGATCTTGGCCTGGTGTTGTAAAAAGATGATATTTAAATCCTGAGCCTGGTCCTGTGCCTAAACCAAATGTTGCTTGATCGAAACCAATAGTTCGTTCAGTTGCTTTATCTTCGAGTTTCAAAAAGTTATATACGCTCTCAGGATCCTCTTTCTTCTTGATGGCATGAAATAAGCTGAGTGCAGTAGTTTTTCCAGCTAATGTCGGGCCCCAAAAAACAATTTTAATTCCTTTTTGAGCCTCTTCAAAAACAAGTTCTTCTTCTTGACTCAATGAAGCTTCCTCGGTGTAATAACTAGGTGGCTTTACGCTAACAAATAAGTCTAACGCATCATCATTATATATTTTATTCTATTTCCAATACTACATAAAAGCACCACATAAATAATAAAAATTTGAGAAATGTGATAATATCTGAAATATGCCTCCCTATACCCCTTTTTTTTCCATTCAAGGATTTCTTGACTATAAATTATTGTTATTATCACAATTAAAAAAAATCACATACTTATTGAGAGCTGCTGTGAAAAATCATATAATAAAATAATATTAATATCTTCTTAATTACAATAGCTGTCTGTTTTAGATTCAAATTCTATGGAGAAAAAGAATGACTGATAATTTTGATATAATTGCAGTTTCTCCTCACCCAGACGATGCAGAAATTGGGTGTGGTGGAACTTTAGCTCAACTTGCTGAATTGGGATACCGTGTTGGAATCATTGATTTAACAGATGGAGAACCAACCCCTTTTAATGATAAACCCGAAATTCGGATTGAGGAGTCTTTGCAAGCAGCTAAAATACTAGGAGTCGACAGAATATTGCTAGGTCTCCCTAATCGCGTTCTTATGGATAACCTCAAAGCTAGAATGGCTTTAGCCCGAATATTTCGTCAAAAAAAGCCAAAAATAGTAATTGGAATGCTGGGAATGACTCCTCAAGGATCACCAGATCATTATCAAAGCCAACTTATATTCGATGCAGCTGTTTTTTACAGTCGTTTATCTAAATGGGAAAATCATTTTGATAACCTTCCTCCATGGAGAATTGAACATATCTATTACTACTTCACTGCTCGTGAATTGTTTACTTCAGATCTACCTCTTCAGTTTATTGTGGATATAAGTAAACACTTCGAGATCAAAAAAAAAGCATTATTGGCTTATAAATCGCAATTTAAGGCACATCCTTCTTATAATCCACCAATTGTCCAATGGATAGAAGGTATGGGGCGATATTTTGGATCATTAATCAATAAAAAATACGGAGAAGTCTTCTATGGTTCAAAAGTATTAAATCTGAATTTATTCCAATATTATCTTTCGTCTCCCAAGTAGGATTAAAACGAGCTTTCACCTAACTCTTTTCTGTAATATGTTCTATATCTGAAGGAATGGAAATTCTGGTCAATTCAGTTAAACTCTGATGTGTCTGCTATTTTAAAAAGGATATATTCATTCATCAATATGGTTTCGTGCTATTTTTGCTGCGAATAAAGCATATTCTAAGAAATCTTGTGGTTCCAGTTGCTCGATTGAGTCTTTTAGTGCTGTTAGAATTCGGTCTTGTTCATTCTTATCGAGTAGATCTTTTTGAGATAAACACTTTGAAAAAAACACTGCAGAGTCCTGAAAATTACCTAATTCGTAGAGAGCGTCAGCAAGAGAATGGTACTCTTCTGAGGGATTAATTCGTGTTTCTGATGTAAGACTATCTAATAGATCAGCATAATGTTTTAGAGCAATAATTGCACAACGAAGACCTTCGATAACTGCATGCTTTGACAAGCTATCACAAACTTTAGTACGCAAACTCAGAATTAACCTACGTTCATGTTCATTTTTTGGAGTGATCTTAGTCAAACGCTGAACTACACGCCAATATTGAGGCACTTCGTATCCTTGAATAGGATCGGAAAACCGTTGCAGAATTCTAGATTTTACACCATATTCAGCGAGATCCTTTACATTTGTTTCTAGTCCAAGAACTTCAGTTATTCCAAACTCTCGCATTTTTGCAGAATAAAACGACTTTAAATAACTGTAAAAATCAAAATTGTTGGAATAAATTTTTTTAACATATCCTAATGCTGTATGTTGGAATTTAGAAAAGCAGAATGGATCCATTAATTGAAATAATTGTATTTCAGAACCGTGGACAACAGCTAGTGAGATTACCTGCCCCTGTAATCCATCAGATTCGAGCTTTAAGATTGCTGTACCACTTGGAAGAGAAATTGGAATACTAACTGTTTTCTCAAAAACAGGTTTTAATAGATCTTCATTTGTAATCCAGTCTTCAACTAGAAGATTACTAAAAATCCAAAGCTCAGGTTGGCTAGAAATCTCTAATAATGTTTTCCGTGATCGTTTCCGTGGCAAAACTCAAACACTTCTTTCTTTAATTTATATAAATATCCTAATTTTATTTTGATAAATGTTTTTATCTCAATCAGTGGGAGTTATATCCTTAATATTTTTCATTATTTGATTATCGACGCACATGAACAGCAACTCCCCTATTGAACGCAATCATCTCTGGGGCTGCAAGGCTACTTTTACCAAAATTAAGAAAAATGTCGTTTTCGTCAACAATGAATACTTCTTCACCACACAGAATTTCAGGATCCACATTTAGTACAAATTTTGCTAATAAATCTTTGTTATTGGCAACATAAGGAAGAGCTTCATTTGCTGCTACCACTCGTAAATGTGGAGGGAGAGTTTGTTGGTATAATTTTTGAGCGAAAGTTTTTGAAGGTATAATAACAAAATCTGAAGCACGAAATGTCCCCAATATCCCTGATTCATTAGAAAATCTACGAATAATTCCAGTTTTTCTAGATCTTTCAATATTTAGGCACAGATCACTCAAAATGGCATGTGTACCAGCCCCAAATTGATAATCAATAATAGCTTTTAGGATATGAGTTTCATTCAACTTATCTTTATTTTTAATCCCTTCAAAAATATCGAAGTCTTGTAATATTTCAATATCTAGATCCAATGAAGGATGAATTTCGACTTGTTTGAACTTAGATCTATACATGTTGAGAAATCTTGATATAAAATTAGTAATCTCTGAGGAAAATGTCATGGGAATCCTTTCATGTTGAACTAAAGGATAAATTCCTTGTAATTCGTCAGGAATTATCCCAAAGATTGGAGATAATCTTATTACTTGATATGAGTCTGTAGAGTGTATGTTTTGGAAATCTTGGCCGATTATTAGATTTTGATTCCAGATATAAAAACGTTCTAAAATCCGTTTCCTGTATCGCAATAGGAGAGGGTGGAAAGTAAGAATTGGATGAGTAATGAGGAGAGATCGAGATTTTGAAATGGGTTCATATTTTTCGACAAATTGAGAGGTTTTTAAACCAAACACAAAATCTAGAACCTTAGCTAAGGAGGGGTGATTCATCACTCGTGCTAAAACAAGTTCGTATAACCGTCCCTCGATAATAGCCTGTTTAATTCTACGTATTTCTTCTAAACTGACGATAAGATTATGTTTAGCAAGTAATTCGGTTCGAGTTTCTTGATCGACCTGCTTTAATTCTGAAGGAGAATAATTCTGACAGATCTCACATGAACAGGGAAGATAATGTAAATTATCAAGATGTTCTGTACCAAATTCTGTAATATAACGATTTTTTTTGGCAAAAATAATATATGCTGCGGAATCAAACATATCTACACCAAGATATACAGCAACTGCAAAGAACATGGGATGACCTGCTCCAAATAAGTGAATAGGCCGATTTAGAGGTAAATGTTGTTTAACAGTGAATATTATCTGAACAACAGTAGAAAAATCATACTTCTCCAATAATGGTACAACAGATCCAATGGGATGAATATGGAAGTCTTTTAAGGCCATTTCCATGCAAGATCTTTCGACTAACTTCAAGTATTTCCCTCCTTGAATTGGTCCAGACCATAAAATTGAGTTTGTTAAATTTCGGTGTTGAATATGTTCATCCGCTCTAAGAAGGGTTTTTTCCAAAGCTATTTTAGATTCCTCATAGGTCCCCTTTCTTATTGGAACATCTAAGAAAACACCGATATCACTACTAATTTGTTCTTGAAACTGGGTAATTTCTTTATTGGTTACTGACACCTCACCATATTCCATAAGTTGAAATGCTCCTGAATCAGTCACAAGTGGACCAGAATAACCAATATGCTTGTGTAATCCTTCATCTAATGCTTGTTCTCGATTCACAGGATCTCTATATAATAAATAGGCATTTGTGATAAAAGCTTCCGCTCCACATTTTTCCATTTCTTTAGGAGGTATCAATTGACGATTTGGATTGATCACAGGCAGAAAAACTGGTGTTGTGATTTTGCCATGCGTTGTCACAATCGTTCCAATTCGTGCTAATCCATCTTTCTTTCTTATTGAGAACAAATGATAATGGCATCTCCTCAGATCTGGTTGTTACATAACCCCCTCCTCAAGGAAATTATTGCCACATGACTTTAATTTCTCAAATAACATATTTATCATTCTTCTATAAACTTCAGATATTAGAAAATGTCAATTTAATATATTGAAGCTGATTTAATTAACTTATATTATTTATATCTTCGGTTGATTCCCTTTTTAGTAGAAGTCTGTTTAACAGGTGTTAGTGAAAAAAAAAATAAACTATTTGGAATCTTGATCTTTCTCTGTGATAACACGAGAAATCTCTGTTAAAGAATCTGTAAGTTTATTCTCGCCTTCCTCTTCTTCAATGATTTCTATCACATTAGAAACCGTTTTAAAAATGAAGTGTAAGTCTTTTACCTTAAATTCTACCTCCTCTTCTTCAAGTCCTGTTGGTAATGAAAATTCAGCCCAGATCTCAGTTCCAGAAAAACCTGTAAATGCAGGAGAGTTTTGGAGCTCTTCTTCTACTAAAACAGAGTCTTTCAATGTAAGATTCTTAAATTTCAGGTTGATAAAGCTACCCTCAATATCTATGTCTACTTCAAGCCCATAAGATTCCGTTAAAGTTTCAACAATTGAACGTAACATACTAATGCTGTGAATACTAGTCTCTTGAGCATTTATCAAGCATAAATCCAGTTTTGGCCAGAGAAGAAATAGTTGGTCTCGTAAAAAATGGGTTTCAATAATTTGATCCATACTCCCCATAGGAAAAACCTCCTTTCCCTTTATTATTGTTCGCTTAAGAAGGTCTGAAGCTGAACGGCGAGTAGATGTTTGTTTTTCATGAATTATCTTCCAATAATCATCAATATAAACATAAACATCAGGAAGGAGGGGTTCACCCTCCTGAAACGTTCTCATAAGGCCTTTTATTCGTTGAGAATAACAAAACATTGGTATTTGTTTCTTAGGTTCACGCTTCAATAATAAGACATCTAAATAACGACGATCAGTACATTTAGGACGTAGCATGTTGACAACTTTATTATTTTGACATTTTTCAAGACAGAATAACCTTCGATCACGAACCATTTCTTCCCAAAGAGTAACCCCTGATATTAGATTTAAAGTCTCCATTGCTATTTTTGGGGCTTCCTCTTCGTTCCATTTCATCGCTTTTGGGATCTCCTTCTAGGACTGTTTGTGAGAAAAACTGAATAGATTACTTCTCTGTCGCTATATCGATTTTAGATGGTTCTACTTATATTAGGATCTATTTTTTTATTGATAAGATGTATGTGGATCTTTCAATATTTTAGGACACTTGCGTTATTAGATGTGTGATAATAGGTAGATGGTTTTATTGTTGAAATTATTTAGAATTTCTCTAATATTAACTAAATACAACTTTTCATAAAAATTTTGTCATATTCCAGTACCTTTTGTATGATGATTTAAAATTTCTAGTATAAGGGTAGAAATAAGGTAGAAATAAGCTTTTACAGTTAAGAGTTATTCAAAAGGAGGGCGACAAAAAAAGTTAACCAGTTTCTAAGGCCTTCTGAACAATAAGTAAATGTAATTTCCCCCAAATTTTGTTAATTATTGAAGATATCTAGTAAAATTCTAATTAGAATCAAGAATTCGAAGCCTCAGAGTGCCTTTTATATAATTACTAGTGGGTTTAAGATGCTTTGCCCTATTAACTCTGGAAAAAATAAATATTTCCCTCTAATGTCCCATCCTTTGAAGAAATTCAGTTAGTTCTTCGATTATAAAAGATAGGTTATTAAAATTGATTGAGTTTTATTCAACTTTATTCACAGGAGGTCATCAACTAGCTCGTTACCGCCGCTAGTCTCCATCGTGTGGGATGTAACCCGACATCCTCTATCCTGTCAGCGTTAACCGCGTTCAGGAATGCTTTTTTCATAATATTGTACGCGCCATTCACATCAGCATTAATTATAGTGCCTTTCAGGGATTTGAATAGTCCTCTAGTAATTCTTCGGCCTAGGTATTTCCTATGGTGTTCGATTGACTCATTATCCAAAAAAGAACACTTGCTGGAAAAACTTTCCTCTTGTTTAATGACCATTATCCCCTGCTCTGCTGCTTTGTATTCCAGTTGTTGAATTAGCTTGTTATACGGAATGGAGACAAAATTCTGAGTGTTCTTTTTACCAATTTTGCAATTTTGCTTCCACTCGGGATTATACCCGATCACAATTGTTCCAATGTCATTCCTAACACAGTACTCAATGATTTTCTGGCTAGTCTTATGGAAAAATTCATTGATCTTTCTATTGCGTTTTATGGTCAACTTTTGCATAGTTTTCCCTGTCTTTATTCCCTGACGGTCATAGGTTGATTGAATTCGGGCGCGTTCTTTGTTATAGTATTGATTAATGGATTTGGCAATCCCACCTTTAATAACAAACGGTTTTAAACCATTGTTATTGACAGTAGTTATGAGATTGCGAACCCCTATATCAATTGCAACGATTTTGTCTTTATTTAATGGTTTAGGACTGATTTCTTTCTGGTAGATCATTTCTACCACATAACCTACTCCTTTCGGAATAATTCGTACCTCTCTGATGTCAGTCCTATCAGGTAGTCTTGTTTTTATTTTCAAACCTACTTTTTTTGGAAATAACAGGAAATTATCTTTTAATTTCACCTGTTGGTTGGTAAAAACCAACATAAACTCTCCATTCTTTGGTTTGTATCTAGGAGGATTCGGTCTTCCGTTAAATTTTGATTTGTCCTTCTTCCATTCATTAATAGCTCCAAAAAAGGATTTCCAATTCCTATCAAGTATTTTTAAAACTTGTTGAGCTGTTTGAGCTGGAAGTAGGTGATAATTGTCTGAAGTTTTAAGAAGGTGATATAAAGAATTATACCGAATCCATTTATTATGATTGAAAAACTCTTGACGCACAAGATAGTTAGCCTCATTATAGAGATTTTTCGATAAATGACATAAAAATCGTAATTGTGGACAGGATTTTAACCAAATTCGTTCAGTTCTGATAACGCTTTTGTATCTGCTCACGAATCATCCCTGAAAACGATTATCATAATTTATAATACCTTAGCTTTTTAATCACCTAATTACCATTTCTTTCTTGTAAGAATGAGATTATAAACTAAATATGATTAAAATATCGGAAATTATTTTAGAAAATAAGCATCAATTTTAATAATACTTTTAGAAGTCTTGAAGAATCAAAAATTTATCTATATTGAATCTTTTTAAAATAATATACTCTCAACTAGAAATCATCTCAAGTTCTTAATCATGTGTCATCTTTTGGACGTTAAACGAGAATCCATCGATCATTCCTTATAATGTACGAAAGGTATCCAATAATAGGTACGTGATGTACTAGCTCTGCTGCATTGTCTATTTTTTGAGTAATCCAGCTTCATCAAACATCTTTCTTAACACTCTCTCCATCTCTACTCCAATTCTCTTGGCAAATCTTTCTGAAAATTTGTCAAAAAGAAGGTTAAAGTTTACACAAAAATGAAAAATGATAATTTATTGATAAAAATATTCCTCTATATAAATACACAACCTTCTGTACAGTTACACTTTTATCATATTTAATTTAGAGATTCTTCGTTACCTTTTGAATAATCTTCATCAAATTCATCTGGTTCCCAGTTGAAGTTCTTCATGAAAAGATGTCCTATATTTTGAGAACTTTGATCTTCATTATTCATCAAGTGAATTTCGTTTTTAGTATAGAAGAAAGCTTCCATATGTAATACAAAGAAATCTGTTCCAAATTCTCTAGAAAATTTATTTTTTGAATGCGTGACTATCAATAATACACCTATTCCACCAAAAGTTTTAACAAATTCTTCTAGAAGTTCCCTGTCCCAATAATCTATAGTATTTATTTGAATATCCCAAGAATGATCACCTTGTATAAAATAATTGTTATGAAAGATTTTGTTTTTAAAATGTCCAGGTTTTTTATTTTCTAGTAATTCAAGAGTCCTGAATTTAAAATAAAGTTCTATCCAATTATCTTTTTTATATTCTATTCCTTTCTTTTTTAGTAAATGTATTGCTTCCCTACTCTCTTGAATTGGAGGAAGACATGGAGGAATAACCCCTGATGACCCATATTCATTAAATAATACTTCCGTGATCATTTCAGCTTCTTTTCGTGGTGAAAGCATAATTATAACACACATTTCTGGTATTAATAGAATTTTAGTGATGACTACGCTTTTTAAAATCTATATTTAATAGAATTTGAATATACTGCAATTTAGGAGAGGAATTAATCTTTTTCTGGGTAATCATCTGTAAAATCTTTGGGGCGGTCATTAAACATCCAAGCTCCTATGTAACACTTCTCTGTTCTCATCTGTTGTATATCCAATTGATATTTACCTTTCCTTGGAGCTCCACTTGGTAGTCTCATACCTTCTTGGAAAGTTGGGTCAGCCCACCCTTTTTCAAGGCCTTGTTTTAAATCTTCAAGTGTTAAATAAAAACCTAAGATTTCACCAATAAGAAAAGCAGTCTTTCTTACCTTTCTTGGTCGTTCTTCATCGATTCGTTGCTTTGTATATTCACTTGAACCACCTTTGAATTTTTCATGCCATCTTACAAAACTTCCATCCTTATCGTATTTAAAATGAGTCTTTCCAACTAATAACCCGTAACCCTCATTCTTTTCCAAATAATTATCGAAGAACGATTTATCAACAAAAGGAACCTCTGGTGATTCATATCTTGATGATTTGAGACGAATATCCCATGAAAATTCTCCTTTAATTAAAAATAACCTTTTCCATGGATCAAAATGTTTGAATTTTCCTGGGAGTTTAGAATCTAGAAGGTGACGTAAATAATGTTTAACATAGAAACTTGGCCATTCTAAATGTTTATATGGGAGATTATTATTTCTTAACCATTGAATTGCTTCTTTTCCATCTACAAGTGGAGGTGAACGAGATTTATTAGTATCAATTGATCCAAATTCACTGAAAAGAACATTAATTAATAGTTCTGCTTCCTCTCGTGGTGAAACCATTCCAACATCCCACGTTCTTTGTTCTTAACTTCAGAAATGTATACTTCATAAGCTTTTGGATACTTCCTTTTTAGATCATCAATTGACGGTAGCAAAGTTTTATACATACGGTAGTCTCTTCCTAAAGGTGTTATATCCAAATTATGTTCTATAATAGAACGCATCTTGTCATTAATCTCAAAACCAATAAAATGACGATAGTTAGCTATAGCTGCCTCTGCTGTAGTGCCATTGCCCATAAATGGATCTAAAATTATATCTCCAGGTTTTGAACTAAAATCAATACATCTCTGAATCAATTGAGCAGGAAGTTTAGTGCCGTTTTTCTTCTCCCCTGGGGAATAATCTCGTTTGATATCCCAAACATCAGTTGGATAATGTTCGATTTTGTTGAAATAATATTCTTTAGGGTCTTTTGCAAGAAACAATATATGATAATGACTAGTTACAAACTTAATTTTTGTGTAAACCCCGAATTGATATTGCCAAATTAAATGATTTAACACAATTAAACCTGAATTTCTTAGGGATCTGAGAATATCCTCTAAATTTGTCCAGCCACTAAAAATATACGCAGATGAGGTTGGTTTCATGAGACGAGGAAGTTGAGAAATCCACTGTTCTGTAAAATCATTATAATTACTTTGTATTTCTTTATAATCTTCAACTACAAAATCAGAATCCCGATTATAAATAGACTCTTTTCCTGAAAAATCAAGTCCAAAAGGAGGATCAGCAATGATTAAATCGATACTTTCTTTTGATAAAAGCTGCATTCCTTTAATACAATCTTGAAAATATGTTTGATCTATTTTAAAAGATCCAATTTGTTTAACTTGTTTGTTAAAAAGGTTTAATGCTTGGGACTTATCCCAATCTTCACTGGGGCGGAATCTAAAAGCAGCTAAACCAGGAATATATTTATTCTTCCGTTTTCTCTTCTTCTCTTTGTTATATTGTATCATTTCTTGAGAACTCTGAGAAACCATACCTGTAGCCTTCAAATAAAACTCTCCCTTATTTATCATTAATAAAGTTTTTCAGATGAATTGTATTTTTTGATCAGAGAAGCTCTATTTAACCAAAAAGCGTTTCTGTTAGCTACATATATATAATGGGTTGATCTAAGGGATAGATCGAGCTAAAAGACCCGAGACGTCATTAGTGTATAAAGATGATGATTCTAGATTATTATAGAGGAGTTTCTATTATTTCTAATTCTTCAAACAAAAAAATCACTTTATTTTTCTAATATAAAAGAAGATATTACGTAAATAACATCTATTTAAAACTAAAAGTAACCATTTCATTTCCTAAAAGAGGTAGTTGACTTTACATCAACAATTAAATAAAGTATATACAGTCTTACATCCAATATAACTCAAAATTAATCTAGATTTTAGGTAGATATGAGAAAAATTAGATTATAGATTTCCACATATAATGGAAAAAAAACTGGAATCTATTCTGAATTGGAATGAGGATCTTTCTTCAATCCTAGAAATTATCAATCCAGATCGTTGGAAAGTTTTTCAGGTATTATATGTTAAAAGAGAAAATGAAGAACAATTTCCTTATTTACAAATTACTCCTAAGCAATTTCAATATTTTATTGAAGTTCACGCAAAATATCGCCCTGTGGCAGAAGATATAGAACTTATGAGAGGATCATATCTTATGCTTGATCCTCAATGTCGGTTTTTTCAGAATTCAACAGGTGAATTGGTTTTTAGTCAGTTAATTCTAGATATTGGTATTATCCCTGCAAGTGTAGAAGTGGGATGGGATTTTAGAAAATTCATTAAACGTGGAGGAATTTACAAATGGTGATTCAAGAATAGATTTGCCCAATCTGTGGTAATGTTATCGTTTTTATTGAAAGCTAAATGAGAAGAATATTTAAATGGTTTCGATTGTTGAAGAAACACCAGCAGTTGCTTGTTTTTTGAGATATTCTATGAATGTGGAAGTGGTAATGAATTCCCATTATTTCTCAAAAGTATTATTAATTCTTCTAGCGTGTTTATAATAAATGATTCCACCATCCCCATAATTTTTTTGAAACATTGAACCATTTCTTTGTCTTGAAACCCTGGATTAAAAAATGTGTCGCGTAAAATCAATTGGGTTTGAGCAGAAAAAGAATAAGTTAATTGTGAGAAAGAAGGAGGAGTAAGATTTCCATAATTTGCGATATCCTCATGTGTTCCATGATTTCTAATCTTAATTAAGACATAATACCATCCATTAATATTCCAAGGTTCTATACCTATTTTTGTCTCCCATAGATTTCTTAGATTACATGATGTAGGTCTAGATAGAAGTTTTGTAACAACATCACGAGGGTAATAGATGTCATGAGACATTGTATACTCGAACATCTCAACAATTAACTTTGAAATAATATCTATAGCGCTTTTAAGATTGTATGTTAGATTATCAATAGAAAAAACAATGATGAAAGGAATTTGATGTCTTTCTTTAATCTGAATTTTCCCCAACGTGATGGGAAATTGTTGTTTCACGTCAGGGTATTTTTTTGAAACATCATTCCAACGATAAATCAATGAAAGATCGACTTGATTAAGTAAACTGAAAAAAATTTCTGCAGCAGCCACTTTTTGGTTTATTGAAAATAGATTATTCGTTATTTTTTCTTTTACAGGATGATCTAATGTTGATATTCCAGTAATAATATTGATTAGATCCTCTACTTTTTGTTGTAACATTAACTTTCCTCCTCCAGAGATTCTTTTTCACGCTTTAAATCATATTTAACTTCTTGGATGAGTATTTGTCTTAGTTGAATTCCCCATTCATCATCTCCAGGTTTATAATCTTCAAGAACTTTCTTTTTTCGCATTATTTCATGCATTCCACTAGTTCCTGTCACAAAACTCGCAATTATACTTTTCTTAACTTCGGATTCTCCTTTTGAAGCCATGAAAACATGTTTAAATACTTCTAGAAGATTTTGATCAAACTTATACCAGTTCATAATCGTAGGTATCATCCATAAATTTTTTACCTGTAAAGAATTAATGAAATCTATCAAAAGCGATTTACCGAGATCAGTAAGAGGTTGTTCTACTCCAACTGAACCTGTAACAAGTTTTTGGAGTAACTGTGATATTATAATCTGTATTGAATAATCGGAAAGATTGTTTTTCAAATAATTCAATACTCTCCTAATATTTTCCTTTTGTATATCATTTGGTAATGAATTTACTTTGTCAAAATAAAGATGAAATCTCGGAATTGCGGAATAACCAGATCTTTGAAATTCTTCAGGATTTTCTTTCAAAAATTCAATTCTATTTATGAAAAATTCTGTAGTGAAACATAAATGAACTGGAACTAGTTTTGAAAAAATGAAATCTATTTCGTAAGAAGCAAATCGTTCAAGATCAGGTATACTGATTAATTGATGAATTAGAATCTTTAAAAATGAGATATGTTCCTCTTCCCATGTTTCAAGTCTAGTATACAAATCAAAGATAGCTAAAATTACTTCTTCTTGTGATATATCCATATTTGTGAGAATTTCAAAGCAATAATTGGGATCAGATTTCCACCAAAGACTGAGAACTCCAATTATTTTTGATTGATAAATTTCAGGTTTTTCTTTTCTAATTTTACTAATGTTGCTTTTTAGAAGTTCTATATTTGTATCATGGATTTTTCTGGCACGAAAGGAATCTAATACTACTTCAATACCGTAAGGTGAGTTTAAAGAATATAAATATTCAATAAAATTATTAAATTGTTCCATGCGTGATATTCTTAATCCTGCAAGTATGTAACCAAATAAAGTGGGATCAGGAAACTTTGATTTCTCTATTATTAATTTTATGGCTCCAATTGAATAATCGGGCAACATTTCACCCATATTCAATAAAAACTGCCCAAGAATAAAGTTCAGAGATTTATATGATTCGGATTTCGTGAATTTTACAAGAAACTCAACAAATTCTTCTTCTGAAAAGGAATTTATAATTTTTAATTGTACAGACCACTCAGATTTGCTTAATGTATGAAAAGAAAATCTTAAATCTTTCAAGATCTTAAGGAAGTTTAAATTTATATTTGAACTTATAATTTGGTTTAATTCATTTAAAGGATCGTCCCATTTCGTTGAATTCTTGCTTATTGTTTTTACGATAGAATTTATTCCCTTCACTATTGATAAAGAAGATGTGTTATCTTTAATTGTGTCGATAAACGAGAAAATCATCTTAATTTCGGTATCAGTTGGGAAATCAGATGTTCCTAACTCATTAGAGAGATTATAATTCCAATGAAGTGTGGAACTCAATTCTGTGAGTCCTTTTTCAATATAACTCTCCTTATCAGTATTCCTTATAATATTAAGAAGTGTATCCAAGGATTTTTCCCGTAATTTTTCAATCGTAGGAGATTTAGTTATTTTTCCAGTTTTTATTATAGCTTTATTCAAATCTTCTGGAGATATATATATTTCCCTAAATTCGATATTTAGAACCACACATAATAATTCAAAAATAATTTCCGCTTCTTTTGAGGAACTTAACTGGTTGAATGTTTTTTCAACCCATTCTAACGCTTTAAATTGATATTTCAACGGTTTCCTGGTATTATACTCAAATTGTGATTTAAGAAGACTGATTGCCTTATCAGACACATATTTTGCTGAATCAAGACATAGGGGATAAAGTAAACTTAGAAATCTTTCGAAATAAAGGAAATGATACATAATATCATTAAGAACGTCAATTATACTTTTTTTATAGATGTCAGAACTTATTCCTGATGATTTGAAGCTTTCTTCATCTAATGATTCAGATTTACTGATTAAATTCTGCACCATCTCCAATGTAAAATCTGGTTTATAAAAAGCAATAACTTTGAGATAATCTAGGATATCAATTCTTTCTAGAATGTTACCATCTTTACAAACTTTTTCGATAAAATCGAGAAAAGGATGTAGCATCGAAGTTTGAAAGTCAGTTTGAAGTTTGTAGTCAATTTTAATTATATTTCTTAGAACATTAAGCGGTCTAGCTTTTAAAAGTTCTAATATTATCCCTTGCCATGTTTTTGAAATTTTCCCAGTTTCATATTGAATATTGCTCCAAATGACTATATCTGAGAGAATGGGAAGGTTGAATCGAATTTTACCTAAACTAATTCTAACTATTCTTTCTTCAGAAAATTGCTGTAATAAGTTCTCAAACCTGATGACATTTAGATCTGCTAATTCAGCAATTTTTTCAAAAAGTTGATTATCATATACAGGAAGTGGCTCAACAAGCGCAATTATGGTTAAAATATTTTTTTGAGTTGCATCAAAATCCTTGGTGTATCTTTTAGCCAACTTTTCATAAAGATTCGCTGAAGGAAATGCAAGGTCATGTTTTTTTAAATCAATAAGGTATAGAAGGATACCAGGATTTCCTCGAGCTTGATTCCAGTACATTTGAAGTAGATAATCATCGGTAATATTAAAATTTTCACGGAGATGATGTGTGAAGTCTTTTCTAGACAATCTTTTTAACTCATGATCTTTAATTTCCAAATTCAATTCAATAATTTCGTAAATTACCTTCTGTTTTGATGCTGTATCGCAAAAAAGGAGAATTTTGATCTTTTGGTCTTCTTGAAAATTTCCTAATATGCGAACAAAGGTACGTAAGTTGTTGAAATGTTCTGTATCGTCTAAAATGATAAGAACATTTTTATCAAAATTAATTTCACTAAAATGCTGATCTAACGATTCTGTGTCGGAAAGTAAATGATAAACATTCCAATTTTTTTTTTCGCTTATTTTTTTCGAAATTTCTATTCCTAATCGGCTTTTTCCTATTCCTTTATTTCCAAATACAACTAAGAGTAAACCACTGTCTTCAAGAAACTCTATAATAGATTTAACATCATTTTTTCTTCCATAAATTGGTTTACCATAAATAATATCATTCAATGATGAAAGGTATTCACTAGAAGGAATGAAAGCTGGTTGATATTGGAAAAAATATCGTGATCTGAGAAGTGGATATTTCATCAAAAGATTCTCAATGTCTTTTAACTCCCAGATTCTAAACTTAATATCTGACTGGTTTGAAAATAATTCATCTAATTGTTCTCTATCAGATTTCGTCAGGTTAACGTTTATTAAATAGATTATAAAATTCAATTCTTTAGAAATTAAATTCTTAGAATGTTGTTTTATAGCATTCTTAATTCTTTTTCTTCTTTGTTCTAATCCAAATTCAAAAGAAATAGTTTTGACCTCAAATCTCCACATTCCTTTTTCCTTCAAATACTCCCCTTGATAATAAGCATCAAAACCACCATCTTTCAATTTACCATATGAAATCACATCAGGAGAGATCTCATGTTTAAGCAAATGAATACATAATTCTTCGAACTTATCCCAGTTAATTCTCTCCCATTTGAAGATCGGTTTAGGATCCCACACATATTGAGCTTCTTTCATTAACTTTCTTTAGCTCCTATGAGTTGTTAAATGTTATTTCTCTTTTTAGAGGGCCTAAAAACTTATCTCAGACTTTCCTCTTATACTTTATACGTTTTCCCATCCAATAAGCCTCATTTTAACTATTATTCTTCATCTAACCTAAGATTTTTCTTCATTTTAACATATAAAAATGAGACATTGAATTCTCAATCTCATGTATGTTTGTAGTTATTTAAGTATATACTTGAAATTCAAAGTATAAATACTACTAATCGCGTTAAAGAGGTAGAGGTACAATTCAGGGTAGTGAAATTCCTTTTTTTATCCTAATGTCACTATAATCTCTCTTTTTCATTCGATATAGGTAATAGAAGATAAATAATGTTCCTAGTCCAAAAAAAAGCAAAGCCAAGTCAGTAGTAACAATTAAATAATCAGTAACTTCATTTACAATTCCTGTCACACTGATGAAAGCAAAAAAACCAGATATAGCATACATAATAGATACAAAATGCCTTAACCGAACAAGATAAAGATGTTCGTGCTTTAATGTCATAATTGCCGCAGTAATTGTTATAGCATTTAACAAACCTATATTGATGTTAAGAAGAATACCTAAATCAGTCAAAAAAATTCTCTTCTATGCTTTAGTCATTGCCTTTAAAATCACTAAAATCCCGATGAATAAAAAAACTACTAATAGTACTTCCAAAGGGATACCCAGAGTCTCCACAACTCCAGAAAGATCAGTTGTAACTCCCTGAAAGAAGGCATTGAAATCAAATCCTTCAGTTTGTACAAACAAAACTGAAGCAACAATAAGAATTATTATCCCTAAGCCGAATAAATAGAAATGATGACTCCATTTCAAGTTTTAATTTCTCCCATGTTTATTTTATCTCACATTAAGTTTTGAATTGGATATATTCTACAGTAGTAATCTCTCATCTTACGTTATCTCGAAATTGTCTTCAGAAATCAAGAATCAGTTCCAAATATTTTTCATGTTCCCAAATTATTTTTACGATTTTTCCCAATTTTTTTCCATCTTGATATTTACATAATTAGCCGCACTTAGAATAACCACAAACTCGACAAAGAATGCATCCTTCACTATGCTCTACAATATTCCCACATTCTGGACATTCTGGTCGTAAACCTGAAGTGGTATGAGATAGATAAATTGTATTTCCCCCAGAACTAAAATCATTTTCTTCGGTTTCCCTAACTTGAACACTCTCATTCTTATGATTATTAACGCTATAGCGGTTTATGAAACGTTCTACAGCCTTAGCTACTGCATCAGCGCAAGACAATATTGGTCCTTCTGAACCAAATGTAGGAGAAGGGCAACGAATGGATTTAAGTTGCATGATGATTTCATCTGGTTCAATCCTACTTCGAAGCGCGAGTGAAATTAAACGACCCATTGATTCAATATGTGATGCAACACAACCCCCAGATTTACCCAGTGACAAAAACAGTTCAGCTAATCCCTCCTCATCCTCATTGATAGTTATAAATAAGTTTGTTCCACAACCCACACGAACTCGTTCAGTGACTCCACGGGTAACATCTGGTCTATACCTAGGTTTCTTTGATGAAATAACCTTATCTGATTTGGTTTTTACTTCGTTGGTACCTTTCTTAGACAAAACATCATAAGAGCGAGAACCAGAACGGTATACTGTTAGCCCTTTACATCCCAATTTGTAAGCCAACATATAGGCATTATTAATATCAGCCACAGTTGCTTCCTTGGGAAAATTGATGGTATTATGGGACACGATACCGTTTACGAGGTACGTATGAGAATTCTTAACCTCAACATCAAATAGTGGAATATCTCCAATGTCTTCGATGGATGTTACTTTCTCAACAGCAGCAATAATTCTAAGATTAAGAGATTTCGCTACAGTATTCCAACAGTACTCTCGTTTTGATTGTTTTAACCATCTTAAATTGCTATAATACTCGTCTGAAGTTGGAAGAGTTTTTTCTTGGACTTCATTGGGATCAATCAAGACAAAATATTTTTTATAATGTGGTGGCGACCTTTTATGTTCTTCAATTGGTGTTATTATACCTTGCAGTTCATTACTAATTTCAACATAATAATAAATACCATATCCTTTGACTTTTTTCTGGCCTTGGTATATATATGGGAGACCAAAACTTCTAAGTAATTCTGAAATCTGATAAGCTAATCGTTTAGACATACCCCCATATACAACTAATCCTCTATTTTTTTTAAGATAACCATCGAGTGTAACACCTTCTAAGAACGCTTTCTTTTCTTCGGCGCTACCCTCGAGTATTTGTTTCGGAACATGTTTATTTCTTGCTTTGACTCCAATTAAACTTCTGACAAATCGAACTAAAGCTCTTGATGTAATAACGTGAGAAATCACATTATTTCGTTTATCTTTTATAAGTCGGGGTTTTTCCTCAAAAATCTCCATTGAGAGAATATCAAAAAGATCCCCTACATTACTATTATTCTCAACAAGAGCTACTGCTCCAGTACTCTCTACCATAGATCCATCTGCAGCTAGCATTCCTAGCCAACGTGCGAGGAGTGCATCCATCTTCTTTGGTAATTGTACTATATTAGAACTAGTTTTAAATTCATGATTAAAATCAATCGTTTTTCCCCCTTCGGTGTGAATAGGTGGAGAATTGTGTCTGACAACTACTAGATCCCCCTTTTTTAGATTTGAAAGTGTTTTCCATCCACTAGAAGTCATAATGTTATGAGTAGTTTTTGCACCAATAATTTTAGATCCATTTCTAAGCATAATTTCAACAGAAGAATGTTTTCCTGCACTATAATGAGAAATAACCTTTTTTAATTGTCCTTCTTTACCATCAATAACATACAAATCAGGTAATGGGCTATCGAATTCATCAACACCATTGGCAAATCCGCATTCTGCTACTGGAACTAAACCTTTGTTAGTTGGCAAAAGAGTATCTCCAGCTATACACTTACTCACAGCATTGTCCACTCCTGATGTTTGGAACGCTGCTTGCATTCGAACATGCCACTCTGGGGAGATATCGTGTGCTGTAACAAAGGTTTGACGTATTTCCTCAGGTATTTCTGCCATTTCTGCAATTGAACCTGTTGCTGCGATTTTTTCCATCAGGTCTTGCGAATAAAAACCCTGGCTTTTTGCTATCTCAACGAAAAAAGGATACCCTTCCACTAAAATATCGTCATCTAAAACTCGCCGTTCATAAGTTAGCATAAATAATGGTTCGATTCCACTTGAACAGCCTGCTATGATCGATATGGTACCAGTTGGAGCTATTGTAGTTAATGTGGCATTTCGCATCATTGGATACTTTTCAGCAAAAATACTCTTGTTAAAATTAGGAAATGACCCCCGTTCTTGGGCAAGCTTCTGCGACTCACGAATAGCAATTGTACGAATGTAGCTCATTACACGTTTAGCCAATTCTATACCTTTTTCTGAATTATAGGGGATTCCAACTTTAATTAATAAATCCGCGAATCCCATAATTCCAAGACCTATTTTTCGGTTTCTTTTCGTCATTTCCTCAATTTCAGGCAAAGGAAAACTTGAAACATCAATTACATTGTCTAGAAATCGCACTGCTAAGGTTATAATCCGTTCAAGATGATCATAATCTATATGATATTTTAGTGGATCAATAGGATCCTTTTTAACCATCTTACTAAGATTTATAGAGCCTAGATTGCATGATTCGTACGCTAACAGAGGCTGTTCTCCGCAGTTCTGTGTTTTGACGAATTTGATCTTCGTCCTCTCTCCAACTTGTTCTCCAAACCCTCCAATGAAAAAACAATGAAATTCATCCACTGTACCGTTATAAACATCCTCCTTTCCTAGATATTTAACGTTTACAACTTTATCATTATACATGGTTGAATGTTCTTTAAGCTCTCTATAATTTTTAAATCCAAATTTTGTTCCTAATCTGAACGGGATAGAAGATTGTTTGCATGAGTTTTCCCATTCCTTTTTAAAAGGTTCTCTGTTTAACTTTTCTTTCAATTCAAGATAACATAGTATTTGTTTCATCCTTTTTTCTTCAGCAAGATTTTTGTATGTTTTTCTTACACCAAGAGTTCTTTTGATGATCATTTCTTTTTCCGAATTGAAATATTTCATGAAACAATTTCTGTTACAATAGCTGATTTCTCTTTCGTTAAAACTGATATGAAATAGCTTCCCACAATGCTCACAAGTCTTTTCAACCATAACACTATTGCCATTTAAAAAGCATTTGAGATCTGTCTTTTGTTGACATTTTTCTAGCTTTCTTAAGGCCCTCTGATGAAATCCTATCCGAGATTTTTTGATATATGTAGGATCCTTCCATTTTTCACGAGAGATCTTTGAGAGTAGGAGTCTTTGTTCTGGATTATTTTCATATGATTGTTTCCGTGATAAGCTTATTTTTCTCTTTGTTTCTTCTGAAACTTCAACACCATATCTTGGGTTATTTTTTCCAGCTGTGTGATAAAAAGGATTTTCTTCTAGGTACTTTTTCCACTTCCTAGGATCAGCTTTTATTTGGAATATGGGATTCTTTCTCCCTTTCATGGATATACCGTGTAAAGCATCATGTTCATTAACATGCATTATCTGAAGGTTTTCTGGTGAATTATTTTCAGAATCAAAATCTATATGATGAACTATATGATCTTTAGGTATTGGATTATCATTATTATGAAAAAATTTTGCAATTAGTGTATGTTCTGATTTTTCAGACCGACCTCGGTTATACATTCTCATGTATTTCTTGTGAGGATTAACGGAATATTTCCCTCTTTGATATTGTAGTACTTTTGTTAAGATATGTAAACTATCTCCAGATTGTAATTCATCTGTTCGTTTTATGGTTCCGTTCCTAAGATAAAATCTATGATTGGCTGTTGTTTTTAAAATCTCCCCAGAATCCAGAAGTACTTGGTATACAGGAACCTTTTTTCCTGTTAATCTTGGCCTTCTCATGATTCTAACTGTTATTTTTCCTTGATCATCTTCAGTAAATACAGGAACATCATTTCCTTCCTTAGCTAATTGTTTCATTGGAACAGCTGATCTACCATCAGCTGTTGCTATCAATGTATCCCCAGTTATACAAGGGTTTGTTGCTTCGATTTTAGCCAGATCGGGAGTTGGATTTGCAGCATTAATTCGATCTAGAAAAATTATTCCTGGTTCCCCGTTTTTATGGGCCATTTTTACAATTTCATCGAAAACAACTCTCGCCTTTAACCGAGTTACCTCTTCTGAATTACGAGGATTTACCAACGCATAATCTTTGTCATTGAGTACAGCTTCCATAAATTCCTCAGTAAGCCCAACAGAGATATTGAAATTATTTAAAGTGCTTAAGTCCTCCTTACAACGAATGAAGTCCATGATATCGGGATGATCAACTCTTAAAATCCCCATATTTGCCCCCCGACGCCTGTTATGAACGAGAATGCCATTTGCTACAAATTGATTTGAACCTGGAACTTCAATATCCATTGTATGCGATTTGGTCCATTTAAGACTCTTAACTTGAGTAAAATAATATTTTGGATCAGAAATTTTAGTAAAATGCTCATTATTCCTGATAATATCGAATTTTTCTTGAAGAAAGCTCAGTCTTTTTCTTGTTAAATTTCTTCTATGGGATGGATCACCTATATAATGCTGAATGGCTCTATAGAACCTCCTATCAGCTCCTCTCTTTCCTCTTCCTTTACCTGATCCCCTCCCAACGTATGTGTAAAGTTGTTTTAGTTTTTCTCCTTGATTTGGAATTATATCATTATACTCAAATGCTTTTTCATGATACCTAGATCGAAATGTTTCTGTCTTCCTTTTTGATATGAACCCTATCTCCTCTTTAAATACTCTCAGACTTCTATCTGAGACTAATCTTAAGGTATAAATTGGTTTTTTCCCGTAGCTATTATCTCTTTTCTGCCGTACACTATAGCTAGATACAATATTTAATCCAAGTAACAACTGTTGTGTCTGTTCTATCAATTTTTGAGATGTTGAGTAGAGTCTGGGATACCCGTTTGTATGTGTATTCCCATCTCCCTCGAATAACCCCCTTATGAACGATTTTGCTACTTCTGGACATGATTGAAATATTTCTCTTGGAATAAAAGCGTCAGTTGATGATTTCTTCTTCCACTTCATATTTTCAAAAAATCTGCTTAGATCGTAAGAATAGAAAATTATATCAGTCCAAGAAACGTTATCCTCCTTTCTTCCAATTTTCAAGCCGAAAGAAAAGAGCATTAAATCTTCAATTCGCTGTATTAAATCAAGATCTTTGTTATCAACGCTAAAAATCATTCTTCCCCCAGTACTCAAACAACCATCGGCCATATATAATCCTAAAGTTTCACCCAGCTCAGATGTCATCGTTTCTGGAATTTTAATAGGAGTAGCATTGAAATGTTGTTCATTAATTTTGGGTAGAGAGACCTCTTTGCCATTATGACCTCCTAATACAACAATTACCCAGTCTCCGGCCTGAATTTCATTAATGGTCTTCCACACTCTTTCCCCTTTTTGATCAATACAAGCGATCTGATGATTGCAGGTTGCCTCAAGATTTAACCCAATATCAGTTTTAAGTCGTAGAACTTCAGCTATACCATTATCCATTGAAATTAAGGCATTGGAATACGAATCTCCATCATAAACGAGGTCTTTTGTAAAGTTCTCTCCCATTGGGGGACAATCAAGTAATTCACCAATTTCGATTACTCCTTCAGGAGTTCGTATATGACTTTTTGTTGACACACATCCGCCTTGCTTAATGATCTCTGTGGCAGAATTAAAGACCGTCATGAAAGAAACTGGCCCACTTGCCACACCACCTGTGGTTTGGACCTTATCATTAACAGGTCGTAAATGGGAAAAGGTAAAGCCAGTGTTATGAATGACAAATAATGGGCCTTTTCCTGCTAAATAATTATTTGTATTTTCCACTGTGAAGTCATAAAACTCTTCTACGTCACCAGATTCCACTGAAGTGACTCTTACTAAAGATGGAATGATTCTGAGTAAATATTTCAGATATTCTTTGTCATTTTCACTTAACTGGTTTCTATAGAATCTTAAAAGCTCTGTGATTAACTCAATAACCTTTTTTCTATTTATTAAATTCTTTTCTTTCCATCGCGCTAGAAAGAATCTTCTTTCTCCAACTACGACTGATTTTCTCCAAATTCTAGTAGATTTTGTATTAATTCCAACTTTTTCAAGAATAGGTTGAAGAAAGATAAAATCAAGAGGACAGGAAATAGATGAATGAGTTTTTTCAAGATGTTTTTCCATTCTTTGTTTTTTATTTTTTGATTTCAAATAAGGAAAGATTAAATCTGCTAATGTCCTATAATCTTCAAACCCATTTATAATTATTTCAAAAATAACACTATTTTTCAATCGTTTATCTTTTCTAACGCGATAACGTGGTTTAATTCCAAATACCGATAATAAACACTTTAGATCTACAGAAAACTCCTTACTTCCAGTTGAAAATTCTATCTTCTTCTCAGATTTTCTGATGTGACCATCACCGTCAATTAATCCTGCTATGTAAGAACTAATGACCGAAATAGGTGATTTGAAAATAAGCTCAGGTATCCTGACAGATTTTGATTTTTTACCTATAATATTGCGATTTAACTTTCTGATTGCTTCATTCATTTCTTGATCGTAAGATGTTACATATTTAACTACCTTTGATCTCTTTAATGATCTCTTGTCTATTTGGATTGAATATTTTCTTCCTGTGATTTTTTCTAATATATTCTGATAAGAGTTAAGTAAATTGTTGTCAGTTGTAAAGAAGCTAAGACGTAAACCCTTCCATCCTGTCTTACTGTTTGTAAAATTTCTTAATGAACCATCTGTCTGGAATAAACCTATTAAATAAGCGAAATCCTCATCGATTTGATAATTTTGCATATATTTATACTCGTTAAAAGGCCATTTTTTAATAGAACTATTATTGGATGTAATTAAGAAATCTCCCCTTTGAATTTCATCCGCTCTTTTTTCAATAACCCTATTATTACTCCAAATAAAGAAAGGATGCCAATTACTTGAAATAATTTCATTTTTTCCCTCCGTAACAATTTTAATTGTGTCTTTTTTGTTTAATACATATTTCCATATTTTCATCACTGGTTTTAAGACTATCTCCCCAGTACTTTTATCAAAGGAAAATGTTTGAATGTTTTCATCGGAAATATTCAAAATCCTTGCATTTCCTTGCTCTAAAACCTCTTTTTTATTAGAAAAAAAATCATAGATAGTATCAATTGCTTCAATACCACAGAATGTGGAATAGACTCTAGTACCCCTTGCTATACACCCTCCACCTGATTTATGGATAATTGCTGCGTTCTTAATTGCTTGAAATATAGAATCCATATCATCGCGAATAGGTAAAACAAAGCAAGCAGATAATTGATTTAGCTCTGTTCCAGCATTCATCAATGTGGGTGAATTTGGTAAAAACTCTAGATTTACCATCATATCATAGAATTTATCTTCATAAAAAGCTGGATTACCACCGTACCGTGTTTCATTCGCCGCAATAGCCTTAGCAACACGTTTAAACAGTTGATCAGGTGTTTCAATAACCTCTCCACGTTCATTTTGCCTCAAGTATCGTTTCTCAAGTACAATTTTTGCATTTGGTGTGAGTCTTGGCAGTTTTGTTTTCATGGACTTCTCTGGTTTTTCTGATTTGATAGTCATTATTTTAATCTCTTTTTTTCTAATATAGTGAATTTAGGTAAACGAAATTCTAGTTGTAACATAACATGCATCGCAAGAGATGTTCAAATTAGAGTGCCTTTTCATTAATTGATTATTGAATCTCATTTAAAAACCCAAAAAAATGATGGTGTACTAATAATCGTTAAGTAGTTAGAAACATAAACAGCTCAAACTTTTTTTACTCCTCAAATCGTAAACTGAGGAAGGTTTGATATTTATTAAAAGTCTAATGCCAGGGTACTATTTGGGAAATATGCAGAGAGATTGTTGTACTACTGTACTGATACGGATACATAATAGTTTCGCTTTAAAATGAATTAATGTCAGATATATATGACCAGAGGCTTATCGATTATAAGATGTAATAATCAGTAAGTACTGGGATATTACCTCTGAAATATGCTTGTTTTAAACCATCCATAATATCAAGTTCTTCAACCAACAAAAAGAGGTTGATAATACAAATGATGAAGCTTATTACAGTACATTTACCAAATGATCAGGTATTAGGTCTTGATGAATTAGTACGCAGTGGACGGTACCCTAATCGCAGCGAAGCAATTCGTTTTGCCATACGTGATATGTTGAAGGATGAATTGTGGAGTCTTCGTGCCAGTGCATTAATTCCCCAATCTCGAGAGGTTTCTTATTGAAAATAGAATCTTTATAAAAATCAAAGTTCTTTTTTCTACTAATTCTAAAGATCGTTGACTGGTATATACTTAACTTGAAACTGTATTCTTATTAGCTATTTTTATTCGTTCTATCTAGGGCATTCTAATGAATGAGAAAAGAAAAGTTAAACGTTGGCGAACTATCAAGCCGAAAACTCCTATTATCGGGATCGATGACGGGGGATTTGATCGTTTTTCTAAAGAAGATATAATTATTCCAGTTTATGGGGTCATCATGAAAGGATCAGCATATGTTGATGGTATTATTCAATGTCATCTTAAGAGAGATGATCCTCAAGCCACTACCACCATCACTCAGATGATCTTAGATTCATCACATAAAAATCAGTTAAAAACAATATTCTTCCAGGGGATCACGATCGCTGGTTTTGGAGTCATAGATATTGTGGATTTGTATGAATTAACTGGAATTCCTGTTATTGTGGTGCTTCGAAAATATCCAAATTTTACCAAAATTAAAAGTGCTTTAGAAAAGGTTTTTCCTACTGACCAAGATAGGTGGCAAAGTATAAGACGGGCTGGAGACCCATTAAAAGTCCAAGAAGATCCAGCAATTTTCCTCCAACTTGCTGGAATTCATCCAAAAGATGCTTATCTACTTATTAAGAGATGTACGGCTGTTGGTACTATTCCAGAAGCTTTGAGGATTGCTCACTTCATTGGAGCAAGTTACTATCATTCTTCACGTCAAATCTAATATTTAAACTTCTTGATTACCTTTGTCTATCTGGGGAGGTAATAATTCCTCGTACAGGAGAACTATTGGCGCTAATAACCAGCTAAATCCGCCTCCTACTACAAACAAAGAGAAATCATTAGATAAGCAAAATACCCCAATTACTATTAAAGTTCCAGATAAACAAAGAGCTAATATTGAATTCCGAACTGCATGTATATCACGATTCCAAACACTTCCTTCGCTCAGAGGGGTATTTTTAAGTAACAATCCCTCTATTACACCAGAGATAATGAAAAAGAAAGCACCTAATGAAAATAAATAGAACGGTATTAACTGTAACAATCGAATAATCAAACTTTGTGTCCTCTTTTCCCAAACAATGGCTAATAGAGCTGCTAAAGTGTACGATATACTTACAAGCGCTGGCATTAAGTACCCCAAATGAAATCCTAATGCCTCGCTTCGTAAGAAGGGAATATCAGCTAGCATCATTATAGCTAAAAGTGATATTAGAAAAACTATACTAATTCCTGAAAAAAAGGCCATTGCATTCAAGATCAACTCGAATTTTTTTTTCCAGCCTATATAAGGAGAGGATAAGATAGAACGTGACCGTATTCGGAGGATATTACAAGCACCATGAGCCCAACGCCACAATTGAGCTACTTGCGCCTTAGCTGTCTCAGGAACAAGTCCATATGAGCCAATAAAATCTAGATATCTCCCCTCATAACCCCGTGAAAGAATTTTCATTGAAGTATCAATATCTTCAATCAATGTTTCTTCAGAAAAGCCACCAACTTCAATTAAAACTTCTTTTCGAAAGCATCCTGTTGTACCATTGAAAAGTACAACCCCTCGTTGCTCTTTTGCCGCCTCAAAAACCTCATAGAATTGGGAATATAAGATAGAGTTAGCAGCTTGATATAATCTCTGTGTATTTCTATAAGAGGTTTTTGCTTGGACATAACCGACCTGTTCATCCAATATTACCTTAGAAAACTCTGTTAATAAGTTTGGGACCGGGATGTGATCAGAATCTAGAATTACTATAAAATCTCCACGAGTCTTATCAAGTACAGCGTTGATATTCCCAGCTTTGAAACCTCGTGTGTCTGGTTTATGATAAAATTGAATATTAAATGTCATGCAAAACTCCTTTAACAGTTTCGTAACGTTAGGATCCTGACCATTATCACTTACAATAATATCATAATGTGAATATTTTATTTTCAGGGTTCCTTCCAGAGTTTTTTTAAGTAACGAAAAGGGAGTTCCATGGGAGGGTACAATAATAGTAAAAGATGGAGGTTTTATAGGGCGTTTATCTTGGGGGATTAATTTATACCTGAATTGAAAAGCACCAGATATCATATAAAAAAGATAAAATGCAAACAAAAACCCAAACAGTTCGATCATAAGAAGGATAATATTAAGCATTATTGTCACAAAGTCTATCTGAATAAAGATTATTAATAAGCTAGATACAGTATAAACAGGAATCACAATGAGAATTAGAACAGAAATACCAAGGGTTATCCAGGACAAACAGCGATATACCCACATTTGATGTTTCTTCCCGAGTCTTAAAAGTCTGAATTAAAAATCAAGTTTTCCAGCTAAGAAATCAGACCAACCCTTTTTGTACTTCTCAGGACTGTTAATGTGATTCCAATAGACTGGAGAGTCTGGAAAATATCCATAAAGTAGCCCCTCTTTAGCTAGAGTTGGGAAAACATCCTTCTCTAGGGATGAAATTGGTTTTTCGATGAATGTGAAAATCTCAGGCTCAAAAATGTAAATACCAGCGTTAATAAATTTCAATCCTTTCTTCCCACTAGTAATAAATCTAACAATTTTTCTACTTTTTTCATCAAAATCAACTTGACCGTTTGTATTTTCAAGAATAAACATAGTACATATCCCCCCCTCTTTAATTTTGCGACGATGGTATTCTATCAATGAACTAAGATTTAAATTTGTAATTAGATCTCCATTCATAACTAAAAATGTAGATTTAAACTGTTTCTGAGCATGTAATACTGCCCCCGCAGTGTCCAAAGGTTTGTCTTCTGAAATAAATCCAATTTCGACACCTGGAATCTTTTTTTCTGAGAATTGCTGTTGAATGTGTTCTTGAAGATATCCCACTGAAAGAAAGATTTCGATTAAGGCATGTCGCCGTAATAGGTCTATAGAATACTCTATAATTGGTTTATAACCAATGGGTAACATAACAGCTGGAGTAGCAACAGAAATTGGTCGAAAGCTCGTCCCACGACCTCCACATAAAATTAGGGACTTTATAGTGTGAGCTTCTAATGCAACTTTTAATGCTTGGATAATAAACTGCTTAACATTGCCGTGACCTGCTACCTCCACCAAATTCAACCAAAATGTGTTTGTGAACTCAATCGTATATTTATGAATGTCCTTATTTTTCATTGAAAATCATTCTCTAAACCATTTAGTTGAAAATATAAGATTTCATTTTTCACGTTCAGCAAGAAATTGGACTAAAATTTTAAGAAAGACAAACAACTCATTTGCTTGGTTATCTTCACCGCTCTGTTCAGCCTGGATGGCTTCTAATTCTTGTACACAAAACTGGGCATACTCATCTCTAACTTCCCTTACTCGATGATTGACTGAACGAAAAGCTTCAATGACATAGTTTATTTCTTCTTCTGTTTTCTTTCCAACTGGTTTATTATAAATCTCTTTTATCTTAGAAGCATATTCAGTTTGTAAAACGAAAAAAAGGAATAAGTTTCGCTTTGATTCTTGTATATCCCAATATGGGACTTTTCCGAATTGTTCTGGATTTCCTAGGATGTCTAAGTAATCATCTTGAATTTGAAATGCAATACCTGCAGCAACAATAGCATCATGTAATCTATCAGTAAATAGATCTCCACGGTTGGCTGCTAAACAACCTAGCTTAACGCAACCAGCAAAAACAATAGCTGTTTTCAGCTCCATAATTTTGATAACATGATCTTTGTCAAAATTAAAATTGTGATTTAATCTATCTTCTAATTCAATGGCATTACCTAAACTGACTTGATAAGCATAATCGAGAACAAGGTTTAGAGTGGGTTCATTCTTCAGTAATGTCAAAGCATAAGCATGAAGAACATCTCCATCATGGAGCGCACGATCTGCCCCATGAATTATGTGAAAGGCTTTTTTTCCGCGTCTGAGTGGAGCGCCATCAATTAAATCATCATGAATCAAAGTCATATTATGCAGAAGCTCGATGGCAATTGCGGCATTATACGATCTCTCCATTGCAACTTCTCGATATTCAGTATTTCTAACTAATAAATCAGTTGTTACTGCAATGAGTGCTGGACGAAGTCGTTTTCCTTGGGTTGTTAGAATGAAATCATGAATTCGCTCTCTTGTTGGACTAATAAGTCCATTTATTGCTTGAGTGAGCTTTTTGTTCAAATGTTCCATAATTTCTGCATTTATGAACTCTAGTGCCACGAAAAAAGCCCTCTTATTCATATTACATAAAATCGTGTTTTTCTTCAATACACTGATAGAAAATATAGTTGTGTGACATTCTATCATCCTGTAGGTTCAATTTTTTGACCAGTATTTAATAGGTTTGCTGTATCTTATTAATAGGTTTTCTCTGAATAAGCTGCAATAAGAGGTTTTTGACTATTTAAAGAGAAGGATAAATCAAGACATGAAGGTAATTTGAATTGAATTAGTATTAATTATTTAAAAGAAAGCTGTAGAGCAATACAGTGAACTTATCATATAATTTGGTCTTTTTCATTAATATTGGTAATCTGCGTTATAGAACCGATAGTAAAACGAGAACTCCATTATCATTTTGGAAGTTGAGAATCGATTGACTTGCAGGAAATCGTTTCTTTTAAGTGATTGTAGTTCACTAGGTTTTCTTAACCAATAGGCTTTTTTAAATATAACCAATATTCATTTTAAGAACAGTTAAGATTCTTATACGGATGATCCCATAATTGTCTTTTCAATTCTGTCCTTATTGTAATAAAAAAACTCCAGTAAGAAACTTTTGTGTCCATTGTGGAAATAAATTATCAAATGCCAATACTTGTCTTTATTGTAATGCTTCAATTCCTTTGAACACCACTCTTTGCCCTTTTTGCGGTCATAATGCCTCTTTTTCATCATCTAACAATACGCTGAAAGATTATTCTCATCTTAATTGGATTTCTATAGATTTTCGTTTAGCGATTTTAGTAATATTTATTCTTTCAGCCTACTATCTTACTCAACTGATGATTGGATCGATTTTCTTCTTCTTTTTTCCCGTTGAATTCAGCTCAGATAATAATAATGCTTTTTTTTCTCTAGTCATCATGCTAGTAAGTAGTATATTATTGATTTTGATCTTTGTAAAATGGCTACCGTTTTCAACCAAAGAAAAAAATTTGAAAAAAAGTGAACTACAACTTCTTTTTCTCTTAATTATAATACTTATGGTATCTGTCTCTATCATTGAGATACTTGTTTCACTCACTGGTATTGGATTAGATCTGATTAATGTAGATCCTTCTCTCTCTTCTCCTTATGATGATTTCTTTATAAATCCTCTTAATATCCTTACTTTCACAATTTTGGCAACTATTATTGGCCCGATTTTTGAAGAGCTCGTTTACCGTCATTTTACAATATCTACAATGTTGAAACAATGTCAATCGAAATTTTTTGTAGTTTTTACGAGTGCATTAATCTTTAGCCTCTCCCATACCGCAGCAAACTTATTAGAAAGCCTCCGTTATGCAATTTTACACTTAATTGTTACTTTCAGTATCGGCATTGTCTTAGGGATAATCTTTCTCCGCTGGGGATTAAAATATGCAATTATATTCCACTCTTTATGGAATATATTTTCACTAATAGTCGAATTATTGATCATTTTTGATGGACAAGAGTTGATCGATTTGATTCTTTTAGTATCTATGGCTATAACTTTTATCCTAACTGTTTTTTTCCTTTTTCTGTTTCGATCCTCTTTGGTTCGGATTATTTTTAAAACAAAACTCCCAACAAAAACTGAGATTTTGTTTATTTTAGCTAATTTCTCCATTATCATTACTTATGAGTTATTATTACCTTTATTACTCTTATCAACAAATCAAAATCTTTTGACTGCAGGACTTATCTTTTTTTATCAGTTTTGTGGGTTTTTAGTTGGATTAATACTAATTAACAGAAAGCAAAAGATAGTAACAAACTTTAATAGCAATTTACTAGAGGGTAATGACATTTATGAGGATTTATCATCTTTAGAGTAAATCAAGTAATCAATTATTATAATCTCTGTAGCAAATTGAATAAATAATCCTTTAAGTGCCAAAAGATTTCAAAACCAATCTAATGTGATAATCAACCTGAATTTAAGCCTACTTTTTAGTTTGAGGAAAGCCAATAAAAAAAAGGAAAAAAAGGTGTGTAAATTAATGTGTATTAAAGTGTGATTTTGGATCCTCTATAAAAACTGGAACTGCAGCTGCTCCTCTTTTCACTTCAATGTCGTTCATTCCAAGAACTCTCACGATTTCCTTGAATCTATTTCGAATAGTCACTGGTGTTGTTTTTGCAGCTCTAGCAATTTGCTGTTGTGTTCGTCTTTCCCCTGTTTTAACTCCTGCTATATATAGACAAGCAGCAGCTATGGACATGGGGTTTTTTCCAACAGTTATTCCATAAATTTTCGTTTTCTTTGCAATATTGACAGCTATCATGCGAGTGGGCATTGAAAGAGACAGTTCCTCTCCCAAACGATGTATTAGAGCTTCATGTCTTCCTGAATCGGGTTTCGTTTGAAGATGTTGAACTATTGTCCTGACACATCGTCCAAGCTCTTTAAAAGAAACATTTGTATTAATAGATACATCTTTTAGAGTAAGAGGGATCTTTGTTTTACGACAGGCTAAATATAGGCTTGCTGCAATCATCCCGTCAATTGATCTTCCTCGAATAAGATTCTTTTTTAAACACTGACGATAATAAGAGCTTGCCATTTGTGCTGTACGATCTGGTAATTCCATTTGACTTCTTAGTCGTTTAAGTTCACGTAAAGCAATTCGGAGATTTCGAATCTCACTTTCATGTGCATGATTATCGACATTAGTTAACCGATTAAAAGCTAATCGTTTTGAAGAAGAGAGTTTTCTTCCTTTACCATCCTTTCGTGACCTACTTATCTGGGTTTTGATACCGAAGTCTGGTTGGAGTAAGGATAAAGGAGAACCCCCTCGCGATCGATCCTGTTCCTCTTGATAATCGTATGCACGCCATTCGGGTCCTTGATCAAACATTAACGAATCAACCACTACCCCACAACATGCGCAAATGAATTGTCCTGACCTAGGATCAGAAACCACATTATCTAAAGTTCCACATTCAGGGCACTTTCTATGTCGGTTGGTATCATGCTTTTGAACCATGGTAATCGTGGTTTCCTCCAACACCAGCTTTTAATGACTTTCTAGATAAGTTCCCCGTAAATTTTATTTGCGAATTAATGACTGGAAATCAGGATAATAACATTTTTATTATGTCTAACGCTATAGAAATCTTTTTGTAGTTAAATTTATTCTTTTAAACTTGCGTTCTCGCCAATGTTTGAGCTTAGAAATTCTAGAAAATCCATCCGAAGTAAGGAAATATTAACTAGATAGTGATAAAAAACGTTTGATTTGGTCACTATTAAAAAAAATTGGCTAAATTATCTCTTCTCAGAGAAATATAAAGACAAAAAAAGGAAATTATTGAGCAATCACGCTTTTTTTCAAAACATTTTCAACATAAAGTTCCCCCGCACGATAAGAGCTCCGTACAAGAGGCCCTGATGCTACATAAAGAAATCCTAGTTTAATAGCTTCTTTTTCCCAAAATTCAAACTTTGATGGCTCTATATATTCAACAACATCCAAATGTTTTCGTGAAGGTTGTAAATATTGACCTAGTGTTACTATATCCACTCTTGCACGTCTTAGCGTAAGAAGAGCAGCGAATACCTGCGCATCAGATTCACCTAATCCTAGCATTATCGAAGACTTTGTTAAAATTTGGGGATTCAGTTTTTTTATGTTCTCAAGTATATATATTGATTGTTTAAAGCTAGCTCTCTTATCTCTGACCATTGGCGTAAGTGCTTCTGTAGTTTCTATGTTATGGCCAATAACTTCAGGTTTACTTTTGATAAGCTTCTGAAGAGCGCTTAAATTTCCTTGAAAATCTGGGATGAGGATCTCTATTATCACGCCTGGGTTTTTTTCTCGCACTTTCTTTATACATTGGCTCAAATGCCCTGCCCCCCCATCAATCAAGTCATCACGTGTTACAGAAGTAAGAACCACATATCTTAACCCAAGCTCTTTAACTGCTTGTGCTAAATTTATGGATTCTTGGGGATCTAAAGATTGGTGAGGGTTACGGGTCTGTACATCACAAAACTTACAGTAACGAGTGCAAAAGGGGCCCATGAGTAAAAAAGTCGCGGTACCTGATTCCCAACATTCTGTACAATTAGGGCAGAATGCTTCTTCACAAACTGTATGAAGACTTTGATTTTTGAGTAGTTTTCGCATTTTCCCAAATTCTTTCTTAGTTGGAAGTTTTGCTTTAATCCATTTTGGCTTTTTATTCACTATAACAACGCCTACACTTAATACTAAACTTAATTTTACTAAAAAAATGTAAAATAATTAAAAAATAAATAAGTTGAGATTACACAGAATAGCCATTTTAAATGTCAATAGGTTTTGCTGATTAGAATCAGATCTTCGCTTATAAGTCTCAATTTTAGGTGATTTCTCCTTTGATTTTGCAAAATGAGCTAAAAAATATTTTATTTGAGATTCCTCCAGAACAACTTCTTGCAGGTGCCATTTGCATTATTTTAACTATAATTTTCCTTCTAGAATTGAGAAAATATTTGAAATATCACGCTTTTCCTGACCTTATGGAACTGTCAGGGATCGGAGTTATGGCCTCTGGGCTTTTTACCATAACTGGAGATATCCTTCTTGCAGGTTTAGCGGGCATCTTAGCGCTAATGATTATTGGATCCTTCGAAGTACGAGAAAATCCCATTTGGTTTCGAATGATGGTGACTTTTACTATTAGTTATGGGTTTTTTTTCTTAATGGTTGCTTTAGGATTTCTAACGACCAAAGTCTTTTCATCATTAGGAGATACTATTAAAGAATTTTTAATTTCTCTTGGATTATCTTCTAGCATCGATATACAACAGTTTTTTGTGGGAATTGGATATAATCTAGTCCTTTGGATCATGATTTTAACCGCATTCTTAGTGTTTGGTAAAAAATTTATTGTCGTAACTCGATTCATAAGTCCCCAGATGGTTTATCTTGTACTTTACCTAGTTGCATTATTGATAATCCTACAAATGGATCTTCCAGAAATTGCAAAATATTTCGCTATTTTTGCCGTCAATATTCTTATTTATCTTGTTTCAGGTCCATTACTCTCTTTTTTATTTGGAATACAACCTCTAGAGGATGAGAGAGTAAAAAAAATCATCAATGACGTGCAAACGAAGATTCAAACTCCGATTCGAAAAATCGGCATTGTTAAAGCACCTATCCTCAATGCTTTCGCATATGGACCATGGTTTGATCAAAGAATTGCTTATATTGCCTCAGATTTAGATCAATTTACAGATGCGGAGATTCGTGGAATAACTGCTCATGAATTAATACATGTTCAAAAAAAACATACCCTTTGGTTGTTAGGCCTTACTGCAGTTGAACTAGTAATCAAGGCCGCAATTGATGCGCCTTCTACATATTGGGAATTTGTATTGGGGATGAGTCAAACTTGGGATTTCTTGAGTTTCTGGTTATTCAACATTGCATTATTTGCAATCTTACTCACTTTTGTTAAAATAATGGAAGGTCAGGCTGATAAAACCACGAGAGAAAAAGGATTTGGTTTGGATTTGGCTGAATCTTTATATCGATTAGAAGGGTTTTACTATGGAATTGCAGGAGAGATTGGATTCAATACACAATTAATGACTGGAAAAATACGATCTAAAGATGAGAGTATCCGTTTTATGGGAGATCAGGCATTCTATCTTTATCGTAATCTGGCTCCAGGTCGTATGACTTGCATTATGAATCTGATAGCATCACATCCTCTTACATCCATCCGTCTAGCATTGCAGCTAGACCATTCCATTGGAGCAATTAAAGCTGGATTTATGATATGGTTTCTGCTAATTCCAGGATTACGAAAAAGAACAATAAGAAAACTACAGAAAAGCCACCAAGAGATGAGTGAATTACTATCTTCTAAATATTCCAAAGATTTTGGTTCAATTAATGATTACGTAGAAATAACTTTTGAAGAGGATTGGGCTAAGTACTTTGTGGGACATCATGTGATTGCAAAACCCTGGTTATATGAAGGTGTTACATATTGGGGGAAAATAACTAATTTTCATCAGACCGAGAATATAGTTTCTCCCATTGAATTCGAAATGGAGATTTCTAATGGGAAAACAATCAGAATCCCAAAGAGTGACTATACCTTTGTCATAGCTGAACCACAACACAAATACTTTACAAAAAAAGGGAATATGGTTACTTTAGATAAAGTGCAAATTGAAAAAGGAAAATTCCGAAAATTCCATTTTACTGAAAATGGAAAAAAAACTACATCACGCTCTATAGGATTGGATACATCTGAATTTAAGCAAGAAACTTATTGGTTGGTCTATAAAAATGGCATAATCCAACCTTGGAGTCTGAAAGAGGTTCATTTAGCTACACATTTCAGAGATACTGTTTTCTTGTTTGAAGATATTACTCAAAATGAATATCAATATCAAGGTAAAGAACTAGTTATTTCATCTCCTCCTTTAGTGCAAATGATTAATGCAAAAAATTGGTCACAAGAAAAAAGATTTTTCAAACTTCTACAAAAACTGAATGAACCATTTGTCCTCTATGATAAAGAAGACATCGACATTGGTGCTCCTTGTAAAGTAAATACCATATCCGATGATGATACCATAGAACTATTGGAAGGAAGAACACTCCGTACAATTAAACCGAACATGATTGATGCATTAATTTTAGAATATCCTTTTTATCTTATTAATTTCCGAAAAGAGATGGGATTTGGTAACGTTCTAACATTGAAATTGTTTAATAGAGGTCTGAAGACAAAATATGTAGGTCTCAATAGCTATCTCGCTTAAAAACCACAATGATTCTTAAATAAGAAAATAGAAAACATTAATCCTTGGTTTCTAATACTTCAGTTGCTATATCTTTAGCTCGTTGGCGCCTTTCGCTAAGAGATTCGGTAGATTGAGTGAAATTTTTCCTGTTTAAACTCATCTCTTCCTCTTTCTCTGTTATATCTGCTTTTAATACTGCTATATTCTCCTCACATTGGATTAGTAGATCATTAATAGATTTAAACTCCGATGATCCTTCCAGCTCTTCTTTTTGGGCTAAATGATCTTTCCATTCATTTTTCTTTGAATCCATTTTTCCTTCCTGCAAAGCATTTAGCTCATGAGTTAGATTATTGATATTTTTCTGTTTTAAATGGAGATCCGTTTTACCAACCTTGATTAATTCCTCCATGAGAGCAATAATTTCAGGATTACCTTCTTCCTCTTCAAGAAAACTCTGAACAGGATTCTTTTCATAAGCCAATGCTGTATTTACTATTCCAAAATCACCTGAAATTGATCCACGTTGAATTTCACGGGCATATTTCTTGAATATTTTCTTAAACGAATTTAAATGCCTACCTATTTCAATTTCCAATTCTGTCATTCTGATCCCGCTTTTCCGTGAAACTTTTATCGAAGGATTCTCTGATAAACGGGTCTTTTCTTTCTCCGCTTCTGTTAACGACTCTTCAAGTGTTTTTAATTCAGTTTGAATTTGATTTTGTTCTTCTTTTAACTTTGATATTTTTTGTAAGAGATCTTTAACATCTGTATTTAAATCAGCTAAATCTTCTAGAGCTTTAATTATACGATATTCCTCTTTTTGAAGATCACGTAGTTTAGCTAGTTCAGATCCTAACTTACTGATAGGATTATAAATTGTCCGCTTTTTGAGCATAAAATCAATACCCATAACCGAGTCAGCGGCATTTTTCTCCTTATTAATATCATTTAACAATCGAGACACATCTCTAATGAATTGGTTCAACTCAATTGAAGTCAACCTTTTTGATGCCTCTGGAACCTGAAAATCTAAAAACTGTTTATCAATAGAATGTGCTAATGCATTCATAACCTTTAAAGACTCAAATTGTGATCGAAATTTTATTTTCTTCATCCCTTCTTCCGTGAGTTTTGGTTCCGTTTCCTCAACAAGTTTTTTACATCCTTCTTTCACTTTCTCGGAATTTTTATGCATTGATTGAAGGAGCTTCTTGCTTTTTTCATAAGCTAACTGGATTTCTTTCTTTCTTTGTATTTTAATTGATTCAGAAAGACCTTTAATTTCATCTTCAGCCATTAAACCACCTATTTCTTTGAATAATAAATCGATGAAAGAAAAAGGTCTTCTAAACGTGTTATCATCATTTCTAGGGGAGGAAAAGCATTTCCTTTTTTCTTAAATCCGACAATGAGATGATTAACTTGCCTTTCATTCGAAATTATTTGCAAACTTTCAGAGGTTGGGGTTATAGCTTCCCATATCTGAGGAAGAATCGCACACATTTGCTCGAACTCATCCATTTTCATTTCAACAATAGATCCCTCACTTCTTTTCAACCCTGTCAATGGAAAACCATTATTATCACTGATGAATGAAGCTATCATTTGATGTTTCTCTCCTCCCCCCGTCATTTGTTTCGATAAAATTGCTCTAAGAGATAAACGCATCTGGTCTTCTAAATTTCGTCCCATTTTTGATTTCATCAACCTAGTTATTAACGTTTCATCATGAGAGAGATCAAGTTTCAGTTATTAATTTTTTTTGAATTTTCGACTAAAATTATCGATTAGTTCGAAAGGATAATATTTTCAAAGAAGGTCAAAGGGAGATGGCTAAGATTCATCAATCAAGTTGTTTCTAAGCATCAATCAGTAAAAAATTGCTTTCAGATACCAATTTATGTGAAAAGGTCATGAAAAAACTCAATAATCCATTAAACATAATATATCATACTGGTATAATCGTATTGTTCCTCACATTGGTTATTCTACCTACATCTACTGTACTTAATTTAAATACCACTCCATTCACAGACGATGAGAAGATACAAGCTGAGTCTCCAGACACATCACTAAATAATAACAAAATAAAACTTACAGATAATGATACTCAAATTGCAAATACTAAATTTGATATTGGAGCTCTATTTAATTATGTGAGCTCGCTTTACAAGGAAGAAGGGATATTTTTAGAAGCATATGGAGGATATACTACATCTATTGCAACTTATGAAGCCCTCTCTATCTTAAGATTCTTGGGTTTGGATTACTATCAGTTTGGTTCTGATTGGGAAGATAAAGAGGTAACTATCGCTGATAAATTACTTGATCTTAGAGATAAATCTGGTTTAGGAGGGTATTATCTATCACCACAATCTAATTCCCCCTCTTTAGAAGGAACATTTGGTGTAACGACTTCTCTTTGGATAATGAATGAATTACCTCTGAAACTGAAACCAATTACCCCAAAATTATTAGATTTTGTATATAATGTAACTTTTGATAGTGAAAATTACGGTTTCCATGAAGTCGGCCACGAAGACTGTTCAATCAAAGCTACATTTCAAGCATTAACAATTTTAGACTTGATTCGTAAGGTTGTGATTATTCCTGAATTATATGACGTAAAAAATACACCATTAATCAATGAAACTGTTTTAGACTTTATGGCAAATTATTCTTTAAATATCTTCGAATTTATAAATGATTTTTGGGTTGAAGACTCATATTTCTTTTCAAACACCCCTTACCAAACTAAAATCGAAGAAACATGGTACGCGCTCCAATCAATTAAGATATTAGATGATTATGGGAAATTTTTAAACGAAAATTTGCCAAAAAATCTCACCGATTATAAAAATTCTGTGATTCCTTGGTTAAAATCAATGAAAAAGACAATAGGACTCACAAAAGGTGGTTTTGGGACATCAGAATATGCAAATGTCTCAGAGACAGGTTTAACTTATGCAATCCTAAATCTTCTCAATTCCACCCAAGAAGTCGATATCAATCATACTGAAACAATATCGTTTATTTATTCGTCTCAATTTCTTAAACGGGAAAATCGAACTTATCGTTCTTCAGAGATACCTCATATCGGAGGATTTGGTCCTAATAATGTAACTTACTCAAAAGAATATCAGAGTAAAAGAGTGAATGTCCATGATACATATTATGCGGTATTAACGCTTCTTCTATCAGGTGATATTTTTTATTCCATTAATCTCACCTTAGAAACAACACACTATCAAGAGATTATATCAAAATATCCTGGTAGTATAAATAAATCAAACTATATCATTCAAGGAGAGCTTGGTGTTATTGAACAGTATTTCAAAATCTTTAATTACACATCTCATGGATCCCTAGAATTAACAACCGTTGTAGACAACTGGAATCTAACCCATCCCGACTATACTGAAAGTAATACGAAATTTGTGGGAAAATCAACTGCACAATATGCAGTAAACTTAGAGAATGATTCACAAGCTGATTTCAATTGGACAATGGGTTCTCATAAACTCACTAATATAATATCAATTCGAGATCTACCAATTATTCAATCCCCAGTATATCATCTCAATTCAACTCTGTATGTAGGCTATGCAAATGAGGTGAAATTTGATTCAGCAGTTATCAAGCCAGGAGACTATATAAATACAACGATCTTCTTTCAAAATCGTTCCGTTATCACATACTCTAAGCAAAATATTACAGAGGGGACAGTTAACGCGAATTTAACATCGCCAAATAATGAGAACTTTATTTGGTTTGAATTAGAACCAATCAACACCACCATTGGAGCGATATCATATCAATGGAAAGTTCCTGATCAAGCGCTATTGGGAACTTGGGAGCTTACACTAACTCTTAATCAGTCCAATTATTCCCTTTTTTTCACAATACAAATTGAAATAACTGATATCGTGTCTTTTTATAATATATCCCGAATGCCTCAATACTACCCTGGTGAAAATATGAACCTAAATGTTTCATTGAAATATTCAAATGGTAATTTTACTCCAAATGCAAATGCATCAGTGGTGTTTATAAGTAATCAAACTCAAGAAGAAGTATTTAACCTCACATTACATTACTTAAAGGGGAATATTTATACAACAAGCGGCACCAATTGTCCTACTCACTTTTTATACGGTTTCTATAATGTTTCTATTAGCTTAACATGGAATACAACTTCAGAATTACCTGCTGACACCGTTTATAATAGTAGTCTTCCAGTTATCCAAATTAAGGGGATTCCAACTGTATCTGAGGCCTCTTTTAACACAAACTATCGAAATAATCTCCCATTAGTAGAAAATAATTTGTTTTATTATGGTGAAACTCTCAATTTAACTTTAAAAATCGGTTTTAAATCCAATTCTACCATTAATAATGTAACTGATGAAAATGTGGTTGTTAAGGGAGGATTGGTTAATAATACCCAACCGTCATCCTTTATTCAACTATTTCAATTTTTGCATCACAATAGTACTATTACTTTAACAGGTTTAATTAGTACTAATCTCCCTAATTCCACCTTAGGAACACGATTTCAAATACAATCAGAATTCAACAATTCCTATGTTTATATCAAAAATCCCTTGAACACAGTTAAGCATGCAGCTTACAATTTTTCTTTGATTGGAACTTTTGAAATTAGAGACATTAATTACGTGGCAACAGAGATGTCTAATGGTCTTTACCAGTATGCTCTTGACACCACTTCAGTTATTTCAATTTCATTCAAAGTTTACAATAATGAACTGGATGGTATCCTTATTCAAGTCCCGAGTCTTAATCTTTATGGTATATTGGACATTCAGAATAGATTTGGGGCTTTAAATCAGTCCCTACCTAGCGTTACATCTGGAGTAGATCAAAATGGAACAACAATCTATCTTTTATCAATACCTACTTCAAATCTAAGCCCAAATGATTATGATATTTCGATTTACACCTGGACTGCAATCAGAAACGACTTAAGAATTGGAAACCTATTTCCAGGTTTTTCAATTATAAAGACTTTTTCTCCAAAACCGATAATTCAAATACATGAGGTATTAATCCTAATTTCGGGACTAACTCTAATTGTATTAATCTATTTAAATGTTAAGAAATCTCGATAAGAATGCTTTCTCCAATTTCTATCGCCCATTCCTCAAAAAATAGAATGAGGCCTTTTAATTGCTCTTTCTTAAGCTCTGGGTAATGAATACCGAGTATTACAACTGTATAATAGCGTGTAATTTTAGCGATGACCCGAGCAATATTCGCAGCGAGCTCTCCATCCCGGTGATTAGGGAGTGAAATACAATGATAATTTGCTGATTTTTCCCCGTTCTTGCGAACATATGGAACTCCAACTCCAATACCACCTAAATGATCGTTAGGGCCTGTTATATCAATAAATATACCGTTTTCCTTGAAGAAGACCGTAGCTTTAAACTCTTGCGCCAAATATTCAGTTTTAAAAGTAACAATTTCTTTCAACGCAAGAACCTTTTAAAATGAAACAAAAAATTAGAAGAAGGGATTTTCTTCAATAACCCCCATCATTAGTTTCAGTATTTTGATCACTTTCCAATTTTTCCTCTTGAAGCCGCTGCTCCTCTTCCTCACGCTGCTGCCGCTCCTCCTTCTCTTTTTGATGAGACTCAATTTTTTCTTTTAAACTAGAAATCTCTGAATCCAAATTTTGCTTTTTCTCTTCAGCCTTCTGAATATTATCTAATAGAGTTTGCTTTCCTTTTTCAAGATCATCTGAAGTGAATTTCAATGATTTCAGCTCTTCTGTTAATTGAGAGATTTCTTTATCTAAAGATTGTTTTTTCTCCACTAATGATACTTTAGAGAATTCTAAATCCGAAATTTGGTTATTAATTGTATCCAGACGTGTTTTTAATTCTTCGGTACGCGTATCAAATTCTAATTCTTTTTGTTTCAATGTTTCCTGTGCTTGTTTCAAATCACTTTGTAGTTCGTCTACAGATTTTCCTTTAACTTCTGGAGAATCCTCCACTAACTGTTCTACACCTGGAGGTGAACACACTGGACAAGGTGGACGAATAAAATAGGATCCACAACGAGAACATTTTGGCATCTCACAGCACTCCCAATTCTTCTTTTAATTTTGAAGCTTCAGCTTCTCTTGCTGACACTTCAGCTTTTAATCCTGAAAATTTTGTTTTGAAGTCTTCTATCTCTTGTTCCATTTTTTCTTTATCCTGAATTAATTGTTGCTTTCTTTCCTGTTGACTTTTAAGAGACGCCTCCAATTCGTTAACCTGAGAATTTAGTTCATCATATTCAATCTTTGCTTTGCGTTCTATTTCTTCTTGTTTAGCCAAGCTATCCGCTAATTTTTGGATTTCAAGCTCTTTTTCTTCTTGAAATTTCTTTAGCTGTCCTTCAACATCATCTATTGATTCAATCAATTCTAAAGGATCAATTATTCGAATAGATTTACTCTCTTCTGCTTTTATGGTTTTTACGGGCGACTCAGGTGAATCATCTGGAGTACAAAAAGGACAAGATATCTCACTATAATAAGCACCACATTTTTGACAGGTAGGCATATTGATTCCTCATTTCATTTTGAGCTTCTGGAAATATATTTACCTTGACTCTTTTCTTTTAACACTTTAGTTTTTTATTTATCTCATAAAAAAAGTTTTTTCATTTTTGATGAATCTTTTCTTGTATATAAAACAGAATTGCTGATTCCTATGCATTCATTTCGATCAGTGTACACGACATTATTCCTTCCAACAAAGCAAGAGAAGACACTATATATCCTTTGTTTCTCTCGGGGAAAGTTATCACAACGAAAAGCAACCTTTCGAGGGAAAATTGAATATCACTTCAAACAGGAATACATGTGGCGACCCTGGCGGATATTTTGGGAAGAACAAGGAAAATGGAAACCTTATCCTCCCAAAAAAACGATTCAGGAGATTTTAACAAAATCAAAGTTCATTTTATTAAGTAAAAAACTCTCAACAGAGGAAAAAAAAGGGATAGAACGCTTCTGCAAAGATTTTGACATTAAAACTTCTCTCGAGGAAAAAGAACTCTGTCCATTTTGCTTGATACATGATATTGTAACAATTCTTCCATCAAAGAACAAATATTTTGCTTTCGATAGGAAAATCTGTAAAACTTGTGCAATCCAAGAATTAGAGAATGAGCTTAAGACAAAAAGAATCAGTCTTCTATCAAATCCAGGATTTAAAAAGTATGCAGTATCTCTTTTAGATAAGTTACATAATACTCAACGAGTTTTATCTGTTTTCACTGGGGATCAAGCCTTCATTGGGGATTATTCCCTTGTAAAGAAAATTGGAAAAGAAGAAGAGAAGAAGAAGTTAAAATTTGTTTCAGAATTCAACCTTCCATCTTTCCTGCTGAAATCCTTACAGAAACGAAAAATTAACACATTTCTTCCCATTCAAGTACAAGCAATCCAGAAAGGTTTGTTGAAGAATAAAAATCAACTAGTCATCGCAAATACAAGTGCTGGTAAAACGCTTATTGGCGAATTAGCTGGATTAATCCATGTGTTAAGGGGAAAGAAATTTATCTTTACTGTTCCCCTAGTAGCTCTGGCTAATACAAAATATGAAGAATTCAAACAATCTTATGGGAACCAATTTAAAATTGGGCTACGAACTGGCCGATCACGAATTTTTAACTCTATAACAGAAAAAAGAGCTTTTTATCGTGATCGACATTCCATTAAAGATTCCGACATTATTGTTTCTACATACGAAGGTTTAGATCTTTTAATCAGAGCAGGTGAAGTGGACTTTGACACCATTGGTTGCATTGTTATTGATGAAGTGCAGACTTTAGCAGATTTTGATCGTGGGCCAACTTTAGATTGTCTATTAGCTAAAATTAGGACTTATGCAAGCAAAGCTCAAGTAATTGCACTCTCAGCAACGATTGGAAACCCAATTCAGTTTGCAAATGATCTTTCTTTAACTTTAGTAACCTTTGATCAAAGGCCTATTCCTTTAGAGAATCACATGCTTCTTTCAAGAAGTGAGCAAGAAAAATTGCGCCAGATTCTCAAGATAACAAAAAATGAATCCCAGATGACTTCGAGTCTTGGTTATCGAGGCCAAACAATCGTTTTTACTAACTCACGAAGAAAAACAATAGAGATTGCAGAGTTCTTACGTCATGCGGGTGTCCATGACGTTCATGCTTATCACTCGGGACTTTCATATGCATTAAGAAAACGATTTGAAATTGAATTTTCAAGCGGAAAATGTTCGATTATAATAAGTACATATGCATTGGGGGCTGGTGTAGATTTTCCAGCGTCACAAGTTATTTTTGAATCTTTAATGATGGGGAATACTGTTTTAGAACCAAATACTTTCGCTCAAATGGCAGGGAGAGCTGGTAGATTAGGAAAACATGATCGTGGTCGAGTGATTCTTCTTTGTTTAGGAGAGTCTATTTCTTCTTTGGATTCTAGATCAGAAATAGAAATTGCTTTTGAACTTCTTAGTGCTGATTTGTTGCCAATAGAGCCAAATTATGATGAAGATGCCTGTGGTGAGCAAATACTCTCTATTTGTTCAACAAAAAAGTACATATCTCCAGGAATGGCTAATGAAATTTATCAAAGAATGATAGGAACTACTAGTTTTGACTTTATGCAAATTGCAAATAAGCTTATCAAGAACTCTCTGCTTAAAATAGTTGAAACACCACAAAGAAGATATTTAGAACTAACCTCCTTAGGTAAAGCAGCAGTTCTGTCATTTTTCTCTCCAGCTGATACATTAATAATTTTATCACACTTTCAAAAGAAAAAACACTTTCTATCAACTGCTCTCAATATGGTTCCACCTCAAAACGTTTATCTATCAAAAAAAATTCATCGATACCTTGAAAAAACTTATCATATGAGATTTTCCACTAGATTGCTTAATAGTCCTGTTCTAGATGTAATGAGTGCCTCGCTAAAAGGTAAAGAGGCCACTGAAATTAATAAATGGTGTTTAAACGTATTTTCAAAATGGACTCAATATTTTTTCAACTGTAAATGCCCAGAAAATCCTTATTGCCATCATGGGGCAGAACAAATTGGTAGAGAAATTGTCAACGAAAGACTTCGTGGCAAGAATGTCAATCAAATTTCAGCTAGCATTAGTCGTTTTGAACTCCTAATATATCCTGGTGATATTTTATCTTTCTTAAATGGACTAGTCCATGAATTGGAGGGCATTCAGCGAATTGCGGACGCTACAAGAAAACCAAAAATGGAAAAAATGATTTCTATTTTAATTAATAAGATAGAAATTCCCCCTTCAGTTAAATAACTGAAGGTTGTTAAGTTGATTCTTCTCCTTCGCTCTTTATTGAAGTTTTTCGCTGATGTTTAATTAAAAAACCTAGTCCAACAAAGGCTATGAACGGTCCGCTAATATAAAAGATTACTTCTACAAAAGTACTCATTGTTCCACCAGAGCCAAAGATTATTAATCCTATAATGATCAGAACTGCTCCAATTAAACGATCATCCATGTTTACGGCCTCTTTTTTTTTTAAAACACGATCAATATAATTTGTAAAAATGATATCATGCAAGATTCTTAGTTTTTTTCATCACTTCTTCTATTTTATCGTTAACAAGGTTTCTAATATATTTTTCATAGTAATGCAATCGTTGAGAGGTTATAGCTTCTGCTCGAATGGATATTACTGGTTCAGTACCGCTTTTTCGAACTAATACCCAGCCATCTTCAAATTCTGCTCTGATTCCGTCGATAGTAATAGAATTTAGAGCTTCATCTTTCAATATATCTTTGAGATTTGAAACCACTTCTGAAATAATTTCCTCAGGACAAGAGATTCGAAGCTCTTCTGTAGATGGATATTTAGGCAGGTTTTGTATTACTCTGGATAGATTTTGTTCTTGACTTGAGATTATTTCCAGCATCCTCAAAGCTGAGTATATTGCATCATCAAATCCGTAGTATTCTGCTCCAAAATAATAATGACCACTCAATTCACCTGCAAAAATAGCTCCACTCTTTAATAGAGCTTCATGAATCCAAGAATGGCCAACGCGGGTGAATTTCACTCTTGCGCCTTGTTCTGAAAGATATTCAAAAGTTGCTCTAGAAGTTTTAACATCCACCATCATCTCTGCTTTCGGGTATTTTTGTAATAAATACTCACCAAATAACATTATTACTTGATCAGGACTGATAATTACCCCTTGATCGTCCACAAAACCAACTCTGTCACCATCAGCATCAAAACCAATCCCTATGTCAAGCTTATCCTGTATTACGGCTTCTTGTACAAATTTCAAGCTTGATGGGGTCGCAGGATCAGGAATCATTACTGGAAAATGACCATTTGGTTCAGAGTGGAGTGCTTTGGTATTCATCTTTTTTGATTTCAACAATTTAATTATTGGAAAACAAGTTCCATTTCCAATTTCAACTACAATATTCAAAGATGTTTTTGGTAGAAAATGATCTTTCTGAAATTGCCAGTACTGTGAAGTATTAATATTTTGCAATAGAACTGGCTGACCATACTCTGTGTTCTTAACAATTACCATGGTATTTTCTTCTACCATTTCTTTAATTTGAGTGAATAAATTGTTAATATGGTAAGAAACCCCATTTTGATCACAAACTTTTATTCCATTATAATCGATAGGATTATGACTTGCTGTTACCATAATTCCACCATCAATCACAGTATTCTTTACTGCCAAAAAATAAATGGTTGGAGTTGTACAGATTCCTACATCTAAAATATTACATCCTGCCTCCATTAAACCAGCAGAAAGTATTGATCTAATAATCGGAGTTGATATACGAACATCACCACCAATAATAATGGTTTTTCCAGAGCCAAAAAATGTTCCAAGCGCCCTACCTATGTTTAAAACCATTTCCGAAGTAAATTCTTTGGGAAACTTCCCACGGATGTCATAGGTTCGAAATAAATGATTAGAGATTTTCATTTACTCACCACTAAATCTTGTTTATAATTTGGTATTTATAAGTTTGAATTAGCCTCAATCTTTCTTAACATCCAAGAATTCTTCTAGTGTCGTATGAGGAGTCTTAATGATTTCTTGTAAGGGTTGCCACGACCAGGTATAACGGATAAATGGAAAACGACGGTTTTGAATGTCATCTCGATATCTTTGGAGGAATTTCACTACATTGGAATCCTTTTTGTTTGGGTATCCTTGACCTAAGCAGAATGGAGGAAGATTCCACTTACTCTCAATTTCTCGCAAGTTTTTATCACGGATGTATTTCGCAACACAGGATGCTGCAGAAACAACGGGATATTTTCTATCTGCCTTCTCTGAAATCACTACCTTCTTAAGATCGCTACCAGCTCCTTTAATACTAATAATGCTAGCTCCAGGTGCATGTGACTCCGCTTCAACGCTTAAAGGGCTTTTTAAGCGCTTTAAATGCGTTATAAGGTGTTTTAAGAAGTATGAAGGCTTTGAAATTGAATCTATTGTAATTTCTTCTGATGATAATTCAAATACAATTTGTCCAATATTTCGAATTTCTAATAAATTTAAATTATCAGTTGGACGATTAGAGAGAGTTTTATCTATTTTATTTGCTGGAATCTTAATTATTTTTGATTCCAAGGCTAATTTTTGTATCTTTAAAGCTAATTTTGTTCTTTTTTTCTGGCCTTGTGAACCTGAAAAAAGCTTAGAATCTTTCAAGCCATTTTTTATGAGATCATTCAAAGATTTTTGGTCTAGGGTAACCCCTACAATAATAAGAGATCCAAAAACACTCCCTCGGCCAGCTTCATCAATACCTGATACCATTGAATGCAACTTCAGTCGAGTCCAGTCATTTCAATTGCATTTATCGCTGCTTGCTTAGATAAACCCTCAGCTAGGATAGTATAGCGTTCTGGGCGAATCTTATGGGCTTCTAGCATCGCTTCTAGCAGAATTTCACGTTCGATTCCCACCTCACGCAATGTAACGGGAGCATCGACTTCAAGAAGGATATTTCGAATTCGTTTCCAGTTGGCTCCATGAAGATACATCATCAAAATGGAAATCATACCTGTTTGATGGCCATGGGCTATTTGAAAATCATACTTATGAGATAATTTGTCTAAGGCATGACTAACAAGATGTTCTGAACCACTAGCAGGACGAGAGGATCCAGCAATACACATTGCAACCCCACTACTTCCCAACGCTTTCATTAAAACACGAGTCCCTTCTTCACTAAAAAAAAATCTTCCCAAAGACTTAACTCCCTCTTCTACCATGTTTGCTGTCATTTCAGAAAATGTCGCAGCATAAATATCAAAGTTCTCCCCTTTTAAACGATGAGCTAGTTTCCAATCTCTCACAGCGACCCATTTTGCAAGAATATCCCCTACTCCAGCTTGTATTGACTCTTTAGGAGCCTGACTAATTAATGAAGTATCTCCTACGATCGCAATCGGAGAAACTGGTGTATATATGGTAGATTTTGGAGATTTTGCTTCTTTAGCAATTTGCTCTCTTAAAAGAAAATTAACATAAGGACTAGAAAAACCATCATGGCTAGCATTAGTAGGTATGGCCACATATTTTGTTTGAGAAAGCCGTGCGATAACCTTTACATAATCAATAACTTTCCCCCCTCCAACGGCCATAAGATATGTTTGTTTATCACGAATAGCTGATGCTTGCGAATGAAGGTATTCAAGCTCCACAATTTCAGGAAATACAGTATGAGAAAAATCCAAAATTCCCTCTACTTGGGGGATAATAACATTAGATGCAATCTTCTTTGTTTGAGTTCTTCCACTAAAGATCTTGATTTTATTTATTCCAATGTCTTTGCAAACACTAGGGATTCTTTGAACGGCTTTAGGTCCAAAAGCTACTCTTCTAGGAACATGAATCTCCTGAACTTGATTTATAGCTAAGACCTCCTTTCTTTAATCAGTCTTATTTCTAAGATTGGTTTCATCAGCTCTTTCTCTGGATTTTATTTTAGTGTCAACATCCTTTTCTTTTTCGAGTTCATTTGGTTTTTTCGAAACTGAAAAAAAATCTTTTCTCAATCTAATAATTTCCTTTCCTCCAAGTCTAAGTGTCGCATAACCACCAAAAAGACCTAGCATTACAGATTTTGCGAGACGATCAATGAAAGCTATGAGAGCAGCATCCTGTCCTGGGTAATTTGGAGAATTTATAAGTACTAATGCCAATATAATCTCATATTGGCCCATTGCTCCTGGAAGAATGGGAATAATAAATGTGATATTTCCCGCACATGATGCAGCGATCACATAAGGAAAATCTATTAAGGTAAGAATTGGAAATACAGTGATTGCTATCACATATATCATAATTCCCTCAATTACCCATATAGAAGCTGAAGTGGCAATTCCAAGAGAGAGATGGAATGGTTGAGAACGAAGGCCCTTTATTCCTGCTTGAAATCCTTGATAAGCAGAATCTAATCTTTTTTCTATAAATAGAGGAAAAATGTGGAAAAATTTTTCAATTATATCAGGCTTTATCATCATTAAAAATAAAGTTATCAAACCAAATATTGATACAAGAAAAATAATAAGCACTAATTGTAGAATAATCGATGAATCTTCAACCTGTAATAATGAGCTACCAACAAAAAATAAACTTCCAGTTATCACAAAAAGTAAACCTAAAATACTCAAAACCTGTTCAATGATAATGGAAGAGAGAGTATCAGAATATTTTGTATCATAATTTCTTTTTAATGCATACATACGAATTGCTTCACCAGCTCGGGCAGGAGTAAACAAATTAATTGCCAAAGCTGATACTACAGGGTAAGCTAATGATTTGAAAGGGAGGTTTACACCTTGAACATTGAGTAGAAGTTGCCATCGATATACCCTGATTAGCATATCTAAAACATACAATAAAAATAGCAGTAAAACTAACATTAATATTTCCCTAAAATCTAGGTCAGTGAAGTACTGGACTAATCTTGGAAGTCCGATAAATAGAATTATACCAATTAAAACAGCAATAGTGATCGTATAAATCAGAATTGAAGGTAGTCTCTCACGAAACATCATTTTAACAGCCTCACATCACATTAATACCTGAGACTTCTATTACATGGATATAACTGCTTATATTTACTTTAAGAGATTTTACTAAAACGATATGAAAGCATTGAAATAAGTAATTATTAATTCCTTTTTTTCTACATATTGGTTTTATTACTTACCATGATTGGTCTTGACAATTTCAAAACTAACTGAAGACTATATAAAGAAATGAAAGAAAGATGCCTACACGAATCTTGTAAAAAATAAGGCTATTTAGAGGAATATAGGACAAATAAATACTTGGTGATAGGCATAAATGCAATATGAATCTGCAATTACCCAGTTATTATTACAAGCTTTGAGCTTATCTGAAAAAGAGATTTCAGAGTTATTAGATATTCCTCCCAATCCAAAATTCGGTGATATTTCTTTTCCTTGCTTTAAATTAAGCAAAAATCTTAATAAATCCCCTCAAGTGATTGCTAAGGAGCTTGAGAAAGCAATAAAAATACCTAAAGATTCGATAGTAAGAGAAATCAAAGCAGTTGGTGCCTTTCTCAATTTTTTCTTTGACATTTCAAAATTAACAGAGAGAACTTTAAGGCAAATATGGAATGAGAAGAATAAATATGGATATAAAGAAGAAAATAATAAAACAGTTCTCCTCGAATTTCCTTCTCCTAATACCAACAAGCAGTTACATTTAGGTCATCTTCGAAATATGGCTCTTGGAGAATCTACTTCCAGAATTTTCGAGAGTCAAGGATTTAATGTCGTAAGGGTGAATTTACTCAACGATCGGGGCATTCATATTTGTAAATCAATGTTGGCTTATAAAAAATGGGGAAATAATAAGAAACCTGATAAGAAAGAAGATCATTTCGTGGGTGATTACTATGTCCTATTTTCTAAGCAATCAAAGAAAGATCCTAAACTTGAGGAGGAAGCTCAGGAACTATTAAGGCAATGGGAAGCTAATGATGATGAAACAATGGCTTTATGGGGGAAAATGACCAATTGGGCTATAGATGGTTTTACTAAGACTTTCACAAAATTTGGTATCAGTTTTGACAAGACCTATCGGGAGAGTGATTTATGGAAAAAAGGCAAAAGCATTATTATGGAAGGGGTGAAAAACAATTTGTTTCATAAGGATGAAGTCGGAAACGTTGTAGTTGATCTTGGAGCACAATTAGGTACAAAGGTTTTACTACGGGCTGATGGTACTTCTGTTTATATAACACAGGATTTATATCTTGCTAAGAAAAAATATGAGGATTTCAAGTATTCTAAATCAATCTATGTTATTGGGAGTGAACAAAATTATCATCTGCAAGTCTTATTTAAAATTCTAAAGATAATGAACTTTGAGTTTGCTGATGGTTGTTATCATTTAAGTCATGGCATGATATTTTTACCAGAAGGCAAAATGAAATCAAGAGAAGGAACTGTAGTAGACGCTGATACTATAATAAAAGAATTAATAGGAATGGCAAAAACAGAAATCATCTCAAGAGGAAAAATTACTGAATCAGAGATTAATAAAACAGCAGAAGATATTGCTATGGCTGCATTAAAATATTTCTTACTTAAATTTGCAGCATCAAAAGATTTTATTTTTTATCCTGAGGAATCAGTGTCATTATTTGGTAAAACAGGACCGTACTTACAATATTCATTTGTTAGGGCAAATAGAATTATTCAGAAAATTGAGAAAAAACCATCTTTGAATGTAAATTTTAGTTTATTAGATAAACCAGAAGAAATTTCATTGATTAAATTATTAAAGGATTACCCTGATGTTTTAGAACGAGCTTCCCTATCCTATTCCCCACACATCATGGCAGAATATGCTCATCAACTCGCATCTTCCTTCAATTTATTTTATGAGAAATGTAGGGTTATAGGAGAATTGGATGAAGACATTCAAAATGCAAGGCTTTTATTGGTAGGATGTTTCCGCAATGTTATGAGAAATTGTTTATACATGTTTAGCATCAATACAGTTGATTTAATGTGAAATAATATACTTTATTTCACGTTCTAACCCAAAATTCACCATTTCTTAGGTTAAAAAACTGGTTGAATTCACTTAGGTTAATAAATTATAACACCCATGTAAAGAAGCTGGGTTAGTGTTATAAATTACATTGAAGAATATCCCTCAAAGCCTAATTTTTCTTTCTAATTTGAAGTAGAAAAAGGAAGAAACTCATATGAGTCCCCCATACTATGAGCAACTAGCTGAATGGACTGAATTTGTCCCAGAAAGCGAAATCCGTCGTCTTCTTTTAACAAATGTAAAGTATTATTTTGGTGGTGGAAAACCTGGTAGTCTCCCCATTGAAACTTTCAAAAAGATTCTTTATCAAATTGCAGACGAATTAGACATAGATGGTATTGACACATTAAATTATGGTCCAACAAGTGGTCTAGCTTCTTTAAAAGAAACTTTAGGAAAGAGAATGAAGGAAAAAGATGGAGTAACTCTACCCAAAGGATTAGATGACATCCTTATTTCCACAGGATCTCAACAGATGCTTTACGGCATTCTAGACGTATTGTTAAGACCTAAAGATGTAATTATCATGGCTCGTCCCTCCTATTTAGGATTTGTCGTACCAGTCACAAAATTAGGTGGGGACGTATTAACAGTACCTACAGATATGGATGGCATCATTCCAGAATATGTGGAAAAAGCAATTGAAATTAGTCAAAGAGAATTAAATCGAACCCCAAAAGCTATTTACGTTGTTTCAGATTCTGATAATCCCAAAGGTACAACACTCCCTGAAAAAAGACGAAAAAAACTTTTTGAACTTATAACTCAACATGAGATTCTTCTTATAGAAGATTCAGCATACCGTGAAATTCAATTTACTGAAATTCCACCCCCAATTAAGAAATACGATTCAGAGAATAAATGGGTCGCTTATTTACGTACAAGTAGTAAAGAGGCCGCTGTTCTTCGGTTAGGTTATTCTGTCCTTCCAGAAGAAATAATGATTCCTATGATTAAAGATAAAGGATATTTAGATCTCTGTACATCTAGTCTTAACCAAAAAATCTTAGAAATTTATTATTCAAAGTATATTGATCAAGTCTTGGGTGCTAATCTAAAAATTTACGAAGAACGTTGTGATATAATGCAGAAAACAATTGATGAATATTTTCCCACCAATGGCCAACGGACCCAGCCCACAGGAGGTTTTTTCTTCTGGTTCCAAATGGAAAATGAATATTTTGATTCCTCAAAGTTTTTGGAAGGTATAGCAATTCCAAATGATGTTTGCTATGTACCAGGACAAGCATTTTACCCCATAAAAGGCCATTCAATCAGTAAAGCAGACACAAAATTACATGGAAACAGGATAAAAACGAATGGAATGCGATTAAGCTTCTCATACACAACACCCCAGATAATAGAGGATGGTATGGAACGATTAGGAAAATTATTACAAGAAAAAGCCTAATGTGAGTTCATTAGAGCCAATTTATGGTTTTAGATAAGAGTAATCCTTACTGAAAACCACAAGATATCTTTAGTTATCCGATAAGAACTTATATAAACTTCCCAGCCGTGATATACCAAGTATAGCCTGGAAATGCCTCCTCTCTAATCTGCCGCTGGAAAATATCGCAAATACTATGGATACCAGTTAGAATAGCCAGATCTAGCCAATTCCAAGTAACTTCTTGAGCCTTTTTTCCTGGAGTAAATCTACCAAAATTATGTGAGAGCATCAATTCCGTTTTTCTAACTTCACTTCTTAAACGACCAGCTTGAGGATTGGTTTTAAGCTCCTCCTGCTGCCTATTTAGAGTTTTGATTCCCTCCTCGTATTTAGACTGGATTAGAATTCTCATTTTTTCTAGTGTGGTTTGAACATCGTGAATTTCTGAACTGGCATTGAACTCCTTAAAATTCAAATATACCTCATCATCTAAAATAGGGATGTTTATACCTTCAGCGGATCTTTTAGCCCAAGGTGAGTTGTAATAAATTCTATTTGAGCGAATAAGAATTGGTGGAGGGATCTCCAGCCTTTTCATTGCTGGAATCACTGCAGAATAATATTGTGTTTCACCAGCACCTCCAATATGAGTTAACAGAGGAAATGTATAATTATTTACTACAGCTCTCGAATCTGAGCGGGGAGTGATATGAGATCCTATTTCACTGAGGTCAGGATGACTCAAATCATAGGAAAATGAGTATTTTTCTGAACAAACAGGACATTCACCCTCCAAAACTCCAGGGTTAGATACATGCAATTCTACTCGTGTTTTATTGTTACACTCAAGACATTCCAGAAAAAAGGGAACATAATCATCTTCCCGATATGGGAGTCCTGGTTGAATGTTTTGAGATACCAGCTGGTTGTAAATCTTGTTTAATATATCTATGTAACGAGAACGGTTATTCTCTGAGAGTAGAAATTCAAAGGCTGGTAAAATAAGCTGCCGATATTGAGGATCACTTGAGGGACAAAGAAATAGCCTGAGATCATTACGAATATTGAAAAGATGGCTCCAAATCTGTTGTGTCCAAAGAGAAAAATCGCTAGCTCTTATAGCATTATCATGTATGAGATCGAACCAAGAAAAAAATCGTTCCAAGAATAATTTTCGATATTCGAGATGTACTTTCGTAGTCTTCATTAATAAGCGTAAATTTTCCTGAATTTTTAATTTAATCTCAAATAGCCACTCCTCTTCTGGAACTGGCACTTGATGCATTGGTGTCCCCTCAGGTACACCCCAAGATATTGGTGTAATTATTAATCCAGTAGGAGAATTCGCTTGAGGGAATCGTGCAATGGTTAGCTCATTCTGGATTGAATCATGATCTCCTATGAAGAAAAAAGTTCCTATCTTTAGCAGATTTCCCAGCCATTCAGCTAGAGAAACCTTGTTTATCAAAAACAACGGTCCACCAAATAAAAGAGGTTGATGACCTAAATCCAAAAAACCTTGATCCAGACGATCGATTGCTTCTTTAACCCGATTAGTTAAAGTCCCCAATCTACGATGCCTATCAGTGGCGAGACGACGTAAAACTTCAACATTCTCACTGAAAGGTGCGAAATTAATAGTGTGTTGCTGATGTTCAATCATACTTTTCAGTACTCGAAAAGAAGGGGGGATTTCTCCCCATAAATCTTTACTAAGCTCATTGGGGTGGCCTAATGCTGCTGTACGATAGATTTCTAATAAAGAGGAGAGATGAGTACTCAAAAAGGACAAATCCTGCATACATTAGAAGATTTGAATTTAGTTTAGCAAAGATTAATAATGATTCAAATTATTTCTGTTAAAGACAAGAAAAAAAAACCCTCTTATCACTTGGTAATACTAAATAAGCAGAAAAAAAGGTTCTCAAAATATATACTTTGAAAATTGGGTTTCAAAATTCTTTTATATTGAGGGAATATAAATCATTCAAACAAGATAATATCCCATGAATTACATAATTTTAATCTTGAAATACATTAACACTTAAATTTAAAATTAAAAATGGAGAATTTTTCTTATGAAGTTATTTACTCGCTTTATATGCAAGAAACGTGCTGTTTCACCTGTCATCGCAGTTATTTTGTTAATTGGACTCGCTGTAGCTGCAGTTGCGGCTATTTTCCTCGTTGTTCTTCCGCTTTTACAGCCAACAAGTAGGCTTGAGCTGAAAGGCGCGTTTATTGACTATGATGATGCCTATACTATAGCTGCAGACGAAGGAGTAGGTTATGGGACAGGGACATTGTCACTTTCAAATGCTGGTACAGGAGAGGTTAAAATAGTCTCTCTTAAAGTTTACTACACAACCAATGCTGTTAGTGGAAACTGGACGGAAATTGTAGATCACGATAGATTAGATATTACTAAGGATCGTCCATATATCATCGAAACAATAGCACCAGATAAAGATCTATATGTTGGATTCCCTCTTCCTGATGAAAATGATGATAATACCATTACCTATAGGCTAACAGTTACTACGGACGACGGAAAGATAATAGATACCGCTGGTCCAGAAGCAGTGAATGTTGTAGAAACTGAAATGCAATTAACAAAAGATCGACCCGATATTTCATTTATTGGAACTTTAGAAAAAAATTCAAATAATATCCGAAGAACGAAATCTATTTACCCAACTTCGGTATCCGACAACTCAGCAATCAAGAAAGTAACCTATGAAGTTGCTACTAATTCAGGATTCAGTAATATCGTCCAAACAAAAGATATCACAGACGTTGGTACTGGTCGATATCCTTGGAGTTGGAATACATTCAATGACAGTTCTGAAGGACTAGACAATGGTACTTATTATATGAAAATGACTGTTTATGATTATGCGGGACTCTCAAAAAGCACCTATGTGAATCCAGGTGATGAAATAAACTTTACAATTGATAATGATTATGTAAAACCAAGAATAGCGGATATTACAGGCTCCAGTAAAACTAATGGTTTAGATTTGGCAGAGGTAGGGACATCATTCTCGGTTAATGCAACGATTACTGATAGTGGTTCTAAGGTTTCCACAGTCAAAGAAGCTTACATCCATTACAAGTTAAATGATTTAAGTACGACTTATACTCCAGCACAAATGACTAATCCTTCAGGTGATACTTGGGAAGGAAATATTCCAGCGGATTTTGTAGATTCGACTGCTCTTCAATATAATCTTACTTATTATATTACTGCAAAAGATGACGATGATAATCCTGAAACTTCAGCAAGCCAAGATGCTGGAGTACTGGATACTACAAAACCGAATCTTTATGGACATACACCAGTGACTGTTGTATCCGACACATTAGAAGGACCCTCAATTGAACTTTCCATAAATGCTGAAGACAATGATACAGTCGATTTAGTTACTCTGGTCTGGCGTGAGGGAAACGATACGGGTCTATTAATTCCAGATTCATGGCAAGTTGAAAATTATATTGGCCAATCAGGTGATTCATGGACATTTACCATTCCTAAAGAAAATGTAACCGTAGATGGAATAGACTACTACTTTAACGCAACTGATCCAACGGGAAACGCAAATGATGGAGCAGCTGGTTCACCATATCATATTACGGTTTATGATGAATTAGCACCTCATGTACTAGCATTCGATCCTCAAATAGCTTCTCCGACAATTCCTGGCCAAGATGTAACAGTCAGAGTGAAAGTAAAAGACAATGATCCCTCATTTAGCACTGAAAGGTTTATAGCTGAAACGGGGACTGTGAGAGCGCGCTACAATATTGATGGCGGTGGTTGGAGTATTTATTTTACTTTAGATCATAGTTGGGGAGATTCTTCTCTTGATCCTGCTCCAGATGCAATTTGGGACGGCATAATAACTGGAGATAAATTTCAACAATTCACTGTTGTTAGTATTGAAGTTGAAGCAAAGGACGTAAAGGGGCAAACATCTACTATACAAACGGAGGTTGAGGTGTCTGAGGCAGGCAAACCTCTCTTCCGTGTTACGGGGACAGCAAACACCACTGGGACATACGACCATCAAATTGAGGTTAGTATCAAAAATTATGGAGATGGAGACGCAGAAGTTTACAATATGACAGTGTATCTATATGACAATACAAAATTCTCCTACACAGGTGAACCTCTGCTAACTCAAATAGATGCAGCAGGAACAGGAGGAATCAACCCCAGATGGACAAATGTATCTACTCCATCTGAATTTCCAAACGGAACTGAAAGAGGTTTAACAAATAATATAAGTATTAATAAAAATGATATTGCAACACTGACATTAACGTACGCTAATACTAGTGGAGGGTATTTCGATGTCAATGACATGACTGTTGGTATCAAACTCGGGTTTAGCTTTGCCTATCGCACTTCAAATGATTACTCCAAGCAGATGAAAGCAAATACAACGATTACAGCATATCAAACAACTACTCAGATAAGGTATTTCCGATCTGATTCCCATAATGTTAATGGTTGGGGTGCATATAACTTAGGTACGGCACAATCTATTGGCGTTCAAACTTTAAATGAACAATCTCCAAGATTTACTTACTCATTAACTGTTACTTGGAGTGTACAGATCTATATTGTCCATGCCGACTCCTCAAGGATACCATTAACCTCTGGAAAATCAGCACAGGTTGCTAGATCTTCTGATGGCAGTGGTCTTCAGTATAATACATGGGTTTTGTCTTCAAGCCGCGATCTCACGACAACTGACGCAATTATGGTTGAGGTTTACATGGATATTGGAACATATAGCTATGACCCAATAACTTTCATAACGGAACAGTTAAATGCCGAGGATCTAGTCGCTAGTACATGGACAATCTGGTATTATACAGAGCGTTACTATAACAACCAATGGAATCAACGTAGAACTAGGGGAATCTTCTATTGGGGTGATTCTTCCTACAACAGCCGAATTGAACAATTCAAGATCACAATTCTTGCTGGTGGTGGTGGCGGTGGCAGTGGAGCTAGTGAACTTTCATTAAAGGCATTTTCTCCGTCATCACGCATTGATACCACAGTGAAAAGTATTTCGCCGTTGTCTGCACTCTGGGAAAAATTAATGGTGATTACCCAACCTACTCAACCCAATTCCTTAATGTCAAAGCGATTCTAACCCTTTTTCTCTTTCTTTTTTTCTAACCTTACTTTATTAGTAAAACTAGATAAATTAAAGAAAAAAGCCTAAAACTAATTCACGTTGTTTTCCTTATTCCTCTAGAAGAACTCTTATCTAACATTTCAATGTTTTAACAATAGATTCTTTTTTCATATTTTTGTAATTATTACTGCTTATATTTTGGAAAGTCCCTAATGAGCTCACACAAGTTTAACAGTGATTTAGTGATCGTTGGAGCTGGACCTGCTGGTTCATGTGCCGCTTGGGAATCAGTTCAAAAGAGATTAGGGGTATCTGTATCGTTATTTGAGGAACATCCCGAAATTGGGAAGCCACTGCAATGTTCTGGACTTGTTGCTACAGATGGACTAGAAAATTTGGGTCTAAATTTGAAAAAAGTAATTTTAAATAGAATTCTAAGAGCTCAATTTATTGCTCCAGATTTCAGCTCATTTGAAGTCAAACGTGGCCATGATTCAATGGTTGTTATAAATCGTGTGGCATTAGATATATCTCTTGCAGAACGTGCAAGAGGCTTAGGTTGTGAGTACCATCTTGGACATAGAGTGAACCAAATCCACTTTGATGATAACGGGTGGATTCTTCACATTCATCATAAAAGTAAAAAAAAGATCCATAAGAGTAAAGTACTAATTTCTGCAGAAGGAGCGCATGCAAGATTAACACGTTCAATTGGATTATCAACTCCTAATAAGAACTGGCTTTTTCCTGCCTTACAATATGAATTTGATCAAATTCAGGATATTAACTCAGATTGTGTAGAACTGTATTTTGGGCGAAAATACGCTCCAGGATTTTTCGGGTGGGTTATTCCAACCTATGAGAACTCTGCACGTATTGGTATCGCTGTTATACCATGGTTTAAAGGAAAACAACATCTTTATTTGAAACGATTTCTCAAAAAACACCCTTTTTTAAAAAAACGTTTAAAGAATAGTAAAATTATAAATAGAAATGGAGGATACGTCCCTGTATCAGGACCAGTTAAAACAACCTATGATAAGAACTTCATGGTCATAGGGGATGCAGCGGGGCAAACAAAAGCAACAACTGGTGGGGGTGTTAATATTGGAGGTTTTTGCGGCCGTTTGGCTGGTTTGACGGCTAGAAGGATAATTATAGAAGAGGTACCTTCTTTAAAAGCTTGTCGTGATTATCAAAACCAATGGCGAGCTCTTTTCGAACCAAATTTGAGTATAATGAAACTATTTCGGCGTATTCTAACCCCTCTTCCTGATAAAACTTGGAATGAGATAATTAAAATCGGAAGAGAGACTGAAATCAGGGAATCCTTAAAGACAAGTCAGATTGACCTACATGGCACAAGCCTTCTTAAGTATGCATTAAAACCTCATGTCTTTATGAAAGGCTTTCATCTTCTTCCTCAAGCGCTTTCAGGTTTCCTTCGGGAATTCATTACCTAGGATAGAAACCATTAGCCTACTACACAGTTTATTATTGTTTTTTTCTATTTGTATTTTGATTTTAACTTAACTTCAAAAGAATGGGGAGGGAATAAATAATCAACTCAGAAAAGTTGAAAGGTGAAATAATTGCAGGTTAAATTGGAAAAAGTGGTTCAGAAGGCTTAGATAAAGTAATGGATGCAAAATATCTCAGGTTGGTGGCCTGATAACGCTCACATAGAAGTTCACAGTTATTCCTACCTACTAACAGGAGGGGATCCTACGGGAATTATCAAAGACGTTTCCCCTCATCTTGTTGATGATAGGGTTGGTGAACTTGTAGGAAACCACTTACTTTAGCTGGTGGTAGTTCACTGAAATTAAGATGATATTTGTTTTTCTATCTCATCCAATGATTTGACCAAATTTTCTGTGTTTTCTTTTATTTCTTGGAAATTTACTTCCATTTTTTGGTAAAGTTCATTGTATTGTGATAAAAATTCAACTAGCGGAGTTATAAAAACCTGCATTTGTTCAATTTGATTCATACCAATGGAGGCAGCAGAAAAATCCCCTTCCTGAATGTTTTCTTTAATAGAGGTACTAATATTTGACACGATCGTGTGGAAACTGATAGAAAGTGGCTGAATTTCTGAGATTTTTATATCGTCTAAAGGAGATATGCCTTCTGAAATTGCATTTACGGCTGTGCGTAGTTGATCTAGTAACTTTTGAGTTTTTTTCTCGGATCGAATTGGTATTAATGCTGATCCTAAGGAAACTGAATTCTTATTCAACAAAATATCCTGAAAATCGACATAAACAGGAATTTCTATGCTTAATTCCTCTTTTCCTTCTCCAGACGAGCAGAGGAGAATGAATTCTGCTTTTGCATGGGCACCAACACCTAGTTGGGGAACAGATATTGAATCTGATCCACTGATAATCGTGAGGGTTGAGGGGATTTTAATATTAGCTGAAACCTCAGTTGCAGGGCCCTCTCCCACATTCTCTATTTTAACAGTTAAAGTGAATTGTTCTCCAAATATTACATCATGGTCAAATTCATAGACAGCCCGTATTGATGGGAATTTTACAGAATCCATTAATTTTAGTCTGGTTATCTCAATAGCCCGTTTAATTCCCTCATAAAACATTGCTGCTGGTTTAGTACTAAGTAAATAACTCTCAGTATAATTTGAAGCTCGTTGGAGGGAACTAGGATTTGGGTTCTCGGGATTTACTGCTGCAGCTAAGTCATAGGGGATATATAGACAGGCAGTTGCGGCTCGGTCGGCTGAGAAATCATGACTCTTGATAAAAGCATCTAAATGTTGACTGACATTCCAATCTCCAGTCTGAATCCTCAATAATGATGCTATTGCCATACATGCAGCCCCTCCAAGTAGATCTTCCCATGAAATGTGTTCTTGTGATGCTTTTGTAAGCGCGTCAGCAGATGCACTTAACCACTGGTTTTCTGAATTCGGATCTGATAAAAACTGCTGAATAAGTTGAGCACCCGAAAAAAATTGGTAAGCAGCATTTTTAAATTGCCCTCTATTTAATAGTTCACGAGCATACTTGTCAATGAGAGAAATAGTTTCACTAGCTGCCCTAGCACGCTCAGTAGGATCCTGAATATTCTTTAATGATGCAAGGGCCTCTTGAACATCATTCGCTGTCGTAGATTTACTAAGTCGCTCGAAAAGTTCGTTCACGAATGACATAATCTTGTATTCTCCTTGATTAATACTATCTAAGTTGTTTCAATGAATTAAATCATTATTGAATTTAAAGGAAGAATTATTCCTTTTTAATTCTTTGTTTTTTTTCTAAGAATTTTCTTTCTTTAGACTGCAGAATCTCAATGAGATAGAGTTTGTATTAAAATTGTATTGTATGATTCAAAGAACTGCTGTTTTTAATTTCAACTGTATCTTTCTTTAATCAAGACAAGTTATTTTGCTAAAAGGTGTATAAAAAATATATTTGTTTTAAACACTAAGTAATTTTATGAAAAGAAAATCAAAGGAGCTTTCTATCAAAGACAATGCTAATTTACACACCTTTAAAAGATAACTTTGGCTTCAGTGTTATTTGAAGAAAAAGCATATTACATCCTCCCTCATTAAATATTCATCGTTACTTACTACTTTGAACCGTAATAAAAAGAAGGAGAAATTAGAATGGTTTTCTTCCTCAGTCAAAAGGAAAATGAAGTCCCTGATATTCTGAAGAAAGATCATGCGGCTAAAAAAGCTTATAATGAGATTTTATCAGGGTTAGAAAAAGCACTTATGCTTTATATTTATGATTCTGGACCCTATCCTCCAGATGAAGGATCACAAATTCTACCCTTTGCAGATTTATCCCTTTGGGCAGAAAATGATTGGAAATCATTATATCCGAAATTTGAGAAGAAGAGATGGATTGTTGTTTTTGTAGCTCGTGGAGGTTTTCAGTTAATTGACCTTATAGAAAATAAGATTGATGATTTTACTTGGACCTATATTAAACCACGAACCGAGCTAAGGGATTTCGAAGATGAGAGTATTTACAAAGAATATCGAGATCCCGTCTTTGAAGAAAAATTTGCTGACTTTATGGAAGAAAATGTGTCTATCCTTTTTATTGAGGATATTGTTTCTACAGGAGAAAATTTAGAAGCAGCTTTTGATATTACAATGGAAGTTGCTGAAGAATATAATGTTGAGGTTGGAGATGTTGTAACAATTGCTTTAATATCACGCATGCGTAATATTGGAACAATGCCAATTTATGGAGTACAAACAGACATTCAAATTGATCTTCGATGTTCCTGGGGGAATGATCTTCCTGACCGAATTGATGCTCGAGATTTCTCAGAGAGTAAAGAATATATTGACGATCATTAAGTTTAGAAAAACGGGAATACTTATACTAAGGTGTTAAGTAACATCAATAAAATTAAGCTTTAAAAAAAATTACTTTTTTAAAGACAAAAAACGCATAACAATTGAATAGTAAAGAAGAAATCGTGACAAATATGTCTCGCTAAAAGATTTTTCTGTCAGCTATAGGATGAATTAAGAAATGAGTATTGATCCAACTTATATTAAATCAGCTGTTGAAACCTTGGAGCTAATCCAACGCATAAATAATTATTTAAAAGAAAACCAGAAAGCGAATGAGCTTCCCAATTTCTTATCACAAATTGAATCTAAAGGTGAGGCAAGAGTGAGATCATCATTAGGTCAAACTTTGGGAATAGACATTCCTCTTGCCGATCAAGAAGGGAAGCCAACAAAATATTGGGAAGGAGTCCGTGATATGGCTCGCTTGGCAAAAAAACAATTTCTAACACTTAATGATGATCATAAATTCACTCAATTTTTAAGAAATACTAGTGCCAGCCTTTCATCAAGAATGGCTCCTGAAGAGAAGCCTATTTCTCCATTAGAAGAATTACTCCAAGAGGCTGGACCAAAACCAGAAGAAACTCAACCTATTTCTCCATTAGAAGAAATACTTACTGAACCTGTTTCCATACCCGAACCTAAGCCTATATCTGAACCGACCCCAGCCCCAGAACCCACAATTAGACCCGAACCCACTCCTATGCCTGAACCGACCCCCGCCCCAGAACCCACAATTACACCTGAACCTGTTTTCACACCTGAACCTAAACCTATACCTGAACCGACCCCCGCCCCAGAACCCGCAATTACACCTGAACCCCCTAAACAAACATATACACCAGAAGTTACTCCTAGGGCAAGTGAACCTAGTGTACCTCCTCCACCAGATAAATTTCAAGCTCTTGATGAAGCATTAAAATCAAGTGGTCTTGATCGACCAAGTGATGATGTAGCTGAACCCTCTCCATCATTAACAAGCATGCTATTACAAAAGGATGAAACAGGAGATAGGGAAGAAGACGATATGTTGTCTTTATCTTTAAGAGAAGCTTTAAAAATTCTAAGAGACGAAGACGAGGATTGAGGGGATTTGTAGATGAGTGAGAAGAACATCGTTCTCAATTGTATCTGGAGAACTGATGATTTTGTTGTCTCTGATACTAAAATTCGACCCTCAGACGATGAAGCTGCATTAATCATTGATGAAAAAATCGAGAAAATTACGGCTCAAATCCCTCGGCATTTTTCATTAGTTACAAAAAAAATAATAGAACGTCGTGTTCATTCTATTGCCAAGAGTGGTTTTACGATCCCGAAGAGACAAATAAGAATTGGAATGGGATTTGAAGTTGAAATCATTAAGGATGAGGTTATTCCTGATGTTCTTCTCCAAGAAGGCCATAAATACTCGTTAGATAGACCCACAACTGTTGTTGAGACTCCCACCCAAATTCAAGAGGAGAAACCAGAACCAGAATACGTACCTTCTTTTTTGACTCACGAACCCGATTACATTCCTCCCAGCCAAATTATAGAGGAGAAATCAGAACCAGAATATGTACCTACTTTTTTGACTCAAGAATCCCCAATTCCTGACACTAAAGCGCCTATACAACCAGAAACTAAACCTGACCTTTATCAAGAACCTTTATCTGCTGAAGTATTGAAAAAAGCAGAAGAATTTGTCGATGATGCTGAAAGTATTGCTGGTCGTTTTATAATTGCCCTTACAAGAATAGGTGATGTGTACATTACAAAAAAGAACGATCATTACTCCCTAGAGTATTCGGCTGGTCGTGTTGATTTTCGTGTTAGTAATGGTGATATCGATATCCTGAAAACTAAGCGAATACCTACAGATGATCAGACACTAGAGCAAGCAATTTCTGCTGCAACACGTAAATAACCTTGGTTCTATAATATGATTTCACGACTACGTGTAGTATAAGTCATTATTTCTTGTGAAAACAATTCTACTAGGTTTTCATTTGTCGTGATCACCCCAATTAAATCCTCTTTTTCAGGATGTTTTGGCTCAGGACAAACCAACAACTCCTCGGCATCACGAATACATCCCCAAAAATCTACAGTATCTAATTGTTTCAGTCTGAGATTAGCTGATGACAGAATTTTCTTCAGTGTAGACTCGGGAACCTTCCTGAAATCTCCAATAATATTCACTCGTGTCTTCATAGGTAATTTAGAGGCTACCATCAAGGTTTGAATTTCAGGACGAGGCATGAGAATTGTTAAGGATGACTTAGCACGTAAGGTTAAATCTCTTAATATCATTATAATAGCTGTTTCTCCAACAGCTAAATCACTGGATAATAGTGAGGGCTCTACTTCTGAAATATCAACTGATCTTGACAATTCAGAAAGTTTATTAAGCTTCTGTTTCATTTCTTTAATTGAAAACGATAAAGCAGATATCTCTTGTTCTAGTTGATGTTCAATTTTAATAACCTGAGTATTTAGAATTTCTTCAGCTTTATCCAAATTGGAATTAAAATCTTCCAGCTGTGTTTCAGCAAAACTCGTTATAAATGTATTCATTCCAGAGATAAATAAGCTAAATGTTCTTTCAATATCAGTGATCTGATTTAATGCACTTTTTGATTCAATACTAGATTTTTCACCAAACTTGTCAATTTCTTCTGAAATTTTATTAAGATTACTTATACTTACATCAAAAGTTTCATCTTTCTCAAAATAGGATTCCAGATTAGCTTCAAACTCTTCTGAGATATTTTGGATCAGATTAGATATCTCGTTAGAGAATTTAGCAGTAATTTCATCTAACTGTTGGTTGAAATTAGTTATTTTTTGATCAAATATAGTTTCTACATTACCTATTTTTCCCTTTATATCATTTTTACTATTATTTAGATATTCTTGGATCGAATTTCTGAACTCAGAGCCAATCTTAAGCTTTATGTCATGCATGCTGCGTGAAAGGAGTTGAACCTCATCATCTAATATTTTCTGAACTTCATTCAGTCCATTTTCAGTTGCTTGAACAATTATGTTCTCTGTTTCATTTAAAGTATTATTCAAATTATTGACTTTTTCCAATATCATCAATTTGTCTTTGATAGTTTGTTGAATTACTTTTCTATCTCCATCTACTTGTATCAGATTAGAGATGAATTCATCTTTTCCTTTGAATAATTTTCTACTCTGTATGTCAGATATTGAGTCTTTCAATAAGGATTCTATATTATTAAGTCGGGTATCGAGTTGAGTAAATAATTCCCTCACCATTTCATTAATATCATTATATCCCTCTTTAATTTCAAGAAATTTTGACTTCTTTTGAATCGCATTCAATCTAAGACTTTCGATTAGTGAGCCTGTTTGGTTTATTTTTCCCTCGAAATTCTTTTGTTCTTCAGAACGGTCTGTTTCAAATTGATCAAGAATTTTACCGATTTCCTCTTTAAATACTGTAATTCCTTCTTGAATATTAGTCTTTAATAACTCAAAATTAGTTTTACTGTCCGCTTCAAGTCTTTTTAGATCTTTATTTATCATTTGAGACGCTAATTTCAATTCTTGTTCTACTTTAGGTGTGTAATGAACAAAAATACTTGGGATATTCTTTAATTTTTCAAGATTTACTTTTATAATTTCTTCATTGAGTTCTTTTGATTGTTTAACTAATAATCCTGTCTTGTTCATCAGTTCTCCGATATTATTCAGTATATTTTTTTCTGAAGATTCGATTATTTGGCGAAAATTATCCGCTAGCTTGTTAAAGTTCAGTTTAATTGGATCTAAACTTTGTGAAAAATCGTTTTCCAGCCTTGTTGTATGTTTTTGGAAATTATTTGATGCTTCCTTAAACATTTCAGAAATTTGCTTTAATTGAACCTGAAAAACACTTGAAGCTTCTTTATGGATATTAACTAAGGTGATTGGGTCATATGCAAGAAAAAATGCCTTTAGAAATGGTTCCAAAGCAATATAGCGCCCAACTTTTCCTGGAATTCTTTTAGCAAGTTTACTACCTACTAAGATTTGAAGGATTTCTTGTGTTTTTATGTAATCTAGTCCTGAAAGTAAACTAATTTGGCCAAGAGTTGCCATCCCTAAAGAAAGCAAGTATAAGTATATTTTACCTTGATCATCATCGGTTAACCCAAGGATTGGGATAATTTCCTTAATTTCTTCTGAAGAAATCTTCAGTCCGACCATTATCCTCACTTTCTAATCAATTTATTTCCCAAATTCTAATGATAACGCTGTTTTTTTTGTATAAAGTGTTTATATTGTTTTAAATGGAGATAATCATATTCCTTAAATATATCAGTGGAGTTTTTCTATACATTTTCATAGGAAGTATAGAACTCTAGTATTTACTACTATTAAATAATATAATGCAATATTGGTTTTGTTTCACCCTAGTACCAAAAACAGCCAAAAGGCTAATTTTAAATTTTATTTGCCCGATAATCATATAATATGTTTCTTATTCCCTTCATAGGTTAATTAGAGGAGATTATAGCCTTAGTAAAAGGAAAAAGGTCTCTAAAAGATAAAAATTGAACAAATAATAATGTAAACCACACAGATCATTGATCAATTTATTCACTTATCTTGAAAATTCTTCAAAAATTCTTTAATTATGATTAATAAGTATTTAAATTCATAAGACACTAATTATCAATCTGTGGTTTGATTTCCTCACTATCAGTAAAATTTCTGGAAAAATCGGTTAGAAGTAGAGATACACATTTCTTTAACTTTCAGCAGCAGAGGCTGATCTGTTTCTATAAAATCAGAGATAAAACAAGAAGTTAATTTATCCTGAGGGATACTCTTAAATTGTTTTAATAATTTAGAAGTGTTTAAAAGAAAACTGAAATTATGGGTTTATAGCAAGTATTTAAGTATCTAATTTCTAACCTTATAACTTGAAAACCACCTACTTTCTAGAAGCCACAAGACGAATGTGAATAGGAGCTGACTTCAACTGCTACTTATGAAAGTCTGTTTGCTAGGTGACGGCGCAGTAGGGAAAACTGCTTTACGTGAACGGTATTTAGGCAAGCAATTCTCTAGTGGGTACGTGATGACGATAGGCGCAGACTTTGCTGTAAAAAAAACAAGAATAAAAACGGAAGAAGGAGAGAAAGACGTCAAATTTCAAATTTGGGATCTTGCAGGACAACCACGTTTCAATAGTGTCAGAGAGCTTTATTATAAAGGCTCCCATGGAGGGTTATTAGTATTTGATATTACACGAAGAGATTCTTTTTCTAATTTAAACTCTTGGATAGAAGAATTATTCAAAAATTCGGGCCGAGGAGCGATGCCTATCGCTGTATTAGGAAATAAAGTAGATTTAAGAAATGAAGCGGATGATTGTGTCACTAGAACTGAAGCCCTAGATTATACTACAAAAATTAAGGAAGATTTTCAATTTAATTGTAACATTCCCTATTTAGAGACTTCAGCTAAAACAGGTGAAAATGTGGATGAATCCTTTAGTGAATTAGCTCACAATATCCGAATATTTTTAACGCAATCAAAATAACTGAAATATGAGAGCGGCCTTGGGTTGGTCACTATTTTTCGAATTGGCCATCGGATTAATCGTGATAAAAGGATAACTACCCATCTTGTTCTTGTTGCTCGAGCTTTTGGAGCTGACAAAACAATTATTGCAGGGGAAGAAGATAAAAATCTACTTAATACAATTAATAAGGTTACTCTAGAATGGGGAGGAAACTTTCAATTAGAAATGATCCCCTATATCGAATGGAAGGCTTTTATTGAGCAATGGAAGAGTGAAAATGATAAAAGAATAGTACATCTTACAATGTACGGAGAAAATCTATCTACCTTTGAGAGATCAAGAGACTTCAGCACCATGAGAAAAAGGCTGGAGAACTTGTTAATTGTGGTTGGGGGAGAAAAAATTCCAAGGAAAATATTTCATTATGCAGATTGGAATATCGCAATTTCCAACCAACCGCATTCCGAAGTTAGTTCCCTTGCAGTTTTTTTAGATCATCTCAATCCCAAAGCTCTTCAAATTCAGTTTAAAAAAGCCCACAAACAAATTATTCCTTCATTAGAAGGAAAAAAAGAATATTTTGGATAATAGAGAAATGATGATTAGAAAAAAAATTCAAGTTGGTGTCATTGGTGATTCACAAATTCGTTCTGACGCCCAATACGAAATCAGCTATGAAATTGGTAGAGAGATTGCACAATCAAACGCAATTCTTATCTGTGGTGGGCGTGGAGGAGTGATGGAAGCAGCATGTAAAGGAGTATATGATGCAGGCGGAATCTCAGTCGGAATACTACCAACTAATGAGTCTGATCTTGAAGTGAATAAATATCTCACAATAAAAATTCCAACATTAATGAATCTAGCTCGTAATGCGATCGTTCCCTTAGCCTCCGATGGTGTGATTGCCTGTGGAGGAGGTGCAGGTACATTATCAGAGATTACATTTGCGTGGATTTATCAAAAGCCAATTGTTTGTATTAGTACGATTTTGGGATGGAGCCAAGAGATTGGAGAACGAGGATTTATTGACCATAGAAGCTCTAAAGTTCATATTATGACTGCAAAAACAGGAAAAGAAGCAATCAAAAAAGTTCTTGAAGCTATCTTACGATTTAAACAATGATAAAAGCCCAGATTTATCATTCAGAATTTCAGAAATTCCATCGCATAACGCTTTCAATAATCCATCATTTTTGGGATTGATTAAATCAGAGTAATCATTTAGTGTAGAATGCAATTCTAAACTATCTAATCTTTGCACAGCATTAAATATTCTATTAGCAATCTCAAGATAGTTTTCTGTGTTGGAAACAGTCGAATTGGCTTTATCTTCAAATGAAAGATATTTTCCGCAATCTTCTATCTCATAAGCATTAATTTCAGCTAGGGTCAAATAGGTTCTCATTTTTGGAGAAAGAATTGACATTTCCTGGCTCCAGGAATATAACGTTTCAAAACATGATACAAAATCTTTTTTGTTGCAGAATAATCCTGCATAGCAATAATAAAGGTCTGAGACTACATTATTATTATGCTTTCTTGCTTCAAGAATCAAATTATGTAGATATGAAAGGAATTCTGACTCCTGAAACTTCTTATCTATTATTATATAATTACGAATAGTTTGAATGCAATTTTCAAGCGAGACTGCTCTTAAATCTACAAATATCCTTGGTATCAACTCAGCATTAACTCGTTCATTTGGGTTTCGACTGATATTCATTATAAGAGCAAGTGTTAAATCACAGGCCAATTTTGCCTTATTTCCTGAAGCAAAAAGAGGTATAGCCTTAGAAATCACCATTCCAGCATGCTTAGGCTCACCAGAACGAAATGCCCTTTGAATAGCTCCTTGTAGCATTTGAAGACCATCAAACCAGTGACCTTGGTGGAGTTCAGCCAATCCTTTGCTAAACCAAGGATCTTTTATCATTTTTATTCTCCTTTTGTTTTGTGTTTTAATGAACTCATTAATTTTTAAAACCTTGGGAAAATTTAAAAAAACAATCGCTTCCAACAAATGAACAGAACCTTACTTCTGAGCTTTTGTTGTGTACCACAGATTATAACAATTATAACAACATATTTAACTAGTAAGGACTATGAATTATAACAATTATAACGATAAAGATAACTAGCAAGAACTATCAAGCTTTATAAAATCGTAATAGGTACAGAGTGTTGATATACCTTGAGTGATTCTGAATATGTTAAAAAATATTCTGTAGAAGATGATGGCACTTTAACTCCTACCTCTCTTTCTTCGATGTCAGATCTTGCTGATAACAATGTTTTCATAATTGTTGATGAAGATACGCGTAAAATATTCATTTGGAAAGGTGAGAAAGCACCTGTAAGGAGAAAATTCATCTCAGCTAAAGCAGCACAACAAATGCGGCAGGAAAAGTATGGAATGGTCTATCGTATAGAAAGTCTTGATCCAGGATTGGAAGGAGCTGACTTCCTCGCATTATTTGGTGTAAAACCTGAAGACAGAGAAGTAGCGACACCTGCAGCCTCAGTAGCAGAGACACCAACCCCCAAACCAGCTCCCACACCAGCTCCAACTCGCGCACCTGCCCGTGCGCCAACCCGTGCACCAACTCCTACATCAGCTCCAGCCCGTGCAGCAACCCCAACACCAGCTCCAGCCCGTGCACCAACTCACAAACCAACACCAGCTCCAACTCATGCAGCAACCCCCGTACCAGCTCCAATCCATGCACCAAAAGTTGTAAAAGAAACCGAAGTAGTAGTTACAGCACCTGTTAGGACTGTCACACCAACCACTCTTGACGAAGTATCCATAAAACTAAAAGATCTAGAAATACCTGATAATATGGAACGTGAAATCGTCATTATTGGTAATTTGGTCTTTTCTGTTATTAAAGAGCACCTAGCTCTATTTTCCAAAGATGTCGTGAAGTTAGAACCAATGGATGACCTTCCCTCAGGAATTTTCCCAGCTGCTGATTATCAAGTTAGACTTTTCATTGAAAATGGAAGGGTAATATTCACTGAACTTCTTAGAAAAAAAACGCGCTCTGAGAGAGAAGAATTCATTGATGACATGCGAAAATCTCTCCAAGATTTATCGAAGATGGGAATTTAACTAATTATTTGGAGAACCTAAAGTGCCCGACGAATATTTACTCAAAATTTGTGCTATTGGATCAGGTAGTGTTGGAAAAACCTCACTTATCAGGAGATTTGCTGAGGGAAAGTTCACAACGAACTATTTACCTACACTAGGAGTTGACATTACTACTAAACAGATTCAAGTAGATAACAACAATGTTAAACTAATCCTTGTAGATACAGCGGGCCAGGAGTTTTTTGGCAAATTACGACCAAGTTATTACCGAGGTGCATCTGCTTGCCTTATCATGTTTGCCTTAGACGAAAAATCATCATTTGAGGCTATTCCTGACTGGTTAGCAGAATTTCGAAAACACATTCCAGAGGTCTCGGTTCCGATTGCTTTGGCTGGGAATAAGAAAGATCTTGAAGAAAAACGCCAAGTATCTACTGTTGAAGCTAATACGTTAGCTTCAACCTATAATATGACTTATTATGAAACTTCTGCAAAATTAGGCGGAGAAGAGATTGAGGAAATATTTGTTGGTTTAACGAGGCGTGTATTACAAAAGAAACAACAAAATAGCATTTAAATGACATTTACAACAAATAAAAATTCCAGGGATGAACAATGCAGGCAAATTCCGACTTTGAAGTCATAAAAAGAGACCATCAAGGGGTTCCAGTAGTCAAAATAGTATTTTGGGGACCAACCTTAGCGGGAAAGACCACTGCACTCACTATTACAAAAGTATTGAAGAGTCTAGAAGACCCTGAGAACGTTTATAAATTCTTAAAATTAGAAGATCCCACAGGTCGGACTTTATTTTTCGATCAGGCGATTTTTGGCGTAGGGAAAACCGCTGCTGGATTACCAATTCTAAAATACCATCTTTTTACTGTTCCTGGCCAAGAACGACATGCTGGACAACGAAAAGTCGTTTTACGTGGAGCACATGGTTTGATTGTCGTCATTGACTCCGAGAAATCCCGATGGGAAGAAAATAAGTTCTCTTTACGGGAAATTAACACTCTTGCTGGTGATAAGCTAGCTAGTGGTACGTTACCTTACCACATTATGTTAAATAAGATGGATCTTCCACGAGAACAACGAATTTCATCACTAGAAGTAGGAAAATTATTGAGTGAATCTGGAGTTGCAGCAAGTCTTCGAGATGCAGCTGTTAGAATAGTTGAAGTATCATGTCTCGAAGCAAGGGATGACTTAAAAGCACTTCTCTCAAAAAGTGACCGAAGTACGATCGTAGATGCTGATGGAAAGTTAAGAAAAGAAGTTCGACCGTTAAGTGTCACCCGTGTCATTAAATCTGTTGAAAGCCTGATTCGTGAAATTATCATCCAAATGATGAAACAACAAAGTTAGTGAAAAAGAGTGAAATTACTTTCAAGATAACGACAAAGATTTCATCTTATTCTTCTGTCTTTTTCCTCTCAACTTCCTAATCTATTTAAGATATTTCACAAGGAGAGATCAACTCTGTGAGAATCTCTATAACGAGTCCAAATGTTATTTCAATCGCTATAAGAGAGTTTCAAAAGGGATCAATTATTGTTTTCCCAACTGACACAAGTTACGGGTTAGGAACAGTTGGATTGAAGTGGAATGATAAAAATATAAAACGAATATATAAAATTAAATCAAGGGAACTTGATAATCCCCTTAGTCTTCTCATCACAAAGACTATGGTTTCAAAATACATTGAGATGTCATCAGGGACTCGGGAGCTATTAATGAAAGTGTGGCCAGGTGAGCTCACAGCGGTATTGAATTGTGATTCTAAGGCTTCTCAGACCTTATCCTCATTTTTAAACATGAATAATCCAAAAAAAATTGCGTTTCGTGTTCCCAAACACAATCTTTTATTAAAGATTATTGAAAAGGTTGATTGTCCAATCATTGGAACCTCTGCTAATAGATCAGGTTCAGAACCAAAATATGATCTTCCCTCAATTATTCAGGAACTTCCCCCAAAGGAAATTGATCTTTGGATAGATTCAGGAATATTAAAAGAGAATCCTCCTTCCACTGTGGTTGATCTCACTGATCCATTGAATCCAATCATTCTTCGAAAAGGAAATGTTGAGATCGAGAAGTTTTTGGGGAAGTAAAGTGTGAATCTGAAACTTTAATAATAACATCATAAGGAAGAAAGAATGAATAAGTATGATTAGTCAAGAGACTTCAAGTGACATTCTTGTGATCCATCAAAACAAGATTGTCTTTAGCTCTGGTCAGGGACCCCTGACGAAGCACTCAAAGATTAGTGCAACAGTAACTCAAGTACTCACCCTGTTTTCTGAACGTATAATGAAAGGAGAGCAAATTCATTTCATTCGTTTTGAAAAACACCGTATGATTTTTCTGTTCTCTCAAAAAATCAAAGAAAATCAATTAGTTGCTACTGTTTTAATTCCTATCGAACGAAGTGCTAGACAAGTCATACCTGCCATGAGTATTATTTTGCATATGCTAGAGGAATTCTATAAAGGCAATATTGAAGATGCAAAAAATAGTCAATTAGATTGTTTTTATCAGATTCTATCCTCGCCAGAAAATTCGCTTATTATCGTTCCAAGATCTCCTGAAGGAATATTAGCTGCTCTAATCATATTGACCGCCTTTGCTCATGACATGCAACTTGGGGTTCAGAGGATTGCCTCTAATTTACACTTTGTGGATCCTAATAACCCAATAGAACTGAATGAGATTGTTCGTATATCTGAAACTAATAGGATCCTTTCTTTCGTCCCTCTTCCTGGAGGAGAAGATAATGCCAATATCCTTCTATTTGGTTTGGCCTCACCTCGCAGACAATACTTCTCTGCTTATCCTGATGAGCAAATTTATGATGTTATTAGTCGCATTTTCGGAAATCAATCTAATGCAGCAAAAATGAGAAAATTTATTGCAAATAAAGATGCACAAGAAATTGCACAATCAATCTCTCTTCTTCCTCAATCTGAAGATGATTTTGTTCGTAAAGAAGTTCTTTTATCCACTGTTTTACAACCTGGTAAAGATATAATTGTTACTATGACAACTCCAGTTATGCAAAAACTCCGAAACTTAGCTTCTACTACTCCCATTACTGAAAAAGTTCCTGTTATTAAGGAAACCCCTGCTTTCAAGGAACCTCCTATTGTTAAAGAAACTCCTGTTATCAGGGAAACTCCTGTCGCTAAAGAGACGCTTTTCACGAAAGAAGTTCCTAAGTCAACTACTGATCTCGAAAGCATACCAATTCAATCTCCTGTTAAAATATCCAAAGAAGGCCAACAAGGGCTAAAGCATACAGATTTTGAATTAGACACAACATTAGAGCTAGTTGCAGAACCAGACGCGATTCCAGAAGAAACACAAAAATTGGTAACTAAACCTATCGAGACCATACCAGTAAGACATGTTGATGTTGATAGCGATGTTTTAGCGCGCTTAGATGAATCAAGAAGAAGGGGGTTTGAATATAGATTAGATTCAGTTCCCTTGATAATTGATACTACTCCTTACGTAATTAATATGCCAGAAACTCAGAATTTACCTTTTCAAGAATCTAGTATTACTATCAGGCTTTTTCAGGAAAGAAATGGTCATTTTGTAATACATATTTACACATTTCTTGATCGCTTGTCTGCTTTGAGAAACTCTTTAGAAGATCTTTCAATTAGGATTGGAGGAGAAACTCACTTAAGAGAAAATCATGTCTCTTTAGAAGGCCCTATTGATAAACAACAATTGGTTCTTCGAGCATTACTATGGTTAGGCATTATAGAATATCTTACACAAGTTGAAATAAAATTACAAAAGCTTCCGAGATTATTTGAGATTCCTAATGAAGGTTCAATCCTAATTATTCCCCCAAAAAGAGAATACATAAAGGAAAAAATTCCTAGCAAATTTCAGAACTTCGTTGAAGAATTGAAAATCCGCAACCAAATTGAACAAGAAGAACTCTGGACACTAGGAAAAGCTCAAAATGAAATCATCTCCCAAATAATGTCTCCTCTCAAACATGGAGAAGGCGTAGTTTTCATAGCTTCCGAAAATAACCAAGAAATGGAAGAAATAGCCTTATTTCTATTATATGTTTCTGAAATCTGTGGTATTGGATTTTCGAGATGGTAAGAAAGGCTAAAGGAAATCCTCGGCGAAGGCTGCTATTATATCGGTCAGCAGAGGCCTACCCGTAGCAATGATGCTGAATACCGTCCGGAATGGCAGAAAAGCTTATTGCTGAAATCTTTGTCGTATTTCTGGCCAATTCACCTTCCCATCTCCTATTATTCCAGTGAAATGCCGTTTAAAAATTATATTTGGGCTGGCATTGAATTTTTACAATCTCAAAGTACCCTTCCTCACGATATTCATCCCAATGAACCTTAGATTTAAGAATTTCCAAATGTGCTGGAAAAAATGGAGCATCTAAAACGAATGATTCAAATTCTCCACCTTCACCAACCATTGATAAATCAGATTCAGGAACATTTTGTTGAAGTGTTTTTAATAACTCAGGAGTGATTTTCTTTCCTAGAAATTCTTTCTTCAACCCCATACCAGAAACAGAGGAAATTATGATATGAAACTTATTATCTAATAGTTCAGATAACAAGATCTTAGGAGATATTCTCCATAAAGGGGAAAAACATTTCATATTCGCTAGCTGAGCTGCGCGATTGAACTTATATCGTTGAAATTCTGAACGTATTCCCCCTGTAATTACCGCATCTGCTCCAGATTTAAGTAAAGCAGACTTTAAAGTGATTATTTCTTTTTCAACATCGCAAGTATCGATCATTATGGTCTGATGCGGAATGTCCAGGATATTAGCGACCATAGCCACATGCTGACTGTTTGGTATATGAAAAAGTAAACTTTCTAAGCATGAAGATATAACAGTGAGAATTGATATTACCTCAAATTGATGTAACGCTAGCCATAAAGCTAAAATGGAATCTTTACCCCCTGAAACAAGTGTAGTGACTTTCACAATAAATCAACTCTATTATTTCAAGAGAGTGAAATGTCCTCTTGGAAATTTATATCTTCTCTTTTCAAATCCCTTTCCTCGTAATTAAATTAAGCTTCTATTGGTATAATTTTATTTATCTATTCTTTAATTGTCATTATTTTCCAAGAAATTAAAAATATGAAAATTCGATTCTTAGAGAGAGAAGAATTGTCTATAGAAATTGTTGAAGAAATAGAATTGCTCAAAAAGGAGCGTAATGCCCTTCTATTGGTACATAACTATCAGGATCCCAAGATTCAGGAACTTGGGGATTTTATAGGTGATAGTTTTCAATTAGCTCGGAGAGCAAAATTCACAGATAACGATATCATTGTATTTGCGGGTGCCGAGTTCATGGCAGAGACTGCTGCTATTTTAAACCCCAATAAGAAGGTTTTAATTCCATCCCTTATGGCCAAGTGCCCTATGGCACATATGCTCTCTCCAAAGGAAATGAAATATTATAGAACTCAATATCCAAACGCCACTATTGCAGTCTATGTAAATACTACTGCTGAAACAAAAGCCATGGCCGATGTTTGTATTACTTCTGGAAATGCTGTTAAAATAATAAGGAACCTTGATAAGAAACAAGTTCTAGTAGGGCCTGACACAAATCTTGCTTACTACATTCAACAACAAATCCCTGATATAGAAATTATACCTTTTCCACAAGATGGGCATTGTTACGTTCACCGGAAATTTAATCCTTCTGATATTGAAAAATTAAAAGCTAAATTCCCTGACGCGGAAATTCTTGCCCATCCAGAGGTTGGCCCTTCAGTTCAAAAGCTTACTAATAAAATCTATTCAACTAATGGCATGTTAAAAGAGGTTGACAAATCCTCGGCTGAAAAGTTCATTATTGTGACTGAAAATGGGCTAGTAGATCGTTTAAGATCAGATTTTCCTACTAAAATATTCATTCCTACTCGTAAAGATGCGATCTGTATCCAACAAAAGAATATTACTACTTATAATCTATATCTTTCACTTCTGAATGACCAATATCGAATTCAAATTCCACCAAATGTTGCTAAAAAAGCTCGTCTGCCCATCGAGCGAATGATCGAGCTTTCAGGATAAGTAAAAGAGGTCTCATCATGTCATTTATTCCTCCAAAATTATTGGAACAAAGACTCCTTCAATTCCTCCAGGAAGATATTCAATATGGAGATATTACTAGCGAATTAGTCCCAAACATACAGGTTCATGCTAATTTGGTCTCTAACCAAGAAGGAGTTCTTTGTGGATTAGATTTTGCTAAGATTATTCTAGAATCATTAAATATTGAAGTTTCAAGTTTATTCAAAGATGGAGACATTATCAGAAATGGGGATGTAATTTTGCAGTTACGAGGCTTGAGTCGGGCAATTCTCGTCTCAGAACGTACTATCCTAAATCTAATGATGCGGCTTTCAGGAATTGCTACTCAAACACGAAATCTGGTAGAAAAAGTTGAAAAATCAGGACACGCCATAAGGATCGCTTCTACGCGAAAAACAACTCCAGGATTTCGATTTTTTGAAAAATATGCTATAAAAGTCGGAGGAGGAGATCCCCACAGATGGAATTTATCTGATACCATATTGATTAAAAAAAATCATCTCAGAATAATTGGAGAGGAGGCTATTCCCTCAATCTTCAATCAGTTAAAAAATAAAACTTCTTTTACAAAGAAGGTTGATGTTGAGGTAGAAAATATATCTGAATTGAAGATAGCTTTGAAGTTTTCCCCAGATATAATTATGTTAGATAATTTTTCTATTGAGGAAATTGAGACTGCAACTGAAATTGTACAGCAGGAATCAACACAAGTACGTCCACTTATAGAAGTTAGTGGAGGAATCTCTAAAGAGAACATAGATTTATACCTCATTCCTGGTATTGATATTATTTCTATGGGAAGTCTTACTCACTCTGTTGAAGCTATTGATTTTTCGCTAAAAATCATGAAAACCGCTTCACCAACCCCTTTTGGAGAAATTAATAGTGATAATTAACTTGTTTCGTGGCTTATGTATTGCCTTTTTATCCGCTATAATTATAGCTTTTGTGATTTTCATTTTTTCACCATTACTACCTTTCAACATCTTTGAAGGGCCATTAGGATTGTTATTCTTTCTTGTAGTTATAGGATTATCCTTTATAGTGTATATTGTTCTACCCCCTGAATATTCATCTGATAATTCTACCTTAAGAAACACGAAGACAAATCAGATTCAAAAATCAGAGAATTCCAATTAAGAAAGAAGGCCTTAGCATGTCTAAAAATCAAGGATTTCAGTCTAAAAGAGCAGTTATGGAATCATCATTCATTTCGAAGACCAGTTGCATATATGGACCCTCTAAAATCAAAAAAAAATCAATCATTGACTCTTATGTTGTTATAGGATATCCTACGAGAGAGAAAATCAAACAATTACCTCTAAATAACGAAGAGCAATTAGACCTTGAAAATTATTATGATAAAATTTCAATTGGTTCCATAATTGGTGAAAGTAATCACATTCGACCTTTTACGACTATTTATGAAACCTCTTCTCTGGGAAACCACGTCGAAACAGGAACAAATGTTATTATTAGAGAAAAATGTCAAATTGGGTCTGGGAGTATCATTGGAAGCGGTACAGTTCTTGATAGTGGAGTAATGATTGGAAAAAAGGCACGAATCCAATCGAATAACTTTATTCCCCCAAAAATAACACTAGGAGACAATATTTTTCTTGGTCCAGGTGTGCAATTTGCTAATGATACGTATCCTGTAAGTAGAAAATTAGTAAAAACTATTGTAGAAGATAATGCAATTATTGGGATCGGAGCTATTATATTAGCAGGAATAACTATTGAGAATGGAGCTGTCATCGCAGCTGGTTCTCTTGTTACTAAGAATGTCCCTAGTGGCCACGTTATGATGGGAACTCCCGCAAGATGTGTTATGACTCGAGAAGAATATGATTTGAAACAAAAGAATTATGAAAGATTATAAAAGAGGTCGCTAGGAACTCCCTTAATTTATATGGGTAGAGAATCGAAGAATTCCTTTCTAAAAATATATCTTAAACGAAATCAAAGAGGGGGGCAGCTACACGGATTGGCGCTACATTTAGGGCAACAAGAAGGATATTTTCTCCATGCAGCAGTTTCTATATCTATATTAAGAAGATTACAAATAGAACAAAGCCATGCGAATACATCAGCTACTTCTTCTTCTAGGGAATTTTGATCATGATTTAAGTAAGCTTCTATTAGTTCCCCAATTTCTGTATATAACCACAATAGGCTTTTCTCAATACCTCTTTTCTGGTCTCGTTCTCCATAAAGTGTGAACATTAGCTCTTGAAATTCGTGAATTGAGTGATTTGCCACTATATACTCTCCTCTATATCAATTGAACCTTTGAGTGATCACCAATGTTTAAATCATATCCTTTTCCGATCAGTTTGACCTTATCACCAATAAGTGAGTCATGAATATTTGTATTACAAATACGGGAATAATTTCCGACGATTGAAGACGAAATTATTGACTTCTCAACAATTGTACCTTTATCAATACTTACATAAGGACCAATAATAGAGTTTGAGATGAGACAGTCCTCTTGAATCGCAACAGGAGGAATTATCGCTGTATTATCCAATTTACATTCAATTGAGGACATCTTACTTCTGTCTAATACAAATGTGTTTGCTGCTAAGAGGGCCTCTTTTTTACCACAGTCAAACCATCTACCAGAGTTAATTATTCCAAGAATAGAGCCCTTTTTCACCATTATTTGAAGAGCATCGGTTAATTGCAATTCTCCTCCTTTTCCAATTTGATTAGAAGTGACTAATTCTTGTAAGGCGTATTTTAATTTTAAAGAGTCCCGTATCATATAAACTCCAGTAATTGCTAGTGATGAGGTTGGATTCTCAGGTTTTTCTATTAATTGTTTCACTATATTAGAATCTTCATGGGTAGTAACGATACCATAAGCTTGAGGATTAGAAACTGACTTAACAGTGATTGCCCCCGTCCATTTGGGATGTTTTCTAAACTCATCAAGCATTAGAGAAAATGGATTCTCATAAAGACTATCTCCAAGGGTAATTAAAACGGGTTCCCCATCTAAAAAATCTACAGCTGTATATATTGCATGGCCTAAGCCTCTACGATTTTCCTGCTCTATGAAAGTATAATTACAGGTTTTTTCATAATTAGATTCTATATAGTTAATTAGCTTTTCTTTTTCGTAACCTACAATAATAATTATCTCTTTAATACCCGTTTCAATAAGGTTATCTAAAATATGGGAGATTAAGGGTTTATTTCCTAATGAAAGAAGAACTTTTGGTTTTGTGTTAGTATGCGGCCGTAATCTAGTTCCCTTTCCAGCAGCAGGTATGATACATCGCACGATTACAACTCCATAAATCAGGAATGTTAAGTTCTAGTTCTAAATCCATTGGATTGTCTTTAGTTATATCCTTTTAATTCATTCTTTTTTTTAGCTAATTCATAATGATAACATTAGAAATACTCGTTACTGCTCTCCTTGCGCTAGTTATTTCCGCAATCATAACACGTGTTCTCATCCCATGGGTAATTGAGTCCTCTTTAAAACAGGGAATTACAACAGTTGATGCTCATAAAAAAAATAGCCCCGAAATCGCTGAGTCAGGAGGATTAGCACCACTACTGGGATTTATCTTTACTATTCTTATTTTTGTATTTATTTGGGAAAACATCATCTCGGATTCTCAAGTAGAAATATTTGAATCCCTCTTAGCAGGGCTTCTGAGTGTAGTGATTGCTGGATTAATTGGATTCTTAGATGATATTTTCAAAATTCGATGGCGCGACAAAATATTGCTAGGATTTCTACCAGCAATCCCTCTAATGGCTCTGAAAGTTGGCAAAAGTAGTATCAACCTAGGAATCCTAGGTATTATTGACTTTGGTAACTTAATAAATCTACCTTATATTGGATACATTAATCTTTACAGTCTTATCATAATACCATTAGCAGTGAATTTCGCATTCAATTCATTTAATATGCTTGCTGGTTTTAATGGATTAGAAGCTGGGAATGGAACAATCTCCTTGACCATAATTCTTATTGCAGCACTTTTTGTAGGCGACCCCATTGTTGTTCTTTTTGTAACCTCATTACTTGGTGGTTTTCTGGTTTTACTCAAATTTAATTGGTTTCCTGCAAAAATCCTGATTGGTGATACAGGAACTCTAACTCTAGGAACAGGAATCATAGTTGCTCTAATCATCGGTAACATGGATAGGTTGGCGCCAGGACTATTCGGATTGCATTTTGTAAATTTTTCATTGTTCTTTCTATATCTTATTACTCATCAAACTGCAAAGATAGCTACTATAGATGATGAAGGTAATATTAAGGCTCCATGTCCCTATACTGTATATTGGTTCTTTCCATATTTTTGGAAAATTGGAGAAAAGAAGAATGTAATCATCCTTCTTTTAATTCATACAATTATATCTGTAAGCATCTTAATCGTCTCATTACCAGCGTTCTCTCCTGTTTAGCTAAAAGAAGCATGTAGTTGTATCCCCTTTGTCTCAAAATAAGTTACTGATAGCTTTAGATGACCTTATTCAATCACTCATAGATGAACCAGCTCCATCAAGAGCTAAACTCGAGACTCTTAAAAGAAGCATTGCGAAACAGTATAGACTTAAACGGTTTGTTCGAAATTCGGAAATTATTGAGTACATTCTCACTTCGGAAGATTTTACTGAATATGAAAAAGATTACTTAATACAATTTCTCCAAATCCGAAAAGTTAGAACAATCAGTGGTATCGCAGTTGTTGCAGTGATGACAAAACCCTACTCCTGTCCAGGAGACTGTATTTATTGCCCTGAGGTTAATGGAGCACCAAAATCTTACACAGGAAAGGAACCTGCAGCAATGAGAGGGGCTCAAAACAACTTCATTCCAAAAAAACAAGTACAGGCTAGATTAAAACAACTTAAAAGTATAGGTCATCCGCTAGATAAGATCCATCTTGTAATAATGGGTGGAACATTTTTAGCAACACCCTTAGAGTACCAAGAATATTTCGTAAAGGAATGTCTTGATGGAATCACGGGAAAAACATCAACGAATCTGAAAAACGCGCAAAGGTATGCAGAAACTAGTATTAATCGAAATGTCGGCATAACTTTTGAAACTCGGCCAGATTATTGTACTGGACCACATGTTAGTAAAATCTTGGAACTAGGGGGCACTTTTGTAGAAATTGGACTACAAACACTTTCTGATAAGATATTAAAGTTCATACAACGTCATCACACATTAGAAGACATAGAAAAAGCAATCCGTTACGCGAGGGATGGAGGACTGAAAGTGACTGTTCATATGATGCCAAACCTCTTTCAAACTCCTGAAGAAGATGTTCTTATGTTTGAAAAGCTCTACACGGATTCTAGATATATACCAGATGCCATTAAAATTTATCCCACCTTAGTTTTGCCGAATACTCGCTTATATAAGTTATGGAAGGAAAAAACCTATATTCCTTATGATATTGATGATGTTTTAGATGTAATAACCTCAATTAAATCGAAAACGCCTCCTTTTGTACGCATACAACGTATTCAAAGGGATATTCCTGCATACTTGATTGTGGATGGTGGTCGTTCGGGAAATCTAAGAGAAATGGCTCGAAGGAAATTATCAGAGCAAGGTGGGAAGTGTTCTTGTATTCGATGCAGAGAAGTTGGTCATCAAACTAATCTTGGGGATAAAACTTGGATAGATAAAGAGAAAAAATACCATATTTTTGAATATCATGCATCTGATGGAATTGAACACTTCATTTCCTTTGAAACCAGTGACAGAGAGACACTTTTTGGATTTTTACGCCTTAGAGAACCATCATCTTATTTATTCCGTCCTGAGACAATCGATCCTCCAGCAACTTTGATCAGAGAACTCCATGTTTATGGAAGATTAGTAGGAATAGGAAAAATACCTAAAGAGCTGGAATGGCAGCATAGGGGTCTGGGACAAGGGTTGATTTCGCTCGCAGAAGAAATCTCACTTGAAAGAGGATATAATAAAATTGTTGTGACGTCAGGAATCGGAGTTCGTGATTACTATCGAAAACTCAAATATAACCAAAAGGGGCCATACATGGTTAAATCTTTAACATAACGTAATAAAACAAGAAATGAAGGAGGATTTTATGGATGTCCTCATTCCAATCTCATGAGCATTTCCCATTCAAATTGAATATCTTTCTTAAGTTCTTCAATTTGCTCAGGGGTCATCTTTTTAAAGCGCCCTTGTTTATTTAGATACTCTTCTAATGGTAGTCTATTATCAGGATCTCGGTACTTCATTCCACGTTTACTGAAGGTAAGTTTCCCATTTTCAATTTCAAAAAGTGGAAAATATCCCGTTTGTACAGATAATTTACCAAGTTCTGGAGTAATAGCGGGATCAGAGTTCCAACCAGTAGGACATGGAGCATCTATAAGAATGAATCGGTATCCTTCTATGTTTCCAGCTTTTTTAGCTTTTGTATACAAATCTCGAGGATAACCAATGGATGAAGTTGCAATATAGGGTACATCATGAGCAGCCATAATACGAGTAACACTTTTTCTCTTTTCCTGTTTACCTATTGGAGTTGTAGTTGTAGATGCACCTCGAGGAGTAGCCCCGCTTCGTTGAGCGCCAGTATTACTATAGAAACCATTATCGTAGCAAAAGTGGAGGATGTCCTCACTTCTTTCGGCTGCTCCAGACCAAGTAGCAACACCAATATCATAGGTTCCCCCGTCTCCAGACCAAACCACAGTTGTCACTTTCTCTCCTCTCCTTTTCTTAGCCCTTGAAATTCCAGAAGCTGCACTAGCATGAGCTGCAAATGCAATGTTCAAAGTAGGAACATTATAGGTGACGTGTGGATGGAGACTTTGGATAACAGAAGCACAACATGCAGGAATCACTACAATAGGTCGCTCTAACGCTGATATAGCAGTACGATACGCAATAGAAAGGCCACAGCCAGCACATGCAAAATTCCCTCTTAATAGAACTTCTGGACGATCTAGCATCTCTTTTATCTTGACACTCATTTCTTCATTCCTCTATTACATGATTTTTTCTACTTCAAAAGCGATATCCATGTATGTAACATCCATTCCTCCTAGACCTCGGATAATTTGGTGAAATTCAATATCTACCTTATTTGCGTACAATTCAGCCTGAATTTCAATTGCAAGCTGACCAGCATTGCCAAACGAAACAGATCGATCAATGACTAAGACTTTTGGTACTCTTCTCAAAGCTGCAATTAATTCTTTTTTTGGAAATGGTCGAATAACACGTGGTCGAATAACAACAGCCTTAATACCTTTCTTATTCAAAACTTCCAGCGATTGTTCAGCTTCTTCCCCTAAAGTTCCTATGGCAACGATAGCAACGTTTGCGTCGTTAATATCACCCACGATTTCAACCATTTCTTTGCTGAGTCTTCCGAATTTTTCGTAATACTCATTGAAAACTTTAGGGATAATAACTCGTGCATTGTTAAATCCATCAATTAATGACATTCTTTGCTCCCAAATGCCTTTAGAATCAGTAAGGGATCCATGGGCGAAAGGATCATCAGGATCTAACATCGCAAGTGGTTTAAAAGGAGGGAGAAATTCATCAACTTCCTCTTGGGTTGGAATTTCTACCTGAGCTGATGTATGACTCAGGATGAATCCATCCAAACAAATCATAACTGGCATCCACACCTTATGATGTTCAGCAATTTTGAATGCACAGAGGGTTAGGTCTAACACTTCTTGATTGTTCTTTGCATAAAATTGAATCCATCCCGCATCCCTAAAAGTCATTGAATCTTGGTGATCTGGCCATATATTCCAAGGATTTAGAGAACGATTCACTACTGGCATTACAATAGGAACCCGTGTCACTCCAGCCCACCATACCAACTCCCCCATGTAAAGAAGACCGTGGGCACTAGTTGCAGTAAAAGTTCGTACACCTCCTAATGAAGCACCAATTGCAGCACCCATTGCACTATGTTCACTTTCGACGTTTACAAAATCACAATCAAACTCTCCCCTTGCGATCATTCCTGATATAGTCTCAACAATAAGTGTTTGAGGAGTAATAGGATAAGCTGGAATAACTTGTGGCCTTGCTAGTTTTGCTGCAGTAGCCACAGCGGCATTTCCAGTCAATAATTGAATATTAGATTTTTTCATTGTCTGTACCACTTTTCTCACCTATTCTTTCTCCATTTTAAGCGCGTCTTGAGGGCAGACATGTACACACACCCCACAACCTTTACAATAAACATAATCAATGTAGGGATATTCTCCTTTAGCATCAACACGAATAGTGCCTTCTGGACAAAACATCCAGCATTGATAACATTTAGTGCACTGTTCTTCAAAGAAAACTGGTTTACTTGTTCGCCAATCACCAGTCGTACCTGGACCTGGAGCAGAACCTACCGTAGGTCTACCTAATGGTAAAACGGGATCTTTCATTTCACTTTCATCCATTGATTTGACCTCAGTTAGTTAATGAATTCAAATCTTTCAAAGGCCATTCTTATCGATCGAATATTAGCCTCAGCCAGTTCTCCTTCTCCAAATTGATGTTTGATAGCAGCAATAAGCTCTTCTAGACTAATCAACCCTGTAGCTTTGACCCAAGCTCCCAACATTGTTGCGCTAACCATCATTGTTCCTGATTTAATCAATCCACATTCTCGAGCAATATCTACCGCATCGACTTTTCCTATTCTTAGGGTTTCGTTTCCTTTTAATGCAGGAGGAATTTCCGATGAATTAAGTACGATAATTGTTCCAGGAGTTATATCATCGAGAGGCATGGTTTCGACTAACGAGGGTTCCAACACGATCCAACTATGAGTATTTTCTGTAATTACTGGAGCATGTGTTTTCACATGTTTGTCAGATATTCGTACATCTGCAAAAATAGGAGCACCTTTACGTTCAGCTCCATATTTGGGAATTGCCTGGACGAATTTTCCGCCAAGATGGCCACTATATGCTAGTACTTTCGCAGCTGTTACTCCACCCTGTCCTCCCCGGCTTAGAATTCGAATTTCAGTCATCATCCATTTTCCATCCATAAAAAAAGCCTTTTAGAATCCTCTAGGCCTATATAGATCCACAATGACTTCTAAAGATTTATAATTAAGACATCTTTATGCTTATTTAAGAACTATTTGTGAGGACAATTTGCAAACATTTACCAAAAATAAATTATCATAAAACCTTATTATTGAAAGAGATAGCCACCTCACTATTGAAAGAAATAACCTTAGTTCTTTAAGAATATTATTAGGTAATAAATCTTTTAAAATTTACTTCGAAATTTATGAAAAAAAATGCTAATGATTCAATTCTTAGCCATACTAAGGTATTAGAGTTATTAATACTCGTAAAAGCCATTTAATAAACAAATCTTTGATTTTTAAGAAAAACTAGATAAGGATAAATTAATAAGAAAAAAGCAAGTATTCAGATACAATCCCATATTAGACTTTATGAATTTGCTGGAATGGTCGGGCCGATAGCTCAGCTTGGTAGTAGCGCCTGCTTGGCAAATAGTACTCTCTTGAGTATAAATCCTGAATGCAGGAGGTCGTGGGTCCAAATCCCACTCGGTCCATTTCCCTTCTTTTCACCTAAATGCAATATCAGAATAGTTAAAACCCAATATCACTCTAAAATGTTCACAATTTCCTCAATAATGATTAGCTTATTTCAACTAAGAATATTAAGAGTTTTAAGGGTGGATATTACGCATTTAATTACAAGACAACAATTATTAATCACCGATATGAAGGCTTTTAAAGGTTGAAACTGGTTCCCTTTGCATAGACGTTTATAAATTTGAGAAGGCTCATAGCATGTCACACACTTATTGTACGAATTGTGGGAAAGAAATTAGCGTAACTGCTCGTTTTTGTCGTTTTTGTGGAACCCCAATAAAAAGATCTCAAGATCCAGCTCCAACTCCAAGATCTTCTTCCCCCTCTCTAAGTGTACCTCCCGCACCTACTAGAGAAACGATTACACCTCCAGCTGAAGTAGTCGAAAGAATTCCAGATGAAATTGTTGAAATTCTTTATGCACGAAAGAGAAAAGATCAAATCAAGACTGAGTTAAAGAAATTACTTGATGAGATTGATGAACTTACTAAAAAAGTTGAGATTGGACTTATTGATGAAAGCGAATCTACAGAAATGATAGAAGAAATCCAATCCAATGTAGTTACACTTCAAGAAGAACAGAAAACTCTTGAAACTCAACCACTAGAGCTTGAAACCTTGGTTGAAGATGAGAAAAAATGGCAAAAACGCTTAGAAAAAATCGAAGAGAAAAGACGAGTTCAAGCTGTTTCTGATAGTGTATATTCTTCTCTTCGAGATGAATACTCTTCGGAATTAGCTGCTATTCAAAAGAAAGTAGCAGTTGAGGAGCGAAAAGCAAGACGTTGGCTTGTGGACCTTCAGAAAGAGGCAAGAGATCTTGAAACAAAAATTGAAAGAATTCGTGTTCGTGGGGAAATAGAAGGTCTAAATAAGTCAGAAATCAACCAAAAAACGGAGGAATTATCCTTAAACCAAGCCAAAAAAGCAACAGCTTCAGAAGTTCTCACACAGATACTAGGATCTCTTTAGTGTAAAAAATTAAGGATTTTTTCTTTTTCTTCTTCCACCTCCTGGGAAAAGGATAATATTTTTTCTTTTATTTCAGGAACCTCCTTTTTAAGTCTGGTAATTTCAGATTCCATTTCATTAAAATCTTGAATCGTGTTTTGAGCTTCAGAATATTGAGGATCTTGTAGCATCTTTGTCTCGATTTCGTCAAGTTCTTTCTCAAGTTTTCTAAGATGAGCAAATTTTTCTAAAGTATCTTTATTTACTATAAATTGTCGTAATTCGCTTGGATCTTCGAACTTAAACCAATTCTTTCCACTTAATAACTCGAAGCCGTGGGTTTCAAAAATAAAGACGATCTGTCGCCATAATTCTTCGTTTAATCCTTCATATCTCGTTGGTTCAAGGATTAAACCTAGGAAGTCTTCTTTTTGTTCCAAACTACGACTTTCACGTCTTTCAATCATCTTCATATAGCGTTCTAAACCTGTAGTTAGAACTTTTAGGAACAGAGATAAGTCTGGATCTAAGAAAAGCCCTTCTTTTTCCCGTATTATTGATGGAATTCCACTTTTTTCCCTATGAAGTTCAATTTGATTTCCATAACGAGGCAAATCTACTTTTATTTCTGCTAAGCTTGCACTTAATTTTGCTATTTCATTATTTTTCTTTTTAAATAAGATTTCATATTCTCTTTTCTCTGCATTTTTTTTGGTCAAAATATTTAATAATCGAGAGAGGGAATCAAAAAAATTTTTCCCATCTGAATCTTCGATAATAAATAATTCTTGCTTTTTGATAATATCTTCAAGAATAAGGGGATAATTTTCATCAGATAGCAATTTTTGATACGCTTTCTTAGCATTGCGGATAAATTTCATGTCTTTTTGGTATTTTACTGGGGGATTCACGCTTTTCTTAAATTCCAATTCAATCTTTCTGAGATCAAAATCTACAACTTCCAGTTCTTTTCGGTATCCTCTACGAGATCGTGACTTCAATTGAGAAATTACCTGATACGAACTCAAATTTTCAAAAATTTCTTGACATACTGTTCCATAACGAAACATATTCGCAGTAGATTCTGGGATTGTGTCATCTGACTCCTTTGCTTTTTTAACTATTGTTTTAGACCGATTTATTAATTCTATAGTGCTTTCTCCCAAACGAAAACCTTTTCTTCCTGTATTAATCTTTAACTGATCTTTCGGAAAATATTTTGAACAAAGTCTAAGCAACCTTTCTTTTGCATACTCCTTGGAATCAAATTTTGATACCATATGATATATTTCCTTGATTTTTAATAACCTGAAATCGTCGTCATTATTACTGAAAGGAAACAAATATCATAAAAGTTCATTCAGAACTCTCAGGTGTAAGAATAACCCAGTCACTCATTCTGAGATTAAGCATCATATCTTCACCATTAGGACATTCAATCCTCAAAACTAATTGTTTTTTGCTCTGTAATATGACTTCAGGATGCAAGCATCCCTCGCGTAATTTTTCTAGTAAGAAGCGAACATAAGAATCAGAGATCGCAGTCAAAGAACCATCTTGTAAGTTTTCAGCCATCTGTCCAGGATATATTTGCACTTTACGACCACTACGTTTTGTTATTATCAGATCAACGTTTTCTAGTCTATTTAGATGATATCTAACTGTATCATGATGAACAGATGGAGTTATTCCTTGAGCAATTTGGCTTTGAAAGGCACCAGGGTTGTTTAATACATAATTAAAGATTTTATTGGCTGTTTTTGGCCTTAAGACAGCGAAAATCCGCTCCGCTTCAGCCGATCGAAGCCCTGCTGGGTAGTAAATGCGTTTTCCCGCATATTTCAGTGATTTAATAAGATGATCTTCCTCTAAACGCTTCAAATGCCAATTTAGAGTTCCTTGAGGTAGGTCTAGATATTTAGCCAAATCAAAAAAATACGAGCCAGGATTTTCTGCTAGGATTGAATATATTTTCCTTCGAAGTGGGTGTAATAAAAGACTAATTTCTCTGTCATCAGAAGCTAAGGTCATATTATGATTCATCTTCTTCGTAGGATTTTTGTTTAGCGATAGGAAGCGTTCAATGAAGCTCTTGAATAAGAACTGTCTATTGGGGCTCTTGTGTAGCCCTCGGTTTTTATTCTTTCTTTTTTAAAGATTTGTACCTGAACCTGAATTAACAGAATATTTGGGTGAATAAAGGCTTTTAATGGTATTGTTAGTCTCTTTGAAAATTATAACTGGAATTCTTTATTTAAAAATAAATGACTGATATACTTTAGAAGAATCAAAAAGTAGAAAATGAAAAAGGGATGCCCACTTCTTAATCTAAATTAATTGAGGAAAAAAGGAAAAAAGTGAGTCAAAAAGGAAGTTAGGCTACAAGTGTGGTTATATCTACCTTACTTACGCCTTTAATTTCCGCTAGCTCATCTTTCAGCTGTTCTTGTGAGATTGTTAGGTCACTGGAATCCAAATAGCCTTCATAGGTACAGCTATCTTGTGTGAAACACAGCCCTGTGCTGTAAAGGGTCTTTATTTTACTTCTCATAAAGACAACACCCAACTCTTGCAAGAAGTCAGGTGATAGCTCACCGATTTCTATAGCAACTTTAACAACTTCAGGACTTTTAGTCGGAATAATCCTAATGATTTTTGTCGAAGGAGCAAGGATCATTACAGCAGAACTTTCCTCAACATCCTTGGGGCGTAAGGTTTCAAGAAAGTCAGCAGGAAGGGAAATCGGTTTTGACTCTTGAAGTTGAATCATTTTTGCGATTGTAACAGCAGACATTTATCTATTATCCTCCGCTAATTATTCTAATTTTCATTATGATCTGAAGGGGTTTCTTATGCTTTGAGCTGCTAAGACTAGCAAATCTCATTTACAAACAATTTGGATTGCTTTCTATTTATTAAGGTTTTTATTTTTGCGAGAATTTCGAATTTTTTTGCGAGAAATTCGAATTGAACCTTTGCCTCATAATATCAAAAATCTTTAAGATGTGGGACAGTTAGGTGCTTAGGTTGAGACTAGAGAGGTAAGTACTTCAAAACTAATTTTGTGTTGAAAAACCTATTAAATATCTTCACATTAGGATCCAATCCAGAATCGGTCATGATTAAACACTTATTTTTATTTATTTGCCCAAAAAAAACAATAATTCTACTTATAGCTAATACTATCTCTGGAAGATTATTTAAAAATCGGTAAATTTCAGCTTTAATAGTTTAACTTCAATTAATTGTATCTTAACTCAATACATAGAGAAAGAAGTGATTCATGCTTCATATGGCTGAATATTGATTTTTACTGCAAATATAATTCTGTATTCTTGGGATAAGCATACAAAATCATCTAAAAGTGTTTGAATTTATTCGTCATCTTTCTGTTGTGCTAATGATTATTTCTATACTTTCTTCTTATTGTCATGTTGGTTTAGTGATGAAACAAAGATGCTCATGTTGCATATCGATAAGAGTTCTAAGGATAACTGCAGCTAATCCGAAAATAACTTAATGAAAGGTTATTTTTATAAACCACTCATTAAAGCTAATCTTTTTGATGAAACATCACCCCTTTTGTTGCTTTTCTCAAGTGTAAGAAAAAAAGTGGGGAAAATTATCATGGTATTAGATAGAGACATTCGATTGACGATCCTTGGTCATACTGGTGTAGGAAAAACCAGTCTAATCAAGCGATTGAAAGGAGAAGATCCTACTTCGACAGAAAGAACTTTAGATATAACTGTAGAGAAAAAGAAAATAACTCTACTGTCGAGTAGTAAGCATTCAAGATTATCCTTTGAGCGATACAGAAAATATAACGTGATTGCAGTAGATAATCCTGGAGATTTCAAACTTCGCCGTAAGTGGCGCGAAGCAATGAGAAAATACAAAACAGACGGAATTTTATTTATGTTAGATCCTATCCAAGGAGTAGAAACTCAAAGAGTGGCAATGGAAGATTCATTCAATTATTTTCTTGACAGTTTGAGCTTAGATCCTGATAAAGCTGATAGAAAAGCAAGAAAAAAGAAAACTCTTTTTTATTTTGTAATCAATAAGATGGATACAATTGATAATGATAAAAAGAAAGCACGTGTGTTTTTAGAGAATTTCAATATCGTTATCCAAGACTATAAAATGACTTTTCCTTTCGCTAAATTCTTAGAGGCATTCATTAGTGTTCATAAATCCCCCTACGAGGAAATTGATGCAATTTTTGAAAAATGTAAACGAGCATTATATTAGAAATTATTGGAAAATGTCTAGGATGGAGAAAATTCGACAAGTAATTGTTCGGGATACTCCTGAAAGAGGACTCGATGTCGTAGCTTCTAATTTGCATGAGAGTCAAACACAAAATATCTCTTTATTCATTCCGGACGAAGAACTTTCTGACTTCAATGAAGTTTTTTTGACTAAATTCCAACATCCTTCAGGAAATATTATCCTACGATTCACATTTGATGATGGAATAGACCACTTTGGACGTCAATCAATAAAAACTCACACATTAATCATTGATAGCTCTTTCTATAATGAAAAAACAGCTCAGTATTTTATCTCACCATTAATAAATGGATCTATGAATATAGAAGATAATAATATTTTAAAACTGAATGATTTTGAAACACTAGATCCATATCCTATATCTTCGAAATTTGTTGAACTTGTTTTAACCAAGAAGCAAGTTCAATTGATGAGTCAAGAAAAAATAGATCCTTTGAATCTTATTCAAATATTTGGAGCTTTAGATCGTGTAATACCTCCCCCGTTAAATCTAACATTTTCTTTTCAAACAATTGTCTCTCCTAGTCATAAAAAAACTTTAAGGAAACATTCAATAGTTTATTCATTAGAAAAATTACCCCATTCAGAAGTATTCGAACAGATTCAATTGAAGGAATCGGAGTTTACTTCTATTCAAGCAATATCAAACTGTATTTCAGATCTGTCCTTGCTCAGGCAGCTACAAAAACAGTTATTCCTAGGGATCCCCGAAAAATGGCTAAATCTAAGACTACAATGGCGTTTTGGGATCAAAAGATTTTCTCATATTCGAGAGAACCTGAATACCTATTTCTAACTTTTAAGGAATAACTTCTTTATCTTCAAGAATTTTACGAATGCAATGAACTACTTCTGGATCAGTATCCTCCAAAACAGCTCTCTTTAAATGATTTTTACTTATTAAAAAATTGTATTTAGCAAGATATTGAGCAGCAAACATCCTTTCGAATTTATCAGGATCCTTCTGCAATTTCTCAATCATTAATTCAACATTTTCTTTTTTTGTCTTTGTCAATAGACTCAGTTGAACTGATTCATATTTAAATAAAATAAGTTCTTGTCATGCGAAGGAAATAAGAATCTAAATTCTTACTAGAACGTGCACATATTAATTTGAAGATATCTTGTCTTGTTGGACATAAAGCTCAAAATAAGGTTAGAAATGTGAATCTACAATCATCTTTTTCTACCGAACCCGAAAAAATCGATCACATTTTAACAAGATTATTGCAGGCAACAAAAGAACTAAAAGATCCAATAGTGACGAGTATATCTAAAACTCGAAAAGATCCTTTTCTAATACTTATAGCTACTATCTTGAGTTTGAGGACGAAAGATGAATTAACATACAAAGCAAGTCAGCTACTCTTTGCCCGAGCAGATACACCTGCTAAAATACTCGCAATTCCTCTTGAGGAACTTGAACAACTCATCTTTTCTGTAGGTTTTTATCGTCAAAAAGCAAGAACTATTCATGAATTATGTAAAAGACTTATTGATGAATATAATGGTAAAGTTCCTGATTCTCTAAACGAATTGATAAGTTTTAAAGGTGTGGGTCGCAAAACTGCTAATTTAGTTATTACAAAAGGATTTGACAAACCAGGGATATGTGTTGATGTTCATGTGGCTCGTATTACTCAACGAATCGGTATCGTACCAATCAAAGGTGAAAATGACAATAAACCTATCTTTCATAATGCAGATCAGGTTGAAATGATTTTGAGAAAGATTTTACCAAAGAAATGGTGGATACCAATTAATGATATTCTAGTGAGGTGGGGACAAAATATATGTACTCCAATCAGTCCTAAATGCAGTCAATGTGTCATTTACGACTCCTGTTTGAAAATTGGTGTTCAAAAGCATCGTTAAATCTGAAAAAAAGTCTAATGTAGAGTTCAATAATTTATTTTTGATTGTCTGATAGTCCTATAAGAACCTGAAACATATTTTTCAGTCTCTAGTCCTCCTCGAAATTGGTTTGTATCAAATCCTTTGCTTCTTGCAATAAAATATGAAAAAAATTCCACTGGAATGGTATAAATCAATGGGGATAACACCTCCTTCTTGGGTGTTTTTATAGGTACGAAGTTATAAACTGATGTATCATGCAAGTCTGAGTTTACTAAAACAATAGTCTTAGCATTAACTATCTCTCGAATAACTGGCTCAATCTCCATTATGCGATTGAAGGAAGAGATGTCAGGGGCTAAAAATATGACAAGACTATGCTGTGTTGTTATAAAATAATTAGTGTGACAATATTCCTCTATGTCACACGCGAATCCATTCAAAGAAAATTCATACATTTTATACGCCCCAAACAATCCAGTAGGAGCATTAGATCCTGAAGAAACAAAAATAATCTTATCTACTAAATTATTTAGGCCATCACTGAGTTTGAGATAAGTTGTTCGCTGATTTAAAGCCCCATTAACTAATTGGAGAACCTCTTGAAAACGATTAACCCCTTTTTGTAAAGAAAAATGTGATAAGAATTTAATTTGGACTGCAAGATTTGCTAGATAAGTTTTGGTTTGAGCTATATCATGATGGTATCCTGTATATTCTTTAGCACCTTCAGTAATATATGAGGAAGTTTCCAATGCATCTGGAGGAGACGCATGGATGTAAAGTGTATGGTTTGCCTCTTTAGCAACCTTACCCTTGGGATTATCAGTGATCCCTAAGATTTCTCCACCATTTTTTTGTGCAAAACGAAGTGCTTCAACTACTCTAGGAGTGTTTCCAGAAACTGAAAGAACAATTACAAGGCTTTTATTCAAATATTTGCGATTCAGATAATTTACAAATTCAAATGGAGCGTAATGCTGAATGTTCAGGTCAGGTCGCCATTTAGTACCAAGATTCGATCCAAACCAAGCAGCGCAATAGCTATCTCCGGATCCTGTAAAATAGATACGTTTAATATCGCTTTCTAGCAAAGAATCGGAAATATTCTTAATGTTATTATCATTAAAAATTGAATCAATAATTCTAGGTTGTTCTAACATTTCTGAAAGCATGAAATCAGGTTTTTCATGAATTTTTGACATAAATTCCTTCCTCTAGTAGAAGAACTTATTCTGATGAAAGTAATTATCATGAATTAAAAGTGAAAAAAGAAGTTTATTATTCACTTTCATTACTTCTAAAATAGTTTTAGACACAAAAATTGGTTAATTCATTGACTTTAAATGTGTCTTCCACTGTTTTTACATCACAGAGGGAAACTTGTCACCAAAATCTATTTTTACGATGTTTATTTTAGTAATATTGTGTCACTTAACCAATTTACAATGTAAAAAATTGTAGAAATTTCATATTTTTGTCTTGAACTAAATGTTTATATTGCACATTTTTCACAACTTTCACAGTTTTCTCTAATCGATTAAGTAGGGAAGTTCATGATAACTCTAGAGGATTCTATAGAAATCCAAACAACACCTGAAAAAGTGTTTGCTGCCTTGATAAGAGTTTTTTCTTCACAAGAGTATTTTAAGAAATGGCATCATGACCATATAAAATGTAGTTGGATTAAGGGTGAATCATTTGAGGTAGGATCGATTCTTTATGTGGAGGAGTATTTACACGGTAAATTGGGAAAAATGAAATTTCTAGGTACAAATGTGGAAATAAACAAAAAAATTGAGTATAAACTCCTATTTCCAACATCAATTATTTGTCCTAAAGGTTCTTTTATAATAGAACCAAAAGAAGGAAGTTCTATCTTTACTGCTACCCTTTATTTCAGGTTTGGTAGGTTTTTCCAGAAATTTGCTAAAAGTAGAGTTGAAGCTATTACCAAACATATGAAAGTAGAAGGTGAGAATCTTAAAAAAATCTTAGAAAATGAAATATGAGAAAAATCTAGTTCTCTTAATTCTTTTACACTCAATTGACGCCCATTGACCAATTTGTTCTATAAATTCTATCACTTATTTTCAAGAGAGATTTCCATTTGTTTAGAAACCAGAACATTACATAAACCGGTCCAATTTTTATTATATCTACTCGACCTGATATTCAAAGTTTAAATCCTTCTTATTTCCTTAGTATGTACCGAAGCATATAATTTTCCTGATATAACCAACTTTAAACGAAATTTTTCAAAGCTGAACAACTTAGTTTCCCGATATAACATGAAAAATCCTAAATAAATGAAGAATAAAGAAATTCTCGTACGAGAGTAAAATTTGACGATAGTGTTTAAACCATAGGACAATCTTAGTTTAAAAAATTCAAAAGATATAGTCTTCTAAACCAATATCAATATTCCTTCCTTTCTTAGTTGGTTCTATTAATTCCTTTGCTAATTTCAAAGTTGTTTTAGCTAATTCTGATCCAAAACCTGGCAGCTGACTTAATTCGGTATCAGTAAGTTTCAATAGCTTAGTTATATCACGAATCCCATGGTCTAACAGAATACGAGCCCTTTTTCGTCCTATTCCTTTAATTCTGGTTAAACTAACCGCATCACTTTTGATCCCATACTTGACTCTATCACTTAGAGATAAAGCTGCTTTCATTAGGGGATGATATTTTTTATTACTTCTTGACTTTAAATGAGCAATTTCAGCTGTTGCAGATATCAACCAAGTAGCAGTTTCTACTATTCGCTGAACATCACCAGAACCAATCTTGTACCGCATGATGATTCGTTCAATTGGCAATTCTTTTATCCAATCCCACAAAAACAGAACCGTACGGAAATCACGTAAACGAAACTCATATTCAATCTCGTGTGCTTTTGGAACATCTCGTACTAATCTAAAGGCGAATCGTTCAAATCTTTTCTCTGTAGTTTTCCAGTCACTCTTACGAAATGACAATGTAACCATATCAGGGGTACCGACTATTAGATCAAGAAGCGCAACGGGATGGACTTTTGATCGGGACTGTTGAATAGCTCCATTAAGCCCTTCTACTATAGTTGCTGCGGTTTCGGGATCTAAATAGAGTTGACTAACACGAAGCCCATAAAGGGTGGGTTCAAGAGTTTCATTTACATCAAGCGGTTTAATCATTTCCCATCCTATAAGAAGATCGACCACTTCCCTGATTTTTCCCTCCAAGAATACTGCTTCAAATTGAAAGCCATAGAAAGTCTTTTCAAAAAAATGTAATAAATCAGGTATAGTACCAACTACTTTTGAGGCAATTAATCCTAAGACAGCTCTACGTAATGCAGGTTTAGCAGCTAATTTCGAATACACAGCTTCAGGATCACGAAGAATATAGCGGTCCATTAGCCAACTTACCGCCCTTGGCTGCTTTGCTAACAAGATCGATTCCCCCTCGTTGTCAAATTGAGGACGCCCAGCTCTTCCGGACATTTGTTTGTACTCTAGGGTCTTGATAGGATGAGATCCTTCTTCGATAGAATATCTATAAACACTGGAAACAACAACGCGCTTCGCAGGAAGATTGACACCTGCAGAATTATGTACAATGAAACCATTAGCCACAAACATATGATCATTACTTGGATTATTCGCTAATACAATATCATATACAGGAGCGTTATTAGGGACACTTCTAACTGATCGTACAAAATCCCAAAAAATATCTTTATCAAAATCAGAATCTCTCCATCCCTTTTTCATTGAATACTCAATGGGGTTATTACATAAAGGACAATTAAGTAATTTAAATACATTATTAAAATTTTTATCTTTTTTAAGTAAGTTTTCAAAGATCCAACATCCAATTGGGTTCAAGCTCCAGAACCACTCTGTATTACTTATTTTTCCTATTTTTTTCTTCTTAATCAACTCATAATGATGATCTAATCTTCTTTCACCTTTTTTAGGTTCAAATCCAAGCAATTCTTTAATTTTTCTCGAACCTAACTCACCTCTATTTCCGAGTAATTTAATAATTTCTAATTTCTTCTTTCCCCACTCTTTTTGTGATTTAGTCCTCCCTGAAAATAGATCCCTATAGATTTTATATTTGCACCTTAGACATGTAATATAATGTATATTGGATTTAATTTCTGTTACTAATTTCATCAAATCTCGTTGTTTTCTTTGAACTCCAAACCCAATGGATTCAGAAAATTCAAGAATACATTTTTTTTGAGAAATCAATAGCTCAGAATATTTTTTTGTTCTATATTTCTTATCATGCATTTTTATGATATTTTCTTTTCTTGGCCTTAAGCTGCATACAATACCAAATCTGAGTAATAATTTTTGAATTTGTTTAACTAATATTTCAGAGGTATTAGAAAATCCTATTGACCTACCTTTATTGACATAACCATCTGAATCAAAGAGACCCATCAATAAAGAAGTAATATTCTCATTTTGCATTTCCATGATTTTTTCAGAAATATATTTTCTTATTGATTTTTCAACTCCACATCGCACTAGAAATGTTCTGAACCATTTATTTTTTCCCATGACGAGTTCAGGAGTTCCATATGAGTTTACTTTCCTTTTGAAAGATACATTTAATTTCGTACACACATTCTGACAATATTTTAAGATTTCCTCGTCTGAATTAACAATAGTGGGTGAACCTTTGAAAATTATCCTATCTCCAACCGTTTCTGCTCCTGAATAACCATCACCTAGCATAAGTCCAATGAAATAAGCTAAATGAGGATCAAATTCATATGATCCAATATTTCTGTCACAATTTTGGGTGAAATTATGAATAATGTATTTTTTTGTATTTTTAATTCTTAAATTTCCAATTGTAGCGATTCTATCATTTTTCCGAACTAAAGCAGCTCGAATAGTTGATTTTTTGTTTTTTCTTTTCACTAACATTTTATGGTTTGGTGTAACTTTGATAGTGTATCCAGAAACAGACGTGATCTCAATTAAATCTGAATCATTGTTATTGATATTGATTTCCTCAATTGTTAATGGGATTAGGGAGTTATTTTGTAATACAAATGGTCTTGTAGAGGAATCTAATTGTGATACTTTAGTTTGGCAAGTTCCGTGCCAGATCATGGTGTCTTCAGCAAGACAAAGTGTTGGTGTAGCGCAAAGAACCTTGACCAATCCTTTTTTGAACGCTTTTTCAATAAGATCTCGTTGTCGTGAATTGAGTCCTGCATGATGGAAGGTAACTCCACGTTTAATGGTTTCAGCTAACTTTGAAGAAAGAGGGTCAGAAAGATTAAGAACAATTTGAGAGGAAAGGTCATTTAAGTGCTTTGCATCCCCTGGTTCAATCAATGATTCAATACTTTTGCCAATTCTCTCCGCTGTAGCAACCGCTGACCTTCTTGATGGATTGAAAATGAGTACTTGTTCTTGGGAGTGAACTGAATCAAGTGCAATATTGAGCAATTGATCTTTACGGCGAAAAGGTATTTCTCGAGAGGAAAAATCTGAATAAGTTATTTGATCCTCAAAAAAAACTCCTTCCTTTAAAGGAACTGGTCTCCAATCGCTTTGAACTAGTTCCGCATTCAACCATTCAGCAAGCTCATCTGCATTTCCAATAGTGGCACTCAAAGCTATAATCTGAGAGTGAGAATTTTCAATCAATAATCGAGCTATTAAAATTTCTAACGTTGGTCCTCGATGTTGATCATTTAATAAATGACATTCATCAACGATAACCAGGCTGACTTGATCCTTTATCCAGCTGACTTGATGACGTAGAAGGGCATCCATTTTTTCATTAGTTGACACTATAATGTCATATCTGGGAAGATAGCTATCCGCTGAATCATAGTCACCAGAGGTAACAGCTACCCGAATTCCTAGACTCTCAAACCGTTTCAGATCATTATATTTTTCTGAAGCCAATGCTCGTAATGGACATAGATAAATGGCTTTTCCGTTAAGTTCAATTACATGCTTTAAAGCTGCTATCTCTGCAAGCAATGTTTTGCCTGCAGCTGTAGGAATAGAAATAACAAAGTTTTTCCCTGTTAATAATCCTTGATTAATAGCTTCTATCTGGGGAGGATAAAGGTTTTTAATTCCATCTTTTTCAATTATCACTTTTTTAATTCGCTCATCAAGAGCAAGTGACTCAATAAGCATAAATAACCCAGATTGCATCAATCTTATGGCCGTTTAACATATCCTGGCTGGGGTTCAAACAATATTCCACGTCGTGTCATTTCATCTATAGCTTTCACTATTTGATTCTTACTAATACCTTCCTCCACTGCTTTATCAATTATATCTTTAATCGCCACTGGTTCCTCATCCTCAGCCTCTTCAAACATTCGATCAATCAATGTATCAATCTGATCTAGCCGACGTCTCGATCTTGCACTCATATCTGACGCATACTTATCAATATCCAATTTCCCTGTTTCAGTATCTTTGGCCAACTTCTCCAACGTAGCATTCATCAAATTGACGGCACCAGACGCATCATCGTACGATACTTCATTGGTTAGACGCATTTTAGCTCGCGCCTCGGCTAATCGAACCAATGATTCTAATTGACGAGGAGTGATTGCTATTGGTTCGAGCTGACCTTCTTCCACTTTCCCACTTGAACGACGTAATTCCTTGTAGTATTCCAAAAGACGTTCCTCAGCCTCATCTGAAAGGCGAGGATGAATTTCTCGTCTCGCATAAGCAATATACTTACGTAATAAATCCTGTTCAATTGGAGGGCTCGTAGGAAGAGTTTGTGATTTATGAAGTTGTAGAATATGAGTAGCTAAATCGTGATCTTCTTTTAAATCTGGTTTGTCCTCTAAGACAAAAATTAAATCAAATCGGGATAAAATTGTAGGAGGAAGATTTAAATTGTCTGCGGTGGCTTTAAAGGGATTCCATCTTCCCCTGCGAGGATTAGCTGCCGCTAAGATTGAGGTTCGAGCGTTGAGGGTGGCTACTATCCCTGCTTTAGCGATAGATATCGTGTGCTGCTCCATCGCTTCATGGATAGCACTCCGATCTTCAGCACGCATTTTATCGAATTCGTCAACCATCGCGATCCCCTGATCAGCCAGAACGAGGGCTCCTGCTTCTAACGTGATTTCTCCTGTGTCTTGGTCTCTAATCACAGCTGCAGTATTATGTGTTACAAACCCATTCACGATAAAGTTATGTGTTTCAGGGATCGTTAAATCATATACAAACTCATCCTTTGATGATATTATTTCCTCTACTTGAGTGATTTCATCCCACATTATATCTGAATCACAAAGTTTCACTAATAAATCATACTTTTTCTTAATTACTTCTTCTTTTTGATTGATAGACCAAATTAGCTCATTAAAATATCTAGTTATCGTATTAGAGAGAATGATTTCCGTCTCATTCAATATTTTTGCTATTAATCCAATGGGAATCCAGGGGTTTCTATTCTTTCTTATAAAATACTCATAAACCTTATCTTGAGCAATCTGTGTTTGAGAAGAGTTAAAAAATGTTTTAAGTTCCTTATACAATAGAAACCTCATTTCATTAGGTATTCTAACTTTATGACGCATCCAATTAGTATCAATTTTCTCAAGAATTGACTTCAATTGTGAACGAGTCATTGCCTTTTTAAGTTGGGAACGAGAAAATGCTCCTTTATAACCAGTTAATTCCCTACTCGTATATCCATAAAAATTAATAATTGGTTTTAATAAAACTCTCGCTGAAGGTACATTGTCGATATTTCTATGGTCATTTTTCTTAGTTAAACAGTAATTATGAAGAATTTCACTCTTTTTGGGATGCCTAAAGCCAATAAATTGCTCAAATATTTTGAAATCAGAATAAGAATTAAATATTAATTCAAATTTCACTTTTTTACTGATTATTTTTCGTCCAGATTTTGTAGTTACGATTCGTGGCTCTCTTTGTCGAGTATAAGTAATAATACCAAGTGTAAGTAATGCATACCTTATGAATTCGATTAGATCTTTACTTGTCGAAGTTATTCCAATTTGAGAGGATCCCTCTTCACGGACGCTTATCCAACCGTCTGAATCAAATAATCCTCTCAAAAAATTATGAAGGTACCCTTCAGGATAATATAACAAATCTTTTGTGGGATTGAGAGTGCTGGATTTTGGAGAAGGTGATAAGCCAAATTTTGAAAAAATGTGATATAGTATCCTAGACCAAATTCGGTATTCCATTGGTCTTTCTTCACTTTCTTTCCCTTTATTTACTTTGATAGAAATTTTTTCACAAAATTCATCGAATTCTTTCAGGATTCTCTCCTCTCGATTAGAAAGGCCAATGCACACGCCCCCATATCTACCCTCTTGGTTATCCTCCAAAACCCTTCCATCTCCAAATATTACTCCAAGTATATAAAACCAGTTTTTATCTAATCTTTTTGGTAATTTTAACCGTTGTCCTTTCTTAATTTCGACTTCTATTATTTTTGGCAATTGTGTTTCGACATTACTTTCAGCTAATTGACATAAATCTTCGAAAAGCTTTAATGAAATATTTCCTAGTCGTTCACTATTCTTCCATCTATATATTGCATCTTTTGCAACACCTAGTTGGTCAGTAATATCTTTGTTTGTCATTAAAGTTTTTTTCTTAATCCTATTATGTAATTTAGTAACAATTTGAGCAACATTTGTTAGGATTATTTCATTCGGGTAATCCTTAATCAATTCATAAACAGAGGGTACTTCTTTTCTTTCCTTAATTAATAAACAACGAGAAGTTGCTACTCTTTCATTTATCTTTATGGTTTTCGCTTGTTTCCAGACTAATCCTTCATCACTCATTGAAAGGAGACTCGTTTCCGGAGTTAATACAATCTCATTTCCTGTTCTAGTACTTATTCTAAATAATTTTTCAGGATGTTTGATTCGCCATACTCGGGAAATAGGATCTGTGGTTATATTCAGATTTTTTGAATGGTAGGTCCTATAATCAGCTGTTATTTTCTTATATTCTATTTCTTCAGTATATTTCTCTACTCCACCTTTTTCAAATTCATTATTAACAAAATCAGATATAGATGTGACTCTATCAGTGAGAAAAATAGTACTATCTCCAGAAACACATAGCCCTGCCGCGGTACTTCCCTTACCTGTCGTATATAACGCTCGTGGGGCCAATTGGGACACAAATTTAAGAATCTGGCTTTTTCCCGTTCCAGGATCCCCTACAATGAGAATGTTCGACTCTCCCCTCAATTTCATCCCATCAGGCATCTCTTTTGCCGTTCCACCAAATAATAATGATGCAATTGCTTCTTTTACAAGGTCATGTCCATAAATGGACGGAGCTAATGAATCTCGAATTTTCTCAATTACATATGGGGATTTAGAGAGATCGATAATTTTTAACTCATCCTCCTCAGAAATCTCGATATCAACATATTCTTCTGTTTCGCGTGAAATCGAAATCCCATGAAAAAATTTCCCATAGGTAGCCAATTGTCCTCTTTTTAAAAGACGAGATGCTCTTGCTTTAAGAATTCCTACAATTTCCACACGATCTCCAGGTCTAGCGTGATCTACCAGGTCATCAAGTACATGGATGGACGTACTTTGGGGTAATTGTCCTGGTGGAAGTTCTTCAGGCTTTTCTTGCAAAGTAATCTTTTGCCAGTCTATGAAATCACTCCTATCTAATTGAAGCTGTAGGGATCCTTTTCTTTGACAATGTTCATTACGACATTGATACGGGGGTGTATAAATACCCTCAGGAAAATCAACAGTTTGATTTTCACCACACGATGCACATTTAAAATGGCCTCGTATTAACAGAGGCTTAGCGTCTGTCACTCCAATGACAATACCCTCAAAACATGTGAGAATTTCTAAATGTTCAGTTTTTAAAGAACGTAACAGGAGTTTTTCTGAAAGGTCTGTAATTCTAACATGGACTTGCTTTATTCGCTCTATATATTCAGGATTTATTTCAACTAATTTTGAGCGTAATACCTCCTCACCTGCAGAGATGCTTAGCTCTGGATTTACTAAAGTTTCCTTGGCTAATTTTGGATCTTGAATAAGCAAATCATTATATGAGATATATAGACTCCTTGCGCCTATTGTCTCCATTTCGCGGATTTTTTCCTGATAGTGTAATTGGCCATCCTGGTCTGTAAATTCCTCAATGAATGATTCAAATCGGCCCCTTAAATCAAATGGAAAACCCATATATAACCCTTCGACCTATTTTTGAATGAATTCTGCTTTCCAGGTTTGAATCCTATCAACGATTTCTTTGAATAAGATTTGTTCTGATGATGTCAGGTTTTTTTTCTTCTGAGCAAGAACCTTTCTACTATCGGTCATTTTTACGAGTTTTGAGATTCTTTCGTGAGTCAATTGATTATACTTGGTCTTTTGTCTTTTCTGCTCCAATTCACTAAATTGCGAATCTTTATCTTCCATAGAAAAAACGAAATCCTGCAATAAAAGATGGAAATAGGGGTGAATAGGTTGTAATTCACCCGCACGAACTTCTTTACGGACTGCTCCTTCTAAATCCTGCAAAGTGACGGGAAAATTCATCCTAAAATCTTCAATCATTGATCTTTTCCGCAATATTTCTGCAATGAAATAAGGAATATCAATTTGGGTTCCTTTAGGGGAAGGTGGAATATTTATGTTTTCAAATGAAAAACCAGAAAAGTCCTGAAGAAATTTCACGGATACATTGCTTTCTGTTAGCTCAAATCGTACTCTATCTAGCTCACTTGCCATTTCTAGTTGTTTAAAACCCATATCTGTTAATTCAGGTGCCTTTGACAAAATTATCACTTCAAATACCTGTTAAAGAGCAATAATCCCTTTGGTATTCAATATACTTATTTTCATTTCAGATGATCTAGTTTTTTATAGCTTATTTTAATGAAAAACCTGGTTGTAATTTGCCTCTTAAACTCTATGTTTTCTTATAAGCCTTATTCTAAGTATAATCTTGGAATTTTTAACAAGTATGTATCTTTGTACCTAGGTTAAAAGCTCTTTCTCCCCTAATTAAAAAGAAATGATCTCCCTAGACTGTACAATATCTCATGTAATGGTTATAATGAACGGAAACAACACCCTTTTCGATCGAGATTTTCCATTTTCCTTTCAATGTGTTAATAAATCAGCTATAATTTTCATTTTGCTTATTTATTTGAATATTTTCGGCATTAGGTTCAATGAATTATATGATCAAACCTCAGTAGGGGATTTAATCATGATTTTTGGAACCTCTTTGAGAGAAATACCTCAATACGTTCGATTAGTACTGCTGCTGGTACATCATGAATTGTTAAGCGTGCACGAACCCCTTTCCGACCCTTTACCCCCTTCGTCACCTTTCCTAATATCCCAATAGCTTCCAACGTTGACAGGTAATTTCGGAATGCAGCTTCAGCATTTGGTCGCAAACCCCATTCCTCACAAATTATCCTGTAGTTTTTAAATGAGTGTTCTATAGTAGTAGCAGTAATTCCTTTATGGTGCAATCGTCTTGCAATACTCAGAGCAGCAAATAATTCATGGGTTTTTAACTCTTCTAGGATATCCGCACGTAATTCAGGAAAGACATCATTCTTAGCTCTTCGAATCAGCTCTGGTGTAAGCTCATCTAATCTCTGTTGATCTGCTGCACGACCTGTTCGGTATAAAATCTCGATTCCATGACGTAAATTTTTTGTTTGGTCAGATATTTCTGCGACCATTTCAAGAATGTCTTCTGAAAGGGCTGTTGTTTTGAAAGCTAAATGTGCTCTGTAGTCAAGTATTTTTCTAGTCTCTTCCAAAGTATATGGTTGAAATTGTATTACATCAGCAATTCTTTGGGAGACCATTGAGGAAAGTGTTACTTTCCACTCAGTAGGGCGACTAATCATTATTATTGAAATACGGTGTTCAGCTCCGAACTCTTCAGGAAGGTGAATAAACCCACGGATATCTTTCTGAGGTAATACACTCACCTCATCTAGTATTAATATTAAATAAGCCTGTTCAGAATTCAAACGACGAATTAAAATATCAGTAGACTCCTCATCACTAAAACCTCGACTTGCTACTCCGAATTGATCTCGCAGAAAACTGCGGAGAATTGAGGTTTTAGTACGTGTTGTCCAACAATTCTTATAATCAGTATAGAGCTTAATATGATGGCGTTCAGCCATAACTTGCAAATGATCAACTGTGTATCTTGCAGTCACTGTTTTACCAACACCAGCAGGCCCAGTAAGAGCAATATTAGTTGAAAAACCTTCGATTCCTCTATTTTCTGATAAAAATAAGGGTCGAAAGTTTTGACTAATTCTTCGTATATTATCTTCTCGAAATTTCAGTTCATTGGGAATATAGGCCTGGTTGAGAGTTTTCTCTCCTCCTTCTTTAAAGATAGATGATGAAAACACTGCATCACGAATTATATCAACTGATTTCTTATTATTCATGCTTTAGGAAGGCCTCCTCCTATTTTATGGAGTTTAGAGATGAAATTAGCATTATGAAGGTGGCATTGATTGTTTTTCAGGAGATCTTTCTTCTTTAAATATGCCTTGTTACTATTTCTTACTTATTATTATAAAGGAACAATAGAATTAATATGGACCTAAAGTACTCCTATATGCAATTGTTCCACTATAAATTCTCTGAATGATGAACCTTAGCTCGTAAATTAGAAAAAAGTAGTATATGAAGAGAATAATTTCATCACAACAGCCAATTGAACTGAACTAAGTCTGAAAAAAAGTTTCACAGGCTTTCCAGTCAGGAATAGGTTTTAATAATGATTTTAAGTAGTTTAATGATTGTTCAGTAGCTTCTATTATCTCCTCTTCAATGAATGGATACCCATCAAGCTTCTTCCAATCAAGGGGTGGATCTTTTAATTGAGGACAAACTTTTATGCCGTAATTTTGTAAACAAAAGTCTATCCAGTTGGAAGGAGAGGCTTTTGGTATCGATATTCCTGTGATACCAACCAAACTTGCCAACCAAACACGAGCAACAGAATCAGGGGTATAACCACCTCCACCCAATAGTAATAATCTACCCTGAGAACTACATTTTCGACTTAATTCAGCTATTCGATTACCAAGGTAGGAATACAATCCAGTTGTTAAAGCAAGATGGCCTAAAATGTCATGATAATGGCCATCAGCGCCACACTGCCAAATAACGAACTCAGGATCGTATTCTTCCCATATACATGGTATGATGTTCTCAAAAGCCATTATATACAGATCATTCCATGTTCCAGGGAAAAGTGGGATGTTTATTGTATAACCCAACCCTGGTCCCTTTCCAATTTCGTCTGTGAATCCAGTACCAGGAAAAAGGAACCTTGGAGACTCATGTAATGAAACTCCTAGGACGTTTTTATCCTCATAAAATGCCTGTAAAACACCATCTCCATGGTGTACATCTGTATCAATATAAAGAACTCGCTCAATTCCGTATTTTTGTTGAAGATATTTGATAGATATGACTACATCATTATAGTAACAAAATCCTGTGGCTTTCTCTGCAAACGCATGATGCAAGCCTCCGAGAAGTGCAAAAGCTTGCTGCACTTCACCACTTTGAATTCGTTTAATACCCTCAAGTGCACCGCCAACAACTAAACTAGAAGCTTCATGCATTTCAGAGAAGACAGGACAATCTCCTGTTCCTAATCCTAATTCCAACTGAGCCCCTTCCCCAGTTTTTGATAATGTCTTCATTGCATTTAAATAGTTAAGAGAATGAAAAAGAAGGATCTCCGAATCTGTTGCAGGAGAAGGAGTAAAGAACTGAAAATCAGGTAGATTAAATAAATTTAAACTTTTGAATAGCTGATAAGGGATAAGCAAACGTTTAGGATTCATTGGGTGCCCTTCCCCTAAATTATACTTTAAATAACGATCTGACCAAATAATCCCTGTTTTTATCAAGCTCTTGTCTCACCTTGACAACATTGGTTTCCATCTAACCATGAGTCCCTGTTCCTAACAGACCTATAGAGTAACTTAAAATCCGCTTCATTACGTTAACTTCAAATTCTCTAGGAAATCGTTAATTTTTTAAATTACCGGTATTATTGTAAAAATGTTATGGTCTTTTCTTAAAAACTATCAAACGGAAATTGAAAGAATGTCGAAAAAAAATGCGAAAATTAGCGTTCTAGGATTGGATAGAGCTGGAAAAACTACCATGCTCCAAAGACTGAAGACAGGTCGCTGGATACCCGATACAACCCCCACTATTGGTATGAACGCCGAGACAATTCAAATAGGTGACGTTACTTTCTCAGCATGGGATCTTGGTGGACAGCTACAGTTTAGAAGAGCCCTTTGGGAAATGTATACAAAGAATTCTGCTGGTTTGATTTATGTGGTCGATGTAAGTGATCCATCACGTTATCCAGAGGCTAGAAGCAATCTGTGGCGAATGTTAAAAATGAACCATTTGAAGGATATCCCATTGGCTATCTTTGCAAATAAAGTTGATCTTCTCGAAAATAACAAAACAGAGCTTAATGAGGAAGATTTAGCTAATTTCATGGGTATCAATAAGAAAATGAGTCGAGTGTTGAATATATTCAGGACAAGTGCGAAAACTGGCGAGGGAATACATAAAGGAATTTATTGGTTAGCTGATGCTATTCAGGAAGGAAGACAGGTATCAATGGATATGTACCAGATCAAGTCCCTGTTTGGACGACCCTCAACTATTCTAAGCATTACTAGTTAAATTAAAATTAACTTTGTTCTATATTCATCTCAGATTGGCGCAAAGCACGACGAATGAGATCCGTATCTTCCTTGTACAAATGGTTAATGTCTTTTAAAAGCCATTTCTCGGCCTGCACTAGAAATGAAAGATCTTTTAGCAGATTTCCCTTAAGTAACAATTTTGCTCCTTGATAGAAATAGCTATTAACAATTGAGGGAGGGATTTTTGATGCCAATTCAGCCATTAAATGGGCAGCTGCAAATACATCCTTCGCTAAAAACATACTGAGAATCGCACAAGAATAATTCATTGCAGCATTTTCATAAAACTTTAGTTCTAGATGTTTCTTTCCTGCTGCTAAATAGGCATCTTTAGCAGCTAAAAAGCGAGGCCTTTCTACCTCATCTATAGTCAAAGCTGGCCGTATTTCCTTCGGAATATTCCTAAGAAAGGATCCAAAGTCTTCCTGACGTAGTTCATTTAGAATATCACTTGTTATATTATCTTGGATGATAACGGAATCTTGATCACTAATAGATGGTTTCGTTGTAGATTCAGGAAAAGGAGGACGTGCTATAATGTCTAGAGGTTGCGTAGGGGAAGGGGGCAGATCAGATGGAGCGTAAAGAGATGAATATTCATGATCTAACAACGATGGAGGCTTTGGAAGGTCTTTAACGTCAGAACTTGAACCTTTTCTTTTGATAGACCGCTTGAGCGGTGACATAAGGTTTCCCTTTTAGAATAATTTCCTCGACTTATCAAGGGATTTCCAAAGCAAAGTCGTATAAAAATACTTGCTAGTTTTTCAATGAATAAATACCTTACCCTAAAGATCCTTAATAGTTGGAGTCTCATGGAAATCGAAATGAAAATACCTCTTAAGCCAAAATATTCCATTGACAAGATAGTAACACTCCTTTCAAAGAAATTTGGCGCTCATTCCGAGGAGATCACTCAAATTGATACATATTTTACAAGCCCAAACCATAATTTTATGAAATCTGATGAGGCGCTTCGATTACGCCAGATTTTGACTGAATCAGGAGAAGAAAAGATTGAAATTACCTATAAAGGCCCAAAGCAAGGTAAAACAATGAAAATCCGGGATGAAATTACTATCGAAGTTTCAAATATCATTAATGCAAAAAGAATTCTACTAAACTTAGGATTTCAGATATTTACTAAAATTAAGAAGAAGAGAATGAATTGGATACAAAATAATATTATAATTTCATTTGATAGAGTAGAAGGCTTGGGACTATTTCTTGAAATTGAGACTATAACAACTTCAGAACACTCGGAGGAAATTACCAAAAGGAAAGACAAAATCATTCACATTGTAAGAGAAGTTCTTCCCAATTGGTCTGGAGAAGATGAAAGAAGATCGTACCTAGAATTACTAATAGAAAAACAGCTTAAACCAAAAGGAATCTGAGTGATGAGTCAAAATAAAATTCCAAAGGAATTTGCTGAAAGGTGGAAGTCATTCTACGGAGAGTTTCAGACTGAATCTATTATACGCAATCTTAGACAAGATGATCCACGTATAATTGTACCAAATCTGCTTAAAACTGATATTCCCACTTTAATATTTCAGTTAGAAAGAAAAGGTTTCAAATTTAAAAAGATAAATGAATTTAATGGATTGATTGTGACAATTGAACCGTTTAATATCGTTTCAACACCTGAATACTTATCAGGTATGTTTTCTATACAAGCACTCTCATCTTTAATCCCACCATTAAGCTTGCAACCCTCACCCCACAGTATTGTTGCTGATTTAACTGCTTCTCCAGGAATAAAAACTAGTTTTTTAGCTCAACAAATGAATAACCAAGGAACTATAATTGCTATCGAAAAATCTAGCAAGCGGATACCAGCATTAAAAGCAAATCTGATAAGAATGGGAGTTTTAAACACAATAATCCTGAACTTTGATTCTGTTTTGTTCCCTAAGCTAAACATTCAAGTAGATCATATCCTTCTTGACGCCCCCTGCACAGGAACAGGACTTAAACTTGCTAAAACCAAACGCTTGAGACCAAGAATGCTTAATGATATTTTTCGCCTTGCAAAACAACAAGAAGCTCTAATAGAAAAGGCTTGGGAACAATTGAAACCAAATGGAACTCTTATTTATTCCACCTGTAGCCTAGAACCTGAAGAGGGGGAAGTGCAGATTGATAACTTCCTTGAACATCATGAAAACGAAGTTGTTCTTCTTCCTATACCTTTTGATATTGGCTCTCCTGGTAGGAATACCAACTGGAAAACCCCGCTCAATACTCAATTAGTGAAAACTAAACGTATATTCCCGAAACCAGGTTATGATGGCTTTTTCACTGCTATTTTAAAAAAAGTGATTAACTGATGTTCTTCAAACCATTAACAATAGATGAAACAAACCAGGTTGAAACAACAATCAACCAACTACTTGACTCTGATGCTATGACCATTATTCTCAAAAGAAAAGAACTTATCAAAATAAAGGGGGACAGAAATGATGTTTATTTAGTTTCAAAAGAAGATATTCATTTATTTGAACGGCTTTCCTCAAAACTCCCAAAAAAGGATTTGAATATTGTACATGCACGGATCAAATTAGGTTTCTTTATTCATGAGAAATTCCTTATTGGAATCGAATCTTTGTCTTTTTTATCCCCATTAACACATAGAAGAATTTCTTTGGACACAAAAAGCACACAAAAGTTTATATATGGTAATGATATTGTCATTAACACTGTTTCATTAAAGAAGCAGATAAAACACCTTGAAGAGAACACTACTATCATAGTATTTTCGGATACCAACATTCCAATCGGATATGCAAAGATTCTTTCAAAAGAGAAGAAACCATGGTTACAGAATTTAGTAGATATCGGTATTTTCTTACGTTCAGAAAAAAGTGCTTTCTAATAAATGCACTAAAATTCATCATCATTTGTGAAAAAGACCATAATCTTGGACTGAGGATTCATAACATTGGACTGGGGGAACATAAGTTTGGACTAGACTTCCTAGAAAAGGGATTGTTAAACATAACTTGAGAATAATAGAATAAGAATGTTAAATCCTAAAATCGAAAAGGCTCGCAAAGAGATTAATGATATAATGATGTATCCAAAGCGTACCTGCTATTCATAAAAATTAATCCATATTAGGAGTAACTTAAATTACAATCTTTTTTGCTTATTTTCTTTATTTTGCCAGGCAAGGTAAGCATATAATGTTGCCCATTTACTAGGTTTCCCTACCCTTTCTTTTGCCAAATATGATTTATTTAGAGTTCCCTCCAATAAAATTCTACCTTGTTGATCCCTCTTTTTATCCAAAAGATCCCAGGCTTCCTGAAATTCAGATGCATGCCCATACCCCAATATTGCAAGTGCATCAAGCAGTACCGGCAATCCGATACGCATGAATTCAATTGGAAAAAACACATCAGTCATTCTTCGACCGGGACGGCAATTGAGTACCAATTGAGTAGGATTATCAGTTCGATAAAAAAGTCGACGTTTAAGAAAATAATTTACTAATTGTTCACTCCTAATAAAATTGAACCCCTGTTTTTTTAGTTCACCAATAAGCAATAGACCATGCATAGCGACTTTTATGCAGCTTTTTGGTATTCTTTTCAGCTTTCTGACACGATGAAGGCAAAGCCACCCGCCATCAGGTAATTGAGTATCTACTACTTGAGTAAGACGTTTCTGAACTCGTAAATCATTTCCATAACCCAACATTATCAGGGCACGTAGAGTCATCAGATCCCCACAACCAGCATCAAATGGTTGTAAGAGTAGCTTGTCGACTACTGATTCTATTGGAACATCCTGATGTGATAATCCCGATTCAGCTAATGCGGTTAAATTATATACGAGTACCTGCCCCTTCAGTGGCATCCAAGACAAATCATATGCTGGTTTAAGAGTCTGGATCACGATGTGTCGTGCAGCCTTTACCTTCTCATGATTTTCTGGAAGACCGCACAATCCAGTTAATGTACGCATACGTACTGCGGGATTATTTTCCTCCAATAACCAACTTGTTATTTCAGGAGTAATTCTCATTGTATAACCTATGGAAATCTTTTACCAATTTTATGATACCATTTACATCATTTTAGTCGTAGAAATTAGCGTGTACTGAATCTCACGTTCTTAAAGTAGCTCGACATTTTTTACATCTAGCTTTTTTGCTTTCTATTATTTTATTCGTTGTATTGCATTTGGGACAATTAACGAACACTTCTTTCAACCCAAAATTACCTAAAGTGCCTTGTCCTACTAGAACTGATTTTTCAGCTTGCTGTTTCATTTTCAAAAACAGAGGACTATCCGATTCACTTAAATTTTTCAATGAATCCCTTAATTCATCTAAATTCGCAGCTTGCTCTTGTTCTTTTCTCTTCTTTTGAAAGTATTCCTTTTTCTGTTTCTGTGTCATCTTTTCTATTAGCTGTAATTCTTTTAAGCGACTATTGTACTGATTTCGCTGAGAAATAGGTAATTCAGAGAGGAATTCTGGTATATATTTTTTCAATTCAGCAAGAGTCATATTAGAAAAATCAAGATCACTAGTAATAATTTTCCCATTATCTTGAGTATTGGTCTTTGGAGGAGGTGGGGGAGGAGGAAGAGATCTCTGAGCTGAAGATAAGTTACTTTTTATAGATTTTAGATCATGTTCAATATCCTTTCGGATTGTAGCAAGAATTTCATCTATTATGTCACTCATATAATCTCGTGAGCTTGAATTTCCTAATTTCGATTCCATATTTCTTACTTGAGCTTCTAATTCCCCTATTTTCCTATTTTGCGCATGTATTACTTCCCCCTTCCTATAACAATCAAAACAAACACCTGAAACAAGCTCATTTTCCATGGTTCCTTTACCGCAAATACCACAGACTCTGAACATCTCACCAAGATCTCTCAATACCTTGGTAAGGCTTTCACCTGGATTATTACTCTCTTCCTCAACCTCTATGAGCGCTTTTCTCGCTTTCTCACCAATAGTGGGAAATTCTAATTCCTTCTGATACTCTCCTTCACTTATATTCTGAAAATCTTTGTCAATTTCTCCTAATTGTGTAAGAATGTCTTCTAAATTCTTATAAGGATTCTTCAAGACGCTTGAAACCGAAGTAAGCTTCTTTATTGTTTCTCGTTCTAATCTGTCAGACATTATGCTTACCTCATCTACGTTCTAGAGACTGGGCACGGCGAAGGAAAGTACGTGCAACTGTTCGTTCTATTGAATCGACCTCAGATCGACTTTCATTTATCACAACAGTAACTATCTTAGCAATTAAATCAAAGTTTGGATCAGCAATTTGAGGAATACCAGATTTCAATAATTCTGCAGGTGTAATGTTACGTTGTCTTGCTGCAGTAGTAATCAGATCAAATTGTTCTTTAATCACCTTTATAATCAGGGGATCAATTTGTTCGCTATTTTCTAAAGTTTGTTGTTTCAGAAATTTAATCTGTAATTCTCTATCTTCTAATGTACGATATAGATTGTTAACTGTTTTTTGAAGCTCTTCAACTAGAGAAGTATTTAGAGGGGTTGTTTGAGGTTCCGACTCTTTTAAGACTCTGAGAGGATCATTAAGAAGAATATTTTCTTCTTGGACTATTATGTCTTGATAGAATCGTTGCCAATAGGTTTTATGTGGTAAACCAATATATCTTCGACGTTGGCCTTTTGGTAATGAAACTTTAACCACAGCTACTTTGTTTTTATCCTGTAAACGATTGATCGCACCGTCAACTTTCCCTCGACTCCAATTTAATCGTGATGTAAGATCATTAATTGTTACAGGACGTTCAAATGACTCTAATTTTGAGTGTAGAATTTTGTCTGTAACTTCAGCAATTCCTTTTGGCAACTATAAACGCTTCCAAATGCTCCTTTCTCATTTATAACTTTAACAGATATCATATAGGCAAGTCTAAATTGAAATAAGCTATTAATTTTTGTAAGATCTCATTAGAGGCCCAATTATATGATATAAAATTAACATAATCAGGCCTATATAAATTTGTTTATATAGAGAAACTTGAAACAGTATTATTATATCAATCAGAATAATATAGACATGTCTAATATTGATTATGTTATTCAATTATTCTAAATTCCTGTTAATCAAAAGAAAGAAGAAACACCCAAATAGAACATCCATCAAAAAAAAAGAGAATTATACATTTACTAGAGATAAAAACTTAGGTTATCCTTTTATGGCTATTAAATTTGGTTTGATACATCTGAATTCTCAATATCTAAATGTTAAATTTTTTAAACAATGATTTAGGAGTAATAAATCGATTCAGGGTACAGAATCCTCATATAGAAGAATTTATGGTATGAGAACAGGCGTTAAAATTGTCATTTGCTATTTATATGATAAGAAATGGACTTTTTGGTCACGATTATGAAATGAAACTATTATTAACGTTAATTGGACTGGGTGTTTGCGTCCTATTCATTGTTTTTTCTAAAAAAAATGATTACATCTTTGTTTTTATTACGGGATTGATAATTTGGTCGACATTCGAATTAATGATCACTGCTTTTGGCATCAGATCCAGTATTGATGCCTCACTATTTGGAATTGATCTGCATTGGAGCTTAGCGGGTGTTATAAGGGGATCATCAGAAGGTTCGGTTGTTGCAATTGTAGGAATCATTTTTGGTGATTATATTCCTAGTAAAAAACATAGAAAAATTGCTATCCCTGCTGCAATTCTATTACTCACTTATTTTGTTTCTAGAACTCTCCTAAATGGTCTTCCAGGTAAAAACATAGGAGGAGATGTAATTTCACGAAGAGAAATTTTCGCCTGGCCATCAGTACTATTTTTTCTTATCTTTACAATCCTTGTTACTACCTGGTATATCTCTCAAAAAGATTCTCAAATCAAGAATAGAGCTCGAAATATGTTCATCTCGACTTGTATTTTTTCTTCTATTTGGTCAATTGCTCAATATATTGCAAATACTCGTTGGATAGAAGTGAAAACAAATTCTACTTTCATACAAGCTCCTCCTGTTGTCGAATTCTTTGTCTTTGCTTGGGATATATTTTTTGAAATTTCTCTATGTTATGTGACTTTTCTGGTTATCCCAATCATGTTGAATTTAATAAAACAACCTCAAGAACTTCTTTCATCCATAACGACCAGTTTCAAGCTGGAGATAGAGGAATAGAAATAGTATGGCTTCAGAGAGTAATCTAGCTTCTGTTAACTCTTCAGGGTCACCCATCGGAGTTTCTGACATCACTCTCAATGTAACAAAGAAATATCGTTTATATAAAGCCATGTTAACAAGAAATTGATAAAAATAGCAGAATGAATAAGACCTTTTAAACCTCAATAATGATAGAGGGATTTTAGAAGATTTTTCCTCTAGGAACAACTGGAAACATGAATTTGCATTTGGAGGCGTAATATAACGAAGAAAGAATTTTTAAAGGAGTCAATCAAAGAAAGTAAAATAATTGGTAGAATTAGAACGCATTTAGAGAAACAAAGTAAAAATCTCCCTACTTTAGTTAAATTAAACTTTCTGGCAATTATGGTGGGTGTGATAGGAGGATTGGGCTCATGGGTCTTTCGATTAGCAATTTCACTTATCTATGAGGTCTTTTTTTCGCTACCAATGCATATATTGAACCTTTTAGGATTATCTTTCATTAATTGGATACCTTTTCTTCTTGCTCCAATTATTGGTAGTTTAATTGTGGGTTATCTCACCTCACGAGTGTCAAAAGAAACAAAAGGGCACGGGGTTCCCGAAGTTATTGAATCGGTTGCTTTAAATAATGGAAAAATGAATTTAAGGGTTCCTTTCGTCAAGATCATTGCTTCTGCAACAACTATTGGCTCTGGTGGATCAGCAGGACGAGAAGGACCGATCTCTCAGATTGGGGCTGGATTTGCGTCCTTAGTAGGACAGAAATTGAATCTTCCTCCCAAAGAATTGCGGATTCTGGTAATTTCAGGAGTCGCAGCAGGAATAGCGGCTACATTTAATGCACCTATCGGGGGATCACTATTTGCCTTGGAAGTATTAACGGGAGAAGGGGGGGCCATAGGGTTATTGATTCCAATAATAATAGCTGCTGTTGTTGGTGTAATAACAGGACAACTCTTACTGGGAACAAATCCCGCTTTCATTGGATTCCCTACTTTAGAATATCATGAGCCATACTTAATCCCACTTTTTGTGATTTTAGGTTTAATTTGTGGAATAGGCTCTGCATTATGGATCAAATTCTTTTATAAAGCAGAAGATATATTTGAATATATATTTAAGAAGCTTAACATTCCTGATATCTTGCAACCAGTTTTTGGGGGGATATTTGTGGGCTTGACATTAGTTTTGACATACTTTATTGTTGGTGATCAATGGGAAACATTCACCACCATGGGACATACCTATCTTCCCATAGATTCTGTTTTCCTGGGTTCATTGTTACAAGGATCTGTTCTGCTAGTTCTCTTTATATTAACTTCACTATTTGTTCTGAAAACCCTTAATACTGCATTCACAATCGGTACTGGTGGTTCAGGAGGAGTATTTGCTCCCACTTTGTTTTTAGGGGTCATGTTAGGGGCGATATTTGGAATCATTGTAGATGATATCATTATTATTTCCAATACTCCAATATCTCTACTCGCTTTATTAGGAATGGCTGCGTTTTTTGCAGGAACAGGTCGTGCACCATTAACAAGTATTATTATGACTGCAGAAATGACAGGAGATTATTTCTTAGCCATTCCCTTAATGATAGTAGTTTCAATCAGTTGGATCGTTTCAATAGTTCTTGAGAAAGACAATATTTATACTCTGAAACTTATTAGGAGAGGAGTCGTCTTACAGGAACCTCTCGCTGATATCCTTGAAACCATAACGGTCGAAAAAGCAATGATCCCAAGGGATAAAGTAATCGTGGTAGATACCAAGACAAGATTAGAAACAGTTTTGGAACTTGCCCGTACTACTCGTCACGAGGGATTTCCAGTAGTTGAAAAAGATCTGTTACTTGGGGTAATCACATTAAATGATGTCCAACAGGCATTATATAACTCTCCGAAGGATTGGAATGTATTTGATGTCTTGTTAACCAAGAAAAAAAATCTTATTTGTATACATAAGGAGGCAGCTTTAATGCATGCTGTTCATATTATGGAAAAAAAGGATATTTCTCGTCTTCCTGTGGTAGAAAAACATAGTCAGAAAGACGAATTTCCTAAGTTAATTGGGTGGATAACACACCATGATATAATAAGAATCTATATATCAGAAAAAGCACTTGCAACCCTTCAAGCATCTGAAGAACATATATTTTCTTATTAAACAACCACTGGATTCAGTATATATTTTCTCTCACTTGAGTTTCCCCTTTCAATCATAAGTTAATTACTCAAACTAATTATTTTTTTTTGTAAAATGGCCACTGAGAAACCCAACCCTTACCAATGGGTAAAGTTGGAGATAATCGCTGTTCTGTTATCAGCCAAACCATTCCTATCCCTAGTAACAAAATTACTGGAAGCATTATACCGATCATATACCAAGTGAGATCTTGTCCCAGGACAGAAAAAGGTGGGATGTCAAAGGTAATCCCTATCGTAATCGTATAGTAAAGGGTAAAGTCAAGTAGGAAACCAGCTCTTAACCCAACGATGAATAAAACATCTTTATCTTCCATTTGTTTCCATAAAATCACTAATAATATTAGAAGTTCCCGTAACCCAAACACTAGCCATGTCAAAATAAATAAATTAGATCCTAATAGTGATAGTTGAACATCTCTAAGAACAGCTGCGAGAATCATGAATGTTAGGCCAATAAAACAACCTACAACATGGAAAAGAGATGCTGGACGCAGTTTAATCTCCTATTTTTTGTACACCTATTACTCGAATTAACAGTCCTCATCTTTAAGATTTTCGATCCCACTTTTACCGAATAGCTCTAGTGTTACTTTAGTCTGAAAAAGCATTCTTAACCTCTTTTAGAAATGAGTCTCTTTCTGTAAAGAATGATTTGATTGGTTTGCCGTTAACAATGCAGAAAGAGATTTTTCCACGCTTCTCACATTCCACAGGCTCATTATATTGATTAATGATCCTTATCGGGGCCTGTGGTACCGCTTCCTCTACCAATTTCTTGATAGCTTTAGTAAAACGAACACAAAAAGGACATGAGATGTCAACGAAAATTAATACTTTTCCTTCATCCTCTTTTTGAGGAATATAGCACGTATATTTCGGAACATATACAAATCCCTTTTGAATAGGATAATAGAGGAGAAAAGGGTGATTATCGTAAACTTTTTGAAAGCCTCCAAGAATAAAGAATTCCTTTTGAGAGAAGCGCCCAGGCACATCAAATGTATGTGCTACAAGTGCCAATGGTGGTTTGTCATTAAAATAATGTTGAGGGTATTGCATCTCTTCAAGTAACGCTTTTAATAAGGCATTACCCACTCCTCTACGATGATACTCCTTTTCAGGTACAAATATACATGTTATCTTAATTAAACGCTCATCAATATCTGGTAAGTACTGAATAAATCCAACAAGTTTTGAATTGAAAAAAGCTAGTTTGGCAATGCTTCCATATTTCTTTAGATTCTGCTTTATCCATTTTTTCTTTAGCTTAGATCCTTCTATAAAAAGGGGATCATCTTGTTGGTCAGGTGGAAGACACAAGTTGATCAGATCATCAATATGTGCCATATTGAGGTCTTTAAGTTCAATTCTTGTCAATACATTCTACTCATATGATTTAAATCGGAATTTTCGAGACATTAAAGAAGAAAGATAGCCAAACCTCTTACAAAGAAGTGAGAGGGCGTCGATCCAGAGAGTAATTCAGCTTCTATTAGCTCGTCAGGGTCACTCCATCAGAAGTTCTGACATCAAAGTACGTGTCGTTCATTAAATTTACCCTGAAATCTTTTTAAATTTATAGGGAAATGGAAGTATCTGAATGTGAGGGATAAAGAAGTTGAAGAAATATCATTTGAATCTAGTATTTAGATCTCTTTTATTCTTTATTTTGATTAGGACTATGCTCTACAATTCATCTATAAATTCATTAGATTCTGATGAGACATTAAGTCCACTAAAGGCTACTTCTATAGAAGCTAAAACAAGTTATTACGATATTTCTAATTATATATATGTTGAGAATGACTCTGAATTAGCCAAAGTAGCAAGTAGCGGCAGCGGCTTAAACGAAGACCCCTATATCATCGAGCGCAAAAATATAACCACAACCTTTCCTTTGGGAATCTATATCAGTGGTACATCAAAATATTTTGTAATTAGAAATTGTTTTGTTAGTACGGGTCTGATTTGGGGTCATATTGGGATTTATCTAGAATATGTAGCAGCAGGAACAGCTAGGATCATTAACAATACCTGCAAAAATAACAGTGATGGAATAAAAATCTATTATTCAAACAATTGCACAATTAGCAACAATACTTGTCAAAACAATAGTCTAGGATTTTTCACCGCAGGAATATCAATCTATCATTCTAATAATTGTATAATAAATAATAACACTTGTAAAGGAAATGTTGTTGGAATTAATATTGAGAATTCCAATTCAGCATTAGTTTTGAATAATTCGTGTAGTCAGAACATACAGGGAGGTGTTAATATCATTAATTGTGAGTTTATACAAATTATTAACAATACATTCTTTGATAACAGCATTAGATTCAATACTTTCACGAAAAAGAGCTACTTTTCATATGTAGTCCAAAATAATTTTTTTGACTCCCTCCCTATTGGCTATATTATCAATCAAAGCGATATATTAATTTCGAAAATTTATAGACAACTCATTCTAGTCAATTGTATAAATGTTACTATTCGTGATTATGATAATACAATTCTAGCCTTAAATTTTTACTATTGCACGAGTTGCCACATCATCAATAATAGTTTCGCTCATACTTGGTCTGGTGTGGAACTTTTAGGTTCGATCGCTATACGGATCCATAATAATACGTTCTTAGATTGTTACATAGGTCTATCCACTGTTTTCTCTAATTCCTCTTTCATTACCAACAACTCATTTTTTCAATGTATGGCTGGTATTTATTTAAGTCATTCTTCTTCTTCAATATTAACTAACAATTTATGTAATCAAAATGAGGCATTTGGAATATATGTTGGGTACCAATCGCCAAATACTATTATTGACAGTAATATCTGTAATCACAATAAAGGAAATGGAATTCAGACTGAAGATGCAGGATCACCTATTCTGAAAAACAATTTATGTAATGAGAATAGTCGTTATGGTATAGATATTGAGGATAAAGCCAGTGTTATAAATAATACATGCAATCAAAATGGATTGGAAGGTATTCAACTTTTTGATTTTGAATCATCTAGCGTTAGTAATAATACTTGTAACGAAAATAATGGGAGTGGTATTTTCATATGGTCTTCAGATAACGTTATTGCTTCTAACAACAATTGTACGAAAAATAAAATAAGTGGAATACAACTATTATCGTCAGGTTCCTCAATAATTAAGAAAAATTTCTGTACACACAATGATCGCGATGGACTTCTGCTTGAGCGTTCTGATGACTGCATTATCAGTTTTAATTCTTTTGAACACAACACTGAATATGGGGTTACACTTAGTGACGAATCCTCCAACAATATTATATATTCCAACCGTTTTATTGATAATGGGGTAACTAAAAATTTCAATTCTCAAGCTTATGACGATTCAATGAATAATTCTTGGTATGATTCATCAAGGAGTGTAGGTAATTGCTGGTCTGATTATTCTGGGTCTGGGTTTTATGTTATTGCTGGGACTGCAGATTCGGTAGATCAATATCCAAACTATTGCGATAACAAAACATCTATCAGTACATTTACTCAGGTGCCTTTATCTAACTCTTCTATCCAACCAACTTCTATAAGTCAAACTTCTGTAACAACCAGACTTATTACGACAACTTCGATAGCCTTAGTTCATGGTTTTGGGATTATCCTAATATTTGTGACAGCTGTTCTGGCAAGGATGAAAAGAAGAAACAGATAGTATTGAATGATATCTTCTTTGGACTCAAGGTCAGTTTTAAATGGAGCCATATCATTACAAGTCTCATTAATGTAAAAGACGTGAGAAGGGTTAGGTTTGATCTTGTTTCTATCACTTAGGCTTTTACGGTTGATTTTCAATAATTTTCCCTTAAGAGAAATTTACTAAGATTGGAAGTCATTTTAATTTAATATTATTATGAATATTTTTAATTACAAAAAATATCAGGTTTTTTAAATGGACTCAGAAATAATCCTCATATAATCAATTCAATGAAAGGTGATCCATATATCATCTCAAGAGAAACAGCCTCATCCTGCATGGTATAAAGTAAGTGAAATTAATTATGGTCGTGAAACTATTATCTGGATAACAATCATGGGTCTAATCTTAAGTGTGATTGGAACTTTCATTAGTATATTGTTTTTATTCTTCTTAGGGATAATTAATCTCCCAAGGGAATTCCAAATCATTATTGATCCTGTTTCCCCTCTTATTGTTATGTTGATTATTGGATGCTTTCATGAAGGAATTCATGGTCTTGTTTTTAAATTCTATGGAAAAAATGTAAAATATGGATTCAAAATTATGTATAATGTTATTCCTGTTTTCTATGCTTATTCTAAAGGAATTTTCTTTAGGAACCAACTTATCATCGTCTGTTTAGCCCCTTGTTTTCTGATCACAGCTGCCCTTTCAATTATTTTGATTATAACTATTTATCAAAACTTAGTTTGGATTTCATTATTTCTTATTGCAATAATTCTTGCTCATCTTGCGGGATGTGGTGGAGATTTCTATCTCACATATCAATTATTGAAATATCCTTCAACAGTAATTGTAGAAAATACAGGAGTTGATGATCCATTCATTATTTGGAATGATTCAGAATTAAAATCACTGAACTATTCTATTATTCCCCAAACTTGGATTATTCCTAGATATCTGAATCCAGTACTAAAATATAGCAGAAATTTAGCAAGTGGTTTATGTCTATTCCTTCTATTGGTAATATTAGGAGTAACAATTCTAGGTATACTTCTTCCAGTGATAATGATACCACTGATGACAAAAGAACTTCAACTGTTGGGTTTTCATTATATAAGAACTTCAATTGGGATAGAAATTAGCTGGGTTCATCCCTGGGAATTACTAATGATTAGCTTCCTAGGAACTATTTCAATTTATGTTAGTTATAGGAAGATCTTCAGTTTAAAACGAAAGAAATCATTAGAAAGTGAAGTAGATGATTCTTCTGAAAATGAAAATGCAGGAATCCCATTTTTTATTTAAAAAATCAATAGCTATTAACAAAAGGATTCAATGAGATGAAAAAGGAGAAAGACCGATGAGGAACAAGCGAGCATTTAAAGACAAAATTGTGACCCTCACGGATTTTTTCAGTGCCTAGCACTCCTTCTTCCTTTAGTTTTTATAATAGTACAGTAGTAATTGACAGGAAAGGTATATTACTTATTATATAGTAGTAATCTGGTTTCGAGGTCTGGATTTTTCATGTCTAGTTGAAGAAACGTTTTTAATATTTGAAACCCAGCTAAATGGTCGTTAGGAGGAGCTTTCCATAATTTCATTGAGTCACCTCCCATAAATCGCAAATAGAACGTTTGTTTAGATTTTTCAATATTGAGAAGAGCTTTTTTCGGGATTATGAGGGAAGTGATTTCTTTTTGGAAAACTTTGTTTGAAATGTTTATGAATACTCCCCAAAATTCAATATATTTCCGACTAATAACATCTGTTAGGAAAAGATATCCAAACAATAATGAGATTAATGAGATAATTATAGAGATTAGAAAAAATACAATAATGCCAATTTCTTGAGGAGACTTAGAAAAATCTCCATTAGGAAGCGTAGATCCATTAGATATGATATATAGAGTTAATATGATGAGGAGAGCTAATACACAAAGGAAAAATATTAAGAATGTAGTAATAATTATTCTTCCCAATATATTTATATTCCCTCTTTTCTTTGCACGAAGAATATAAACATCATGATGGGATTCTATATCAAATTTTGTTTTAAGGGGTTTGTATTGGTCAACTAAGTCATTCAAAGGAAGCCCCTTTACTTTTGTATAAGGATCTAGATCATCATTTTTTTCTATAATTTGGTCAATGACAGTTAAAATGTTATGACTTGGAAAGACAGTAGATGTGGATTTATGCGGACGATTACGAAATTTTTTCCACTGACTTAGCTCTACTGAACCTTTTGTTACAATCAATACAGGATAATGACTGAGTATGTGAATGAGCTTATAGTAAAACGGGGCTACATTGGCTAGTCCTGCCCATGTCCACATTTTTATTGGGTCATCGGATTCTGAGAATTCTAGTTGATTGTAAAACCTAACTGAGATAAAATAACTCCTTGTGCTTACTCGAATTTCAACACTTTCGACCTGTTCTAAATTGATCTGATCTGTTACTACTTGGGTGTAAAAATCTCGAATTGAATAAAGAACCTTATTAACAGAATCATGAATAATGTGGTGTCTTGGAAGGTTTATAAAGATTATAACCCATCCAGTCAAAGATAATAGACCCTGAAAAACCAAGATAAATATGAATAATTCTAAATCAAATCGATTACAGATAAAATTGAATAAGATAAAGATCATGACCGTTAAAACCAATAAATACTGTTTCCAAGGGACATGACATGTCTGGTTTGGCCATTTTAACATTAAGTACCCAATGCTGATAAGTAAAAGCGCAAGTAACATAACGAAACCATTTATGGTTAACGTTATTAGTTCTGAATTGATTATAAATACAATAATAAAGAATAAGGAGTGAAGAAAGATACCAAAAAGGGAATTGACAACAGAATATAATCTAGATCCCATAGGTATTTTCAAATTATTCTCTAATGCGTAGTACTCCACAAAATTGCCCTCTAGATAACATAATGCATTCTGATTTTCAAATACTCTGGGATTTAATTGTATATTATCCTTTAAAATGTTATAGATCCAAAACTTTTAGAGGAGGAGTAAATTAAAATTTCAGTAAGTTAGATGGGTATTGAAATATGAAAGAAGTGCAACCTATTATTGACATAAGAGGTTTAATAAAGAATTATGGTACATTCCCTGTATTCGATAGACTATCATTGACAGTCAACAAAGGTTCTTGTACTGGCCTAGTTGGGCCTAATGGGTCGGGGAAGACCACTTTGTACAAATGCTTACTTGGTTTCACCGATGTAACATATGGCCAAATTTCTTTTTTTGGAGACGAAACATGCAAAGACGGTCTTGTAAGACACCAGAGTTTACACACCTGTAGAAAACGTATTGGTTATGTTCCAGAAGAGAATGTCTTTTACGAACATTTATCTCCAAAAGAATACCTCCAGATGGTTGCCTCTGTCATTCGAATACCAAAGGACGTTCAAACCATTCGCGTAAACGCATTGCTAAGTGCATTTAAATTGGAACGTTGGGCGGAGCAGATGATAACCACCTTATCTGAAGGAAATAGACAACGTTTATCTATCGCTGCTGCCTTTATCCAAGGACCTGAACTTCTACTTCTGGATGAACCTCTTAACGGACTTGATCCTGGTGGAAGACATTACTGCCTTAATTTACTCTCACAATTCACGGATAAAGGTGTGCCTGAACTCGCTATTACTTCTCCAGGAACTATTCTTATCAGCAGTCATTTACTTGGAGATATAGAGCGTATTTGTACGGACGTTATAATATTGAACCATGAATGTCAAGTAGTAGCTCGTGGTTCACTCTCTGAGGTACGTAATAGACTAACCGAGGATGCAAACCTTGAGGATGTTTACCTCGCTGTAGTTGAAGGTTGGGAGGAAGAATAATTGGAAATAATGAGGGATTTATTTGAGAAAGTTTATTATTTAAGTTGTTTACGAATAAAAATTGGTTTTAAAAGACATTCTCCTATTATCTTTGCAATTGGTATATTGTTTCTTTTGTTTTATGCTTTGATTTTTGGAATTCTTTTAGTTATTCTTTTCTTAGGTATTTTCTCACAACAAAACTTCCAACCACCAATTCCTTATAGAGATTTATTATCATTCGGATTTTTAGCCTTTTTTGCCACAATCTTGTCTTATTTGATTACTGCTGGAGCGACTGGACTTCGAAACCCTTTTATTAGTGGGCGGCAGGATGCTCACTTTTTTCAGCGCATCCCAGTTGAATCATTTGTAATGTATGTCTCAACACAAATAATTGAGCCTCTCAAAATAGCCTTACTATTTGGACCGATGATTGTGTTTCTGTTCGGTCCTTTAATGCTGGTACTTCATTTACCTTGGTGGAGAATAGTAGGTGTACTAATTGTATGTTTCCTTACCTACATTCTTTGTGAAAACATGGCACAATTAGCTTTCTTTACTCTTAGGAGGTTCAGGCGTAAAGGAAGTTGGTCCTTAATATGGATAGAATATAATTCTCTAATTGGCGGTATATGTATTCTAGGAATTCCTGTAATAGCACTTCTATTGTTACAACAAAATATTATCACCAATTTCAAAACTCTTACCAATTATACTCTTTTCCCCTTGGTTAATACAGCAGTATCAGCAACAGGTTTTTTCTTCCGGTCTGGTGTTCCTTTAGTAAGCTGGTTTGCTCTGTTAATTCTATTTTTGGAATCAGTCATACTTTCATGTGTCGCTAGCATTGTTGCAGTGAAATACAAACCAATGGAGGACATAACAGAGATCATACCTGTATTATCATTTCAAGCAACACAAATAGAAGATCTTATTGGTGGGAAAACTATTGAACCCCCTGAGCTAATTAACGAAAATATCAAAGGTACAACCATTATCAGTGGTAAATCACCTTGGCGAGCTTATTTATTAAAAGATTGGCTTGCTATTAAACGTATTCGCATGTTACGGAACCAATTTTATCAAGCTCCGATTATTGTTATTGGAATTATCATTATTATTTTATTCGTTATACCGAAAGAGAATACATTATCCCATATAATACTAATCTTAGCTATTTATCGAATGGCCGAATTTTGTATGCAAATTATGCAACTAGAAATTAAGGATCCAATGCAGCGTTTCCCAGTTAATCCATGGGATATGAGAAAAAGTAAGTTTCTCCTTGGCCTCTTAGGAACAGGTTTTTATAGTATTCCTTTGTTAGTAGTTAAAGGACCAATTAGTTTATTGATCATAATCCTTATATCAGGACTGAGTATAATTCTTGGGAAGACAAAATTAATAAACTCCAAGCTTACCAGATACTTCATATTATTAATGATTGCATTTTTGACAACATTATTACTCTTGTTATTTTGAGTTTCTTCCTCCAATAATTCCTATTATGAAGAAGTTATGTGGAATGTGAAGTCTTTCTTAGAATTCCACCTTATTAGTGGGAAAAAGTTTTATTTCTCTGTAGGTGGTGTTTTTTTCGCAAGAATTAACTAACCCACACGCTTTGGGCACCATGCTTTTAAAGGAAGGATGTGTCAAAAAGCTAGATATCCTTGCTTTTACAGGGGGTAAGTAACGATTGGACGGTTGATTGAAAAGAATTACAAATAATAATTGCATTGGAATGATAGACATTCCGAAATGTTTTAGAAAACAGCCACTTATTTTATTAAATCGTTTATGCGGTAGATGGTTTTAAATTATGGTAAATTATACCAAAACAAAAACAAAGAAAGTAAATACATAGTCCAATCAGAAATAGATCATTGTTATTCATTATTAAGAGAGGAATATGAATACAAATTACAAGAAGAAATGATAATAGCCATTTTTCTGTGATTAAAGCTGTTTTGGATATATCAAAATGGCGAACGAATGTTTTTGATTCTTTAAACCACAAAAAGAGACTGATAATAATGGTGATCACAGGTACAATAATAAGATAGCCTGGATATATTGTTACTTTAGTAAAAATCCAAAATACAAGTAAACCGCTAATTAAAATAAAAGCACAACTATAGAGTAATGATATTCTGAATTTATCCAAAAGTAAGAAATCTTTCTTGAGTAAACTACTAATTTCAGATAGGAAACGACTTTGAGATGATTTAACATAGGTGAATTTAAACAAAATTTGTGCTAAAGAACTAAAGATCAGAAGAGAGATCAATGGGGCTTCTATATTGGATGATAGGTATTGTACTAACGGTTGTCTTTCATATAATCGAGCTAAAGGGTCTATTCTTCCTAAAATTAGAAAAAAAAGAAAATTAACCACTAACCAATTGAAGATTAATGTTGATAATGCCAGGAGTACCATGTCGTGAGGCCAGGTCTTGGAAAGAAAAGCTAAGATAAGATAGATGATATTAAAAGGGGGAATAAACCAAAGATTAAGAACCAAATCTTCGAGAAACAAAGTATTAATCTTACTTGCCTCCATTATAACAACTAGTCCTCCGAAAAATAGAAGGAAAATCAAAGCTTTTACAACAGTAGTTATTCCAGAAATATTTTCTTCTCGCCATCTGGGCTTGAAATTTTCAAGAATTTCCTCAACAAATGTATATACAAAAGCACCAGCTAATATGAAGAGATGAGTTCCTAAAAATAACGTGAAAACTGCTGATAGCATATAGAGAAGTTGAATATCAAATTTTGAACCATAAGAAAAGATGAATAAAGATAGTACAAAGATTAATCCCATTACTCTCAGAGTAGTCCGAAACCACCCAATGAGTGTCCAAGTTAAGGGTCTACCTGAAATCTGTGATACTACGTTTAAATCAGCCACCTTGAAATTAAAAGGATTCAGAGGAAATAATTCAGGTCCATCAGAAGCAGGAATTGTAAAACTTAGACATGATAGAATAAAGATTACCAATAAAAAAAACACTAAAATCGTTATAACAACCCCTCGCGGATTTCCTCCCAAGAATGGAATATACCATCGCATGAATACTATTATGAGGATTTCTAAAAATATCACAAAATAGAACATCAGGCTTGATTTTGGCACAGCATCCAATAATCTTCCCCATTTTTTATATTCAAGCCAAATAAACCGTCGTAAGATATTCCAATTGCTAGATGCTTTATGTTTCACGATTCCATACCTCTAGGATGAATGATTCGAATGTTTGATCCTTAATCATTCTTTTTTTTGCATCAGAAATTGATCCTTTCCAAGCAATCTTACCTGAATGGAGAATAGTCATATGGGTACATAAATCTTCTAGATAAGATGGACTATGAGAGGAAATGAGAATTGAACCAGGAGAATTGATGCCTAATTCTGGGATACCATCTGTTATGAATTCATTAAGTAACTTCTTTACTTTATTTCTTATGTTAACATCTAAAGTAGCAAAAGGTTCGTCTAAGATGAGTACTTCAGGTTGATGGATTAAAGCGGTACAAATCATTAACTTTTGGTGATTTCCCCTTGAAAGATTTTTGACCAAGGTTTCTTGCCAAGTTTCTAACTCAAATATATCGAATAAAAAACTAGTATAAGTTGAAAGTGCTTCCTCTGATAAACCATAAAGGTCGCCAAGAAAGTTAGTGTATTCATCAATGGTTAAGAAAGGATAGATTTCAAGCTGTTCAGGAGTGTACCCAATTCTCGGTCGTATATTTCGAAGGACAGATAAAATTTTTCCATGTATAACCACATCATACCCGAAAATACGTATATTACCCTTCTGAATCTTTACTAGTCCCATAAGGCATTGTAGTAAGGTTGTTTTTCCAGCGCCATTCGGTCCAACAATGCCTAAACACTCATGATCTTTAAGACTCAAACTAATATCGTCAAGCACCTTAATTTTACCGTAACTTTTCACTAAATGATCAATTTTTATAGGGAAACGGGATTGTAATAGTGCTTCTGAGTTCGTTTGGTCTTTGATAAACGCCATTCGAATTCTCCAATATAATTTTGAATATTTTAATTAAAAACTAACTATTTAGTACACGGATATAAAATATTGAGAATCCAATAGTAATGAAAGACCCAGAGAAAAAGATTTTGTGTGTACTCCTCAGTAGACTCTTGTCAAGTTTAACTGATTTTTCTGATAACTCATCTTGTTTGTACTCATCAAAAAATCTGGGGATAAAGTTCTTAAGATCAAGAAAATGCTAGATAGATCCAACCAGCATTATATCATAACTAGATCCAGCAATAATGAGACCTAAGCTAAAAAAATGTACAAATATCGTCATCTATATCACCGTGAAAATTCCCACTAAGCTTAATTTCAAACAAATATTGTTAAATCATTTTGACTTAATTTTTATCATTAACCAACTATAAATGCTGTTTAGGTAGCAATTGAATCTAAAATATTACGCTGTGAAGTTCAATTTGTATTCTATTAATTTTCACCACTTTTGGAAATTCTTCTTTCTTCCAATACTAACCTAATAATCACTTTAACATAAAATAAAAGTGAGGACGTCGCTCCAGAGAGTAATCCAGCTTCTGTTGGCTCGTCAGGGTCACCCCATCCGAGTTTCTGACATCAACCTAAGCGCTGCACTCCATGGCCCCCAAAGAGACCATTACTTCAGCTTGCATTCACTGAGGATGCTCGTTTCACCGATACCCTGCTCGTCCTCAGGAGATTAACTCATTCAGAAATTGATAAGTATACCTGATTTTCGTTCCTTCCAGATAATAAATCTCATGGGGGAAGATTTTTTTCAAAAAATCGTTCAGATAACTGAAAAGTAGCAACGGCGGCGTGGAGGCCAAATGGTTCCCTTCCAGATAAGCCGTCGACTAGAGGCGCCGACGCCCCGTTCCTCTCGTACTGAGAACGTCTTCCTCTCATAGATTCAACATGTCCCAGACTTAATTCATAGTTTGTAACCGACAGTTGCATTGACGCGGAGTTGTTGCTCCTCGTAAATGGTTTCCGTACCAACCCAACCACCTGAAGATGCAATCAACATCATCTTGCCAGTACTAGATTCTTTTGGGTTAATGGGTAACCTAACAATAACTTCATTTTTTTCTTCATCAATTTCAATTTTAACCAGTTTCATCACCTCTTAAGACAATTCTAGTTTCTTCCCTTAATTTGTAGGACACTTTGTGAATTTTAGTTAAATTAAAGTTTATTGGATAGTTTTAAGTTCATTGATGAGATATAATAAGGAATGCCAAACCAAGTTTGAATCCCCTGCTGAAGCCAATTTTGGGTTCTCATGGGCGTATAAGTTACGTAAATTACGAATAATTTCCTGAACATTCTTAGTCATTTCTTTCTTCTGTTTTGGTTGTTTTTGAGTTGATTGAAACCTATTAAATAATTTTAGAATGCCCCATTTCTCTTCAAATCTAATTGAATTTTTATTCATTTTCTCTTTCAATATATATTCAGTAATCTTACCGCATAAAATTATTGAAGCATCAAAAAAGCCCAAGAGATGGAGTTTCCTCGCGTTCACTAATGATTCTTTTAAATAAGGATCTAACTGTCTCTTTTCTAAATCTTGAAGTTCTCTCAAATCTGATATATCCTTCAGTTGTCTAATTGCTCTACAAATAAGATAATCTCCACGATAAACATTCTTTTGCCACTTAGGAATAAACATTTTCTGTTTCACATTAAGTTTTGAGAAATTGGGAATGTTTCCCATCGTCCTAAGTAATCTAAAGGATTTCTTCTGTTCATTAATCTTATTGAGAGATTCTATTGTATTGTTGTCAATAATCATGGCCCAAGTAAAAATCTTGGTTAAAATTTCATTATTCTTATTTAACCAATTTTCATATTCACTTCTAATATCAGAAAGATAAGATGTATTATTCATGAAATCTTCACTAGCCAAATCAGTTCTTCAGAGGATTTCAGCATGTTTCAATTCATACAATACAAAGTTATTTAGGGTATTTAGTTGCACCTTTTGCGTCAGACCGTTTCTTTCTCCATTTTCCAGACATTGTTCTTGATCTAGGTGCATATTTTCCATTTTTTGTCTTAACATGTGGTCCTGCTTTTTTACCTGCTCTACGATCAGGCATTTGTCATCACCTCTTTGATTAGTTCGCTATTGAAACACTACTACATTTTCTTCTCCAGATTGTTAGATAATAATTGTGTTCAAAGGTATTATTACATATATTACACGTAAAATCTAGGAATTTTGACCAAAATCGGTCTAGTTTGTCTAATATATAGCTATGAACACTTTCTTCACGACACACTGGGCAAATAATTTTTAGATAGATTTTATGATTTGTTTCATTTACTTTTTCACATTTTTCTACAAAATATTGAATTCCCAATCTCGTTTGATGCCACTTTTGCATCCTTGGAAAATGATCAAAAGTACTATCCATAGGATAGTGGTATTGAATGCTTGATTTTTGATTTATAACTGAAATATGATTATTGAAATCTGTTAGAAAATTCTCTACATCGTCAAATCGACATTTATTTAGAATATCAATGATTCCTCGGTTTTCAAGCCTTTTTAAAATTCTTTTACCAAATTTTGAGATGATACATGGTCTTATATGAAGATGCTTGGGTGTTCTATTTTTAACAAGACCTTTCTTAATTAACCAATCACATATGGCACCAGAGTCGATGAAAGAAGGCAATCCACTAATTTTAAGCTTTTCTCCTATGAAGCAGAGCGTGATCAATGCATGTTCATTTTCTAGAAGATTTTTTATACCTGCCACGTTGCTATCATCTCTGCCATATTTGTCCACTCGATTATCAAGGTTTCCTAGAAGGAAACAAAGATTCAGTGTCTAATAACTTTTGATTATCATCCTTGAATGTTTGCCTCACTAGTTTTGGTTCATCAATCTCCGCAGAATTTTTTCAATCCTCTTCTCCAGACTCCATAATTATAATATAACCTTTTTTTAACTTCAAAATTGAATGGTTATTTTGTACACTGCATATTAGGGAAACTTTAAATAGATTACGTATAAATGAATAAAATGAATTTTTTTGCGTACTAATGAAATATGACGCTACTATATCAATATACTAGAGCTGTAGTACCTTGATATGAAACTCCTTCTGGTGGATACTAGATGAAACGAACTCCTTTAGCTGTTATTATTGATTTGATGGTTGGATTAAATACTCTTTTATTAGAGGAAGATTATTCTATTAACACTGTCTCAGAAATCACAAACCTTCATTGGGAATCTACTAATCGTTATTTGGAAATCATTAGAAAGATTCAAGATTACTCACCATTTTTTACATTCACCCAAGATAGAAAAATAAGGATCTTAGCACGAAATCCGAATTTAAACATCGAAAACGATGATTTAATATTAGTTTATAGTTTACAAAATAAAGCATTTGATGAACAATCAGCGATCGTACTACCAAATTCTTTAAATGCAGAGATAGAATTCTTATTGGATAAAGAGTTTGGTGTATTACAAAAGAACAGAAAATTCTTTCTAACTCAAAGAGGAAAGGAAATGGCGCTTGATATTTTTCTAGAAATCCAACAAAAAATTGAGTCAGCTCAAACAGCCCATATAGGCATGAATGATTTTGATTTCGATAAATTACGTAAAATAAACTTAAAACAGAGAGAAATGGAATCCATTGCTGATAATATAATTGCAATCATTTTCGAGAAACTTGAGAAAAGTAAATGTGACAAAGAACTCGAGGTTCACTAAGCAGGTTGATTTTTCTGTCTTTTTCAATTCTAAATATTTCTAAGTTGTAAATAGGATAAGTGCGGGGTGGGGATTGTGATTGGATTGATTGATTTATCACCTGTCAGAATATCAGAACAAATCGAGTTAAGTACAAAAAATGCATCTTCAAATACAACCCAGCTTTATAATGTTTCAACAAACGCTTACAGTTTAAGTTACCAAGTGAAAGTTTATGGATATCAATAAGATCTTTTTGGGGGAAATATCGTTGCTAATCTATAACTTATCTGCTTTTCATCTTATAAATGTTTCATTTTAAGGTTAAAATGAGTTTCTAATGAAATACATAGGTAACAAATAACCAAATTGAGCATTGAATGAAAAATAATGTTAGATTTGATTTTATTTTTTGTTTTCGATTTTTTATCTATTGTTTTTCGAATTATTTTTCCATTCTCACACCTCCATAATCCTATACCTGTTGTTGATGTAAAATAATTGGAAGGGCGTCGCTCCAGAGAGTAATCCAGCTTCTGTTGGCTCGTCAGGGTCACCCCATCGGAGTTTCTGACATCAACCTAAGCGCTGCACTCCATGGCCCCCAAAGAGACCATTACTTCAGCTTGCATTCTCCGAGGATACTCGTTTCACCAATGCCCTGTTCGTCCTCAGGAGATTAACTCAAGGACTCCAGAAATTAAAAAGATGATTTCACTTATAAGTTCCCTTGATATACATCATATATTAAAAAAACAAGAGATTTGAACTTATGTCCAAGTCAGAGCGATTGTGGTGAATCCTTAAAAACAGAATACGCTACTCCTGTAGGATAAGGGGGAGCTGTGTCCAGAAATAGCTTAATCATAATTAATGATGCTAATAGATTGACTAAAAAAGCTGTGAATCTAATATTTTTACTCAATCCATACTTTTCTTGGCCTGGTATCGTAAAGATCCCATTTCCAGCATGTAGTGAAAGAGTAAAAAGTAATGCTGGAGTACTATTAAATATAAAGTCGATTGGATACGTAGCTCGTTCTTTAATAGTAACCAGGGTCATACCAATTAATGATGAGACCATAAAGATCGCTATTTGTATAAGAAGATACAATGGTTTAGCAATAAGTCTTTTATTCTTACCTTGTTCGAAGGTTGATACCGAAACGTTAAGTTTTTCTCCAATCTCATCAATTTTCTTCTTATTCAAAAAATTTACCCCAATAAACGCAGTGCGATTATCAAATAAAATCTTATACAAAACATGATCTAGGGGACTGTTATACATATTTTAGTATAACTCCCTTACCATTGTTCAAGAAAAAGATCTATAAATATTTTTATGATTCTGGGTTCATATTAAAAAATCGTTTATGTTACTCTTATCCTCCAAATAAGATGTTAAGTTTTAGTAGGTCAGGTATATACTACTCTTTCATCGAAGAACGGGTATATCAATTACAGATCCTCGTACTCTTTCTTTTACTCCTCGAAGTTCTTTTAGTATTTCTTCTTTTTCAGCTTTAGTTGTAGATAAAGTTAACGCAGTTCGATAGAAGTATGAGGTTTTAGGGTCATCTGTCAACGCTCCTAAACGACCTAAATTCCAATAGATAATATAGTTATCAGAAATTAATCTTGAAGATACAATAAACAAGTCTTTAGCTTCTTCATACCGTTTTAAATAGAATTTTCGAAGACCTTGATTATAACAAGTAGCAGCCTTGTTCATGATAAAGAAAAAGTCAAAAAAATGGATAGATTCAGAACTCAAGGAACGAGTATAGGAAAAAGTCTTTTTTAAATCAGAATCAGTGGTGAATACCTGATAAAGTTTAGATTCTAGATCAACTATAAAAGATTGATAATCTTTTTCCAATTCTCCAGGCGTTTTTTTTCGTTTAACCCATAATGTGAATATTTTCTGGTGAAAATCAATGTTTTGTAAAAAATTTATGGTTTTACTCATTTTAATTTGATATTTATCTAAAATATGGGTATAACGTGTGATTATTTGCAGCAATATTCCTGCTAATAATGGATTACAGATAGACAATCTGGTAAGGGCATGAATGCAATTGTTAAGCATGTTTGTTTTCTCTTTTTTGTCTAAATAGGACTCAATATTTTCAATATGATTTTTTTCTAACAAATGAGTGTTTTTCACATGTCCAGAAAATATAATTGGCGTAATATTTGTTCTAAAAGCGTGAATGAGAGTTATGTCTCGAATTTCATTGGGAAAAGGTTTTTTGCAGGTAATTCGTAATCCTTTCTCGTATTGATGACTCTGAGGAGTTTCTTTCCTAATCTTAACGAATCCTGCCTTCAACAAAAAGTTAATAAGAATTTCACTTGTGAAACCCGTTTTATGCCGCATTCCAGGGTTTTTTACACCATAAATCCACTGTAGAGTTGATATTTGTGATGATAAGTCTTTTAAACGGGAGATCTTTCTACTGGAAGACTTTAAATCAGGTACTTCGATAATCAAGCTCCCACCTTCTTTTAATATTCTGAACCACTCATTCAATATGTATTTGACTTCCACCCAGTCAAAATGTTCAAGTAAGTGAAAAGCCTCTATCATCCCAACTATATTTGACTTGATCGGTAAAAAAGCAGCATGAGCACCAATGTCTGCAGCACTCAAATTAAATAGATCTACATTCAAAAAACCAACGCGGTACTTCAATCCACATCCTAAATTAAGAGAAATCTCTGAAGTTTTTTCATTATATATCATAATATAATCTAATCCTCATTGACCTGATTTTGGATAATATCTGTTTCTATACGATGAAAACAGTACGGATCATTATGGAATTGTTCCATCAGTGCATAGGAAACCGAGTTACAACCTCCTTGGCAAGTCAAGTTGTGTGGGCAACGAATACAGTATGATCCTATTTGGTTTTTCGAAAATTGTCTGTTATAAGAAAACGTATCTTTACTGTACCAAATCGATGATAATGATTGCTTTCGTATATTCCCTTCAATGAAGCGATCATTTCCCATGGCTAAACATCCAACGATTCCACCATTACTTGTAATCCCAATTGAACTGATTCCAGCAGTACAGCCATTCCAAAGAAAATTTGGCATCACACTAGAATGATACCCCATAGAATGGGCTCCGACAACTGGCATGTTTTGGAAGTGATGTTTAGCTCTTAGTTCAGCAATGAATAAGCCTACAGCATAAAATTCTTCATAAGAAAGCATTTTATCTTTTGTGAATTGACCAAAAGGTGCTGCCAATTGAATTTGCCAGTTAACCCCTTTATTATAAATAAGAGTCTTTAGTTTGGGAAGCTCATTGAAATTAATTTTGCTAACTGTTGTTATAATAGTTACATGGATTTGTTTTCTTCTTAAAAGATTGATTGCTTTAATTGCATTAGTGAAAGTTCCTTTTACACCACGAATGAGGTCGTGTGTTGTTCGTAAACCATCAAGACTAATGCCAACCACGGTTGGTTTTAATTCAGCTAATTCATTGATGTATTTATTAAGAATAAACCCATTAGAAACAATACTCAATTCTATGCCAAGATCTTTAATACAGCTAGCAATTTCATACCAATCTTTTCGTAAGAAGACTTCTCCTCCCATTAAAGCAACATTATCACACTTTAAATGGGCTAATTGCTCACATAACGAAAACGATTCCTCAGTGGTTAATTCATCACTTCGGGCTTGACCTGCGGATGATCCACAATGAGAACAACGTAAATTACATTTAAGAGTGGTTTCCCATATTGCGCACTCCAATGAATAGTTCATTGCATCGACCTTGCAGAATAAAGTAAAATACTAAATATTAGTTACTTAAGGTGACTGACCCTCATTAACACAACATATATTCACTTGAGACTTTAAAAAATTCTGATTTCTATTTTTGTTCTGAAATTCTCTCTTTTTCTCGGATTTTTCACGTATTGACAGTATTAACAACAGTTTATGAAAATAAAAGTTGAGCCATAAAGAAAGCAGTGGGCGTCGCTCCAGAGAGTAATCCAGCTTCTGTTGGCTCATCAGGGTCACCCCATCCGAGTTTCTGACATCAACCTAAGCGCTGCACTCCATGGCCCCCTAAGAGACCATTACTTCAGCTTGCATTCACTGAGGATGCTCGTTTCACCGATACCCTGCTCGTCCTCTGGAGATTAACTCGTCCACTGTTACCAGCGTCTTCACTCCATCATAGCCATGAGAACAGGGGCGTTGCGTTTCTGTAGCAGAGCCCAACCTCTCGGTTGACAGCGAATAGTTACCCACAGGTACTATCCGACTGTTCAGCATACAAGAATGGCTGGAATTTCCTCAGGTTTTCGGAGAAACCCGGAGTCAGACTTCTGCTTCGACGCCAACATTATTAGGTTCCCTCTAGTATTTTAACCTTTCGAGGGTTTCACGTTCTAATCCTCTTGCCTAAACCTCAGGCCCTACTGCCGTCATACGATTTGGAAACGGCTATTAGACGCTTTGTTGTGCATTTTTCCTCAATTCCTAAAGAATTTCTGGTCTTGCACTATCAAATTAGCGATTACCAGCAAATGGTTTCGCAACGTGTTATGTCCATGGTTCATGGATTCTGTTAAGTATTGTAATTCCTTACTATTGTAAATATATGTATAGAGTGTCCAGATGTTTGTAGACACCTCCTTTATTTCATGAGCGAGTCTATCAGAGTCTATTTTTTCCCTCATTTTCTTCGCCTGCCATGTATAACGACTGGTTACTGGTGAACGGATCTTTCGCGTTATACCAGCAGCCCACTGATCATAAATTTGGAAGATACTTATTAGCGGATCGTATATTTTCTCATGATGGTTTCGTAATCGCTCTACGAAGTTTTCGTCCTCTAATGGTGGTTCTACATAGATTTTTGATTTGTGAATAGGTGTGACTCAGCCCAGTCCAAGTAATGTCCCGTTCGGACTTATCCTTCTCTTTGGGATTGGGTTTCTCCTCATTATCATTCTCCTTTTTTATTAAAAGACCAAGTGACGATAATGTTAATGGCACTTCGAGAAGACTGATCCCAAGAATTATATTTTTAAAATGAATAGTTTTTCAATTCAAAGCTCTTTCTCAAATATCATTAAATCTCAAGTTTTTCTAAGATAAGTGTTACCCTATTCAAACTGGAGCTCCCCCACAAACCCCTAGACACGAAAGAACAGATTCACGAATTGTTTCAACCAATAGTATTGTATTTATGAATAAAACTTTAAATAAGATTTATTGGTTTATATTATGTAAGGAGGTATTTCAACTGAAGAGTAAGGGCGGGGCTTTAATCTTGAGGGGAATTCTCTGTCTTGTCGGTTTTGGCGGTATCCTCCCCCTTCTCTTAGTTACTGCTTCAAAGGGGGTGTCAGTCGAATACACTATCGAGAATATTTGGAATAAAACTGATGCCCAAAAAATCACTTTAACAAGAGGTCGTTTTTTTCTAGTGACTGAGGATAATGAGATTATTTTAGTTGAACAAAATCAAAACAAATCTGTTTTTCAATCGAATGAGACAATTGCTGCTTTTGTTGTGATCAATCATACTTTGATCTTTACTACCTTCGAACATTCGCACTACCTATTTTTTGTGAGTTTTAATAATGATTCCGATCCCCAAACTGTCTCAAAAATTACAACGAAAACAACAGGGTTAATATCTTTCTTAGATACTTTTGATGAATTCGTATTTACAGCAAACTATGAATGGGGTTTTCTGATTTATGACTTTACAAATGTGACCCACCCCCAGTTAAGGGGTTATATCACCTTAGACAACTGGCATTGTCAGCAAGTGTTTATTGTGTCACAGTATGGTTTTTTTAGCGGAGATCACAAGACAGGAATTTATAATCTAAGTGGTAATCCTCTTGTTTCACAGGATCCCCATTTATTATGGTCTATTGATTATAAAAATTCCAATTTTGAATATTTCCTACGCTTTGCGGGAAGACCAGCTGTTTCCAATGAATATTTCGTTATTAATCACCGATCATCCTTTCGTGAGTTAAACATGTTCCATATCATTCCTCTCATGTCTACCACATCAAAATACAAAAGGTATAGTGTGAACTATGACGCAGAGAAAGGCTATAGAGATTGTGGCCTGATCGATGAAGATGTACTGGTTGTAAGTGGAGTGAATAACACTGTATCTGTGTTCAGAATAACAGAAAATCACGATTTAGATTTTTTAACAGACATTTATTTAGGAGATGGTGGTTCTATAGAATATCTACTTCAAATAGAAGGAACAAATGATTTCTTAGTTGCTGATGGGGCAAATGGCCTCTTGAAACTCTCCCTAGACATTATAATCTCATCTAGTGTACCTACACGGTCTCCTAGCTTTTCTTTACTGAATGTTTTCCTAATTATTCTCGTCCTCATCTTCGTTAGGAGATTTCAAAAGCCCTACTGAATCCTAATTTTCCCCCAAATATGTTAACACCATGTTGATAAAACTTTTTATAACAAAAGAGAGCCATAAGCTCGAATTTAGGATTTGAATGAAGAGTGTAACCAATTTGAAGAATAATGATAGAGTTCTCATTCTATTCCTTTTACTTTGTCTAAATGTCCGTGGATTATCCCAAGTGCTTCGATTCAACCCTGATAGCCAATTCTCTGCTGATCAAACGGCCCAATTTACTGTTATTACTCAAAAGCTTCACCAATTCATTCCTCATGATCCTATTATTATTACAAATGACAATAATTTTTCCTCCCAAGGATTTCCTGGCTTAGGAACCATCGATGATCCCTACCGCATAGAAAACTTCAATATCACAACTTCCACGGGTGCTTCGATCGCAATATATGATACTGATACATATTTTTGCATTAGAAATAATCTTCTCAATGGTTTGTTCACAGCTTCATCAGGTATTGAGTTTAACTATGTTGATCATGGTATAATCGACGGTAATGTTGTAACTAATTATTTCTCCTACGGAATACTTCTTGAACACTCAAAAAATAATATTCTTTCCAACAATATGGTCTTCAACAATAGAAACGACGGAATTCGACTTCGAATTTCTACAGCCATAACCATTTCTAGCAATACGGTTGCCCACAACGATGACGGTATTTTTCTTTATGGTTCTATAAACAACACAATTTCCAACAATACGCTTTTTAACAACAGAGATGGAATTTCTCTTTGGGAAGACTCGGAGAATAGCATTATTTCAAGCAATTCTGTCTCCAACAACAACCACCATGGAATTTCTCTTCGAGAATCAGGGAATAGCATTATTTCAAGCAATTCTGTCTCCAACAACAACCACCATGGAATTTTTCTTTGGGACTCGGAGAATAGCATTATTTCAAGCAATTCTGTCTCCAA